>CAWJGY010000017.1:0-390485 GCA_963842645.1 uncultured Alphaproteobacteria bacterium | reverse complement strand
CGAGCTTGCTCAGGCTGCGCCCCCGCCGCGAGCGGCCACGCTGCCGCGACGCCGCCGAGAACTCTAAGAAATCCCCGCCGCCGCATGTCCGCCCCTCGGTTCACGACGCGGCATCGTGCGGCCCAAGCGAGTGCTATGATAGAGGCTGAAACCGGCTTCGCAACTGCAACATGAGAACTGGCCGATGTCGGCTTTGGGTCAAAAGCCCGACATCAGGCCTGTGAGCCATGATGTCTGCTTTACCCCCAATAGCGGACATCAGAGCAGACATCCCTGATGTCCGCTAAGTGCCAGAAGCGGACATTCGTCCGGGGCTCTTCGACGGCGGCAGGCAGGCTTGCCAGCACGTACTACGGAGCCGATCTTCGCACGGGATAGCCGGAGGAGTTCATTGCTCAGGTGAGCCCTACCTACAAGCAGATGATCCGTTCGAGCGTGCTAGGCACGCTGGCGCTGGTAGCCATGGTGTTCATCCCGGCCGGCACGCTCGACTATTGGCAAGGCTGGGCATATCTCGGTACGTCCATTTTTGTTTCTGCGCTCTATACGACCTATCTCATAAAATACGACCCCGCGCTTTTGCAACGACGCCAGCAGGCAGGCCCGTCGCACGAAAAGGAACCTGCGCAAAAAATCATTGTCGTCTTTATTTTTGTGGCGTTTGTCACGCTCATCGTCCTGCCCCCCCGCTCGACAATCGCTTCGGCTGGTCGCCCGTACCGTGGTACGTTTCGGTCATTGGCGACGCGTTCGTCGCGCTCTCTTTCTATTTTTTCTATCTCGTGTCGAAGGTTAATACCTATGCGGCCGCCAACGTGCGCGTGGAAGAAGGGCAACGCGTCATTGATACCGGTGTGACGGTCTCGTGCGTCATCCGATGTATTTCGGCGCGCTTTTTCTTATCGTCGGCACGCCGCTCGCGCTTGGCTCGTGGTGGACGCTGCTTTTGACGCCCGTTTTTCTTTTGCTGCTCTATTTCCGGATTGCCAGCGAGGAAAAGGTGCTCATACGCGATCTTGCAGGGTATGGGGAATATCAACGGAAAGTGAGATATCGCCTGATCCCGTTCGTTTGGTAGATGCAAGCTAGTGTCCGCTTTGGGTCATTAGCGGACATGGACGGCGCGGACTTCGATGTCCGCTATACCCCCAAAAGCGGACATCGATCAGAGCGCGTTGAATGTCCGCTAAGTGCCAATAGCTGCCATGAGCGTGTGTAGCAAACAAACGCTCTACTCGATCACCCTCGTCGGCACGCGCAAGCAGCGCGGGCGGCACCGCGAGGCCGAGCGCCTTCGCGGTCTTGAGGTTCACGATCAATTCCACCTTGCCGGCCTGCTGCACCGGCAGGTCGGCTGAGGGGAATATCTGTCCCCGCGAAGGCGTCGAACCATGATATAAGATGATATCTTTACTAACTTAACGCCGGGAGGTAGATTTCCAGCTATGGTCACCCAATCGGCCGTTCTCGCCGCCAAGCTTCCCAGCCGGATTTTCTTTCCCGGCAGCTCGGCGTCGCTGTCCTCGCAGATCATCGGCGATGTGCGCGATGCGCTGTTTGCGAAAAAGCTCAAGCCCGGCGACGTGCTTGGCACCGAGAACGAGATCGCGGCGCGCTACGGCGTGAGCCGGATCGTGGCGCGCGATGCGCTGCGCACCTTGCAGGCGCTCGGCATCGCCGAGATCAAAATGGGCAAGGGCGGCGGCGCGCGGGTGGCGCGCGGCAATCCGCGGCTATTCGCCGAGGTGTTGGCGGTGCAGCTCGACCTCACCGGCGTGAGCGCCGCCGAGATCATGGACGCGCAGCGCGCTATCGAGTGCCTCGCCGCGGAGTTGGCAGCCGAGAATGCCACCGACGAGGACATCGCGCGGCTCCGCCAGCTCGTCGCCGACGCCGAAGCCAATCTCAGCAATGCCGAACGCACCACGCAGCTCGGCGCGGAATTCCATCTCGCCGTGGCCGAAGCCTCGCACAACCGCGTTCTGGTGGTGCAGCTCATCTCGCTGCAGCACGTGTCGTGGCCGCGGCGAAACCCGACGATGACGCCGAAGGTGGCAAGGCGCATTGCCGACGTTCACAAGGAGCTGCTCGCGTTGATCGAAATCCGCGATGCCGCCGGCGCGCGCAAGCTGATGGACGACCACGTGAAGATGATCCGCGCCCGCCGGGTGTCGGAACAAGGGAAGGCCTCTCTGCCGTCATTCCGGGACGGCGCGAAGCGCCGGGCCCGGAATCCAGAACCGCAACGCGAAGCGGATAGCTCTGGATTCCGGGTCCGATCCTTCGGACCGTCCCGGAATGACGGCGGTGATTTTAATTGCTGCTGAAAACAAACGGAGGACAAACATGGCCAAGGAAAAATTCATCATCGAGCCGCACTTCCGCCTGCACGAGTGGGTGGCCGAGGAGAAGGGCTACTTCAAGGACGAGGGACTCGACTACGAGTTCCGTGAGCTTGTGCAGTCGAGCGACGGCGCGTCGCAGCAGCTTGGCGACAAGGTCGGCGCGATGCAGACGTTCGAGCGCGGCCGCAAGTCGGACGTGTCCTGTGCCTGCCACTGGACCGTGAATGTCGCCGCCGCCAAGGGCCACGGCAAGCTTTACGGCGATGTCTATCAGGTCTCGACCTGCGGCATCTTCGTGCCGCCGGACTCCAAGGTGAAGAAGCCGGAGGATCTCGCGGGCGTGCCGATCTCGGTCGGCTATCAGTCCGGCAGCCACTACGCCACGATCCAGGCGCTTGAGCAGTTCATGCCGCTGGACAAGATCAATCTGTCGTTCAAAGACGGACTGGTGTTCGGCCGCATGGAGAAGCTGCTGAATGGCGAAGTGCCGGCCTGCACGCTGTTCTCCGGCCCGTACTATTACGCCGAGCAGCTCGGCTTCCGGAAGGTGCTCGACTGCACCTTCATGATGGCGACCATGCTCACCGGCGATCCGGACATGGAGGACGTGCAGAAGTTCTTCCGTGCTCTGAGGAGGGCACAAGCCGACATCGATCTGCGGCCGGAGCTCTACACGAAGCACTACACGAAGGAGTTCCCCAAGCGCTTCCACGGCACGATGGATACGCGCCGCTGGGGACCGGGCGAGCGCATCGTGTTCGAACCGTATTCGCGCGAAATCTTCGACGACTCGCGCGCGTGGATCGCCGAGCGTGGCATCTTCGAGGGTGGCGACCTCGGGGCGGAAGCCTACGACAAGGCGGTTATCAGGCTGACGGCCTGACCGGCTTGCCTTCAGCCACGCGAAGCCCGATGTAGCGGTCGAGCGTGGCGTGGTCCTTCAGCAGATCCGCCGAGCGGGCGCGGTGCACGATTGCACCGCGCTCGAGCAGCAGTGCGTTTTCGGTCAGCGACAGCGCGATCTCGGCGTGCTGCTCCACGAGGATGACGGCGGTCCCTTCCTCGGTGATCATCTTGCGCAAGCCGCGCACCAACTCCTCGACAATGATCGGAGCGAGCCCCTCCAGCGGCTCATCGAGCAAGAGCAGCGCCGGATTGGTCATCAGCGCGCGAGCGGTTGCCAGCATCTGCTGCTCACCGCCGGAAAGCTGGTTGCCTTTGGACGCCTTTCGTTCGCGCAATCGCGGAAACAGCTCGAACACCGCGCCGAGGTCCCAGCGGCCCGGCCGCGATGCGACCGTCAGGTTCTCCTCAACCGATAGATTGGCGAAAATCTCACGCTCCTGAGCGACCCAACCGATGCCGGCCCGGGCACGGCGGTGCGGCGCCATCCGCGTGATGTCGGTGCCACGCCACACGATCGAGCCGCGGCGAAGCTGGGTGAAGCCCATCAAGGTCAGCAGCAGGGTGCTTTTGCCGACACCGTTTCGCCCCAGCACCGTAAGACTGCCGCGCTCGGGCATCTCGAAATTGATGTCGTCGAGCACGACGGCCTCGCCATACCCGGCGCGCACGTTCTTGAACGAGAGGAGGGGCTCAACGAAATCTGGACTAGCCATGCGCCCCTCCGAGATAGACCTCGCGCACGCGCGGGTCCGCGGAAATCTCGTCGGGCGTGCCTTCCAGCAAAATGCGTCCGCCGACCATCACGATGATGCGGCTCGCGAGCCGGAACACCAGCTCCATGTCGTGCTCGATGAACAGCACGGTGATGTCCTGCGACAGGCTGGTGATGGCTGTGAACAGCTCCGAGCTTTCCTCGCGCGGCACGCCGGCGGCGGGCTCGTCGAGCAGCAGGACCTTGGGTTTGGTCGCGAGCGCCAGCGCGATCTCCAGCAGCCGCTGCTGGCCGTAGGGGAGCTCGCGCGTCTCCCGCGTGCAGACCGGACCGAGCATGAGTTGCTCGAGCACCGAATAGGCCTCGTCCACCGCGGCGCGATAATCCGACGTCGGCCGCCACCAGGTGCGCGCAATGCGCTCGCGCTCGCAGATCGCCAGCGTGACCGCTTCGAGTGGGTTGAGATGCGGGAACAGGCTGTTGATCTGGAAGGTGCGGACAAGCCCGCGCTGCACCCGCTCCTCGGGGCCGAGCGCGGTGATGTCCTCGCCGCCGAGCAGGATCTGCCCGCCGTCCGGGCGCAGCATTCCGGTCATCAGGTTGATCAGCGTGGTCTTGCCCGCGCCATTTGGCCCGATCAGCGCGTAGCGCACGCCGCGGGGCAGCGCGATTTCGATATCCTTGGCGACCACGAGCGAGCCGAAGCTTTTGTCGAGCCCGCGAGTGGCGAGGACAGTCGTGCTCACCGCTGCCGCCTCCACGGGGGCGGCGATGTCGCCCATCCGAACCAGCGCTGGCCGCGCCCGGTGTTGATGAGTTGGGCCACGCCGCCCAGAATACCGTTCGGCAGGAACAGCACGACGACAATCAGCAACACGCCGATCGGGAAATACCAGTATTGCGGATTGACGCCGGAAAACCAGTCACGCGCGATCATATAGATGATGGCGCCGATCAGCCCGCCGTAGAGACGCCCGGTGCCGCCGAGAATGAGGATGACCAGGATGTCGGCCGAGCGCTGGAAGTCGAGCACGCCGAGCGACACGGTCTCGGTGGTCTGCGTCAGGACGGCGCCGGCGACGCCGGCCATGATGGCGGAGATGGTGTAGACCTTGCGGATGTGCGGCCGACTTTCGGCGCCGATCGCGCGCATGCGAACCGCGTTCTCGCGGATGCCGCGCAGCGACAGGCCGAACGGCGAGTTGATCAGGCGCCGGCTCATCAGGAAGAACACGAACAGCACGATCAGCGCGTACCAGTAGGCGATGAAGCCGTAGAGGTCGAATTTGAACAGGCCGAGCAGCGGCCACATCTTCACGCCCTGCAGCCCGTCGGCGCCGCCGGTCAACCCGCTCGCGCTGTTGGCGGCTTCGAGCAGCAGAAGCCCAAAGCCGAGCGTGATCATGATCAGCGCCAGATGCCGGAAGCGCGCGATGATGAAACTCATCAGATAGCCGAGCAGGCCGGCGGCAAAGCCCGCGATGACAAGCCCGGTGAGAGGCTCGCCCCAGCCCCATTTCGAAATGAGGCCGGCGGTGTAGGCGCCGAAGCCGAAGAACGCAGCGTGGCCGAGCGAAACGATGCCCGCGTAGCCGAAAATCAAATCGAGGGAGAGCGCGAACAAGGCCGTGATCGCGATCTGGCTTGCCAGCACGAGGTAATCCGGCGTCACCACGAACGGCAACAGCGTCGCGAGCCAGAACACGATCTCGATGGTGCGCCAGCGTACCTGCGCTTCGAGATGCTGGTGCGGGCCGGCCAGCGCGGGGGAGGCGATTGTCATACTCGCCTGCCGAAAATGCCGGCGGGCCGCCACATCAGCAGGCTGAGCATCACCAGATAGATCAGGAACGAGCCAATCGCCGGAAAGTAATATTTCCCCGCCATGTCGCTGATGCCAAGCAGCATGGCGGCGGCGAAGCTGCCGCCGATAGAGCCGAGGCCGCCGACGGCGACCACGATCAGCACATAGACCAGAAAGGCCAACGCAAATGACGGATCGAGGCCGACGATGTCGATGGCGAGCGCGCCGCCCAGGCCTGCAAGTCCGCTGCCCAGGGCAAAGGTGACGGCGAACACGCCATTGACGTTGATGCCCAGCCCGCGCGCCATGCGCTGATTGTCGACCGCGGCGCGCACCTGAGCGCCAAAGCGGGTAAATTCAAGTGCCGCCACCAGCGCTGTGGTGACGACGAGCGCGAACACGATCAGGAAGATGCGATAGACGCCAAGCGTGAGCCCTGCCACCTGCACCGAGCCGCGGAGATACCCCGGCAACTGCACCGGCTGCTGGATGGTGCCGTAGATGAAGGCTGCGGTCGCGACCGAGACGAACACGAGGCCAATGGTGAGCAGGCATTGGTCGAGATCGCTGGCCCGGTAGAGGTACCGGAACATCGTGCGCTCGAACACAACGCTGATGAGCGCCGCCGCGATGAAAGCCATCGGCAGGGTGGCCAGGAACGGCCATCCCGCCTGATTCATCAGCGTCACGGTGACATAGCCGCCGATCATCCCGAACGTACAGTGTGCCAGGTTGACGAAGTTCATCATCCCAAGCGTCACCGACAGCCCGACCGACAGCAAGAACAACAGCATGCCGTAGGCGAATCCGTCGAACAGGACGCCGAACACTGACGTGATCATCGTCCCCCTCGGCGGCCCACTACAATCAACTGTGTTCCTTACTTCGGCAGCCGCGCTTTGAACGGATCCTTGACGTTCTCGAGCTTGTCGAACTCGACGTTGAGCAGTTGCCCGCCGACTTTTTCGACGCGCCGGATGTATACGGTCTGAACGACGTCGCGTGTCTCCGGATCGATCGACATCGAGCCGCGCGGGCTCTCCCATGCGAGGCCCTTTGCCGCCGCGATCAACGCATCGCCGTCGGTGTCGCCCTTGGTCTTCTTCAGCGCCTCATAGATCACGTGCATACCGTCGTAGCCGCCGACCGAGAACATGTCGGGGTTGCGCTTGAACTCGGCGTTGTAGTCGGCGACGAACTTCTTGTTCTTCGCGGACTGGTGATTGTGGTCGTAGTGAAAGGCGGTGATGAAGCCAAGACCCGAGTCGCCCATGCCCTTCAGCGCTTCGTCGAACGTGAGTTCACCCTGGCCTACCACCTTGGTCTTCGACAGATCGATGCCGCGCTCGGCGACGGCCTTGCCGATCGCCGCGGGCTGCGGGCCGCCAGGCACCCAGATGTAGATCACGTCGGGGTTCATGTCCTTGGCGCGCTGCAGGAACGCGGTGAAGTCGAGGTTCGCCACCGGATAGCGCGCCGAGCCGATGATCTCGCCGCCGGCCGCCTTGAATGCGCGCTGGAACGACTGCTCGCCGTCATGGCCGGGGCTGAAGTCCGAGACGAGCGTATAAGCCTTGCGCGCGCCACTCTTGTACGCCCAGGTGCCGAGCGACTCGTTGACCTGCGGCACGGTGAACGAGGTGCGCACCATGTAGTCTGACTTCGTCGTGATGATCGACGTCGCGGCGTTCATGTTGACCATGAACTTCTTGGCCTGGGCCGAGACGTCGGCCGCCGCAAGCGCGTTCGGCGTCAGGTCGAAGCCCGCGATCATGTCGACCTTGTCGCGCACGATCGCCTCCTGGGAGAGGCGCTTGGAAACGTCGGGGGCGACGCCGCCATTGTCCTTGCGGATAAGCTCGATTTTCTTGCCGGCAACGCTGTCGCCGTGCTCCTTCATGTAGAGCTTAATGCCGTTGTCGATCTGGGCGCCGGGATCAGCGAACTGTCCCGAATAGGACATGATAACGCCGATCTTGACGGTGCCCTGGGCCTGGGCCGTATTTTGGGCGCTTATCGTCGCAAGCAGCGTGGCGGCAAACAAGGCAAGCCCGGTCATCGCGCGTCGCATAGGGTTCCTCCGAAGGCGTGTTAATTGAATCGCTATCGTTGAGGCCATTTATCCCCCGGCCGAGATGAACTGCAATGCCCGGCGCGCGAAGTCGAGAGCGCGCCTACTTGGGCATGCGCGCCTTTACCGGATCCTTGACGTTCTCGACCTTGTCGAACGCGACGTTCTGCGGTTCGCCTGCCACCTTCTCGACCTTGCGGATATAGATGGTCTGCACGACGTCGCGTGTCTCGGGATCGATCGACATCGGGCCGCGCGGGCTATCCCACTTCAGTCCCTTCGCCGCCGCGATCAGCGAGTTGCCGTCCAGCTTGCCGCCGGCCTTCTTCACCGCTTCGTAGATAACGTGCATGCCGTCGTAGCCGCCGATCGAGAAGAAGTCCGGGTTGCGCTTGTGCATCTCGTTGAACAGCTTCACGAACGCGACGTTCTTCGGCGCTTTGTCGGTGTACTCGTAGTGCCAGGCGGTGATCATGCCGAGGCTAGCGTCGCCCATGCTCTTCAGCGCCTGCTCCGACGTTGTCTCGCCGGAGCCGAGAATTTTTGTCCTGTTCGGATCGACGCCGCGTTCGGCGAATGCCTTGCCGAGTGCCGCGGGCTGCGCGCCGCCGGGCACGAAGATCATGATCGATTCCGGGTTGAGGTCCTTGGCGCGCTGGATGAACGCTGAGAAATCCGGGTTCGCCACCGGGAACCGCACCGAGCCGATTATCTCGCCGCCGGCCTCCTTGAAGGCGCGCTGGAAACCCGTCTCGAAGTCGTGGCCTGGGCCGTAATCGGTCACCATCGTATAGGACTTCTTGGTGCCGCCCTTGGTCGCGGCCCATGTGCCGAAGGTCTCTGCCACCTGCGGCAATGTCACCGAAGAACGCACCATGTAAGGCGACTTGGTGGTGACGATCGAGGTCGCGGCATTCATGACCACCATGAACTTCTTCGCCTCGGCCGACACGTCGCCGGCGGCGAGCGCATTAGGGGTGAGCACGAAGCCTGCGATCATGTCGACCTTGTCGCGCACGATCAGCTCCTGCGCGAGCCGCTTGGCGACGTCCGGCGCCATGCCACCGGAATCTTTGCGGATGATTTCGATTTTCTTGCCGCCGATCGTGTCGCCGTGCTCCTTCATGTAGGTCTTGACGCCGTTGTCCATCTGGATGCCGGCGTCCGCGAACTGGCCCGACAGCGTCATGATCAGGCCGATCTTGATGGTGTCCTGGGCATTGGCCGGTGTGGCGACAGCGATCAACGCGGTTGCGCCGAGCAGTGCGGCAAATGACTTGCGCATGACTTATCCTCCCCGATGTTGGCCTCTTGGCCTGTTTGAGCCGACGGTAAAGGCTGGATATCGCAAGGTCAATTTGGAGAGACGCCGCAGCGTGGCCCAATTGGCTCCACATCGCGCAGCCCACGGTTTGCGAGCCGCGGCGCGGCTATTGAGCCATCGGGTCGTAGGTCCCGAACGTCCAGATGTGGCCCTCGGGATCCTTGCAGGTGTAGTCGCGGCCGCCGTAGTCCTGCGTCTCCGGCTCCCGCACGATCCGCGCGCCTGCGGCTTTGGCGCGGACGAAATGCGCGTCCGCATCGTCGACGATGATGTACACGCTCATGGTGACGCCGCCCGCGTCGTGCGGACGCTTGAGAAGCTTGCCGTATTCGGTGTCCTTCACCGAGCCCAGCATGACCATGCCGTTGCCGTGGGTCAGTTGGGCATGTGCGATAGAGCCGTCCTTGTCCTCATAGACGGCATTCTTCTCGAACCCGAACGCTTTGCAGAGAAACTCGATGGCGGCCCTGGCGTCCTGGTATTGCAAGGCGGGGATGACGCCGATCCTGGCGGGCATGAGGCTCAGTCCAGTTTGACGTTGAGCCGCCGGATCACCGGGATCCAGTCCTCGGCGGTCTTGCGCATGATCGCGGCCATCTCCTCAGACGAACTGGGCGTGGGCTCGAACCCAATGGCGGCGAACCGCTCCTTCAACGCGGGGTCGCCGACCACCTTGCGCAACTCGGCCGACAGATAGTCGATCACCGGCTTGGGCGTCGCCGCCGGCGCCAACACCATGAACTGCACGTTGGAATTGATGCCGGTCAGGCCCTGTTCATCGGTGGTCGGAACATCGGGAAGGAGGGCCGACCGCTTGGGTGCGATCACCGCGACCGCCTTGAGCTGCTTCTCCTTGATCAACGGAAGCATGGTACCCGCAGCGAAGCTGCCCAAGTCGACGCGGCCGGTGATGAGGTCGGTCATCGCCGGCGCGCCGCCGCGATAGAGTATGTGAGTGAGCTTGATCCCGCTGCGCAGTCCGATCTCCTCGGCGGCCAAATGCTGTATGAGCCCATAGCCGGCCGTGCTCAGCGTCAGGCCATCCGGCTTGCTCTTGCCCCATTCGATCAGAGTCTTCAGATCGCTTGGTGGGTTGGCGGCGGCGGTCACCAGCAGGGTTGGCGTGAGACCGATACCGCCGACCGGGATCAGGTCCTTCAACGCATCGTAACCGGGCCGGCTGAAGCTCACGGTGAAGGTCGCAATCGAGGCAGCGTTGACCAGGAGCGTGCAGCCGTCTGGCGTGGACTGGACGACTGCAACGGTCCCGATGTTGCCGGTCGCGCCGGCGCGGTTCTCGATCACCACGGTCTTCTTCAACGCCGGTTCCAGCCGTTCGGCGATCAGCCGCGCCGCGACGTCGGTCGCGCCACCCGCGGGATAGGGCACGACCAGACGCAGCGGCGAGCAGGGCAGGTCCTGCGCCGACGCGGCGCTCGCCGCGAGCAACAGGCCGAGAGCGGCCAGCTTGATCCTCATCGCATTCTCCTTCTGACTCCGTCCGTCCTGCTGGCAATCCGTATGCCAACTCACCGCAGATGCGGCATCACCTCGGAGGCGAACGTCTCCATATTCCGTTTGGTCAATTCATCGGACAGCGTGCCGAATTGCAGCATGGTAACGAGCTTGCCGGCGCGGGTCTCGTCGCGCAGCTTCGCAAGTTGATCGCGCACGGTCTTCGGCGAGCCAACCACCACGGTGCCGTTTTCCATCAATTCTTCCATGGTCAGGCGCCTCTGCGCGCCGAGCGCCTTGCGCATTCGCATGGTGTTCTTCATCGACGGCAGCGACATGTAGCCGGGCGGCAGCAGCATCTGGAATGGAATGGCGAGAAAGTCGTTGAACAGCGACTCGATGCCCTCCCTGGCTTCCTTCCGCGCGCGCTCGTCTGTGTCGGCCACGTAGACCGGCGAGGCCCAGCCGACCTGGTCGGGCGAGGCTTCGTAGCCGTATTGCTTGGCCTGGTCGCGATAGACGTTGAGATAACGTGCCACCAACTCCCGGCCTGAGAAGGTGACCAGGAACGGATATTTCCGCTCCGGCGCCGCCGCCCATTTTACCGTCTCCGAAGAGCCCATCGACGGAATCCAGATTTGCGGGTGCGGCGTCTGGTAGGGACGGGGCCAGATGTTGACGTAGCGCACATTGAAGTGTTCGCCCTCGAACGAAGTCGGGCCGGGCTTGGTCCACGCCTGCACGATCAAATCGTGCGCCTCCTGGTAGCGCTCGTGCGAGAAGGACGGATTGATTCCGGTCGAATGATATTCGGCGCCGATCCCGCGCACGAATCCGGTGATGAGCCGCCCACGCGACAGGTTGTCCAGCATCGCGAACTCTTCCGCGATATTGAGCGGATTGTTTACGAGCGGCAGCGCCCGGCCGATAATGGCGATCTTAGCCTTGGTCGTGCGTGCGATCAGCGTGGCGGCGATCAGGTTCGGTGCCGGCATGATGCCGTAGGCCGTCTGATGGTGCTCATTGACCGCGATCACATCGAAGCCGAGTTTTTCCGCATAGACGAGCTGGTCAATGTAGGACTGGTATTCGTCCGCCCCCTTCTTGGGATCGTAGAGCCTGTTCGGTAGCATCACCCAGCTGGTGGGATGCTTGTGGCGCTCGGCCATATCGAGCGGGCGGTAGGGCATCAAGTGGAAGAATGTGAATTGCATCAGCGTGTCCCCGCGTAAAGACGAATGATTTCCTTCGCGGTGATTTCCGGCTTTTCGACCGCCGGCACGTGACCGCACTCGGGCACGATTTCGACGCGGCTGCCCGCGATTCGCTCGCCCCAGCGCGCCGCGTAGGCACTCGGAAACAGCTTGTCCTCCTTGCCCCACATGATGAGCGTCGGCACGGAGATGCGGTGCAGCCAGCGCTCCAATGACGGATTGTACCAGCGCGGCTCCCAGCCAAACTTCGCGGTGGCGAAGCGGTTGTTCAGCAGAATGTCGGCCTGCTCGTCGGTCGGTTGCATGGCCAGGATCTGATCGGGAATGTCTTGGTTGTGGTAAAGGTTTCGGACAGCTTCCTCGGGACTCCAGATGAAGTTGTCGCCGCTCAGCATGCCCTTGATGCGGATGCCGGCGGGGCCCAGCAGCGACAGTGTCTTGATCCGGGAGCAGTTCCGCACAGCGGCCTCGGCGGCGGCCCAGCCGCCGAGCGACTGGCCGACGACATGAATCTCGTGCGGCCCGAACTCGTCGAGGAAGTCGAGGTAATACATCGCCAGATCGCCGATGTTGCGCAGCCACGCCGGATTGTCGGATGTGCCGAAGCCGGGATGCTCCGGCACGATGACCTCGAATTGCTTGGCGAGCAGTTCGAACACCGGCAGCCAGACCGGCAGGCCATTGGCGCCGTGCAGAAACAGCAAAGGCGGACCCGATCCACCACGCAGCATCCGGACATTGACGTCCCGGACCTTGTGTTTCGTTTCCGTCCCCGGCATGGCATTGTTCTCCTTGTACGTCCGCTCAATCTACAGGCCCGTGATTTCGTTGCAATCTAAGGAATATTCATGCCTGCCATCGATACCGAGCGTTTCCGTCTCCGCCGCTTTGTCGAGCGCCTCGTGCAACTCGGTGAATGCGAGGTCCACGACCAGCCGATCGATCTGATCGACGTCGGCAAGGTGCTCGACGGCAACCCGCGCGCGACCTGGTTCAAGGCGGTCGGACCGGAAAAAGCAGAGCTGATCGGCAACGTTATGGGATCGCGCAAGCGACTGGCGCTCGCGCTCGACACCGACGAGGGCGGGCTGCTTTCGGCGATCACTGGACGGCTTGCAAATCCACACAAGCCGGTGAAAGTCGCGGCCAAGGACGCTCCCGTGCAGGAGGTGGTGTTGCAAGGCGAGCAAGCCGATCTTTGTACGCTGCCGGTGCATTTGCAGCACGGTGAGGACGGCGCTCCCTATATCTCCGCCGGCCTCGATGTCATGCAGTTCCGCGATTCCGGCCACACCAACATCGGCTGTCGCCGCATCATGCTGCGCGGCCCGCGCACCGCTGGCATCGACATGATCGCCCCGAGCGACGCGCGCGCGATCTTTCTCGAAGCGGTGGCGAAGGGCGAGAAGACACCGGTCGCCTATGTGGTCGGCTCGAACCCTTGCGATTTCATGGCCGCGGTCTGCATGAATCCGCCGATGGACGAGCTCGAGGTGCTGGGCGCGTTGCGCGGCGCGCCGGTGCCGATCGTCAAATGCGTCACCAGCGACATCTACGTGCCGGCCGATGCCGAATACGTGCTGGAGGGCTATCTCGATCCCAAGGGCCACGCCGAGCCGGAAGGGCCCTATGGCGAATACGTCGGGTATTACGGCGTGGTGAAGAAGAATCCGGTGTTTCACCTCACAGCGATCACGCACCGCAAGGACGCACTGTTCCAGACCGTCACCATCGGCGGCAAGCAGCTCGGGCGCACCGATACGGCGCAGCTCACCACGGTGAAGACAAAGTCCGCCGCCTGGGCCGGCCTCGTCACCGCGGTGCGCGAGCCGGTCGCGTGTTTTGCGACGCCGTCGAGCGGCGGCATGTACAATGTCCGCGTCTCGATCCGTCAGCGCGTACCGGGCGAGGCGCGCAATGCCATCGCCGCGGTGTTCGGCAGCATGGCCGAAGCCAAGCAGGTTTTCGTGTTCGACGACGACATCGACGTGTTTTCTGATGAGCAATGCGACTGGGCATTGGCGACGCGCTACCAGGGCGATCGCGACACAATTCAGGGCTCGGGCTTTCGCGTGGTCCCGCTCGACCCCTCGCTCGGCGGACAACGCACCGGCGCCAAGATCGGCTTTGATTGCACCATCCCGTTCGGCAAGCGCAATTCCCTGGAATGGGGCGTTCCGACCGCACCAGTGATGCCGAAAGCCAATGGCAAGGGGAACGGGAGAAAATCAGTGGCCGATACGCTTGCCGCAGGTCCCGCGAGCTTCCTTGAACTGATGATCGCTGCCGGCTCCCGCGACGGCCGCGAGATTGTGCGCGAGCTCGACGGGCTTTATGCGGTCGACAGGCTGTCGCGGAACGACAGCGGCCGCTACGTGCTCACGACGAAGTAGCAATCGACATTGCTGCCCGATAGCCGAACACCAGCGCGGGTCCGAGCGTGATGCCCGGTCCCGGATAGGTGCCCCGCATGATCGACGCCATGTCGTTGCCGCAGGCGTAGAGACCGGGAATCGGGTTGGCGTTGGCGTCGAGCACGCGGCCATCGGCGTCGGCCTTCAATCCGACGCTGCTGCCCAGCGTGCTCGGATAAACTGCCATCGCGTAATAGGGTGGGGCTGCGATCGGGCCGATGCACGGGTTGGGCCCGTGACCCGGATCGCCATTGTTGCGGTCGAACTCGGTCGAGCCCTTGCCGAACGCTTCATCGTCGCCGGTTTGCGCAAAGCGGTTGTTCTGCTCGACCGAAGCGCGCAAGCCCGTGGCATCGACGCCGATTTTCGCGGCCAGCGCATCAATCGTGTCGGCTTCGGTCACGTAGCCGTTCGTTACCGCCCAGCGGAAGCGGCGGCGCCCGGGTGGAATGCGGCCGAGGCCGTATTTTTCGATGAACGCATGGTCGCAGATGAGCCAAGCCGGAATGGTCGGCACGGTCTGGTGCGAGCGGTGCATGCCCAGAACGAACTCGTGGTACGACACAGCTTCATCGACGAACCGCCGTCCGGCGGCGTTGACCGCGATCAATCCGGGTTTGGAGCGGTCGAGCGCGAGATGCGGATAGGCGCCGCGCCCGCCCTTCAGCCAATGCGTCTCCGACACGGGAGTCCAGAACACGGGCAACTCGTGATCGTCCTCGATGGCCGCACCCGCGGCGCGTGCGAGCCGCATCCCGTCGCCTTCGGCACCGGCGAAAGCAGCCGCATGGGCAACCTTCGGCGAAACGTAGTCGTTCATCCGCTCGACGCTGCCGCCAAATCCTCCGGTCGCAAGGATCACGCCGCGCCGCACGGCGATGCGGCGCGGTTTGCTGTCCACCATCACGACCGCGCCGCTGACGCGGCCACCGTCGATCGTCAGCTCCTGCAACGGCGCGTTCAGCCACACCGGCACTGCTTTGCGCCGCAGGCTGTAGAACAACCGCGCTGCGAGCGCATTGCCCATCAATAGCCGCGTGCCGCGCCGATGCCGCAGCCGGTCCGTCGCTTGTCTCCACACCAGCGCCGCCGCCTTGCGAAACGACGTGAGCGACCCGAACGGACGCGTCAGCGGTTCGATGTCGTCGCGGCCGATCATCATGCCGCCGAGCGCCATGAATTCGCCGATCGGCGGCCGCAGCAGAGCGAAATCCGCGCCCAACAGCTGGCCGTCGAACGGCAGCGGCGCCAGCGGCCGGCCGGCGATGGTCGAGCCTGGCCGGTTGGCCAGATAATCTGGGTGTTTAGCGTAGATGGAAAACTTCACCTCGCTGTTTCGGCCGAGATACTCGACCACTTCTGGCGCGGTGTTGAGATAGATCTCGCGGCGGCCGTCCGTCACGCCGATGATCGCGTCGAGATAGCGGCGCGCGTCGGCGATCGTGTCCTTGAACCCGGCTTCGCGCGCCTGCCGCGTTCCAGGCACCCAGATCGTGCCGGCCGAGGTCGCCGTGGTGCCGCCGACCATGCCGGACTTCTCGCACAGCAGAACGCTCAGACCCTGCAACGCGCAGACCAGCGCGGCGGTCATGCCGCCGGCGCCGGCGCCGACGACCACAACATCGACCGTAGTTGGGGTTTCGGATGATGTCATCGGTTCATACCCGCCACAGCAGCACGCGGGCGAACGTGTCAGGCAGCGCCAGAAATTCGACGATCAATGTGGTATCGATCGACACCATCAGCGCGCCCACCACCGAGATGACGACGCCGGCCAGTACCAGCGGCCCGACCACCTCGTGGGTGGGACTGAGCCAGGTCGAGAATAGCATCCGGAACGCCAGCGAGAATTGCAGCAGAGGCATCACCAGCATGACCGGCGCTACTGCCACCGCCGCGAAGAAAAAGCCCTGCGCCGCCGCCACGAATACGCCGGACAATGCAAACCAGCGAGCATTGTCCCGGCCGAGTGCCAGGACATTGCGTCGGACCTGCGCCGACAGCAGCGTCAGCGACACGACCGCTGTCGCCGCGACATAGGAGAGCAGCCCGCCAAGAATGCCGGTCAAGGGCCCGGTGTGCTCCAGTGCGAAGCGCGCCATGGCCGGCGTGCTGCCGTAGCAGGCCGCAGCCAGCGAGGCGAACAGGTATCCCGCGAGATAGCGCGGCACGAACACCGGCACGGCCGGGTTACTGGTATCGACCACGGGTGCGGCGGTCCGGGCTGGGGCGCGTTGCGTGATGATGGAACCGGCAACGATAAGTAAGCCGCCGATCATCTGCAGGGCGGTGCACGGCTCGTGTAGCACGATCACCGCCAGCACCATCGTGACCAGGATCTGAAGCTGGACCACCGGCGCGGTCAGGTTGACGCCCGCCACCGAATTTGCCCGGAAGTTGCAGTAGCGGCCGATCACGAAATGCACCACGCCGAGGCACGCCATCCAGCCGATTGCGGCGGGAGGAAATTGCGGTAGCCGGAACAACTCGCCGGTGAGGAATGCCAGCGGCAGAAAGCAGATCACGCCGAGCGGCACGGTGACAGCCATCGCCTGGATCGGCGTACCGCTGACGACGCCACGACGCGCCGTGGCGTTGTTGAGCGCGAACGCCGCCGCCGACAGGATCGCGAACAGGGCTCCCAGCACGTGGCGATCCGATCCTATTTCCGCGCGGCTTTGGCCTGCTCGGCCAGGAAATTCCGCAGGCGCAGGCGCACCGCGTCGGCGGATTGCGGCGTCCATTTGCGCATGCCTTCGCCGGTGCGCATGCCAAGCTTGCCCGCCGCGACCTTATCCTTGATGAATTGCGTCGGCTCGGTCGAACGATCAAGGTCGGCCAGCAGCACGTTCTGGATGTCGAGCGTCAGGTCGACGCCGACCAGGTCGGTCTGCTCCATCGGGCCCAGCACCGCCATCCGCGCGCCAAAGCCGGTCTTGACCACCTCGTCGATGGTTTCTGCGTCGCAGACACCTGACGCGATCAGCGCGATCGCCTCGCGCTTGAGTGCGTGCTGCAGCCGGTTGCCGACAAAGCCCGGGATGTCCTTCTTCACATGCACGGGATTGCGGCCGGCGTCACGCAACAGCGCCATGGTCCTGACGATTGTCGTGTCGCTGGTCTTCTCGTTCTGCGTCACCTCGACGAGCGGCACCAGATGCGGCGGATTCCAGAAATGCGTGCCGACCACGCGCTCGCGGTGCTTGAGCTTTTCGCCGATCTGCGTCGAGGGGATGGCCGAGCTGTTGCTGGCGAGGATGGTGTCAGGCGCGGTCAGGCGCTCCAGCTCGCCGAAAAGCTGCTGCTTGAGCGGCAGCTTTTCCGGCGCGGCTTCGAACACGAAGGCCACGTCCTGCATGGCCGGAGGCAATTGGTCATGCGCGGAAATACGGCCGAGCAGGGCGGGATCGCCGCCCAACAGCGCGCGGGCGCTTTCCAGGCGCTCGCTCAACGATTCTCGCCATTGGGTTGACGGATCGTAGATGCGAACCGTGTGGCCGGCCGCTGCCAGCAGGTAGGCGATGCCGTGGCCCATCAGGCCCGCGCCGATCACGCCGATATTGGAGCCGCTCATGTCGTTTCCTCTGCAAAGCGGGCTGAGTGAATGCGTTCGTTAACGGCTGCGCAAGCCTGTTTGTCAATGAATCCGCAAGCCTGCTTATCAACGTCTTCGTAAGCGCGTTCGTCAAGGAAGCCTGAAGCTTGTTCCTCAACGGAACCTCAAGCCGAACGTGAGATCATCACGCTCATCAAGCGCCAATGAAAACAAAAGGCGCATGGGGAGTCGTTGATGTTCGGCGCGCGTTCACGCGGGCTGCTTCTTTTTGCAGCGGTCAGCATTTCGATGCTGACCGCTGCAGGCGGCGCCACAATCGGGCCATTGGATCTGCATCGCGAAGCCGTCGATGAACAGCGCTATCCGTGGTCCTCGGTCGGTAAGCTCTTTAACGAAACCGGCGGCTTCTGCAGCGGCGTGGTGATCTCGCGCGACAAGATCCTGACCGCGGCGCATTGCCTGTTCAACGAACGCACCCGGCGCTTCATTCCGGCGGAGGCGCTGCACTTTCTGGTGGGTTATCGGACCGGACGCTATTCCGTCCACGCGCGCATCGTCAGCTACGAGATCGGCCCCAGCTTCGATCCGCTGCGCTATACTCAAAGCTCTGATTCCGACTGGGCGGTGCTGACCGTGACGAAAGCCTGCCGGCGGATATCGAGCCGCTGCGGCTGCGCCGCCAACTCACGCCGAGCGGGACCAAGGCGGTGCTCGTGGGTTATCCGCAGGATCGGGCCTTTGCCATGACCGCGGATCGCGATTGCGAGCTGCGCGAGAAAATCTCCGCCGGAAGGCTCTTGCTGCACACCTGCCGCGGCGTGAAGGGCTACTCCGGCGCGCCGATCTTGGTCAGCGCAGGCGGCAGAGAGATGCAAGTCGCCGGCACCCAGATCGCCATCATGCAAGGTAACGGCACTGAAAAGATGATCGCGATTCCGGCCGACACGATCTTGCGGCAGGATCGTGATGAGCCCCGTCAGCCTTTGCTGGTGAGCGAGGCTGCAGCGACCGAAACAAGCGCCGTATGCGGCGGCGCCGCCAACTCAGCCGGTCAAGGCGCGCTGCCGGTGGAGGCGATCCGAGCCCGATTGGACATGGATTGGTCTACGCCGGACGAAACAGACGTTGTTTCGTCCATCCCCGAGCGGGGTGACACGCTGCTGGCCGGTGACACGTTCGGCTGGCGACACACCGGCCGGCGACACGATGGCGTGGCTTGCAGCCGAGCCATTCGCCATCGTCTTTCCATAAATCCGCGCGGCGACTTTCGTCAGCATTGAGCGGCTATCGGATTGCCGATAGGTTCGGCGCGGATGACAGCCCTCGAACAGCTCGGCGCCTTCGTCGCCACCTATCGGCCTGACGAGCGCGCCTGCGCGGACGTGCGGCTGCACACAGCCGACACGATCGGCGCCTGGATCGCCGCTCGCGGGACGGCAGAGGGCCGCCTATTACTTGCGTTTCGCAAGGAAGCCGACGCGCTCGCCGACCGCTTGGCGATTAATGTGGCGCTGGCCCGCCTGAGCGAGATCGACGACATCCACCTCGGCGCGATGGTTACGCCCGGCGCGATCGTCATCCCAGCCGCGCTGACCATCGCCGCCTCCTTGCCGGACGCCGCGCCTGACGATGTCGCGGCGGCGATCGTTGTGGGCTACGAGGCGATGATCCGGCTCGGCGTGGCGATCGACGGGCCGAGCGTTCTGTATCGTGGCATCTGGCCCACTTATTTCACGGCGCCGTTCGGGACTGCCGCGGTCGCGGCGCGCCTGCTCAAGCTCGACGAGACGCAGGCGGCGCATGCGCTCGCCACTGCGCTGATCATGTCAGCGCCGGGAACCGGCCATCACACGGCGCCCAGCACGGCGCGCTGGCTCGTCGTGGGGCACGCCGGCGGCCGCGGCCTGCAAGCGGCGCTGGCGGCGGGGGCGGGCTTCACTTCCGACGTGAAGATCGCCGACGGCGATTTCCTCAAGAACATTTTCGGCATCGCGCCGAACGCGGCACTATTGGGCGGCGGCCTGGGTGGACTGGCGTTGAGCCAGACCTCGTTCAAGCCATGGTGCGCGGCGCGCCAGACCATGGCGGCGACGCAGGCGTTGAAGGAACTGCTGGCGGAAGGTGTCGAGCCCCAGTCTATCGCGCGGATCGGTGTCGCGGTGCTGCCGCCGCATCTGAAGATGATCGATCACGGCGTCACCGCGGGTGATCGCTTCTCGCATCTGACCAGCGTGCAGTACCAGATGGCAGTGGCGGCGTTGGCGCCGGACTTGGCCTATGGCTTGAGCGCGCCTGCCGGGCCAATCCCGGCCGCGCTGTCGGCCTTCATGGGGCGCATCCAGGTCCGGGCCGAGGACGGCCTTCTTGCCGCCGGTTATCCGCAGAGTTGGCCCGCGCATGTCACGGTGATGGCGGCAGGGCGGCGCGAGCGCACCGTCACCCATGTGCCGGGCGATCCGGTGCGGCCGTTCAACGAAGCTGATTTGCAGGCGAAGTTCGTGCGTATGACTGCGCCCGTGCTCAACTCCGATCGTGCCCAGGCGGAATTTGCAGCGGCGCTGTCCGCGCTCGAACGCCCAGCGGCGTTCGTCCGCGAGACCGATCAGATCGGGGCAGGAAGGCTATAGTCCGTTCCGCACGCTCAGAGCGTGAGCGTGTTGACCATGCGGTTCTCGATCTCGCCGCGCACGCGTGCATAGACGCGCGGGTTGCGGGCCGAGAGGATCTGCAGCGCGGCCAGCACCGCGTTGGAGGGCTCCAGCACCGTCATCACAGGCACCTTGCTCGGCGCACGCAACGACGACCAGACGTCATCGGGAAATTCCTTGGCGCTCGCCGGCACCGTGATGACCGGAATGGTCGACTGCGCCGACAGTACCGGCCCTGCGCCGTTCGAGCGGCCGATGAAGGCGATCACGACCGAGTCCGGCACCTCCTGGATCATCCGGTTGAGGATGCCCGCGCCAGCGACAGGCTCCTTGTGAATGGAGCACGTCACAACCGTCATCAGGTCCTTCAAGTCGCCGAGTGCCTCGGAGAACGCCTCGGTCTTGTCGCTCTCCGAGCCGCGCCACAAGATGATGCGCTGGCGGGGGATGCGGAAATGGCCGGTGGTCTCGGCGACCTGCTTGTATTTCGCCGCCACCGTGTCGAGCGTACCGCCGTCGCGATAGACCTGCTTGTCGATGTAGGCGCCGTTCTCCAGCACCCGCCATGAATCATTGTCGATGACGTCGGCGAGCAAGAGGTTGCCCTTCGGATCAAAGCCGAACTCGACCTTGAAATCGACCAGTGTGCCGCCTTCGAGCGACCACGCCCGCTCCAGCGCGAGGAAGGCGTGCCGCGCGATACGCCGCATCTCCGGGAAGGATTTGTATTCCTCGGGACGCGAGAAGACATCCGCGGGCTGCAGCACCAGGAACGGCTCCGAGCCGAGGATGGGCTTTGCCGGGTTGAACAGCTTGATCTGCGCGCCGCCGTCCTCGTATTGCATCAACGGATCGTCGGCGACGAGCGGCTTGCCCTTCCAGTTCTTGTCCTTGGTCTTGAGATAGAACTCGACCAGCAGCTTCGGGAACAATTGACCCTTGGCGAAATGCGGGCTGCGCTTGAGCGCCGAGCCGTGCGCCTCGCGGCGTACCACCACCTCATAGGGCAGCATGGTGCAGGGCGGGGCGATGAACGAGGTCGCGCTGTTCTGCTCTTCGAAGGCCACCGGCAGGCCGCAGGCCTTGAGCAGACGGAACACGTTGCAGGTGGTGGCGGTGGCAAGCCGGCCCTTGTCCGGGATCACGTCATGCTTGGCGCCGTCGCCCGCGGTGATGTCGTCCTTTGCGACCACCGCGACGAGATCAGAGCCGTTGATGCGGAATATTTTCTTGGTCTTACCCTCGGTGACGAGCGCACCGAGTGAAAGGGCTTTGGGGTGTCCGGCCGTTGGGGCGTCCACGGGGTCTTCCTGTGTACGAAAAAGAAACGGCGACAATAATCGTTCGACCGCCTGTCATCTAGGGCGGCGAGGGGGCTTTTCAACACGGAAGTCGCGGGTTCCAGGCCGAGGCTAGGACGCTTGCTCGGCCGCGATCAGCTTTTTCAGGATGTGCTTGTAGCGCACCGGGCCAATGTCGATCGCGAGGGTCAGCGGGTCCACCGCCTTCTGCGCCTCATCGATGATCCGCTGCTGCGCCTCGATCACCGGCGCGTCCTGCTCCTCGAAGGCGAAGCGGCGCATCTTGCCGATCTTGTCCTGGATTTCGCGATTGAGCGCCTCATCGGTGGTCTTCACGTTGTAGCGGACCGCGGTGAAGAAGTAGTGCGTGGTGCGGTCGGTTTCGGGGGTGAGGATGTGGACGGCGTGATAGCCGGTACCCGTCTCGGCCTTCTCCCCAATCGCACAAATACCGGTAATCAGGCGCAAGGTCGACGGTGCCATCCAGCGGATGCTGGTGATCTTGTCTACCCGCGGCGGCGACTGCGGCCACATCAGCTTGTTCATCCCGGGCGGCTCGGCGTTGGTCGCGTGACGCCCGACGACGATGTCGTTGGCGTCGTGCTCGACGGTGATTTCGCTTTCCACCGTGTCGGCGTTGCCCAGGATGCCCGCGTGCAGGTACGAGGTGTGGGAGAGATCGAGCAGATTGTCGACGACGAGCTCGTAGTTTGCCTTGACCATGATCTTATCGAGCTTGGTTGTATGCAGCGCGGGGACGTTGTCCATGACGCCGAAATCGGGAACCTTGGCCGGGTCGGCGGTCTGGTCGCCCATCCAGACCCAGATCGCCTTGTGCTTCTCGACCACCGGGTAGCTTTTCACCTTCGCCCGCGACGGAATGTTCTTGTTGCCGTGCGGCTGAAGCACGCAGGCGCCGGTCTTGTCGTATTCAAGGCCGTGATAGGGGCACCGGATGCGATTGCCGCCGATGACCGCGCCCATGCTAAGCGGCGCGAAGCGGTGCGCGCAGCGATCCTCGAGCGCCGCGACCTCACCATTGCCTTGGCGGTAGACGACCACCGGCTCCTTCAGGATCGTGATGCCAAGCACGGCATTGTCGCCGAGGGTCTCGGACCATCCCGCGCAATACCATGCGTTGCGCAGATATGTCCCGGTGATGAGCCGCTTCTTGCTCTCGACGAGCGCGGCGTCGTGGCCGATCTGGATGTTCATGGTGAGCCTCCGCTATTGCGTCGATTATCCCGCCGAGCGTCCCGCGGGGTCAAGCGCGGCGAGCGGGTCACTCGATCACTTCATCGGCGCGCAGCAGGATCGCTTGCGAAAATTCCAGGCCGAGAGCCTTTGCGGTCTTCTGATTGATCAGCAGTTCGAACGTGGTCGGGCGATGTCTGCGCATGCGCGGCCAATGGCCAAGCTGCGGCGGCCCCGATCGCTCCGATGAAATCCCGCTGCTTCACGCGTTTGGCCCCTTCGCCGCTTTGGCCGCCTGAATCGTACTCCAGATGCGATGCGGCGTCGCCGGCATGTCCATGTGCTCGACGCCGAAGTCCTTCAGCGCATCCATGATGGCGTTCATCACCACCGCCAGCGCCGGCGTGATGCCGGCCTCGCCGCCGCCTTTCACGCGCAGCGGATTGCCGTGCGTCGCATCCTCGGTAAGCGCGATGTCGAACGACGGCACCAAGTGCGCGCGCGGGATGCCGTAGTCCATGAAACTGCCGGACAAGACCTGGCCACTCTCGTCATAGCGTACGTCTTCCACCAGCGCCTGGCCGAGGCCCTGCACGATGCCGCCGTGCACCTGGCCATGCAGGATAAGTGGGTTGATCGCCTGGCCGGCATCGTCGATCGAGCCATAGCGCGGAATGCTGATCGCGCCAGTGTCGGGATCGATCTCGACCTCGCAGATCGCGCAGCCGGTTGGGTAGGCGGGAATGCGGCCCGTGAACGTCACTTTGGATTGCAGCTTCTTGCCGGCGGCGAGCGCGGGGTTGTCATCCATCGCCTGTGCCACGTCGTAGATCGTCAGCCGTCGGTTGCTGTTCGGGGTGACGAACAGTCCGTCGGTGAAATTGATCTCAGCCCGGGCAACATCGAGGATTTCTGCCGCGACGGCCTTGGCCTGCGCCACCACCTCGCCCGACGCCTGAAACATCAAGGTGCCGCCGAGCCGCATCGAGCGGTCAGAATGCGTGCCGCTGCCGGATGGAATCTTCGCCGTGTCGCCGCCGATGAACACGATGTCCTCGGGATGGACACCCAGAAGATCGGCCATCACCTGGGCGAAGCTCGTCTCGTGGCCCTGGCCGGTCGATTGTGTGCCGACCGCAAGCTCGACCTTGCCGGAGCCTAGCACCGTGACTTCGACGCGTTCGTGCGGAATACCGACCGGCGTTTCGAGGTAGTTGGAGATGCCAATGCCGCGCAGCTTGCCGCGCTTCTTCGATTCGCGTCTGCGCGCGGCAAAACCCTTCCAGTCGGCCACCTCGATCATGCGCGACATGTTGCCGGCGAAGTCGCCGCTGTCGTAAAGCAGCCCGCTCGCTGTGCGATAGGGCAGCTTCTTCTTCGGGATGACGTTCTTCTGGCGGATGCGCAGCCGGTCCATGCCAAGTCGCTCCGCGGCCAGATCGATCAGCCGCTCCAGGACCAGGGTCGCCTCGGGCCGTCCGGCGCCGCGAAACGGCGCGGTCGGCACGGTGTTGGTCATCACCGACCGGCAGCGCATGTGCATCAGCGGGATGTCGTAGACTGTGGTGGCGACGCGATAGGCGTTGCTCAGCGGCACATAGGTCACCGTCTGCCCGCCGCAGGTGCCGATGTGATCGACGTGGTAGGCCGTGATGCGGCCGTTGCTCGTCAGCGCGAGCCGTGCCGTCGTCACCAAATCGCGCCCCGCATAGTCGGTAAGGAAGGATTCCGAACGGTCGTTGGTCCATTTCACCGGACGGCCGACGCGCTTGGCCGCCCACAGGATCGCGGCCTGCTCGGGATAGAGATTGTTGCGAAGCCCGAAGCCCCCGCCGACGTCGGGGCAGACGAAGCGGACCTTTTCCAGCGGCAGACCGAAGGCTTCCGCCAGCACCATGCGCGGCGCGTGCACACCCTGGTTGCCCGAAATGAGTGTGTAGGAATCCGCCGTCGCATCATAGGACGCGACGCCCGAGCGCGGCTCCATCTGGCAGTTGACGATGCGTTGATTGACGAAGGTCTGCTCGACGACCAGATCGGCCGTTTCGAACACCGCGCGTACCGCCGCAGCATCGCCGAAGTCCTGGTCGAGCGCGACATTGTCCGGGCAGGTGACGGGCCAGATCGGCTCGGCGCCGGTGGCGTTGCGTACATCCGTCACGGCGGGCAGCACGTCGTATTCGATTTCGACCACTTCGGCCGCGTTGCGCGCGGCGAACACGTTTTCCGCCACCACCATGGCAACGGCTTCGCCCGGATAACGTGCACGGTCGGTTATGAGCGGATACTGCTGTTCTTCGAGGACCGGCCGCTTTTCCGGTGCGAAGGCCCTCACCTTGATGTCGATCGCGCCGGCCGGGTTGGCTCTCTGTATCGCCCCCTTGAGGCCGTCGGCGGCATAGTCCGCGCCGGTCAGCACGGCGACCACGCCCGGTATCTTTCGCGCAGCCCCGCTGTCGATCCGCTTGATCTTGGCGTGCGCGTGCGGCGAACGCACGAACACCGCGATCGCCTGTCCCGGCATCGAGATATCGTCGGAGTACTTTCCTGCGCCGCGCACGAGGCGCAGGTCCTCGAAGCGCGGCATAGCGCGTCCGATGTAGGGGCCGCCCTCGGCTCGCGGTGTCCGATCCATGATCCTGGATTCTCTCTTGTGGTCGAGCGTGCGGGAGCCTATCGAACGGGCTTGATCGTTTCCAGCGCAACCGGTTGGCCGTGCGGCAGAAACCTCTATAGTTCGGATCAGGGAGAACGCTGATGAATGTCGTCGAAAAAACCGCAGCGAACCTGCGGCCGAATGCGGTGGACTTCGATCGCTTCCGGTTGCGCCGCTTCATCGAAACTCTCGCCGGCGTGGATGAATTGGACACCCGGAGCGAACCGATCGATCTCGCCGGGATCGCCGAGGTGATGGAGGGCAACCAGAAGGCGGTGCTGTTTCGTGCTGCCGGCCCCGAGAAGGCAGAACTCGTCGGCAACGTCATGGGCGGCCGCGCCCGGATTGCCGCGGCGTTCGGGGTCAAGCCGAACGAACTGCTGAAGGAAGTGCAGCGGCGGCTGCGCAACAAGCCGGAGATTTTCGAGGTCTCGCGCGCCGAGGCGCCATGCCAGGCGGTGGTGCTGACCGGCGCCGACGCTGATGTGACCAAGCTCCCCGTGCATCTGCAGCACGGCGCCGATGGCGGTCCCTATATCTCAGCATCGATCGATTACGTCGTCGATCCCAAGACCGGATTCACCAACGTCGGCCTCCGCCGCCTGATGCTGCGCTCGCAGACCGAAACCGGCGTCGATCTGGTGGCGCCAAGCGATCTCAAGGCGATCTACGAGGCCAACGCCGCGGCCGGCAAGCCCACGCCGGTCAGCTTCGTGGTCGGCGCGCATCCGATCGATCATGTCGCCGGCGTGATGCGGTTGCCGATCGACGAGCTCGGCATTGTCGCCATGCTGCGCGACGCGCCGCTCGCCGTCGTCAAATGCATCACCAATGACATCCGCGTGCCGGCCGACGCCGAATACGTGCTCGAAGGCTATTTCGACGAGAAAGGACATCGCGAGCCGGAGGGACCATACGGCGAATTCCTCGGCTACTACGGCGAGGTCAAGCGCAACCCGGTATTCCATCTTACCGTCATCACCCGCCGCAACGACGCGCTGTTCCAAACCTCGACCATCGGCGGCAAGACGCTCGGCCGCACCGACACCGCGCAGCTTTCGGCGCTTCGCACCGAAGTCGCGATCTGGCGCGCGCTCGAAGTAGCGGTGCGCGAGCCGGTCGCGGTCTATGCCACGACGTCGAGCGGCGGCGCGTTCAACGTCCGCGTCGCGCTCCGCCAGCGCGTGCCGGGCGAGGCGCGCAACGCCATCAGCGCCTGCATGGGCGCGCTGGCCAATTGCAAGAACGTCTATGTGGTCGATCCCGATGTCGACATCTTCTCGGATGAGCAGATGGACTGGGCAATGGCGACACGCTTCCAGCCCGACCGCGACCTGATCGTGATGAGTGGTATGCGCACCTTGCCGCTCGATCCCTCGCTGCCGCCGGGCAGCCGGATCGGCGCCAAGGCGGGCTACGACCTGACCTGGCCCTTTGGTCAGGGCGACCGGCTCGAGACCCGTGTGCCGGCGCCACCCAAATTCGCCGGCAAGCGGTTCGCCTCGGTCGAGGCCGCCCTGAACGACGGACCAAAATTCTTCGAGGAGCTTATGAGCGCGGTGGGCAGCCGCGACGGCCGCGAGGTGGTCCGCACGTTGGGCAGCCTGCGCGACAAGCTGGCGCTCGACCGCGATGGAGAAGGGCGCTACTTCATCAAATCAGGCAAATAAGCCGAGCCAACAATCGCTTTTGTGGAGGAATGACCATGAGGGTGTTGCCCTGGATTCTGGTGGCCGCCTTGGGCGCTGCCAGTAGCACCGCCGCCGGCGCGCAGGAGCAGACCGTCAAGGTCGGTATCGCGCGCTCGACCTCCAACGCTGCCGAACTGATGGCGCTCAAGCACGGCTACTTCAAGGAAGCCGGCATCAAGCTCGAATGGGACGACATCGAATCCACCGCCAACGTGATCGCACTGCTGGCGCAGAACCAACTTCAGATCGTGGCGGGCGGTATCTCCGCTGGCATCTTTAATGCGCTGGAGAAGGACCTGCCGATCACCATCCTGTCCGACCGTGTCTCGACGCCGATCGGCCACAACCTGATGATCCGTCCTGAGCTTAAGGACACGGTGAAGCGCCTGAAGGACCTTAAGGGCCGGCCAGTGGCGAGCAACGGCCAGGGCTCGGTCTCGACCTACGAAACCGGAAAGATGCTGGAGCGCGAAGGCCTCAAGCTCACCGACGTTGACCTCAAAATCCTGCCGTTCACTCAGATGGGCATCGCGCTCAAGAACAAGGCGATCGATGCGGCGCTGCTGATCCCGCCATTCACATGGAATCTCGAGACGCAGGGGATCGCGATCCCGTTCGCCGATGTTGATGCGCTGGTGCAGCCACAGCCGATGACGATCGCCGTCATCATGGCCAACAGCGACTGGGTGAAAGCGAACCCGGATCTGGTCCGCCGCTACATGACGGCGTGGCTGCGCGGCGCGCGGATGTATTGCCAGGCCTATCACGGCGCCTCGAACCGCCAGGAGATCATCGACGAGCTCGTCAACACCAAGACTGCGCCGAGTCGCGAGCTTCTGGAAAAGTACCCCTGGCCGGCGCGCAGCCCGAACGGCAAGATCAACGTCGCCAGCATGACCGACATCAACAAGTGGTACGTGGAAAACAAGATGTCGAACAAGGAGTTTCCGGCGTCGCGCCTCGTCAATTCGACCTACATCGACTACGCCATCCAGAAGCTCGGACCGTTCGAACTGCAGAACAAGGACAGCAAGCTGCCGGGCTGCCGGGAGTGATGCCGCGCCGGGCCGGAGACGCCTGATGGCCGTCGCGCGGCGCGGCGCGGCGGTCGAGATCGCGGGGCTGCGCCGCGAATACCTCAGCGATCAAGGCAGCGTCGTCGCCATCGATCATGTCGACCTGCGCGTTGCGCCGGGCGAGTTCCTCTGCATCGTCGGCCCGAGCGGTTGCGGGAAATCGACGCTCTTGCGCATCCTCGCGGGGCTCGACCGCCAGACCTCCGGCACCATCAAGGTCGACGCTGCCGGCTGGGCGGTCGAGAACGCCATGGTGTTCCAGGACAGCGGGCTGTTTCCCTGGATGAGCGTCGAGAAGAACGTGCGCTTTGGCCTAGACACTCGCGGTGTGCCGCGCGAGGAGGCCGATCGCCGCGTCGAGGCGGCGCTCAAGCTCGTCGGCCTCACCAAATTCCGTAACCACTACCCGCACCAGCTTTCCGGCGGCATGCGGCAGCGCAGCGCCATCGCGCGTGCTTTCGTCACTGACCCCGGCATGCTGCTGATGGACGAACCGTTCGCCGCGCTCGACGCGCAGAACCGCGTCATCCTGCAAGGGGAGTTGGTGCGGCTGTGGGAGCAGACCGGCAAGACCGTGATCTATGTGACGCACTCGATCGAGGAAGCCCTCCTGATGGGGGACCGCACCGTCATCATGACCGCGCAGCCTGGACGCATCAAGCGGATCATCGACGTGCCGTTCCCCCATCCGCGCGACCTGATGCAGCTTTCAGCTTCACCGGAATTCGGCAAGCTCAAGCTCGACATCTGGCGCGTGCTGGAGGAAGAGGTGACGCGGGCGCGTGCGGAGATGGAGCTGTGAGCGGAATCTCCAACAAGTCGCAAGAGCGGTTGCTCTATTTCATCTCGCCGATCGGACTGATCGTGCTCTGGCAGGTGCTGCTGATGGCCGGCATCGGCGACCGCCGCTTCGTGCCGGCTCCGAGCGACATCGCGTGGCGCTACTGGGAGATGGTGGCGAACGGCGATCTCGCGCACCACACCCTCGTGACGCTCTACCGCGTGTTCGTAGGTTTTTGCCTCGGCAGCATTCCCGGCATCGCGGTGGGATTGCTGATGGCGATGTTCCGCCCGGTCCGCATCTTCTTCGATCCGCTGATCGCGAGCCTGTTTCCGATTCCGAAGATCGCGCTGATGCCGCTCTTGCTGCTCGCGTTCGGCTTTGGCGACGCCTCCAAGATTGCCCTCGTGGTCATCGCGGTGTTCTTCCCGGTGGTGGTGAACACCTATGTGGGCGCGGCCAATATCGAAAAAATCTACTGGGACGTGGCGAAGAACTACGGCGCCAGCCAGTCAGTGATCTTCCGGCGCATCGTGTTCTTCGGCGCGCTGCCAATGATCTTCGCAGGCCTTCGCATTTCGCTTGCAGTGTCGTTTATCGTGCTGGTTGCGGCCGAGTTTGTCGCCACCAAGGCCGGTATCGGTTACCTGATCTGGAACTCCTGGGAGCTTCTCCAGGTCGACATCATGTTCGTCGGCATCGTCACCGTGGGCGTACTCGGTCTGATCGCAACCGTGTGCCTGCGGGAGATCGAGCGCAAAGTCATTCCCTGGAAGGCGGAGTAGGGGGGTGTCGCACACTCCACCGTCATGCCATTTCTTTTTCGCGAAAAAGTTTGATCGCCGGGTCAAGCCCGGCGATCACGACTGAGTGGTTGCAATGACGTTGGTAACGCCCGCCGAATCTATTTCTTCGGCTTCCAGCCCTTCTTCCACGCCGGCGGGTCGTGCGAGTCGATCAGCACGAAGCAGATGCGGCATGGCTTGCCCGACTTGTTCACCCACGCATGGTTGGTGCCTTGCTGCACCAGAACATCGCCGGCCTTGCAATGCACCTCGGTGTCGTCGAGCAGCATGTCGATCTCGCCGTCCATGACGATGGCGTAGTCGATCGAGCGCGTGCGGTGGGTGTAGAGATGGCGCTGAAAGCCCTGCGTCGCCGGGTCGATCCCCATCTGCTGGAGGATGGAATTGTGATCGACGCCATGCGGTAGCTCGCCCTTGATCGGTGCGAAATCGACGATGCGGCAGATCGAGCCGCTCTTGGGCGGCGGCACGCCGGTCTTCTGGGCAGCCTGGTCGCGTGAGTGCGATAGATCGACCGGCAATTCGTTGGTGATCCAGAGTAGTTGCGTGACATTGCCCTCGCCGCGCTGGTTGACGTAGGGCGTCGGTGCGTCGATCAGGACCACCGCTTTGCCATCCGCGTCATGGCCGGTGACGATGCGTCGGACTGGTTTCTTATCCATTTCACTCCCCATATGCTCCAAGAACTGCGGGCGGCATCCTTCGGGCCAGCCGAGCCAATGTCAATGCGGGCCGGCGCAAGGCTCAGTCGTGCGACAGCATGGCATTTCGCCGCTATTCCCGAGCCGGACGCAAAACACTATTCTCCGCCGCAATCGAAATTCCGGAGGAACCTATGCGCCGCGTCTTGTCAGCGTTTCTGCTCGCTTTCTTTCTCGTTCCGCTGATCGCGGCCAAGCCGTCATCGGCGCAGAGCTGGCCGACGCGAAATGTTCGCTTCATCCTGACGCTTGGGCCGGGCAGTGGCACCGACATTGGCGGGCGGCTCCTGGCGGATCGGCTCACAAAAAAATGGGGTCAGCCGGTCGTGATCGAGAACAAGCCCGGCGGCGACGGCATCGTTGCGATCAACGCCTTCGTCAGCGCCAAGGATGACCACATCCTTCTGCTGTCGCCGACGTCGTCTTTCATCGCGCATCCGTGGACGCACGAGAACCGGCCGTACAAGCCCGAGGACCTTGCCCCGATCGCCCGGGTGTCCAACACCGTCATCGGCATCACGGTGCCGAAGGTGTTGCCGGTCAATTCGATGGGCGAACTGGTCGCACTGGCCAAGTCCAAGCCCGGCGAGCTCAACTGGGCGGGCATCACCGGCGCGCTCGATTTCAATTTCGCCGGCTGGCTCAAGGTCGCTGGCCTCGACATGAAGAAGGTGCCGTACCGCAATCCCGTCGAGGCGGCCAACGACGTCGCAACCAATCGCGTACAGGTCTATGAATCCGCCGTCGCCATTGCGCAGCCGCAGCTTCAGGCCGGAAACCTCAAGCTGCTCGCCGTGGTCAACACCGCGCGCGCGCCGGTCTATCCGGACATCCCGACCGTGGCGGAAGCCGGCCAGCCGGCGCTTACGATCGACGGGCTCGTTGGTCTGTTCGGCCCGCCGTCCATGCCGATGGCGCTGCGCCAGAAGATCGCCGCCGATATCAAGGAGGTGATGGAAGGCGATGCCATCATCAAGGACCGGCTGAACGCCACCGCGCAGCTTTTCGCTCCCGGCGGGCCGGAGGAGTTCGCCAAGTCGATCGAAGCCCAGCGCGCGCTCATTGCCAAGAACGCCAAAGATCTCGGCATCCCGGAGAAGCCGTAAGGACGAATCCATGCGCCACGCGTACGGCCCGTTGCGGTTTCGGTGTTGCGGCATTCTTGCCGCGCTGGCGCTGTGGCCGGTCGCCTTGGCGGCCCAGCCACAACCGTCGCAGACACAGCCGTCGCAAACCTGGCCGACGCGGACGGTACGCTTCGTCCTGACGCTTGGCCCCGGCAGCGGCACCGACATCGGCGGGCGGCTCCTGGCAGATCGCCTCACCAGGAAGTGGGGTCAGTCGGTCGTGATCGAGAATAAGCCCGGCGGCGACAGCATCGTCGGGATCAACGCCTTCGTCAGCGCCAAGGATGACCATATCCTTCTACTCTCGCCGACCTCCGCGTTCACCGCGCATCCGTTCCTGCACGACAACCTGCCGTACAAGCCGGAGGACCTCGCGCCGATCGCACGCGTGTCCAACACCTTCGTCGGCATCACCGTGCCGACCCCATCGCCGGCCAATTCGCTCACCGAGCTGATAGCCCTCGTTCGCGCCAAGCCCGGCGAACTCAACTGGGCGGGCGTCACCGGTGCCAACGCCTTCATGTTCGAAGCCTGGCTGCAGGGCCACAAGCTCGACATGAGGAAGGTGCCTTACCGCAACGCGGTCGATGCAGGCAGGGACCTCGCCGAAAATCGCGTGCAGGCCTACCAGTCGGCGGTCGCCATCGCTCAGCCGCAGATCGAACTCGGCAAGATCAAGCTGTTGGCGCTGCTCAACTCCGTGCGGACGCCGGCTTATCCCGATATCCCGACGGTGGCAGAGGCCGGTCACCCTGGGCTGACCATCGACGGATTGGTCGGCCTGTTCGGCCACCCGTTCATGCCGATGGCGTTGCGCGAGCGTATCGCCGCCGACATCAAGGAGGTGATGGAAGGCGATCCGATCGTGAAGGATCGCCTCACCCGAACCGGGCAGTTGTTCAATCCGGGCGGGCCGGCCGAGTTCGGCGCTTCGATCGAAGTGCAGCGCAGTACGGTTGCGGCCGCTGCCAACGCGCTGGGCTTGCAAGCCAAACAGTAGGGAAGCGTCAGGGCTCTGGCGGCGACAGCGGCGGCGAACGCTCGTCGGTCAGGCAGCCGTCGGCGACAGTGCCGTGGTGCTGTTTGCCGCAGTGCGGGCACTGCACGCTGATCGGATAGCTCGACACCGCCTTGAGATTTTTCGAGACAAGCTCGATCCCCGACCGGATCGGCTTGTTGGTGTAAGGGCAGCGGAACATCAACTGGGCCATATCTGCTGCGATCATAGTCCCCTCGGGCCACACAGCCTTCAACGCCCGCCTGTTCCAATCAGTTCCGGCTATTCGATCACTTCGTCGGCGCGGGCAAGCAGCGACGGCGGCACGGTGAGGCCGCCCTTGCGGTCTGGAGGTTTACCGCCAGCTCGAAATTGATCGGGTTGGTCGGCCGGCTTCTCGCCCTTGAGGATGCGATCGAGGTAGCCGGCGGCGCGCCAATTCCCGCCGCCGCACGCGCCCCCCGAGGCTGAAATACGCAGCTGACGCGTGAAACGATATCACGTTGCCAATGGAGCGGGCGAGCCGATTGGCGTTGCGGCTATTTCGCCAGCCCCACCACCGCCGCTGCGACCTGCTCGCCGAACGCCTTGGTGCCGAGCTTGCCGCCGAGATCGCGCGTCCGCGTCTCCGGCTTGGCAACGGCCTGATCGAGCGCGCGCTCGATGATATCGGCGGCCTTGATGAATCTCTCGTCGCCGCGCCGCTCGCCGAGCCAGGCGAGCAGCATCGCCACCGAACCGATCAGCGAGGCGGGGTTGGCGACGTCCTTGCCGGCGATGTCGGGCGCCGAGCCGTGCTGGGCTTGCGCCAGCGCATGCTCGCTGCCGGCATTGATCGAGGCGGCAAGCCCGAGGCTGCCGGAAATTTCCGACGCTTCATCGGAAAGAATGTCACCGAACGCGTTGGTGGCGAGGATCACATCGAAACGGCTGGCATCGCGCACCAAGAGCGCCGCCATCGCGTCCATGATCTGTTCCTCGTATTCGACCTGCGGATAGTTCTTCTGCACCGCGCGCACGCATTCCAGGAACAGCCCGTCGGTGACGCGCAACACATTGGCCTTGTGCACGGCGGTCACCTTCTTGCGCGGCCGCTGCATGGCGAGCTTGAACGCCGTTTCTGCGATCCGGGTCGAGCCTTGGCGCGTGATCTTGCGCACCGCCAGCGCCACGTCCGGCGTCGGCATGAACTCGCCGTTGCCCATAAACATGTTGCGGTCGGCGTAGAAGCCCTCGGTGTTCTCGCGCACCACCACGAGATCGACCGGCTTGCCGCAGCGCGGCGGCATGCCGGGCCGCGATTTCGCCGGGCGGATGTTGGCGTAAAGATCGAGGCGCTTTCGCATCTCGCCGGACGGATTGAGGCCGCCCTGCGCGACCGGCGGATAGTCGTTGTGCGAGACGGGGCCGAGGATCACGCCGTCGGCGCGCTTGCCAGCGTCGAACGACGAGTTCAGGCAGGGTGCTGCCGTGCGCCTTCAGCGCCGGGAAGCCGATCGGGACTTCTTCGAAGGTCAGCCCAAGTGAGACCAGCCGGTCCACCTCGCGCAGCACATGCAGCGTCGCGGCCATGATCTCTGGCCCGATGCCGTCGCCCGGCATGACGACGAGATGCGTGCGGTTGGCCATGACCAAAGCTCCCGATTTTCCGGCAGCCGATCATTGTCCGTGGGTGGAGTCAAACCTTGGCTACGCCTTCTTCGGCGCGAGTGTGCGCGCTCCGAAAAGAATCCCGAGTGCAATAACCACCGTTATCACGGCCTGCCAGCGCCGCGTCGCGCGGCGAAGCGAACGTCATTGCGATCACGAACGGCGCAAACACCAGCCCCACGCTACCGGTAACCGCTTCCATCTTGGCGCGGACGACGAAGCTCGCCGGGATCGGCGCGGTGGCGACAAGATCGGGCGCATCCTCGCCGGAGATGGCGAGCCAGGCGAGGCCGCCGGCAAGCTGCCCCGCCGCCATCACCAGCACGGGCACGAGCAGCACGAGATCGTCATTGTTGTTGCCGAAGGCGCGCCACAGCATTAGCCCGGGCGGCAGCAGATAGAGCAGTTGCATCAGCGTCTGCGAGGCGAGCCAGGGATCGCGGCGCAAGAGCGTCCATTCCTTGCGCCGCAGCGCACCGCGCGGCGATACCCGGCGGAAGCCGCTCCGCCAGCGGCGCTGCAGCACGCCCGAGTCTGAAATACCGGCGGCGGCGATGGCGTGATCGCCGAAGCGTGCGGAGAACAATGTGATGGCGGCGGCGAGCAGCAAGCACGCCCGTGCTCAGAACGGCGGCCAGCACGGTCAGGTCGCCCAACACCGCGCGCGCCGGCCAGCGCCACCTTCTGCCGCATGCCCTTGGAAAAACCTTCGCAGCGTTCGTGGGGTCCCTGAATCAAAAAATAGCGAAATTATCTCTATTTCTGATGGCTTACGGCCCCGCCGACGCCACCTCGGCGCGGGTGACGAAGGCGTCGGCAAAGAATTCGTCCTCGGGCAGACCGGCGGCGATGAATTCGTTCTTGGCGGCCTGGGTCATCACCGGCACGCCGCAGACATAGGCCTGAAAGCCCTGGAGCGACGGGTGGTCTTCCAGTACCGCCTTATGCACGAGGTTGTGGCGGATGCCCGGTTCTGGCACGTCGGAAATCACCGGCACATACTTGAACCGCGGGTGCTGTGCGGCCCATTTGTGCGGCAGTTCGGAATAGAGCCCGCTGTGCGTCCGCGCGCCCCAGTACAGCGTCATGTCGCGCCGAATGTCGTTGATGAACATGTCCTCGATGATCGACCGGATCGGCGCGAAACCGGTCGAGCCCGCGACGAACAGGATCGGTTTTCTGCTGTCTCGCAGAGTGAAATCGCCGAACGGAATTTCCAGCTTCAGCCGGTCGCCACGCTGCAGTTTGTCGAACACGTAGGTGGTGAACCCGCCGCCCGGCACGTGTCGGATGTGCAGTTGCGCGCCGTCGCTTTCGCGCGGCGGATTGGCCATCGAGAAATCGCGGCGTTCGCCGTTGTCGAGGATGAGGTTGAGGTGTTGCCCGGCTTTGAACTTGACGCGGATGCCGGCGGGAAAGCGCAGGTGCACCAGCATGACGTCGTCGGCGAGTTTTTGCAGGCGGAACACCCGCGCGTCGACGGTCTTGCGCGCGAAAGGATCGGCCTTGCTGATCGAGCGCGGCAGGATGACGAGGTCGGATCGCGGCCGCGCGTTGCAGAACAGCGCCTGGCCTTCGGCGCGCTCGGAAGCGCCCAGCGCGTCGCCGGCGAAAGCGCGAACTTCGCCTGAGATGACGCGGCCCTTGCAGGTGCCGCAGACGCCCTTGCGGCATGAATACGGAATTTCGAGGCCGGCGCGTTGGGCTGCGTCGAGCACGGATTCGTTTGGCTCGCAGGAAAAGTGGAAATCGGTGTTCTGAGCGGAGACGTTGAAGGCCATCGGCGGCTACAGCGGCAGCGCCATCAGCGTATCGATGCGCGAGGAGTCGCAGACCACGACGCGCTTGACGAATTTCAGCTCATTGCCCACGACGCGATAGCTGTCGAGATAGAGCCCAGTCGCGAAAATGTCGCTCTTGCCGTCATGCATGATGCGGACCACCATGAATGGTGTCTCGCTCTCAGCCTCGTCGCCGCCGTTCTTCAGGATGTTCGGCAGGCCGAGGATGTGGCGGTAGCTCTGCTTCTCGTAGATGTTGGCCTCGCGCAGTGCGGCGATCCGGTCGATCAGCATGCCCTTGGTGTCGGCGTAGATGATGCCGGCCTCGAAGCCGTTCTTGTGGTTCTCGGCCGTTGTCACGATGTAGAGGCACCGGTCGAGAAAAAAATCCGGCCACGCCTCCAGGGCGTTGTTGTCGATACAGCGGATATAGGCGGCCTGCAGCGCCAGAATGCGCTCGAGCGTGATAGCACCCGACATCTAGAGGCCCGCCATCAGACGCCCATATGCCCGCGATAGCACTTCCAGAAGCCGCGCACCGAGGCTTCTGTTGCGCGGGTGCCTTCGCTCATGGTGCCCGAGCCGCCCATCTCGAGCACGGCATGCTCGCTGCCGGCCGCTGCGACACCGCGCTGCACGAAACCGCCGACTGCGCCGTCTTCCATCGAAACATAGCCGGCGGGGCCGGCGAGGTTGTTCTGGCGGAGCCGCCGCGTCTTCATCTCCGGCGTGTCATCGGCAAAGCCGATGGTCGTCCAGTTCAGCGCGGTCTCGGTCTGGCCCTTCGGCAGGACCTGCCGGATCGCCAGCGCATTCTGAATCTGTTGCAGCACCATGTTCGGATAGACCGTCAGAATCTGCATATGGCAGCCGTCGCCGAATTCGTCGGCGTTGTCGAGCAAGCTCGGATCCCTCAACGCAAAGTCTTCGTTGTCCGAGCGGATGCCCATAGCGGCGTAGTCATTCTCTTTGTTCTGCTTGTCGATGAAGGAAAAGCTCGCGTGGCTGCCGCCGTTCGGGCTCACCACCATGCCGCCACGTTGCGAGAGACGATTGATGCGGAACGTCGTGAAGAACGTGTGCAGCAGCGACGCGTGATAAGTGTCCTTGACGTTCTCGTAATAGAGCTTCCAGTTGTTCGGCAGCATCTGCGTGAAGCGGCCGGTCACCGTCACGGGCTTGTGCAGCACGCGCTTGATGCGGCTTGCAACCTCCTCGCCAAGATATTCCTCGATCGGCGGCACGTCTTCGGACAGCGAGCCGAAAATCAGTCCGCAGAAATTGGCGACGCGAAGCTTGCGCGGTCCGTGGTCGGCGCGGCAGAACGTCTTGCCCATGCCGCCCTTGCCGTTGACCCCATCCTCGAAAGCCACCGCCTTGAGGTTGCCTTTGAGGTCGTAGTTCCAGGCGTGATAGACGCAGGTGAAGTCGCGGGCGTGGCCGCCGCTATCCAGCGCGATCAGCGCGCCGCGATGCGCGCAGCGGTTCTCGAACGCGTAAATCTCGTCATCGAAGTCGCGCGCGACGATCACCGGCATCGAGCCGATGTACGTGACGCGATAGTCGCCGGGTTTTGTCACCTCCGCCTCGAGGCAGAGATAATTCCACACCGGCCCTTCGAAGATGCGCTGCTGTTCCAGCGCATAGATTTCCGGCGACTGATAAATCCAGAATGGAATGCGCGTCAGCGCGCCTTCCGGCCATTGCATCGGCTGCGGGCTGTTCGGAATGGAGCCGGGCGGCACGTTGACGTTCATCGCAGCCTCGAAGTTGTTCAGCGCGTCTCTAGCCGGTCTTGCGGGCCGGCGCGGTGGCGTCCCACCACGGGCAGACGTCGCGGGCCTGCTTGTAGTTGCCTTCCATCACGTTGAGCTGCAGCCGGTAGCCCTTCTCGGCGTTCTCGATGCGAAGTTCGCGCGCTTCGTTGCGCTGCTGCTCGTTGAGCCAATAGCGTTCGTGCCCCCACAGGCTCGGGCCCTGAGTGATGACCTCGGGCGTCCAGTTTTCCGTATCGATCGTGCGGCCGCCCCAGCCGTATTCGAACATGAACTTCGACGGCGACCACGAGTAGAACGAATGCACCTGGTCGTTGTAGTGCCTCCCGAAGGTGGTGGCGATCATCTCCGGCGTCTTTTGCGCGATGTCGTAGCACTGGCCGACATCGTCGAGAAAGCAGGTCTCAACCATCAGATGATGGATGCCGGCCTTGCCGGATTCGATGAAGGCGACGCTGTGGTGGCGCGGATTGACGTGGAAGAAATACGCCGCGAACGGCTTGGTAAAATAGTCGCTGAGATGGAAGCCCAGCACGTCGCGGTAGAACGGCAGCACGTCGTCGATCTTCTCGCAGTGGAGCACGGCGTGCCCCATGCCGAGCGGCCCGGTGCGGAAGCCGGAGATGGCGCGGCCGGGCTTGAACGGCTCGGTCGTGGTTTCGGCGCCGTGGAAAATCTCCAGCCGGTTGCCGGCGGGATCGGCGAGCACGATCAGGTCGCGGACCTTGCGCTCCTCGGCGAGCGCGCGGGAGCCGCGCGCGAACGACACCTTATGGCGTTCGAGATTGGCGGCGTAGGCGTCGAGCGCGCTTGCGTCCGCCACCTCCCAGCCGAAGAAGCCCGGCGCGTCGCCGGCATCCTCGTGCACCACAAGCCGCTGCTTCTTGTCGTCCATCCGGAACGAGGCGGTGCCGCGGCTCTTGTCCACCAGTTGCATGCCGAGGAACCGGCTGGCGTAGGCCGTCCAGTCTTCCAAATTCTTGGTGCGAAGGCCGATATAGCCTAGCGTTTGCAAGCTCATCGCAGCTCTCCTGCGCGGATAACGTTGTGATTTGCCCCTGTTGTACCACGTCCCGGCGCCGCAACGGAACGCCGCGCTATGCCCAAACAGCATAGATGGGTACCGCCCCGCCGGCCTCAACCCGCCGCGCTTTTGGCGTCCTCGTGAAAGCCCGAAACCGCCATGTCCGGGCATTCAACCTGCAGCCGAGGCAAGACCTCCCGGGCGAAGGTCTGGATGCCGTGCACCGTCTCGGCGTGGTCGAGGAATCCGGCCTGACCCATGATCAACAGGTGCCCGAAGCCGCCGACGTGATCGTAGAACTTCCTCACCTGCTGATAGACCTTGTCGGGCGTTCCCATCATCAGGAAGCCCGCCTCGACCGCCTGATCGATGCTGGCGTTCTTCAGAAACGCCACCACCGGCGGCACCGCGCCGCGCAGGAACTTGACGTTGGCGTCAGTCGGGAAATAGCCCGGTGGATTGGCGTAATGCGGCGGCACCTTGTTGGCGCGCACGTACCACATAATCTTCTCGGCGCCGTCGCGGGCCTTCGCCTGTGAATCGGCAGTGTAGAGCAGCGGCGCATAGGCAAGCCGATGCACCGGCACGTCGTGGCCGCGGCCGGCCTCGCGCCAACCCTTGCGGTAGGCCTCGAACACCGCGCGGGTGCCGTCGAGGCCGGTGAGGAACGTCGCCTGGACATAGCCGCGCGCGCCGACGCGGCGCGCGCCCGGTGTGCTGGTGGTCGAGACCCAGACCGGCGGATGCGGCTGCTGGTACGGCCGCGGCCAGATGTTGACGTTGCGGTGATGGAAGAACTGGCCCTCGTGGCTGAACGGTCCGTCGTGGGTGGTCCAGGCTTTGACGATGAGATCCAGCGCCTCCCAATGCCGCTCGTTGGAGCGCACCGGATTGGCATTGGCGGCGGCGAGCTCGTAGGGCACCCCGCGGACGAAGCCCGACTCGACGCGGCCGTGCGACAGGATGTCGATCACCGCCATCTCCTCGGCGACACGGATCGGATCGCGGCGATTCGAGATCGGATTGCCGAGAATGAGCAGGCGCGCGGTCTTGGTCAACCGCGCCAGCGCCGCCAGCATCAGTGGCGCCGCCGGATCGACGCAGGTCGCCGTCTGGTGATGCTCGTTGACCATGATGTTGACGCCTTCGGCTTCGGCGATCTGCCATTCGGCGAGAAAGCGGTCGTAAAGCTCGGCGCCCTTCTTGGGGTCGTAGTGCCTGTTCGGCAACGTCACGCGGATCGATTCGTACTCGTCCGCCGGCGGCAAGTAGGGATAGGCCGTCTCGGTGAAGTGCCAGGCCCGCATGTGTCATCACTCCGATTGCATTGGTGTTACGCGGACAGGAACGACAGCACCCGCGACGCGAAAGCTTGCGGCTGCTCGACCGGCAGCGCGTGGCCGGCGTCAGGCACGGTTTCGATCTTGGCGTTCGGGATAAGCTTCGCATAGGCCGCGAGATAATCTGCCGATACCAGACCGTCGCTCGCGCCGCGCAGGAACAGAGTCGGCGCCGTGATGCGGTGCAGCCGATGCGTGAGCTTCGGATTGTGCATCCATGGCTCCCAGCACAGCAGCGCCATGGTCTCGCGGTTGCGCACCATGATGGTGAGCTCCTCGTCGGACATCTTGGCGACATCGACCTTCGCGTTGTCTGGATTGTGGAACAGGAGCTTGCTCACCCGGTCGAGTGGCATGGCGAAGATGTCGGGGATGTCGAGCTTGTCGGTCGGCCCGACCTTGACGCCGACCGGCGACACGAGAACGAGCTTTTTGAATCGCGCCGGCGCCTTGGTCGCCATCTCGGCTGCGATCCAGCCACCGATCGAGGCGCCGATCACGTCGGCCTTGGCGATGCCGAGCTGATCCATCAGTTCGAGATGAATGTGGGCGATATCGTCGACCGTCCCGAGCCACGCGGGCAAACCTGAGCGCCCGAAGCCCGGATGCGACGGCGCGATCATCTGCCGCTTCTCGGCCAGCAGCCCGACATAGGCATGGTCAGGCATAAAGCCCTGGCCGCTGTGCAGAAACAGGATCGGTTCGCCCGAGCCGGCCTCGTGGACCTCGATTTCGATCCCGGCGATCGGGATCATTTCCCTTTTCAACGCAACGTCTCCTTTTTATTTCTTGTTGGCCGCCGCGGCGAATTTGGCATCGTAGGTCTTGTCGAGATCAACCTTTTGGTCGGGCTTGATCTGGCCTTCCGACCTCATGCTGGCGATGGTCCGCTCCAACTCGTCGCGGTGCAGGATGCCGTCGGCGCTGAAGATCGGGATCTGCAGCGCGATGGCGTCGCGGTACATGGATTTGTCGGGCCCCACATATTCCGGCGGCACGGTCGCCGTGATCTCGTCAGACGGCGCGGTCTGCATCCACTTCAGCGTCGTCACCATGGCGTTAACGAACTTCTGGAGCACGCGGGGTTTCTTCTCGATAAAATCCGGCCGCGTCAGCACGATGGTTGCTGCGATGTAGCCGCCATACAGATATTTCATGCCGGCTTCGGTGCGGCCGTCGACCAGCACCTTCATGGTGCCGTCCTTGAGCGCCTGCGACACCACCGGCTCCGAATGCACGAAGCCGTCGATCCGGCCGGACTTGATCAGCGCCAGCGCGCCTGCGCCGCCGCCGAGGCCGTGGATGGAGACGTCGTTGCTGGTCAGCCCGCCCTTGGCGAGATAGAGGTTGAGGATGCGATGGGTCGCCGAGCCGACCGACGACACGCCAAAGGCAAAGCCCTTCACGTCCTTGGGCTCCTTGACGTTCGCGTTCTTGCCGGTGACCGCGATCACCGCGCCGATCGAGCGATTGATCAGCGCGGTGGTGACCAGCGTGACGCCCTTTGTCTGCAGCAGAGGGACGTTCTCGTAGGTTGCAATGGCGACGTCGACGCTGCCGCCGACCAATGCTTCGACCGAGCGCTGCCCGCCCTGGAAATCGTTGACCTCGACCTTGAGGTTTTCCTTCTTGAAAGCGCCGATGCGCTCGGCCAGGACGATCGGCAGATAGTTGAACAGCGCAATCCCGCCGGTCGCGATGTTAATCGTGTCGATTTCCTGGCTGCGCGCCGGCGTCGGCGCAAGGCCGGGCAGTACCATCAGTACGAGCAGGATCCATGAGCGCAGGCGCATGTTTGTTTTTCCTCCCTTGAGCTTGACGGCGAGCCTAGCGCGCCGATGCGCTGGCCGCCACGTGCGCCACGCGCAACCTGCCATGCACGGTCCGGTGTGGCGCACGGTGACGCACCCTGTCGCCAGCCGGTCCCGGTTGTGGTGAGATGGCGGCGCAACATTATTGGAGGTTGCAGATGCAGCGGCTCGGTGGACTGTTCGCGCTGGTGGTAACCGCGCTCCTGGCGTGGGCCGGCGTGGCGACAGCGCAAGGCGCCTGGCCGACCCGGCCGGTCACCCTGGTGGTGGGATTCGCCGCCGGCGGCGGCACCGATGTGCTCGCCCGCATCGTCGCCCGGAAGCTGTCCGAAGTGCTGGGCCAGCAGATCATCGTCGAGAACGTCGGCGGTGCCGGCGGCATGGTCGCCTCCGCGCGCGTGGTGAAGTCACCGCCCGACGGCTACACCATCGTGATGGGCACCCGGGCGGATGCCATCAACCAGACGCTTTACAAGAAACCGCTCTACAATCTGCTCGAGGATCTGGTGCCGATCGTGCTGATCGCCGACCAGCCGACCATTCTCATCACCCCCAATGAATTTCCGGCCAACACCTTGCCTGAGTTCATCGACCACGTGAAAAAGAACCAGGCGACGATGAAGGTCGCCTCGGCCGGCGCCGGCTCGACCGGCATGATCGACTGCCAACTCCTCAACGCCGCCATCGGCGTCAACGTGACCCACGTGCCTTATCGCGGCGGCGGCCCGGCGATGCAGGACATCATCGGTGGCCGCGTCGACTACATCTGCACACTGACCGGATCGGTGGTGCCGCTGGTCGAGGCCAAGACTGTCAAGGCCATCGCCGTGCTGACCAAGGAGCGCGCGCCGATGCTGCCCAACGTCAAGAGCTCCTGGGAGCAGGGCTTCAAGGATCTCGAAGCCTCGACCTGGTTCAGCTTCATGGCGCCGAAAGGCACTCCGGAGCCGGTCATCAAGCGGCTGCACGACGCCACGGTCACGGCGATGGAAGATCCGGAGGTGCAGAAGCAGATGCTGGCGTCGGGTGCCATCATCGTGCCGCCGGAGCGCCGGTCGACCGAATATCTGAAGGACTACATGGTGAAGGAGGTCGAGACGAACGGCGCTCCGATCCGCGCCGCCGGGCTCTCCATCGAATGATTACGTTTACAGGTGTGGCGCACGGACTCCCACAACGCGGGCAAAAGCGAAACCGCGGCCGACCGGCCAGGGTTTTCGTTTCAGCGCTCGCCGGGGAACAGCACTCGGGCATCCTCTTCGGCGGCTCGCCACAGGCCGCACATCACGATCATCGGCATCCAGAACAGGAACGGCATGTTCGCCTCGTCGTTGCGTTTCGTGACGTGACAACGTCGACGACGAGACCGCGTTGCGACAGGATTTCGTGATCGAACTCCGCTGTGGCGTGACGGAACCTTTTCTGTTTCGGCGTGCGGCGATTTAGCGCCTCTCGGGTACAATGATCTGCGGCACGCCACTCACGCTGTTGTCGAACGCTTTCATGTCCTGAGGATTGCGGGCTCCGGTCAGGGCGCGGTCAGACGGGTTGTTGCGACGCGAGGCATCCTGCGGATTGGCCGGATTGACGCCCGGCGCGCGTCCGACCGTGAGGCTGTCGGATGGCTGCGTGGTCGACAGGCCGGGAGCCGGGCCGCCGGTGTTGTTCGGCCCATTCACTTGCGATCCTGGAGTTGCCGACGATCCGGCGCCGCTCGGCTGCGCGCTCTGCGCGGCTGCGTTGGAACCGGTCGAGCCGGTCGATGCCGCGCCCGCGCTGCCGCCGGACCCGGCCGCGCCGCCTGAGCTACCGCCACCTCCACCGCTGCTTTGGGCCAGGGCAAGCCCGCCGGAAAGAGCCAGAATTGCGACAGTCGCGCACAGCCGCCTCATGGTCGTTCTCCATATTCGATAGAGAACAACGGGATCGCGGAAAATCCGTTCCACGTAAAACTATAGCGGGCCGAGCCTTTCATTCAGCTCGATCGACGTTCCCCACGGATCGCTGGTGAAGCTCAATGCGGTGCCGTCGGGCCGCCGCTCCACCGGACGGTCGAGCTTGACGCCGCCGTCCTGGAGCCGCTTCACGAACGCGTCCATGTTCTTCACGTCGAAGCCGATGTGGTCGAGCACCCGGCCCTTGGTCGGGACGGTCGGCGTGTCGGATTTTGTGAACGACAGATTGGCACCGGGCAGATCAGCGGATTGGTTTCGGCCGCGCATGCCGGCAACCGCACCGAAATGCTTTACATACCAAGCCTGAATTTCAAGGATCACAGCCTCCGCCACGTAGAAATGGATGTGGTGGTGCTTGATCGGAACCGTCTGGCTCTTGTCTTCCAGAATCTCAATGCGCAATCCGTCCACCGTGGTGATCCAGGCCTGATCGGTCCGTTCCTTGCCGTACTCGATCGACACACCCGCGGCCTTCCACTTGGTGAAGGACTCCTGCACGTTCGGCACCAGCAGGCCGACGTGGTTGATGATCGTTCCGACGCTGCCGCCTGTGGGCGCCGGCGTGCCTGGGCGCTGATGCAGGAACACGTTGACGCCGGGGAAGTTCACGATCTCGAAATCGCCTGGCTTGATCGCCTTGCCGCCAAGGGTCACGAGAAGCTTCTTGTTGGCCTCGACGTTTTGTGAGTTGAGATGCCAGTGGCCCATGGTCACGCCGGCTTCGTTGAATGGCAGCCGTTGTGCCGAAGCGGTGCCCATCGCCATCAAAAAAACGGCGAGTGTGCCCATGGCAATGCGTGTCATCGTTGCCTCCCCGGGCCGCCGTTGACCTTGCTCTTGAAAAATCTGGCACGTCGCCTGGCGCGGCCGCTCGCAAGGCTACATCAGGCCGGCGTTGCGGCGGAAGGGCGGTGTCAGTCGAATCCGTAGAACTTGCAGAACTCAGATAGCTCCGCCCGTGGCGAGCGAAAATCGTTGGCCTTGTGCTTGCGGTCGCCGTAACCGATCGCCACGCCGCAAAATAGTATCTCGCTGTCCGGCAATTTCAGAAAGCCGCCGACCGTATCGTAGAGCCGCGCCCAGGCCTCCTGCGGGCAGGTGTCGAGGCCGTAGCCGCGGGCGAGAAACGCCAGCGCGTGGATGTAGCCGCCGAGATCTGCCCATTGGCCTGGGCCAAGCCGCCGGTCGATGGTGATGAACAGCGCCACCGGCGCGCCGAAGAACTCGAAATTCTTGTTGAACTGCGCGAGGCGTGCGACCGGATCGCTGCGATCGACGCCAAGCGAGCCGTAGAGTTGCACGCCATGCTCCTCGCGGCGGTCCTTGTAAGAGCCGAACATCGGCTCGGGATAGACTTGGTATTCCGTCTTGGTGTGGCGCGGGTCGCCGCGGGCGAGGCGCTCCTGAACGATCGCCTTGAATTCATCGAGCGGCTTGCCGGTCAGTGCATAGACATTCCACGATTGAAGATTGCCGCCCGATGCCGCGCGTGCAGCGCGCGCGATCAGATCCTTGACGATGGCGGGATCGACCGGCTTGTCGAAGAACTGACGGCAGGCGATCCGGGAATCAACGGCTTCAAAAATATCCATCGCTGTCTGCTTTTCCGAAAATGAAATTCATTCATCCACCGGCGGGCCGAGCTGCGGCGGCGGGGAGGGCAATGCTCCGGTGTCCGGCGCCGTCAGCGCCGCCGGATCGTTGTGCACGCGGTAGAGCTGCGGCGCCGCGCGATTGATGTGCATCTGGAAAATGTCGGGCCGGTTGTAGTGGCCGGCAAAGTCATGCCGCAGCTTCATCTGGATGCCGAGGTCGAGGTCGCAGTCGGCATAAAGAATGCCTTCTTCCGGTCCCATCGGGCCGGCGATGATGCGCGACAGCGGGTCGACGATCAGCGTGCCGCCGCAGCAGTTCGGATCGCGCAGGAATTGTTCCGCCTCGGGGCCGGCTTTGAGCATCTCGATCATGTGGTCGTCGACCGTACCGCAGGCCGAGATGACGAACGCCTTGCTCATCTGCGCGAACGCCTGTGAGTCGATTGCGACGCGATTGCGGAGCGGGTCGCCGCTGGTCGGGAAATGATTGGGCCAGCTCATGACGTGCACGCGGGTGCCTTCCGCAATCAACGCGAACACCGCGAGCGGATTGGAGTTCTCGCCACAAATGAGCCCCGACATCGGCCCGAATTCCGAGGGGAACGCGCCGAACGTGTCGCCGTATCCGCCCATGTGGACGAGCCGCTCGCCGACCGTCGGCATAATCTTCTGGTGCTTGCGGATGATATTGCCGTCCGGCCCGAAGTAGATTTGCGAATTGAACATCGTGCCGGTGGTGCCGGGCAATTTTTCGCACACGCCCATCACAACGTAGGCGTTGGCCGCGCGTGCGGCTTCGCCCAGCGCCTCGGTCTGCGGGCTCGGAATTTCGACGGCGTTCTTGAACAGTTCGACAGCGAGTTTGTTGGCGATGGCGCCGGTCGCGGCGTGGTGGTGATACCAGATCGGATGCGCGGGAATGAAGCCCTCCGGAAAAGCGATGATACGCGCGCCGTTTTGTCCGGCCTCGCGGATCAGGCGGCAGGCCTTTTGCGTGGAGCCCTCGCGGTCGAGAAACACGGAGGCAGCCTGCACCGCCGCGACCTTCACCGTGCCGTAGCTGTCACCCATGCTTCATGCTCCGGCACTTTTTTCGCGCAGCACGATGGTGGGCGCAAGGCCGATTACAATGAGCATGCAGACTCCGATCGGGATGAAGGGCGCCAGATGCCAGCCGGTGAGGTCCCACAATACGCCGCCGATGATCGGCACGATCACCGCGCAGGAATAGCTGATGGCGAACATGCCGGAGGCGACCCGATGCACGTCCTCCGGCGGGCTGATCAGCGGAGGCAGCGCGAGAATGAGCACCAGGATCGCGGCGCCGCAGCAGCCCCACACGGCGCACCCGATGATCACCCATACGCCGCCGAGAAACACGATCGCCAGCACGCTCGCCAGGGCGACCACACCGCACACCAGATAGGACCAGGGCGTGCGCACCATCCGGTCCGCCGAGGCAAGTAGCAGGAATGACGCCGGGAGCTGGCCGGTGTTGAGCGCAGTCAGCGCGCCGTGGATCAGGTCCGGCCGCCCGGTGTGGGTCAGGTAGTCGGGCAGGAAGCCGTTCATCGAGAAATAGGTGGCGTTGACGCTGCCGAGAAAAATCCCGATGCGCCAGATCATTGGATTGCGGAAGTCGGGCCACCAGCGCCGGCTCGCGGCGGTCGGGACCACGGTAGGCGCGCGCGGCGCGAGCGCGAGAACGATGGCGGCGATGATCCCGACCGCCACCCCCCAGAACACGAAATCCCACTGCCAGCTTTGGTGAAGGATCGGCAGCAGCAGCGGAATGGTCAGCCCCGCGGGCAGGATCTCGCCGACGATCAGGCCGTTGGTATAGACCGCGGTGGCAAAACCGATGCGCTGCGGCACCCACGCGCGAACCAGCGGCGGCAGCGCCGGCTGCATCACCGCGACGCCGAACGAGGTCACGATGGTGCCGAAATAGAGCATCGCGATATGCGGCCCGATGCCGCGCAGCGCCGAGCCGATGGCACAGAGCACCAAGCCGATCAGCAACGCGGTGAGCGCGCCGAGCCGCGCGATCATCAGCGAGCCCGCAATTGCAGCGGCCGCGAACAGCACCATCGGCAGGCCGGACAGGATGCCGACTTGCGTTTCCGACAGGTGCAGGTCGGTGTGAATGAGCGGGATGACCGGCGGCACCGCAAGGATGGTCAGTCGCAGCGCGATACCTGCAAGCCAGAGCAGCAGCAGCGTCCGTATCGGCCAGATCATTGGACGCCTTTTGGTTTCAGCATGATCTTGTCCGGAAGCCGGTTCCCACTTTTCGGGATCATGCTCAGGCTGCGCGGCGGCGCGGCACGCTCGCCACCGCAATGATCGAAAGCAGCGTGAACCCGGCCGTCGCGAAGAAAACCGTGCGGGGCTCGCCGTGGTCAAGCAACGCGGCGAACAGCAACGGCGCCAGGATGCCCGCGATATGGTAGCCGGTGGTCACGAAGGCGAACACCTTGCCGAACGAGCCTGGCGGGGTGACCTCGCGCACGATCATGTCGCGCGACGGCATCACGATGCCGCTGCACAGGCCGGTGAGCGACATCACGAGGATCAGCAGCAGTGCTCCCACGTCGATACTGCCGATCAGGAGCATGGCGAAGACGGTGGCTGACAATCCGAGAGCGGCCGTGATGCGGGGGTTGGTCATCCGCCCGGCAATCAAGCCGCCGACCAGTACGCCGAATGCGCTCAACAGGAGATAGCCGGTCAGCGCCGAGTTGGCGGTCACCGGGCTTGTGCCATAAAGTTGACCGAGCGCCACGACCGAGAAGTTCTGCAAGCCGAAGCTCGCGAAGGCGTAGATCAGGAAGAACACGAAGTTCATCAGGATCGGCGCGGTCAGCAGCAGCCGCCAGTCGGTATGCCCCGTATCCGTTGCGGCGGGCTTGACAGCCGCGGGTTGCGCCTCGCCGCCCGGCGTGAACAGGAGCACCAGCGCCGCGACAACGCCCAGGATAGCCGAGCCGAGGAACGCACCGCGCCAGCCGTAGAGGCCGTGCATGAACAGCACGGCGGCGGGAGCGGCGGCGCTGCCGAGCATGCCGGCGAAGGTGTGCGCCGAATAGGCCTGGCTCATGCGCTCCGGCGCGACGTGGCGCGACAGTAGCGCATAGTCCGCCGGGTGATAGACCGTGTTGCCGAGGCCGACAAGGCCGAACGCCGCGATCAATACCCAGTACGAATTCACCACGCCGGCGATGACAAACCCCGCCGCTCCGAGGAGGAGACCCGCGATCAGCGCGAAGCGCGCATTGATGCGATCGATCAGGAAGCCGGCCGGCGTCTGCGCTACCGCGGACACCGCATTGAATATGGTGAGCGCGAGGCCGATCTCCGTATAGCTCACCGCGTAGTCCGCCCGCACGAAAGCAAACAACGGCGGCAGCACCAGCATGTAGAAATGGCTGACGAAATGCGCCGCGCTCACGCCCGTGACCAGACGGACGTCGCCGGTCCGCCGGCTGGAGAAGGTGATGTTGGTGGCCTCGGTCATTGTTGTTTTGCTTTTCGCCGTTGCCACTTGCTTTCTTTACCCTCCCCTGGAGGGGGAGGGTTGACCGCCGCTGCGAAGCGGAGGCGGTCGGGTGATGCTTTCATGGAGACCTCACCCCACCCCACCCCGCTCGCTTCGCTCGCGACCCTCCCCCTCCAGGGGAGGGTGAAGCTGACTCGCGGTTACGATAGTTACGATTTTGTCTTCGCGTCCTGGATGGCCTGCCAGACCCGCGCGGGGCTCGCCGGCATGTCGATGTGCTTGATGCCGTATTCGGAGAGCGCGTCGACCACCGCATTCATGATCGAGGGCATCGAGCCTGCGCAGCCGGCCTCGCCGCAGCCCTTGACGCCAAGTGGATTGGTCTTGGCCGGCACTGGATGGCTTAAGACCTCGAAGTCCGGCGTGTGGTGCGCGCGCGGCATGGCGTAGTCCATAAACGAGCCGCTCAGGAGCTGGCCCTGTTCGTCGTAGACGACGTGCTCGAGCAAGGTCTGCCCGATGCCCTGCGCCACGCCGCCGTGGGTCTGACCGTCGACCAGCATCGGGTTGATGATGGTGCCGAAGTCGTTCACCGCGGTGTACTTGACCACGTCCGTCACGCCGGTGTCGGGATCGATCTCGACCTCGCAGACGTGGCAGCCGTTCGGATACGCGGACGGTGCGCCCTCGCTGACGTGCTTGACGTCGAGCGACTGCGGTCCATCCGGCGGCAAGCTCATGCCGGTGCGGACCTTCTGCGCCAGTTCCATGATGCCGATTTCGCGGTCGGTGCCGGCGACGACGAACTTGCCGTCCTTGAATTCGATGTCGCCAGCCGACGTCTCCAGCGCGTGCGAGGCGATCTGCTTGCCCTGCTCGACGACCTTCTGGGCGGCTTCGACGATGGCCATCCCTGAATTCATCATTGAGCGCGAGCCGCCGGTGCCGCCGCCCGCCAGCAACTCATCGCTGTCGCCCTGCAGCAGCCGGACCTTCTCGAATGGCACGCCGAGCTTCTCGCTCAGCACCTGCGCGTACGGCGTGGCGTGGCCCTGGCCGTAGTCGAGCGTGCCGGTGCGGATGGTAACGCCGCCGTCGGCGTCGAAGGCGATGCCGCCCATTTCCTTGTTGGCCGGTGCTGTGACCTCGAGAAAGCAGCCGATGCCGATGCCGCGGATCTTGCCGCGCTTCTTGCTCTCGCGCTTTCTCTTGTTGAAGCCCTTCCAGTCGGCGGCGTCGAGCGCTTTCTTCAGGATCGCGGGGAAATCACCGCTGTCATAGGTGGTGCCTGCGGCGGACTTCCACGGAATTTCGCTTTTGCGGATATGGTTCTTGCGGCGAAGCTCGATGCGGTCGAATCCGGTCTGGGTCGCGGCGTAATCGATCAGCCGCTCCATGTAGTAATTGCCTTCGGGGCGTCCGGCGCCGCGATAGGGATTGAGCTGCGTCGTGTTGGTGAACACGCATTTGGTGTTCACCTCCATCAGCGGCGTGCGATAAAGGCTGATGACGTTGCGCACGGTGTTGAGCGTCGGCGGTTGCGGCGCCATCTGTCCCTGGAAACCGCCGAGATTGCCGTAGCCGTTCAGGCGGATCGCGAGGAAATGCCCTTCGGCATCCATCGCGAGTTCAGCGATCTGCTCGTGATCGCGGCCGTGGTTGTCGGACATGAAGCTTGATGACCGCTCGTCGGTCCATTTCACCGGGCGGCCCAGCATTTTCGCGCCGTGCAGGATGCAGGCATATTCTGGATAGACCGCCGCCTTCATGCCGAATGAGCCGCCGACGTTGCCCGTGATGACGTGCATCTTGTCGGGCGTGGTCTTCATCATGCCAGTGAGGCCCGCCTTCAGTCCCATCACGCCCTGGCTCACGGAATAGAACGTGTAGCGGTCCTTGCCCTTGTCGTACTCGCCAATCGCGGCGCGCGGCTCGATCGCGTTGACGATCAGCCGGGTGTTGATCAGTTTGAGCTTCACCTTATGGGCTGCGGCGGCGAACGCCGCGTTGACCTTGTCGCTGTCGCCATAGTGAAAATCGAGTGCGATGTTGCCCGGCACGTCTTCGAAGATCGCCGGCGCATCCTTGGCAACCGCCTGATCCGGCGTGGTCATGACCGGCAAGGCTTCGATGTCCACCTCGATGGCTTCGGAAGCATCTTTCGCTTGCGCGATCGACTCAGCCACCACGCAGGCGATGGGATCGCCAACGAAGCGCACCTTGTCGGTCGCGAGCGACGACCGTCCGGGCTTCTTCATATCGGAGCCGTCGCGGCTCTTGAACGGCAGTGCCGATTGGATCGTGCCGTATGGCTTCAGGTCCTCACCGGTATAGATAGCGAGCAGGCCCTTCATCGCCTTGGCGGCGGCGGTGTCGATCGACTTGATACGGCCGTGTGCGACCGTGCTGCGCAGGATGTAGGCATAGACCTGGTTCGGCAGGTTGATGTCGTCGGTGTAGCGGCCTTGCCCGCGCAGGAGCGTGCTGTCCTCCTTGCGCTTCACCGGCTGGCCGATGGCATAGGCGGACTTGGCGTTGGCGGTGTCCTGGATGTTCATAAGGTGATTCCGCCTGCAAAGCCGGGGATATGAGGGGGCGAGGGGTCGGCCTCAGATATCGGACGGAGCCTGATTTCACAAGCACAGCTGGCGGTTCGGGCCATGTTCTGCCGGCCCCCCAGAGTTGCGTCGCCCGCCGCTGCTATCTACACTTTGCCCCGAGCTAAGAGATCACCACCGCGCCGTCGAGCCAAGCTGCGAGCTAAAGGCTTCGGTGTGGGGAAAGGCTTTTAAATGGACGACGAGGCCCGGGCGACCGGCCTCGGCCCCGTGCCTGACCGGGAGCCCCCCAAGGGACCTCGGCGGGGCCGGCGGTCGCCCTATCGGCACCTGCGCCATGGTCGTCAAGACGACGGCGGCGGGCAGAACGGCGGCGGACTGGATGTATCCGGGCCCGACCTATGCTGCGCTTGATCTAGGCACCAACAATTGTCGGCTCTTGGTGGCGCGTGCGACGCGTGACAGCTTCCGCGTGGTCGATGCGTTCTCGCGCATCATCCGGCTCGGCGAGGGCATCACCAGCTCCGGCCGTCTGAGCGAGGCCGCGATCCTGCGTGCGGTCGATGCGCTGCGGGTCTGCCGCGCCAAGATGCGTAACCGTGGCGTCACCCGTTCGCGGCTGATTGCGACCGAGGCCTGCCGCTCCGCCGGAAACGGCCTCGAATTTCTCGAGCGCATCCGCAACGAGGTCGGCATCGAGCTTGAAATTGTCGATCGCGAGAGCGAGGCTCGGCTTGCCGCGACCGGCTGCACGCCACTGGTCGATCCGGCGGCCGAAGGCGTGATCCTGTTCGACATCGGTGGTGGCTCCTCTGAGTTGGTTCGGCTCGACCGCTGCGGCGCCATGCGGCACGGTCCGCCGCACCCGGAAATTCGCGCGTGGATTTCCATGCCGATCGGCGTCGTCACGCTCGCTGAGCGCCACGGTGGCGTCACGGTGAGCCGCGAACAGTTCGAAGCCATGATCGCGGAGGTCGCGGTCTATGTTGATCGCTTCGCTGCCGAGCACGGCGGAACGAACGGGCTGCATCTGCTCGGCACCTCGGGTACCGTGACGACCATCGCCGGCGTCTATCTCGATCTGCCGCGCTACGAACGCCGCCGCGTCGACGGCTGCTGGTTGAGCGACACCCAGGTGACGGACGTGGTCGAGCGCCTGCTCGCCATGACCTACGAAGGCCGCGTCGCCAATCCGTGCATCGGCGCCGAGCGCGCCGACCTCGTGCTCGCCGGCTGCGCGATTCTCGAAGCGATCCGCCGCGCCTTCCCATGTGAGCGGCTGCGTGTCGCCGATCGGGGCCTGCGCGAAGGCATGCTGGTGCAGATGATGCGTGAGGACGGCGTCTGGGGCGATGCCGAGGCGCCCGCGTCGTGACCGTAAAAAAAAGCGGGCGCGGCGAGCGCGAGCTTAAGGTCCGGGTCAAGAGCAAGCGCAAGTCGCAGTCCTCCAAGCTGTGGCTCGAGCGCCAGCTCAACGATCCCTACGTTGCGCGCGCCAAGCGTGAGGGTTTCCGCTCGCGCGCGGCCTTCAAGCTGATCGAGATCGACGACAAGCATCATGTACTGAAAGGCGGCGCGCGGGTTGTCGATCTCGGCGCCGCCCCCGGCGGCTGGAGCCAGGTTGCCGCCAAGCGGATCGGCGCGCGCGGCCGCGTCGTCGGCATCGACGTCTTGCTGATGGACGCGATCGCGGGCGTGGACTTCGCGCAGATCGATTTCCTCGATCCCGATGCGCCGGACAAGCTCAAGGCAATGCTCGGCGGTCCGGCCGACGTGGTGCTGTCGGATATGGCGGCCAACGCCACCGGTCATCGCCCGACCGATCATCTCAAAATCATGGCGCTGGTGGAGGCGGCTGCGCAATTCGCCGCCGAAGTTCTCAAGCCCGGTGGCTCATTCCTCGCCAAGGTGATCCAAGGCGGCACCGAGAGCGCGCTGCTGGCGTCGCTCAAGCGCGACTTCGCCACGGTGAAGCACGTCAAACCAGCGGCCAGCCGCTCTGATTCGGCGGAGCTTTACGTGCTGGCCAGCGGATTCCGCGGCGCGCGATGATTTTTTGCGGCTGCTGCGGATGCTGGCCGGAACCATTTTCCGCGATTGCGAGTTAAGCCCGCAACGAAACCGCTAGGAGATCGAAATGCCCATCATCCTGTGGCTGCTGGGCGTGCCGCTGGGCCTCGTCATCGTTCTGTGGCTCCTGCACGTCATCTGAAAACGAGCGCACAAATACACTGGACGGCGATGGCCCGCGAAAGCGGGCTATCGCCGTTTTGGTACGAACTCTACCGCGCCACGCCCATCCGCTGCAGCGCCTCGACAGGCTGACGCAAATTCGGATCGAGCGCCGCGGCCCGCCGCAGATCGGCGATTGCCGCGTCGCGGGCGCCGAGCTTCTCCTGGATCAGCCCACGCAGGCTCAATGCCTGCGCATTCTCGCTGAGCGCCGCGGCCTTGATGGCATCTGCCAGTGCCTCGGAAAGCCGGCCGGCGAGGTAGTGCGCCTGCGCGCGGTTGTAGAAAGCAAAAGCGAAGCCGGGTGAGAGCTCGATCGCCTTGTCGTAGTCCTCGACGGCCCGATCGAAGCGCCCGCGGTCGCGCCAGGTGTTGCCGCGGTTGTTGTAATAGTTTGCGTTGTTGGGTTCGAGCGTGACGGCACGGTCGAGATCAGCCAGGGCGCGGTCGAACTCGCCCTTGGCAGATAACGTGAGGCCGCGAGCGTTGAGCGCCGCGCCGTTGTCGGGCGCAAGCCGGAGCGCACGGTCGTAATCGGCCAACGCGCGATCGTGGTCCTTGCGGGCATGCCAGAGCAGGCCGCGGTTGAGGTAGGTGAGCGCGAAGTTCGGGTCGAGCTTGAGCGCAGCCTCGTAGTCGGCCGCGGCACGTTCGAACTCGCGTCGGTCGGCGAGCGCGATGGCGCGGTTGTTGTAGGCAGTGGCGTCTTTCGGGTTGAGCTTGATGACCTGATCGAAGTCGGCGATGGCGCGGTTAAGATTGCCGGCGCGTCGCCAGGCAAGCCCGCGGTTGGTGATGGCAGCCGTGAGATTGGGATCGAGCTTGAGCGCCTGGTCGTAGTCCGCGATGGCGTTTGCGAAGTCACCCTTGGCTTCGTAGGCGGTGGCGCGGCTCACCACGATCGTTGCGTTCTTCGGCTCAAGCCGGATCGCCTGGGTGAAATCGTCGATGGCGCGATCGTAGTCGCGCCGGGCGAAGTTGGCGTTGCCGCGGTTGACGAAAGCGCGCAGGTGGTTCGGATTGACGCGCAGCGCCGCGTCGAAATCAGCCACGGCGCGTTCGTAGTCGCCGGCTTTGCCATGGGCGATGCCGCGGTTGGAATGCAGGATCGCCAAGTTCTGCCGGGTGAAGCGGCCGCTGTCGATCAGCGCAGTGCAGGCCGCGACTTGCACGGGCGGTGTGACGCCAGCCTGTCCGGTGCAGCGCTGCTCGTCGCTGACTTTCGGCGCCGGCTGCTGTTGCGCGGCGCCACTTGCGGGCACCAGCGCCGCCACGGCAACAGCCAGCATGAAAACCTTCGGACCAGACAACATTTACGGATTTTACTGTCGCGATCCCGGCCAAGCCAGTGTCGTCAGCCCGATCCGTCAGCCCATGCGCTGATCCGACGCGCCGGCGGTGGCCGGCACCCGATTCGCCATTTCCGCGCCGGCACTCGGCGGCAGGAACCAGAAGACTAATGCGGAGCTTACAGCAATAAGGCCGACCAGCAGGAAGCCCGGCGGAAAATCCGCGGCTATGATGGCGTGCTGCCCGTTCAGCCGCGCCGCGATCTCGACCGCAAGCGCTCCGACCGCCACGCCGGTCGCCAGCGAAACCTGCTGGCCGACCGCGGACAGCGCGGTGGCGCGGCTCATCCGCGACGCTGGCACCTCGGCGTAGGCCAGCGCATTGACGGCGGTGAATTGCAGCGACCGGAAGAAGCCGCCGATCACGAGTACCGCGATTAAGATCGGCAGCGGCGTCGTCCCGGTGAAACCCGCGCAGGCCGCGATGAACAGCCCGCCGAGGACGGCATTCCAGATCAGCACGTTGCGGAAGCCGTAGCGCTTGAGCATCCACGGTGCCGCAGCCTTCATGAACAGCGCGCCCAAGGTCGAGGTGAAGGTGATCATCCCCGACTGGAACGGCGTCAGGTGGAATCCGACCTGCAGCAGGAGCGGCAGCAGGAACGGCATCGCGCCGACGCCGATGCGAAACAGGAAACCGCCGACCAGACTCGCCCGGAAGCTCGGCAGCCTGAGCAGGCTAAAATCGAGGATCGGCGCAGCCACCCGCCGCGCATAGGCGATGTAGAGCGCCATTGCCACCGCGCCGACCGCAATGATCGCGACCACGACCGGCCACGGCACGATCTCAAACCCTGCAACTGAAAGTCCGAACGTCAGCCCCGCCACCGCGGTGCCCGACAGCACCATGCCGACCGCGTCGAACCCCTCCCGCGCCTCGGCGCGGACATTCTCGATGTAGCGCGTCACCAGCACGATGCCGATGAGCCCGATCGGCACGTTGATCAGGAAGATCCAATGCCACGAGGCGTAGGTGGTGATGAAGCCGCCGAGCGGCGGACCCATCAGCGGCCCGATCATCGCCGGGATCGACACCCAGGCCATGGCGTTGACCAGCTCGCGCCGGTCGACTGTGCGCACCAGCACGAGCCGGCCCACCGGCGTCATCATCGCTCCGCCCATGCCCTGTACGATCCGGGCGATGACGAAATCCAGCAGCGAACTCGATAGCGCGCAGCCGATCGAACCCAGCACGAACACCGCGATGGCGGCGCGAAACACCGTGCGGGCGCCGAACCGGTCGGCGGTCCAGCCGCTCAACGGGATGAACACCGCCAGCGAGAGCAGGTAGGAGGTGACCGCGAGCTTCAGCGTGAGCGGGTTGGTGCCGAGATCGGCCGCGATCGCCGGCAGCGAAGTGGCGATCACCGTTGAGTCCATGTTGTCCATGAACAGCGCCACCGCCACGATCATGGGCACGAGGCGGTTGTTGTTCATGGTTTTCGGGTCATGCGCGGGGCTCACAGGCGCTGCGCCCGTTTATATGGTGACGGTGGATGGAGGGGAAAGTTCCTGCGAATTCCCTATGAATCACACCGGTGCGGTGCTATCCACCGTCGCCAACCCAAAAGCGGGCCCCAGGAATTGGGGGAGTCGGACGAGGATCGCAAGTCCTCGCAAAACCACCGATTTTACTTATCTGGGTCCGTATGGAGCCCGGGGTCCGGGCGAGCTGGAGTTGGTTATGGCCGCGAACGGCACTTCCGCGTTTCCCGAGGCATTCACCTTCGACGACGTGCTGCTCAAGCCCGGCCTGTCCGAGGTGCTGCCGTCGGAGGTCGACATCCGCACCCGCATCACCCGTTCGATCGTGCTCAACCTGCCGATCGTGGCCTCCGCGATGGATACCGTCACCGAGTTCGAAGATGGCGATCGCCATGGCGCAGGCCGGCGGCATTGGCGTCCTGCATCGCAACCTCGAGCCGCACATCCAGGCCGCCCAGGTCCGCCAGGTCAAGAAATTCGAGTCCGGCATGGTGGTCAATCCGCTCACCATCCGCCCCGATGCGACGCTGGCCGATGCGCTGGCGCTGATGAAGGAGCACAACATCTCCGGGATTCCGGTGGTGGAGGGCGGCGGCAACGGTCACGCCGGTAAGCTCGTCGGCATCCTCACCAATCGCGACGTGCGCTTCGCCACCGATCCGCGGCAGAAGGTGGCCGAGTTGATGACCAAGGACGAGCTCATTACCGTCCGCGAAAGCATCAATCAGGACGAGGCCAAGCGCCTGCTGCACCAGCATCGCATCGAAAAACTGCTGGTGGTCGATGCGCAGTATCGCTGCGTCGGCCTCATCACCGTGAAGGACATCGAGAAGGCGGTCGCCAACCCCAACGCCTGCAAGGACGAGCAGGGCCGTTTGCGTGTGGCTGCCGCCACCACCGTCGGCGACAAGGGCCATGACCGCACCCAGCAATTGCTGGAAGCCGGCGTCGACCTTGTCGTGGTCGATACCGCGCATGGCCATTCCAAGCATGTGCTCGATGCCGTGAACCGCATCAAGCGCGCTTCGAACAAGGTGCAGGTGGTGGCCGGCAACGTCGCGACCGCTGAAGGCGCGCAGGCGTTGATCGACGCCGGCGCCGACTGCGATCAAGGTCGGCATTGGCCCGGGCTCGATCTGCACCACACGGATGGTCGCGGGCGTCGGCGTCCCCCAGCTCACCGCCATTATGGATGCGGTCGAGGCCGCGAAGAAATCAAACGTCCCGGTGATCGCCGACGGCGGCATCAAGTATTCCGGCGACCTTGCCAAGGCACTCGCGGCCGGCGCCGACGTGGCGATGGTCGGCTCGCTCCTGGCCGGCACCGACGAGACGCCGGGCGACGCTTATCTCTATCAGGGCCGTTCCTACAAAAGTTATCGCGGTATGGGCTCGGTCGGCGCGATGGCGCGCGGCTCGGCCGACCGCTACTTCCAGCAGGACATCAAGGATCATCTGAAGCTCGTGCCTGAGGGCATCGAGGGCCAGGTGCCGTACAAGGGCCCGGTCGCAACCGTGCTGCATCAGCTTGCCGGCGGCCTTCGCGCGGCGATGGGCTACGTCGGTGCCAAGGATCTCGACGAGTTTCATGCCAAGGCGCAGTTCATCCGCATCTCGTCGGCGGGCCTGCGCGAAAGCCACGTCCACGACGTCACCATCACCCGCGAGAGCCCGAACTACCCGAGCCGCGTGTGAGCGTGACAGGCGGCAAGCGCGTCCTGCTTGCGGCCCGACCGGTCGGTGAGCCGAAAGAGAGCGATTTTCGCATTGAGGAAATGTCCGTGCCCGCGGCGGGGGCGGGCGAGATGCTGTTACGAACGCTCTACCTGTCGCTCGATCCGTACATGCGCGGGCGCATGAGCGATGCGCCGTCCTACGCCACGCCGGTCGCGATCGGCCAGGTGATGGAAGGCCGCACCGTGAGCGAAGTGATTTCGTCGAGCCGCGATGGCTTTGCCGCGGGTGACATCGTGCTCAGCCCGCACGGTTGGCAGACCCATGCCGTCTCCGATGGCAAGGCCTTGCGAAAAATCGATCCGGAGCTGGCGCCGGTATCGACCGCATTGGGCGTGCTCGGCATGCCGGGCATGACCGCATACACCGGCCTTCTCGATATCGGTCGGCCGCAGACGGGCGAGACCGTTGTCGTGTCAGCCGCCTCTGGGGCAGTTGGCTCCCTGGTCGGCCAAATCGCCAGGATCAAGGGCGCACGCGCCGTCGGCATCGCCGGCGGTCCGCAGAAGTGCCGTTATGTGGTCGAGGAGCTTGGTTTTGATGCCTGTATCGACCATCGCGCGCCTGATCTGCACGCAAAGCTCAAGGCAGCCTGCCCCAAGGGGATCGACGTCTATTTCGAGAACGTCGGCGGCACGGTGTTCGAGGCGGTGTTTCCGCTCTTGAACAATTTCGCGCGCGTGCCGGTCTGCGGCCAGATCGCGACATACAATGCCATCGAGATGCCGGCGGGCGAATTGCGAACCTCGGCGGTGACGCGCGCAATCCTCACCAAACGGTTGACCTTGCGAGGCTTCATCGTCACCGACTTCGCCGCGCGCCATGGTGATTTCCTGCGCGACGTGTCGGCGTGGCTGCACGAAGGCCGTATCAAATACCGCGAGCACGTGGTCGAGGGCATTGAAAACGCCCCGCGTGCGTTGATCGGCCTCCTGCGCGGGGAGAATTTCGGCAAGATGTTGGCGCGCATCGGCTGATCGGCGAACGGTCGGCGTCAGGCCCTAGTCCTGGCCGGCAAACGCGCGCGGTAGCGGATCTCGTAGCCCTCCTGCGGGCCCGCCCGGAACGGGGCCTTGCCCGGCTCGGTGATGTATTCGGCCCGGTGCCAGGGGCCGAAGGTCTTGCTGTGAGTGGGGGTGCGCGGCAGGTTGATCCGGTACGTCAACTCGGTCTTGTTCTCTAGGGTGAACGCCAGCAGGCGGCCGGAGGTTTTGAAATACATCTCGACGTTTCCGGCACAGACCCAGACATTCCCCTCCTTGCGCACCGATTGCTGCGGTTTGAAGCTTCCGGCATGCGGTTCTTGTCGGTGCGAAGCTCGATGCGGTCGCCGAGCGGCAACGGCTGGCCGTCCGGCACGCGGATTTCGAACATCAGCAGCGGGGTGTCACGCATGAAGTCTTCGACCGTGTAGATGTAGAGGCCGCCGATGCCCGCCGTCACCGCCAGGAGAGTCGCGATCACCCCCGCCAGATAGCCCGCGACCTGCTTGCCCGATCGGATGCCCCGCGAGCGCAACACCGGCACGGCGCCTACCGCGAAGTCCGCCCAGATGCCGATCGGCATAAAAATCGCCACCATGACGAAGGCGGCGCCGATATCGCCCCTCGGCATGCCGGACCCGAGCAGCCCTATGAGAAGCGCGGCCGCGCTGCCGCCGATTGCGGCTCCGGCCAGACCGCCAGAAGCGCGAACGCGAAGGTCATGGCTGGGCTCCCTAATGAAACCTGCCGCATCGGCCGGACACGGGTGTTAAGTGTAGCGGCCGGCGCTGCAAGCGCCTATGTCATGCTGGCGATCCGCCGCATCCGCCATTCCGGAGGGGTTCTCCCGTGACCATCCCGATGATCCTCGCACCGCTGTTCGTGCTGGTGCTTCTTACCTTCGTGCTGGGCTTCTCGATTCCGTTCAGGAGCGTGCCGCTGCTTCGCCGCGGCGAGGTCCGGCCGCAGGACGTAGATCTGCGCCAGCCGAACTGGCCGAGGCCTGTCCAGCAAATCAACAATTCCTACACCAGTCAGTTTGAACTGCCGGTGCTGTTCTACGTGCTGACCATCCTCGCGATGTACACCAAGCACGCCGACATCCTGTTCGTGGTGATGGCCTGGCTGTTCGTGCTGGCGCGGGTGGCCCATGCCTACGTCCACGTCACCAGCAACAACCTCAACATGCGCGGTCCTGTCTTCGGCATCGGCGCATTTGTGCTGGCGCTGATGTGGCTGATCTTCATCGTCCGCATCATGCTCGGGCTGCCGTAGTGACCCCTGGTGCTCGGCTCGCCGCCGCAATCGAAGTGCTCTCCGACATTGGCGCGCGGCGCAGGCCCGCAGCCGATACGCTGAAGGACTGGGGCCTGTCGCACCGCTTCGCCGGCTCCGGCGACCGTGCGGGCATCGCCGGCCTCGTTTATGACGCGTTGCGCCGCCGCGCCTCATCAGGCTATCTCATGGGCGAAGACACTCCGCGCGCTGTTGCGCTCGGCATGCTGGTGCGCGAGCGCGGGCTCGGCATCGACGCTGTCGCACGGCTGGCTGATGGCTCGGGCTATTCACCGCAGCCGCTGACCGAAGCCGAGCGTGCGCGGCTTACCGGCGGCAGCATGGACGACGCGCCGCCGCATGTGCGCGGCGACTATCCGGAATGGCTTGATCCTTATCTTGCACGCGTGTTCGGCGACGACCGCGCGGAGGAGGGCGCTGCGCTCGCCTCCCGCGCGCCGCTCGATCTGCGTTCCAACGCGCTGAAGGCCAATCGCGACGAGGCGGCGCGCTCGCTCGCCGATCTCGCGCCCGAGCCGACGCGGTGGTCGCCGTACGGGCTGCGGATCAAGCTCAAGGCCGACGCCAAGAACCCGGCAGTGCACGCCGAGTTCGCCTATCTGAAGGGCCTCGTCGAGATCCAGGACGAGGGCTCGCAGCTCGCAGCCTTGCTGGCCGGCGCCAAGCCCGGCGAGCAGGTGCTCGATCTCTGCGCCGGCGGCGGCGGCAAGACGCTCGCTCTCGCAGCCTTGATGGAAAACAAAGGCCAGCTTTACGCCACCGACGACGACAAGCGCAGGCTTGCGCCCATCCACGACCGGCTGGAGCGCTCCGGCGCGCGCAATGTCCAGGTTCGTCCGCCAAAATCCGTCGGCAATCGAGCTCGCTGATCTCGAAGGCAAGATCGACCTCGTGCTGATCGACGCGCCCTGCACCGGCATCGGCGCCTGGCGGCGCAATCCGGACGCCAAATGGCGGGTCAGGCCGGGCGCGCTGGAGGTGCGGGTCAAGGAGCAGGCCGAAACGCTCGAGCGTGCCGTCCCGCTGGTGCGGCCGCGCGGTCGCATCGCCTATGTCACCTGCTCGGTGCTGGAGGAGGAAAACGGCGCGCAAATCCGAAATTTCGCCGGCTTGCACCCGGATTTTTCCGTGGAAAAACCTGCCGAGGTGGCGAACCTGCTGGGCGAGCGCGCCTATATGTTTACTCGGGCGGCGCAGATGTCGGACGAGGGTTTGCTGATGACGCCGCGCCGGACCGATACCGATGGATTCTTCGTCAGCCTGTTGGTTCGTCGCTGAAGCGGGAAATGCGATTCTCGCCCGTATGGGCGTTTCGATGAAGTGGGACAGCTTCCACCGCACCCTTCAATTCACCGGCGCCGCGCTCGCGATTCCCGCGGCGCCCGAAACGCTGAATTCGAGAAGACGTGCGCCAAGACAGACCCGGATTCATGGCTGGTGTTCCAGGCTGCCATGAAGCCCGATCCCCAAACCGATGTGAGGCCTCAGCCTGTGCCGGTGCACACCGCCCAGGCGGGCGCGGCCGCGCCGCCGCGCGTCGCGACCGATGCCTTCGGCGTCTCGCCGTCCGGTGAAGTGCGGGGCTGGGTCGCGCTGATGCGGATCGAACCGGGCAAGGACCCTGAATCGCACTTCGATGGCTACGCCGTGACGGATGCAGTCCTGCCTGCCGCCGGCTCAAGGTTGACGGCGCGCCGCCCCGTTCCGGTGTGGCGCGAGCCTCTGCCGCCCGGTCCCAATCCGCCCGGCAAGCTGCAAGGGCGACTTGCGGCGGGCGGCTGTGTCCGCGTCCTGTCCACACGCTTGGGCTCCGGCCGCAATTGGGCCGAGGTCGTCCCCATCAATTGCACATGATTGTACAGAACGACCCATGACCCCTCCCGCGCACGCTCGACAGACTCAAGACGTGGCCTTAGAACCCGCTATGGACCCTCACGACAAGATTTTGCACGACAAGATTCTCATCGTCGATTTCGGCTCCCAGGTGACGCAGCTCATTGCACGCCGGGTGCGCGAGGAGAGGGTCTATTCCGAGATCGTGCCGTACCAGAAGGCGGCCGAAGCCTTCGCGCGGATGAAGCCCACCGCGGTGATCCTGTCCGGCGGTCCGGCATCGGTGCTCGACAAGAATGCGCCACTCGCGCCGCAGGAATTGTTCGAAGCCGGCGTTCCGGTGCTCGGCATCTGCTATGGCGAGCAGGCCATGGCGCACCAATTGGGTGGCGAGGTCGAGGGCGGCCACCACCGCGAGTTTGGCCGCGCCGAGGTCCTGGTCACCGAGGACACGCCGCTGTTCGAGGGCGTCTGGAAGAAGGGCGAGAAATATCCGGTCTGGATGAGCCACGGCGACCGGGTCACCAAACTGCCGAAAGGCTTCCGTGTCGTCGGCACTTCGGCGAACGCGCCGATCGCCATGATCGCTGACGAGAAGCGAAAGTTCTACGCCACGCAGTTTCATCTGGAAGTGATGCACACGCCGCAGGGCGCGCAGCTGCTTCGCAATTTCGTCCGCAAGATTGCCGGTGCTCGCGGCGACTGGACCATGCGCGCGTTCAAGGACGAGGCGGTCGAGAAAATCAGAAGGCAGGTCGGCAAGTGCCGGGTGATCTGCGGGTTGTCCGGCGGCGTCGACTCAGCGGTTGCGGCGGTGCTGATCCACGAGGCCATCGGCGACCAGCTCACCTGCGTGTTCGTCGATCACGGGCTCTTGCGATTGAACGAAGGAAAGACCGTGGTCGACCTGTTCCGCGGCCACTACAACATTCCGCTGGTTCATGTCGATGCGTCGGCGCAATTCCTCGGCGCGCTAAAAGGCACCTCCGACCCGGAGGAAAAGCGCAAGACCATTGGCAAGCTGTTCATCGACGTGTTCGAGGCCGAGGCAAAAAAGATCGGCGGTGCGGAATTCCTGGCGCAGGGCACGCTCTATCCCGACGTGATCGAGAGCGTGTCGTTCACCGGAGGGCCTTCGGTCACCATCAAGTCGCACCACAACGTCGGGGGTTTGCCGGCGCGCATGAACATGAAGCTCGTCGAGCCGCTCCGCGAGTTGTTCAAGGACGAGGTGAGGGCGCTCGGCCGCGAGCTTGGCTTGCCGGAGATCTTCGTCGGCCGCCATCCGTTCCCCGGTCCCGGGCTCGCGATCCGCTGCCCCGGCGAGATCACCAAGGAGAAGCTGGACATTCTCTGCCTCGCCGATGCGATCTATATCGACGAAATCCGTAAGGCCGGGCTCTACGACGAGATCTGGCAGGCGTTTGCCGTGATCCTTCCCGTCAAGACGGTCGGCGTCATGGGCGACGGCCGCACTTACGATTTCGTTGTCGGCCTTCGCGCCGTGACCTCGACCGACGGCATGACCGCGGACTTCTATCCGTTCGAGATGAAATTCATCGGCAATGTGGCGACCCGCATCATCAACGAGGTCAAAGGCGTCAACCGCGTGGTGTACGACATAACGTCAAAGCCGCCGGGCACGATTGAGTGGGAGTAAAGCAATGACACGAGTGCGCTGCGTCACCGAGATCGGCATGGGCGTCGACGTCCACGGACGCGACGCCACCAAGGCCGCCAAGCGCGCGGTGTCGGACGCGATCCGCCATTCCAGCCTCGGCTTCGTCCGCCTTTACGGCAAGACGCCGCATGACATGTTCGTCGATGTCACCATCGGCGTGCCAAATCCGGAAGCCGTCGACACATCGGCGGTCGCGAAGGAGCTTCCTTACGGAACGGTGACCGTGAAGGCGATCAAAGGCGGGCTGGAAATTCCAGGCGATGGCGGCGATGCTATCACCATCGCCAATGCGGCGGTGATCGTCAGCCTGGACGACGGTAAGTGAATCATTCCCGGAAAATCCGTCACTTCATTTTCAGCTTTCTTTGACCCTTCGCCGCAAGGCTTGCGCCATGATCCCGCGCATTGCACAGAGGCCGGCGCGTTCCAACGCATTTCGTCCCGCGCTGCTTCTCGAGACCGTGCCGTGGCTGATGCTCGCCGCGGCGCTGCGCGTTGTCATCTGGCATCGCGGGCTGGCTGCGTTTCCGGCGGAGATCGCCGCCAACGCCGCAATCTTCATCGCGCTGCTGCTCTGCGCCCGGCGGATGATCGAGTTCACCGACGGCACGACGCAACTCGGCTATCTCAGCTTGCGCGACCAACTCGTCCTCGCGTATCGCGTCCTGCATCCGGTCGGCCTGGTGATCGTCGGCCTCTATATGGGATTTGCGTTCATCGGCGCGCGGACCCTGGCGCCGAGCTTCTACTTCGGCTTCGACGGGATCGCCTTCGACCAGTACAGCAATATCGGCAGGCTCTGGAGCGCCGTCGTTGCCGCGGTGATCCTGCTCATGGTGGTGCGCTATGAGCACAGCCAGCGGCCGTCGATGCTTGGCGCCTTGCGCGAGCTAGCGGCGCGCTGAAAATATCTCTTGGCAGGCATCCTCGTCGCCGCGCTGTTCCAGATCCTGCTGAGCCCGGTGCAGGGGCTCGCGCGTTGGCAGGTCTATCTGTTCTGGACTGGCACCGCGGCGCCCGAAACGCTGAAGGCGGCGGTCTATTTCACCTATATTTTCAGCTTCGCGACGCTGCGCTTGTGGGGCACCGTCGCCATCCTGATTTTCGCGCTTTGCGAGTCATACCGGCAAAGCGCGCCGGCGCCTGCTGCCGGGAACCGCTAACCGTCCACAGCCGCCAGACATTTGCTGCGGCGACCAATGGCGCGCCTTAGACTGTCCGTAACAGCACAACGGCGGACGCGTCATGGCCATCACCATCTACGGCATCAAAAATTGCGACACCATGAAGAAGGCCCGTGCCTGGCTCGACCAGAAGGGCGTCGCCTACGACTTCCACGACTACAAGAGCGCCGGTATCGACCGCGACCGGCTGGAGCGCTGGGTCGGGAAGGCCGGTTGGGAGACCTTGCTCAACCGCGCCGGCACCACGTTCAAGAAGCTGCCGGATAAGGACAAGCAGGGCCTGACCGAGAAGAAGGCCATCGCGCTGATGCTGGACCAGCCCTCCATGATCAAGCGGCCGGTCCTTGATCTCGGCGGCGGCAAGCTATTGGTCGGCTTCAAGCCTGAGGCCTACGCAGCCGCGGTGGCCAGCCGTTGAAGGCGCCGAAATATCCCAGAACCATTCGTGATGCGTCGATGGCCGAAACTGTCGGGATTCCGTGGACCAGCCGCTCAATTCCGATAGTTTGATGGGGCGCTGGCCCACTCTCCATTAGACTGGCCCCGATTCGCCACCAGTTCGAGATGACGATGATGGAGGTGAGGGGCACGGTGGTGAAGGCGACGGCGAGCCTCGGCATCGCCTCGACTGATGCATTTGGCTACGAACTCGACACGCTGATGCGGCGCGCCGACATGGCGGTCTATGCCGCCAAGCGCGCCGGACGCAATCGCGTGATGGTGGCGACGGCCAACGACGCGGACATCATCGGAGCGGCGTCGCCGCGCCAGGCAGCGATGAGCTCATGATACAGTCGCTGCGCACGGCCATTCGAAGGGTGGGGCGGACAATGGATCGAGCGACGGTCGGCGCCTATGATGCCGGCGCTGCGGGATTTGCCAAGGACTGGCACGACCAGCCGGCGCCGGTCGACCTGCATGCCCTCGTCAAACGCTTCTTCCGCCCGGGCCGAACCGCCGACATCGGCTGTGGCAGCGGCCGCGAGGTCGCGTTCCTCGCCGCCAACGGCTTTGACGCCGTAGGCTACGACGCCTCCGATGCGCTGCTCGAACAGGCGCGGCTGCGCTATCCCCGGCTTCAATTTGCCACCGCTGCGCTGCCGGGGCTTGCCGGCATACCTGACGCCAGTTTCGACAATGTGCTGTGCGAGACGGTGATCATGCACCTGCGGCGGCCGCAGATCCTCGACGCGGTGCGACGCCTGCTCGCCATCCTCAAAGCCGACGGAATTCTGTACCTGAGCTGGCGCGTCACCGAAGGCGCCGACCAGCGTGATCCGCATGGCCGGCTCTATTCGGCGTTCGAGAGCGCGCTGATCCGCGAGGGGATCGATGGCGTAGCGACGCTGCTGCTCGACGATGAGCCGGTCAGCGCATCGTCCGGCAAGACGATTCACCGGATCGTGGCGCGGAAGATTGCTGGATGACCCTTTCGGCCGCTGTCCTGGACCGCTAGGAATAGCGCGGTCCCGTTCAGGGTCGTGGGAGCACCGTATGGAAATCAGTCTTTTGGGCCGCAGCGCTATCGTCACCGGCGGCAGCAAGGGCATAGGTCTCGCCGTGGCGACGCGCTTTGCGCAGTCCGGCGGCGACGTGGCCATTGTCGCGCGCGGTAAGGAAGCGCTCGACGAGGCCTTGGGTGCGATCAAGAAGACCGCGAAGGGGCGTGTCATCGGAGTGCAGGCCGACGTCGGCGCGGCGGCGGATATCCAGCGTGCCTATGACGAGGTGATGAAGGCGTTCGGCAAGGTTGACATCATCGTCAACAATGCCGGCACCTCGCGTGCGATGCCGTTCGAAAAGGTCACTGACGAAATTCTGCACGGCGACATCGAGCAGAAGCTGTTCGCGGCGGTCCGTCTCATTCGCCTGGTCGCGCCGCAGATGAAGGAGCGGCGCTGGGGCCGCATCATCAACGTGCTCAATATCGGCGCCAAGGCGCCGCGGCCGAACAGCATGCCGACCTCGGTGTCGCGCGCGGCCGGCATGGCGATGACCAAGGCGCTGTCGGCGGAGTTCGCACCGCACAATGTGTTGGTGAACGCGATGCTGGTGGGCTTCATCGAGGCCGATCAGCATGTGCAGGCGGCGAAGAAGGCGAACATCCCGATCGCGGATTACTACAAGGCGCGCGAGAAGGAGATTCCGCTCGGCCGGGCCGGCAAGGCGGAAGAATTCGCCAATCTCGCCTGCTTTCTCGCCTCCGATCAGGGCGGCTACATCACCGGCACCGCGACCAACGTCGACGGCGGCCGCTCGCCAGTGGTGTAGACGCGCCAGATAGTAGCCAGGGGCAACCAAGGCGCTGGCGGTTTGACCGCGGGGCTTTTCATTTTCCTCACCCTTCGTTGTGGCGTAGCATGCCGGGCGTTGTCGGTGAAATGCGGATCGTCGTCACGCTTGCGGTTTCCTTTCAGACAAGAAAAGCGGGAACGCCATGAAGCTCGGTTTGAAGCGCCGTGAATTTCTCAAGACGGCCGGCATCGGCATGGCCGGGTCGGCCGTTGCCGCGCCTGCCATCGCGCAATCGGCGCCGGAATTGAAATGGCGGCTGACGGCAAGCTGGCCGAAGTCGCTCGACACGCTTTACGGCGGTTGTGAATATTTTTCTAAGCGCATCGCCGAGATCACCGACAACAAATTTCAGATCCAGGTCTTCGCCGCCGGCGAGATCGTTCCTGGGCTGCAGGTGCTCGACGCTGTGCAGAACGGCACCGTCGAGATGGGCAACACCGCGCTCTATTATTATTGGGGCAAAGACCCGGCGTTCACGTACGGCACCGCGCTGCCATTCGGTCTCAATGCGCGGCAGATGAATTCGTGGTTCCGCTTTGGCGGCGGCCACGAGCTGATGAACGAGCTGCTGGCGAAGTACAACTGCTACGGCAACATTGCAGCCAACACCGGCGCGCAGATGGGCGGCTGGTTCCGCAAGGAGATCAAGAGCGTTGCCGATCTCTCCGGGTTGAAGTTTCGGATCGGCGGATTCGGCGGCAGCATTATCCAGCGCGTCGGCGTCGTGCCGCAGCAGCTAGCCGCCGGCGACATCTATCCGGCGCTGGAGAAGGGCACGCTCGATGCCGCCGAATGGGTCGGACCCTACGACGACGAGAAGCTCGGCTTCGCCAAGGTCGCGAAGTACTACTACTATCCGGGCTGGTGGGAAGGCTGCGGCCAGGCCCACAACATCATGAACATGGCGAAGTGGAACGAACTGCCGAGGGCTTATCAGAACGCGATCACGGTCGCGTCCGGCGACGCCTGGGCCTGGGTGCTCGGCCGCTACGACCAGCTCAATCCGCCAGCGTTGAAGCGGCTGTTGGCCGGTGGCGCGCAATTGCGGGCGTTCCCGCAGGACGTCATGGAGGCCTGCTACAAGGCCGCCAACGACGTGTTCACTGAAATATCGGCCACCAATCCAATGTTCAAGAAGATGTACGACAGCCTCGTGCCGTTCCGCAGCGACTCCTATCTCTGGACGCAGGTCGCGGAGATGGGGTTCGACAATTTCATGGTGCGCATGCGCACGCGCAGTTGAAGATTTCGGGCCCGCCACGAGTTATCCCTCCCCCTCTCGGGGAGGATGGCGCCGAAGATGTTGCTCGGTTCCACGAAAACATCGGCGCGAAATAGGATCGCGAACAACGCTTGCTCGCGCGACCAGCCGCAAGCAACGCTGCTCGCGCGCGAGCAAAATACTTATCCCCGCCCGAAAATTTGCCCTGATACTCCCGCCCAGGCCGGTTCACCCGAGGGCGCTTCATGAGGCGTCATTAAGCAGGACCGGAGAGCGGTGGCCGCGCAAGGGTGCAACACGCACACCCAACGCGCGGCGGCTGAAACTGCATGGTCCCGGCGCCACAGATGGCGTCACGGGCTCTTTGGTGGCAGTGCCGTAACTCCGTGCTGAACGGCCAGGCGCTGCAGCAGCCCAAAGCGGTGGATAGGAAACCTCAGCCACCGGGGTGCCATGCGGAAGAAAGCCTAACAAACAGCGCGCGCGGGACGCTGGTTAGAAGGCGGACTTGCGGGTCTTTATCACCGGTACTTTCCGCGGGTCCTCTGGACCTCGCGGCGTCCCGCGCGCCCTCGGACTTGTTTCCGCTGGCGTATCGACTGAAATCAGTCGGGAGCAGATGTGCTACGAGAACAATGAGGCTGTTTAAAAATTGAATCAGAATGCAGCGCCGATCGCGCCGATCACGACGAACGCTGCGACGATGCTCGCGCCGACGATCTGTCTCCGCGACATCGACAGGCGATGGTGCGTCTCGACTGGCTTGCCGTCCCAATAGAGTCGGCCGTCGCGGTCGATCGAAAGCCGGCTGAGATCGGTCATGTCGACCGGATTGATGTTGCGGCCCTGCGGCTTTGGCTCCGGCGCCGCCGAGGATTCCGGCGGAAGCAGATTGAAGACATCGTCATCCGAATCGCTGGCGGGCGAATCGCTCCTGGACGAATCACCGGCGCGCGAATTGCTTGCCGCGTTCATCGAAGAAACCGAATCGTTCTTGCGGTTGCGCGCGCTGATGAAGGCCGGGAGGAGACTTATCGCGCGCCATGTTTCCCGGCCCGCCTGCGGAAGTCAAAGCGCGCGCACCGCGGACGTGGCCCGGTGGACAACTGGCGAGCATGATCCCGAAAAGCGGGTATCGATTTTCGGATCAGATCATGCTCAAAGCGACAGTGGATGGAATGTTACGCCGGAATATCGGGCCGCGGCGGGCGGACATTGACGGCCGGGCAGCCGTCCGTGAATGCGCCGGTCTTGCAGCCCCACTCGCGCGCGGCGACGTAACCGTAGGTGGCCATGCCGAACGCGCCGACAGCGATGGCCAGCACGACGACGATCGCCCCGAACGTCTGCCAGCGCGAGAGTGTCAGACGCGTGTGATCGGAAATGCGTATCACCTGCGGCGCTGCAGTCGCGCCGCCGTCCGTGATTCCTTCTTTCAGGCGATCGAGGTCGACCGCGCTGGGGTCAGCACTGCTGCCGGCCGGCTCCGCGAGCTGGCCCTCGATTGTCGCCGGCGACTTGCGGCCGCCGAGTTCGTGGCTCGCACGATCGAGAATATCCATCGAGCGGTCGAGCGAATTGGCGGACTTGCCGGTGAGCTGTTTTTGCCCGGTGTCGTAGTTGACCAGCTTGCCGTCCCAGTAGAACCGGCCGCTGTTGTCGATCGTGAGGCGGTCGAGCTCCGCCGCAGTGAGCGTGCGAAGCTTCTTTGGCCACTCGGCTGGGCGCGCGCCTTGCGGCGGTACGATTCCGAACTCGTCCACGCTGACCTCGGGATATGGATCCGTGCTCATTGCCCGTCACTCCCCACGCTACTCAATCGACCTGCTGACGAACGTCCGTCAGTTCACCTTGATGTTCGCGGCCTTGATGACCGGTCCCCAACGGACGATCTCGCTATCGATGCGCGCGCGGAACTCGGCCGGAGTATTGCCGATCGGCTCCATCAATTGCGCGGCAAGCTTTTCGCGGATCGCTTCCGTCCCGATTGCTTCTACCACCTCACGCTGAATCTTCGCAACGATGCCCTCTGGCGTATGCGCCGGCGCGATCATGCCCATCCAGGCGTCGGCATCGACGTCGATTCCGGCCTCTTTCAGCGTCGGAATATCCGGCAGATAGGGCGAACGTTTCGCCGTCGAGACCGCGAGAATTTTGATCGCGCCGGATCCGGCATGCGGCGTGGCCGAGATCGCAGGCAGGCAGCCCATTTGCACGTCGCCGCGGATGATCGCGGTCATCGCCGCGGGCGAGGATGCGTAGGGGATGTGTACCATTTGAGTACCGGCAGCCAGGGCGATCGCCTCCATGGCCAAATGCGAAAGCGAGCCGTTTCCGATCGATCCGAAGTTGTACTTGCCGGATTCACGCTTCAAAAGCGCGACAAGCTCCCCGGCGCTGTTAACCATAACGCTGGAATTAACCGCCAGCGCGCTCGGTTGCGTCACCAATTGGGTGATCGGGGCGATGTCGGTCTTGGGATCGTAGGGCAGCTTCGAGAACAGCAAAGTGTTGATGGCAAGCGGCCCGCCGATGCTGATTCCGATGGTGGTGCCGTCAGGCACGGCCTTGGCCACCGCGTCGGTGCCGATGTTGCCGCTCGCGCCAGGCTTGTTGTCGATGATGAACGGCTGGCCGAGTTTTTTCTGCAAATGGTCGGCGATCAGCCGCGCCACAACGTCCGGGGTGGATCCGGGTCCGAACGGCACCACGATCTTGACCGGCTTGGTCGGCCAGTCCTGCGCCGACGCGGGCAGCGCTGCGGTAAGGACGCCGAACAGAGCGAGGGCAAAAACACTCTTCATGTAACTTCTCATCTAGTTCACGTCGCGCCCGAGATAGGCGCCGTTCTTTTCAAGCAGTCCCTGCAAGGCTTCAACTGAAATATCAGCAAGCGCGGAATTGCCGGCGAGCGCCAGATGCGCGGCGCTTGCCGCCGCCTGGCCCATGACGAAGCACGGACCGCTGACGCGCGCCGCCGACTGGCCCTCGTGCGTCATCGAGGCGCAACGGCCGGCCACCAGGAGGTTTTGCACTTTTTGCGGCAGGATCATGCGGTAGGGCAGGTGACAGAACCCACGCGACTCGGGGATCGGCGGCCACTTCCATTCCACACGGCCGGCCATGTGCGCCTCGATCGGCCAGCCGTTGACACCGATGGTGTCGGGAAAGCTCGCGCAGGTGAGCACGTCGCCTTCGCTGAGCTGGTACGGTCCGGTGATCCGCCGCGTCTCGCGGATGCCGAGCTGCGGCGGCGTGTCGACCACGTAGGAATTGGCGAAGCCCGGCGCCTCGCGTTTGAGGAACTCGGCGAACTGCAACACCTGTCGGCGGCCTTCGATCTCGCCCGCGGTCAGTTCATCGGCGTCGGTGCCGTCCAGCGCGCTGCCGTCCGGCTTCTTCATCTGCGTGACGTTGACGCGCCACTCGATCGGATTTTTCTGCGGCCGAACGATCGCGCCCTTGCGCGGGAAATTCACGCCGCGCCGCTCGGCATCGTCCATCAGCGCCGGGATCGTGGTCCAGGCCTCGCCGGCGGCGGCGGGATCGACGCCATTCAGACGGAACATCATGGTTGGGTAGAGCATCCCGCCGTGGCCGTCGCCATGCTCGAATGGCGCACCGGCCCAAGCCGCGAGATCGCCGTCGCCAGAGCAGTCGATAAACATCCGCCCAATCACTGCGGCGCGGCCGGACTTCGTCTCGACGATCAGCGCCCGGATTGTGTCGTCGCGGTCCATCACGACGCCTGCGCCAAGCGCATGGAACAGGATTTCGACGCTGTGACCGAGCAGCAGATCGTCGGCCGCGCATTTGTAGGCTGCCGTGTCATAGGCCTGCGCCTGGATTTTGCCGAATGAGACGTGCGGCTTGTTCAGGCCGCCGAGGCGGTCGATGCGCGCGAGCAGTTCGTCGGCGATGCCATGCACCACCTGCCGGTGCTCACCATGCACGTTCGCATGCAGCCCGCAAAAGGTGGTGACGCCCGCCGCGGTGCCCATGCCGCCGAGGAAGCCATAGCGCTCGACCATCAGCGTCTTGCGGCCCAGCGCTGCGGCCGAAGCGGCGGCGGCGATACCGGCCGGCCCGCCGCCCAGCACGACCACGTCGTATTCGCCCCGCACCGGCAGGTCGCGCTCAGGCTCGCGGATGGAATTTACGGTCATTGCCGCATATTAACACGGGCCGGCGAGCTTGCGCGGCGTGCTATCATGCCGTACTGCCGAGCCGGGTTCCGCGTACACGAGTTCAGTCATGTCGGTTCAAGAACAGATCAAGCGGCTCACCGCCCCGGATATCCGCGCCCGCAAGGGCGGCGAGCCGATCGTATCGCTGACCTCGTATCACGCCCATACCGCACGGCTCGTTGACAGATACTGCGACGTCATTCTGGTCGGGGACTCGCTTGGCATGGTCATGCACGGCCTCGAAACCACCGTGCCGGTCACGCTCGACATGATGATCCTGCAAGGCCATGCGGTGATGCGCGGTTCGAACCGCGCGCTGGTCGTGGTCGATATGCCGTTCGGCTCCTACGAGGCGTCGAAGGAGCAAGCCTTCATGAATGCTGCGCGGGTGATGAAGGAAACCGGCTGCGGCGCCATCAAGGTCGAGGGCGGCCGGCGGTTGGCGGAAACCATCGCCTTCCTCACCGAGCGCGGCGTGCCGGTGATGGGCCACGTTGGTTTGACGCCGCAGGCGATCAATACCATCGGTTCGTTCCGCGCCCAGGGACGCGAAGAGAAGGACTGGGGTCCGATCGAGGACGACGCCAAGTCGGTCGCCGAGGCCGGTGCGTTTTCGCTGGTGATCGAGGCGGTCGCGGAACCGCTTGCCCGCCGCATCACCGGACAAGTGGCAATCCCGACCATCGGCATCGGCGCAAGCCCCGCCTGCGATGGCCAGATTCTGGTGCTGGAGGACATGCTGGGGCTATCGCCGCGGGTGCCCAAATTCGTGCGTCGCTATGGCGATATCGGACCCGGCATCGAGGCCGCGGTGGCGGGCTATGCCAAGGACGTGCGAGCCCGGGCGTTCCCCGGCCCCGACCAGGTCTACGGCATGAAAAAGAAGTAATTGGCGCTGAGGGCGGCAGGCTGTTAACGGTCGGCGGCTATGACGCGGTTCAGGCCTTTGCCTTGTCGCCGCCACACCACTATTTTACGCGCCTGCTGAGGGCCTTAGCCGGGGGACGGCCGCCCGGCAGGCTGAGGGGAACGGTTTAGTGTCCGATATTTTCCAGGAAGTCGACGAGGAAGTACGCCGCGAACAGCTCAAAAAGCTGTGGGAGCGATATGGCGTCTACCTCATTGCCGCGTGCGTGCTGCTGGTGGTCGCGGTGGGCGGCTGGCGAACCTACGAATGGTGGGAGGCCAAGAAGGCTGCGCAAGCCGGCTCCGCTTTTCAGGCCGCCGTCGCGCTGGCCAGCGAAGGCAAGAACAAGGAGGCCGAGGAGGCCTTCGCGAAGGTGGCGTCGAGCGGCACCGCGACTTATCGCATGCTCGCCAAATTCCGTGAGGCGGCCGAAGTGGCGCGTCGCGACCCCAACGCTGCCGTCGCGATCTATGATCAGCTTGCCGCCGACAACAGTCTCGGACGCGTGCTGCAGGATCTCGCGGCGCTGCGTGCTGGGACGATCTTGGTCGACACCGCGCCCTATGGTGACATCGTCCGGCGGCTGGAGCCGCTGACCGCGCCGGACCGGACCTTCCGCCACAGCGCCCGTACCATGCTTGCGCTCGCGGCTTGGCGCGCCAACGACGCGACCGCGATGCGCCGGTGGTCCGACATGATCATGGCCGACGCCGACACGCCGTCCGGCACGCGCGGCCAGATCCAGATGCTGCAGGCTCTTTCGGACGCCGAAAAGAAAAGCTGAAGCCCGATGCGCCACCGTCGAATTGTTCTGTTTGGATCGTTGTTTGCGTTCGGGCTGACACTGTCCGGTTGCTCGACGTTCGATCCGACGGAATGGTTCAACACGAAAAAGCCACTCCCCGGCGAGCGCAAGGAAATGTTCCCAGGAGGTGTCCCGGGCGTGCCGCAAGGTGTGCCGCCCGAACTGGTCCAGGGTTATCGCGAGGCCCCGGAGCCCGTGCCGGAGCCGCTGCCGATGGACAAGCCCAAACCCAAGCCGAAGCCCAAACCGAAGCAGGCCGCGGCACCAACGACAGCACCGGGCGCCACGCTGACCGTCGCCCCGCAGCAACAGCAGCCGGCGCCCACGCAGTCCCAAACGGTATTTCCCGACCCGCCGCGGCGCTGAGCCCGCGCTGGTTTGACTTGTCATGCCGGGGGCATTGCCAAGACATTTGGCGCATGAGATTGGCATGAGCTTCACCATCGCGATCGTCGGGCGGCCTAACGTCGGCAAGTCCACGCTTTTTAACCGGCTGGTCGGCCGGCGGCTGGCGCTGGTCGATGACCGGCCGGGCGTCACCCGGGACCGCCGGGACGGTCAGGCGCGGCTTGGCGATCTGGATTTCACCGTGATTGATACGGCCGGGCTTGAAGAGGCAGGCGCCGAAAGCCTCGCCGGCCGGATGATGGCGCAGACGAAGATGGCGATCGAACAGGCCGACGCGGTGTTTTTCATGATCGACGCCAAAACCGGACCGGTACCGGACGACCGTGCATTTGCCGATCTGGTCCGGCGCGCCGGCAAGCCCGTGATCGTGGTAGCCAACAAGGCCGAGGGCAAGGGAAGCGGAGCCAGGGTGCTCGAAGCCTACGAGCTCGGTCTCGGCGATCCGGTCGGGATCTCGGCCGAGCACGGCGAGGGGCTGGTCGATCTGTTCGAGGCACTGCGCGGAGCCTTGCCCGATGATACGGGCAAACCGGAGGCTGAGGTTGCCGAAGAAGGTGACGAAGCCGTGCGACCGATCCGCGTCGCCGTGGTTGGGCGGCCGAACTCCGGCAAGTCGACGCTGGTGAACCGGCTACTGGGCGAGGACCGCATGCTTACCGGGCCTGAGGCCGGCATCACGCGGGACACGATCGAAGTCGATCTGAATTGGAAAGGGCGCGAATTTCATCTCCACGACACCGCGGGTCTGCGGCGGCCGCCGCGCATCGTGGAAAAGCTCGAAAAGCTTTCGGTCGCCGACACGATCAACGCCATCCGTTTTGCCGAAGTCGTGGTGTTGCTGATGGATGCCGAGCATCTGTTCGAGGAGCAGGACCTGCGCATCGCCGATCTGGTCGAGCGTGAGGGTCGGGCGCTCGTGATCGGCATTTCCAAGTGGGACTTGGCCGAGCGCCGTGCCGGGGGAATCACCAAGCTGCACGAGCAGGCCGACGAGCGTTTGCCGCAGCTCAAGGGCGTGCCAGTGGTCGGCGTTTCCGGTCTGACCGGCGAAGGCATCGATCGGCTGATGGGGGCGGTCGTTGATATCCACGAGGTCTGGAACAAGCGCGTCTCCACGAACCAACTCAACAAATGGCTCGAAGCGGTGACCGCGGCGCATCCGCCGCCGGCGGTGTCGGGCCGGCGCATCCGGCTCAACTATGTAACGCAAGCCAAGGCCCGGCCGCCGACCTTCGTGTTGTTCTGTGCGCGCGCCGAAAAAGTGCCCCCGGCCTACCGGCGCTATCTGGTCAATGCGTTGCGCGATCATTTCGATCTGCCCGGAACGCCTGTCCGGCTGACGTTACGCGAGAAGGACAATCCGTTCGCTGGAAAAAAGCCGAAGCGTGCGGATTAACCAGTTAACCCGTTAACCCGCAACGAACCCGGCCGACGACATTGCTGGCGTAATAGCCGCGCACGCTGCTGACCACCGAGTTGAGATCACTGGCCTGGCGCCGGAGGTTGGCCTCGGCGAGGCTGGTCAGGTCGAGCCAGACCGCCAATGGCAGGCCTGCGAGTAACAGGATGATGAGCACGCCCACCATGACGCTGCGTGAGTTCGCATCTTTGGCAAACAGGCCTTTCATGCGCCGCTCCTATCGATCGTGGCTCGAAAATACCGGAGCATTCTTGCGAATGATCTTGTCCGAAAACCGGCCACCACCCCGCATCGATCGCTGGGCTGGCTTTTCGCAATCACGCGCTTACGCTGGAGGCCGGAACGAATTGAGCTTGCCGGCGCGGTAATCGTAGATTTTTCCGGTCTCCTGAAAACTCGGCAGGCACAGCGGCAGGATGGTTTCCGCGACTGTCTCCGCCGTCGGCAGCGTCATCGGGTCCTCGCCCGGCGCGACCGCCGCACGCATCCGCGTCCGCGTTGGGCCGGGCGCATGCAGGTTCACCTTGATCGGCGTCGACAAGGTTTCGTTGGCATAGGTCCGCGCCATCGCCTCGAGCGCGCCCTTGCTCGTGGAATAGAGGCCGCGATAGGCGCGAGGGTTGGCCGCGGCGCCGGACGTCATGAACACGACACGGCCGGCGTCGGAGCGCAGCAGCAGCGGGTGCATGTGGCGGATCAGATGCCAGTTGGCGGTGACATTGACCGCCAAGACCTCGTCCCACTCTTTGGGCTGGAAATGATCGAGCGGCGAGTTCGAGGCGCCGAGCGCGCCGTTGCCGACGAAGATGTCCAGCTTCTGATAGCGATCGTTCAGCGCGGCGGCGAGGCGGGCGATGCCGTCATAGTCGCGCAGCTCCAGCGGCACCAGGGTGGCGGTGCCGCCGACAGCCTTGATCGCGTCGTCGAGTTCCTCCAGTCCGCCGGGAGTGCGCGCGGTCGCGACCACATGCGCGCCTTCGCGGGCAAGCGCGATCGCGAGGGCATAGCCGATGCCGCGCGAGCCGCCGGTGACGAGCGCGATGCGGGAGGCGAGGGGTTTGGTCATTTGCTGATCCTGTTCGACGCTGGTTGTTACCACGGTCGCGCTAGCCAACGCTCCGCCGCCCCTGTTATTTGAAAAGGCGCGGGGTGCGCCTTCAGCCCCAGTCGCTCCTCAAATGTGTGCCACGTTTGGACGTTCCAAGCACGCGGCGGCTCAACAACGTGCCGTTCGCCAACCAACTACCTTTGCTTCAATCGGTTTAGCCTTCTCCGGGGCGTACCACGCACCGTCGCGCCACTCGCACTTGAACGGCAAAAGATAAGTCCCGTTATGATCCTCGCACAACAATTGTAACGACCGTCCCGGTGGTGGCGGGCCTTGTTTGAATTCTGCAAGGCGGTGGACGCGGGTGGCCATCGTACGTCCTAGCACAACGCCGTGCCCCAAAAAGTAAGGTTCACGAAACGTTAACGCGGAGCGCAGATGCTGGGCCTAGGAGGACCAGCCATGCTGCCGCAAGAAGAAGCCTGCCCTGTGCCAGAGCATCTAATCGGTCAGCTTTACCGGGCCAATGCTCATGGGCTTGATGAATTAGTGGCGACTGTTCCTGCCAAGACCCGTGCGATGCTTGCACTCTATTGCTATCGGCGCACGCATTTGCAGTCGATAGGACTGGCCGTGGCTGCCAGTTGCGAAGAACACGACCTTGCAGAATTTGGCGGTCATGCTGGTCGGGTGCTTTTCGACATAGCTCGTCAAGCCCCAGAGAAGACTCGGCAGTCTTATTACACTGAGTGTAGGAACGTGAGTCTGTCGAGTGGCGCGATCATGCAGGTTGTGATCGACCAAGACTTAACTTGAGACACTTCTTTTACAAACAATCCCGAGCGTGCTGTATGACAAAAATCGTTTGCGTGATGTTTGTAGCATTTGGATTGCCTGTCGTTGCGGGCTGCGCAAGCTCCAGGATTGGTGATAGCGGCCTCAGTATCACCGGCGACGAGAACGGCGGCCAAATTCCAGGCAGCGTCGGCAAGTCGCAGAAACCCGCATTCGAAATTGTCACCGCGTACTGCGCTAAATTTGGAAAAAAGGGATTCATTACGAAAATGGATTTTGAAAGCGGAACGATGACGTTCGAGTGCCGTCAGCAAAGAGCCAAGCCTGTCGCTTAAGGACGCACCTCATTCGATCACTTCGGCGGCGCGGGCGAGCAGCGGGGTCGCTGTGCAAGTAGCGGATAAGCTCCTGCCGCCGCCTTAACATATCTAATGTCAATCCGCAGTTCGGGGGTGTTTGCCGTGGAGAAACGCGGCGAGTTGTTCGCGCAGGGACTCATCGCGCTCAGTGTGGTGACCGGCCACCACGGCACGTTCAAACAAGTTGTGCTGAACTTCTTGCGGTAACTCTCCCCAAGCGCCGATGACAGCTTGACCGAGGGCTAATGCGAAACGTTTATCCATTGGCTTGGCCTCCATCAAAAAGTTGCTTTAAGGCGTATACCAAAGCGATAAGCACAACGAAGACGCCGCCAACCCAATAGCGTTGACCGACGCCAACAACGACATGCGCCCAGCGTGCTGTCCAATGCTGGCGGTACGATTTCAGTTGCACGACCTGGCCATTGCCAACGGGTCGTCCGCGATACCATTCGGCTATGCGCTGTTTCCACATCGGTCGAATTATAGACCCTTGAAGTGCGGGATGGCTCGTCAATCGCTACAGCGCTGCATGGGCCATCATTAAGATCCAAGGGTGTTATGTCCGCTAGTAACCCAAAGCGGACAAAACGCGCTAATCCGCTTTGATTGAACCTCTGAGACCTGAGCGTAATACGGCTCCCGCCAAGAGTCCGCTCTGCTGGACGTCTTCGACAAATCGCCGGATATAGTCGCGCGCGATTTCTCGGCCTTTGGGGATTGCTACCGCAACATGCTCTACGCCCCAGCGTCCGTCCAGAATTCTGGATCCAGGGATCCCGTCAGACATCTCAAACAAGATTGGCTTGTTCGTAGCGAACGCATCCAACTGCTTGTTACCAATCATCTGAGCCGCCTCCTTTATGCTAGGAGCAGGGACGACCGAAGCATTCTTTAGCAGTTTGGGTAGAGTGCGCTCTGAGGTGCTCCCTTGCGTGACGCCAATCCGCGTACCAGGCTTATCAATATCCTCGACTGTAAAAACGGAAGAATTCGGCGGCACAAGATATCCGAGTTCGATAGAAAGGAGCGTCTGACTGAAGTCGAGGTCCTTGGCGCGAACAGGTGTGGCGTTGGTGACTGTAAAATCCAATTCTCCTGCCATCATGGCCTTGAGAATTTGATCAACCCGCTGATGGATCAACGGCTCGAAAGGCACATTAAGGGCAGCGCTCGCGAGGTCCAAATGTCGTTCCTTGGCGAATTGTCCGAATTTATCCGGCTGCGGAAGAAGCACTATCTGCTTCCAATCCTGATCCCGATCGTGGTCATTCGCGCCCTGCTTGTTTTGCCGAAGGCCAGCATCGGGATTTTCCGCGACATCGAATCGCGCTGCGAAGCCGCGTTGTGGGAATGGCTCGGCAAGCTCGTCGCAACCTGGAAATCTCATTCCTATCCAGGGCATTCCCGTCGCGCCTAGCGCTGGGCTCACCTGGCCGCGCCCAATCTGCCAGCACCATCACAACGTCGCCCATCTCCCAAAGCATCAAGTCGTGCCCGCCGCCATCGTGGGCGTGACGCGAAGCGTCGTATGGTTGCCAGGATGAACAAGGAAAGATTGCCGGGGATCGCAGTGATGGGCGCGGGCGCCGTCGGCTGCTACTTCGGCGGCATGCTGGCGCGCGCCGGGATGAGCGTCACGATCATCGGCCGTCCGCAGCAGGTCGATGACATCAACCGCCAGGGTTTGCTGCTTGAGACGCTCCAATTCAAGGAGCGGGTCGCCATGTCAGCCACCGTCGATCCCGCCGCCGTCAAGGATGCCGGTCTGGTGCTGTTCTGCGTGAAATCCATCGACACCGAGGAGGCTGCTCGCGCCATCGCACCGCACCTCGCCCGCGATGCGGTCGTGCTCAGCCTGCAAAACGGCGTCGACAACGTCGAGCGGATGCGCGTGCATATCGACAAGCGACTTGTTCCGGCGGTGGTCTATGTGGCCGCAGCCATCACCGCGCCGGGCTGCGTGCGGCACAGCGGCCGGGGTGATCTGATCATCGGCGAGCTAGGACCGCCCGCTGGACTGGATGATGTTCGCCGCAAAGAACTTGACGTTATCGCAGCGGTTTTCGGCAGGGCCGGCATTCCCGTCCAGGTCTCGGACAATGTCGAAGGCGAGCTCTGGGCCAAGCTCGTGCTGAACTGCGCCTACAACGCGATTTCGGCGCTCACCCGCAGCAACTACGGCCGCCTGCTCGCCATGCCACGCACGCGCGCGATCATGCGCGATGTTGTCGACGAGATTCAGCAGGTGGCCAAGGCGAAGGGCGTGCGTATCCCGATCGACCTGGAGGCGGTTTACCAAGCTTGCCGATGCGATGCCCGCGGCAACGTCATCGACGGCGCAGGACATCGCGCGCGGCAAGCCAACCGAGATCGATCATCTCAACGGCACGATCGCGCGGGAAGGCGACAGGCTTGGCGTGCCGACGCCGGTCAACCGGACGCTGCACGCGCTGGTTAAGCTGCTCGAAGAGAGCTCGCGGGCTTGAACTGCCGCGAAACCTTCAACCCGCCTCCGCCAGGAGCGACAACTGCCGCGGCTGGCTCTGCAGCCCGGTCACGTCGGTCAGCCCGGTCGGGTATTCGCCGGTAAAGCAGTGATCGGTGAACTGCGGCTTGACCGGATCGCGGACCTCGAAACCCATCGCCTTGTAGATGCCCTCGACCGAGAGGAATGCCAGCGAATCCGCGCCGATGAACTTGCGCATGCCTTCGAGGTCGTGGGTCGCGGCCAACAGCTTGTCGCGCTCCGGCGTGTCGATGCCGTAGTAGTCCGGATGCGTGATCGGCGGCGAAGAGATGCGGAAATGCACTTCCTTGGCGCCGGCGTCGCGCATCATCTGCACGATCTTGGTCGAAGTGGTGCCGCGCACGATGGAGTCGTCGACCAGCACGATGCGCTTGCCGTTGACCACAGCGCGGTTGGCGCTGTGCTTCAGCCGCACGCCAAGCTGGCGGATGTGCTGGGTCGGCTCGATGAAGGTGCGGCCGACGTAGTGGTTGCGGATGATCCCCATCTCGTAAGGAATGCCCGAGGCCTGCGAATAGCCCATCGCCGCCGGCACGCCGGAATCCGGCACCGCGACGATCACGTCGGCATCGGCGGGAGCCTCGCGCGCCAATTGCGCGCCCATGTTCTTTCGCACGTCGTAGACCGGGCGGCCGCCGACGATGGAATCCGGCCGCGAGAAATAGATGTATTCGAAGATGCACGGCCGCGGCGCCATCGGCGGGAACGGCTTGTGGATGTGCGTGCCCTCGTCGTCGAACACCAGCACTTCGCCGTTCTCGACGTCGCGGACGTATTTCGCGCCGATGATGTCGAGTGCGCAGGTCTCCGACGCCAGGATCGGGCAGCCGTCGAGCGTCCCCAACACCAGCGGCCGGATGCCGAGCGGGTCGCGGGCACCGATCAGCTTCTTGTTGGTCATGGCGACGAAGGCATATGCGCCCTCGAGCTGGCGCAGGCCCTCGATGAAGCGGTCGACAAAGCGATTGCGCTTGGCGCGCGCGACGAGATGCAGGATCACCTCGGTGTCGGTGGTCGACTGCATCATCGCGCCGTCGCGCACGAGCTGGCGGCGGAGCGACAGGCCGTTGGTGAGATTACCGTTGTGGCCGATGGCGAAGCCGCCGCCGTCGAGCTCGGCGAACAGCGGCTGCACGTTGCGCAGGATCGTTTCGCCGGTGGTGGAATAGCGGACATGGCCGATCGCGGAGGTGCCGGGCAGGCGGTCGATCACCTCGCGGCGGGAGAAGTTGTCGCCGACGAGGCCCATGCGGCGCTCGGAGTGGAAACGCTTGCCGTCGAAGGAGACGATGCCGGCGGCCTCCTGGCCGCGGTGCTGCAGCGCGTGCAGGCCGAGCGCGGTGATGGCGGCGGCGTCAGGATGGCCGAAGATGCCGAACACGCCGCATTCTTCGCGCAGCCGGTCGGCGTCCGCATCGAAGATGTCAGCCGTCATCGCGTGTTCCCTTTCGTGGCATCGATCAACTGACGCATGTCGGTACGGTCGGAACGCGGATAGTTGGATGGTGATCCAATCGAGCCGGTGACGTCCCGCGAATTGGCGTCAGATCGCTGCCCAGGTGGCGCATCGGGGGCATCCTCGTCGCCCTTCCTCTTTTTGAACCACTGGGACAGATAATTATCCATGTCCTGCGGCAACAGGGCTTGTAGCCATTCGCCGGTCTTGTTGAGCACTTCGAGCGATTTGGCGTTGCGGACGCCTTCCGGCTGCTTGGACGAGGGCACGAGCCAGGCAAAGAATATGAAGGCGACCACCACGATGATCAGGCCGCGGCCGAGCCCGAACAGGAAGCCGAGGGTGCGGTCGAGCGCGCCGATGCGGCTGTCGAGGATCATGTCGGAGATCCGCACGGTGATGATCGACACGATCAGGAGCGTGAGCAGGAACACCCCGCCGATCACGGCGCCGGCCGCCACGATATCGCTGGAGATGTTGGCTTTGGCGAGCGGCAGGAGCCGGGGATAGAGCAAGCAGCGTCACGACTGCCGCCGCCGCCCAGGCGGTGATCGACAGGATCTCGCGCATGAAGCCGCGGATCATGGCGAGCAGGCCGGAAATCAGCATCACGCCAAGCAGAAGAATGTCGAGCCACGTAATGGGCATGGATCGCTCAGCGTTGCCGTGCTGTTCGAGGACGAATCGGGCGTCGCGGGTTCGGGCGAATCGGGATCGCTATTGCTCCCACATTCACTTGCCCGGACCGGGCTAGGCAAGGGTCTCTGACATTCAACCCAATGGTTTAATTTTGTGTCGTTTTTGGCGTCAGGCTGATGCTGGACGCGGGCTTGGTATAGCCGCCCGGTGTGGCTGCGTCACTCGCCATGTGGCTCGCGCGGGTGCTGATTGCGCTGGTTTCCTGTGGGTTTTCCTGTCGATTTTTCACCCCGCGCGGCAATCTCGGAGACGAGGCTTACGAGGTTGGCGACGGTATTCAGGATGAGGCCTGGATCGGCGACGTCCGTGCGGGCGGCTTCAGGAACTACGGCACGGGCAAAGCCGAGCTTTTGAGCCTCCTTCAGGCGGGCGGCGGCCTTGCGCCACCGGCCGCACCGCGCCGGACAGCGACACCTCGCCGAAATAGACCGCGTCCGCGGGCAGCGGCGCATTGGCGAGCGAGGAAACCAGCGCCGCCGCGGCGGCGAGATCGGCGGCGGGTTCGACGATGCGCAGCCCCCCCGCGACGTTGAGATAGACGTCGTGGCCACCGAGATTGACGCCGCAATGGGCCTGCAGCACAGCCAGCACCATCGACAGCCGGCTTGAGTCCCAGCCGACCACCGCGCGCCGCGGCGTGCCGAGCGAACTCGGCGCCACCAGCGCCTGGATCTCGACCAGCACCGGCCGGGTGCCCTCGATCCCGGCAAACACCGCGGTGCCCGGCGAGCCCAGATCGCGCTCGGACAGGAACAGCTCGGACGGATTGGCGACCTCGCGCAGCCCCAGGCCCGTCATCTCGAACACGCCGATCTCGTCGGTCGGGCCGAAGCGGTTCTTCACCGCGCGCAGGATGCGGAACTGGTGCGAGCCTTCGCCCTCGAACGACAGCACCGCGTCGACCATGTGCTCGACCACGCGGGGGCCGGCGATCTGGCCGTCCTTGGTGACGTGGCCGACGAGAATGACCGCTGCGCCGGATTTCTTGGCATAGCGGATGAGCGTCTGCGCCGATCCGCGCACCTGGGTCACCGTGCCGGGCGCAGAATCGATCATGTCCGTCCACATGGTCTGGATGGAATTGATGATGACGAGGCGGGGTGTCTTCCCTTCCGAGAGCGTGGCGATGATGTCCTCGACCGAGGTTTCCGCCGCGAGTTCGACCGGGGCCCCGCCGATCCCTAGGCGCTCGGCGCGAAGCCGCACCTGCGCCACGGCCTCTTCGCCGGAGATATAGACGGCGCGGTGGCCGGAGCGGGCGAGCGCCGCGGCGGCCTGAATCAGCAGGGTCGATTTGCCGATGCCGGGGTCGCCGGCCATCAGCAGCACCGAGCCGCGGACGAAGCCGCCGCCGGTGACACGATCGAGTTCCGGCAGCCCGGACGGCAGGCGGGGGGCCTCATGAGTCTCGCCGACCAGCGGCTCGAGCGCGAACCTGCGGCCCTTGCGTGGAGCGCGGCCCGGGCCGGCCGGGCGGCCAGCGACACCGCCGGTGCCGTCGCCTTCCTCGACCATGGAATTCCACTCGCCGCAGGCCTCGCACTTGCCCTGCCAGCGGGCCGAGGCCGCGCCGCAGTTCTGGCAGACGAAGGTCAGGTTGCGGCGGGACATTGAAATCCTTGAGAAAATTGCCGCGAATCCATTGTGATCCGGACAGCCACGAGGCTATCCATCACAGGAGAACATTTCAAGAACATTAACAAGGGAACTCAGGCCTTCCACACCCGATGGAAGCGGCGGCCGAGGTTGGTCAGCACCTCATACGAAATGGTGCCGGCCTGCGCTGCCACCTCGTCGAGGCTTAGGCCGTCGCCGATCAGGGTGACCATCTGGTCGCGCCGCACCGCGCTGACCGGCAGGTCGGTGACGTCCAGCGCCATCAGGTCCATCGAGATGCGCCCGACGATCGGGCAGCGCTTGTCGGCGACGAGGACCTCGCGAGGGGGCTTGCCGGCTTCGGTGATCGCCGCGGCGCGCCCGATGCCGTCGGCGTAGCCGGTGGCAACCACGGCGATCCGGCTGTCGCGTTTGGCGGTCCAGGTGGAGCCATAGCCGATCGCCGCGCCGCGATTGCAGGTTGCGGACCTGAAGGATATGCGCCTTCAGTTCGACCACCGGCCGCATCGGATTGGGTTTGCCGGGCGTCGGATTGCCGCCGTAGAGCGCGACGCCGGGCCGGACCACGTCGCAGTAGGTTGAGGGGTCGAGGAAGATGCCGGAGGAATTGGCGAGCGAACTGCCGATGCCGCGGAACAGCGAGCGGATCTCGCGGAACTGGCGGATCTGTTGATCGTTGAGCGGATGCTCCGGCCGGTCGGCGCAGGCGAGGTGGCTCATCACCAGGGTGATGTGATGGCTTTCCGAGCGGATGTGGGCTGCGATCGCCGCGGCCTCCTCGATGGTGAGACCGAGCCGGTTCATGCCGGTGTCGACATGCAGCGCCGCGCTGCCGGCAAAGCCGGTAGTCGCGACGAAGTGATCCCATTCGGCGAGCTCGACCAGACTGTTGATCACCGGCCGCGCATAGGTCTCGACGAAGCCTGGCCCCGCCGCGATCGAAAAGCCGTTGAGCACATAGATTACCGCCTCCGCGCGCAATCGCGCGCACGCGCCGCGCTTCCGACAGATGCGCGACGAAGAAGGTCTTGGCAGCCGGCGCGCGCCAGCACCGGGGTGACCTGCTCGAGGCCGCAGCCATAGGCGTCGCCCTTGACCACGGCGGCGCATTCGCCCGGCATCACGCGCGCGAGCAGCATCTTGTAGTTGGCGACGATGGCGCCGAGATCGATGGTCAGGATGCCGCTGGCTTCATGCCGTGACGGCAAGCCGGGCGTCGGCGCGGGCGCAGGCGGTGAGGAGTGCTGGGCAGCTCGGCTGGACGTTGGGCTGGGCACTCGTTTGGGCTTGGGGCGATGGGCCATGGGCCGTATATGGACGGCCTAGCGGGCGCCGTAAAGGCGCGTGCTGGAGTGAGCTTAAGCTGGCCATAAACTCCATTCGTCTCCACGAAAGGGCCGATCCAGACCTATTTAGGGAAAACTGGATTCCCGCTTGCGTGGGAATGAACGGTGTGTGGTTCGAAGGTCAGCAACCGCGCTTTAGCGTTCGATCCGCTCCGGCATGTGGTCGTCCGGGCTGAGATCGCCGAAGCGCGTGACGGCGGCATCGAACTGCAACTGCACGGTGCCGGTCGGGCCGTGGCGCTGCTTGCCGATGATGCACCTCGGCCTTGCCGTGCACCAGCGCCATCTCGGTCTGCCACTTCAGGTGCTCTTCGCTGCCCGGCCGCGGCTCCTTGTTGCTCAAGTAATATTCCTCGCGGAACACGAACAGCACCACGTCGGCGTCCTGCTCGATCGAGCCGGATTCACGCAGGTCCGAGAGCTGCGGACGCTTGTCGTCGCGGTTCTCGACCTGGCGCGAGAGCTGCGACAGCGCCACGATCGGCACGTTGAGCTCTTTCGCCAGCGCCTTGAGGTTGGTGGTGATCTCGGTCACCTCCTGCACGCGGCTTTCCGAGGCCTTGCGCTGCGAGCCCTGCAGCAACTGGATGTAGTCGATCACCAGCACGTCGAGGCCGCGTCTGGCGCTTGAGACGGCGGGCGCGTGCGGCAAGCTGCGCGATCGAGAGGCCGCCGGTCTCGTCGACATAGAACGGCAGGCCCTGCAGCTCGATCGAGACGTCCTTGATGGTCTCGAAATCGGCTTCGGTGATGCCGCCGCGGCGGATATGGCTCGACGGAATTCCGGTGCGCTCGGCGATGATACGGGTGGCGAGCTGCTCGGCCGACATTTCGAGCGAGAAGAAGCCGACAATGCCGCCATCGACAGTGGCGATGTGGCCGTCGGGGCGCGTCTCGCCGCGGTGGGCCTTCGCGATGTTGTAGGCGATGTTGGTGGCGAGCGCGGTCTTGCCCATGCCGGGGCGGCCGGCGACGATGATCAAGTCCGACGATTGCAGTCCGCCCATCTTGGCGTCGAGGTCTTTCAGCCCGGTGGCGAGGCCGGACAGCTTGCCGTCGCGCTGATAGGCGCGGGCCGCCATGTCGACCGCGGTGGTGAGCGCCTGGGCGAAGCGCTGGAAGCCCGAGCCGAAGCGGCTCGTCTCGGCGATTTCGTAGAGCTTGCGCTCGGCGTCCTCGATCTGCTCGCGCGGCGCGAAATCGACCGGCGCGTCGAACGCCACATTGACCATGTCCTCGCCGATGCGGATCAGGTTTCGCCGCACCGCGAGATCGGTGATGGTGCGGCCATAGTCGGCCGCGTTGATCACGGTGGTCGCTTCGGCCGCGAGGCGGGCGAGATACTGGCTGGCGTTGAGCCCGCCGATGTCCATGTCGGACGGCAGGAAGGTCTTGAGCGTGACCGGGGTCGCGATCTTGCCGGCGCGGATCAGGTTCGAGGCGAGCTCATAGAGCTGCTGATGGATCGGCTCGAAGAAATGCTGCGGCTCCAGGAAATCGGAAACCCGGTAGAACGCCTCGTTGTTGACGATGATGGCGCCGAGCACGGCCTGCTCCGCCTCGATGTTCTGCGGGGCGTTGCGGTATTGCGGTGCAGCCGGTTCCGGCAGCTTGCGGACGTTCGAATCGAGGGGTGCCATGATTTGCGATCGGAGAAGTCGGGTGTGTCGAAATTAGGAGCGCGGTCGCACTAGCGTTTCTTGTTAGTACTGGGCGAACTCGAGATCACACCACTACATCTGGCACTCTCAGCGTAAATGCGCGGCCATGCCGCTGCGAACGGCGCGGACGGATGGCTTAGCACCGGGGTATCCCGCGCAGGGGCGGCGCATTGCGGCTGTCCCCACTACCCACCGCCGGGCTGTGAACTGAACTGTGAATGGCGGGCGATGCTTGACCGCGGCGATAGTAACGCTCTGGCCACGTGGAATCTATTCGCCGGCGAGTCGCAGCGGCGGGCGCTGGCCGCCTTCGAGCGCCGCGCAGCCGCGCCTCCTCGCGCGTGATGTAATCGCGCGTGATCGGCACCACGTCCTGGCGCTTGGTGAGCTGAATCTGCATCACCATCATGGCCTGCTCGCGAAACGCCATCTCGGAGGCGGCCAGATAGAACTCCCACATCCGCACGAAACGCTGGTCGTAGATCCGCTCGGCCTCCTCGCGGTGCGCCATGAAGCGGTCGCGCCAGGCTTTCAGCGTTTCGGCGTAATGCAGCCGCAGGAACTCGATGTCGGTGACCAGCAGGCCGGCGCGCTCGATCGCGGGCAGCACCTCCGACAGCGCGGGGATGTAGCCGCCGGGGAAAATGTACTTGGCGATCCAGGGATTGGTGACGTTGGGCCCTTCGGAGCGGCCGATCGAATGCAGCAGCATGACGCCGTCGTCGGTCAAAAGCTCGGCGCACTTGCGGAAAAACGCGTCGTAGAAGATCGAGGCCGACGTGCTCGAACATGCCGACCGAGACGATCCGGTCGAATTTTTCCCGCAGGTCGCGATAGTCCTGCATGCGGAAGTCGACCGTGGCGGTCAGGTTTTTTTCGACCGCGCGCTCGGACGCGCGCTGCCATTGCTCGCGCGACAGCGTGATGCCGGTGACTCGCGATGTTGCAGAATTCCGCGAGGTAGAGCGCAAGCCCGCCCCAGCCGCAGCCGATGTCGAGCACGCGGCTGGCCGTCGTTGAGCAGGAGCTTGGCGGCGAGATGACGCTTCTTGGCGAGCTGGGCGTCGTCGAGCGACTGGTCGGGGGTTTCGAAATAGGCGCAGGAGTATTGCCGGTCGGCATCGAGAAACAGCGAATAGAGCCGGCCGTCGAGATCGTAGTGATGCGCGACGTTGCGCCGAGCGCGCGACGGCCGGTTGAACTGCTGCAGCCGGCGGTAGAAATATCGCACCCACCACTGCAGGCGCGCCCAGCCCGGCGGCATGCCGTCGTTGGTCTGGCCGAGCACGATCGCGAGCAGGTCGGCGATCGTGCCTTCCTCCACCCGCAGGGTGCCGTCCATGTAGGCTTCGCCGAGCTTGAGCTCGGGATCGAGCAGCACGCCGCGCTCGGCCGCCTTGGTCATGAAACGGATTGCCGCCAGCGGGCCGGTGCCATCGCCGACGGTGAAGACGGAGCCGCGCGCCGTGGTGAACCTAAGGGTTCCCCGGCGTACGAATCGCCTGAGCAACCAATCCAGCAGCCGGTCCATCGGCCGCACCCATCGTGCCTCTCAGCCCCAGCCACAATTCCCCCGGCAGGGGTCTGTTCCGCGGAGCCAGCGCAATACCGCTGTGCGGATGCAATATTAGACCAAAATCCGAGCTTTCGGGCAATCGAGGCCCGTTTCCAGCAATCGAGGACAATCGCTCGCAACTGCCTCACTTTCGCGTGATTATGGGTTAAACACCGGAGTTCGCTTTGACCGCCGTCCATCGCGGCGCTGGAGGTTGTCGTTGTCGAAAATGAAGCGTCTGACCGTGCCAAAATCCTGGTCTGCGCGGCCGCGCTGGCGACCGCTTTGTGGCTATGGGCACATCCGAAGGCCGTGGCCCAGGACCGAACCGCCGCCGGCACCTCCGGCGGCGAGAATTTCAGCGCCAAAAGCCGCCGGCTGCGCTGTTTGCCTCCGATTGCACCGGGGCGGGCTGCCACAAGGGGCCGCAGGGCCTGGGCAGGAAGCGTGGGAATCGGGGGCCTCGCGAGCTTCCTGCGCGAGCACTACACCAACAGCCGCGAAAGCGCGGCGGCGCTGGCCGATTATCTGTCGAAGATGCCGAGCGCGCCGGACCCGCGCAAACCGGGATCACCGCCCAAGCCCGCGGCGACGGCGGCGGCTCCCGCGCCAAGCGGTTCGAGTTGGATGCGAGGGCCTAATTGCCCCGCGCGACGTCAAGCCTGCGCCGAGCGAGGCGCGCCAGACTCCGGCCGGCCAGACGCCGGCGGGACGCACGTCCCGCGCGGCGGCGAGCCCCGATGACGATCCGGCAACCGGCCGCGACCGCGGCACCTGCGGCCGGTGCCGAGGCGGTCGAGCCGCCGAAGCCGGGAGACGCTTCGCCGAAGCCAAGCCCGGCTGCGAGCCCGCCGCCCGCGCCCAGCGTGGCCGTCAGCCGGCCGCCACCGCGACCGCCGCGGCGCCACCGCCGCCGCCGTGCCCGAGGTCGCGCCCACTCCGGCGCCGCCGCCCGCGCCGCCCGCGCCGCCGGCACCCAAGCAGTTCGATATCTTCGACTGACCTCGGCGGGTCGTCGTTACGCCTTCGCCGCGGCTCCTCGCCAGCGGTTTCGCTCGCCTTCGGGCTTGGCTTCGCCGGCACCCGGCTCGAAGAAGGCTTCCGCCGCGACCTTGGCGCGCTTCGGCTTCGTCCTCGTCCGCGCCACCCTCGCGGCGGACCGTCACGTTCTCGCCGCGCGCCAGCCGCTCGGCCTCGTCGGCGCTGCGCGCGACGTTGACGCGTGATCGTGACCTCGACCTCCGGATGCAGATGCACCGGCACCTTGTGCTGACCGATCGATCTTGATCGGCACGTTGAGCGCGATCTGATTGCGATCGACCTCGAAGCCGCTTTCGCGTGAGCAGCGCGGCGAGATCGCGCGGCGACACCGAGCCGTAGAGCTGGCCGGTCTCGGAGGCCTGGCGGAGCACCGGGAAGGTCTTGCCGTCGAGCTTGGAGCCGATCTTGTCGGCTTCGCCCTTGGTCTCGACGTTCTTGCGCCTGCAGGTCGACCTTCATGCCTTCGAACTTGGTCTTGTTGGCGTCGGTGGCGCGCAGCGCCTTGCCCTTGGGCAGCAGATAGTTCCGCGCAAAGCCGTCCTTGACGCGCACCACGTCGCCCATCTGGCCGAGCTTGGCGACGCGTTCGAGCAAAATCACTTCCATGGTCGTTCTCCAGTTTTCAAGTTTGAGGATTGGGTGGGCCGCGCCGGCGGGCGACGCGGCCGCGCAAATCGAAGGCGGTGTCGGCGAGGCCCAGCAGCGACATCAGCCAGCACCGGCCAGCCGAAGACGATGACGGCGACATAGATCCCGCCGAGCGTGAACGGGCCGGCTGTTGATGCCGCGCGTGATCGTATGCAGCACGGCAAAGCCGAGGATGGCGTAGGCCATCAACAGGCTTGCGGCGAGCACGCCGGCCGAGATGCCGACGATGCCGGGCAGAAACGAGGCGGCGACCGCGGCGCCGAGCAGGCGCCGGCGCGTAGACCGGGAATTGCATGGCCGCCAGATCGGGCGGCGGACGGCGCAGCCGTCCCGAAACCTTCACGATGCGTTCGGCAAGCCAGAGATTGACGACGTTGGTGATGGTGGTGAGCACGGCTGCGGCCGGCGGCAGCACCGCGATCAGAATGTCGATCAGCCGGCTCGGCTCCAGCGTCGCGCGGCCTGATGGCGCGCGCGCGTGGCATCTTGAGCATGCGTTCGAGGCCGCTGCGCAACGAGTTGCGGAAGCTGTCGAGATCGCTGCCGAAGCTCAGCATGCCGGCGATCACGATCGCGGCGCCGATGATCGCGGCCCAGAACACCAGATGGCCGACCGGATACCATTCGAGCCCGTCGGGTGTGGCGCCGGCTGCCGGCCGCGCCAGCAGCGCGAGATAGCCGAGCCACCACGCCGGCAGGCCGATCGCCGATCATGAAGGCGATGAAGAACAGCCAGCCGAACACGGCCGCGAGGCCGGCCGACGCGACCACCGCCGCGATCAGCGCCGCCCAATGGCTCCAGCCCATCGCCGCGATCAGGATCGGCAGCGGTGCGAGATAAAACAGCGGCACCGAAAGCGCCGAGCCGGACGCGACCGAGGCGAACAGCAAAGCCGTCGCTGCGCCCGCGCTCATGCCAATGAGGACCACTTGCATCATCGAGCTGTCCCGCTCCTTCGAGCGGTTAGAGACGGATCGAATGTCCGTCCCAACCATCGGTCCCCGGGACCATTCCCGGCGACCTCGATTTTCTCAGTCAACGCCCGCCGCAACGGGCGGGAGCAATTCAGCTTAGCGGATCACGTAGGGCAGCAGACCCAGGAAGCGCGCGCGCTTGATCGCCTGGGCGAGCTCGCGCTGCTTCTTGGCCGACACCGCGGTGATCCGGCTCGGCACGATCTTGCCGCGCTCGGACACGTAGCGCTGCAGCAGCTTGGCGTCCTTGTAGTCGATCTTCGGCGCATTGGCGCCGGAGAACGGGCAGGTCTTGCGCCGCCGGAAGAACGGCCGCCGTGCGCCGCCACCACCGCCGCCGCCGCCACCAGCCACCGCCGCCTTCACGAGAGGAGTCACCGAATGCCATGATCGTTACTCCTGCGTGCCGCATCGGCATCTTCGCGCGGACGCCGGTCGCTGCGATCGTCATCGCGGTCACGCCGCGGCGGCCGGTCGCCCCGGTCACCGCCGAATCCGCCGCCGCCGCCGAAGCGACCACCGCCGTCGCGATCGCCGAAGCGGCCGCCGCCGCGCTCGTCGCGCTCGCGGTCGCGCTCGACCTTGCGCATCATCGCGGAGGGACCTTCCTCCAGCTCGTCGACGCGAACGGTGAGGTAGCGCAGCACGTCTTCGTTGATGCGCTGCTGGCGCTCGACCTCGGTCAGCGCCGCGGGCGGCGCGTCGACGTTGAGCAGCGTGAAATGCGCCTTGCGGTTCTTGCGGATGCGGAAGTTCAGCGACTTCACGCCCCAGTACTCGTTCTTGGTGACCTTGCCACCGAGCCCTTCGATGACGGCGGTGAACTGCTTGGTCAATTCCTCGACCTGCTGCGCGCTGACGTCCTGGCGCGCGAGATAGACGTGTTCGTATAGCGGCATGGAATGCCTTTCCTCTGTTCGATCCGTCTTTCGGCGCCAAGCCCTTCGAGCCCTTCGGAAAGGCTCGATTGCTCTGAAGGCGGGAACACGGGACGCCGGACCACCTGGTCCTACCGCCTCTTGCGAGACAGCCGTCCGTTCAGCTCCCGGCCATCAACGGAATGCGGCGGTTTATAGGGGTTTTCGACCAGAATGCAAGCTTGCAGCCGCTTCTCGCCTCAGCGGTCTCAAATCGATTAGATTGGGCCGGAAACGCGGCAAAAGCCGAGCCTTGGAGGGCTGAATGCTGGCCAGAGCCGAAACCATCCCGACCGGCGGTTCGAGAATTGGCTCGCTCAGTTCGAGCGGGCGCTGGCGGAACCTGATGACGCGCCGCTGCGGGCGCTGTTCCATCCCGACAGCTATTGGCGCGACCTGCTGGCCCTGACCTGGCAAATCCGCACGGTCAACGGCGCGGAAGCCATCGTTCGCGCGCTCAAGGCCGATGGCCGCGCGCGCCGGCGCACGGATTTTCGGATCGATCCGGACCGCACGCCGCCGCGCGCGGTCACCCGCGCCGGCACTCGGCGCGATCGAAGCGATCTTCAAGTTCGAGACCGCCGAGGGCCGCGGCAGCGGCGTACTCCGTCTGACGCCCGATGCGGGCGGCGGCGACACGCTCAAGGCGTGGACGCTGCTGACCGCACTCGACGAGCTTAAAGGGTTCGAGGAAACGGTCGGCCGGGCGCGGCCCGATGGCGCCGCCTATTCGCGCGATTTCCGCGGCCCCAATTGGCTCGATCTGAGGAAGGCCGCGGCCGTTTACAGCCGACCACGATCCGGCGGTGCTGATCGTCGGCGGCGGACAGGCCGGGCTTGCGGCCGCGGCGCGGCTTCGGCAATTGCAGGTCGATGCGCTGATCGTCGATCGCGAGAAGCGCATCGGCGACAACTGGCGCAACCGCTATCACGCGCTGGTGCTGCACAACCAGGTGCAGGTCAATCACTTCCCCTACATGCCGTTCCCGCCGAACTGGCCGACCTACATTCCCAAGGACAAGCTCGCCGGCTGGATGGAGGCCTATGTCGAGGCGATGGAGTTGAACTACTGGACCGCGCACGGAATTCGAAAGCGGCAGCTACGACGACAAGGCCGGCCGCTGGACCGCGGTGCTGCGCCGCGCCGACGGCAGCAAGCGGACCATGCATCCGCGGCACATCGTGATGGCCACGGGCGCGAGCGGCATCGCCGAGCCTGCCGCGACATCCCGTCGCTGCAAAACTTCCGCGGCACGGTCCTGCATTCCAGCCAGTACACCGACGGCGTGGACTGGAAAGGCAAGAAGGCGCTCATCATCGGCACCGGCAACAGCGGCCACGACATCGCGCAGGACCTGCATTCGAGCGGCGCCGCGCAGGTTACGCTGGTGCAGCGCAGCCCGACCATGATCGTCAACGTCGAGCCGAGCGCGCAGTTGCCCTACGCGCTTTATGACGAAGGGCCGCCGCTGGAGGACTGCGATCTGATCGCATCCTCGGTGCCGCTGGCGCTGGCGCGCAAGAGTCACATCGCGATCACCGAGCAGGCCAGGCAAATGGATCGGGCGCTGCTCGAAGGGCTCGAGCGCAGGGGATTCAAGCTCGATTTCGGCGACGACGGCACCGGCTGGCAGTTCAAGTATCTCACCCGCGGCGGCGGCTACTACTTCAACGTCGGCTGCTCCGATCTGATCGTCAAAGGCGACGTCGGCCTCGTGCAGTTCTCCGATATCGCCGAGTTCGTCGCGGAAGGCGCGCGGATGCGGAGCGGTGAAACGCTTGCCGCCGATCTGATCGTGCTGGCGACCGGCTACCAGGGCCAGGACGCGCTGGTCCGCAAGACTGTTCGGCGACGAGGTCGCCGCGCGCGTCGGCCCGATCTGGGGATTTGGCGACGAGCAGGAACTGCGCAACATGTTCACGCGCACGCGGCAGCCGGGGCTGTGGTTCATCGCCGGCAGTTTCGCCCAATGCCGCATCTACTCGAAGTATCTCGGCTTGCAGATCAAGGCCTGCGAGGTGGGCCTGCTGCCGCCGGTTCGCTCGGCGGCTTGACAGGTCCCCAGATATCGGGGCTTTTCGGCGCGATTTTTCGAGAGGACGGGCAATGGCGTCAGCCTTCGTGTTTCCAGGTCAGGGCAGCCAGGCGGTCGGCATGGGCAAGGCGCTGGCGGAAGCGTTTCGCGCCGGCGCGGGCCGTGTTCGACGAGGTCGACGCGGCGCTCGGCGAAAAGCTCACCGCGATCATGTGGGAGGGGCCGGCCGACACGCTCACGCTGACCGAGAACGCGCAGCCCGCGCTGATGGCGGTTTCGCTCGCGGCCATGCGCGTGCTGGAAGCTGAGGCCGGCGTCGATCTCAAGCGCGACGCGAAATTCGTCGCCGGCCATTCGCTCGGCGAATATTCCGCGCTGGCTGCCGCCGGCGCCTTCACCATCACCGACACCGCGCGGCTGCTTCGCATTCGCGGCCGCGCCATGCAGCAGGCGGTGCCGGTCGGCACCGGCGCGATGGCGGCGCTGCTCGGCCTGTCGCTTCGAGGACGCCAGCGCGGCTGCAGCCGAAGCCGCGCAGGGCGAGGTCTGCGACGTCGCCAACGACAACGGCGGCGGCCAGGTGGTGGTGTCGGGCAATACGTCTGCGGTCGAGCGCGCGGTCGAGATCGCCAAGGCCAAGGGCGCCAAGCGCGCGATGATGCTGAAGGTGTCCGCGCCGTTCCATTGCGCGCTGATGAAGCCCGCGGCCGAGGCGATGGCGGAGGCGCTGGGCAAGACCAACGTCAAGCCGCCGGTCGTGCCGGTCGTCGCCAATGTGCTGGCCAAGCCGATCAGCGATCCGCAGGAGATCGTCCGCCGCCTGGTCGAGCAGGTCACCGGCACCGTGCGCTGGCGCGAATGTGCGGCCTTCATGGCAGACAGCGGCGTCACGACGTTCTACGAGATCGGCTCAGGCAAGGTGCTGACCGGGCTGCTCAAGCGCATCGCCGAAGGCGCGACCGGCACGGCCATCGGCACGCCGGATGACGTTGCGGCGTTCAAGGCCGTGCGGGGCGGCTGATCCATGGATGCTGCTTTGGCTACGCCAAGACTGCTGAGCGCCGAGGATTTCGCCCGGCTGGTTCGCTCGGCGCCGCTTGTCTCGGTCGAGCTCATCATACGCAACGGGGAAGGCAAGGTGCTGGTGGCGTTGCACAACGACGAGCCCGAGGGTTATCTGTTCGTGCCGGGCGGCATCGTTCTCAAGGCCGAGCCGATCGAGGCGGCGTTTGGGCGGATCGTCGCCCGCGAGATCGGCTGCCGCATGAGCTATGAGATTGCGCGCTTCCGTGGCGTGTATCAGCATTTCTATCGCGCCAGCAGGCTTGGGGCGGAAACGGGGACCCATTACGTGGTGCTGGCGCACGACCTTGCGTTAGGCGGGGACGCCGCGATCAAGCTCGACAAAACCCATTCGACCTATCGGTGGCATCGGAAGATTCTCCGCAAGCCCCGAGGTGCATGAATACGTGAAGGATTATTTCCGCCCGGCCCGCCGAACGCATCACGCGCCGATGTGATAATGCCTGACGTCACAGGAGACGACGCATGTTCGATCTGACCGGCAAGACCGCGCTGGTGACCGGCGCGACCGGCGGCATCGGCGGCGCCATCGCACGCGCGCTGCACGCGCAGGGCGCCAAGGTCGCCGTGTCCGGCACCCGCCGCGAGGTGCTGGATCAGCTTGCCGTCGAGCTCGGCGGCGCGGCGGTGCTGCCGTGCGATCTGGCAAACAAGGATTCGGTCGAGGCGCTGGTTCCCGACGCCGAGAAGGCGCTCGGCCAGCTCGACATCCTGGTGACCAATGCCGGCATCACCAAGGACAACCTGTTCGTCGCGCTCAAGGACGAAGACTGGGAGCAGGTGCTCAACGTCAATCTGACATCGACCTTCCGGCTCGCGCGCGCGGCGGTGAAGGGAATGATGCGGCGGCGGTTCGGCCGCGTCATCGGCATCACCTCGGTGGTCGGCGTGACCGGCAATCCCGGGCAGGCCAACTACACCGCGGCCAAGGCCGGCATGATCGGCATGTTCAAGTCGATCGGCAAGGAATACGCCAAGCGCGGCGTCACCGCGAATTGCGTGGCGCCCGGATTCATCGCGACCCCGATGACCGACAAGCTCAACGAAAAGCAGCGCGAGGCGATTCTGCAGATGGTCCCGGCGGGGAAACTCGGCGGCGGAGCCGATGTCGCTGCGGCAGTCGTTTATCTGGCTTCCGACGAGGCAGCGTACGTCACCGGACAGACCTTGCACGTGAACGGCGGCATGGCGATGGTCTGATCCAGGTGGCGAAAGCTTAGCTTTTCTTTGGCTTCCCTTTGGCTGGCCAAGGCTTATGAAGTATGTTAACCGGGCAAAGCCTGGCGGGAACACCGGATGGGCGAGGGCGACTTGCGGTCCGCTCGCGACCGTGCTGAATGGCCCCGTCTTTCACGGCGAAGCTCGCGACGCGCTGTCCCGGGGTCGCTGATCGAGCCCATTTCTAACTAGAGGTTCTGACGATGAGTGATATCGGCGAGCGGGTGAAGAAGATCGTCGTGGAGCACCTGGGCGTTGAGCCCGACAAGGTCACCGAGGGCGCAAGTTTCATCGACGACCTTGGTGCCGACAGCCTCGATACGGTCGAACTGGTGATGGCCTTCGAGGAAGAGTTCGGCTGCGAGATTCCGGACGACGCGGCGGAGACGATTTTGACCGTCGGCGACGCGGTGAAGTTCCTCGAGAAGAACGCCAAGAGCTGACGCGAAATTGATCTGACGGACGCCACGGAATTATCGCGGGCGGCCCCAAGTCAGGCGGTTAAATTCCTTCAGTTTGAGGGATAGTATCAATGGCCCGGTGCCGTACGGGACCGGGCGCTGCGGCAATCGCACTTCGGTGCAGTTGCTTGAAGTCCGGGAGCACCGATGAGGCGCGTCGTCGTCACCGGCATGGGAATGGTCACCCCGCTGGGTTGCGGGGTGGAAACCACCTGGTCTCGCCTGATCGCGGGCGAGAGCGGGGCGCGCGTGGTCGACACTTTCGACGTCTCCGATATCACCTGCAAGATCGCCGGCATGATTCCGACCGGCGACGGCACCAACGGCACCTACAATCCCGATCAGTGGATGGAGCCGAAGGAGCAGCGCAAGGTCGACAAGTTCATCGTCTATGCGATGTGCGCGGCCAAGCAGGCGCTCGACCATGCCGGGTGGAAGCCAAAGACGCCCGACGAGCAGAACACCACCGGTGTGATGATCGGCGCCGGCATCGGCGGCGTCGAGGGCATCGCCGACACCGCGATCACGCTGCATGAGCGCGGCCCGCGGCGGGTGTCGCCGTTCTTCATTCCGGGCCGCATCATCAATCTAGCCTCCGGCTATGTCTCGATCGAGCACGGCCTGAAGGGTCCCAATTCCGCCGTCGTCACCGCCTGCTCGACCGGTTCGCACGCCATCGGCGATGCCGGACGGATGATCGCGCTGGGCGATGCCGACGTCATGGTGGCGGGCGGCTGCGAGTCCCCGGTCAACCGGATTTCGATGGCGGGATTTGCTGCCGTGCGCGCGCTCTCGACCGGGTTCAACGACCGGCCGACCAAGGCGTCGCGGCCCTACGACCGCGACCGTGACGGTTTCGTCATGGGCGAGGGCGCCGGCGTCGTGGTGCTCGAGGAGTACGAGCACGCCAAGGCGCGCGGCGCCAAGACATATGCCGAGCTGATCGGCTACGGCATGTCGGGCGACGCCTTCCACATCACGGCGCCCACCGCGGACGGCGATGGCGCATTCCGCTGCATGACGGCGGCGCTCAAGCGCGCGGGAATTGCGCCGGGTGAGATCGATTACATCAACGCGCACGGCACCTCGACGCCGCTCGGCGACGAGATCGAGCTCGGCGCGGTGCAGCGTCTGGTCGGCAATGCGGCCGGCCGGATTTCGATGTCGTCGACCAAATCGTCGATCGGCCATCTGTTGGGCGCGGCCGGCGCGGTCGAGGCGATCTTCTCGATTTTGGCGATGCGCGACGGCATCGCGCCGCCGACGCTCAACCTGGACAATCCGTCGGTGGAGACGCCGATCGATCTGGTGCCGCATGTGGCGCGCAAGCGCGACATCGGCATCGTCCTGTCGAATTCATTCGGCTTTGGCGGCACCAATGCGTCGCTGATCTTCCGCCGTGCGGCGTGAGCGTGATTTCCACCGTTTCGCCATATTTGGGTTGATGTGACTGTTCCAACGAATGCGGCGCGCTCGAAAGCCATTGAAAAATCATGGGCAGCGCGGGGGAAATCTGCGACCATGGGCGAACGGCGCCGGGGGGTCTTGCGGACATGAATGCGGGGGGTAGGCGGTGAATTCAGCCAATCAACCGCCCGGTGGGGAAGGCGGCAGCCGTCCGCCCGCTCCCGGCGCCAACCGTCCGCCGCAACAGGGCGCGGCTCCGCCACAGCCCGGTCAGCAAACACCGAGCTCGCAAAGACCAGGTTCTGAAAGACCCGGCTCGCCTCCGCGGCCCGCTTCGGCTCAGCCGCTGCAGCAGCGTCCGCCACAGTCATCACAGCCGCCACAGCCATTTCAGCCGCGGCCGACGCCCAGAACCGCGATGCCGCCACCGCGCCCAAACCAACCGCCCAATAGGGCGCCGGGTGCGCCGCCGAATCCACCGCCGGGTGCGCCACCGAATCCGCCGCCAGGTGAGCCGCCGAGAGCGGCCATGCGCAACCACCAAGCCGGTCCGCCGCAAGCTGATTGGCCGGCGCCGGCACCGCCCAATCCCGCGCCGGCCGCGCGGCCGCAACGTCCCCCCGCCGCACCGCCGCAGGTTTCCCGGCAGTTGCCCGGATCGGCTGCCCGGGCGGCGCAGCAGATGTCTGCTCCGCCGTTGCCGCCGATAAACCAGCGCGCCATCCCGGGTGCCGACGAACCCTATCCGCCGATGCAGGCGACACCGCTCGACAGCGCCGCTGGGGTGGATCAAAGACCGATCGCTGGGCGCAGCCCGCGCGCCGCGCTGCAACCCGAGGACGTGCCGATGCCGCAACGGCGCTCAAGGCGCGCGCGCAACCGGATCGTCATCGCGGGCAACGCCTTGCTCACCGTCCTGTTCCTGCTGACCCTGGTTGGCGGTGGGGCCTTCATGCTCGGCAAGCAGCGCTTCGAACTGCCGGGGCCGCTCGCTGAAGACAAGGTGGTCAATGTTCCGCGCGGCGGCATCCGCGACACGGCCGATCTTCTGACGCGCGAAGGCGTGATTGACCAGCCGAGTCTGTTCATCGCGGGCGCGCTCGTGCTCAAGGCGCAGAACGAATTGAAATACGGCGAATACCGCTTCACCAAGAACGCGAGCCTGCGCGATGTGGTGGATACGATCATCGAAGGCAAGGTGGTGCAGCATGCCTTCACCATCGCCGAGGGCCTGACCTCGGACCAGATCGTGCAGCGTCTGACCGAGAACGAGGTGCTATCCGGCAACATCCGTGACATCCCGCGCGAGGGCACATTGCTGCCGGAAACCTACCGATTCACTTTCGGCACGACGCGCGAGCAGATGATCCAGCGCATGCGGCAGGCGCAGCAGCGTGCGGTGCAGGAGATCTGGGATCGGCGGAGTGCCGACCTGCCCATCAGGACGGCGGAGCAACTCGTAACGCTTGCTTCGATCATCGAGAAGGAAACCGGCAAGCCGGAGGAGCGCACCCGGGTGGCCGCGGTGTTTGTCAACCGGCTGCGGCAGAAGATGAAGCTGCAATCCGATCCGACGATCATCTACGGGTTGGTCGGCGGCAAGGGCTCGCTCGGGCGGCCGATCCAGCGCAACGAGATCGATCAGCCGACGCCCTACAACACCTACATCATCGACGGGTTGCCGCCCGGCCCGATCGCCAATCCGGGCCGTGCCTCGCTCGAGGCCGCCGCCAATCCGGCGCGGACCAAGGAATTGTTTTTCGTTGCCGACGGCACCGGCAACCACGCCTTCGCCGACAATTACGAACAGCACCAGAAGAACGTGGCGCGGCTTCGCTTGCTGGAGCAGCCGACGACGCAGCCCCGCGGCGCCGCGCAACCAACGGCACCGGCCTTCGCACCCACGCAGCCGTCGAGCGGGACGCCGCGGCGCGCACGATAACCGCCGCCGCTTGTGAGCCACCCCAGGCCTGGATAAGGTCGCGACGATTTCTCGGAAATGGATTCGCGACGATGGCGTTGTCGAGCATGACCGGCTTTGCGCGCGGCCACGGCGTCGCCGGCACCTATGCCTGGGCGTGGGAACTCAAATCGGTCAATTCCAAAGGCCTCGATCTCAAGCTCCGGCTGCCGCCGGGCTGGGAGGCGATCGAGCCGGCCGTGCGTGCGCGCGCCTCCGAGATTCTTTCGCGCGGCAGCGTGTTCGCCAATCTGACCGTGAGCCGCGAAGGCGCGGCGCCGGTGGCACGCATCAACGAGCCTGCGCTCAACGCCGTGCTCGCCGCGCTCAAAGGTCTGTCCAGCAAGGTCGCGGGCGCGCCGCCGACGCTCGACGGCATCCTCGCGCTCAAGGGCGTCATGGAAGTCAGCGAGGCCGAGGAGAGCGAGGACGAGCGAAGCGCGGCCGAACTGGCTGCCGTCGCGGGGTTCGGCGATGCGCTGAAAGGCCTGGCCGACATGCGCCGCACCGAAGGGCAGGCGCTCGGAAAAATCCTCTCGGCGCGGCTTTCGGAAATTGGAACGCTCGCCGCCCGCGCCGAAGCCACGCCCGGACGCAAGCCCGAAGCGATCAAGGCACGGCTCGCCGAACAAGTGGCCGAACTGCTCGAAGCCTCGCAACGGTTCGATACCGACCGGCTGCACCAGGAGGCGATCCTGCTCGCCACCAAGATCGACATCCGCGAGGAGCTCGACCGCCTCGCCGCGCATGTCGCTCAGGCCAAGAAGCTGATCGCCGACGGCGGCCCGATCGGGCGCAAGCTCGATTTCCTGTCGCAGGAGCTGAACCGCGAATCGAATACGTTGTGCTCCAAGGCCAACGACCTCGAACTGACCAACATCGGCCTGGAGCTCAAGGCCGTGGTCGAGCAATTCCGCGAGCAGGTGCAGAACCTGGAATAGCGATGGCGCGGGGGAGCAAAAGCAAGTCGATCGCGCGGCGCGGGCTGATGCTGGTGCTGTCATCGCCATCGGGCGCCGGCAAGACCACGCTGTCGCGCATGCTGCTGACATCGGAACGCGGCATCGAGCTGTCGATCTCGGTGACGACGCGGGCCAAGCGGCGTGGTGAAGTCAACGGCCGGCACTATCATTTCATCGACCGCAAGAAGTTCGATCAGCTCGTGCGGGATGGCGATCTTCTCGAATATGCCGAAGTGTTCGGCAACGGCTACGGCACGCCGCGCAAGCCGGTGGAAAAGGCGCTCAAGCAGGGCCGTGACGTGCTGTTCGACATCGACTGGCAGGGCACGCAGCAACTGCGCGAGCGCGCGCGCGACGATCTGGTCAGCGTGTTTCTGCTGCCGCCGTCGAGCGGGGAACTGTCGCGGCGGCTGCACACCCGTGCGCTCGACGACAAGAAGGTGATCCGCGCCCGCATGGCCAAGTCCGGCGACGAGATGAGCCATTGGCCCGAGTACGATTATGTCGTGGTCAACCGTGACCTCGATCGCGCATTCGGCGACGTGCGCGCCATCCTTCACGCCGAGCGGCTCAAGCGCGAACGACAAACCGGCCTGTCCGCGTTCGTGCGCGGCCTGCAATCGAAACTCTGAGTGAACATCGGCCGCGTGTTGGCGCGCGGCCGCAGCCGATCAGGTTGCGCTCGGCGGAGCGAAGAAACACTTGCGGGCACCGCCCCATTGGCAGCGCCAGTAGTGCCCGTCCGGCGACGGCGTCGCCTCGCTGAACGGGATCGTTTCTTTGGTGCTGATCACGAAATATCCGGCCGACGTGACCTTCACGTCCGCTTCGGTGAGCTCGAAGCAGTCACGCTCACCACAACACAATTCCCCCGCCGCGTTCTTGTAACCGCCGCGCTGGATCCACTCTGCCGGGCCGTGGGCGTACGCGAGTTGCAATGAGATCATTGCCACCGCTGTAAGGCCGGTAAGGATGGATCCCGCGGCACCGCCAAACATTGGCAGAGCCATGAGCCGCTCCCTTTGATTCCCGGACCTGTCCATTGTGCACTGCAGTATGGCTTCCGCCACTGTAAACCGTTACCGCCCATCAATTTCTGGTATGGCGTTGCCGCTATGTCACAAGACTCGACACGTCCGATGACCCGCCCGGCACGCAGGTCGTCGAGCGACTGTTGCGCCGCAGCAAGCGGTCGTTCCTCAATCGGCAGCGGCAAAACCTTCGCGGCGCGGGCGAGATGCCATCAACTCGCGGGCCTCCGCCAGGGTGCCGGTCAGCGTGCCCTCGACCGTCATGGCCTTGAGCACGAACATGGTGGCCGACAGCGGGAAGTTGCCGCCGAGGAGGCCGGTGACGACGACCTTGCCGCCCTTGGCGAGAGCGCCGGTGGCGAAGGCCAGCGATTTCTCCGAGCCGACGAAATCGCAAGCCGCGAACACGCCGCCGCCGGTGGATTTGATGAGTCGCGCGCCGGGCCTCGCGGTCGGCCGGATCGAAGGCCGCGGCAGCGCCGGCCTTGAGTGCCGCGTCGCGCTTGCCGGCATCGATGTCGGCGACGATCGGCGGCTGCGGAAACAACGCCTTCGCAATCGCAAGCCCCATCATGCCGACGCCGCCAAGGCCGACCAGCAGCGCAGGCCCCCGCGCCGCGTGAGCCTGCAGCCGCTTGAGCGCCGAATAGGCGGTGAGGCCCGAGCACATCAGCGCGCCGGCGAACGATGGCGGCAGCGGCGCATAGTCGATCAGATAGCGCGGGTGCGGCACCAGCACGTGAGAGGCAAAGCCGCCGTCGGCCGAGACGCCGAGATGGCGGTTGTTCAAGCAGAGATTTTCCTCGCCCGCGTTGCAGGCCGCGCAAGCGCCGCAGCCGATCCAGGGATAGACCGCGATCTTTGCGCCGGGCTTTGCATTCGCGGCGTCCGGGCCGGCGCGCTCGATGACGCCCGGCGATCTCATGGCCGAGCGTGAAGGGCAGCGTGCGGCCTTCGCGCACGTCGAGCGACTTGCCGTCGCCGAGCGCGAAATAGCCGTCCTGCATGTGCAGATCGGAATGGCATACGCCGCAGCGCTCGATGCGGACCAGCACCTCGCTGCCCTTTGGCTCCGGGCAATCGACGATGGTTTCGCACAAGCGGGGCTTGATAGGCGGTGAGCGAGAAGCGGCGGAGCTTTGTCATGAGGGTATTTTAGCTGCTTCAAACGCGCGCGCGAGGGCGACGAACCCCTCGACCGGGATTTCCTCGGCGCGTGCGGTCGGCTCGATGCCGGCCGCGGCCAGCAGCGGCAACGGATCGATGCCGAGCGTCTTGAGGCTTTGACGCAGCATCTTTCGGCGCTGGCCGAAGGCCGCCTCGGTGACGCGCTCGAGCAGTCGTCGGCTCGCACGGCAAGCGGCGCGGCGCGCGGGATCAGTTCGACCACCGACGACGTCACGCTTGGGCGGCGGCACGAAGTTGGACGGATGAACGTCGAACAGGATCTTCGCCTGCGTGCGCCAGCCGGCCAGCACCGACAGCCGGCCGTAGGTCTTGCTGCCGGGCGCCGCGACGATGCGCTCGGCCACCTCGCGCTGGAACATCAGCACCAGCCGGTCATACCAAGGCGGCCAAGGCTCGGTTGTCAGCCAGGAGACCAGCAGCGCGGTCGCGATGTTGTAGGGCAGGTTGGCGACGATGCGCGCGGGCCCGCCGTCCAGATAGGGTTTCGGATCGAATTCGAGCGCGTCGCCGGCGACGATGGTCGAGTCGGCCGGGATAATGCGCCGCAATCTCCTCAAGCGCGGCGATCGCGCGTTGATCGCGCTCGACCGCGATCACCCTGCGTGCGCCTTCGGTCAGCAGCGCGCGGGTGAGGCCGCCGGGGCCGGGGCCGATCTCGAACACGGTCGCGCCATCGAGCGGGCCCGCGGCGCGCGCGATGCGGCCGGTCAGATTGAGGTCGAGCAGGAAATTCTGGCCGAGCGATTTCTTGGCGGAAAGCCCGTGCCGGCGGATCACGTCGCGCAGCGGCGGCAGATCGGCGCGCGCGCTCATGCGCGTGCTGCGGCAGGGGTCCGTTGCCTGCCCTGGTCCGCCGCGGCAAGCCGTGCCGCAAGCTTCAGCGCGGCAATCAGGCTCGACGGATCGGCCTTGCCGGTGCCGGCGATGTCGAATGCGGTGCCGTGGTCGGGCGAGGTGCGCACGAAAGGCAGGCCGAGCGTCACGTTGACGGCATGGTCGAACGCCAGCGTCTTGATCGGGATCAGCGCCTGGTCGTGATACATGCAGAGCGCGGCGTCGTAGGTCTTGCGCGCCGCCTCGTGGAACATGGTGTCGGCGGCGAGCGGACCGCGTGCGTCGATGCCGTCGGCGACCAGGCGCTCGATCGCGGGCCACACCACCAGGCTGTCCTCCTTGCCGAGCGTGCCGTCCTCGCCGGCGTGCGGATTGAGGCCGGCGACCGCGAGCCGCGGCCGGGCGATGCCGAAACGATCGATCAGATCGCGCGCCACCACGCGGCCGGTCTCGAAGATCAGGTCGCGCGTCAGCCGCTGCGGCACTTCCTTGAACGGCACATGGATCGTGACCGGCACCACCGCCACCTCGGGCGACCACAGCATCATCACCGGCCACGCCGGATTGCCGGTCTGCTCGAACGAAAGCCTGGCGAGATATTCAGTGTGGCCGGGATCGGTGAAGCCCGACTTGTAAAGCACGCTCTTGGCGACCGGATTGGTCACGACGGCCGCGGCGCTGCCGCCGATCACGTCGGCGACCGCGCGATCGATCGAGGCGATCGCGGCGGGCGCGCTGGTGGCGTCCGGCGTGCCTGGTTCGGCGGTCGCGGGCAGGCCGAGCGCGACCACCGGCAAGGCTCGGCGCAAAAGCGGCAGCGGCGTTGGCGGGGGTGACGACCTCGATGGGCACGTCGAGGCCGAGCCGCTTGGCGCGCCGCGACAGGAATTGCGGATCGGCGAGCACATAGAAGGCGGGCAGATCGAGATCGCGGCGCCGCGCCCAGGCGGCGAGCGTGATGTCCGGTCCGATGCCGGCGGGCTCACCCAGGGTCAGCGCCAGCGCTCGCGACATCGCCGCAGCCCTACCGGTACTCGATCATGGCTTGATCGCGCAGTTCCTTGAGATACTTCTTGGACAAGGATTCGAACGCCTCGTTGAACATCTCATCGCGAACTTCTTTTTTCGCCGGCGCATTGTCGGACTGCCGTTTGCCGCACAGCGCATAGACTTCGACGCCTTGCTGCGTGGTCTCCGGAGCGGTCAGCCGGCCGAGCTCGGTCTTCGCCAGCACGTCGCGCAGCGGCGCCGGCAGTTCGGCGGAGCCCTTGACCACCTGCTGCCGCACCGCCACGTAGCGAATCCCGCGGGCAACGGCGATGCCCTCTTCGCAACTCTGAAATTGCGATCGCAGCGCTTCGGCCTCCTTTGCGCGGGCCTCGAAAGCCGCCGGCGGCGATCCGCGAGGCACCACGAACAGGATCGGACGAAGCGTATAGTCGTAGCCGACCACGTTCGCATCATCGCGGTTCTTGGACTGGAGCCGGTTGGTGACGTCCTGCTCGCTGAACTGAAAGCTGCTCTGATATCGGCCGCGGATGATCTGGCCCCAGATGAGATCGGCCTTGATGCGGGACTTGATCGTTTCGGTCTTCACACCCTGTTTTTCGAGATTGTCGGTGAATTCCTTCGGTGTTGCCCGCATCCGCCGCGCCATGTTGGCGTAGGCAGTGTCGACGTCCTTGTCGATGCCGTCGATGGCGAAGCGCTTCAGAAGCTGGATCTTCAATTTCTCGTTGATCAACTCCTCGATGACCTCGGTGCGTGCCGGCGCCTTGTTGCTGCTGAGTTGAATGAGCTTCGCTCGCTGCTCGATATCGAACTGCGTCACCGGATCGCCATTGACGATAATGACCGCTTGCGCGTCGGCGCGCGACGCCATCGTTATCGCGGCGGCCATCGCGATCGCCGCGGTCATTATCAGGCGACGCAACGCAAACGGCGCTACAGCGGTCTTTTCCATCGTCCCGTACACTGTTTCCCCATGGCCGCGTGACGGCGGTCGGTTGGCGCCTGGTCTCGCGGAGCGTGCAGGCCCTAGTATAGCCCAGCCCCGGCTGCCGACACCCTGGCTGAACGACGTGCCGCCGAGCGTGCGCAGAGTCATCTGCAGCATGACCCGCTGATCCGTGCCGACGTTGCCGCTGTAAGTGTAGTTCGTGATGTAGTTCAGGGCGATAATGAGGCAATCGTCGATGTAGCCCAGTCCGAACACGGTCCCGGCCAGCGAGTGGGCGTCGATGTCGTAGCGGATCGCCGCCGTGGCAAGCCAGTTCTGGGTCAGCTTGATGGAGGCGGTGCCGAGGATGCCCTCGCGCCGCGTCAGGAAGCCGAGCGCGGCTGGGCATCGTATCTGCCGTACAGCATGGAAACCTGCCAGCGATCGAAACTGGCCCGGGCCTCGGTTTCGAACTGTTGGACATCGAAACTATCCTTGTCGAAGCGAAAGCGCGTGGTGAACGAGTAGATGCGATCCGGATGATAGGAAAAACGCGCCACGTAGTCGGAGCGGTTGGTGTCGAGGCCGCTGTCGAGACCGGTGTTGGTGCTGTCGCCAACGGCGAACGAGTTGGTGCCGAACAACTGATACGACTGGCCGAATGCGGTACCGATCGATCCGCCGCGATTGAACTGAGCGGTGTGCTGAAAGCCGACGTTGGCGCGGCCGCCGCCTTCGATGCGGTCCCAGCCGGCGAACTTGTCGATCTTGAACAGGTTGGTGTCGTCGAAGATCAGGCTCTGCGAATCTTCGTTGGGCAGCTTGCCGATGCTGGGCTCATCCGGCCGCACGATGACCTGGCGCGATCGGCTCGATCGTCTGAGTGCCCCAGGCATGCACGCTGATGAACGGATACCGGTACTCCAGTCCGACCGTCGGCATGGCGCGGAACTCGGTGCTGTCGCCAGTCTTGAAATAATTGGAAACGCCCGGAGCGTTCTGGATCGAAATTGCCGCTGCGTCGCCCCGCAGTTTCACGAACGGCGTGAAGATCTGTCCGTAGGAGTCGGTGATGCTGCGCTTCCACTGCGTCTCGGCGGAGACGCGGTTGTAGGATCCGGGGACGCCGCGAAGCAGGCAGTTGCTGGGTGTCAAGCGGCGGGGTCGGCGGTGTTGAATACGCAAAGGCCGTTGTTGGAGGCGGCGGACGTGATCGGATTGAAATCGGCATTGCCGCGGCTCAGACTGGTCAGGTTGGCTTGATAGCTGAGTTCGCCGCCGAACACCGGCTGGCCGAACACATAGCTGTGATCGACCACCGGATGGATGACGGGAATTTGCTGCTGCGAGTCGACTTCGGAAAAGCCGTAGTAGTAGATCGCACGCATGTCGAAGTAGCTGCGGTCGCCGCGGCCGGCGAGATAGGCTTGCGAGACGCCCTCCGTCAGACCGTTCACCAGGATGTTGGTGCCGCGCTGGTAGGTCTTCAGGCCATAGTTCTGGAAAAAGGTCGGGTCGGTCGGCAGGATGCCATCCCAGCCCCACGTCCATTTGTCGCTCAGCGCAAACTGGCCGGTGGTTTCAATGCTGCCGCGGAAGTTCCGATTGCCTGGCGTGCTGATGCCGCCGTCGCGGATGTAGGCTTCCGGGTCGAAGCTGATAGATGCCACTGAGGCGGATCGAGTAGGCGCCATTGATCAGCCGCTGGCGAAATTCGCCGCGCATCAGCACGCCCTGTCTGGTCATCAGGCGCGGCGAGAACGTGAGGTCGTAGTCGGGTGCTATCGCCCAATAGTACGGAATCTCAATGCCGAAACCGTTGACCGAGTTGTACGACGCCAACGGCATCAGGAAGCCGGACTTGCGCTTGACCGTCGGATCGGGCGCGGAGAAGTAGGGCATATACGCGACCGGCTTGCCGAAGAATTCGAGGCGCGCATCCTCGAAATAGATCATCTTCTCGGTGGAGTCGTGGATCATCCGTGCGCCCTTGACCTGCCAGAGCGGCGGCTTCTTCGGATCGTCCTTGCAGGCTTCGCAGGCGGTGTACACGCCGCTGTGGAACACGGTGAAGGTGCCGCTCGATCGGTCGGCGCGCGCCGCCGCCATGCGCGTCTTGTCGGGGGTGTCCAGTCGCAGCGAGTCGACGAAGCCGTCGCGGAAATCGTCGCTCAGGTCCATCGAGTCGGCATAGGTGATCCTGCCGTCGGACTCGGTCAGCCGTACGTTGCCTTCCGCGTGCATCCGCTTGGTGGTCTCGTCGTAGATCACCCTGTCGGCTTCGACCGTGGAGCCGGAATAATAGATCTGCACGTTGCCGACGGCGGAGACGCGCTTGTTGTTGTAGTCGTAGTGAACCTCGATCGCCTGCAGCAGCATCGGCGTCTTTTCGCCCGTGGGCGTAGTCGTCGATGGCTTGGCCTTTGGCGCCGCTGGCCGCGTTGGAAAGGCGATGATCTGGGCCTCCGCCGGCGCAATATCCAGCCAGCAGCCGGCAACGAACGTCGCCGCGCTCAACAAGACAATGACGCTTTGCTTTACTCGTTTACGCCACGAAGACGTACGAGTGCTGGCAACAACGCCATCACCCGTCCTCCTGGTACAACAGTGCGACAAAGCCGGTCATGGCGCCCACCGTTGCCGGCATCCAAGCGGCAATCATCGGTGGCAGCAGTTCGGCCTTGCTCAGGTCATCGGTCAGCTTCGACATGATGTAGAGCATGAAGCCCGAGGCGACCCCGCCCAAAACCATTTTCTGCACGCCGCCCATGCGGAAGAACCGCAGGCTGAAGGCCGCGGCCAGCAGCACCATGGCCGCGAGCATGAACGGCCGCGCCAGCAGCTTCTGGTATTGCAGACGATATGCGGAAGCTGTGAGGCCGGCGCGCTCGGCCATGTCGATGAAATAGGGAAGTTGCCAGAACGGCACCGTTTCGGGTGTCGAGAAGGTTTCGCGAACCTGTTCGGGCGTGAGATTGGTTTCCAACCGGTAGGACTGCCGCTCCTGCGGCGGTGAGCCTGGGGCATAGACGCGGGCTTCGTCGAGCCGCCAATGGCCGGCTTCGAGGACGGCGGTATTGGACTCGATCCGCTCGAGGAAATTGTTGCTCTGGTCGAACACGAACGCGCTGACCTTGCTCAGAAACACACCCTGCTCGCGGCTGCCGGCGGCGTTGATGATCGATTGTCCGGTGTCGCTGCGCTGGGCCACCCAGAAGCCGTTCATGGTCGCCTGCAGGCCCTCTGAGTTGTTTCCCGTGATTTCCGCCTCCAGGCGCTTGGCCTTCTCCTGCAAGGTCGCGGCGATCGGATTGTAAATGGTGGTGGCAATGACGCCGACGGCGAGCGCGACCACAAGCGCCGGCGCGATGAACTGCCAGGCCGACATTCCCGCGGCGCGGGAAACAACCAGCTCAAGCCGTCGCGACAGACCCAGGAAACAAGACATCGCGCCGATCAGCACACAGAACGGCAGAATGCGTTCGCCAATCTGCGGCACGCGAAACAGCGAAATCTTGGCGACGAGCAACGCGGATATATTCGGGTCATCGCCGATGCGCCGCATCTGCTCGACGTAGTCGAGCAGGATGATCAGCCCGAAGACGCCCAGCAGCACCCCAATCAATGTGGTGAGGAAGCGCATGCCGAAATAGCGGTGGAGGGTGGTGATCATTGCGCCAGCTTCCGCTGTGCGCCCATGCGGCGCGCGAACCATTCAGTGACGGCGTCGACGGACCTGGTCAGGAATGCAGGCGGCTCGATGATCAGCCCGCGCGAGATCACGAACAGGCTGGCCGCGATCGATCCCGCAACGGTTGTGTACTGAACCAGGACGGCGATCGGATATTTGATGGTGAAGACTGTGCAGGCGAAACCGATCAAGCGAAGTCGCGGAAACCGAGAGGATAACTGCGGTGAGCGACCAGGCCGCGCTCTGGCGCGTGGTGCGGGGGGCGCCAAGGAACGCATAGGCGATCAGAACGAAGGCGAAGGGATAGACCGGACCAAGCAGGCGATCATGCAGCTCGGCGCGGAACTGCCCCGGCTGATCGCGGTACAGCGGATCGTTGGGATCGGGCGAGAGCAATTGCCAGAGGTAGCGCTCGCGCACCGAAAACTTGACGATCTGCGCCTTGCTGCCGAACTGTGAGAGGTCAAAGGCGTAGCGATCGAACACGACGATGTTGGGATCACGCTGCTTCGTCTCGTACCGCTGGATGCTGCCGTTTTGCAGAAGCAGGAAGTTTCCATTTTCGTTCTTCACCATTTCGCCGAGCTCGGCCACGATGGTCACGCGGATCGCAGGGTCGCGGCGGTCGTCCATCAGCAGGCCGGCCAATAGCCCGTTGGGCCGGCGTTCGCGGATGTAGAAGGCGAGACCTTGTTCGATCGCGGTGAAGCGGCCGGGCTGGACGATGTTGGTGACGAGATCGGCACGCACCTCCGCGACCCACCGGCGTAGCAGCCGCAGACTTTCCGGCGCGACAACTGCGCCGATCATCGACAGCGCCAAGGACGCGAGGACCGTGACCACGATGAAGGGCGTCAGCAGGCCCCATGGACGCATGCCCGCGCCGTTCATCACGATGATTTCGGAATCGGTGGCGAGCTTGTGCAGGATGTAGGACGCCGCGACGACCAGCGCGACCGGCGCGATCACCATGACCAAGCCTGGGATGATCAGGCTGGTGATCCCGATGAACGCCAGAATGGTCTGGCCCTGGCCGGTCATCAGGTCGACGTCGCGCAACGCCTGGGTGAGCCAGATGGCGCTCGTCAGGCTGATGAGCACCAACAGGAACGCCCCAATCGTGGTGCGAAAGATATACCGGCCGATTGACCCCATCCGACTGCGCCGTCCCACCTTCGGCCGTGCCGCCCGCGCGCCGGATTCCCCCCGACGTGCCCCTCATTTAGGCGGCCGATCCCCCACATTGCAGTATGCAGTTGATGGGTCGACAATATGGTTTCGCAATGGCAAACCCGTTGAACATGCACAACAAACGGTTAATGCCGGGCAGGCCCCTGACGGCCCGTTCTGCAATGGATTCGAGGCGTCGGCAACGCCCGGTTTCTGGGTGATGCGAGCGGGCTTTGCAGGGCGCGCGGACCGGGCCATAAGGGCGCACCCCGTGCCGGTTGTTTGAGAGAGGATCTTCATGGCCGATGCTCGCAAGCTCGAATTCGCCTCGTTTGCGGCCCCGGCAAAGGGTGTTCTCATCCTGTTCTGCGAGGAAAGGTTGAAATTCGGCCCGGCAACACGCAAGGCGTTGGCGCCGACAGGGGACTTGGTGAAGCGTGCTGCCGCGGCCGACCGGTTCACTGGCAAGAATGGCAGCGCCCTCGACATCGTCGCCCCGGCCGGGTTGTCCGTGACCAGACTGACAATCCTGGGTGTTGGCAAGCCGGCCAAGTTCAAAGCGCAGGATTTCGTCAAGCTGGGCGGGGCCGCCATGGGCAAGGTCCCCGCGCGGACCGAACAGGCGACGATTTTCGCGGAATTCTCAGGAGGTTCGCTCGAGCCCGACCAGGCGGCCGAAATGGCGCTCGGCACACAACTGCGGGCCTATGTGTTCGACCGCTACAAGACCAAGCGCAAGGAAGGCGAGGACCCGCCGGGCAAGCCGGAGGTCACCATCGCCGTTGCAAATCCGTCTGCCGCATCAAAGGCTTGGAGCCGCTCGCAGGAGCCGGTCGCCGACGGCGTGATCATGGCGCGCGACCTCATCAACGAGCCGGCGAACGTGCTCTACCCCGAGGAATTCGCCCGCCGGGCATCGGTGCTCAAGAAGCTCGGCGTGGCGGTCGAGGTGCTCGACGTGCCGGCGATGAAGAAGCTCGGCATGAATGCGCTGCTGGGAGTGGGGCAGGGATCGCGCAAGGACAGCCGCGTTGTCGTCATGCGCTGGAACGGCGGCAAGAAGAATGATGCCCCGGTCGCCTTCATCGGCAAGGGCGTGACCTTCGACACCGGCGGTATCTCGATCAAGCCCGCGGCCGGCATGGAGGACATGAAGGGCGACATGGCGGGCGCGGCCTGCGTGGTCGGGCTGATGCATGCACTTGCGGCGCGCAAGGCCAAGGTCCACGCGATCGGCGCCATCGGCATCGTCGAGAACATGGCCGACGGTAACGCGCAGCGGCCGGGTGACATCGTCAAGACGATGAACGGCCAGACCATCGAGATCATCAACACCGACGCCGAAGGCCGCCTCGTGCTGGCCGACGTGCTGCACTACGTCAACACGCGTCATAAGCCACGTTTCATGGTCGATCTGGCGACTCTCACCGGTGCGATCATCGTCGCGCTCGGCCAGGAATATGCCGGCATGTTCGGCAACGACGACAAGCTGTGCGACCGGCTGACCAAGGCCGGCCTCGCCACCATGGAGCGGGTGTGGCGAATGCCGCTCGGGCCCGAATACGACAAGATGATCGATTCCAAGTTTGCCGATATGAAAAACACCGGCGGCCGCTATGGCGGTTCAATCACTGCGGCGCAGCTCTTGGCGCGCTTTGTCGACAAGACGCCGTGGGTCCATCTCGACATCGCCGGTACGGCGCTCGGCTCGCCGCAGAACGACATCAACAAGAGCTGGAGCTCGGGCTGGGGCGTGCGACTGCTCAATCAACTCGTCGCGGATCACTACGAGCGATGACCGAAGTTTTGTTCTACCACCTGCAAAGTCAGCCGCTCGAGCGCGTGCTGCCGCAGCTTCTGGAACGATCGGTCGAGCGCGGCTGGCGGGTCGTCGTGCAGGCGGGCTCCGAGGAGCGTGTCGACGCGCTCGATTCGCTGCTGTGGACCTATCGCGACGATACTTTCCTGCCGCACGGTACCGCCCGCGACGGCGAAGCGGCGGCGCAGCCGATCCTGCTCACCACCGCCGACCACAATCCGAACGCCGCGACGGTGCGCTTTCTCATCGATGGCGTGCCGATGCCGCCCGACGCCAATGCCTACGCGCGTGTCGTGCTGCTGTTCGATGGCGAGGACGAGGAGGCGGTCGCCACCGCGCGGGCGCGCTGGGGCGAGGCCAAGGCACAGGGGTTTGCGGTGACCTATTGGCAGCCCGACGAGCAGGGCCGCTGGGTCAAAAAGGCCTGACGGAAGCGGGCGTTAATCATTGCGGTTGCCAAGATCGTGACGCAAAGTTGGTTTCAAAGGTGATCTTGGGTCTGCCGCAGGGTGGAAAGATTCGGGGATTGGGCGTGCGGGTTTCCGCAAAAATTTCAACGCTGTCGGCGGTTCTGGTGGTTGGCGCATGCGCCATGCCGGATACGGATTCGTTCCGAGCGCCCGATGCGTCGACGTTGTTCCGGCCGATGTCGGTGACGAACTATAAGGACAGAGTGCTTCCCCCGGTGGCCTCGGAGGATCTGGTCGACGCCAACGGAGCTTGCGCGGGGGCCGCAGCCGGCGCGGGGGTGATCCCCGCCGCGATCGCGCTCGAGATGACCGAATGCGACGTGGTCAAGCGCGCTGGTATCGCGGAAAGGGCCGAGATCGGCACCAGCGAACGCGGCGAGCGTACCGCCGACACTCACCTACATCAACGGTCAGCGGCCCGGCATCTATTACTTCACGGCCGGACGCCTGACCACGATGGAGCGCGCGCCTGAGCCCGCGGCGCCGCAGAGGCCCGCGAAGAAGCCCGCCAAGCGCGCGGCGCAACAGAGCGGGATTTCGGTTCAGTAGGCCGACGCCTAGTCCTTCACCACGATATTGTTGTCCTTGACCACCTTGGCCCAGCGCTTGATTTCGGCTTCGACGAAGCGGCCGAATTCATCAGGCGACGACAACCGATAATCGACGCCCTGCTCGGACAGGTTCTGCTTGACCGTGGGATCGTTCAACGCGTCGGCGATGGCCGTGTTCATCCGGGCGACGATCTCCGGCGGCGTCTTCGCCGGCGCGAGCAGACCCCACCAGGACACCGCATCGAAGCCTGGAACACCGGATTCGCCGACAGTGGGCGTGTCCGGCAGTAGCGCGATGCGCTTGGGGGACGTCGCTGCCAGCGGCCGCAGCGCGCCGGACTTGATGTGCGGCGACAGCAGCGCGATCGAAGCGATGGCAACGGGAACGTGCCCGGCGATCGCATCGTTCACCAGCGGCCCGCCGCCCTTGTAGGGAACATGGGTTATCGACACGTTCAGCGCGTTGCCGATCTGGCTCATGGCGAGATGCGCAAGGCTGCCCGCGCCGATCGTGCCGTAGGCGACGGAGCCGGATTTGGCAGCAGTCATCACGTCGGCAAAGCTCTTGTATGCGGTCGACTGATGCGTGGTGATGACCATCGGCGAAATGCCGATCAGCGTGACCGGCGCGAGATCCTTCATGGTGTCGAACGGCAGGTTGGGCAGGAGGCTAGGATTGGCGCCGTGCGTGTCGAACACCAGGACGAACGTGGCGCCGTCCGGCGCCGACGCGACGGCGGCCTGCGTGCCGATCGCCCCTGAGGCGCCGCCGCGATTCTCGATCAGGATCGATACCTTCAGGTTCCGCTCGAGCATCGGCTGGGCCCGCCGCGCGATCAGGTCGGTGGTGCCGCCCGGCGGAAATGGGATGATGATGCGGATGGTTTTTGGCGGCCATGCTTGGGCGACGGTCTGGGCGCCGGCGGGGAGGGCGAGCCAAAGCGCCCCACACATTGTAACGGCAACGACCGCAAGCGCGCGCGATAGTCTCTTCATGGTCGCCTCCCGGAATTTTTTGAGAATCCTGCCGCTCACTCGGCCGCCCGCCGCCGATCGATCTCGATCGCGCCGGCCTTGATACGCGGAATGAGCTCGCGGCCGAACTCGACGGTGTCGTTGAACGGGTCGAAGCCGCGGATGAGAAACGAGTCCACCCCGAGCACGTAGTATTTGAGGATGGATTCGGCGACCTGCTCCGGCGTGCCGACGAGACATGAGGTGTTGCCGAGCGCACCGGTGACACGCGCGATCGGCATCCAAAGACGCTCGTCATGGATGTCCTGATCGGCAAAGCTCATCAGCCGCTTGCCTGCATTGTCAACCGGTCCCGCGGCATCCTCCTGGCGGCTCCAGCCTTTCTTGCCGGTCATCTGCGCCAAAATCCGGTTGGCCTTTTCCCAGGCTTCGCCTTCCGTCGGTGCGATGATCGGGCGAAGCGACACGTTGAAGCCGACCTGCCGCCCGAACGCCGCCGCCTGGGCGCGGAAGCTCGCGATGCGGTCGCGCGTGGATTTGAGCGGCTCGGCGTAGATGGCATAGACGTCGCAAAGTTTTGCGCCCATTTCGAGCGCGCCATCGGAGGCGCCGCCGAAGAACAGCAGCGGGTGCGGCTGCTGCAGCGGACGTACGTCCGAAGCGGCGCCCTTGACCTGGTAGAATTCGCCGGAGAAATCGAACGGCTTTTCGCTTAGCCACGTGTGCTTCAGCAATTCGAGATATTCCGCGGCACGCTTGTAGCGCTGCACCTTCGGGCTGAAATCGCCATCGCCGTGCTGCTCCTCGTCGGTCTTGCCGGTGATGATGTGGACGGCAAGCCGCCCATTGGTCAGATGGTCGAAGGTCGCGATCTTGCGGGCCATCAGGGTCGGCGCGACGAATCCCGGCCGATGCGCCACGAGATAGCCGAGCGTCTTGGTGTGGTTCGCGGCATGTAGCGCGACCAGAAACCCTTCTGCCGACGACGAGCTGTAGCCCACCAGCGCGAGATCGAAGCCCGCGTCGTCGTGCGCGCGCGCATACTTCACCAGGTAATCCGTGGACAGGCCGCCTTCGATGACATGCAACGCCGCGTCGCTCGTCGGCGGCGTCACTCCGATCATCCCAATGATTCTGACCGGCATGGCGAGATCCCTTGCGCGGCGGAAGTGTGCGCGTCGGGAAAAGAGCGAGTCAAGCTTCCGTTATTTCCGGACGTATTTCATCATCCGCTTTGGGCCGACCTCGGCGCCGTAGATGTTGCCCGCGGCGTCGGCGGCGACGCCTTCTGCCGCGCTCGTGGTGGTGGCCTTCTCATCGGGGTCGGGGATCAATGCCGTCAGCGAACCGTCTTTGGCGCTGCCGACCCGGATGCCGCGTGTCCAGCCATCGTGGTTCTTGGACACGGACGCGGATTCGGAGTCGGCGACATAGATGTTGTCCTTGGCATCGATGTAGACGCCGCTCGGCCGGCTGAACTGCGTCCACTGGTCCAGGAATTTCCCCTCCTGATCGAAGATCTGGATGCGGTTGTTCTGGCGGTCGCCGACGAACAGTCGTCCTTGCGAATCCATCGCGATGGTGTGCGGAACGTCGAGTTCGCCTGGGCCTGAGCCTTTCTTGCCCCAGGTCTTGATGAACGTGCCGTCCTTGGCGAACTTCATGATCCGAGCGTTGGTGTTTCCGCCGTGTCCGTCGGCAACGAAGATGTCGCCGTTCGGCGCGGTCACGACAGCGGACGGCGCGTTGAATTGGTCCGTGCCGCTGCCCGGTGTATTCTGCTTGCCGAGCGTCATCAGCAGCTTGCCGTCGGGGCTGAACTTGAACACCTGGTGGCCCTTGGTGCCGCGGCCAAGACCGTCGACGACCCAGACATTGCCGTCGCGGTCCAGGTGGATGCCGTGCGGGAACAGCAGCAGCCCCGCGCCGAAGCTTTTGAGCAGCTTGCCGGAGGTATCGAACTTGAGGATTGGATCGAGGTTGGACCCGTCGCAGCCGAACGGCTGCGTGGGATCGACGCGCGACGGCGGCCGGGACTCGCCGCAGCGCTCGGCGACCCAGACCGTGGTGCCGTCGGGATCGATGGTGACGGCGCTGGTCGAGCCCCAGGCCCGGCCTTGCGGCAGCGTTCCCCAGTTCTCGATCGATCGATACGGATTGGGCAGGGAATTGGTCGGCGCGCTGGTCTGCGCGAAGCTCAAGCTGCCGATCGCCAGAATGGCGACGATGCCGGTTCCAAGGGTATGGCGCAGGTGAGATGACATGACGGCGTTCTCCCTCATGTCGTCAGTGTCGTCCTAGTTTGTCGCGGCCTCAAGGGCTGCGCCGGCGGCAAGCCAGTCCTCTTCGGCTTTCGCCAGCGCGCTGGCGTTCTCGGATCGCGCCTTGGCGATCGCGGCTGCTTTCGCCCGATCGCGCGTGAACAGTTCGCCGTCTGCCAGCGCCATATCGAGCTTGTCGATTTCGCGGGTTAGCCTCGCGATCTCGGCCTCGGCTTGCACGACACGCTGGCGCAGCGGCTTCGCGGCCGGGCTTTTTCGATCTTCGGAATTGCGCGGCGGCTTTGCGGCCCGCTCGGTACGGCCCTTGTCGCTGCTGTCGTCACGATCGGACAGCACGCGGCGCCGGTAGTCGTTGAGATCGCCGTCGAACGTTGTCACCTTGCCCTCGGCGACGAGCCACAGCCGGTCGGCGCAAGCGTCGAGCAGATGGCGATCGTGCGAAACAAGGATCACCGCGCCGGGATAGTCGTTGATCGCTTCGATCAGCGCAGTGCGGCTGTCGATGTCCAGGTGGTTGGTCGGCTCATCGAGAATGAGCAGATGCGGGCCGCCGAACGTCGCGATGCCGAGCATCAGGCGGGCTTTCTCACCGCCGGACAGCTTCTCGACCTTCTTGTCGGCGTTGACCCCGGAAAAGCCGATGGAGCCAGCCATCGCGCGGATCTTGGTTTCGTGGGCATCCGGCATCAGTTCGCGGACGTGTTCGTACACGGTGGCGTCCTCGTCGAGCTCATCGAGCTGATGCTGCGCGAAATAGGCGATCTTCAGCCGCGAGGCTCGGGTGATGCTGCCTTTCATCGGCTCGAGCCGCGAGGCGATCAGCTTCACCAGGGTCGACTTGCCATTGCCGTTTGAGCCCAGCAGGGCGATGCGGTCGTCGTTGTCGATACGGATGTTGAGGTTTTTCAGAACCGGCTTTCCCGGCACATATCCGACCGACACGTCGTCCAGCGCCACGATCGGCGGCGACAGCAGTTTATCCGGCTCGGGAATGTTGATCGGCAGCACGTCGCTCGTGACGACCATCGAGATCGGCGACATTTTTTCCAACATCTTGACGCGCGATTGCGCCTGACGGGCCTTCGACGCCTTGGCCTTGAAACGGTCGATGAAAGCCTGGATGTGCTTTCGCTGCGCTTCCTGCTTCTTGACCATCTTCTGGTCGAGCATCAGCCGCTCGCCGCGCAAACGCTCGAAATCGTCATAGCCGCCGCGGTAGAGCGTCAGCGTCTGGTTCTCGAGCGACATGATCTGCTCAACCGAGGTGTTGAGCAGATCGCGGTCGTGGCTGATCACGATCATGGTACGTGGATAACGCGCCAGGTGATCCTGCAGCCACAGCGTGCCCTCCAGATCGAGGTAGTTGGTCGGCTCGTCGAGCAGCAGCAGGTCCGGCTCGGCGAACAGCGTGGCCGCGAGCGCGACCCGCATCCGCCAGCCGCCGGAGAATTCCGAGCACGGTCGCTCCTGGTCGGCGGCCGAGAACCCCAGCCCGGAGAGGATCGAGGCCGCTCGCGACGGTGCGGCATAGGCGCCCATGTCGGCGAGCCGCATCTGGATTTCCGCGATCTCGTGCGGTTCAGTCTCGGTTTCGGCGAGTTCCAGCAGACGCGCGCGTTCGGTGTCGGCCTTGAGCACGACATCGATGAGGCTCTCGGGGCCGTTGGGCGCTTCCTGGGCGAGGCGTCCGATCCGCCATCGCGACGGCAGCTCGATCTCGCCATGCTCGGCCGCCACATCGTGGGTGATGACATTGAACAGCGTGCTCTTGCCGCTGCCGTTGCGGCCGACGAAACCGATTCGGGAGCCATCCGGAATCCGGACCGAGGCATTTTCGATGAGCAGCCGGCCGGCAATGCGGACGGAAAGGTCGTCGATGATGAACATGGCGCGGTCTATGGCCGAGCATGGCTGCCGAAGCAATCCCCAATCTTGTGCAGCGCTGTTGCGCCATGCTGCTCCTGGGAGCGATGCTGGGCGAGGCTCGCGAATCTGAGTCTGCGGCGCAGGCGAGGCCGAGGCGGAGGAGGCCGATCATGTGTGTTCCCGGATGCCAGGAAGCGCTGCAGTCGCTCAGCCGGCGCGGATTCTTCAAGGGTGCTGCCGTCGCGGGCTTTGCCGCCACCGGCATCATGGAGGCCGAGGCTCAGGCCAAGAAGGAAGCGAAACCGAAATCGGAGGCCAAGAGCGGGCAGAAGGCTCCGGAGGGCCAGAGCTATTTCAAGGGCGTGGTCGATCTTACCCACACCATGTCACCGGACTTTCCGACCTTCTTCGGCGTGCCGGGTATAGAGCTTGAGAAAAAGTACGATTTCAAGAAGGACGGCTTCAACCTGAACTCGTGGAAGATCATCGAACACGCCGGCACCCATCTCGATGCGCCGATCCATTTCTCCGAAGACGGCGCGACCGCGGACGCGATCGTCGCCGGCGAACTGGTGGTGCCGCTCGCCGTGATCGACGTGCGCAAGCAGGCGGAGAAGGATCCCGACTACTTGATGAGCATCGAGGATGTGCTGACCTGGGAGAGGCGGTTCAAGAAACTTCCAAACAGCTGCTGCGTCGCGATGCTGTCGGGCTGGGGGTCGCGCGTTGACGATCCCGCGAAGTTCACCGGCAAGGACGCGAGCGGCACATTTCATTTCCCCGGTTTCGCTCCCGAGCTCGCCGACTGGCTGCTCAAGGAGCGCAATGTGCTGGGCTTGGCGGTGGATACGCTGTCGCTCGACCACGGTCCGTCGAAGGATTTCAAGACCCACAAGATCTGGTTGCCGGCCGGGCGCTGGGGTCTCGAGAACGTCGCCAACATGGAAAAGCTGTCGCCATCGCAGGCCATTCTGGTGGTCGGATTGCCCAAGGTGAAGGGCTCCACAGGCGGCCCGGTGCGGCTGATTGCGCTGATTTGATCTGCTATTCTTGCAGATGACTTGTGCGGATCTCGCAGAGTTTGAGCGTCGGCCAACAGGTGCGTGCGCCCGACAAAGGCCGCCGCTACGTTCGGTGCGGCGAAGGCGCCTGAAGGCATAGCCACTTCCATGGCGGCATCGACGCCCGGCGATGAAGCCGGCTCACTTTTCAATGGTCGATAATTCTTGATATACGGGATGGGAACAAGCCGAGCAGGATTGGAGAGGAACATGGACGCAAAGACTGACGACAAGAGCGCGGGCAAATGCCCGTTCACCGGCTCCCGCGGACCCTCGAACCGCGACTGGTGGCCGGACGCGCTGAGCATCGAGATGCTCCATCGCAACTCCAACCTGTCCGACCCAATGGGCCAGGCGTTCGACTACGCCAAGGAGTTCAAGACTCTCGACCTCAACGCCGTGATCAAGGACCTGCATGCGTTGATGACGGACTCGCAGCCCTGGTGGCCGGCCGACTTCGGTCATTACGGCGGTCTGTTCATCCGCCTGGCGTGGCATGCCGCGGGCACCTATCGCATCACCGACGGCCGCGGCGGCGCAGGCGCCGGCCAGCAGCGCTTTGCGCCGCTGAACTCGTGGCCGGACAACGCGAACCTCGACAAGGCGCGCCGCCTGCTGTGGCCGATCAAGCAGAAGTACGGCCGGAAAATCTCGTGGGCCGACCTGATGGTTCTGGTCGGCAATGTCGCCCTCGAACTCGATGGGCTTCAAGACATTCGGTTTCGCCGGCGGCCGCGCCGATGTGTGGGAGCCTGAAGAGCTCTTCTGGGGCCCCGAAGGAACATGGCTCGGCGACGAACGCTACAGCGGCGAACGCCAGCTCGCGGAACCGCTCGGCGCGGTGCAAATGGGTCTGATCTATGTCAATCCGCAAGGGCCGAACGGCAATCCGGACCCGGTCGCGGCTGCGAAAGATATCCGCGAAACGTTCTTCCGCATGGCGATGAACGACGAGGAAACCGTCGCGCTGATTGCTGGCGGTCATAGCTTCGGCAAGACCCACGGCGCGGGCGACCCTTCGCTGGTCGGACCGGATCCGGAAAGCGGGGCGCTGGAGGAGCAGGGCCTCGGCTGGAAGAGCAAGCATGGCACCGGCATCGGTGCCGACGCCATCACCGGCGGTCCGGAAGTCACCTGGACGCAGACGCCGACGAAGTGGAGCAACCTCTTCTTCAAGAACCTGTTCGAAAACGAATGGGAGCTGACGCAGAGCCCGGCCGGTGCGAAGCAGTGGAAGGCGAAAGGTGCACAAGCCACCATCCCGGATGCCTTCGACAAGTCGAAGAAGCATGTGCCGACGATGCTGACGACGGACCTCTCGCTGCGGTTCGATCCGGCCTACGAGAAGATTTCGCGGCGCTTCTACGAGTATCCAGACCAGTTCGCGGATGCGTTCGCCCGCGCGTGGTTCAAGCTCACACACCGCGACATGGGCCCGATCCAGCGCTACCTCGGCCCGCTTGTGCCGAAGGAGACGCTGATTTGGCAAGACCCGATCCCCGCGGCGAATCATCCGCTGATCGATGAAAAGGATGCCGCGGCGCTGAAGGTGAAGATCCTCGCGTCCGGCCTGTCGGTGTCGCAGCTCGTCTCGGCCGCCTGGGCGTCGGCGTCGACGTTCCGCGACTCCGACAAGCGCGGTGGCGCGAACGGCGCACGCATTCGCCTCAGCCCCCAGAAGGATTGGGAGGTCAACCAGCCGGCCCAACTGAAGACGGTGTTGCAGAAGCTCGAAGCGATCCAGAAGGAGTTCGGCAAGAAGGTTTCGCTCGCCGACTTGATCGTTCTCGGCGGCAGCGCGGCGGTCGAAAAGGCCGCGAAGGATGCCGGCGTCGACGTGAAGGTCCCCTTCACGCCGGGACGCATGGACGCGTCGCAGGAACAGACCGACGTCGACTCCTTCGCGCCGCTCGAACCGCGGGCCGACGGCTTCCGCAACTACACCCACAGCAAGAAGCTCCAGTTCATGGCGCCTGAGGAGGCCCTGGTGGACCGGGCCGGACTGATGCGGCTGACGGGGCCGGAGATGACGGCGCTTGTCGGCGGCCTGCGCGAGCTCGGCGCGAATGCCGGCGGGTCCAAGCATGGCGTCTTCACCGCCAAGCCTGGCACGCTGACGAACGACTTCTTCGTCAACCTGCTCGACATGAGCACGGAGTGGCAGCCGGCCGGCGACAATGTGTACGAGGGCCGCGACCGCAAGACGAAGGCGGTCAAGTGGACCGGCACCCGCGTCGATCTGATCTTCGGTTCGCACTCGCAGCTCCGCGCGTTTGCCGAAGTCTATGCGTGCGCGGATTCGAAGGAGAAGTTCGTGAAGGACTTCGTGGCAGCGTGGACCAAGGTGATGAACCTGGACCGCTTCGACCTCGCCTGATCTCTGCGGAAGGCTTTCCAAACGAAGCTGATAGTAACCCCGGTCTCGCCCGCGCGAGGCCGGGGCTTTCCGTTTGGCGCCTAGTAGCAGACGTTGACGATGCGTCGCACCAGCTCGCCGTAGCGGTTCACGACCCAGCGGCTGCGCAGGCAGGAGTCGATAGACGCGGACGCCCGTGTAGACGCGGAAGCCGCCGCCGTGGAAGTGATGCCCGCCACCCTTGTGCCAGGCCGCGGCCGGGGTCGTCGAAGCGGTGAGCGAAACGGTGCCGAGCGCGGCAATGGCAGCGGCGGCGATAACGAACTTGCGGAACATATTGGTCTCTCCTGGTTGATTGGATGCGTCGATCGCATCCCGATGCCGATCAGTCGCACCGGGCGAGGGGGAGGTTCATGCCGGCACTTCGCTCAATGGCGGCTGAACCGCAATTCATGTGCGAAAACGCACTTCTTGCGCGCCTATGCCGCCGGGCCGGCTCCGCTCCAAACCTTGCCGGTTGGCGGATCGGCGGCTATAAGCGGCCCGCTGCCGCGCGCAAGGCCTGCGCGCATCGGCGATCAATCTCAAAGGACCAAACACGATGGCGATCGAGCGTACCTTTTCGATCATCAAACCGGATGCCACCGCCCGCAACCTGACCGGCGCCGTCAACGCCATGATCGAGCAGGCGGGCCTGCGGATCATCGCGCAGAAGCGCGTGCGCATCACCAAAGAGCAGGCCGAGACCTTCTACGCCGTGCACAAGGCGCGGCCGTTCTTCGGCGAACTCGTCGATTTCATGATTTCGGGTCCGGTGGTCGTCCAGGTGCTCGAAGGCGACAACGCGATCGCGAAATACCGCGACATCATGGGCGCCACCGATCCGGCGAAGGCCGCGCCGAACACCATCCGTAAGATTCACGCCAAGTCGCTCGGCGAGAACTCGGTGCACGGCTCGGACGCACCGGACACGGCGGCGAAGGAAATCGCGCAGTTTTTCGCCGGAAACGAGATCGTCGGCTGAATCGGCGGGTGGCAAGAGGACGTTTCGCCACGCCTGCGCGCTGGTCAAGTCCGCTGGACCACTTGTAGATTAGGCCGCCAGCGGGGCACTGCGATATCATCGAGTTCTGCGCAAGTGCGGATCGGCAGAGGGTAAGGAGCGTCAGGTGGGGTATCTCGTAAATGACTTCATGCAGCCGGCGTTTTGGATCGCCGTCGGACAGATCATCTGGATCAACATTCTTCTGTCCGGCGACAACGCGGTCGTGATCGCGCTGGCCTGCCGCTCGCTCCCTCCCAAGCAGCGCTTCTGGGGCATCCTACTCGGCGCCGGCGCCGCGGTCGTGCTCCGCATCTTTTTCACCATCATTATCGCGCAGATCATGGGGCTCGCGTTCCTAAAGCTCGTCGGCGGCCTGCTGCTCTTGTGGATCGCGATCAAGCTGATCGTTCCGAGCGAGGAGCATGGCGAGGGCAGCGTCAAGGCGGGCGACACGCTGATGCGGGCGGTCTGGCTTGTGACTGTGGCCGACATCGTCATGAGTCTCGACAACGTCATCGCGATCGCGGCCGCTGCGGAAACCGCGGCGATGCGGGTCGACGTCGACCACGCGCTGATGATCAAGACCACGTTGATCGTGTTCGGCTTGGCGACCAGCGTGCCGCTGATCATCGCCGGGAGCGCCTTGCTGATGAAGGTGATGGAACGGTTCCCGATTCTCGTCTGGGCCGGCGCCGCCTTGCTCGGCTGGGTCGCCGGCGAGATCATCGTCAAGGACGCGGCGGTCATCAGCTATATGGGCCAGGAATGGGTCGACAAGGCGCACCTGTGGGCGGCCGGCATCGGCGCGGTCCTGGTGGTGGCGGTGGGCTGGGGAATCCGCCGCGCCAAGCACAAGACTCCGCTGGAGCACCCGCTGATCGTCGATCCGCCGGGGCCTGAGGAATTCCCGCCGCGGGCGCATTGATCCGCGGTCGCGACTGCGGCTTGGCGAAGTGCTAGGTTGGGAGCATGAATCGGCCTGTTCGCCCGCCGCTGCAGCCTGTCCGGATCGGCCACTCGGCCTGTCCGCATGATTGCCCTTCGACCTGCGCGCTTGAGGTCGACATCCTCGACGACCGCACCATCGGTCGCGTGCGCGGCGCGCCGGACAACGCCTACACCGCCGGTGTGATCTGCGCCAAGGTCGCGCGCTACGCTGAGCGTATCCACCACCCGGATCGGGTGACGCGGCCCATGCGTCGGACCGGGCCCAAGGGATCAGGCCTGTTCGAGCCGATCTCCTGGGATGACGCTCTCGATATTGTTGGCGAAAAGTTCAAGGTGGCCGAAGCGCGATACGGAGCGCAATCGGTCTGGCCCTATTACTACGCCGGCACCATGGGTCTCATTCAGCGCGACGGCATCCATCGCCTGCGCCACGCCAAGAAATACTCAGGCTTTCATTCCACCATCTGCGTCAACGCCTCCTACACCGGCTTCGCCGCCGGCACCGGCAAGATTGCCGGTCCCGATCCGCGCGAGATGGCGAAGTCCGATCTGATCGTGATCTGGGGCACCAATCCGGTGAACACCCAGGTCAACGTGATGACCCACGCGACCCGCGCGCGCAAAGAGCGCAACGCCAAGATCGTCGCGGTCGACGTTTACATGAATGGCACGATGGAGCAGGCCGATCTCGCCGTGATGGTGAAGCCCGGCACCGACGGGGCGCTGGCCTGCGCGGTGATGCATTGCCTGTTCCGCGACGGCAAGGCGGATTGGGATTATCTCGAAAAATACACCGACGCGCCGCACGAAATGGCAGCGCATGTGCAGAGCCGCGGCCCGCAATGGGCCGAAAGAATTACCGGCTGTCCGGCCGCGACCATTGAGGAATTTGCTCGCCTCGTCGGCGCGACCAAGCGCGCATTCTTCCGGCTGGGCTACGGCTTCTCGCGCTCGCGCAACGGCCCGGTGAACATGCACGCGGCAAGCTGCATTCCGGCGATCACCGGTGCGTGGCTGCACGAGGGAGGCGGTGCCTTCCACAACAACGCGGACATCTATCATTGGGACAAGTCGATGATCGAAGGCAGCGACATGCGCGACAAGTCCGTGCGCATGCTCGACCAGTCGCGCGTCGGCACCATTCTCTGTGGCGATACTGACGCGCTAAAGGGCGGGCCGCCGGTCGCCGCGATGCTGATCCAGAACACCAATCCGGTTTCGGTCTGCCCCGATCAGGAAATGGTCAAGCGCGGATTTGCCCGCGAGGACCTGTTCGTCTGCGTGCACGAGCAGTTCATGACCGAGACGGCGCGGATGGCCGACGTGGTGCTGCCGGCAACGATGTTCATGGAGCACGACGACGTCTATCAGGGCGGCGGCCACCAATACATCATCCTCGGGCCGAAGCTGATCGAGCCGCCGGGCGAATGCCGTTCCAATCACGCAGTGAATTGCGGAATTGCGAAGCGCGTCGGGGCTGAACATCCGGGCTTCGCCATGACCGAGCGGGAGCTGATCGATCACACCCTGCAGGGGTCGGGGTGGGGGACGCTCGATCGCCTCGAACGCGAGAAATGGATCGACTGCCAGCCGGACTTTGAGACCGCCCACTACATCAAGGGCTTCAACTATCCGGACGGGAAATTCCGCTTCAAGCCGGACTGGCCAAAGGTGCCGTTTCGCAGCGCCTATCACGCCGGCCCGGTCGCCTCGATGCCGACGCTGCCAGACCACTGGACCATCATCGAGGAGGCCGACGAGGCGCATCCGATGCGGCTTGCCACCTCGCCGTCGCGCGGCTTCCTCAATTCGACCTTCAACGAGACGCCGACTTCGCTCGCGCAAAATCGCGGCCGTCCTGAGGTCATGGTCCATCCCGACGATGCCGCAAAGCTCGGCATCGCGGACGGGGCGCAGGTGGTCATCGGCAACACCCGCGGCCAGGTGCGATTGCACGCGCGCGTGTTCGATGGCGTGCGCCGCGGCGTGCTGATCGCGGAATCGATCTGGCCGAACGACGCCTATCCCGACGGCAAAGGCATCAACACAGTGACCGGCGCCGACGCGATCGCGCCCTATGGCGGCGCGGCCTTCCACGACAACAAAGTCTGGATCAGGCCGGCAGGAACATGATCCCGAAAAGTGGGAACCGGTTTTCGGATAAGATCATGCTCAAGAAAAAGCCCACGCCTCAGAACCGGAATTCGGCGCCGGCGGTCCCGCTGTGCGACGTAAGATTGCTGCGGTAGCGGCCGTCATAAACGATGTAGATGCGCATGGCGTCGGTGACCTTGGCCGACAACGTCGCGCCGGCGTCGGCGCCAAGCTGGCTTTCCCGCACGGCTAACACAAGCAGCAGCAGGCTCGGCTCATTCGCGAGCAAAACCGTCTGTGTGCCGAAGTTCTGCGACAGGTTGTCGACCAGGCGGGCGTACACCGCAAAATCCAGGATCCGGCGGTCGACCAGCCAACTGTGGCCAAGTTCGGCGCCGACCAGGAGGCGAAGGCGGGTTGCGGTGACGGCCGAGCCCGTGATCGGGGTCGAGCCGCCAATCTCGGTGAAGGCGTCGGCGCGGGTCGCAGCCAGTCGAAGGTGACCTTGGGAACAACGGGAGTTCTCCGGTAGCGACCAGTAGTAGCTGAGCTCCACCATGGCCGCCCACAGGCTTGCCTGATAGGCGGCACTGGATTGTTCACCCACATCGAAGCGGGCGGTGTGAACGTCGGCGAAACCCCGGATCAATGTGCTGCTGAAATTCCATGGCCCTTGCTCGAACGAGACAAGCCCCGCCGACCTGGGTGAGGTCGATGAGCCCGCTCTGCGCCGCACCATTCACGCCGATCAGAGTGCGGCCCTGATCGATGGAAAGGCCGACGTTGACACCCGTCGCGATGGTCGCGCCGACACCGGCCACGCCGCCATAGGTCGGCAGCCGGCGCGTGTCTATGCGTACGCCCGATCAAGATGATGGAAGGGGAACCGGATTCCCGTCAATCAGGCAGCGGCCGCCGGCAATCTGCACGCGCCCTTCGGCCACCAACCGCAACGCTTCCGGATAGATGCGGTGCTCGACTTCGAGCACGCGCGCGGCCAGCGCCGCCTCGGTGTCGCCACGATGCACCGGAACCGCGGCCTGCGCGATGATCGGCCCGGAATCCATCTCGGGCACCACGAAATGCACGGTCGCGCCGTGCTCCTTGACACTGGCGGCGAGTGCGCGCGCATGCGTGTCGAGACCTTTGAACGCCGGCAGCAGCGCGGGATGGATGTTGAGCAGGCGCGCATCCCATTGCCGCACGAACCAGGGCGTCAGGAGCCGCATGAAGCCTGCCAGACACACCAGCTCGATCTGGTGGGCTTGCAGTACGTCCTGCAGCGCGCGCTCGAACGCCGCGCGGTCCTTGCCGAACGGGCGATGATCGACGACGGCGGTGCGGATGCCGGCCGCGGCCGCGCGCTTGAGTCCTTCCGCATCCGGTTCGTTGGAGATGACCAGCATGATCCCCGCGGGATAGCGGGAATCCTTGGCGGCCTCGATCAGCGCCACCATGTTGGAGCCGCGGCCGGAGATCAGGATGGCGACGCGCTTGCGGGCCATGTCTAGTAAGCCATGTCGGTTCTAGATGTTGAGGCGGCCGGTGTAGGCCACGCGCGGCTTGCCCTTGGCCGCCGCAATCAGTTCTCCGAGGCGCACGACGCGCTCCCCTTCGCTCTTGAGGATGGCGGTGACCTGGTCAGCCGCGCGCGGCTCGACCACGGCAATCATGCCGATCCCGCAGTTGAACGTGCGCAGCATCTCCTTTTCCGCGATGTTGCCCGTCTTGGCCAGCCACTGGAACACCGGCGGCACCGGGATGCGCGCAAGATCGATGCGCGCGCCGATGCTCTTCGGCAGCACGCGCGGAATATTGTCGGGAAATCCCCCGCCGGTGATGTGAGCCAGCGCCTTCACCGCGTTGGTTTCGCGGATCGCGGCGAGGCACGATTTGACATAGATGCGGGTCGGCGTGAGCACGGCGCGTCCTAGCTTTTTCTTCTTGTCGAACGGCGCAGGCGCGCCCCACTTGAGCTTCGATTTGGCAACCACCCTGCGCACCAGCGAATAGCCGTTGGAATGCACGCCGGACGAACCGATGCCGAGCACGACGTCGCCCGCGCGAATGTCGTCGCGCGGCAGGATCGTGCCGCGCTCGGCCGCCCCCACGGCGAAGCCTGCGAGATCGTAGTCATCGCCGTGATAGACGCCGGGCATTTCCGCGGTCTCGCCGCCGATCAGCGCGCAGCCGGCCTGGCGGCACCCCGCGGCAATGCCTTTGACGATCTTGGCACCGATTTCGGGGTCGAGCTTGCCGGTGGCGAAGTAATCGAGAAAGAACAGTGGCTCGGCGCCCTGCACCACGAGATCGTTGACCGACATGGCGACAAGGTCGATGCCGATGGTGTCATAGATGCCGGTCTCGATCGCGATCTTGACCTTGGTGCCAACTCCGTCGTTGGCGGCGACCAGCACCGGATCCTTGAATCCGGCGCGCTTGAGATCGAACAATCCGCCGAAGCCGCCGATCTCGGCGTCCGCGCCCGGCCGCGCCGTCGCCTTCACCAGCGGCTTGATCAACTGCACCATGCGGTTTCCGGCATCGATATCGACGCCGGATTGCGCATAGGTGAGGCCCTTTTTGCTCATGGCCCTTGCGTATGTCGGAATCGAAACGTGTGCAATGGCTCCATGGCCGATATACTCAAGCGGAATCGCAAGCGCGCCGGGCCGGGCGCCGGGGCCTAAAGTTTGAATATTCCGAACCTCATCACGTTGGCGCGCATCATCCTCGTGCCGGTGGTTGTCTGGACGATCGCAACCGGGCAATTGCGCCTGGCGTTCCTGTTGTTCCTTGCCGCCGCCATCAGCGACGGCGTGGACGGTTTCCTGGCCAAGCGCTTCGGCATGAAGACCGAACTCGGCGCCTATCTCGATCCGTTGGCCGACAAGGTGCTGATCGTGTCGATCTACGTGACGCTCGGCATTACCGGGGTCATTCCGCTCTGGATCGTCATCCTGGTGGTGTCGCGCGATTTCATGATTGTGGGCGCGATCATCCTGTCCTGGGTGGTGGACCGGCCGGTCCAGATCCGGCCTCATATGATCTCGAAGGTCAATACCGGCGTGCAGATCGTGTTCCCCTGCCTGGTTCTGGCGTCCCATGGATATTCTTTCGACGCCGAGCCGATGTTGACACTGGTGATGGCGCTGGTCGCGGTATTGACCTTGCTTTCAGTCGGCCTCTATCTCGCCGAGTGGATACGTCACATGAATTCGGCGGAAGTCGGCCGTTGATGTCGAGGCATGCGGTCCGGCGGAGTGGTGCGCCTTGATGGCACTCGAGCGGCAGTTGGTGTTCTGGGTTGCGGCGCTCGCGGTGTTTGTCGCGGTGCTCTGGCTGCTCAGCGACGTGCTGCTGCCGTTTGTGGCCGGAATGGCGCTCGCCTACCTGCTCGATCCGATCGCCCGGCGAGCCGAAGGGCTCGGCATCAGCCGCGCGGTTTCGGCGCTGGTCGTGCTGACGCTGGTGATTGTGCTGCTGGTCGTCGTGGTGATGGCGGCGGCGCCGATCGTGAGCAAGCAGTTCGTCGACTTCATCGAAAATCTTCCGGCCTATCTGACCAAGCTTCAGTCCATCGTTTCCGATCCCAGCCGGCCGTGGCTCGCCAAGTTATTCGGGGGCGAGATATCCGATCCGAGCAAGTCGGTGGGTAGTCTGGTCACGCAGGGGTTGGGCTACGTCGCGGGCTTCCTCACGTCGATCTGGTCGGGCGGCCGGGCGGTGTTCTCGGTGCTGTCGCTGCTCGTCATCACACCGGTCGTCGCCTTCTATCTGCTGCTCGACTGGGACCGCGTGCTGGTGACGGTGGACGGCTGGATTCCACTGCAGTACTGCGACACGGTGCATGAGCTTGCTCGCGACATCGATCATGCCATTGCGGGCTTTGTGCGCGGGCAGGCGGTGATCTGTCTGATCCTTGCTGTGTTCTACGCCATCGGCCTGACGCTGACCGGCTTGAACTTCGGATTCCTGATCGGGCTGATGACCGGGCTGTTGAGCTTTATCCCCTTTGTCGGCGCGCTGACCGGCTTCCTGGTTGCTGCTATCGTCGCCGTTGCCCAGTTCTGGCCGAGCTGGACGCCAATCCTCATGGTTGTCGGCGTGTTCCTGGTCGGCCAGGGGCTGGAGGGCTACGTGCTGTCGCCCAAGCTCGTCGGCGCCAAGGTCGGGCTGCATCCGGTCTGGATGATGTTTGCCTTGATCGCCTTTAGCTACCTTTTCGGTTTCGTCGGGCTTCTGGTAGCCATTCCGCTCGCAGCGACGGTCGGCGTGCTGCTTCGATTTGCGCTTCGCAAGTATCTCGAAAGCCCGCTCTACACCGGACGCAATCCTGATCTTGGGCCGCGCTGAGCCATGCCGAGCCCGGGCGCCTCTGTGAGCAACGGGCTGAAAAGCGAGCCGACGCAACTCGCGCTGGCGCTCGACCATGCCGAGAGTCTTGCGCGAGAGGATTTCCTCTCCGGGCCGTCCAACGCCGCGGCTCTCGCCTTGATCGAGCGCTGGCCGGATTGGCCTTCGCGCACGGTGCTGCTGCGGGGGCCGGAGGGCTCGGGAAAAAGTCATCTGGCGGCGATCTGGGCGCGGGAGTCCGGCGCGCGGACGCTGTCTCCACGCAGCCTCGACGGCGCCGAAGTTCCGGTCGCGCTCGCCACCGGCGCGCTGGTGCTGGAAAATCTCGCCGACGGCCGGTTCGACGATGCGGCGCTCTTTCACCTGCTCAACCTCGCGCGGGAGGAACACGCCTATGTTCTCATCACGGCGCGCAGCGCGCCGGTGGCCTGGAAAACAGAGTTGCCCGATCTGGCCTCGCGGCTTCGTGCGCTGCCGGTGGTGGCACTGACCGCGCCTGACGACGCATTGTTCCGCGCGGTCCTGGTCAAACTGTTCGCCGACCGGCAACTCGCCGTCGACGAGAGCCTGGTTTCCTTTCTCGCCAACCGCATCGAGCGGTCGTTCGCGGCCGCGCGGGCGGCGGTGGCAAAACTCGATCGCGAGGCGCTTCGCCTCCGGCGACCGGTTAACCGGGCGCTGGCCGGCGAGCTTTTCCGAGAGCCTTGACGGCTCCACAATCCGCCGGTCATGTCATTTCGGCGTCACCGATGACGGGCACCATGCACCGTCATATATTTGTCATGGACGTCATGGCTGATCGCGCACAAGCTACTGTTCTACAAGAAGAATCTGCGCCGCTCGCGGAAACGTTGGCGGCTGCCCCCGAATCGGGCTCCGATCTGGCAGGTAGTCCCGAGCGATTCATCAACCGGGAGCTGTCCTGGTTGCATTTCAATCGCCGGGTTCTGGAAGAGGCTGAAAATCCCCAGCATCCGTTGTTCGAGAAGGTCCGGTTTCTTTCGATCTCGGCCAACAACCTCGATGAATTCTTCATGGTGCGGGTCGCGGGCCTCAAGGGACAGGTGCGCGCCGGGATCGCCGACAAGAGCCCGGATGGGCTGACGCCGAGCGAGCAGCTTGTTCGGATTGGCGAGGCGGTTTCCAGCCTCGCCAGCGACCAGCAGGCGCGCTGGCGCGAACTGCGTGAAGAGCTCAAGGCCGCGAACATCGTGCTGGTCGAAGCCGACAGCCTGAAGAAGGCCGATCGCACCTGGCTCGAGGACTACTTCCTGCAATATATCTTCCCGGTTCTGACGCCGCTCGCAATCGATCCGGCGCATCCGTTTCCGTTCATTCCAAATCTCGGCTTTTCCATCACCTTCCATCTCGCGCGCACCAGCGACGGCAGGGCGATGAACGCGCTCATCCGCGTGCCGCAGAAGATCGAGCGGTTCATCCGCTTTCCAGCACAGGCCGACAGCAATATCGTACGGATGATCACGCTGGAGCAGGCAACCGGTCTGTTCATCCCGAAGCTGTTTCCGGGTTACACGGTCAAGGGGCAGGGAGCGTTCCGCATCGTCCGCGATTCCGACGTTGAGGTCGAGGAAGAGGCCGAAGACCTGGTGCGGCTGTTCGAAAGTGCGCTGAAGCGCCGCCGTCGTGGTTCCGCCATTCGCCTGGAAATGGAAGCGGCGATGCCGGCCGAGCTTCGCCGCTTCGTGCAGCGCGCGCTCGCGGTCGCCGATGACGAGGTATTCCTGGTCGAGGGGATGCTGGCGCTGAGCGAGCTGTCGCAGCTTCTTTCCATCGATCGGCCCGATCTGGAATTCGTGCCGTACAATCCGCGGTTCCCGGAGCGCATCCGCGATCATGCCGGCGACTGCTTCGCCGCGATCCGGCAAAAGGACCTGATCGTCCATCATCCCTACGAGTCCTTCGACGCCGTGGTGCAGTTCCTGCAGCAGGCGGCGCGCGATCCGGACGTCATCGCCATCAAACAGACGCTCTACCGCACCTCCAAGGACAGCCAGATTGTTCGCGCGCTGGTCGAGGCCGCCGAGGCCGGCAAGTCGGTGACGGCGGTGGTCGAGCTCAAGGCGCGCTTCGACGAAGAGGCCAACATCCGCTGGGCGCGCGATCTGGAGCGTGCCGGCGCACAGGTGGTCTATGGCTTCTTCGAGCTCAAGACCCATTCCAAGCTATCGCAGGTGGTGCGCCGCGAGGGCGGCGCGCTGGTCTCCTATGTCCATGTCGGCACCGGCAACTATCACCCGGTGACCGCGCGCATCTACACCGACCTGTCGTTCTTCACCTCCGATCCGGTAATCGCGCGCGACGTCGGCCGCATCTTCAATTTCGTCACCGGTTACGCCGAGCCCGCCGAGCTCGAAAAGATGGCGGTTTCGCCGGTGAATCTCCGCCAGCGCATCTGCGAGCACATTGCGCAAGAGATCGCGCACGCCAAAGCCGGGCGGCCTGCCGCGATCTGGATGAAGGACAATGCGCTGGTCGATCCGGAAATCATCGACCGGCTCTACGACGCGTCGCGCGCCGGTGTGCAAGTCGATCTCGTGGTGCGCGGGATCTGCTGCCTGCGGCCCGGCCTCCCGGGCCTCTCCGAAAACATCCGGGTCAAGTCGATCATCGGCCGTTTCCTCGAGCACAGCCGGGTTTATTGCTTCGGCGCGGGCTATGGTCTGCCGCATCCCAAGGCCGCGGTTTACATTTCCTCGGCCGACATGATGCCGCGCAACCTCGATCGCCGCGTGGAGGCGCTCTGTCCGATCCTCAATCCAACTGTGCATGAACAGGTTATCGACCAGATCATGCTTGCAAATTTGAAGGACAATGAGCAGAGCTGGCAGTTGTTGCCGGACGGCTCGTCCAAGCGAATCAAGGCGGCGGCCGGCGAAGAGCCCTTCAACGCGCACAAGTACTTCATGACCAACCCAAGCCTCTCCGGACGCGGAAAATCGCTCAAGGAATCCTCGCCCCGCAGCCTCCGTCGGCGGGCCGAGCGTGCTTGAGAAGGTGACCCCCGCCACGCGTGTGGCGCAGGGCCGGCTCGATTACGGGCCGCCGGTGGCGGTCATCGACATCGGGTCGAATTCAGTGCGCCTCGTGGTCTACGAGGGCATCACTCGCAGCCCGACGCCGCTGTTCAACGAAAAGACGCTCGCCGGGCTCGGCCGCGAGGTGCAGACCAAGGGCCTGCTCCCCTCCGACGCGGTGGAGAAGGCGCTGGAGGCCCTCAAGCGATTTCGCGCGCTGTGCGACACCATGCAGGTCGCTCGGCTGTGGGTGCTGGCGACAGCAGCCTGCCGCGATGCGCGCAACGGCAAGGATTTCATCGCCGCGGCCGAGCAGATCTGCCGCACCAAAATCGACGTGATTTCCGGCCAGCGCGAGGCCGAGCTGACGGCGCTCGGCGTGGTCTCCGGATTTCACCGTCCGGACGGCATCGTCGGCGACCTCGGCGGCGGTTCGCTTGAACTGGTCGACGTCCACGGCTCCCGCATCAAGCCCGGCACCACGCTGCCGCTCGGCGGCCTTGCCTTGCAGGATCGGTCCGGCCGCTCGATCAAGAAGGCCGAGAAGATAGTTAAGACGGCGTTCGATGACCTCAAATTTTTGCAGGGCGGCGAAGGCCGCACCTTCTACGCTGTCGGCGGTACCTGGCGGGCGCTCGCCCAGTTGCACATGGCGCAGATGGGCTATCCGCTCCACGTCATGCACGGCTACGTCGTCCGCGCGCGGGAGGCGCTCGAATTTTCCCGATTGGTTCGCCGGGTCCATCCGGACACGCTGTCGCAGATCGAGGTGGTGAACACCGCCCGCCGTTCGCTACTGCCCTACGCCGCGCTCGTGCTGGAGCATATCGTGCGCGAGGCCGAGCCTCGCGAGGTGGTGTTCTCAGCACTCGGTGTCCGCGAGGGGCTGCTCTACTCGCTGCTCGACGCCGAGGAGCGCAAGAAGGACGCGCTGCTCGCGGCCGCGCGCGAATTGAATGTGCTGCGCTCCCGCTCGCCGCAGCACGGCGAGGAGTTGATCGACTGGACTGACGCATTCATGGCGACATCCGGCATCGACGAGAATTCCGAGGAAAAGCGGCTGCGTCATGCCGCGTGCTTGGTCGCCGACATAGGCTGGCGCGCGCACCCCGACTATCGTGGCGAGCAATCGCTCAGCATCATCGCGCATGCCGCTTTCGTCGGAATCGACCATCCTGGCCGGGCCTATATCGCGCTGGCGATCTTCTTCCGCCATGTCGGCCTGCTGCACGACGAGGAACTGTCGCCGCGCATCCGCGAGCTGGCCTCGACCCGCACGCTCGACCGCGCCCGCGTGCTCGGCGCCGCGCTACGCGTGGCCTATATGGTTTCCGCCTCGCAGCCGGGCGTGCTGCCGCGCACGCCGCTCAAGGTCGAGCGTCATCGCCTGGTGCTGCGGCTTGAGGGCGACACCGCGGCGCTGGCAGGCGACCGTGTGTCGTCCCGGCTCAAGCAGTTGGCGCGCCTCGTCGGCCGCGAGCCGGTGGTGAGCAGCTAGACCGTGGCAGACGAGAAGACTCAGATCGTCGGCGTCTGGAAGCTGGTTTCGGTCATGTACGAGGACCAGGAAACCAAGACGCTCACTCCAATCATGGGCGATAATCCGCGCGGCTATCAGATCGCCACGCCCGACGGGCGCTGGCTCGCGCTCGCAACGCCGACCGGCCGGACCGCACCCACGACCGACGAAGAACGCGCCCAGGCGTTTCGCACCATGATCGGATACTCGGGACGCTATCGCGTCGAGGGCAGCACGATCACCACCAAGGTCGACGTGGCCTGGAACGAAATCATGGGTTGGCGGCGAACAGGTGCGCCACATCCGATTCGCCGACGACAAGCTGTTCATCGAAAGCCCGCCGATGCCGCATCCCAACATGTACGGCAAGACGGTGCGGGTGATCGTTGTGTGGCAGCGCGACGGCTCGTTTCGCATCTGAACGCGATTCTCCGGGGAACCAGACTGGCCCGGTGCGGCGATCGGCCCGCTCCACGGAACGACGTGCGCGCGACGGCGTTTCATCCCTGAACAAACTTTCAGCCTGGGCTGGAACTCAATGGGGAGGCAAGAAATGCCTTCGGTGAAACGATTTGCGTTGCTGCGTGAGACGGCGCGGAACCATCCGATCATCGTGGCTTCGACCGCGGCCAGCGCTGGCGTCTTGCTGGGCGCGTTCGTCGTCGTGCAGTTGCTGGGCACGCCGCAGCCGCAGGCGGAAAGCGCCGCTGCTCCGCCGCCGGCCGTCGAAGCCAAAGCGGTGGCAAAGCCGGCCGAGACCACCAGTTCCGCTCCCGCTGGTACAAGCGTGGCAACGACCGATTGCGACCAGCAAGCCTGGCCGTACCTGTCGCGGGCGTGCATGAAAGAGTTCCGGACCAAGCATCGCGCGACGCGCGTGATTTCGACGGACAAGCTCGACAAGCCGACGATCGCTGCAATCGAACCTCCGGCGCCTACACCGCCAGCGCCATCAGCGGCGGCGCTCCCGGCCCCCACGGCTCCAGCCATCGTCGCCTCGCCCTGGTTTACGTCGCCTGTTGCTCCCCCGGCGCTGCCGGCTCCCAAGACGAGCACCGCGACTGCAGGCGTTGCTCCGCCAGCGGCCAATCCGGCGTCGGCCGCGCCGCCTCCCGGAGCGGTCGCTGCACCGAATCCAGCGCCTGCTGCCACCACACCGATTGCGCCACCCGACGCGCAAGCCGCGCAGCCCCTAACTCGAGCCGCGGCAAAGGCCGAGGCGAGGGAGAGAGCCAAGCGCGAACGCCTCGCCAAGAAGGCCAGGCAAAAACCGAAAGCGAACCCCGTTCCGGGTGAGCCGGATGAAGATGCCAGCGCTTCGTTCGCCAGCGCAGCTCCCGATGAACACGATGACCGTGCTGCCCGGCGTTCAGACCGGTCGCGCCGCATCGTCGATCGTTGGACCGAGAGCGAATATGACGTGCCGGATTCGAGAGGCCGCGGACAGCGGCGTGTCACGGTGGTCCGGCGCAGCAATGGCGGACTGTTTGAAAGCCTGTTCGGAAACTAGTCGCGTTCGAACGTGACCACGCGGCTGCGCTCGATCGCGAGCCCGAGGCGGCCGTGCTTGAGGTCCAGCGCCCGCTCGCCGAACAGATCGCGCCGCCAGCCCTTCAACGCCGGCACATCCGCTTCATCGTCGGCCGCGATGCGGTCGAGATCGTCGACCGTGGCGATGACCTTGGCGGCAACGCCGTGTCGCTCCGAAGTCATGCGTAGCAGCACCTTGAGCAGCTCGACTGTGGCAGCGCCGTTTGGCGCCGCTTTCTGCCGCTCGATCACCGGCAGGGTTTTGGGATCGCGCGCCAGCCCGCGCTGGACGGCTTCGAGGATGCCTTCGCCCCATTTCGACCGCTCGAAGCCCTTGGGCAGCGAGCGCAGCGATGCCAGCCGCTCCGGGGTGGTCGGCGCCTGCACCGCAATGTCACCGACGGTGTCGTCCTTGAGCACGCGCGAGCGTGGCACGTCGCGGGTCTGCGCCTCGCGCTCGCGCCAGGCCGCGACCTCGATCAGGACGCCCAGTTCCTTGGGCTTGCGCACCCGGGTCTTCAGCCGCATCCAGGCGCGCGCGGGGTCGGCCCGGTAGGTGTCCGGCGAGATCAGCACCTCCATCTCGTCGTCCATCCAGTCGGTGCGCCCGCGCCGCCCGAGATCGGCGACCAAAGCCGTGTAGACATCGCGCAGATGCGTCACGTCCGATATCGCATAGGTGACCTGGGCGGTGGACAGCGGCCGGCGGGTCCAGTCGGTGAAGCGGTTCGACTTGTCGAGCATGTCGCCGGTGATGCGCTGCACGAGCTGATCGTAGGAAATGGAGTCGCCGTGCCCCAGCACCATGGCCGCGACCTGGGTGTCGAAGATCGGATGCGGAATGATGTTGGCGCGATGCCAGACGATTTCGATGTCCTGGCGCGCGGCGTGGAAAACCTTGAGCACCTTCTCGTTCGCCATCAGTTCGAAGAAGGGCTTGAGATCGATGCCGGGCGCCAGCGCGTCGATGACGACGGCCTCGTCGCTGCTCGCGAGCTGCGCCACGCAGAGCAGCGGATAGTAGGTCGTCTCGCGAAGAAATTCGGTGTCGATAGTGACGAAGGGGTGGCGCGCCAGCCGTTCGCAGGTGGTTGCCAGTTCCTCCGTCGTGGTGATCAGTTCCATGCAGGGCTTACATAGCGGAGTTAAAACGGCGACGCCAAGGCTTAAGACACAAGGTCCTCCCTGTGACCGAATCTCAACCACCTCGCACCGGCGGCATGAAGATGAGCGGCCAGGGCGAGGGGAAGGGTCCAACGGGGACGTCGATCAGCGTCGGCCCGTCGCGGCGGGCAAAGGCCCGCCGCAGCGCAGCACGAAGCTCGTCCGGGTTGCGCGCACGCTCGCCGGCGGCGCCGAAGCTTTCGGCGAATTTTACGAAATCCGGATTGGCCAAATCACTGGCGATCAGCCGGTTGCCGAAACGCTCTTGCTGGATGCGGCGGACGTTGCCGAAGGCGCCGTCATTAAACACGATCGCGGTCAGCGGGATACGGTGCCGGACCGCGGTCGCCATCTCGTTTGCGGTGAACATGAAGCCGCCGTCGCCCGAAATCGACAGCACCGGCACGTCACGCCTGGCGTCCTGCGCGCCGAGCGAAGTGGCGAAACCCCAGCCGAGATTGTCCTGGTAGCCGGGCGAGAGGAATGTGCGCGGCTTGTACACGGGAAACGCCAGCCGGGCGGCGAAACCCATCTGCGTGACTTCATCGACCAGGATGCCGTCCTCCGGCAGCTCGGCGCGGATCGCGTCGAGGTAGGCGAGCTGCGGCGCGATCGCGTCGCCGAGGCGTTTGCGCCAGCCGGCCTGGCGGGTTTCCATGTCGGCTTTGCGGGAAGGGCGCTTGCCGTTATGCGCCGGCAGGACTTCGAGCAAACGCTGTAGCACGGGCTTGGCGTCGCCGATCAGCGCTGCGGCCGGCTTATGCAGACGGCCGGGCTCGGCGGGATCGGCATCGACCCGAATGATTTTCAGATTCTTGTCCATGCCCCATTGCCGGAACTGGATCAGCATGCGGGTGCCGATACCCAGGACAACGTCGGCCTCGCCCCACAGCTCGCGGCCGAGCGGCAGCGTCACGCTCAGCGGATCGCGGCTGTCGAGCACACCGCGGCCGCGGCGATAGCCCAGCACCGGGGCCTGCAGCATGGCGGCAAGCGCCGTCACTTCTTCGGAGGCGCCTTGCGCGCCGCCGCCGCAGATGATCATCGGATTCTTAGCGGCGCCCAGCAGCTTCGCGGCCTTGCGGATGGCGGCCTCATCGATCTTGGGCTGCGGCGACGGCAGGGGCTGTTGCGGCTTCGCCGGTCCGGGCTTGCCCCAGACGTCGATCGCGCATTGCAGGGAGGCCGGGCCGGGGCGGCCCGATGCCATCGCTCGAACCGCCTCGGCAACGAGACGGGGAGCCCGCTCGGCCTTGCGGATCAGCGCGGAATAATCCACCAGCCGGTTGATGATGCCGGCCTGGTCGCGGATCTCGTGCAGTTGCCCAAGATGCCGGCCGATGTCGGCGTCGGGAATTTCGCCGATGAGCGCCAGCACCGGCGCGTTCATCGAGTAGGCGGTGAGGAGGGCGGCGGCGGAATTGAGCAAGCCCGGCCCTGGCACCACGGCGTAGGCGGCAGGCTTGCCGCTCGCGAGCGCTGCGCCCAGCGCCATATAGGCCGCGCCCTGCTCATGCCGGGTGTGGACAGTCCGCACGCGGTCGCCCGCCTTGAACAAAGCTTCGAACAGCATGTCATTCTGCACGCCTGGCAGCGCGTAGATCGTGTCGATGCCATGCGCGAGCATGCCCTCCACCGTCGCCTCGGCGGCGGTCATTTGGATGGTCGCGGCGGCGGGCTTCTTGGCAGGCTTGTTTTTGGCTTTTGCCATGAGTCGAGTGTGCAGATCGGGGCCCGGCTGTCGAGGGCCGGCTCGCCTTGACAAGGCGGACGCTGCATGCGCTTTTCGCCCGCCTTTCCGCCACTTCGGCCCTGAAGTCTTCATGCACCGTTACCGCTCGCATACCTGTGGGGCGCTCCGCGACAGCGACATCGGCAAGGACGTGCGGCTGTCCGGCTGGTGCCATCGCATCCGCGACCACGGCGGCCTGCTGTTCATCGATCTGCGCGATCATTACGGCCTGACCCAGGTGGTGGCCGACCCCGACAGCCCGGCCTTCAAGATCGCCGAAACGCTGCGCGCCGAGTGGGTGGTGCGAATCGACGGCAAGGTCCGCCGCCGCCCGGAGGGAACCGACAATCCCGAGCTGCCGACCGGGACAGTCGAGGTCTACATTACCGAGATCGAGGTTCTGGGGCCCGCAGGCGAGCTCCCCATGCCGGTGTTCGGCGACCAGGAATATCCAGAAGAAACAAGGCTTAAGTACCGCTTCCTCGACCTCCGCCGCGACAAGCTCCACCAAAACATCATGACGCGCGGCAAGGTGATCGAACTCGATCCGCCGGCGCATGAAGGAGCAGGGCTTCTTCGAATTCCAGACGCCGATCCTGACCGCGTCGTCGCCGGAGGGCGCGCGCGATTATCTCGTGCCCTCGCGCATCCATCCGGGGAAATTCTACGCGCTGCCGCAGGCGCCGCAGCAGTTCAAGCAGCTTCTGATGATCTCGGGTTTCGATCGCTATTTCCAGATCGCGCCCTGTTTCCGCGACGAGGACGCCCGCGCCGACCGCTCGCCGGGCGAGTTCTACCAGCTCGATCTGGAGATGAGCTTCGTCACCCAGCAGGACGTGTTCGACGCGGTCGAGCCGGTGATGCGCGGCGTGTTCGAGGAGTTCGCGGGCGGCAAGCCGGTGACCCCGAAATTCCCAATGATTCCCTACGCCACGGCGATGCGCGACTACGGCACCGACAAGCCCGACCTGCGCAATCCGTTGAAGATGCAGAACGTCAGCGAGGCGTTTCGCGGTTCGGGATTCAAGATTTTCGCGAATATGCTGGCCTCCGATCCCAAGGTCGAGGTCTGGGCCATCCCCGGCCCGAAAGGCGGCAACCGCGCCTTCTGCGACCGCATGAACGCTTGGGCGCAACACGAGGGCCAGCCAGGACTCGGCTACATCTTCTGGCGCGAGGGTGAGGAAAGCGGCGCCGGCCCGCTCGCCAAGAACATCGGCCCCGAGCGGACCAAGCAGATCGCCGATCAGCTTAGGTTGGGCGTCGGCGACGCGGTGTTCTTCATTGCCGGCAAGCCTGCGCAGTTCGTGAAATTCGCCGGTCCTGCGCGCACCAAGGTCGGTGAGGAGCTTGGCCTCATCGCCAAGGACCGTTTCGATTTCTGCTGGATCGTCGACTTCCCGATGTACGAGTACAACGAGGAGGAGAAGAAGATCGACTTCTCCCACAATCCGTTCTCGATGCCGAACATGGATGTCGACGAGTTCCTCAAGCTCGATCCGGCCGCCGACCAGGACAAGCTGCTCGCCATCAAGGCGATCCAATACGATATCGTCTGCAACGGTGTGGAATTGTCCTCCGGCGCGATCCGAAACCACCGCCCCGATGTGATGAAGAAGGCCTTCGCTATCGCCGGTTATGACGAGAGCGTGCTGGAACAGAAGTTCGGCGGCATGCTGCGCGCGCTGTCGCTCGGTGCTCCGCCGCACGGCGGCATCGCGCCCGGCATCGATCGCATCGTGATGCTGCTCTGCGGCGAGGAGAATTTGCGCGAGGTGGTGCTATTCCCGATGAACCAGCGCGCCGAGGACCTGCTGATGGGCGCGCCGTCGGAGGTTTCGCCCAAGCAGTTGCGCGAGCTGCACATCAGGTTGAATTTGCACGACAAGAAGTGACGCCGATGGCGTCATCCCCGCGAAAGCGGGGATCCATCTAACGATGGAGGTATCGTTTTGAGCACTCTCGTGACTCTGGCCTATGTCCGCACCATGGCGGCCTACAATGCCGAGATGAACCGGCGCTTATATGCGGCGGCCGAACATATCCCTGATGTGGCACGCCGGCAGGAGCGAGGCGCGTTCTGGGGTTCGCTACACGGCACGCTGTGTCATCTGCTGTGGGCCGACCAGATGTGGATGTCGCGTTTCGATGGCTGGGAGAAGCCTTCCGTCATCCAGAAACAAAGCGCCACACTGATCGACGACTTCGATGAATTGCGGCATCAGCGGGTGGATGCCGATAAAAAGATTTCGGCCTGGGCTGCGCGTGTCACCGCCGCGTGGCTGGCCGAGGATCAGACCTGGTTCAGCTCATCAGTGCAGAAGGAGCTGCGCTCGCCGCGGAGCTTTCTGGTGACGCATTTTTTCAACCACCAGACTCATCACCGCGGCCAGGCGCATGCACTCATCACCGCCTGCGGCGAGAAGACCGGCGACACCGACCTGTTCCTGGTGGTCGAGCCGGCCTAGTCGCAAGTCGATGCTACGTCGCCGGCAGCGGGATGAACTCGATCTCGTCGCCCGGCACCTTCCGGAAATGTCCGGCGGTCCATTCCGCCTTGGCCTGCTCGATGCGGTCCTTCCGCGACGACACGAAATTCCACCAGATGTGGCGCGGGCCATCCATCGGCTCGCCGCCGAAGATCGTTAGATGCGCGTCGGTCAGCGCGCGGATGGTGATGCCGTCGCCGGGTCTGAAAACCAGCAGTCGATCCTTGCCGAATTTGTCTCCGGCAATCTCGATTTCGCCGTCCAGCAGATAGATCGCGCGCTCTTCGTAGCCGGCGTCGAGCGGAAGCGTGCTGCCGGCCTTCAGGTGCGCGTCGGCGAACAAGGTTTCCGACGTGGTTTTGACCGGCGACCGCGCACCATACGCCGAGCCCACCACGACGCGCACGCTGTTGCCGTTGTCGCGCACCATCGGGAATTGCTCGACAGCGTAATGGGCGAAGTCAGGCGCCATCTCCTCCTGCGCCGCCGGCAGGGCCACCCACATCTGCAATCCATGCAGGCTGTCGCCCTTGGCCCGGCGTTCGGTGCCGGTGCGCTCGGAGTGAACGATGCCTTTTCCGGCTGTCATCCAGTTGACCGCGCCGGGGCGGATCGGAACGGCTGTGCCGAGGCTGTCGCGGTGCATGATTTCGCCATCGAACAGGTAGGTGACGGTGGCGAGCCCGATGTGCGGATGCGGGCGGACGTCGAGGCCGTTGCCCGACTTGAACACGGTCGGCCCGAAATGATCGAAGAACACGAACGGGCCGACCATGCGCGACTGCGCCGACGGCAGCGCGCGGCGCACCGTGAAGCCGTCGCCGAGATCGGCGGTGCGCGGCACGATCAGCGCCTTGATCGCGTCGCATTGGAATTTGTCGCCGGCGGCCGGGTCCTTGCCTGGGAAAAAGCTCATGTCCACCTCCGCGTTTGAGTGGAGATGGCGCATCCGCCGGCCTTCAGCAAGGGGCCCGAGGCTGCCTCACGCGGTCTTGAGGTTGGGCAGGAGCTTCCGCGCCGTCTCGTTCTCGATCGCGCGCAGGTCGTCCGCGCTGAACTTCCAGTTGGCGATGCCGCCGTTGACCTCGGCGCCGTCGCGGTAGGGATAATCGGTGCCGTAAAGCACCTGCGACGGCTGCACCATCTCAAACAGCGCGAAAAGCTGCGCCTTGGTGTTGCCCTGCGCCAGCTCGTAATAGAGTTTCTGGAATTCAGGCATCGGTCCGTTCGGCAGATGAGCGTGTTTCTGCACGATCTGTTGCCGGACGAAACGTGCGGTGAGGAACGGTAGCGTGCCGCCGGAGTGCGAGAAGATCCAGCGAATGTCCGGGTATTTCTGCGACATGCCGCTGAAGACGAGATGCGCGATGGTGCGCGTGCTATCGGTCGCATATTCGATCGAGCCCGGCGGAATGCCAGGCACGGGCTCGCTGCAGCACGCCGGCGCCAGCGGGTGCACGTAGATCACGGCCGTGCGGCGGTTGAGTTCGGCATAGACCGGCGCAAATGACGCGTCGCCGAGATACTTGCCGTTGTAGCTGGTCAGCAGACCGATGCCGTCGGCCTTGAGCGTGTCGAAGGCGTATTCGATCTCCTTCAAGGCGCCGTCGGTGTCCGGCGGAGTGATGGTCGCGAACAGGCCGAAGCGGCTAGGGTGATCGCGCACGAGCGTGGCGCCGTAGTCGTTGATCTGGCGGCTGAGCTTGCGGGACTCCTCGTTGTCTCCCCACCAGGTGCCCGGCTGGACTTGAGAGAGCACGGACGTGGCAATGCCGCTCTTGTCCATGTCATCCAGCGACATCTGCACCGACCATCTCGGGCTGCCGGCCTTGTGTTTGTCGAGCGCTTCCTTGTGCGCGGGCGGCAGGAAGTGGTGATGCACGTCGATTTTGGTCTTCGCTGTTTGCGCGCGCACCGCCGGTGCGCCAATGGAATTGCCAAGCGTGCCGAGACCGAGTGCGGCGATGCCGCCGGCGATGAATTTCCGTCGGCCCAGCGCAGGGCCGCTCGGTGCGGATGCCGGAGTGCAGCAGTTGCAGGAAAAAATCGCCATCGCATCCTCCATTGAGCCCCGCGCCTCTTGAACCGGGCGCGCGGAAATCGCGCGTAGTTGGCGCGCATTCGGCGACCCCGGTCAAGATGTGTTGCGGAGCCTCAGGTCTGCTTCAGGCGGGGGATCAGCTTGAAAGCGATCTCGCGTTCGATCGAGCGGATATCGTCGGGGCCAAATCCATAGGCTGCGATTCCGGCGTTAACCTCGGCGCCATCGCGGAACGGATAATCGGTGCCGTAGAGCACCTGGGAGATCGGCACCATTTTCAACAGCGCCGCAAGCTGTCCCGGCGCGCTGCCCTGGGCGAGCTCGTAATAGAACTTCTGCAGGATCGGTAACGCACCGCCCGCCAGCTTTTGCTGCTGCGCCAGGATTTCGAGGCGCGCGGTGAGAAACGGCAGCGTGCCGCCGGAGTGTGAGAAGATCCAGCGGATGTCGGGGAACTTGGTGGCGACACCGCTGAACACGACATGGGTGATGGTGCGGGTGGAATCGGTGGCGAACTCGATCGTCGAGGGTCCGATACCGGGCAGGATCCGGCCGCAGCAGTTCGGCGTGGTCGGGTGGACATAGACCAGGGCCTTGCGGCGGTTGAGTTCGGCATAGACCGGCTCGAACGACGGATCGCCGAGATACTTGTCGCCGTAGCTCGTGAACAGGCCAACGCCGTCGGCCTTGAGCGTATCGAACACATATTCGATTTCCCGGAGGCTGCCGTCCGGGTCCGGCGGCGCGATCGCCGCGAACAGGCCGAAGCGGCCGGGATGGTCCGCGATCAGCTTGGCGCCGTACTCGTTGCAGTCCCGCGCAAGCTTTCGCGACAGTGGCACGTCGTCGTCGAACCATGCGCCCGGCTGCACCAGCGAAACGATCGCGGTCGCGATCCCGCTCTTGTCCATCTCATCGAGCGACATCTGCGGCGTCCATTTGGGCGGCCGGCCGCCGCTGCGCTTGGTCGCCATGACGTCGGCATGAAACGGCGGGACGTAGTGATGGTGGACGTCGATGCGGGTCTTCGCGATGGGTGCGGCCGGCGCCTGCTGTCCAAGCGCGGCGGTGGCGCCGAGCCCGACACTTGCGATGCCTCCGGCAAGGAAGCTTCGGCGGCCCGCGTCAACGCCGGTGGCGACAAATCCCGGCTGACAGCACGAGCAGGGGGCAAAATACATGTCCGGATCCCGTATTTTCAATTCGTTCGCGGCCCGAATAGTCGCTTCGCATTGCCGTTGGCGATGCGAAGCGCTTGGTCGGCAGGAAGTTGTACGAGCCAGGCGCGGTAATTGGTGAAGATCGTATCATAGCCGAACCAGCGTTCGTTGATCCAGGTGTCCGAGCCGATCAGGAAGCGGTCGGAGTGGCGCAGGAAAAGCTCGCGCCATTCATCGCTGAGCTTGCCCGATCCGTTGGTGATGCCGGCGCGGTAGGACAACTCGCCCGACAGCGCCGGATATTTTTCCAGAAGCTCCCGCACGCGCGCCGGCGCCGTCGTAAAGCCGGTATGCGCCCAAATGATTTTTGCTCGCGGGTTGTGTGCGAACAGATGCAGCAGCGCCGGTTCGTCGCAATGAGCGTGCAAATAGAGATCGTGCTCGACGGCGAAATCGACGGTCGCCTTGACCAGCGGTCCCGCGGCGTCGTTGCCGTAGATGTGGAATTCGCCCACACCACGGTAGTAGCCGCGCTTGTATTCGGTCTTGATCAGCTCAAGGATCGCGGGATCACTGAACCATGTTTGAATGTCGGAGCGCACGCGATAGGGCCGGATGAATGGCACCACCCACAATCCAGGGGCCTTGGCGTCCACCAGTTGATGGGTGCCCTTGTTCGGGCGGCTGGTTGCGAGAATGCCGGTGATGCCGTTGCGCCGAAATATTTCGAGCACCTTGTCGAGCGGATAGAACGGATTGGGCTCTTGGTTGTAGTGCAGGTGCGCGTCGAAAAGCTCAAGCTGTCGCGCCGACTCTTCGAGTCTGGGCCGCGGCGCCGCTCGACCCGATCGCCACGGCAACCACCAATATTTGAAACGAGCCCCTCATGCGTGCCCCCGTCGCGCTTTGCCGGCCCCGCCAGCGGCGCCAGTCTAGAATATCGTGGTTACCCGGCGAGGGGCACGGAACGCTTTCATCTTGCTTCTGGAGTCGAGCGGACTTGTGCTGGATTTCACGCGCAAGCTGATGCACCGCGTTCGCAAGGAACTCGGAGACGCGGTGGGACAGCGCCCCGATATGACGATTGCTTTCAACGTCGCGCCGCGGCATTTTGATGATGCGCTGATCCTGCACGACGTCGGCACCATCTTTAACGGCTCACCGATCAGGCTGTCGCAGCTCGTGCTGGAACTGACCGAGCGGCACAAGGTCGCGAACTTCACCAACATGCGCCGCACCGTCGCCGCGTTGCAGCGGATGGGCTGCAAGGTCACAATCGACGACGTCGGTACCGGGCGTAGCGGCCTATCTTACATCCTCAAGCTCGGCGTCAACATCATCAAGATCGACAAGATCTTCGTCGAGCCAGCGGTTCGGAAGGTCACTCCCGCGCGATCATCGAAACGTTGATCGACCTCGCCAAGAACATGCGCTTGGAGATCGTCGCCGAGGGCGTCGAGATCTTCGACCAGGTAACCCATCTGCGCGAGCGCGGGATCGGCGCGGCACAAGGTTATGTGTTCGCCCCACCGCGCTGCCGGCGGCCACATTCCTTCAGTTGCTCGAAGCCATGGATCCCCTGGCCAAGGCGGCCGGGCAGGCCGGTGCGACAGGGGCTCGAAGTGACCGAGCGTCAGCCGATCGAGAATCTCCCCGAGACGCGGCGGGTCGTTGCCGCTCTGCAGGGGCTTGGCGTCAAGGTCGCGATCGACGACGTCGGCACTGGCCATAGCGGCCTTTCGTATATGCTCAAGCTCGGTGTGGACATCATCAAGATCGACAAGATGTTCATCGATTCACTCGGCACCGATCGCTACTCGAACACCATCATCCAGACGCTGATCGATCTGGCGCAGAACATGCGCATGGACGTGATCGCGGAAGGCGTCGAAAGCTTCGAGCAGGTGCTGCACCTGCGCGATCTCGGCATCCGTGCGGCGCAGGGCTTCGTGTTCTCGCCGCCGCTGCCGTGTTCCGCGTTCCTGGAATTGGTTGCGACGATCGATCCGCTCAAGGCACCCGGCGAGCCTTCCGCCGACCAGCCGGCGGCATGATCGCCGCCCTGGCGCAAGACGCCGCGGCCTGAGCCGCAAACCCGACTTCTGGCCGACCGCTGAATTGTAAGCCGGTTTGAAAGCCGATAGATTCCCGAGCGGACAGACGCATTGCCTGCCTCCCGGACCATGGGATGTCGATGGTACCCTCGTTTCGAGGGAAAGGAGCTTACGCTATGAACGCCGCTTATACGCTCGGCCGCATTCTCATCCCGCTGGTGTTTATTGTGGCGGGTGTCCAGAAATTGATGAGCATCGGCGACGTCGCCAAAATGCTGGCGGCCAACAATGTCCCGATCCCCGACGAGGTCGTGCCGTATCTGGGCGGCATCCCGAAATACGAGGCGCTGGCCTATCTCAGCGCCGCGGTCGAGGTCGTCTGCGGACTGCTGGTGCTGGTCGGCCTGAAGGCGCGCTGGGCGGCGCTGCTGCTGGTCGTGTTCACGGCTTGCACCATCATCTTTATCCATCACTTCTGGGACATGGACGGGGCCGCATTGATCGAGAATCGGACCCAGGCGCTGAAGAACCTGTCGATCATGGGCGGCTTGTTGCTGATCGTCGCCGTGGGATCGGGTCCGAGTTCGGTGGATCACCGCTGATAGGCGCCTGCCGGCATCGCATGCATTTGGGAAATGAAAAAAGGGGCGGCCTTGCGGCCGCCCCAAGTTGGATACGCCACGCGGGAGGACCTCAGGCGGGTCGGCCTTGATGCAACGCCGCCGAACCGCGTGACTGAATTCAGATGTCGGCTGTGGATTAAAGACTGATTCGTGACGAATTCGTCACGTATTTTCTGAGCGATAGCGAAATCCACAGGTTGTCCCCGACAGTGGACAACTCAACCGGCTACCGCCGCCAGGCGGTCAGCGACAGCCCCGCCTCCCGGTCGAGAACCCGCGCTGGCGCCTGGCTTGAGACCGTGCCGTTCCAGCAGTTGCTCCGGGCTGCTCGGTGGGATGCCGGGGAACACCGGACGGCCGCCGGGGAGCGTGGCCCGGCTGACACGGCTAAGGTGGAAGGCGTCGTAGCCCGTCTCCAGGAACAGGCCGAACGGTTCGGTCCCGCCAATCACGGCCAGCAAGCCGCCGGACAGGCCGAGCGCCTCCCAGGCCTGATCCAGCGTTGCGCCCGCCGGATTCCAAAACACGGCGTTCGTGGCCGCGGGTCGGGGGCGAGGGCCGGCGACCGTGCGGGTCAGGATCAGCCGGCGGCGGCGGGCCGTGTGCGGGCCGCCCTCGCTGGAGTTGCGGCCGTGCACGAGGGCAGTCGCCTCGTCCAGCATGCGTGTGAAAGAAACGCTGATCGGCTTCGAGCTTGAGCGCGTCGGGCTGGATGCCGCGGGCGTCCGCGATCATGCCGTCGGCGGACACGATGGCGAGACCTTCGATGCGATCGGGGCGGGCATGGTCGTTGGTCCGCAGCCTATATGCGGCGCTGCAAATGCAAAAGGGGCGGCCTTGCGGCCGCCCCTTGGTCTTCAAATCGATCGCTTAATCGACGTCGCGCACCACGCTCGAAGTCGGGCGCTGGCTGACCGTCGGCAGCTTGGCGTCCTTCTTGAGTTCCTCGTCGTACTGCGGCAGCGACGTTACGGTGCTGCGCGCCTTCATGTGCACGATCTTGTAGCCGCCGGCCTTGAGCTCGGCGAGCAACTGCGGCACCGCCTGCGAGGTGGCCTGCTGGAAGTCGTGCATCAGCACCATGCCCTTGCCGTGCTTCTGCAGCTCTGGTCATGACCGACTTGACCACCTGGTCGGGCTTGCGCATCTTGAAGTCGAACGAGTCCATGTCGGTCGAGAAGATCGCGATGTTGCGCTCGCCGAGATAGGTGACGAGCTCAGGCGGATGACGCAGTGCCGGGAAGCGGAAGAACGGCTGCTCCTGACCTTGATCGTCGAGCGCCCATTTGACCGCGCTGACGGCTTTCTCGATCTCGCTCTTCGCCTCGTCGATATTCTTGAAGGTCGACAGATCCTTGTGCGACCAGGTGTGCGAGCCGACCGAGTGTCCGCCCGCAGCGACCTGACGGACGATTTCCGGATAATAGGTGGCGTGCTTGCCGATCATGAAGAACGTCGCCTTGACGCACTCGTCGCGCCAGCGCCTTGAGCACGGCCGGGGTCGATCGGCCATGGGCCGTCGTCGAAGGTCAGGACCACTTCCTTGTCGCGCAGGAAGTCATGCTGGCGGAAATGTTCGAAGCCGAAACCCGGCCCGCCGGTGGTGTCGATCTCGACCGTCCGCGTCGCGCCGAGCGCATTGGGATTGTCGCACTTGCCCGAGGCGGCCCGGGCCGGGGCGGGCGTCGCAGCCGGTGCCGTGGCAGCAGGAGCCGGTTGTCGCCGGCGCCGGAGCGACCAGCGGCGGCGCCGAGCTGGTCGTTGATCGTTGAGCTGAAGCCGGTCCCAGGACCAGCAAAGACGCCGAAACAGCCAAAGCAAACGCTGCCGCACAACGCATCTAAAACCTCCCGAATTCAGGAATGGAACCAGCCTCGATGGTCCGTCTCCTGAAAATGAAGGCACCACCGCCGCGAGTCAACGACATCGCGCAGCTTTCACCGCGCGACCGACATTAACATTACTTTGGAAGCGGTTAGATGGCTGGGATCAATTGTGGCGCACGATATAGCGCTCGGTTACGAGCACCGCCAATTTCCAGGCCACGTAAAACACCAACGGTGAACAGACCGAGGAACACCAGCAGGCTGGTGAAATTGGAGACGCCGCTCGAACAGGTAAGAAATCCCAACCGCGGCTGTGTCGCCGATCACAACAAAGGCGACAAAGATCAGATGACGCTCATGGAATGCCCCTTTCCGGAGGAAATCCTCCGAAGCTTCCGCACGTCGCCCGTAATCGTTAACAGACCGCGCTCGCCCACCATGGCGATTGGGCGGATTGTCGCTGCGGCGGTGCGGATTGCCGCTGCGGCGGTTAGGCACGTTTTCGGTCTACAGCAGCTCTTTCTCGATGGCTGCGATCACGCGCGGGTCGGTCGGCTCGATCTGGGTCGAAAACACCGCTGCGATCCGGCCGTCGCGGCCGATCAGGTATTTGTGAAAGTTCCAGCGCGGCGCCTTCGCCGGGACGCTCGGCCGCGGCCCATTTGTAGAACGGATGCGCGGACGGCCCTTTGACCTCGGCCTTGGCGGCGAGCGGGAAAGCTCACGCCGTACTCGCCATGTGCGGTCTTGTTGATCTCGACCGGGCCGCCAGGTTCCTGGCCGCCGAAGTCGTTCGAGGGCACGCCGATGATCAGCAGGCCGCGCTCGCGGTAGCGCGCCCACAATTGCTGAAGTCCGCCGAACTGCGGGGTGTAGCCGCATTGCGAGGCGGTGTTGACGACCAGGATCGGCTTGCCGGCGTGCTCGGCGAGCGCGAGCTGTTGCGCCGTCGAGGCCGGCGAAGGAGAAGGCGTAGGCGGTCGATCGGCTCATGGCAGGCGCCTGTGCGAATGCGGGCGAGGCAACGCAGGAACCCAGCAACGCCAGAACCTGCCTGCGGTCGATCGACATGCGCATTCATCTCTGGCTTCGATGCAATACGCGTTCGCCGCTCGGATGCAGCTCGCAAAATTGATCCGCGGAGGAGAGGGGATGTCATCGCAACGTCGATCGCGATCAGCTCAGCACCTTGTTCTTCTTCAGCCAGTCGATCGCCTGTTTCCAGGCGTCCTCGGCTGCTTCCTTGCGGTAGCTCGGCCGATAGTCGGCGTGGAAGCCGTGCGGCGCGCCGGGATAGATCTTGAACTCGGTCTTCGTCTTGGCCTTGGCGAGCGCTTCCTTCATCGCCTCGACCTGCGCCACCGGGATGCCCGTGTCCGCCGCGCCATAGAGGCCGAGCACCGGCGCCTTCACGTCGGCGGCGAGTTCGGTCGGGCTCTTCGGCCACTTGCCGCCTTCCTTCTGCGCCGGCGGATCGACCAGCGGGCCGTAGAAGGCGACGCCGGCCTTGAGGTTCTTGTTGTGCGCCGAGTATTCCCACACCGTGCGGCCGCCTCGGCAGAAGCCGAGGATCGCAAGCTTGCCGGTGTTGCCGCCCTGCGACTTCGCCCAGGAGGCGGTGGCGTCGAGATCGGCCATCAGCTCGGCGTCCGGCTTGGCGTTCACGATCGGCATCAGCTTGGGCATTTCGGTGATCTTGGTGAGATCCTCGCCCGAGCGGAAATAATAGTTCGGCGCAATCGCGAATGCGCCGGCCTTGGCGAGGCGCCGCGTCACGTCCCTGATGTATTCGTGCAGGCCGAAAATCTCCATCGCGACCAGCACGACCGGCGGATTCTTCGCCTTGTCGGGGCGCGCGAAATAGACCGGCATGTCGCCGCCGGCGACCTTCACCGTGGCGTCGCCGACCTTGAGACCCGTGGTGTCGGTGGTGACGACCTGGGCGCGCACCGGGCCTGCGGCCAGCGTATAGCCGGCGGCGGCGGCGGCCGACGCGGTCATGAAGAAATTGCGCCGCGAGACGGGCGACGGCTGTGGTCAGTCCGATGATGTCGGACGGGATCTTGGAATGAACATTCATTGTTTCCTCCGAGTTGATGCGTGAGCGGTATGATCGTGTAAACACCCCCGCGCGCCCATTATTGCAGCTTAAAAAGTGTGCTGCGATGGGGGCAGCCCTGCTTTGCTCGGGGTGTATTTCCGCCATGCCGGCCGCGCTATAGTGCGGGCGACAGGCAGCAACAGGAGGAAACACCCATGCCCGAGATCGTCGTCTACGCCGTCGGCAACCGTCCCGCCGAACAGAAAAAGGCGCTCTGCAAGGACATCACCGACGCCATGGTGAAGAACTACAAGGTCCCGGCCGAGGCGGTCGTGATCACGCTGGTCGAGACGCCCAAGACCGACAAGGCCAAGGGCGGCGTCATGTTCAGCGATATGCCGGCGCGCTAGATCAGGGCTCGGCCTGAGGCCGAAGAGAAACGGCGGCCCATTGCGGCCGCCGTTTCTATTTCTGCTGAAACTCGATCCGCTTGTCGGGCCGCTCCAGATCGACGTGCAGCGCCTCGCACAGCCGGTTGGAGTAGTTCCACATGCCGCAGAACACGGTCAGCTCGACGATCTGCTTTTCGCTGAAGTGCCGCTTCATCTCGGCGAAGGCTTCGTCGTCGTCGCGCGCGGTCATCTTGGTGACGGCATCGGCCCAGCGCACCGCGGCCTTCTGCCGTTCGTCGAGGTCGGGCGACGTCATGTAATCGTCGCCCTGGGCGGCTGCGATCTGTGCCTCGGTCAGGCCGATCTTCTTGCCGAGCGGCACATTGTGCGACATGCAATAGGCGCTGCGGTTGAGCGCCGACGTCTTGATGATGACGAGCTGCTGGATCTTTCACATACTCCGGATCGGCTTTCACGTTGCTCAGCCGGATCGCATCGTTCGGCAGCATCCAGCCCGCCAGCGCGGCCGGCTGGTGCGCCAAGCACCTGCGAGAAGTTGCTGATCCGGCCCCATTGCTTGAGCACGCCGTCATAGACTTCGCGGGTCTTGGCGTCGCTCGTCTCGGGCGGAATCATCTTCACGCGCGCCATGATGCGCTCCTGCCTAGAGACTCTTGCCGTCGAACGGCTCGGGCTTGAGCGTCGCGACATCGACGTCGTCGAGGCAATTCACGTTGATCGCGAACGTCTCCTCGCCGTTCGGCGCGAGCCCCCGCGAAAACGAGCCGATGCCGCAGGACTGGCAGAACAGATGATGGAGTCTTCTTCTGGCCGAACTGGTAGTCCGTCAGCGCATCCTCGCCCTGGAGCAGCTTGAACTGTGGTGCCTTCACGAACGCCCACAGCGCGCCGCGCTTCATGCAGATCGAGCAGTTGCAGTCGATGACTTGCGCCAGGTCGCTCGTGGCCTGATAGCGCACGCGGCCGCAATGGCAGCCGCCTTGATACGTTTTGGCATCAGGCATCTCGACCTCCGGATTGTGATGGCCAGAGGTTTATCCGAGCTTGGACCGTTACGTCGAGGGTCAGCCGCCGCTGGGCGCAATTGCCGCCTTGCAAGAAAACCGCAAAGCCGCGAATAATTGCGTCAAGTCGGGTGAAATCTTGAAGTAGGTTGGGCTTGCTCGTTTTGGGGCGGTTGACGGGCGCTGACGCGCCCGCTCTAGGGAGGCGACAATGGCAATGAACATGGAAGAACCGAGACGGATGATTCCCGCGCTCGGACCGTACTACGATCACAGCCGTGACTACGCATGGCTGCTTGTGCGTGTCACTGCGGGTGGATTTCTTCTCATCCATGGCTTGCAGAAGGTGATTGGCCAGACCATCGCTGGTTGGGCGGCGCAAAGCCTGGCTCGGCGTGGCATCGAACCTGCGATACCGCTGGCCTATGCAGTGTGGTTCTTGGAGACGGTTGGCGCGCTCTGCATCATGTTCGGCCTGTACACGCGGCTGTTCGCGGCGATGGTTTTCGTCCAGTTCCTGGTGATCGTGTTTGTCGCTCATTGGGGAGCGGGCTTTCCTTGGAACCGGCCGACCGGCGGATGGGAATATCCCGCGTTCTGGGGCTTGATCATCCTTGCCATCTTCATTCGTGGCGGCGGACCTTTGTCGCTCGATAGGAAGTTCGGCCGCGAGCTCTGACGCAGTCCTGCCTCGCAGGTCGGCGAAACGCAGTCATCGAACGGATGCGGCGGCAGCGATGCCGCCGCGTTGCCACGTCTGCTATAGGTTTTGAGGCGTCGCCCTAGTTCGGCTTGATGCCCGCTGCCGTGGTGATCTTCTCGTAGTCGGCGGTGATGTCTTTCAGGAACGTGCCGAACTTCGCGCCGCAGGTGCCATCCGGGAACAGGCCGCTGCTTGCTCGAACTTCGCTTTCATCTCCGGCGTATTCATCGCGGCAAGCAGCATGTCGGACAGGCTCTTGATCGCCTGGGGCGGCGTCTTCGCCGGCGCCACGAGTGCCGTAGAAAATCTCGGCCTCGTATTTGGTGATGCCGGTTTCCTCCATGATCGGCACGCCGGGCAGCACCGCGAGTCGCTTCGGCGAGGTGGTGACGAGCGCGCGCAGCGTGCCGCCCTTGAGCTGCGACACCACGGTCGGATAGTCCGCCCAGACCGCCTGCACGTGACCGCCCATCAGCGCGGTGACGGCCGGGCCGCTGCCGCCATAGGGCACGTAGTTGATATCGATCTTGGTCGCGAGGCGAAGCACCTCGATCGCGACATGCAGCGAGGTCGCGGGCCCGCCGCTGGCAAAGGTGATCTTGCCCGGATTGGCCTTGGCGTCGGCGACCAGCTCCTGCACCGTTTTCCACGGCGCACTGGCCTGCACCACCAGCGGCATCGGCGTCGACGCGAGATTGCAGACCGGCTCGAAATTCGCGAGCGTGAAGTTGCCGCGCTTCGTCGCCATGTTGACCACGAAGGCGTTGGCGACCAGCAGCACGGTGTTGCCGTCGGGCTCGGCGCGCGCTGCCGCCTCGGTGCCGATGGTCATGCCGCCGCCGGGGCGATTCTCGACCACCACGGTCGGGCCGCCGGCCTTTTGGATCTGCTCGCCCATCAGGCGGGAGATGATGTCGGGGCCGCTGCCCGGCGTGTAGGGGACGATGATCTTGAGCGTCTTGCTCGATTGCGCGAATGCGGAGGAGGTCCCGTGGGATGCTCCTAGCGCAAGCATGGCGGCTGCCGCGCAGACCGCCGCCAGCATTCTGAATTTTTCATCGGACGCTCCCCTTCGCTTTCATCTGGGCGTCCGACAGCGTGATTTGTTTCGCGGCCCGCCGCAAGGCGGGCCACGGCCGTTGAGAACCGGACTTCAGCTTGAGCTACGCGGCCTGCGCGTCCGGCTACGGGGTAGCAGACCTCGCTCTCGAACTCGTAGCCGCACGCGTCGCAGGACCAGAGATGTCGGATGCGGCGGTCGTCGAGATACTCGCTCCATTCCGGGAGCGAACAGCGTATCCCCGCACTGTGCGCAGGGGACGATCGGTCGGGACCGATGGAAGGCGCGTACATTCCGGGATCGGAGCTCCATGACGTCTCCTCGTGTCGCTGTTTTCCCCGCCCGCTGTCCTTCTCCCCCATTGTCGTGACTGCATCGTGACGGATCACAGTGACGATGTGAAGCAGCGGCGCTGACGTATTCGCACGCGAAGTTTGAAAGCACTAGAGGCGAACGCTGCGGAATTGTTGCTTTGCAGCATCGGTCATCGCGCGCGCAAATCCAGCGAAGGTTCCGCGCGGAACATCACCAGCGCTCGCGGATTGGTTCAGGTTGGCAATGTTGCCAACACTCCAAGGAGCAAAGGAAATAATCATGAAGCTTGCTAAGCTCAGTGTGCTTTCCACGGCAGCATTGCTGGCCGGAGGCATTTCACTCGCGATGGCGCAATCCAACCCCGCCCCAAGCCCAAGCGGACCGGCTCGGTGCGGCTTCAACCAATCAGGGCAAGTGCTGGGACAGCGCCAGCAATCAGATCAAGGACATCCGGCCGGTGGCGCCAAGGTCCCCCGGTGGTGTAACAACCGGTGCTGCGTCCTCAGGGTCGGCGGCGAATAGCCAGAGCAGCCGGATGCGATGGGCGCCCAGACTCGTCCGGCGGCGGCGGCCGGTCTGCCGAACTGCTGATTCGCGTCGCTGCGCTCATGCTTGAGCGAAAATCGAAACGGCGCCAGGGCTCCCCGCCCTGGTGCGTTTTGTTTGCCTGTCAGCCGCGCGTCAGGCAATGCGCGGTGATGGCGGTGGCGGTCTCCGGACCGGTGATGAAGGCCAGATAATCCTTGGCCGCTGCGACATCGCCCGCGGCCGCGCCGACACTGCCCATGAACCTCGTGGTGCGCTGGAACGCCACGGGATAGGGCAGGAAGGTTGCGCCCCTGACGCAGCGGATCTCATGCTCGGCCTGCACCGCGAGATCGGCCTCGCCGTTGACCACGCGCCGAGCATGGACGCCGGCGGCCGACTGCGGCACGAGTCGGCTCTTCATCTCGTCGGTTATTCCGAGCTTGCCCAGCACCTCCATGAAATGAACGCCGCTGATGCCGCCGGTCGCAGGATCGGTGATCACCACGGTTTTGGCCGCGAGCAGCGTGCGCTTCAATGCCTCCGGCGTGCTGACGTCGGGCCGCGGGCCGTCCGTCGCGCACCGCCAGACCGAAGTCGACGCGGACAAGCTGGACTGCGCTGCCGGGCACGATCTTGCCGGCCTTCTCAAACTCGTCGGAGGTGTTGTTCGGCACCATGATGACGTCGAACGTCTCTCCAGCCAGCACCCGACGGCGGATTTCGCCGGTCTCGACCACGGTGATGGTGAGCCGGTGCTTGCTCGCGGCTTCGAACTTCGCCTTGGTCTCGGCAATCACATCGCGCATGCCGTTGGCGGAGATCACTCGGACTTCGGCGGCCTGGCTCATGGCGGTCCCCAAAATCACCGCGAGGGAGGCCGCGGCCGCGGTTCCGATCAACATTCGCATCATCGTCGCACCCCGCAACGTCGGCCGCCGGGGCGGCCGTTCACCGCAATCTTACCCCGACGCGCTGGGATGAGGGAACGTGTTGAATTATACTGCCGTCATTGCCACCGCATCGGGCGTAGCACCGCACCAGGGCAGTGTCATGGCCACCAAGACCGTCGAGAAACCGCGCACCAAGGTCAAGCCGAAGACGCAGCGGCCGCCGCTTTACAAGGTCATCCTGCTCAACGACGATTTCACGCCGCGCGAGTTCGTCGTCAAGGTGCTGGAGGCGGTGTTCCGCATGAGCGAGAGCCAGGCCTACCGGGTGATGATGACGGCGCACCAGCGCGGCGCCTGCGTGATCGCGGTGTACACGCGCGATGTGGCCGAGACCAAAGCCAAGGAAGCGACGGAACTGGGCAAGAGCCAGGGCTATCCGCTGTTCTTCACCACCGAGCCCGAGGAATAGGCCGCGCTCAATCCGGCTTGATGTTGCCGGACACGATGACCTTCCGCCAGCGCTCGGTCTCCACCTTGAAGAAGGCCGCGATCTCCTCGGGCGTGCCGCCGACCGGCGTCAGCGTCATGTCGCGCCAGCGCTTCTCGACCTCGGGCGTGCGCAGGATTTCGGCGAAAGCCTGCGACAGCTTGCCGGCGATCTCCGGCGGCGTCCTGGGCGGGGCGACCACGCCGAACCAGCTCGTCGCCTGCACCTCGGGATAGGTTTCCGCGATCGCCGGCAGATCAGGCAGCTCAGGCGCGCGCTTGTCCCCGGTGACGGCGAGGCCCTTGAGCTTGCGCTCCTGCACGAGCGGCAGGCTGTTGCCGAGATTGTCGAACATCATCTCGACGTGACCGGCCAGGAGATCGTTCAGCGCCGGCGCCATTCCCGAATAGGGCACATGCGTCATCTTGATGCCGGCGGCGAGCTTGAGCATCTCGCCGGTGAGGTGGGGGCCGCTGCCGGTCGAAGGCGAGGCGTCGTTGAGCTTGTTCGGATTGGCCTTGGCGTAGGCGATGAACTCCGCGAACGTGCTGACCGGCACCTTGGGATGGACCACCAAGATGTAGGGCAGCTTCGCCATGATGGTGACCGGCACGAACTGCGTCGGATCGAAGCCAAGCTTGGGAAAGAAGCTCTGGCTGATCACCAGCGGCCCCTGCGGCGTGGCCAAGAGCGTGTGGCCGTCGGGTTCGGCCCGATAGACGAGCTCAGCGCCAAGGTTCTGCGCGGCGCCCGGCCGGTTCTCGATCACCACCGGCTGGCCGAGCTTCGCCGACAGATGCTGGGCCAGGATGCGCGGCATCAGATCGCCGTTGGCGCCGGGCGGCAGAGGCACGACGATGCGGATCGGACGGGAGGGATAGGTCTGCGCGGCGGCGAGCGTCGCGCCCGTAAGCAGCATCAGCGCGAGCGCGCCAACGGCGCGAGCCAGTTTCGTCATCGGCAACCCGTCCTCCCACATTTTTTTGCGGCAAGTCTATCACGACCCGTCCTGCGCAAACCGGGCGCGCGCCTATGCTGCGGCGCACGCTTATCCGATTCAGTCATCGGCCGATGGAACCGGCGGGTTCCACCGGGGTTGTCGGCCCAGCGTTGGAGGAGAGCTACTATGAGCATTGGTACGATCATTCTTATTATTCTGGTTATCGCCCTGCTGGGCGGATTCAGCGGCATCGGCGGCGGCCCGTTTTACGGAACGGGCTATTACGGCGGTGGCGGCCTCGGCCTCGTCGTCGTCATCCTGCTGATCCTGGTGTTGATGGGCCGGATCTAGCCCGGCGCGCGGCAAGCGCGTCGCATCGGACGCTGCCGGCTCATTGGCCGGCAGCAGCGGCGCGATTGACCAGGCACGGATCAAGCATCACGTGGTTCGCGTCGCGGCGGCTATAGCCGCCCTTCATGATGACCCGGTCGCCGGGCTTCATGTCGTTGGATTCGTACGTCACGCACATCACGCGGACGTCCGCGCACATGAACAGATACCAGAGCGCGCCGTCGGTGCGGACGAATGTCAGTTCACCCACGACTGACAGATCGATGCGGTCTTCCGGCTCCGGCATGCCGGACGACATGCGCCGGAGCTCGTCGCAGCGGGCGTAGGCTTGCGCGGGCTGCTCGGCCTCGGAGAAGGCCGGCCGGTTGGCGAAAATGTCTTGGGCGCTGTCTTGGGCGCCGGCCGGTGCGCAGGCGAGCGCAAGCGCAAGGCCGAGCGATGCGGCACCTCGCACGGTGCGGACCCGCTCAGAGGAATGTGTAGAGACACACCACATTGGTCAGGTTGGCAATCAGCAGGGTGAAAACCAGCGTTCGCTCAGACATGGCACGCTCCAGAAGGAATGAGGCGAGAATCGGTCGAGAATCGGTACGGGGAGGGTGAGGGCGAATCGCCGGAGAGTTCCCAAACTTTGTTTTTGTGGGGATTCAGATTCCGTTTACCGGGCGGAGTCCGTGCGGCGATTCTGATGCGACCCTTGCCGCCGGCTCTGGCTGGCTTCAGTTCGGCCTGAGGTTGCCCGCGACGATGACCTTGCGCCAGCGCTCGGTCTCCACCTTGAAGAAGGCTGCGATCTCGTCCGGAGTGCCGCCCACAGCCGTCAGCGTCAGCTCGCGCCAGCGCTTCTCGACCTCGGGCTCGCGCAAAATCTCGGAAAAGGCTTGCGAAAGCTTCGCGGCAATCGCCGGCGGCGTCCTGGGCGGCGCGACGACGGCGAACCAACTGGTCGACACCACCTCAGGATAGGTCTCCGCGACCGCCGGCACATCAGGCAGCTCGGCGGTGCGCTTGTCGCTGGTGACGGCGAGCCCTTTCAGCTTGCCCTCGCGAACCTGCGGCAGCCCTTCGCCGAGATTGTTGAACATCACGTCGACGTGGCCGGCGAGCAGATCGGTGAGCGCAGGCGCGAGCCCGGAATAGGGCACGTGCGTCATCTGGATGCCGCTTGCGAGCTTGAGCATTTCGCCGGTCAGATGGCCCGAGGTGCCGATCCCGGGCGAGGCGTAGTTGAGCTTGCTCGGGTTGGCCTTCGCGTAGGCGATGAACTCCGCGAAGGTCGCGACCGGCACCTTGGGATGGACGGCCAGGATGTAGGGTAGCTTCGCCATGATCGTGACCGGCACGAATTGGCTCGGATCGAAGGCGAAGCGGGGCAGGAAGCTTGGACTGATCACCAGCGGCCCCTGCGGCGTGGCGAGCAGGGTGTAGCCGTCGGGCTCGGCGCGGAAGGCGAGCTCCGCGCCGAGGTTCTGGCCTGCGCCCGAGCGGTTCTCGATCACGATGGGCTGGCCGAGGCGTGGGGACAAATGCTGAGCGAGGATGCGCGGCATCAGATCGCCGTTCGCACCGGGAGGAAGGGGAACGATGATGCGGACGGGGCGGGAGGGGTAGATTTGGGCGAAGGCGGGTGTGAAGGCGACGAGCAGCAGCGCCAGCGCGAGGGGATAAAGCGCGCGGCGGTCTGACGTCACCGGCATTGATCGATCTCCCCCGCGTTGTCGCGGCAAGCTTTAGCACGGCGCGCGGCGCGTTCGCCGGGCAGATGCTCAAAGCGGCGGTCGGCACGCTTGACCCGGCGCGTCAGCAGCCGCGGCAAATCTGTATCTTGCGGTCGAGCTCGCGGTTGATTCGCGTGAGCCACTCGTCGGAGGGATCTTTCGGCACGACGGACGGCAGGTCCGAGGCCTTCGGCTGGCGGTGGCCGATTGGCGCAGGCGATGGCGTGGATTGCGGCGAGCCGGCGCCGGAGCCCACGGTCCGGTCCTGTTCCTTTTCGGGGGCTGGCTGTTGAGCCTGTGCGTGGGCCTCCGCCGAAAGCAGCAACGCGGACAGCGCCAGCGCTGTCCCGTGCAGCACGAGACGATGTGTGAACGACATGATGATCTCCTGTCGGCCGGATGTGCGGCCCCACACGCACCCGTAAGAAAAAGCCGCTGCAGGCGGAAATGGTTCCCTGCCGAAACGATTTCCAGATTGTGCTGAGATGGAGCGGCAGAAGCGCGAAACAGTCAGTGCGGGCTGTCAGGGCGCCCCAGAAGGCCGACCAGCCATGCGTTCGGCGAGCGAAAGCTCGCCGCCGTTCGCGGTTTCCCATTTCAGCGCGCCGTTGGCGCATCGACTTCCGCACGCGGCGGGCTGCTCAAATTCGTCGCGGGCCTAGTGTGACCCAGCTAGCGGGCGAACATTCCTGCCCTGCGGACAACTATGCCCCCGCTAGATGTCAAACAACAACGTTAGGTTACGAACACCCCGTCGTGCTGCCGCACGTGTCGCACTTCATGCAGGTGCCGTTGCGCACCAGCGTGAAGTTGGCGCACTCGCTGCACATCTCGCCCTCGTAGCCGTGCGCCTTCGCCTCGGCGCGGCGCTCGGCAGCCACCGCCTTGGCGTCGCGTTGCGGTTCCTGCCAGGCGAGCGCCTCCAGCGCCTGCGTGGGCGAGAGCTTCGCCTCCGGCTCGGCCTTGAGCGCGGTCGCGCCGGCCGAGTGCAGGGCGGTGACGTTGCCGCCGCTCGCGACCACGTCGCCGCCAGAGGAACTGCCGCCGCTGCTCACCACCGCGAGCTTGTCGGTGCGCGAGCGCGTCAGGCCCTTCGACACATAGCGCGTGTTGGGTGCTGAGCGGCCTTCCTCCTCGCCCTTGCCGAGTGCGTCGAACTGGCCCTCGCTCGGATCGACATGGGCGAGGTCGAAGCGGCCCATGTAGGAGATCGCGAGCTCGCGGAACACGTAGTCGAGGATCGAGGTGGCGTACTTGATGGTGTCGTTGCCCTGCACCGGGCCCTGCGGCTCGAAGCGGGTGAACGTGAAGGCGTCGACATACTCCTCGAGCGGCACGCCGTATTGCAGGCCGAGCGAGATCGCGATGGCGAAGTTGTTGAGGAGCGAGCGGAGCGTCGCGCCCTCCTTGTGCAGGTCGATGAAGATCTCGCCGATCCGGCCGTCCTCGTATTCGCCGGTGCGCAGATACACCTTGTGGCCGCCGACCACGGCCTTCTGGGTGTAGCCCTTGCGCCGGCCGGGCAGCTTCTCGCGCTCGCGCAGCACGGTGATGCGCTCGACGATCTTCTCGACGATGCGCTCGGCCGCAGCGGCAGTCGCGCGCCGCCTGCGGCTTCTCGATGAAGGATCGAACGACGTCGGTGTCGTCCTCGTCCTCCTCGTCGGCGATGAGTTGCGATTGCAGCGGCTGGGAGAGCTTGGAGCCGTCGCGGTAGAGCGCGTTGGCCTTCAGCGCGAGCTTCCAGGACAGGAGATACGCCGACTTGCAGTCCTCGACCGTGGCGTCGTTCGGCATGTTGATGGTCTTGGAGATCGCGCCCGAGATGAACGGCTGCGCCGCCGCCAGCATCCGGATGTGGCTCTCGACCGAGAGATAGCGCTTGCCGATCTTGCCGCACGGGTTGGCGCAGTCGAACACCGTGTAGTGCTCGGCCTTGAGGTGCGGCGCGCCCTCGACCGTCATCGCGCCGCAGACGTGCACGTTGCAGGCCTCGATCTCGCGCTTGGAGAAGCCCATGTGCGCCAGCAGGTCGAACGACGGCGAGGCGATCACCTCGGCCGGAACGTCGAGCGTTGCGCAGCATCTCTTCGCCGAGCGTCCACTTGTTGAAGGCGAACTTGATGTCGAAGGCGGTCGGCAGCGCCTTCTCGACCTTGTCGATCGCTTCGTCGGTGAAGCCCTTGGCCTTCAAGGTGGTGTGGTTGATGCCGGGCGCCTGGCCGAGCGAGCCGTGGCCGACCGCATAGACCTCGATCTCGCCGATCTCGCTTTCGCTGTAGCCGAGCGCGCGCAGCGCCTCGGGCACGGCGCGGTTGATGATCTTGAAGTAGCCGCCGCCGGCGAGCTTCTTGAACTTCACCAGCGCGAAGTCGGGCTCGATGCCGGTGGTGTCGCAGTCCATCACGAGGCCGATGGTGCCGGTCGGCGCGACCACGGTCGCCTGCGCGTTGCGGTAGCCATGCTGCCTCGCCGAGCGTCAGCGCCTTGTCCCAGGCGCGCCTGGAGTGATCCGCCAAGCCGCCGAAGCGGACCGCGTTCTTGGCAAGCGTGGCGTGGTCGAGCCGCACCGGCGCCGTTGCGAGCTTCTCGTAGCCGGTGTTCTCGCCGTAAGCCGCGCGGCGGTGATTGCGGATGACGCGCAGCATGTGCTCGCGGTTCTTCTTGTAGCCGGGGAACGGGCCGAGCTCCTTCGCCATTTCGGCCGAGGTGGCGTAGCTGATGCCGGTCATGATCGCGGTCAGCGCGCCGCCGATCGCGCGCGCGGCGTCGGAGTCGTAGCCGATGCCGGACGACATCAAGAGGCCGCCGATGTTGGCGTAGCCGAGGCCGAGCGTGCGGTACTCGTAGGAGAGCTGCGGCGATTTCCTTCGACGGGAACTGCGCCATCAGCACCGAGATTTCGAGCACGATGGTCCACAGCCGGACGGCGTGCTCGTAGCCCGCGATGTCGAACTGCTTGGTCTTCTCGTCGCGGAACGCGAGCAGGTTCATCGACGCCAGATTGCAGGCGGTGTCGTCGAGGAACATGTATTCCGAGCACGGGTTGCGAGCCGACGATCGGCCCGGACGCCGGGCAGGTGTGCCAGTCGTTGACGGTGGTGTGGAACTGCAGGCCCGGGTCGGCGCAGGCCCAGGCGGCGTGGCCGATCTTCTCCCACAGATCGCGGGCCTTCAGCGTCTTGGAAATCTTGCCGGGCTTGGTCCGCCAGGTCAGGTCCCAGTCGCCGTCGGCTTCGACCGCCTTGAGGAATTCGTCGGTGACGCGCACCGAGTTGTTGGAGTTCTGGCCGGAGACGGTCAGATACGCCTCGCTAGTCCCAATCGGTGTCGTAGATCGGGAAGTCGATGTCGGTGTAGCCCTGCCGCGCGAACTGGATGACGCGCTGGATCAGGTTGTCCGGCACGTGACTCCGCCGCGCGAGCTTGATCTCGCGCTTCAGCGCGGGGTTCTTCTCCGGCTGGAAGCAGTCGTCGCCCGAGCCCTCGCAGTTGACGCAGGCCTTCAGCACCGCCTTGAGGTGCTTCTGGTTGATCTTGGAGCCGGTGACGAGCGCCGCGACCTTCTGCTCCTCGCGCACCTTCCAGTCGATGAACTGCTCGATGTCGGGATGGTCGGTGTCGACGATCACCATCTTGGCCGCGCGGCGCGTGGTGCCGCCCGACTTGATCGCGCCCGCCGCGCGGTCGCCGATCTTGAGGAAGCTCATCAGGCCGGACGACTTGCCGCCGCCCGCGAGGCGCTCGCCCTCGCCGCGCAGGCGCGAGAAGTTGGTGCCGGTGCCGGAGCCGTATTTGAACAGGCGCGCCTCGCGCACCCACAGGTCCATGATGCCGCCCTCGTTGACGAGGTCGTCGTTGATCGACTGGATGAAGCAGGCGTGCGGCTGCGGATGCTCGTAGGAGGTCTTCGACTTGGTCGAGCTTGCCGGTCTTGAAGTCGACGTAGTAGTGGCCCTGGCTCGGGCCGTCGATGCCATAGGCCCAGTGCAGGCCGGTGTTGAACCACTGCGGCGAGTTCGGCGCGCACATCTGCATCGCCAGCATGTAGCGGTGCTCGTCGAAGAAGGCCTGAGCGTCGTCCTCGCTGTCGAAATAGCCGCCCTTCCAGCCCCAGTAGGTCCAGGTGCCGGCCAGACGATCGAACACCTGCTTGGACGAAACCTCGCCGATGATGCGCTCCTTCTCGGGCAGTTCGGCGAGCGCCGCCTCGTCGGCGACCGAGCGCCACAGCCAGGACGGAACGGTCTCTTCCTCGACCTTCTTCAGGCGCGCGGGCACGCCGGCCTTGCGGAAATACTTCTGCGCCAGCACGTCGGACGCCACCTGCGACCAGAACTCCGGAACCTCGACGTTCTCGGCCTTGAACACCACCGAGCCGTCCGGATTGCGGATCTCGCTCGTGGTCAGGCGGAACGCGATGTCCGCGTAGGGAGACTGGCCGTCCTTGGTGTAGCGCCGTTCGATCCGCATGTGTCTTCTTGCCCCTTGTTGCGCGCCGGACGCTTCGGCATGACCGGGGGTCATGTTTTGGGCGCCGCACATTTTATCCCGGCCGGGGCCTAACCCCAGCCGATTTCAGTGTTTTTGACGCATCCCTTACATAAGAACCGGGTCCTTGAACCGGTACCGGCTGGCCCGCCGAAACGGGCCTTTTCCGCAGGCCAAGGCGACAGAAATCCGGCCCCGCCTGGCTCGAAATCCGGGCGGAAGACTGTCGTTTGACCTGCAAGATTGGGTTCGGCGGGGACAAGAAACGGACCCGCGCCGGACAACTGGAAGCTAGGACAAACTCGCCGCATACGTCAAGCAATAGACGCCGAGTCTGAATCAAATACTAAGGCTTGTGTCTGGTTGTGAACTATGGGGACTGTGGGGACGACTCAGCAGCGGCGACCGAAGTATCGGACAGGTCGAAGAGATTCGTGAAGTCCCCATCCCGATCAATCTTCCTGTCGGACTGTCACAAAAGCACAGTCAACCCCCGATAGGCTGCTTTTGCGGTTGAAAACGAAGGGTCCGGCGACCGCGAAGCGTCCGCCGCGTGGGCTGTGAATCCCGTGCATTTCGGCGGGTGGGGCGATTGCGCGACTTCGCGATCGCGCAGCGATTCTGAAAATCGTCCAAAGGTTTACCGGCTAATGTGACGGCCGCCGCTGTGATCTTCGGCGTGTGCCGGCGACTTCTGTGGAAAGCCGGACTCGCGACGTTGTCCGGACGGGCGGTCCACGGCCTGCGTCTCGCGCCTGGACACCGGGGCGGGGCACTGGCATGAACGCCTGAAGCTCGCAAAGGCCTGCAATCGCACAATGAAAACCTTTTTTCTGCGCTTCTTCACCTGGTGGAACGGCCAGACCTTCGGCACCCAGCTCTGGACGTGGCTCTATGGCGAAGCCGTCGGCCAGGACGAGTTCGGCAACCGCTATTTCCGCACCCGCGGCGGCAAGATCGATCCGAACGCTGCTGATGGAGCGGCGCTGGGTGATCTACAACGGCGAGGCCGAGGCGTCGTCGATTCCGCCGTCGTGGCACGGCTGGATGCACCACACCGTCGATGTGCCGCCGACCGAGGAGCGCTATCAGTCGCGGCCCTGGCAGAAGCCGCACCGGCCGAACCTCACCGGCACCCCCGGTGCGCACCGCCCGACCGGCTCGACGCTGGCGCAGGGGCGGCGGCCGAAGAGCGACCGGCGACTACAAGGCCTGGAATCCAGGGCGCTAGGGTTTGGCCGCCGCCCATTTGCCGTTTCTGCCCTTTCCCAGCCGCATTCCCCGTGTTAACCGGGCATTGCCCGATTAATTCTTGGCGCAGGCGACACCCGCTTGAGGCACACCAAAGCCGGCTGATGGCTCGATCCACATTCCGCGCGCTGGTTGACGGTTGCGGGTCTGCTCGCCGCCTCGCCGGCATTGGCGCAGTTCCCTTTCCCAATATCTTCGACAGCATCTTCGGCAATCCGCCGCGGCCGCCGCCGATGTGCCGGACCGCCATCATCGGTGCCGGGGCAGCCGCAATACCGCCCCGCGGCGGCGGGCTGCCGCCGGGCCCGCCGCCCAGTTCGCGAATCCGGACCGAGCCGTCTGCCGCCGCCGCCCGGCGCGGCCAGTGCGCCGCCCCGTTCGCCGCAGCAGGCCACGCCCGGCGCGCCGCCGGGGGCCCAGCGCGCCGCAGCAGGCTTCGCTCGGCCGCCGCCGAACAACGAAACCATCGTCGAGCCGCCGCCGAACAAGATCGTCAATCCGACCGCGGTGTTCTCCGGCCTCGACAAGATCACCGGCCGCATCATCAGCTTCGATGTGGCGATCAACGAGACCGTGCGCTTCGGCGCGCTCGAGGTGACGCCGCGCGCCTGCTATTCGCGGCCGCCGACCGAAGCACCGACGACCGACGGCTTCGTCGAAGTCGACGAGCTGACGCTGCAAGGTGAGATCAAGCGCATTTTCAGCGGCTGGATGTTTGCCGCGAGCCCCGGCCTCAACGCGGTCGAGCATCCGATCTACGACGTGTGGCTGACCGACTGCAAAGGCGCGCCGCAACCGGCCGTGGCCGAGGCTGCGCCCCCTCCGCCGCCGCCCGCGCCGCGCACACCGCAGCGAACGCCGCAGCAACAGCAACACAGCAGTTGCAACAGATTCAACAGCAGCAGCGGCGCTCGACCCAGTTGCCGCCGCCGCCCGCACCACCGGCGCGTTGAGCGTGAGACAGCTAAGGCAAGCCGGGCGGCGCCTGCGCGTGCCGCAGCGCCTCCGCGCCGGTCATACGCGGCTTAGCGCCGCGAAATCGGCCTCGCCGATCAGAGCGCGCCTCGAGCAGCTTGTGATATCGCTGGCGCGAAACCTCGATCGCGCCGAACGTCTTGAGATGATCGGTGACGAACTGGGTGTCGAGCAGCGTGAAGCCGCCGGCCCGCAGCCGCGCCACCAGATGCACCAGCGCCACCTTCGAGGCATCGCGCGCGCGGTGGAACATGCTCTCGCCGAAGAATGCTCGGCCGAGACACACGCCGTAGAGCCCGCCGACCAGCATGTCGTTCTCGTAGGCCTCGATGCTGTGGCAATGGCCGATATCGTAGAGCTTGCGATAGAGCGTGCGGATACGGGCATTGATCCAGGTGCGGCCGCGCCCCGGTTGCGGTTCCGCGCAGCCCTCCAGCACTCCATCGAAATCGCGATTGACCGCAATGCTGAAGCGATCCGACCGCACGGTGCGGGCGAGCCGCGACGGCACGTGGAACGTCTCCAGCGGGAATGACGCCGCGCTCTGGCGGCTCGATCCAATAGAGCGCCGGGTCCTCGGCGCTTTCCGCCATCGGGAAGATGCCGCAGGCATAGGCCTTGAGCAGCACTTCGGGCGTGATCTCGACGAAAGCGGTTTCGCGGCTGGCCATTGGGAACCTGATCGGCAGTGGTTGCAATCTAGCGTGACCTGAACCGATGCGCCATTCACGGCGCGTTAGTCATATTGGGTCTAATTTTCGGAAAGATTGCGAACGATGCGGGGCTCCCCGCATTGCCTCAGTGTTCCGGTTGCGGGATGGCCGTGGGGTGGAGGGTGGATCATGGGGATGGAAGCTCACCGGTCACGGGTCTTGCTGGTGGAGGACGAGTTCCTCCTCTGCGACATGCTCTCCGAAGCGCTCGTCGACCACGGCTTCGAGGTCTTTGCCGTCGCCAACGCAAAGGATGCGCTCCGGCACCTGACCTGCGGCTCGCCCTGCGACATCCTGCTGACCGACATCAATCTCGCGGGCAGCATCGATGGCGCAGCGCTGGCGCGGATCGCACGTGAACTCCGCCCGGACCTGCCGGTGGTCTATGCCTCGGGCTCCTACAGCAGGATCGATCAACTCGACGCGGTGCCGGGCGCGATCTTCGTGCCCAAGCCGTACAATCCGGACAAGCTGTGCGAAATGCTGAGCGAGATGGCGCCGCCGGCGCACTAGAAGCTGGCGGTCTGTTACGGCTCCATGCCGCCTTCGGCGAGGAAGCGCTCGAGCCAGTGGATGTGATAATTGCCGTCGATGATGTCCTGGGTGCGAACGAGCTTGCGGAACAACGGCAGGGTCGTCTCGATCCCATCCACCACGAATTCGTCGAGCGCGCGCTTCAACCGCATCAGGCATTCGGTGCGGGTCTTGCCGTGCACGATCAGCTTGCCGACCATCGAGTTGTAGAACGGCGGGATCGTGTAGCCCTGATAGACCGCCGAATCGACGCGCACGCCGAGCCCGCCAGGCGGATGATACGATGTGATCTTGCCGGGCGATGGCAGGAAGGTTGACGGATTTTCCGCGTTGATGCGGCATTCGATCGAATGGCCGCGGAACTCGACGTCGTTTTGCGCGACCGGCAGTTCGCCGCCGGCGGCGACCCGGATCTGCTCGAGCACGAGATCGAGCCCGGTGATCATCTCGGTCACCGGATGCTCGACCTGGATGCGCGTGTTCATCTCGATGAAATAGAAATTGCCATCCTCGTAGAGGAACTCGACGGTGCCGACGCCGAGGTACATCAGCTCGCGCATGGCGCTGGCGACGATCTCGCCGATCTGGTGGCGCTGAGCGACGTTGAGCGCGGGCGAGGGGCTTTCCTCGAACACCTTTTGATGACGGCGCTGCAGCGAGCAGTCGCGCTCGCCGAGGTGGATGGCGTTGCCCCGGCCGTCGCCCAGCACCTGGATTTCGATGTGGCGCGGGCGCTGCAGATATTTTTCCAGATAGACGGCATCGTCGCCGAACGCGGCCTTGGCCTCGGAGCGGGCGGTGGCGAGTGCGGTCGCAAGCTCGTCTTCCAGATGCGCGACCTTCATGCCGCGGCCGCCGCCGCCGGCGGCAGCCTTCACCAGCACCGGAAAGCCGATCTCGCGGGCGATCGCGATCGCGTCCTTGTCCGATGACACGCCGCCGTCGGAGCCCGGCACGCAGGGAATGCCGAGCGACTTCGCGGTGCGCTTGGCCTCGATCTTGTCGCCCATCAGCCGGATGTGCTCGGGCCTTGCGGCCCGATGAACTGGATGCTGTGTTCGGTCAGGATTTCGGCAAAGCGGGCGTTCTCGGAGAGGAATCCGTAGCCCGGATGCACGGCATCGGCGCCGGTGATCTCGCAGGCTGAGAGCAGGGCGGGAATGTTGAGGTAGCTGTCCTTCGCCGGCGGCGGGCCGATGCAGACGCTCTCGTCGGCGAGGCGCACATGCATGGCGTCGGCATCGGCGGTCGAGTGCACGGCAACCGTCGGGATGCCGAGCTCCTGGCAGGCGCGCAGCACCCGGAGCGCGATCTCGCCGCGGTTGGCGATGAGGATTTTGTCGAACATTGTGCGGGGCTGCCCCCGTCTCTCACTCGATGATGACGAGCGGCTCGCCGAACTCGACCGGCTGGCCGTCCTCGATCAGGATTTGCGTTACGGTGCCCGAGCGCGGCGCCGGAATCTGATTCATGGTCTTCATCGCCTCGATGATGAGCAGCGTGTCGCCGGCCATCACCTTGCTGCCGAGATCGACGAAGGGTGCTGCGCCGGGCGCTGCTCCCCGATAGGCGGTGCCGACCATCGGCGAGGTGACGGCGCCGGGATGCTTGGCGAGATCGGCCGGCGCAAACGAAACCGACGCCGGAACGGCGACCGCGGGCGATGAAACAGTTGGCGCAGCGGTCCCATGAGTTACGACGCCGCGGCCGACGCGCACGCGAAGTCCTGCGCGCTCGATCTCGATTTCAGTCAGACCGGTCTCGTCGAGCAGCTTGGCGAGCTCGCGGATCAACTCCTTGTCGATCGCGGGCTTGCCGTCGGCCGTGCTCTTGTCTTTGGACGCCATGCTCAGCGTTTGCTTTTCTTGGCCGGCATCGCCGCGAGGCCGTCGATGGCGAGCGCGTAACCTTGGATGCCGAAGCCGCAGATCACGGCCTTGGCGGCAAACGAGATATAGGAATGATTGCGCCAGGGTTCGCGCGCGTGGATGTTGCTGATGTGGCACTCGATCACCGGCACGGTGATGCCCTTGATCGCGTCGTGACACGCGACCGACGTATGTGTGAGCCCGCCCGGGTTGAACACGATGCCGGAGGCGTTTTTGGCGCCGGCCTCCTGGATCCAATCGACGATCACGCCCTCGTGGTTCGACTGGCGAAACTCGACGCCGAAACCGTGCGCCTCGGCGGTCTTACGGCAAAGCTTCTCGACGTCCTTGAGCGAGGAATGCCCGTAGATGTGCGGCTCGCGCGTGCCGAGCAGATTGAGGTTCGGGCCGTTGAGCACGTAGATCGTTTTGGCGGTCGATTTGGCCATGAGGGCGCCTAGGGTCTTGTTGGCGCTGACAAATCCGTCTCCGCGCCGAGGGCTCTGCGCTTTATAGGCACCCCGCCCGCAAAGGGGAAGCCCGCCGGCCGCGTCGGCTCGAAAGTCAGCTACTGAGCCGCCTTGATGCCCATCACCTTGGCGTTTTCGGCAGCCCCCACGTGCTGCGTGTTGATATCGGCGGCGAACTGGGCGGCCGAACCCGGGACAACCTCCTGCCCGGTGGCCTCAAACCGGTCGATGATCGTCGCATCGGCAAGAACGGCCCGAACGTCGCTTGCGATCTTTTCGCGAAGTTCGTTCGGCATGTCGCGCGGGCCGTAGAAACCGACCAGCCCGTCGAACGTCAGCCCGGGAAAGCCGGCCTGCTTCACGGTCGGAACGCCCGGCGCCATCGACGATGGTTCGCTCGACGTGATCGCCAGCAGCTTCACGCGGCCCGCCTGTATCGCGCCGCGCACGATCGCAAACGATGACCAGTAAAAATGCAGGCGGCCTTCGGCCACGTCATTCACTGCCTGGACCGGATCGCGGTATGGCACCTTTACCATCTCGATGCCTTCGCGCTTGAGGAAGGCCGCGATCACCAGATCGGTGGCGCCGGTGACCGATGCCCAGTTCAGCTTGCCGGGCTGGGCGCGTGCCATCGCCAGCAACTCGCCGAGCGAGTTCACGTTAATCTGCGGCGGCGTCGTGAGCGAGACCAAGGTGGCCGAGACGCGCGCGGCGGGCGCAAGGTCGCGCGGATCATAGGGCAGCTTTTCGTGCAGATACGGATGCGCCGTGAACGACGCCGCTGGCCCGAAAAACAGGAGGTGATCGTCGCGCGCGGCGACGAATGCGGTGATGGCGACGAAGCCGTCACCGCCGGGGCGGTTCTCGACCACCACCGGCTGGCCCCATCTGATGGCGAGCTTGTCCGCAATCAACCGCGCGCCGATGTCGGCGCCCGAGCCCGCTCCAAGCGGCAGCAGCATCCGCACCGGCCGTGTCGGCCAGCTCTGCGCAGTCGAGGGGAGCGCTGACACCGCAATCGCCGATATTGCGAGGGCCGAGACGATCAGGAGCTTTGCGAGACGCATGACATGTCCCCCGGGCTTTGCGGAAATTCCTTCAGTTCGACGCGGGCTTGATGCCGAGCAATTGGCCAGTCGCGGCAACCTGGGCGCGTTGCGCGTCGATCGCGGCGCCGAATTCGGCGGGCCCGCCCGGATTGACCACTTGTCCGGTGGCAAGAAGGCGGGACGTGATGGTCGGGTCGGCCGCCGCAGCTTTGGCATCGGCCGCGATGCGTTCGCGCACCCCTTGCGGCATCTCGCGCGGACCGAACAACCCGGTCAGGCCCTCGATCCGGATATCGGGATATCCGGCCTCGGTGGTTGTCGGAACATCGGGATAGATCGAGGCGCGTTCACCGGCTGTGACCGCGATCATCCGGATCGCACCGGCCTGCACGCGGGGCCGCACGATCGCGATCGCCGACATCATCACCTGGATGCGGCCTTCGGCGAGATCGTTCACCGCCTGCACCGTATCGCGATAGGGCACCTTGGCGATGTCGATGCCCATCTTCTTCTGGAAACCGGCGAACACGAAATCGAACATGCCGGTGATGGTTGCCCAGTTCAACTTGCCGGGATTGGCGCGCGCCGTCTCAACCAGATCCTTCACGGTCTTGACGTCCGAGGAGGCCGGCACCGCGACGGCGACGAGGGTGTTGGAAATGCGCGCGATCGGTGCGAGATCGCGCGCATCGTAAGGAAGTTTCTCATGCAGGTACGGATGCGCCGTGAATGATGACGTGGGCGACATCAGCAGAACGTGGTCGTCCTTCGCTCCGGTGAAGGCGCTAATGGCGACGATGCCGTCGCCGCCGGGCCGGTTTTCCACGACCACCGGCTGGCCCCATTTCGCCGAAAGCTTGTCGGCGATGAGGCGGGCGCCGATATCGACGCCGCTGCCGGGACCGAGCGGCAGGATGAGCTTCACCGCGCGCGTCGGCCAGTCCTGCGCCGCCGAAGGCAGCGCGGACAGCGCGAGCGCCGAAAGAACGATGGCGGAGCGGACCAAAGCTCTCGCATGTCGCATGACGTTTCCTCAGATCCGGTTCTAATTGACCGGTGTTTTCAATCGTTATCGAAGGCGGCAGTCCTGTAAGCGTAGCGCGCAATCGGCCTTGTCGAAAACCGATCGCGCGCCAAGCTAACTCACGTCGTGTATGGATTCAGCAGGTCGCCTTGCCGCAGCGCGCGGTGTTGACGCTTTCCTTGAGCTTCTCGAGCCCGACGGCGCCGACCACGACATTGGTGCCGATCACGTAGCTCGGCGTGCCATTCAGCCCAAGCTTTTCGGCGAGCTTCAGACTTTCCTCGAGCGTCAGGCGCACCTCGTCGCTGGCGAGGTCGCGCTCCAGCCGCGCCATGTCCAGCCCGATCTCCTTGGCGACCGCCAGCGACCGCGCCTTGTCGGCCTGGCCGCGGCCGGTAAGCAGCTTCTGATGGAAGTCCATGTACTTCTTGCCGGTCTTGTCCTGCATGCGGACGGCGACCGCGACGCGGGCCGCCTCGACCGAGCCCGGCCCGAGCACTGGAAATTCCTTAAGCACGACCTTGAGCTTGGAATCGTTCTTCATCAGCTCGAACATGTCGTCCATGGCGCGCTTGCAATAGCCGCAGTTGTAATCGAAGAACTCGACGAAGGTCACGTCGCCCTGCGGATTGCCGACCACGACCTGCCGGGCGGAATTGAATATCGTCTCGGCGTTGTCCTTGACCGCGGCCTGATTTTTCACGGCTTCGTCGGCGGCCTGCTTCTTCTCCAACTCGGCCATCGCGTCCTGCAGCACCTCGGGATGCTTGACGAGGTATTCGCGGATGATCTTTTCGATCTCGCCGCGTTGCGCGTCTGAGATGCTCTGCGCATGGCCGATGACCGCGCCGAACGTCAGCATGAGGCCGGCGGCGAGAGCCAGGCGTGCAAAAAAGCGCATGAAGTTCGGTCCTTTCAGTATCAGGTCGTTAAGCATCAACGAGCCTTGTGGCCTATGATATCGTCAGCCTTCACCCAACCGGGCGAGCCGATCGGGAAACGGGTCTTGGCGCGCGCCGCAATCTGGCGCGCGGTAGGATGGTCGCCGCGCATGAACGCCGCGAGCGCGGACGCAAGATCGGCCTGGGCCAAGTCGCCTTTGCGCCCATAGGCCATCGCGAGCTGGAGATAGCCGTCAACCGATTCGGGCTCATGGGCAAGTGCGTTCCGTAACAGCGTGACCGCCTCGTCGGCGGACTTGGGTGCGTTCACAGCGTTCAGCGCCTGCCCCAGCAACACCTGAATCAGCGCCGGGTGGGGTGCAAGCTGGATGGCGCGCTGCAGCGGCGCAATTGCTTCCGCGGGCTTGCCGCCTTCGAGCAAGGCCTGTCCCTTCAGCTCGTAGAAGTAAGGATTGTTCGGCTGGGTTTGGATCAGGCTGTCGATCTGGCCGATGGCGTTGCGCAGGTCGGCATGGCGGTAGGTGGCGATGGCACGGGCGTAGCGTGCCGGCACGCTTATGTCGCTTGGCGGATAGCGGCGGGCAACCGTATCGCCGCGATCGAGGAAGCCGGCGAGCTTGGCGCGCATCATGTCGTGTCGCGCCTGGAGTTCCGGCGGATCCTTCTTGTCCCAGTTCGGGCTGTTCTTGGCGATGACTTCGAGGGCCGCAACGCGTTCCGCCGGCATCGGATGCGACATCTGATAGGGATCGGCGTTCTGGGCCGCGAACAGGATCTGATCCGACAGCCGTTTGAACGTATCGTACATGCCCTTGGCCGATTGGCCGGTGGCGGCGAGGAACTTCACGCCAGCACGGTCGGCCTGCTCCTCCTGCGCGCGCTGGTAGGAGAGCAGCGAACGGCGGATCGTCTCCTGCGGGCCCAGGATAGCGGCGGCGGGATTGCCGATATTGCCGCCGCTACGCGAAGCCGCGACCGCGCCACCGATACCGAGGATCATGGCGATGATCGATTGCACCTGCGCCTGCGCAAGCTGTTGGCGCAAGCGCGACAGGTGCCCGCCGGCGATGTGACCGGTTTCATGCGCGAGCACGCCGATGATCTCGTTCGGCACTTTTGCATCGATCAGTGCGCCGGCATTGATGAAGATGCGCCGGCCGTCCATCACGAAAGCGTTGAACGAGCGCTCGTTGATGATCGTGACCTGGATATTTTGCTGGGCAAGGCCGGCGGCGCGCAGGATCGGCTGCGTGTAATCGCGTAGCAATTGCTCGATCTCGGCGTCGCGAATGATCGGAAGCCCGGGCGGCAGGCTTTGCGCGCGCGCGGGAGAGGGCGCAACGGCAACAGTCGGCGTGACCGCGATCGCAAACGCCGTCAGCAGCGCAACCGCATGCGCGGCTGGCGTCCTCCGCCGCACCCTGATAGTGCTTCCGGCATCAATCATGTCTGTTCGGGACCGCGAGCCCAATGTTCAGCCAACCTAGTGGCGCCCCCCAACAGGGTCAACGCGAGCCGAGATCACGTGTGGTTGCACGTATCGCTTCCCGTCCGATTGCCCTGGACGCAGCCCTGTAAGGAGCGGCCGAATGCGGCAACAGCGGGGCGGGGCTGTAACGCGCTGCCGGATCGCCGTGGAGAGCCCGTGATGATGCTCGATTCCGCGCGGCGGATTATGACGCCATCGGCCCGCAGCGATGTGCCGCCGTTCATGGTGATGGACGTGATGGCGGCCGCGGCCCGCATCGAAGCGGCGGGCGGCAAAGTCGTTCACATGGAGGTCGGCCAGCCGGCGGTGGGCGCGCCAACGCCGGCAATCGCGGCGGTGCGCGCTGCGCTCGGTAAGAGCGCGCTCGGCTATACCGAGTCGCTCGGCATTGCCTCGCTGCGCTCGCGCATCGCGCGGCACTACGCCGAAACCTATCGCGTGCCGGTGAGTGCCGACCGCGTGATCGTGACCACCGGCTCGTCGGCTGGATTCGTTCTGGCGTTTCTTTCGATGTTCGAGCCGGGCGACCGCGTGGCGATCGCCAATCCGGGCTATCCGCCGTATCGCCACATCCTCACCGCGCTGGGCTGCGAGCCGGTGCTGATCGAAACCGACGCAGCAACCCGCTTTGCGATCACCGGCGAAAGCCTGCTCGACGCGCATGCCAAGAAGCCGCTCGCCGGCATCATAGTCGCAAGTCCGGCCAATCCGACCGGCACGATGATGACGCCCGACGCTCTGGCAACCCTGATCGGCGTCGCCGAGGACGCCGGTATCAAGGTGATCTCCGACGAAATCTATCACGGGCTCGATTACGCCATGCCGGCCGAGACCGCGGCGCGGCTGTCGGAGAACGCGGTCGTCATCAACTCGTTCTCGAAATACTTCTGCATGACCGGCTGGCGTATCGGCTGGATGGTGGTGCCGCAGGCGCTGGTGCGGCCGATCGACCGCCTGCAGGGTAATCTCGCGATCTCGGTGCCGACGCTTTCGCAGATCGCGGCCGAAGCGGCATTCGATGGACGCACCGAGCTGGTTGCGATCAAGCACGGCTACGAGGACAACCGCAAAATCCTGATCGAAGGACTGCCGAAGGCGGGCCTTTCGAAATTTCTCCCGGTCGACGGCGCGTTCTATCTTTACGCTGACGTCTCCGAATTCTCGAGCGACAGTTTCGATTTCGCCAAGCGGCTCTTGCAGGAGGCGCATGTCGCGGCGACGCCCGGCGTGGATTTCGATCCGGTCAACGGCCGGCACTTCGTGCGCTTCTGTTATGCCGGCTCGGCTGCGGATATGAAGGAAGCGGTTGACCGCATCGGCAACTGGCTGCGCAAGCCCTGACATGGCGGACCGGGCGCCCCTCGTCGCGTCCTGCGTGGCCGACAGGGTGGCCGGCGACCGTTCGATATTGGTGCCGTGGTGGAGTGTCGCCAAGACAGCGGTCGCGGCCGGTGCGCTCGTTCTTGTGGCGGGCGGGCGGCTTGAGCTGGATCTGCCGCTGCGGGGGCGGCCGTTCACATTGCGCCAACTTCTCCAGCACACCAGCGGCCTATCCGATTACGCCGAAAGCGACGAATACGAGGTCGCGGTCGATCGCCACGACGATCCGTGGAGCGAAGCGGACCTGCTCGCGCATGTTGATGCGGCAAAGCCTCTGTTCGAGCCGGGGCAGGGCTGGTCCTATTCCAACAGCGGATACTTCCTGGTGCGCCGGCTGATCGAGCAGACCACCGGCATGGACATCGAACGCGCGCTGAACGCACTTGTGCTTGCTCCGCTCGGGATTGTGGATTCGTTCATGGCGCGCACTCGCGCCGATCTTTGCAGGAGCACCTTCGGCGACGAAGATGATTTCCATCCCGGCTGGGTCGCGCACGGCCTCTTGCTGGGGCCGCCGTCGGACGTCGCCCGATTCATGCACGGGCTGCTCACCGGAACGTTGCTGCCGCTTCCGCTACGGGACGAGATGCGAAAGCGCCACGCGATCGAGATAGACCTTCCCGACCGGCCATGGCGAACTAAGGGTTATGGGCTTGGCGTGATGATGGATATCGCGTCGCTGCACGGCCTTTGCATCGGCCATTCCGGGCAGGGGCCGGACAGCGTGTCGGCGGCCTATCACTTCCCCGATCTCGATCCGCCGCGGACGGTCGCGGCCTTCGCGCCGACCGATGACCAGGGCATCGCCGAGCGCGCCGTGCTGGAGGAGGCAGCACGGCTGCGTTGAAAGAGCGCGGGGTGTTCGGCGCGATTGTGCAAGCGATGCCTGCTCGCTAGTCTGCGCCGCAACAAGAATGACGGGAGGATATGCATGAATCGGCTGACGCGGGTGTTGGGCTCGTTCGTGTTTGCTTGCTCGTTGTCGGCGATTCCCGTCGCGGCATTGGCCGAATATCCCGACCGGCCGATCCGGCTGATCGTACCGCAAGCCGCCGGCAGCGCGACCGACACTGTGGCGCGCATCCTGGCCGCCGAACTCGGCCCGGCGCTGGGCGGCGCCACCGTCATCGTCGAGGACAAGCCCGGCGGCGCGCTCACGCTCGGCATGGACTATGTCGCAAAGTCGGCGCCGGACGGCTACACGCTGGCGGTCGGACCGATCGGCGCGATGGCGATCACCCGCCACATCGTCGCCAAGCTGCCCTATGTTATCGAGAAGGACTTTCAGCCGATCGCGCTGATCGTGCATGGCCACCTAATGCTCGCGGTGTCGCCGAAGTCCGACATCAAATCCGTGAAGGAATTGATCGAGAAGGCCAAGGCTAATCCTGGCAAGCTCACTAACGCATCATCGAGCAACGGCTCGCCCGGCCATGTCGGCGGCGAACTGTTCAAGTTCATGACCGATACGCAGATCCAGCATGTGCCGTATCGTGGCGGCGCGCCGGCGATCAACGATCTGGTTGCCGGGCATGTCGATTTGATGTTCGAGAGCCTCAACGGCATCTCTAGCGCAGCCAGGTCCGGCCAGGTGAAGGGGCTCGCGGTGAGCGGCGACAAGCGATCACTGGCATTTCCGGATTTGCCGACCGTCGCCGAGGCGGGCGTGCCGGGCTACAGCGCACCAACATGGACGAGCCTGGTCGGGCCCGCGGGCCTGCCCAAGGATATTGTCGATAAGCTCAATGCGGCGGTGAACCGCGCGATCCGGTCAGAGGGATTCAGGACCCGGTTTTCCGCGATTGGCGACGAGCCGGCCGGCGGCACACCACAGGATCTGACCGAAACCATCGCCAGGGATTCCGCCAAGTGGAAAAGCGTGGTGGAGCGCGCCGGGGTGAAGCTGGATTGATTCAGAACTCGACGTCGAGCTCTTCCAGTTCCTCCGGCTCGGTCTTGGCGGCTTCGATCCATTCCTGCATCTGCGGCAGCGCGATGATCGCCTTGCAATAGGCGACGCAGGCACCGTCAAGCTTGACGTCGTAGGTGATGAACCGTGTGCACACGGGCGCGAACATCGCGTCCGCCACGCAAGGCTTCTTGCCGAACAGGAACGGGCCGCCGGAGTCGGCCAGACATTCGCGCCAGATTGCGGCGATGCGGTCGACGTCGGCCTGTGCGCCGGCCCATACCTTGAAGCCGGGATGGTGCGCTTTGAGATTCATCGGCAGTGCCGAGCGCAGATGGCTGAAGCCGGAATGCATTTCTCCGGAGATCGATCGGCATCGTGCACGCGCGCTGCGGTCCTTCGGGAATAGACCGGCCGACGGATGGGTCTCGTTCAGATATTCCGCGATCGCCAACGTGTCCCAGATCTTCACGCCGTCATGGGTCAGGCAGGGCACCAGGAACGACGGCGACAACAGCAGCAGTTCCGCCCGCGTTGATGGATCGTCGCTCGATCCCATGATCTCGTCGAATTCAAGCCCCGCCATCTTGCAGAGCAGCCAGCCGCGTAGCGACCACGAGCCGTAGTTCTTGCTGGCGATCGCCAGCGTGGCCTTGGCCATGCCTTTTCCCCTCAAGGGCGGTCCGGCGAACGCCCGAAGAAATTATCTCGCACCGCAACAACAAATGCACTACTCTTTTTGCACTGCGAGGGAGCGGTTCCGCCGTGCCGGGCGGCTGCGACACCGCAGGGGACTTGTGAATGTTGTACGCGGCCTATCAGGCCCATTCCGACATGATGGGGCCGGTCCGGATGCTTGCGGGCATGGTGGCCCGCTCGTTCGGCAATACCGGCATTGGAATGCCCGGCCACGGCAGCGTGCGCAATCTCACCGCCGCTTACGAACTGATCGCGCGCGCAGGCCTAACGCACACACGGCCGTCCTACGGCATCACCCAGGTCGCCGCCGGCAATCGCGAGGTCGAGGTGCGCGAGGAGGCCGCGCATGTCACGCCGTTCGGCACGCTCCTGCATTTCAAGAAGGACACCGACATCGAGCAGCCGCGCGTGCTGCTGGTCGCGCCGCTGTCGGGCCATTTCGCGACGCTGCTGCGCGGCACGGTCCGTACCATGCTGCCCGAACACGATGTCTACATCACCGACTGGCACAACTTGCGCGACGTTCCTCGCGCCGATGGCCGCTTCGGCTTCGATGAATATGTCGCGCATCTGATCAAGTTCATCGAGGTGATCGGCGAGGGCGCCCATGTGCTTGCGGTCTGCCAGCCCTGCGTCGCGGTGCTGGAGGCGGTCGCGGTAATGGCGCAGAGCCAGAACCCGGCGCAGCCGCGCAGCATGACGCTGATGGCTGGCCCGATCGACACGCGGGTCAATCCGACCAAGGTAAACGAGCTTGCCAATTCCAAGTCGATCGACTGGTTCGAGAAGAACCTGATCGCGCGCGTGCCGTTCCGTTATCCCGGCGGAATGCGCCAAGTCTATCCGGGTTTCGTGCAGCTCGCGGCCTTCATGAGCATGAACATCGAGCGCCACATCAAGGCGCACCGCGAGCTCTACGAGAATCTGCGGCTGGGCGAGCTGGAGAAGGCCAAGCTGACCAAGGATTTCTACGACGAGTATTTCGCGGTGCTCGACCTCTCCGCGGAATTCTATCTGGAAACCGTGCGGTGGGTGTTTCAGGAGCACCGGTTGCCCGCGGGCACGCTCGAATGGCAGGGCGTGAAGGTCGAGCCGCGCGCCATCCGGCGCACCGCGCTGCTCACTGTAGAGGGCGAGAAGGACGACATCTGCGCGGTCGGCCAGACGCTCGCCGCGCATGAGCTGTGCTCGAGCCTGCGGCCCTACCGCAAGCGCCATCACATGCAGGCCGGCGTCGGCCATTACGGCGTGTTCAGCGGCCGCCGTTGGGAGAGCCAGATCTATCCGCTGGTGAAGAACGTCATCCTGTCCAGCGAATAGCGCCGATTGGCAGCATCTACCCTTTCTGCGAGTCATTCCTACATAGGAAGCCCGGAGGGTTTCCTCATGTTCGAACTCAACTCTCAAATCGAATTCAGCGAGCCGGTCGCCGAGCCCGTGGCGAGCGACGGCGAACTGCTCGACGCCTATTCCGGCGCGGTGACCACTATCGCCGACCGCGTCGGCCCCGCGGTGGTGCGCGTCGAGCATGCTGCGGGGAAGGGCCGGGGCGGCATGGGCTCTGGCGTCGTCATCTCCCCGGATGGCCTCGTGCTGACCAACAGCCATGTGGTCGATGGCGCGCGGGAGTTGCGGCTGACCGACACCGAAGGTCGCATCATGGAGGCGCGGCTGATTGGCGAGGACGCCGACACCGACTTGGCGCTGCTGCGCGCCGGCGCCGCGCGCAACCTCGCGTCGGCGACGCTGGGCGATTCCAAGAAGCTCAGACGCGGGCAGCTCGCGGTCGCGATCGGCAATCCGCTGGGCTTCGAGTTAACGGTCACCGCGGGGGTCATATCGGCACTCGGACGGTCATTGCGCGCCCGCTCCGGCCGGCTGATCGAAGACGTGATCCAGACCGACGCCGCTCTCAACCCTGGCAATTCGGGCGGGCCGCTGGTGAATTCGCGCGGCGAGGTGATCGGCATCAACACCGCAGTGATCGCGGGCGCGCAGGGCATCTGCTTTGCGGTCGCCAGCAACACCGCGCAATATGTGCTGAGCGAGATCATCCAGCATGGCCGCGTGCGCCGCGCCTTCATCGGCGTTGCGGCGCAGACCGTGGCGGTGCCGCGCCGGTATGCGCGGGCGGCCGAGATCGACAATGCGTTCGGCGCGATGATCACCGCCAACGAGCCAGATGGACCGGCCGATGTCGCGGGACTGATGTCTTACGACGTGGTGGTGCGGTTGGACGGCGAGCCCATCACCGGCGTCGACGATCTGATCCGGCGGCTCAATGCCGAGCGCATCGGTCGCGCGGTGAAGGTGGCCGTGCTGCGGCGCGGGCAGTTGCGGAGCTTCGAGGTGCATCCGACCGAGCGGCGGATGAAAGCCTGATCGTCTGCCGTATCGCGCCGCTATCGCAGAGCCGCCGCGATATTGCCGCCATCGACGGTGGTAATGTCGCCGGTGGTCTTAAGCTCCAGCGCCTGATGCAGGAACGCCTGGGCCACGTCCTCGGCGGTGACCTCGCGGCCCAGCAGATTGCCGCTCATGTAGTCCTTCTCCGAGATGCCGCGTGCCTTGGAGCGCTCCTTGATGAAATCCTCAGTGAGAAGGCCCGAGCGGATGCGGTCGGCGTTGACGCCATTCGAGCGGATGCCGTTCGCGCCATAATCGACCGCATACTGCCGCACCAGCAACATCGTCGCGGCCTTCGGCAGTCCATAGGGCCCAAAATTCGGTCCAGGATTAACCGCCTGCTTCGACACATTGAACAGAAGGCAGCCCCCGGTGCCCTGCTTCAGCATGATCTTCACGGCGGCCTGGGCAACGCGCTGATGCGCGAAGAAATTCAGCTCGAAGCTTTTGCGCAATATCGCCTCGTCCACTTCGCCGATGCGGCCCTGCCACGCCGCGCCGGCGTTGGAGACGACGATATCAACGCCGCCGAAGTGTTCCGATACCTTGTCGAAGGCTGCGTGCACTTCCGCGGAATCCGTCACGTCGCAACGAAGCGCGAGCGCCGCGCCGCCGGCCTGTTTGGCCTTCGCCTTGACCGCCTGCTCGTCGATGTCGAGCAGCGCGACCTCGGCGCCGGCCGCCGCGAATGCCTTTGCCGTTGCGGCGCCGATCGCGCCACCCGCGCCGGTCATGACGGCGACCTGTCCCGCGAGCGGCAGCGGCTTGGCCTGGCCAAGCTTGGCCTGCTCCAGCGACCAATATTCGACATCGAACATGTCGTCCTCGGAGATCGACTTGAAGCGGCCCAACGCCTCGGCATCGGTGATGCACTCGACAAAGGCTTCTGCGAGATCGGCGGCGATGATCGCGTCCTTCTTGGAGCGGCCGAGTCCGAACAGTCCTAGCCCCGGCACCAGCACGACGCGCGGCTGCGGATCGAGCATTTTTCTGGTCCCGCCGACGCGGGCGTTCTGGCGGGCGAAATATGTCTTGTAGTCATCCGTGAAGGTCGCGGCCGCCACTTGCGCGGCCCTGGCGAAATCGTCGATGCCGCCTTTGGCCGGCGCCGGCAATAGCAGCGGCGTGTTCTTGATGCGGATGGTGGTGTCCGGCGTGATGACGCCTTCCTGGCTGTAGCGCGCCACGTCCTTGCCGTTGACGAAGTTGAGGATCGCGTCGTTGGTCCTGAAATCGAGGATGAGCCGCCGCCACGCGCCTTCGATATGGCCGTCCTTGACGCTGCACGCGCCACGCACCAATGGCGCAATGACTTCGGCCGGCGGGATCTGCTGCGGCAATTGCACGGTAACGAACACGGCCTTGCGGTTTTGTTGCAGCCGGGTCTGCGCGAGCGTGACCATCTCGATCATGCGCTCATAGGCCTCGCGCGCGCTTTCGCCGAACGTGAAGATTCCGTGCTTGTCGAGGATGAAGCCTTCGACCTTGGGATTGCGCGTGAAAATCCCGGCCGCGACCTTGGCGAGCCGGAAGCCCGGCATCACGTAGGGCACGAAGCCCATGCGATCGCCATAGACCTCGCGGCAAAGCTCCTCGCTGTTGTCCTGGTCAACCAGACTTACCACGGCGTTGGCGTGGGTGTGGTCGACGAACTTATGCGGCAGGAATGCGTGCAACAGCGTCTCGACCGACGGGTTGGGCGCTATCGGATCGAGCAGATTGGCGCGTTGGACGCGTACCATGTCCTCGTCGGACACTTCATCGCGCGCCAGGAGCTGATGCAGCGCCTTGAGCCGCACCGCGGGCAGACCAGCCGGCTCGATCACGGCCATATCGGCGCCCGAGCCCTTGACGCAGAGCACATCGGCCTCGTTGCCCAGAAGATCGGGCACGCGGAGCTTGACCGACGTGTTGCCGCCGCCGTGCAGCACTAGCGCCGGGTCGCCGCCCAGAAGCCGCGTGGTGTAGATGCGCAACGCCAACTCGGACTGCAGGCCCGATGCCGCGTAGCGGTCGACCGCAGCCTTTGCGTCGCGATCGACCCAGCGGCTAAGCATCAGCAAACCCTAGTCGCCGCCGAGCAGCTTTTTCGCCCACCAGCCGCTGCGCTTCGGCTTGCTGGCGTCATCGGCATTGGCCGTACTGATCACGACGGGGGCAGGGGGTGGTGGCGGCGCCGGTATCACCACAGGCGCGCTGCCGCTGAACATCGGCGCGGGCTCGCGAACGGTGGAACGGCGGCGCGGCGGCTCGCGGTCGGCGGCAGGCTGTGGCGATGCAGCCGCGGGTTGCGGTGTCGGTTCCTGCCGAGGCTCTGGTTCGATCCGCGGCGCGTAGGCTGGCTCCGCGGTTTCCGGGAGCGAGGCCTCGCGCGGCGGCGACCAATCCGGCCGCGCGCTGAAGTCGGTGCGTTCGTGCGTTTCCTGGCCTTGCGTGGCGGCGAAATCACCATTGGGGCCGCCCTCGCGGTCGCGGCGATTGCGCCGTCCACCACGCCGTCCGCGCCGGCGGCGGCGAGGCTCGCCATCGCCATTGGTATGAGGCTCGCCGCCCTCCGGGCGGGGCCGTGCAAAGCCGGCGTCCTGCGGCATATCGCCGGCCGCATGCTCGTCATTGCCAAGCGGCGCAGAGCTTTGTGCTGGGTCTTGCGCGAACTCGCCGCGTTCGGCCGGACCTTGCTCACGACGCGGTGGGAATGGGCCGCCCTCGCGGTCCTCTCCGCCTCGGCCGCCACGTCCACGGCGGCGTCGCCTGCGGCCGCGACCGCCGCGCAACCCTTCGCCGTTCTCGCGCGCACCATCGCCGTGCACTGCCTGGTCGTCGTCGGTAGCTTCATGGACCTCGTCGATGTGTCCGATCTGCTCGGCGGGTTCGCTTTCACTTGCCGAAGCGTCGCTTTCCTCGTCGACCTCTTCGGGGAACTCCGGCTCTTCGTCTTCGTGCAGCGCCGGCGCTGCCAAGGCGGCCTGTGCGAGCAGCGTCTTGGCTTGTTCGATAGTCATCACCTGCTCGCCGCGATCGATGGTGAAGCCGATCTGGCCGCCCACCTCCTCGTCGGCGTTGACGGTGAGGGTGACCTGGAAGCGCTCTTCGAGCCCGCGCAGATGGGCACGCTTGTGGTTGAGCACGTAGAGCGCAATCTCGGGCCGCGTGCGGATGATCAGATTGTGGGTTGGCCCCTTGAGCAGCATCTCTTCGATCGAGCGAAGGAGTTGCAGCGCGACCGAGGACACCGAGCGCACGTGACCGGTACCGCCGCAATGCACGCACTTCTCTGTCGAGCTTTCCAGCACGGAGGTGCGGATACGCTGGCGCGACATTTCCATCAGGCCGAAGTGCGAGATACGGCCGACCTGGATGCGGGCGCGGTCGTGGCGCAGCGCCTCCTTGAGGCGCCGCTCGACCGTGCGGTTGTTGCGCTTCTCGTCCATGTCGATGTAATCGATCACGATCAAACCGGCGAGGTCACGCAGGCGTAGTTGGCGCGCGATTTCCTCCGAAGCCTCGATATTGGTCTTGAGCGCGGTGTCCTCGATGTGGTGCTCGCGCGTCGAGCGACCGGAGTTGACGTCGATCGAAACCAGCGCCTCGGTCTGGTTCAGCACGATGTAGCCGCCGGAGCGCAGTTGCACTGTTGGCGAGAACATCGCATCGAGTTGGCTCTCGATGCCGTAGCGCGTGAAGACCGGTTGCGAGTCCTGGTACAGCTTCACGTTCTTCGCATGGCTCGGCATGAGCATGCGCATGAATTCCTTGGCATCCTTGTAGCCCTGCTCACCAGCGACGACGATCTCGTCGATGTCCTTGCTGTAGAGATCGCGGATCGAACGCTTGGCGAGTGAGCCTTCCTCGTACACCAGCGTCGGTGCGGTTGATTTCAGCGTCAGGTCGCGCACCTGTTCCCATATCCGCAATAGGTATTCGAAGTCGCGCTTAACCTCCTGCTTGGTACGGGCGGCGCCGGCGGTGCGCAGGATGACGCCCATGCCCTCCGGGACCTCGAGCTCCTCGGCGATTTCGCGAAGCTTCTTGCGGTCGTCCGCGCTGGTGATCTTGCGGCTGATGCCGCCGCCTCGTGCGGTGTTGGGCATCAACACGCAATAGCGGCCGGCGAGCGAGAGATAGGTCGTGAGCGCCGCGCCCTTGGTGCCGCGCTCCTCTTTGACCACCTGCACCAACATGACCTGCCGGCGCTTGATGACTTCCTGGATCTTGTATTGGCGGCGGTAGCGCGGTGCGCGCTCCATCACCTCTTCCATCGCGTCGGCGCCGCCGACGGTATCGACGACCTCTTCCTCTTCATCAGGACCGTGGCCATTGGCGCCGTTGCCTTCGCCCGCGGGCTGCTCGCCGCCCTCAGACGAATGAGGTTCGGCGTGATGGTCGGCTTCCGCGGACTCCGCGGCGTGGGCCTCGTGCTCGGCTCGGAGTGCGGCTGTTCGACCGGAGTGCCGATCTCGGCGGGGACTGGCGGATTTTCGGTCTCGCCAACCGGAGTCTCGTGGGCATGCGCCTCGTCGGCATGCGCCTCGTTCTGATGTGCGATTTCGGCCGCAGACTGATCCGGAAGGTCTCCCGGATGCGGCTCGTCCATGACATGCTCACCGGCCGGCATGTCGGTCGCCTGGCCCGCTGCTTCCCCGGCGGCCAGCGGATCGCTCTGCACCGTTTCGTCGCGGCGGGCGTGAGGACGCTCGCGGTTTCGATTGCGGCCGCCGCGCGGGCGGCGGTTGCCGCGATGATGATCGTCGGCTTCGTCGTCGTCGCGTGCGGCGCGTGCGTCGGCCTCGATCAGCGCCTGCCGGTCGGCGACCGGGATCTGGTAATAGTCCGGGTGGATTTCGGAGAACGCCAGGAATCCGTGGCGATTGCCGCCGTATTCGACGAACGCCGCCTGCAGTGAGGGTTCGACCCGCGTTACCTTGGCGAGATAGATATTGCCGCGAAGCTGTTTGCGGTGCGCCGTCTCGAAATCGAATTCCTCAACGCGGTTGCCGCGCAGCACGACCACCCGGGTCTCCTCCGGATGCGTCGCGTCGATGAGCATCTTGTTGGCCATTGAATTATCTCTTTATGGCGCGTCGGCTGGCTGCCGCCGGTGAACGGCGGCGCGAACAAGGACGGGCCTGATCTGTCGTGGAAGGACTGGGTCACGGTGCCACGCCATGGCGCGGTGCAGGTTCGGCGTGAAACGCGCGCGCTCTGAAGAGAGCTGCGCTCCGGCCGGACCTTGAAATACGCTTCGGGCATGACCTCAACCCGTTGGAGGACGGCGGCGTACAGCGCCACCGGTCGTCTACACTCACGATTCGCGGGGAATGCGCGCCTCAGCGCCGCCGCGTCAGTCGGGTGTCCTGAACAAGAGCCTCGGCTTCGACCGGCCGCCGTCAAAAGCGCCCGGTTTTGATAAAACCTGGGAGCGAACGGGATCGGTCGCATGGCGTCCGTCAAGCCGGTCCCCCAATCCTCGAGGGGGAGCAATCCTTGGCGAACGTGCCGGAGGGCCGAACGCGGCACACCCGGTTACTCAAACCGTGAGCAACCCATACTTACGGTTTGAAACCGGCAATGGCAAGCTAGTCGCTGAAAAACCACATAAACCACAGACCGGCGCGGCCCCGTTAAGTTCCGATTAACCACCCCCTCCTAATGGGGTAAGACGGTCTCGGAGGCTTCGGATTCGTGTCTATTCGGGCGACGGACCTCGCAATCCTTGGTGTTTTGCTGCTGCCGGCCGGAGCGGGAATCGCTTCGTCGGCCGAGCGGGTCGACGCGCGCGTTGCGGCCCAGGCCTATCCGGCGGCGACCGACACCCGCGTCGGTGGCGATGACGCCCAGACCCGCTTCGTCATGGACTTCTCGCAAAAGGTCGATCTGCGCGCCTTCACGCTCGCCGATCCCTATCGTGTGGTCATTGACCTGCCGCAGGTGACCTTCAACCTGCCACCGAATGCGGGCGATGCCAGCCGCGGACTGGTCAAGGCGTTCCGCTTTGGCCTCGTGATGCAGGGCGGCTCGCGCATCGTGATGGATGTCAGCAAGCCCGTTCGAATCGAAAAGGCTTTCGTGATCGATGCCGTCGCGGGCCAGCCGGCGCGCCTCGTCGTCGACCTCGCAGCGACGGACCGCGAGAGCTTCATGAAGACCCTCGCGGCGGAAGGCCGCCCGCTGCAGGCCTCAACCAACGCGGTGGAGCGTGAAATAGCCCAAAAAGGCGATCCGCGACCGATCGTCGTGCTCGACCCTGGCCACGGGGGCATCGACAACGGCGCGGTTGCGCGCAGTGGCGAGATGGAAAAGGACATCGTCCTGCAATTCGCCACCCAACTGCGCGACGAGCTGGAACGGTCCGGCAAATACCGCGTGGTGATGACGCGCACCGACGACAGCTTCATTCCTCTCGTCGATCGGGTCCGCATGGCGCGCATCCGGCAGGCAGCGCTGTTTGTCTCAATCCATGCCGACGCGATCAAGAAGGGTGAGGGCGAGGCGCAGGGGGCGACGATCTACACCCTGTCGGAAACCGCCTCCGACGCCGAGGCGGGACGGCTGGCCGAGAGCGAGAACCGCGCCGACGTCATCGCCGGTATCGATATGTCGCACGAGCCGGGCGACGTCGCCGACATCCTGATTGATCTGGCGCAACGTGAAACCAAGGCATTCTCCCTGCATTTTGCCAAAACGCTGGTCGCCGACATGAAGCCGGTGGTCCGGATGCACAAAAGCCCGCTGAAATCGGCGGGCTTCAAGGTGCTCAAGGCGCCGGACGTGCCCGCCGTGCTGATCGAACTCGGCTATGTGTCGAGCAAGGACGATTTGAAGCAGCTCACCTCCGGCGCCTGGCACTCGAAGGCCGCCGCCGCCATCAGCAAGGCGATCGACAATTTCTTCAGCACCCGGCTGGCCGGCACCACCGCCGGGCGGAGCGGGCGATGACCGGGAAGCCTCAGTTTGAACATAAAAACCCACGATTTTCGGGACTCGGAGCGGCCCGAGGCTGGGAGAATGCTTTGCATCGACGACGGGCAAAATCGTACAATGCCCCCGGCGCTGCGCTTGAGGGCCGGGCCAAGGGGAACGACGTGGGCAGCTTTGGATTGATGGCACTGCTGGAGCGCGGCGCCGCCGCGGGCCGCAGTCCCGGTCAGACAAACATTCGGCAGATGGGAGCTCCGCGATGAGACTGATGCTGCGCTTCTGCGGCTTCGTGTTCGCAGCCGGGACCATCGTGTTCCTGGTCGGTGTCGGCGCTGCGGCCGGCCTGCTCTGGCATTTCTCCAAGGACTTGCCGGACTATTCGCAACTGCAGGATTACGAGCCGCCAGTCATGACCCGTGTCCATGCCGGCGACGGCTCGCTGGTGGCCGAATACGCCACCCAGCGCCGCCTCTATATTCCGATCCAGGCCGTGCCGAAGATGGTGATCAACGCCTTCCTCGCCGCGGAAGACAAGAATTTCTACGAGCACAACGGCCTCGACTTCAGCGGTATCATGCGCGCCGGCATGCTCTATGTGCAGACCTACGGGTCGGGTCGCCGCCCGCAGGGCGCGTCCACCATCACCCAGCAGGTCGCCAAGAATTTCCTTCTGACCAACGAGGTCTCGCTCCAGCGCAAGATCAAGGAGGCGCTGCTCGCGCTCAAGATCGAGCGCGCCTATTCAAAGGAGAAGATCCTCGAGCTCTATCTCAACGAGATCTATCTCGGTCTTGGCGCCTATGGCATCGCCGCCGCCTCGCTGATCTATTTCGATAAATCGGTGCACGAGCTGAGCGTCCCGGAAGCCGCCTATCTGGCGTCGCTGCCGAAGGCGCCAAGTCAGCTCAATCCATTCCGTGCACGCGATCGCGCCATCGAGCGCCGCAACTACGTCCTGGATCAACTCGCCTCGATGGGTACGATCAAGACGGCGGACGCCGAGAAGTTCAAGAAAGAGCCCCTCAACGTCACCAACCGCCCGACCGGCGCGCACATTTTCGCGGCCGAATATTTCGCCGAAGAGGTCCGCCGCTGGATCTACGAAAAATACGGGGAGAAGACGCTATACGAGGGCGGCCTATCGGTCCGCACCACACTCGACCCCAAGCTCCAGGTGGTGGCGCGCAAGGTTCTGGTCGATGGGTTGGTGAAATTCGACGAGACGCAGGGCTATCGCGGCGCGGTCGCCAAGATCGCTATCACCGTCGCCGGCGACTGGGGTCCGAAGCTCGCGGAGATCAAGCAGCTCAACGACATCGCACCGTGGCGGCTCGCGGTGGTGCTTGAGACCAGCGATCAATCGGCGCGCGTCGGCCTCTATCCTGCGCGCGATCCGGGTGGCGCGCTCACCAAGGAACGCCAGGCCGGCATCATTCCACTTGAGGGTGTGAAATGGGCCAAGGCCACCGAAGGGCCAACCAAGGGCCGCGTGCCCACCAAGGTCAGCCAGGTACTCGAAATCGGCGATGTAATCTATGTCGAACCGGCCAATAAAGAAGCCAACACCTGGCGGCTGCGGCAGGCGCCAGAAATTTCCGGCGCGCTCGTGGTGATGGACCCGGCGACCGGCCGCGTACTGGCGATGGTCGGCGGCTTCTCCTACGACCAGAGCCAGTTCAATCGCGCGACCCAGGCGATGCGGCAGCCGGGCTCCTCGTTCAAGCCGTTCGTATACGCGACCGCGCTCGACAACGGCTACACGCCTTCGACGCTGGTTTTGGATGGGCCGGTCGAGATCGACCAGGGCCCGGGCATGCCGCCGTGGCGGCCGGAAAACTATTCCGCCGGAAAATACAGCGGCCCCTCGACCCTGCGCTACGGCATCGAGCACTCGCGAAACACCATGACCGTGCGGCTCGCCCAGGATGTCGGCATGCCGCTGATCGTCGAATACGCGCGCCGGTTCGGGGTCTACGACAACCTGCCGACCTATCTGTCGTACTCGCTGGGCGCCGGCGAGACCACCGTGCTGCGCATGGTCACCGCCTATTCGATGTTCGACAACGGCGGCAAGCGCATCATTCCGACCTTCATCGATCGCATCCAGGACCGCTACGGCCGCAACGTCTACAAGCACGACCAGCGCGAATGCCGCACCTGCATGGCCGACAAGTGGAAGGACCAGCCTGAGCCGAGCTTGGTCGACAAGCGCGAGCAAGTCATCGATCCGATGACGGCCTACCAGATCACCTCTATCATGGAAGGCGTCGTGCAGCGTGGCACCGCGACTGTGGTGAAGTCGGTCGGCAAGCCGATCGCCGGCAAGACCGGCACCACCAACGACGAGAAGGACGTCTGGTTCGTCGGCTACTCGCCGGACATCGCGGTCGGCGTATACCTCGGCTACGACAAACCCAGGCACATTGGCAATCGCGCGTCGGGTGGCGGGCTCGCGGCGCCGATCGTCGCCGAATTTCTCAAGGTCGCGCTTGCCGACAAGCCGGCGGTGCCGTTCCGCGTGCCTTCCGGCATCAAGCTCGTCCGCGTCGATGCCAGGACCGGGATGCGTGCCGGTCCGGGCGAGGGCAGGGTGATCCTGGAGGCGTTCAAGCCCGGCACCGCGCCGCCCGACGCCTATTCGGTGATCGGCTCGTCCGATCAGGCGCAGGACCCCGGCTACATCACCCCGACGCCGGACGCCGACCGCGCCGTGCGCCGCGGCACCGGGTTGTACTAGGGCGCGAGTTTAACCGGCGCGAAGCGGTCCGCTGTCGTCTGCGCCGTTGCATAGTTCATCCAGGATGTCGGCTGATCCCGCCAGCTTTGGTCTTGGGGAGGCACACGATGCCGAGGATGGGACGTCTACTCGTATCGGCATATCGCAGGCGCTTTTGGCGCTCATGCACGCGCACCTGGCCGCGACCCCCAAGGACCGCGAAAAAGCATATTTCAAGGAAAATCTGCCGACCGTCTATGAGGGCGCGGCTGGAGCACTCGCTGGCGCGATCTCGACCTTGCCGAGCGCTGGACTGACCGACGCATGGCGCAACCAGCGCGTGCCGGCGATGCAAGCCCTGGGACCACATGTCGCCAGAGTGGTCAATGCCGACGACGCCAAGACCCTGCACGATATGTCGTTGCAGGTTGCGCAAGACAGCAGCAATCCAGAGCTGCAGGCGGGAATGCGGAAGCTTGCGGAAACCTTCAAGAGGTAACCCTCGACAGGCTCGATACGGTGGCGTGCCGGAAAAGCCGGGTTGCGTGGCGCGGCCGCAGCCGCTACATCGGCCCCGTACATAAAGATTGAAACGAGTCCATGCGCGCCGAAACGGAAAAGCTGGTCGAAGATATCAAGCGGTCGGTCGGGCTGCTGAGGAGGCATCTTTGACTTCGACAAAGCCAAGGCGCGCCTCGCGGAGCTGAACGCGCAGGCTGAAGACCCGACACTCTGGAACGACACCGCCCGCGCCCAGCACGTGATGCAGGAGCGCAACGCGCTCGACGACCAGCTCAACGCCATCGGCCGGATCGAGCGCGACATCGACGACCAGGTCACCATGATCGAACTCGGCGATGCTGAGAAGGATCAGCGCGTCATCACCGAGGCTGAGGGCGCGCTCAAGCAGCTCAAGGCGGAAGCCGCGCGGCGTGAGCTCGAGGCGCTGCTGTCGGGCGAGGCCGACGGATTCGAGGCCTATCTCGAGGTGCATGCCGGTGCCGGCGGCACCGAGAGCCAGGACTGGGCCGGCATGCTACTGCGCATGTACATGCGCTGGGCGGAGCAGCACGGCTACAAGGTGGATTTCCTGGAGGAGTCCCAGGGCGAGGGCGCCGGCATCAAATCGGCGACCATCCAGGTCAAGGGCCACAACGCCTATGGCTGGCTGAAGACCGAAGGCGGCGTCCATCGCCTCGTTCGCATCTCGCCGTTCGATTCCAACGCGCGGCGGCACACCTCGTTCGCAAGCGTCGCGGTGTTTCCGGTGATCGACGACCGCATCAAGATCGAGATCAACGAATCCGACGTGCGCGTCGACACCATGCGGTCGCAGGGCGCCGGCGGGCAGCACGTCAACAAGACCGATTCTGCCGTGCGCCTCACCCACATTCCGACCGGCGTTGCGGTGGTGTGCCAGCAGGAGCGTTCGCAGCACAAAAACCGCGCCCAGGCCTGGGACATGCTGCGCGCGCGGCTCTACGACATCGAACTGAAGAAGCGCGAGGAAAAGGCCGCCGCCGACAACGCAGCCAAGTCCGACATCGGCTGGGGCCACCAGATCCGGTCCTACGTGCTGCAGCCGTATCAGATGGTGAAGGACCTACGCACCGGCGTGACCTCGCCGACGCCTTCCGACGTACTCGACGGCGATCTCGATCCGTTCATGGCCGCGGTGCTGGCACAGCGCGCGTTTGGCGGCGGGCCGGAAGCAGTCGAGGACGTTGAGTAAGGCGTGCGCCCAGCGTCGCTACGATTTGATCGATTATCTGCCCGCCATTTGATTCATTTCGCCTGCGCCGATGCTACGAGGCGTTCAATCTTCAGGCGCTACGGTTCCGGCAACAAAATTCTCGGGCTCACAGATGAAAGTTCCACCCGGAACCTCGAACCGGCTGCCGCGTTATCAGCGGCTTTCCACCGAGCATTCCGTGCAACCCGATGGAACTCGATGGAACCCGCGATGGAGGAAGGCACCATGTGGATCGCTTTTTTTTCGATCGCTTCCGCAGCTGCGGTTTGCCTGAGCGTGGCGGCTGTCATGATTCAGGCACGCCAGGGAGACTTCCTGAGCAGCTAATTGACTGGGTGGCGTTGTGTGACTGACTGAGCAAGCGTAATCCCAGAAGGGGATAAAAACTCGGGCGGCCTTCGCGGGCCGTCCGATTTTTATTCAAAACGGAATCTTTCCTTGATCCCGTTCACAAGGCGTTGCCGAGCCGCAATCCGGCGCGGAGAAATTTCTGCGGGTCGACGGCGTCGCCGTCGATGCGCGTCTCGTAATGCAGATGCGGTCCGGTCGAGCGGCCGGTCGAGCCGACGCGGCCGATGATCTGTCCGATCTTGACCTGCTGGCCGACCCTTACATCGATTTCCGACATATGGCCGTAGCGCGTCGAGAAGCTGTTGCCATGGTCGATTTCGACCATCTTGCCGTAGCCGCCGTTCCAGCCCGCGGTCTCGACAGTGCCGGTCGCGGTGGCGCGTACCGGATCGCCGGTGCTGCTGCGGAAGTCGAGCCCCGAGTGCATCGCGGGGCCGCGGCCAAACGGGTCGCTGCGCACGCCGAAGCTCGAGGACAGATCGATCTCGCCCATGATCGGCTTTCGCACCGGCACAGCGCCGAGCGTGCGTGTAAGCCGGTCAACGTTGGCACGGGCGACGTGGACTCTATAGAGCTGCCGCTCGAAGGCGCCGGCATCCTTACGCAGCGTCACGGGTATGAACGGTCCGCCGACGCCTGCAACCTGCACGCCGGCCGCAACTTTCTTTGCATCCATGCCGAGATCGGTCAGTACGCCACGGATACGTCTGCCCTTGGAATCAAAACGTTCTTCGAGCGTGTTGAGGGTCGCGGTCTGCCGCGACTCGATGCGGTCGAGTGAAGTCTGCAGCCGCGCGAGCGCACCCTCGACGCCAACTGCCGTCGCCTTGGCTGCCACAGCGACCCGCCTCGCGTTCGTAGGCAGTTCGCGCGATTCCAGCCGCGCTTCGCGGTCGGGCGGCGCAGTGAAGGTCACCGTGTCGCTGATCGGCGAGGCATTGGGGATTTCGCCCGCTGGAGGGTCTGCCATCGGTGTGGGGCGGCTCTTGATCGAGCCGATGGGGGTCGGATCGGGGACGCCGGCAAGCGTCGAGGCCCGCGATTCCAGCGTCGACTGCCGGCGGACGATCTGCTCGAGCTTCTGCTCGAACTGTTCCTGGTTCAGCAACTGCCGGCTGGTGATGCGGTCGACCTGAGCGCGAAGTTCGGCGATGCGGTCCTCGTAGGCGAATTGTTGCTCCTTCTGCCGCACGATCAGCCGTGACAGCACGTCGTCGTGGAAGGCGAAATAGGTCCCGGTCGCAAGCGACCAGCCGGCCATGACTACCAGGCTGCCGACCGCGATCCAGAACGTGGTCGGGCCGAACCGGAACTGGTGACCGGCGTGGGCGATAGTGTAGCCGGTACGGCGGGAGCCGGCAGCAGCCTTGGGCGCTTCGCCATGCATCACGCGGCCGGAGTCCGGGCGATGGTTGTGTCTGCTGGACCGTTGCGACATTGACGCTCCCCAACCACCGGTCCCCGTTGCCCGGGGCCGGCGCATCCGGGGGCGATTTCAGCCCGCCATGGTTAATTTTCCCCAAATGGGAACTGGAAAATGCGTCCGGTCGGTAAACCAAACGTGCATGATCCGGCGGTGGGGCCGGGGTACAGCAGGGCGAAAGGCTGCAGAGCCGTTCCTCATAGTTCCTTGGCGGCCGCCAGAACCTCTTCGGCGTGCCCGGCGACTCTCACCTTCTCCCAGATGTAGGCGATCCGGCCGTCGGGGCCGATTAGATACGTGTTCCGCAGGATGCCCATGTAACTGCGCCCCCACATCGATTTCTTGGCCCAGACGCCGTAAGCGGTCAGCATTTCATGAGATTCGTCCGACGCCAGCCGGACCGAAAGACCGTGTTTGGCTATGAACTTGTCCTGCTTGGGCACCGGATCGGCCGAAACGCCGAGGATTGCTGTGCCGGCTCGGCTGAAGGCCGGGGCGAGCCGGGAGAAGTCCTTGGCTTCAAGGGTACAACCTGAGGTATCGGCCTTGGGATAGAAATAGAGCACCAGCTTGCGCCCCTTGAAGTCGGCCAGCGACACCTCGCCGCCTCCGTCGTGGGGAAGTTTGAAGCTGGGTGCCTTGCCACCGACGGCGATCTTTGCGCTCATACGCCTTCCTTTCGTCGTTTTCACGGGTTCAAGCTGAGTTTGGCACGGGGTTTGAGGGCAGGTGGCAGCCCAGCGGGGTTCTATGCGAAACCGCTGTGGCGCCTGAAGAATTGGTTGGCCGGCAAAACGTGACATGTAAAAAGGCCAGTCGTTGAACCGGCGGACGAGGGGACGGCCGATCGGGCATGACGGATAAGGATAACAGTCCGCACATCGCGGCGTTCCAGGAACTGGAAGCGGCGCTCGATGCGCACCGGCGCACCCAAGCGGAAGCCGGCGCGGTCGCGCGCGCGGATGCGCCCAAAAGGGAGCCCCGCCGCGCCTGGTTCGCGCGCCGATGGGGGCTGCGCAATCCCGGTTGGCGGCTGCCGTTCAATCCATGGTTCATGTTCGACCGCAGGCATCCGGTGGTGCGCAAGGCCACGATCGTCGGCGGCGCCATTGCCGCGGTGGCGCTGATTTTCGCCGGAGCGCTTTGGTGGCGGCTCGGGAGCGGGCCGATCATGCTCGATCTCTTCACGCCCTGGCTCACGGCGGCGATCGAGCAGAACCTCGGCAGCCGCTACCGCGTCGAAGTCGGCGGCACTCAACTCGAGCGCGACGCTCAGGGCCGTACGGCGTTGCGCCTACGCGACATCGTGCTGCGCGACTTGTCCGGCGTCACCGTTGCGGTGGCGCCCAAGGCGGAAGTTGGAATTTCCGGGACGAGTCTCCTGATCGCCACCCCCCGCGCCGAAAGCTTCCGCCTGGTCGATGCCAACATGACGGTCCGCATCGATGCCGATGGACGGATCAATGTGATGGTCGGCGGCGAGCGGCCGTTCGTCACAATCGCGCCTGAGCGCGAGGCACAATCGAATCAGGCGCAATCGACGGCGAGCGTGGCGAGCCAGACCGCTCCTTCCAACTCGACGCCGGCGCGGCAAACTCCTCCCATCAAGCCTCCGCAGCAGGAGTCACGGGTTTTCTCCCTGCAGACGATGTCCGAACGCAGCGTTGCGACCAATGTCACCGCCTTGCTCGCGTGGATCGACGAGCTGGGCAAGGGCCTCAATGACGGCACCGGAGGGTTCGACGGTCAAGCGCTCAACGAGATCGGCATCACCAACGGAAGTCTCACCATCGACGACCGCCGTGGCGGCACCGAGTGGAAATTGACGCAGATCAGTCTGAACCTGAACCGGCCGAAGGCGGGCGGTTTGGCGCTCACCGTTCTGTCGGAAAGCCAGGAGCGGCCGTGGGTGGTAAGCGCGGCCCTGACACCGGCTCCCCAAGGTCACCGGCGGCTGCAGTTTGAGGCGCGCAAGGTCGTGCTCGATGATCTGCTGGCCTTGCGCATGACCGAGTCCAAGCTGCGTTCCGATACGCTGCTATCGGCTTCGATCGATTCCGACATCGCTGCGGATGGCACGCCGCACACGATTTCGGGTTCGGTGCTCGCGCAGGGAGGTTCGATCGGCAATCCGGAAGAACCCGAACATCAGATCCCGATCACCAGCGCCGAATTCGGGCTGGATTGGGATATTGCGCGCAATACACTGCGCGTGCCGTTCAAGGTAACCGCGGGGGCCGCCCGCTTCACGCTTCGTTCGGAATTCGCCGCGCCCGCGCAACCCGGCGGCAACTGGATATTTGCGCTCGGCGGCGGATGGATCGTGCTCGATCCGATTAGCGCCGACGACGAAGGGCTGGTGCTCAAGCGCGTGGTGATGCGCGGCAACATCGATACGACCCAACAGCGGATCACGCTGGAGCACGGCGACCTGGGCACCAAGGAGTTGGGCAGCACGATGGGCGAAGGCATTACCGTCGCAATGTCAGGCAAGCTTGACTACGCCGGCGAGCCACGGCTTGCGCTCGGAATTGCCTGCAACCCGATGCCGGCGGCCGCATTCAAGCGCCTTTGGCCGGCCTTTATCTCTCCCAAGGTCCGCGACTGGGTGGTCCAGCACATCGTCAGCGGAAACGTCGAACGCCTCGACATCGCGACCAACGCCACCTTTGCCCAGATGCAGCCCGGCGGCCCGCCAATGCCCGAAGAAGGCCTGTCGGTCGAAATTGTCGGCAGCTCGACGACGCTCCGCCCGGTGGCCGGTCTGCCGTCGATCCGCGACGCCGACATGACCTTGCGTCTGAATGGCCGAACCGCGAAGATCACGCTTGGCAAGGGCACGGTTGATGTTTCGCCCGGCCGGCGTCTCACGGTCTCCAACGGCTTGTTCGAGGTGCCGAACACGCGCGGGAAATCGCCGCCGGCGCGCGTCAGCTTCCGGGTCGATGGCCCGGTCCCCGCCGCGGCGGAACTACTCGCGCTGGAACGGCTGCGCGAATACTCCGGCGCGCCGTTCGACCCCGCCGGCACGCGTGGCACGGTCACGGGCCTGGTCCAGCTCGGCATGCCGCTGCGTCCCGATCTGCCGCCGGGTTCGACTGACTACGACATCACCGTCGATCTTGTGAACTTCAGCGCCGACAAGATGCTGTTCGGTCAGAAGGTCGAGGCGCAAACGCTGCGGGTTTCGGCGAATAACCAGCTTTACGAGATCAAGGGCGACGTCAAGGTCGCGGGCGCGCCGGCCCAGATCGAGTACCGCAAGCTCAAAGGTGACATCGACGCCGAGGTCAAGCTGACCGCGACGCTCGACGAAGCCGGGCGGACCCGCGTTGGCCTCGATGTCGGCCCGGCGCTCGCCGGACCGATGCCGATGAAGCTCACCGGCCGCATCGGGGTGGACGACAAGGATGGCCGCTTCAATGTCGAAGCCGACCTGACCAACACCAAGATCGAGAACCTGTTGCCGGGCTGGGTCAAAGCGCCGGGTCGCCAGGCGCGCGTGGCCTTCACCATGGTCAGGCAGAAGTCCGGCGGACTGCGCTTCGACGACGTGCTGATCGACGGCCAGGGCGTCCTGGCCAAGGGCACGGTCGAGCTCGATGCCGACGGCGATATGCAATCGGCGAACTTCCCGGTGTTTGCGACCTCCGACGGTGACAAGACTTCGGTGCGAGCCGACCGCGGCGCCGACGGCGCGCTTCGGGTGGTGATGCGCGGCGACGTCTATGACGGACGAAACATCGTCAAGTCGGTGCTGGGCGGTCCGAGCGACCCGCGCGTCAAGGCAAAGCACCCCGATGTCGATCTCGATATCAAGCTCGGCGTGGTCGCGGGCCATCTCGGCGAGACGATCCGTGGCCTCGATTGGCGAATGTCGCGGCGCGCCGGCAAGGTTCGCACCTTCTCGCTCAATGCCAAGATCGGCCGCGATACGCCGCTGGTTGGAGAGATTCGCACGCGTGCCAACAACGGCAAGCCGGTGCTCTATTTCGAGACCAACGACGCCGGCGCGCTGTTTCGCTTCACCGACCTTTATCAGCGCATGGTCGGCGGCAAGATGTGGGTCGGCATGGATCCGCCGACACAGGACGGCTCGACGCAGGAGGGCGTCATCAATGTCAGCGCCTTCTCGATTCGCGGCGACAGCACCCTCGACCGCGTCGTGACGAATGCTCCCAACAACGTCCAGAACAGCAACATCGAGTTCAGCCAGGCGCGCGCCGACTTCACCCGCGCGCCGGGCCGCATGACGGTCAGGGATGGCGTGCTGCGCGGGCCGATGATCGGCGCCACCGTTGAAGGCAACATCGACTACGCCCGCGATCAGGTCGCGATGCGAGGCACGCTGGTGCCGCTCTACGGCCTCAACAACATGTTCGGCCAGATACCGATTGTCGGGCTGTTCCTCGGCGGCGGTAGCAACGAGGGCATGTTCGGCATCACCTACGAGGTAAGCGGCACCACGAGCAACCCACGGCCGATGGTCAACCCGATCTCGGCGATCGCGCCCGGCGTGCTGCGCAAGTTCTTTGAGTTCCGTGAGACGCCGGATCACGACCGCGCCTTCGCCGAGCCGTCGATCCGCTGAACACTCTAGACCGGCTTGATCAGCACGTGCCGCTTCTTGCCAAGCGACAGCTTGATCACGCCTTCCGGCGTCAGCGCCGCGGGCGTCAAAACCATCTTTTCGTCGGTGACCGTCGCGTCATTCACCTTGAGCCCGCCGCCCTTGATCTGGCGGCGCGCGTCGCCGTTCGATGAGACGAGACCGGCCCGCACGAACGCCGCAAGCACGCCGAGGCTTGCCATGTCGGCGCTTGCGATTTCGATAGTCGGCAGGTTTTCCGCGAGCGTGCCTTCCTCGAAGGTGCGCCGCGCCGCGTCGGCGGCGGCGTCGGCGGCGGCGCGGCCATGCACCAGGGCGGTGGCCTCGGTGGCAAGCACCTTTTTCGCTTCGTTCAGCTCGGCGCCGTGCAACGCCGCAAGCCTGCCGATTTCGTCGAGCGGCAGCACCGTGAATAGCTTGAGGAAGCGCGCCACGTCGCCGTCCTCGGTGTTGCGCCAGTATTGCCAGTAGTTGTAGGGGCTCACGAGGTCGGCGTTGAGCCACACCGCGCCGGCCGCGGTCTTGCCCATCTTGGCGCCCGAACTTGTGGTGATCAGCGGCGAGGTCAGCGCGAACAGTTGCACGTTCGACATCCGCCGGCCGAGGTCGATGCCGTTGACGATATTGCCCCACTGGTCGGAGCCGCCCATCTGCAGCACGCAGCCGGTGCGCTGGTTCAGCTCGACGAAATCGTAGGCCTGCAGGATCATGTAGTTGAATTCGAGGAACGACAGCTCCTGCTGGCGATCGAGCCGCATCTTCACCGAATCGAAGCTGAGCATGCGGTTGACCGAGAAGTGCCGGCCGACGTCGCGCAGGAAGTCGATGTAGTTGAGCGTATTGAGCCAGTCGGCATTGTTCGCCATGACGGCGTTGCCGCCGGCACCCTCGAATTTGAGAAACCTCGAGAACACCGCGCGGATGCCCTTGAGGTTTTCCTCAATCATGAGGTCGGTGAGGATGCGGCGGCTCTCGTCCTTGCCGGAAGGGTCGCCGACTCGCGTTGTGCCGCCGCCCATCAGCGCGATTGGCCGGTGGCCGGTCTGCTGCAGCCAATGCAGCATCATGATCGGCAGGAGCGAACCCACGTGCAGCGAAGCAGCCGTGCAGTCGAAGCCGATATAGGCAGTGATGGACTGCGATTTCGCGAGCTGGTCGAGGGCGTCCGGCTCCGACACCTGATGGATGAAGCCGCGCTCCGCCAGAACGTTAAGAAAATCGGATTTATAGCCGCTCATCGGCCGTCCTCGTTGCGGCGGCTGGTGTAACAGGTCCACCGCGGGATTCAACGGCAGGGAGACGTGCGGGTCGCCAGTGGTGGCGCGACCGTACTCAGTCCCGGCGGTCGCCCTTGAGTCGCTTGTCGAGGTAGGCGCTGACAGACTGCATCAGCGGCTCGACTTTACCGTCGAAGAAGTGGTTCGCGCCCGGGATCACCTTCTGCTCGATGACGATACCCTTCTGGGTCTTGAGCTTGTCGACGAGGCCGGTGACGTCCTTGTGTGGCACCACCGCGTCCTTGTCGCCGTGAACGATCAGCCCGGACGACGGGCACGGCGCCAGGAACGAGAAGTCATAGAGGTTGGCGGGCGGTGCGATCGAGATGAAGCCCTCGATCTCGGGCCGCCGCATCAAAAGCTGCATGCCGATCCAGGCGCCGAATGAGAAGCCGGCGATCCAGCATGAGCGGGCCTCCGGGTTGATCGACTGCGCCCAGTCGAGCGCGGACGCGGCGTCCGATAGCTCGCCGGTGCCGTGATCGAATGAGCCCTGGCTGCGGCCGACGCCGCGGAAGTTAAAGCGGATGGCGGCGAAGCCGCGATGCACGAAGGCGTAGTAGATTTGATAGATGATCTGATGATTTATCGTGCCGCCAAACTGCGGATGCGGGTGCAGCACGATCGCAAGCGGAGCATTTTTTTGCGGCGCCGGATGATAGCGGCCTTCGATGCGGCCAGCGGGTCCGGTGAAGATGACTTCAGGCATGAGCGTTACATTCCTCGGTAGGCGTTCGTCCGGCGGCAGCCAAGCGCCCGCGCGCGGAAGCGGATTAGGACGTGCTTGACGGCAATGGGTAGCGCACGTAACTGATTAAAACTGTTCTTGAATCTCTGAAAGTTCCGCTGGCCGGCGCAACCGCGTCGAAGGCGGAGTCGCTCGGATGGGCGGCCGGTTTCTAACATGATCCCGGGTGTCAAAAGCAAGTAAAATGAGCGCGGTCAGGGGCTTGGATGAGCCCTCCGGCCACCCGGAAGAGGAATTGATGGCAACACAAGTCTATCTCGACTGGAACGCGACCGGAAAGCTTCGGCCGGAGGCGCATGCCGCAGTGACCGCAGCACTGGATATTACCGGCAATCCGTCGTCGGTTCACGGCGCCGGTCGCGCTGCGCGCCGCCTGGTGGAGACTGCGCGCGAGCAGATTGCGGCGCTGGTTGGCGTGGCTGCGCGCGATGTCGTGTTCACCTCGGGCGGCACCGAGGCCAACATGCTGGCGTTGTCGCCCGCGCTTGGCGATGTGCTGCTGGTGTCGGCGATTGAGCATCCGTCGGTGCGAAGCGGCGGGCGATTTGCCGCAGTTGAAGACATCCCGGTGACGGCGGCAGGCGTCGTTGATCTCATAGCGCTGGAGCGGCTGCTCGCGGGCCGCTCGCGGCCGCTGGTGTCGCTGATGCTTGCCAACAACGAGACCGGGGCGATCCAGCCGGTCGCGGAAGCGGCGGCACTGGTGCATGCGGCCGGAGGCCTGCTCCACGTCGACGCGGTTCAGGGCCCGGGCCGCGTGGCTTGCGATTTCAAGGTGCTCGGCGCCGATCTGATGACTCTGTCCTCGCACAAGATCGGCGGGCCGCAGGGCTCGGGTGCGCTGATCAAGCGCGATGCTCTGGCGCTCGATCCGCAGATCAGGGGCGGCGGCCAGGAGCGCGGCGCGCGGGCCGGAACCGAGAATGTGGCCGGCATTGCCGGATTCGGCGCCGCCGCCGAGGCGGCACGGCAGGGCTGGGCGGCAGAGGCCACCCGCATGGCGGCGCTCCGCGATAAGCTCGAGAGTGGCATCAGAGCCATCGCGCTCAAGGCGGTCGTTTTCAGCGTGGAGGCGGCCCGGCTGCCAAACACGACCCTGTTTTCTGTGCCCGGCATGAAGGCCGAAACCGCCGTGATCGCCTTCGATCTGGAAGGGGTGGCGGTTTCCTCGGGGGCGGCCTGTTCGTCGGGCAAAGTTGCCGCTTCCCACGTATTGGCGGCCATGGGGGTGCCCGCGGCGCTTACCAGGGGCGCAATCCGGGTAAGTCTCGGCTATGCAACTTCTGATGATGATGTTGGGATGATTCTAAAGGCTTGGGAGAAGCTCTCGGAAAGCCTATATAAGGCCGGAAATCAGCAGGAAATCGCCGCCTAGGCGGAGGTAGTCCCACCGGGAACCGAAACCGACCATAACCGACACCCAAGCCACGGCCTTGACCCGTGAGCGGAGGAAGTAATGCCGGCCGTACAAGAGACGATCGAGCGGGTTCGCCGCATCGACGTAGACCAATACAAATATGGGTTCGTCACCGATATAGAATCCGACAAGGCTCCCAAGGGCCTGTCCGAGGACATCGTCCGATTTATCTCGGCCAAGAAGACCGAGCCCGAATGGATGCTTGCCTGGCGTCTTGAGGCCTATCGGCGCTGGCTGACCATGCGCGAGCCGACCTGGGCGCGGGTCGATTACCCGAAGATCAATTACCAGGACTACTACTACTACTCGGCGCCGAAGCGTAAAGCGCTTGCCTCGCTCGATGAGGTCGATCCGGAAATCCTTGCGACCTACGCCAAGCTTGGCATTCCGCTCCGCGAGCAGGAGGTGCTGGCCGGTGTCGTGCGCCCGGAGGGCGAACGGCGCGTGGCGGTCGACGCGGTGTTTGATTCGGTTTCGGTCGCGACAACATTCCAGGCGGAGTTGAAGAAGGCCGGCGTGATCTTCATGCCGATCTCGGAGGCGCTGCGGCAGCATCCCGATCTGGTGAAGAAGTATCTCGGCACCGTGGTGCCGACCTCGGACAATTTCTTCGCCACGCTCAATTCGGCGGTGTTCTCGGATGGCTCGTTCGTCTACGTGCCGCCGGGCGTGCGCTGCCCGATGGAGCTGTCCACCTATTTCCGCATCAATGAAAAAGACACCGGCCAGTTCGAGCGTACGCTGATCATCGCCGACAAGGGCTCCTACGTGAGCTACCTCGAAGGCTGCACAGCGCCGATGCGCGACGAGAACCAGCTCCACGCCGCTGTGGTTGAGCTCGTTGCGCTCGACGATGCCGAGATCAAGTACTCGACCGTGCAGAACTGGTATCCCGGCGACGCGAACGGCAAGGGTGGCATCTACAATTTCGTCACCAAGCGCGGCGACTGCCGCGGCGACCGCTCGAAGATTTCCTGGACCCAGGTCGAGACGGGTTCGGCCATCACCTGGAAGTATCCAAGCTGCATCCTGCGCGGCGATAATTCGACCGGCGAGTTCTATTCGATCGCAATTTCCAATGGCCGCCAGCAGGTCGACAGCGGCACCAAGATGCTTCACCTCGGCAAGAACACCAAGAGCCGGATCATCTCCAAGGGCATCGCGGCGGGAAAATCCAACAACACCTATCGCGGCCAGGTGATGGCGCACCGCAAGGCCAAGGGCGCGCGCAACTTCACCAACTGCGACTCGCTCCTGATCGGCGATCAGTGCGGCGCCCACACCGTGCCCTATATCGAGGCGAAGAATTCGTCGGCGGTGTTCGAGCACGAGGCGACCACCTCGAAGATCTCCGAGGAAATGTTATTTTACTGCCGCCAGCGCGGCCTTTCGGCCGAGGAGGCGGTGGCGCTCGTGGTTAACGGCTTCGTCAAGGACGTGCTCCAGCAGCTGCCGATGGAGTTTGCGGTCGAAGCTCAGAAGCTGATTTCGATCAGCCTCGAAGGCTCGGTCGGTTGATCGGTGTCGCGCGGGGAAAGTTGCATGTCTGCGCTCGATAAGGCGGTTGCGGAGCTCGACGCCAAGCGCAGCAAGGACGACGCCGAGCGGCGCAGCCGCCAGCAGGCGGCGGGCGCATTCTTGAAGGAGTTCTTCGACGCCGATCTGGCGTCGTCGAAGAGCCTGAAGGATCGCGGCGTGCAGGCAGCGTTCGACGGCAAGCGCATCGTGCTGCAGAGGCCGGAAGAAGGCGTGTATGCGGAAGCGATGATGATTGTGATTGGCGAGCAGGGCGAAATCGATGTGAGCGGCCGCTCGCTCGGCCCAGTTTACGCCAACGACAAGGAAACCAGGAAAAGGGAGCTGATTGCCGAGATCATCTCGCATTTCAGCTTGTAAGAAGGAACACGAAGTGCCGATGCTGGAAGTCAAAAATTTGCACGTCACCGTTGACGGCAAGAAAATCCTCAAGGGTCTCGACCTCACCGTGAACAAGGGCGAGGTGCATGCCATCATGGGCCCGAACGGTTCGGGCAAGTCGACGCTCGCCTATGTCATGGCCGGCAAACCCGGCTATGAGGCGACCGAAGGGCAGGTTCTGCTCGACGGCGAAGACATTCTCGCGATGCAGTCCGACGAGCGCGCCGCCAAGGGCCTGTTTCTGGCGTTCCAGTATCCGCTCGAAATTCCCGGCGTCGCCACCATGACCTTCCTGCGCACGGCGCTGAACGCCCAGCGCAAGAAGCGCGGCCAGGCTGAGCTGTCCACGCCGGAATTCCTCAAGCTCGTGCGCGAAGCCGCGGGCAAGCTTGAGATCGACACCGAGATGCTCCGCCGCGGCGTCAATGTCGGCTTCTCTGGCGGCGAGAAGAAGCGCAACGAAATTCTCCAGATGGCGCTATTGCAGCCGCGGCTCTGCGTGCTCGACGAGACCGATTCCGGGCTCGACATCGACGCGCTGAAGATCGTTTCCGACGGCGTCAACCGGCTGCGCTCACCGGATCGCGCTATGGTCGTCATCACCCACTACCAGCGCCTGCTCGATCACATCGTGCCCGACGTCGTGCATGTGCTCTCGCACGGCCGGATCGTGAAGACCGGCGGCAAGGAGCTTGCGCACGAGCTTGAGGCCAAGGGCTACGCGCAATACCAGGAAGAAGGCGTGCTCGCGTCATGAATGCCGAAGTTCGCAGCGTGAAAACCCATGCCGAACAGGCGCTGAGCGAGGCTTATCAGGCCTCGAAGGCCAAGTTGCCGGGCGATCGCAAGGTCGTGGCGTTGCGCGAGGCCGCTGCTGCCCGCTTCGAGGCGATCGGCTTGCCGAATCGCCGGGTCGAGGAGTGGAAATACACCGATCTCCGCGCGCTGATCGGCGAGGCGAAGCCCTTGGCGGGAACTCCCGACGCGGCAAGCATCGCGCGGGCCATGACCGCCGGTCATCTCATCGGCGACATGGACGCGCGGCGCGTCGTCTTCGTCGATGGCATCTTCGTGCCGGAACTATCGGACCTCACTGGTCTGTCGCCCGGCCTGACTATCCGCTCGATGGCGGAGGCGCTGGCGGCGGGCGATCCTCTGATCGCTGACAGACTGGGCAAAGTCGTGCCGTCCGATAGCGAAGGCGTGTTTGCACTCAACACCGCGCTGATGCGCGACGGCGCACTCATCCACGTTGCCAAGGGCGCGACCCTCGAACGGCCGATTCATCTGGTGTTCGCGGCGACCAGCGATAAGCCCGCGTCGGTGTTCACCCGCTCGCTGGTCGTGATCGAACAGGGCGCCCGCGCCATGCTGGTGGAAAGCCACGACGCCTCAGCGGCACACCAGGTCAACAGCGCGCTTGAGCTCGTGGTCGGAGACAAGGCCCATGTCGACCACATCAAGATCACCAGCGGGCCTGCCAACCTCGTCCACGTTTCGTCGCTGATGGTCGCGGTCGGTGCCAACGCGCGCTTCAATGATTTTGCTTTCAACATCGGTGGCGGTGTGGTGCGCAACCAGACTTTTATCCGCTTCGATGGTGAGGGCACGCTCGCGGGACTGCGCGGAGCGAGCTTGCTCAAGGGCAAGCAGCACGTCGATTCCACACTGGTGGTCGATCACAAGGCTGGCGGCTGCCAAAGCCGAGAAGTGTTCGCGACCGTGCTCGACGACGAGAGCCGCGGCGTATTCCAGGGCAAGATCGTGGTGCGGCCGCATGCTCAGCAGACCGACGCCAGGATGATGACTCGGGCGTTGCTGCTATCCGACGAGGCCGAAGCCGACAACAAGCCTGAGCTCGAGATTTTCGCCGACGACGTGCAATGCGGCCACGGCGCCACCTCGGGCGCACTCGATCAGGATCTCAAGTTCTATTTGATGGCGCGCGGCATCCCCGAAGTCGAAGCTGAGGCGCTGCTGGTGCAGGCCTTTGTTGGCGAGGCGATCGAGGGCATCGAGCACGCAGGGCTTCGCGATGCGCTGATGGAGCGGGTCGTCGGCTGGCTCCGGGCGCGTGGGAGCTGACGCGATGCATCCGGCGGTGAGCAACGGTAGCTATGACGTCAATCGTATCCGCGAGGATTTCCCGATCCTCGCCATGCACGTCTATGGCAAGCCGCTGGTCTATCTCGACAACGCAGCCTCGGCCCAGAAACCCAAAGCCGTGCTCGACCGCGTCCAGCAGGCCTATACGTCGGAATATTCCAACGTGCATCGCGGGCTGCATTATCTCGCCAATGCTGCGACCGAAGGCTACGAGGGCGCGCGCGAGAAGGTGCGGGCGTTTTTGAATGCGCAGCGTTCCGAGGAGATTATTTTCACCCGCAACGCCACCGAGGCGATCAATCTGGTCGCCTATACGTTTGCGCGCGAGCGCATCAAACCGGGTGACGAGATCGTGCTCTCGATCATGGAGCACCACTCCAACATCGTGCCGTGGCATTTCCTGCGCGAGCGCCAGGGTGCGGTGATCAAATGGGCGCCGGTGGACGAAGAAGGCAATTTCCTCATCGCGGAATTCGAAAAGCTTTTGACGCCGCGCACCAAGATGGTCGCGATCACCCACATGTCCAATATGCTCGGCACGCTGGTGCCGGTGAAGGAAGTGGTGAAGCTTGCCAAGGCTCGCGGCATTCCTGTGCTGGTCGACGGCAGCCAGGCGGCGGTGCATATCGACGTTGACGTGCAGGACATCGGTTGCGATTTCTATGCTTTCACGGGCCACAAGATTTACGGTCCATCTGGGATAGGCGTGCTCTGGGGCCGCTACGACCTCCTCGCGGCCATGCCGCCGTTTAACGGTGGCGGTGAGATGATCCGGGACGTGTTCGAAGACCGCATCACCTATGGCGAGCCGCCGCATCGTTTCGAGGCTGGTACGCCGCCGATCGTGCAGGCGATCGGTCTCGGCGCCGCGATCGACTATGTCAATGCCCTCGGCAAGGCCCGCATCCGGGCGCACGAGGCAAGAGTCTCAGCCTACGCGCACGAACGGTTGCGCGAGATCAATTCGATACGCATCTTCGGTACGGCGAAGGACAAGGGCCCGATCGTGTCGTTCGAGATGAAGGGCGCACATCCACATGATGTCGCGACCATCATCGACCGCGCCGGCGTCGCAGTACGCGCCGGAACTCATTGCGTGATGCCGCTGCTCAATCGATACGGCGTCACGGCGACGTGCCGGGCTTCGTTCGGGCTCTACAACACCACGGACGAGGTCGACAGCCTCGCGAAGGCGCTCGTCAAGGCACAGGAGATTTTTGCATGACTGATGAACCGATTCGCAAGCGCGAAGATGTCGACATCGAAAACAAGGCCTCGTCGCTGCCCGAGGCGGAAATCGCTCGGATGACCGACGACATCGTGGCCGCGCTCAAGACCGTCTATGACCCCGAGATTCCGGCCGACATCTACGAGCTCGGCCTAATCTACAAGGTTGATATCGAAGATGATCGCTCGGTCAAAGTCGACATGACGCTGACCACGCCGAACTGCCCGTCGGCCGCGGAACTGCCGCTGATGGTGGAAAGCGCAGTCGCAGGCGTGCCTGGGGTAAGCAGCGCCAAGTGCAACGTGGTCTGGGACCCGCCGTGGGACCAGAGCCGTATGTCCGACGAGGCGCGACTGGTACTCAATATGTGGTGAGTTGCACGACTTTCGCGGACGCCCTACATAGATGTTAGCGAAGTGCTTGGTATTTTTGAGTTTTTGCAAGTCTGAACGCCAGTTTGACGCTCGACGCAGGGAGAGATGCGATGGCCACGGCTAGGCCTAGACCTCAGGTGATGCGCCTTTCCGAGGCGGCCGCTACACGCATCAAGGAATTGATGGTGAAGGCGGATCGCCCGATCGCGGGCGTGCGCGTTGGTGTCAAGAACGGCGGCTGCGCCGGCATGGAATACACCATGGAATACGTCGAGCAGATCGGCCCGACCGACGAGGTGGTCGAGGACAAGGGCGTCAAGCTCCTGATCGACCCCAAGGCCGTACTGTTCCTGATCGGCACCGAGATGGACTGGAAGATCGGCAAGTTGTCCTCCCAGTTCGTTTTCAACAATCCCAATCAGACCTCGGCCTGCGGCTGCGGCGAATCCGTGTTGCTGACGCCGGCCAAGGGCGAGGGCGCCGAGGCGCATTAGCCGGGCTTGGACTTGGGCGCCGCCGCCGATCCTGACTTCATCATCGATCTGTTTTCCGGCCTTGGTCCGGTCACGGTGCGCCGCATGTTCAGCGGCTCAGGCGTCTTTGCCGACGGTCTGATGATCGCACTGGTGGCGGATGGCGTGATCTATCTCAAAGCCGACGACAGTTTCACTCCGCTGTTCGAGCGCGAACAGCAGAGGCCGTTCAGTTATAAGACCAGAGATGGCAAGCGCACGCTGACGTCGTACTGGCGCATGCCGGAACGACTGTACGACGAGCCGGACGAGTTTGCCGAATGGGCTCGCCACGCCATGGCAACGGCAAGGCGCGCAGCGGTCAAGACATCGAAGCGCAGGAAATCCTAAACCAGCCGTCAGGCAACTTTGGCTTCGGCCGCCGCTGCCGCCGCGATCTCCGGGTCGGTTTCGCAGATGACACGGTTGCGGCCGTTGCGCTTGGCCGCGTAGAGGCAGCCATCGGCGCGCGCGATCAAGGATTGCACGGTGTCGCCTTTGCGCGCCGTTGCGCACCCGAGCGAGATCGTGACCCGGCCGAGCCTGTCGCTGACGCTGGTCAGGCTTTCGGTGTAGGAGGAGGCCGAGCCGACCGCGGCGTCCATCATCGCCATGACTTGTTGATCTCGTCCATCACCCGCGAGCCGACGCTGTCGATCTTGTCGCTGAAGCGGGTGGGCGAAATGTAGGTGGAATACACCTGCTCGAGGTTGGCGTCGGTCAGCGTGCCGTTCTGCGCCAGTGTTTCATTGATGGTCTGATTGAGCGACGGATTGTAGCCTGTCGCGTAAGTATACCAGACATCGTAATTGCGCGGCGTCGCCGGCTGGCGGAGTACCTTGATCTGCCCAAATGCGATTTCGGCGAACGCCATCGTGCGTTCGTGCTCTCCGGCGGGTTCCGACATTTCTTGTCCCGTACCGAACCGCGCGGGTGGCGCACGGCAAACCATGAGGCAAATCGTTGTGGCGGCTGAAGAAAGCCGCCAGCCACGATATTCGCGGAGAGGTAAAAGGCTCGTTAAATCCCGGTCCGGGAACGTGTTTTAGGCTTTGCCGCGCACCGGGCGCAGCAGAAAGGCCGGCAAATGGCTGCCGTCCTGGTCGGCCGGTTCGCGCGGCCGTGCCGGCGCCTGCCGGTGGCGGGCCTCTTCGATCCGGGCAATCGGCGCGGGCTGGCGCTGCTCGCGCGGTGCTGGGCGCGCCTCTTGGGGTTGCCGGTGTTGTTCGCGCGGCGGACCGCGATGTCCGCCGCGGTGCCCGCGCTGCTTGTGGCGGCTGCCGCGATCATCGCGGCGCGGCTGGTGCGCGTCGTCATGAATATCGGCCGGAGCAGGGGCGTCGGCTTGCGCTCCGTCGGCCGGCAAACCTTCGGCCCAAGGAATGCTCTGGCCGATCAATTTCTCGATCTCGGCGACGGCTCTGCCGTCGCCTGGACCGACGATGGTGATGGCGGTGCCGGTCTTGCCGGCGCGGCCGGTGCGACCAATGCGGTGCACGTAGTCGTCGGCATGATGCGGGACGTCGAAATTGAAAACATGGCTGACGTCCGGAATGTCGAGCCCGCGCGCGGCGACGTCAGAAGCGATCAGGAGCTTCACTTCGCCACTACGGAAAGAATCCAGCGCGGCCGTGCGTGCCGATTGATCCAAGTCCCCGTGCAAAGCCGCGGCGTTGAAGCCGTGGCGAACCAACGAGCGGTGAAGCTGGGCAACCTCACGCTTGCGATTGCAAAAAATGATGGCGTTCTTGAAGTTGTCGGCGGCACGGATCGTGCGGCGCAGCGTGTCGCGCTTGTCATGCGGCTCGCGTCCGGTCTTCACCAACTGCTGCGTGATCGCGGCGACGGTGGTGGCAGGTTTGGCCACTTCGACCCTCACTGGATTGTGCAGGAACTGCTCGGTGATACGCCGGATCTCCGGCGGCATGGTCGCGGTGAAGAAGAGAGTTCTGGCGCGTGAACGGCACAAGCTTGCAGATACGCTCGATGTCCGGAATAAAGCCCATGTCGAGCATGCGATCGGCTTCGTCGATCACGAGCAATTCGACACCGGACATCAAGAGACGTCCACGTTCGGAATGGTCGAGCAGTCGCCCTGGCGTTGCGATCAGCACGTCAACGCCGCGGGTCAGTTTGCTGTCCTGATCGTCGAACGAAACGCCGCCGATGATGAGGGCGACGTTGAGCTTGTAATTCTTGCCGTATTTGTCGAAGCTTTCCTCGACTTGTGCAGCGAGCTCGCGGGTCGGCTCCAGGATTAGCGTGCGCGGCATACGCGCCCGGGCGCGGCCGTGTTCGAGCATGGTGAGCATCGGCAGCACGAAAGCCGCGGTCTTGCCGGTGCCGGTCTGTGCGATGCCCAGCACGTCACGACGGGCCAGCACGTGCGGGATCGCTTGTTCTTGGATCGGAGTGGGAGTGGGATAGCCGGCCGATGTGACGGCGGCGAGAACCTTGTCGGACAAGCCGAGCTTGGAAAAGGGCATAAAGCCTCTATGAAGGACCGCCCGGAACCGCGCCGGATCACGAAAAATGACGGTAATGCGCGGGAGGGCGGTCGAATCTACATTCGTACCGTTGCGCGGGAACATAGGCGCGAAACGCCGAAAGTCAATGCTGCGTGGTGCTTTAAGTTAAATCAAGGCTTCGGTTTTGCGGCAAACTTCACCGCTCCGCATGGCACGTCCGCGATTTCGCCTAGGCCTGCGACGCTCGGACAATCGACTTTGAACCGAATTTCGTTAGGTTGGCCGCGGCTGGTTTGCCTAAAAAGTTTAAGAGGGAGGATGTCGATGCGAATAACAAAGTTGGCTGGCGCCGGTCTGGGCGCGGTGCTCGGAATTCTGGCGGCGGTCACCAGCGTGTCCGCGCAGGATGCCGCGGCCAACTATCCCAACAAGCCGATCCGCGTCATCGTCCCCTTCGCAGCCGGCGGCGGCAACGACATCTTCGCGCGCCTCGTTGGTCAGAAATTGTCGGAGATCCTTGGGCAGCCGGTGATCAACGAGAACAAGCCCGGCGCCGGCGGACGGATTGCCGCCGAATATGTCATGAACCAGCCGCACGACGGCTACACGCTGTTCATCGGGGCGAGCGGCGTGATGTCGATTGCCGCGGCCGCTTATCCGAACCTGTCCTATCACCCGACCAAGACGTTCGTCCCGCTTTCGATGATCGCGGACTTTCCGCTGATCATGGTGGTGCCGCCGGAGCATCCGGCAAAGAACGTCAAGGAACTCGTGGAGTGGGCGAAGCAAAATCCGGATAAGTCGAATTACGCTTCGACATCACCGGCGTTTACGACGGCCAGCGAGCTGCTCAAGCTCAAGAGCGGCATGCCCGGCCAGATGATCCCTTATAAGAGCAGCAACGAGATGATCCTGAGCGTGATGCAGGGCCAGACGTTGTTCGCCATCTCGGATGGGCCACCGGCCATTCCCCAGATCAAGGCCGGCAAGGTCAAAGCGCTGGCGGTCACCGGGGCGGAGCGTTCGAGCGAGGTGCCGGAGGTGCCAAGCATGGCCGAGGCTGGCTATCCGGAGGTCAACATCAAGCTCTACAGCGGCTACTTCGCGGCGGTGAATACCCCGCCCGCAATCGTTGCCAAGGTCGAGGCCGGTCTCCGCAAGGCGATTTTGGATCCGGATGTCAGTTCGAAGCTCAAGGCGATGGCTGTTACGCCAGGGGGAAATTCATCGGCCGATTTCCGGTCCATGATCGACAAGGACATCCTGAGCATCGCCGCCGTGATCAAGGCCGCCAATCTTAAGTTCGATAACTAATTTCGTTGCCTTGCAGTAACGCTCATGCCCCGCCTTGCGGGGCATGAGTTTGTTTAACAGTACGTTCAATCCAACGGCTCGAGCTTGATGATCGATGCGCCGTGATTGGAGCCGACCCAGAACGTGACCGGCGTCGTTGAATTGTCCACGAAAACGCGTCGGATGTTGGTCGTGCGCGGCAGCAGATACTGCACCATCTCGCCGGACTTGGTATTCAGCCGCGTGACCTGGTCGGTCATCATCGAGCCGGTCCAGGCCTCTTCGTTTTTATCGATGGTGACGTCGTAGGGTGCCGACCAGCGCGGCTGCACCCGCCATTCCTTGAACTCCTCGGTTTTAGTGTCGAACATGGCGATGCGATCGCCGCGGTACTGGCCGAACCACAGCCGGTCCTGTGCGTCCATCATGCCACGGCGGGGCGCGGAGGCGGCCGTCGGCGCTTCGAACATCTTGACCTCGCCGGTCTTGGCGTCGATGCGGCCGATGTGCCGCAGACGGAAGTCGGTGAAGAACACGTTGTTTTTGGAGTCCGGGATCACGTCGTAGATGTTGTGCGGCTCCTTAGCCTCCTTGAACGGCTCCCAGGTCTCGATCTTGCCGGTGGCGAGGTCGAGCCGGTGCACCCCGGCAAAGCCGTTGTTCTGCGACCAGACTTTGCCGTCGACGTGCGAGCTTTGCGGGCTCACCATGTTGACTTGGGCGGCGTCGATGTTCTGCTCGGGCGGCAACGGCCAGTACGTGAACTTTTCGGTCTTGGGGTCGAACTTGACCATCGTGGCCTGGTACATGTTGCCCAGCCACAGATTGCCGGCGCGGTCGGTGCGCAGCGCCAGCGATCCGGTCGGGTAGCCGGGCTTGTGCTCGGTGATCGGATACTCGGTGACCTTGCCGGTCTTGGGATCGAGTTTGCCGAGGAACTGCTCGCCGAAACTCGAATACCAGGCGATGCCTTCAGCATCGACGACGACGTCGTGAGGCGAGATGGTGTCGCGCGGCAGATCGTATTCGGTATAGATCACGCGGGTGGCGCGGCCGCCCGGCCGTGGAAATGGATTGAGGTCGAAGCCCCACTGCTGCTTTGAGCTCAGATTGACACCAGCCCAGAACTCCGCTCCGGCACGGTAGATCTGAACGCGTTGATCGCCGCGCTCTTCCATGCGGCGCTCGCCACGGCGCAACTGCGGATGCTGCACGATGCTCTGGTTCACGTAGCCCTGCATACGCGGCAGGACGGTGTTGATGAAATCGTCGGCGTTGTATTTCGAGCGCATGACCCGTTCGAGCGTGTGGCAGCCCACGCAGTTCAGCGCCATGCCCTTGCGCGGATCGTTGCCCGGGATGCTGTTGATCCATTCGCCGTTCGAAAGCTGGGCCGCGAGGTCCTCGGTCTTGCGGAGCTTGAGATCGAGCGTCGCGGTTTTCTGCGCTGCAACTTCGACGGCCTTGCCGTTGTCGAGATCGTATCCGACGGCGCGGACGCGGAGCGTGTATTGCCCCGGTTCGAGCTTGCTTGCGGGAAAGCTGTAGCGGCCATCTTTGTCGCTGACGACGGTGACGGTGATGGTCGAGCCAGTCTTCTTGACGCTGACCAGCACGCCTTCCATCACGCCTTCCTCGGTGGAGGCGATTTGGCCGCTCAGCGCTACCGTCTGGGCCAACGCAGCGGCCAAGGGAAGTGTTGCAAACGCCAAAAGGCTTAGGCCAGCGAACAGCGGCAAGCGATGCATAATGGTCTCCCCAGGATTGAAAGCTTTATTATTTCCCTGAGCATAAGCTTCGCCAGACGGGTCGACAACGGCAGGTTGCGTCCTGGACACCGGTTCTGTGGCTCGCGAATAGGCCAAAGATTCCGGCTTCCATCCCTTGGCCAGCCGGCTAGTCACGCGCATCCTCATGGGGCTGAATGGGGAGGAACAATGCGGACACAGGTCGGTATCGTGGGGGCGGGACCGGCGGGGCTGATGTTGTCGCATCTGCTGAATCTCGCCGGCATTTCCAGCATCGTCATCGAGGATCGGAGCCGCGCCTATTGCGAAGCGCGGGTGCGCGCCGGCCTGATGGAAAATTGGGTCGCGCAGATGCTGATCGAGACCGGCGTCGGCGAGCGATTGCAGCGCGAGGCGATGGTGCACGACGGCATCCACATCTCGTTCAAGGGCGAGGCGCGGCACATCGACTTCCACAAGCTAATCAACAAGCAGGTATTCATCTACGACCAGAAAGAGGTCGTCACCGATCTGATCGCGAAGCGCCTGGCCGACAGCGGCCAGATTCTCTTCGAGGTTTCGGACACCAGCGTTCACGATTTCGACGGCAACAAACCGAAAATCCGCTTCCGTCACGAGGGTAAGGCGCTGGAGATCGAATGCGATTTCATCGGCGGTTGTGACGGCTTCCACGGCGTCTGCCGGCCGAGCTTTCCGGCAGGCGTGCGGAGCGACTACGACCGTGTCTATCCGTTCGGGTGGCTCGGCATTCTATCGGAGTCGCCGCCACCAGATCCCGAGTTGATCTACTGCTTCCACGAGCGCGGCTTTGCGCTGTTCTCGATGCGCGGGCCCGAGCTGTCGCGGCTCTATGTGCAAGTGCCGCCGGACGAGGACATCGAGAAATGGTCCGACGCCCGCATCTGGGATGAACTGGAAATCCGGCTCGGCGGCGTTCGCCCGCTTAAGTGCGGCAAGATTGTGCAGAAGGGCATCACCCCGATGCGAAGCTTCGTCACAGAGCCGATGCAGTCGGGCCGGCTGTTCCTCGCCGGCGATGCCGCCCATATCGTGCCGCCGACAGGCGCCAAGGGCATGAATCTGGCGATGGCCGACGTGCGCGTGCTGTCGCGCGCCATCGAGGCACACTGCAAATCGGGCCGTGAAGATTTGCTCAAGAATTATTCCGCCACCTGTCTGAGCCGGGTGTGGAAGGGGCAGCGTTTTTCCTGGTGGATGACGCAGATGTTGCACCGTCACAGCGACACGATGGATTTCGACACCAAGCGCCAGATCGCCGAGATCGACTATGTCACAGGCTCGCAGGCCGCGATGACGTCGCTTGCGGAGAACTACGCCGGCTTGCCGATGGAGTAGGCTATTTCGGCGGCAGCGGCATCTGCACCAGTTCGGCGATCTTCTCCGGGGTGAGTGGTGCGGCCATGAACTTGGTCGCGATCGCTTCCGCCATGATCGCATCCATGCCGACGATCTGATCGGGATTGAGCGCGTTCTTCGGCACGAGGCCCGGCAGTTTCTGCGCCACCGACAACGGCACCTTGGCGATCTCTGCGAAGATGGACAGCGCTTCCGGCGACGAATACATGTAATCGATGGATTCCCGGTAGGCGGCCATGTAGCGGTCGATGGCGGCCTTCTTCTTTTCCAAGGTCGTGGCGCTGGTCATGTTCACCCGAACCGTGCGGTTCTGCAGGGCTCTGATCTCGGCGGCGCGCACAACGACGCGGATACGGCCTTCGTCGATTTCCTTCAGGCCGATCGGAATTGTGGACCAGGCGGCGTCGACCTGGCCGGTCATGCCGGCCGTGAAGCTCGGCGTGACGCCGCCAAGAGGCGTGGGCTTGGCCTCGATCTTTTCCTGCGCCAGCAGCGCAAGGAGCGCGGCGTGGCTCGACGAACCCGCGACCGAGTAGCCGATGGTCTTGCCGGCGAGGTCGGCAACCGTTTTGATCGGCGAGGGTGAGGGAACGAACCAATAGATGTCCGGCTGTCCGGTGGTTTCGGCACTGAAAATGCGCACTGGGCCGCCCTTGGCATAGATGCCGAGCACGGTCGACACCCCGACCGATACGGCCATGTCCATCTGTCCCGAAATGATGGCGCCCTGCGCTTCTGCGCCACCGCCGGTGAACAGCAGTTCCACATTGACGTTGTGTTTCTTGAAGATGCCAGCGCGGTCGCCGATTTCAGTGATGGAAGTGTCCCATGCGCCGCGTTGCGGCACGGCCACCTTCAAGGTTTCCTGCGCGGCGGCGGGCGCCCGAACTGCCGCAATCAGCACCGCCACGGCAAACAGCAGAGAAACGGTTTTCATGCGGGGCCTCGTGGTTGCTATGGCGTACCTGCCATTAGTTTGAATTCTGCACTCCGACGGGCGCCGTTTTCAATTGGATTTAGTCCTTTATTCTGGCGACGTCTCCGTGCAAGTCGGCGGACTACGCGATCAGTTTTGCGATTTTAAAATATCCCTTGTGCAGGTTTCTCTGCGAACGGACAACGCGTGATCCCTGCGCTCGATCATGGGCAAGGCCGACAGCGTTTTCGTTTCTCCCGCCGAGAGCGCGCAAGCCTGCAATGCCTTCTTAGCGCGCGGTCGATAGTCATCCTCACTTAGGCCCCAGAGTTTGGCGCCGACGCATTCGGCGATCCGGGCCTTGTCACGCATTCCATGGCAGGCTTCGGCGTCGTGCTCGCGCTGCCGCATTTCGGAGGCGCTGATACCGTTTTGGCGTGCCTCGCGTGAGATTTCTCGCTTCATCATATTTCGGATCGTATTTCGGGATCAACGTCAGGGAATCCTTGCTGTAGTAGATCGTCATCTTCGACGAATCCGTGTCCATCATCTTCTGGACAAAGCCATCCCCTATGCCCATCTCGGCGACGTAAGCCTTCACCTGCGCATACAGCATCGGAAGATGGCTTTTGAGCAGCTCGGGATCGGTGTCCAGATAGGGCCGATGCAGCCCGATCTCGCCGAGATTGGTGCGTTCGACGCCGGCAATGAAGATCAGCGCGCAGGCGCTATGGCACTTGGCACGCGCGGCGACGGTTGTCCGACCTTCCAGTTTTCGGATGAGTCGGCCGATACGCATCGCGGCAAGAACATCACCGCCCTCGCTATCGAGCGAGAATTGCGGCGTGGCTTTCGCGAACTCGTCGGCGAGATTTTGCATGCGGCCGGCGTCACGGTCCCAGATCGTGCCCGTGATGTGGACGGTGGTTGTTTTCTTGTCGAAGCGGTTGTCCGCCTGCGCCGCACCGACCGAGGCAACAGCGCAGAGTGAGATCAATACGACGGACAGGATGATGTGGCGACGGATCGGGCCTCTTTTGCCCAGTCGAACGCCGCCGTCACACATCGAGCGCCGCCTCGTCGGCGAACTCCGCGCGCTCCTGGATGAATTCGAAGCGCGCCTCGGCCCGGTTGCCCATCAGCCGTTCGACCGATTTCGCGGTGTCTTTGCGATCGGCGTCGGCGATCCTGACCTGAAGCAGCGTGCGCTTGCCGCGGTCCATCGTCGTTTCCTTGAGCTGGTGCGCCATCATCTCGCCGAGGCCCTTGAAGCGGCCGATCTCGACATTGGCGTTGGCGTGGAATTCCTTCTTGAGAATCTCGTCCTTGTGTTTGTCGTCGCGCGCATAGAATGTTTTTGAGCCGTGGGTGAGGCGGTAGAGAGGCGGCACCGCGAGATAGAGATGGCCGTTTTCGATCAGGTCCGGCATCTGCGAATAGAAGAATGTGATGAGGAGGGAAGCGATGTGGGCGCCGTCGACATCGGCGTCGGTCATCACGATGACCTTCTCGTAACGCAAATCGTCATCGCGGTAGCGTTCGCCGGTGCCGCAGCCGAGCGCCTGCACCAAATCGGCAAGCTGCACATTCTGCGACAGCTTGTCCTTGCCGGCAGATTGAACGTTGAGGATCTTGCCGCGTAGCGGCAGGACGGCCTGCGAGGCGCGGTCGCGCGCCTGCTTGGCCGAGCCGCCGGCAGAATCGCCTTCGACGATGAAAATTTCCGAGCCCGCCGCCTGGCCGTTGGTGCAGTCGGCGAGTTTGCCTGGCAGGCGGAGCTTCCGCGTCGCGGCTTTGCGCGAGATGTCCTTTTCCTGGCGGCGGCGGATGCGTTCCTCGGCGCGATCGATCACGAAGTCGAGAAGCTTGTTGGCTTGCTGCGGATTGCCGGCGAGCCAGTGGTCGAACGGGTCCTTGATCGCGTTCTCGACGATGCGCTGGGCCTCCGCGGTGGCCAGGCGGTCCTTGGTCTGGCCTTGAAACTCCGGCTCGCGGATGAACACCGACAGCATGCAGCCGGCGCCCACCATGACATCCTCACTGGTGATACCGGCCGCGCGCTTGCCCTGACCGGCGCGCTCGGCGTGGTCCTTGAGCCCGCGCAGAAGGGCGGTGCGCATGCCGGATTCGTGGGTGCCGCCGTCCGGCGTCGGAATGGTGTTGCAGTAGGAGTTGAGGAAACCATCGGTGTCCGCAGTCCACGCGACGGCCCATTGTGCGCCGCCGTGCTTGCCGGTGCTGCCGGAACTGCCGGTGAAAATATCGGCCACCAGCGTCGCGTCTTTAAGCGTCTCGGAGAGATAATCCCGTAGGCCTTCTTCGAAATGGAACGTCGCCTTCTCCGGCACGTCGGTGCCTTCGACCATTTCCTTGGCGCACGACCAGCGGATCTCGACGCCGCCGAACAGATAGGCCTTGGAGCGCGTCATCTTGAAGACGCGCTCGGGCTGGAAACGCGCCTTGGGCCCGAAAATCTCCGGGTCAGGATGGAAGCGGACCGTGGTGCCGCGCCGGTTCGGGGCCTTGCCGGCGTCAGTGAGCTTGCCCTTCGGCTTGCCGCGCTCGAACACCATCTTGTAGAGCTTCTGACCACGCGCGACTTCGACCTCCATGCGGTCGGAAAGCGCGTTGGCAACCGAGACGCCGACGCCGTGCAAGCCGCCCGAGGTGTCGTACACCTTGGAGTCGAACTTTCCGCCGGCGTGCAGCGTGCACATGATTACTTCGAGTGCAGACTTGTTCTTGAACTTCGGATGCGGATCGACAGGAATGCCGCGGCCGTTGTCGGTGACGCTGACGAAGCCCTCGCCCTCAAGCTCGACCTCGATGAAGGTCGCGTGGCCGGCCAGCGCCTCATCCATGGCGTTGTCGATCACCTCAGCGAACAGGTGATGCAACGCCTTCTCGTCGGTCCCGCCGATATACATGCCGGGCCGCCGCCGCACCGGCTCCAAGCCCTCCAGCACCTCGATGTGCTTGGCTGTGTAGCCGGCTTCGCCCGCGCTCGTGGCATGAGCCCGTGACGCCTTGCCCGACGAGCGCTGTGGCTTGTCGATGCCGGCGAAAAGATCGCCGACGGCTGCGGTTTTCTTCGGATTCTTCGAGGATTTGCTGATGGTCTTGGCCATGCTTTTTCGGTCGGGCGGAGAGGGAGCGAATCACTTAAGGCCGAAATATGCCACGGTAAGCGGGCGGAATGGGATTGTGGCAGGCGAAGGCCACCATAGCGTTCTCACCGTCGCTATTCGATACCGTCCATGTTGGTGAAAAAGTGGTCGATATAGTGGGTGTGCAGGTAGCGGTAGCCGAGCCCCGCCAGAAGCGATTTCAACTCCTTGAGCCGGTCCGAATAAAGCTCGATCTGCACATAGCATTCATTTGTGCGTAGCGTGCGCTCCATGCCGGCGAGCGTGTGGAATTCGTAGCCCTCGACATCGATCTTGACGATGATTGTCTTGCCCGCAATTGAATATTCGTCATCGAAGCGCACCTGGCGTACCTTGAACGAGACCTCTTGCGGCGTCTGTTCCGGCACGGCGATGGTCGATTCGCCACGATTCCATTTCGCGCCTTCATAGAGCGTGACTTCGGACGCGCGGTCTCCGAGCGCGAGGGGCACCGCTGCGATCCGTCCGGCAAGATCGTTGGCGTCGAGGTTCGCGCTCAGGCGCGCGTAGTTGCCGGGGTCTGGCTCGAAGGCGATGATCTGCCCGGCGAGCCGCTTGGTAGCGAACATGATGCTATAGAACCCGGCATTGGCGCCGATATCAAGGAAGAGATCGACCTTGCGGCTGCTGGCAAGCGCGGCCAGATCTTCGAGCTGCGCCTCCTCCCACATCCCGTCATGGGCGATGCAACTGTCGAGGTAGTCGGACGGATCCACGACAAAGCGGGCGCCCTGTGCGCGCATGACATGCGGGACGAAACCAAGCTGCTGCAACGCACCGGAATAGAGTCTTGCGGGCGGCGCGCTCGATGGGGCCGATCGGATAGCGAAAATGGCGAGGCGGGGGCATGAAAAGGCGCTGATGTTGACGGCCGTGAGTAGGCCATCGGCTGCCCCGGCGCAACGGCGTCGGTAGGTTCGATGCGGCGGCGTGTGAGCGCGCCCCGGCCTTGTTCCTTTGGATACTGGCCAATCCGCGGCAGCCGGGATAAGGAACTGTCCCGGAAATCGCTCCTGCTCGCTCTCCAGCCGAAGTTCCTGCGGCGCCAAGAAAGTCCAGATGGACGTCGACCATTATATCCAGCCGATCATCGACTATGTCCGGGTGCATCAGGCATGGGCGGCGCCGATCGTGTTCGCGCTATGCTTTGCCGAGTCTCTCGCGTTTATTTCGCTGTTGATTCCAGCCTGGGCGGCGCTCGTCGGGATTGGCGCGATTATCAGCGCGAGCGATCTTAACTTCTGGCCGATCTGGATCGCGGGCTCGATCGGCGCGGCGTGCGGCGACTGGCTGTCCTACTGGGTCGGCCTCAAGCTGGAAAATCGCGTTTATCACATGTGGCCGTTGTCGCAGCATCCAACCGTTATTCCGGCCGGCGAGGCCTTCATCCGCAAATGGGGGGCGTTCGCGATCTTCATCGGGCGCTTCTCCGGGCCGTTGCGTGCCTCCGTACCCCTTGTCGCAGGCGTGTTCGCAATGCCGTACTGGCGTTTCCAGGTAGCCAATTTCACCTCAGCGTTCGTCTGGGCCGCGACTTCTGCTCACGCTCGGCGACGTCACGTCATCGACGATTAAATGGCTCGCCAAGTTGATGGGCGGCTGAAAAAAATCTGCCGGGGTTTGGCCCCGGCAGAGCAGCAGTTAAACAAATCGCGCCGATCTATTTCAAGGCGTTGACGCCGGCTTGGCAGGCAATGCCGTCCTGTTGGCCGGTGCCGCCGCTGCAGCCCATCGCCCCGACGATCTTGCCCCCGACGATGATCGGGATGCCGCCTTCGGAGGCGATCACGCCGTCGAGCGACAGCGCCGCGACGCCGGCGACGCCGGAGGCCACGCGATCCTCGAACACCTTGGTGGGGCGTTTGAAGATTGCGGCTGCGCGCGCCTTGTGTTGCGAAATCGCGATGGAGGCGAATTGGCAGAGGTCCAGCCGCTCGAAATAGACCAGATCGCCGGAGGGACCTGCGACCGCGATGCACATGCCCCAGTTGTTCTTCTTGGATTCGTCGGCCGCGGCCGCGGCGGCTTTCTTCGCCGTCTCGAGATTGATCGATTTGCCATAAGCCAGCGGCGCAGCCTGTGCAGGCGGCGTAGACTGCGCGCTCGCTTGGCCCGACAGCATAAGCGACACACCGATCGCCAGTGACGTGAGCACTACCTTACGCATCAAACTACCTCCCTATGATCGCCCGGATTTGTCCGGCGCGGATTGCTCGTGCGCCAAGCCGTGCTCCCGCACGCGCCCCCGCAAGATTGCGCATTGTAGGGTCGTAGCCGCGTCGCCTCAATGCGGCGTGCAGTGCCGCAATAGTGTCATCTGTCAGGAATAGAAGCGCGGCTGCGGTGTTCTGGTGGCGACGGGGTAAACCCTCACTCCGTATTTCGGACTGTCAAAGCGCGCTACCATCCATTCCGCGGGTCTTCTATCGTCCGCGCCACTGATTCGTTACCAAGGGCAACAATTCCAGATTCATCCAGGGAGGAGAATCCTCATGACTGAACTCACACGCCGTTACGTTCTCGCCGGCGCAGCCGCCGCGACTGCGCTGACACCGTTTGCCAATTCGCCGGTTTCCGCTGCGGCTCCGCTCGCCACCACGCAGGCGCCGGGCTGGTACCGCTACAACGTCGGTAGCTACCAGATCACCGCCGTCACCGACGGTCGCAACACCTTCAAGCTGCCCGACACCTTCGTCCTCAATGCCCAGAAGGATGCGGTGAACGCCGCGCTCGCCGCCGCGTACATGGAAAAGGACATGATGACGATCCCGTACACCCCGATCGTCATCAACACCGGCAGTAAGCTCATCGTTATGGACACCGGCACGGGCGAAGCCAACTTCGAACGCAGTAAGGGCGTGGGCGGCCAGTTCCACAGCAACCTGAAGGCTGCCGGCATCGATCGCAACGCGGTCGATACCGTCATCATCTCACATTTCCACGGCGATCACATCAACGGTCTGATCGACGCCGGACGGCAAGCCGGCGTTCCCCAACGCCGAGATTCTGGTGCCGGCGGTGGAGATGGAAATATTTCATGGACGACGGCGAGATGAGCCGGCAAACCACCGAACGCATGAAAGGCGTATTCGCGGGCGCCCGCACGGTGTTCGACGCGCTCAATCGCAAGGTCACGCAATACGACGCGGGCAAGGAGGTGGCGCCCGGTATCACCTCGGTTGCGACCCCCGGCCATACGCCCGGTCACATGTCCTACGTCGTCGCATCCGGCGACGACAAGGTGCTATGTGCAGGCCGACGTCACCAACGATGCCGGCGCTGTTCGCGCGCAATCCGGGCTGGCACGCCTTCTTCGACCAGGACCCGACAGATGGCGGAGGCGACCCGCCGCAAGGTCTACGACATGCTGGCGGCGGAGAAGATGATGGTGCAGGGCTTTCACTATCCGTTCCCGGCGCATGGCTTATGTCGAGAAGGCGGCTACCGGCTACCGGGAGGTTCCGGTGATGTGGAACTCCGACGATCTGACGCATCTTGTCATCGAAGGTTCAGAAGGCCGCCTGCTTGGGCGGCCTTTTCATGTCATGAGGAGATGATCCGTGGCTGACGTGCACCGCTACAAGATCGGCGACATCGAAGTGACCGTGCTGTCCGACGGCTTCCGCAAGGTGCCGGTGGACGGCAACTACCTGAGCAACGCCAGCGCCGACGATCTCGCCAAGGCCGCTCACGGCGGCGGGCCAGCCGACCGACAAGATGAAGAACACCTATTCGCCGATCGTGCTGACGACGGGCGGCAAGCGCGTGCTGTTCGACACCGGCAACGGCGAGGCCGCGGCGGCGCCAGAGCAACAACGAGCGCGGCACGCTCAACGCCGAATCTCGCGGCAGCCGGCATCGACCGCAACGCGATCGACGTCGTGGTGATCTCGCATTTCCATGCCGACCACGTGAACGGCCTGCTGATGCGCCGACAACAAGACCACGGCATTTCCGAACGCCGAGATCATGGTGCCGGCGGTCGAATGGAAGTTCTGGATGGACGACGGCGAGATGAGCCGCGCCTCGCCAGGCCGCATGACCGAGCTGTTCGCAGAACAACCGCCGGGTGTTCGACGCGCTCGGCCGCAAGGTCACGCCCTACGACTGGGACAAGGAGATCGTGCCCGGCGTCACCGCGGTCGGCACGCCCGGCCACAGCATCGGTCACACGTCGTACGTCGTCGACGTCCGGCGGCAAGACGGTGTTCGTGCAGTCCGACGTCTGCAACAACGTCGTCGGTGTTCGCGCCGCGTCCGGAGTGGCACGGCTTCTTCGATCAGGATGGCGCGAAGGCCGCGGCCACGCGCACAGCAGCGTCTACGACATGCTGGTCGGCGGAGAAGCTGCCGGTGCAGGCCTATCACTTCCCGTTTCCGGCGCTCGCGCGGATCGAGAAGCCGGGCGACGGCTACCGCGTCGTGCCGATTTTCGGCGTCTAGCTGGCTGCCCAAGTCGCCTGGTCGATCCCGGGTGGTCCATTGCCCATCCGGGAACGCCAATCCTGAACTGGTGCGCGAAGTGACGCAGGACTAGCATTCGTGCATGCGCCGCGGCGCCTCACGATCGCGGCCGGGAGGGCGACCCATGCACGACATTTCCAGTGACTGCACCCGCACGTCTGATTCAGGCGAAGCCATCAACGCGATCGTCGACGCCGCCTATCGCGGTCAGATCGATCGACGCGGATTGATGAAGATGCTGGTTGCGGCGGGCGTCGGCGCAGCGGCAGCGCGCGACATGGCGGAGCAGGCCGCGCAGGCGCAATCGAACCAGGCGGTGCAGCTTGCCAACCTGCGAGCGCGAATACGACTACATCGTCGTCGGCGCGGGCGCCGCGGGCTGCGTCATGGCGCACCGGCTGTCGCAGAACGGCCAGGCCAGCGTGCTGGTGATCGAGGGCGGCGGCACCAACTCGATCAGGAGAAAATCTCCGACCCGGTGTCTACACGCGGAACTTCGGCACCGACACCGACTGGGGCTACAAGTCGCGCCGCAGCAGGCGCCTCAACGACCGCGTGATCGTGGCGCCGGTCGGCAAGATCATCGGCGGCGGCTCGAGCATCAACGCCACGGTCTGGCTGAAGGGCGACAAGGCCGACTACGACACCTGGGAGATGGCGGCCGGGCCGGCTGGGGCTACGACGCACATCATCCGCAATTTCAAGAAGGCCGAGCGCTACGCCGGCGGCGAGACCGCGATCCGCGGCGGCGCCGGCATGATCGCGACGCGCAAGCCCGCGCTGGCGCATCCGGTGACGCAGGCCTTCATCGACTCGGCGGTGGGGCTCGGCAAGACCGAGCACATGACGTCAACAATATCGCCGAGCGTCGCGCGACGCCGCGGGCCAGCAGGACATCAACGTCGACACCAACATGCGGCGCATCTCGGCCGCGCACGGCTATCTGCTGCCGGCGCTGTCGCGCAACAACCTGACGCTGCTGACCGGGTGCGACGGTGACCAAGCTCGACATCAGCGGCGGCCAATTGCCGCGGCGTGGTGGCGACGGTTGATCGGCGAGGAGCGGCGCTTTGCGGCGGCGCAAGGAGGTCGATCGTCTGCGCGCGGCGGTTTGAAGTCGCCGAAGCTCCTGATGCTTTCGGGCGTCGGCCCGGCCGAGCATCTGCGGCCGCACGGCATTCCGGTGGTCGTCGATTCGCCGCGGATCGGCGCAAACCTGCACGATCATCTGCTGGTGCGTCTGGTATTCTCGACCAAGGACAAGGGCGCCGCCGCAGATCGACACCGGTCACGCCGGCATCACGTATCACAAGAGCAATTCGTCGCTGCCCGGCCCGGACATCCAGATCTTCGGCCGGCATGAACGCGCCGAACGTGCAGGGTCTCGACGCCCGACGAGGGCTATCTCACCATGCCCGGCCTGATGAAGCCGAAGAGCCGCGGCACGGTACGGCTCGCCTCGGCCGATCCCGCATGCGCTGCTGCTGGTCGATCCGCAACTACTTTGCCGATCCGGCCGACGTCGATGCCTATGTCACCGGCATCGAGCTCGGCGATCGCGATCGGCAACGGCAAGGGCTTCGATGGGGTGCGCAAGGAGCAGGTCAGCATTCCCGGACGCCAGCAGGGCGCAGATCGTCGACTATATCCGCGCCAATGCCGCGACCTATTTCCACTTCGTCGGCACCTGCGCGATGGGCCGGCGACGTCCGGCGCCCGGTCGACGAGACGCTGCGCGTGCGCGGCGTCAGCGCAGCTGCGGGTCGTCGATGCCTCGGTGATGCCGGAGATCACCTGCTGCAACACCCACGCGCCGACGATTGTCGCTGGCGGAACGGGCGGCCGAGATCGTGCTGGGGCATGGGTCTCGCGGCGGAAGCGCAGCCGCTGCGAGGTGAGCGGCTGGTCCTTGACCGTTGGCGGGGCGAGCCGTTATATCGCCGCGCATGACGATGATCGCCGCATAGCGCCTCGCGCCGCCGCCGTATCGACACGACACGGGCGAGCTCTGATCTTCGTCGTGCCGCCGGATCAGGGTCCGCGGCACCGTTCTCCCCGAAAATTCTCCGCGGAGTTGCCCTGATCCGGTGGTCTTGTACGGACTGCATGGATAAGGATCGAACATGGCTGCCACAGCAACGCCTGCCAAAGCGAAAATCGGCGTGCTCGGCGCCTCCGGCTACACCGGCTCCGAGCTGGTGCGGCTGCTGCTGCGCCATCCCAGCGTCGAGCTTGCGCTGCTCACCGCCGACCGGCGGGCCGGGCAGGAGATGCGCGCGGTGTTTCCGCAGTTCTCGCCGTTCAAGCTGCCGAAGCTGGTTTCGATCGACGAGCATCGACTGGAAGAAGGTCGGCGCTCGACCTCGCGTTCTGCGCGCTGCCGCACGCCACCACGCAGAAGGTGATCAGCGATCTGCTGGCCAAGGCGCCGAAGACCAAGGTGGTCGATCTCGTCGGCCGACTTCCGGCTGCACGACGTCGCGGCCTATGCGAAGTGGTACGGCCACGAGCACCATGCGCCGAAGCTGCAGCGCGAGGCGGTCTACGGCTTGGTCGAGGTGCTATCGCGACAAGATCAAGAAGGCGCGGCTGGTCGCCAATCCGGGCTGCTACACGAGCTGCGCGCAGCTTGCCGCTCACGCCGCTGCTCAAGGCCAAGGCGATCGATGCCGGACGAGATCGTGATCGACGCCAAGTCCGGCATGACCGGGGCAGGGCGGTCCGCGAAGGAGGAGATGCTGTTCTCCGAAGTGTCCGAGGGCTTCCACGCCTATGGCGTCGGCCATCACCGCCACATGGCCGAGCTCGACCAGGAGTTCTCGATCGCCGCCGGCCGGAAGGTGGTGGTGACCTTCACGCCGCATCTGATGCCGATGAACCGCGGCATCCTGTCGACCATCTACGTGCGGGGAACCCGCGGGACAATCGCTCGAAGACCTTCACGCGATACTTTTAAAGTACTACGCGAAGGAGCCGTTCGTGCATGTGCTGCCGTTCGGCCAGACGCCGCAGACCCGGCATGTCCGCGGCTCGAACATGACCTTCATCGGCGTCGCCAAGGACCGCGTGCCCGGGCCGCGCCATCGTCGATTTCGGCGCTCGACAACCTGGTGAAGGGCGCGTCCGGGCAGGCGGTCCAGAACATGAACCTGATGCTCGGATATCCCGAGACGACTGGGCCTCGAGCAGGTCGCGCTGTTTCCTTAGTGCCGCTGCCGCGCCTAGCTGTACATCACCCCGAAAATTCGCCAGCAGCAGGACACCTGCGCGATGAAGCCGCCGGTGAAGGCCAGCGTGCGCGCCACCGGCAGCCGGCGGTATAGACTCGCGACGTGGGCGAGCCGGCACCAGAAGAACAGCGCGCAGGCGAACGCCGTCGATGCGTTGCGGATGTTGAGTGCGTCGCGTGGCAGCACGAACGGCGCGAAAATCACCAGGTTCTCGACCGCGTTGGCGTGGGCAAACATCATCCGCACGGCCCAGGTGATTGCGGCTTGTCGTTCCTGGTGACGGATTGGCTCATCGCGCCCATCGGGCCGCGCACCATGATGCGATCGAGGATGTAGGGCACCCAGATCAGCGCGGTCAGCGCCGACCGTCAGCGTCAGCCAGTGCAGTTCCCTCGACATCATCAGCCCCCTTGCTTGACGCTAGGCCACGCCGAGCAGCCTTAACGTATTTCCGCTTGCAATCATCTGCTGCTCGGCCGCGGTCAGTCCGCAATGCGCGAAGGCCGTTTGCAGCCGTTCCGGCACGGATTTTTCCACCACGATCGGCCAGTCGGTGCCCATTAGCACGTGATCGGCGCCGAGCAGATCGACGGCGCAGCGCACGACGGCCGGGTGGATGCCCATGGTGTCGACATAGACATGACGCCGGGTGAGGGCGGGCGCGTCGCTGCGGATGCCCGAGCCGTCGCCGAAGCCGCCGGCGAGCAAGATGCCGCCCATCGCCAAGGTCGTCATGACGACTTGGAGCTTCGGAATTTCGTCGAACGTGCCGCCCTCGAGCATCGTGATCAGCGCCGCGTTGTTTATGGTGCCGCGTGCGAGCCGCAGGCCCATCCGGCCGGTGCGGGAGAAGCGCTTGTGCAGTTCCGGATCGGTCAGCGGGTGAACGAACACCGGCACGCCGAGCGATGCCGCGGCCGCAAGCGTCGGGCGCGTCTCCTTGGCGCCGAGCACGAGGTCGCGCTTGGCGCTTTCGACGAACACGCCGCGAAGCTTGAGCTCCTTGACCGCGCGCGTCAGCTCACGCGCGGCGGCGTCGCCGCCGAAGGCATCGATCGTGGCAAGGCCGTAGAGCTTGCCGGGATGCTTTGCGACCAGTGCCGCCATCTGGTCGTTGATCCGCTCGATCGTGCCGGGCGTAATCTGGCCGTCGGCGTCTTGCATAAACGCGGTTGGCGTGTTGATCACGCGCGCGGCAATGCCTGCGACTTCACCGACGACAGCAACGCGTCCTGGCTCTGGAGATTTCGGTTCAATGCTTCCACTGCCGGCCGGGCTGCGGGCGGGACGTTGGCAAGGTTGGTCAGGGTCCAGGAAGGAGGGATGTAGTGATTGTGGAAGTCGACGATTTTCAGCGGAGCCGCGCCTTGCGCAGTGGATTCCGATGACGCTGCCAACGAGCCCGCCGCTGCAACGCCCGCGCTGAGCGCGCCGAGAAATTCACGCCGCGAGGTATCGCTTTCGATCGCCATGCAGGACCTCCCCAAGAATGGCCCCGCTCTAGCCGGCTGGGCTTCCGGAAAGTCTACGCCTAACTGAGGACCTTCACATAGCGTCCCGGCGCGTCCTCGATCGGCTTCAGCTTGCCGCCGCCCGGTTCGCGCGGCGGGACCTGCGTGCCGTCGTGCGACTTGATCCATTCGATCCAGTCCGGCCACCACGAGCCCGGATGCTCCGTGGCTTTTTTTAGCCAGTGCCTCCAGCGAACCCGAGCCCGGCTTGCCGCCGGTCCAGTACTGGTACTTGCCCTTGTTCGGTGGATTGACCACGCCGGCGATATGGCCAGAGCCGGATAGTACGAATTTGACCGGTCCGCCGAAGAATTTCGAGCCGAGAAACGCCGACTTCGCCGGCGCGATGTGGTCCTCGCGCGTGGCGAGATTGTAGAGCGGCACTTTCACCGTTTTGAGATCGACCTGAACATTGCCGATCGTCATCTTGCCCTTGGATAGCGAATTGTTGAGATAGCATTGCCGCAGATAGAAGGCGTGATTGGCTGCGGGCATACGCGTCGCATCCGAATTCCAGTACAACAGATCGAACGGCATCGGCGCCTTGCCGCGAAGATAATTGTTGATGATGTAGGGCCAGATCAGGTCGTTCGAGCGCAGCATGTTGAACGCGTTGGCCATCTTCTTGCCTTCAAGATAGCCGCGCTCGGTCATCCGCTTTTCCAATGCATCCAGCTGCTCCTCATCGACGAAGACCTTCAGGTCACCAGCGTGGGTGAAATCGACCTGCGCCGCAAACAGGGTCGCGGAAGCAACACGGGTGTCGTTCTTGGCCGCCATATAGGCCAGCGTGATCGAGAGCAGAGTGCCGCCGACGCAATAGCCGATGGTGTGGACTTTGATTTCGCCGATCGCGGCTTCGATCGCGTCGAGAGCGGCAAGCAGACCCTCGCGCATGTAGTCCTCGAAATCCTTATCTCCTCAACCGCTCGTCCGGATTGACCCAGGAGATCACGAACACCGTGAGCCCCTGACCGACGCACCACTTGATGAAGGACTTTTCCGGCGTCAGATCGAGCACGTAGAACTTATTGATCCAGGGCGGGCAGATCAGAAGCGGAGGTCTTCAAGACGCTCGGCGTCGATGGCGCGTACTGGATAAGCTGCATCAGGGCATTTTCGAAAACGACCTTGCCGGGCGTGATGGCAAGGTTGCGGCCGACCTCAAATTTTGCCGCATCGGATTGGCGGATTTTCAGATCGCCTCCGCCGGCCTCGATGTCCTCGGCCAGCATGTGCATGCCGCGCGCAAGGTTCTCGGCATTGGAGCCGACCGTCTCGCGCAACAATTCCGGATTGGTCAGCACGAAGTTCGACGGCGACAGCGCGTTGGCGACCTGCTTGACGTAGAACTCGGCCTTCTGCCGGGTGTGCGGATCGAGTCCGTCGCGCGCCCTCGACCATATGGTCGGCCCAGTTGGTGCTGAGCAGATAGGCCTGTTTGACGAAGTCGAAGAACTGGTTCGACGACCATTCCGGGTCGGTGAAGCGCCGGTCCTTCGGATCAGGCGTGATCACCGGTCCGCTCTCTTCGCCGGACATCCGTTTAACCGCGACGCCCCATAGATCGAGGTAAGCGCGGCCGAGCTGCGTCTGCAATTCGACCGCGCGGGTCGGGTCGGACAGCCAGTAGCCAACGACCTGGCCGAGCGTCTTGACCATATCGGTCATCTCGTCCGAGAGCCCGGCCTGCACCTGGCCTTCCTCGCGCGGCTTCATGTAGGCCGCGAGGGCCTTGCCGCCTTCCTCGACCATGCGGGCGAGGTTCTTGGCAAAGGCTTCAATATCGACGGCGCTGACCTGCGCGGAGGTTGGCGCGACATTGTCCTTCATGGTCACCCCGCCGTTCCAAGTCTTTAGGGCCAAGGCCCGTTAACCTGTCACCGGCTCAATCGTTGCGGTCCAGCTTTGGACATATTAGCGAGCTACCGCAGTTCCAGATCAATATTATTGAATTTACGCCAATTTCACGCTTGATGCCCATCTTTGAAGGGCGTGTGACAGTCGCAAAAGGGTGAGGCCGAACGGTTGGGACAGGTGGATTGGCAAAGTTTTGCATTGCACCGCGAGGGCACAGCCCGGCGCTTGCGCCGCGCCGCGCTGATCGTGGCACCCATCTTGGCGATCGTCGTAGCCTCCGGGCTTTCCGGTTGCGGATCGATCTCCCAGAAATTCGCCGAGTTGGGGTCTCAGGCGCCCGGCGTCGGACTGTCCGCCAGCGCCCCGCAACGCCCAGCCGAGGCGGCGCCCTATCCGGCAGTCCATGACATTCCGCCGCCGCGCAACAGCGTCACGCTCACCAGCACGGAGAAAGTGCAGATGGAGAGCGACCTGGTGGGCGCTCGCAATGAGCAGCAGCGAACAGTCGCTAAGCCCGAGAAGAAGAAGGATCAGAAGGCCCGAAGCCAGCCAGGGCAGGGTCATCCCGGCCTCCAGCCGGGCCTCGATCTACTAAGACCCACACAAAGCATGGTACAAGGCTCGCTTCGGAGCTGGCTTGATAAAATCCCTGTCTAGAGATCGACGATGGACGAATTCTACCGCATCCGGCGCCTGCCGCCTTATGTATTCGAGCAGGTCAATCGCGCGAAGGCCATGGCCCGCAATGCCGGCGCCGACATCATCGATCTCGGCATGGGCAACCCAGACCTGCCGGCACCGGCCCACGTCATTGAGAAGATGAAGGAGACGCTCGGCAAGTCGCGAACCGACCGCTATTCGTCTTCCAGGGGGGTCCCTGGCCTCCGTCGCGCACAAGCCGCCTATTACGCGCGGCGCTTTGGGGTGAAGCTCAATCCTGACACCCAGGTCGTGGCGACCCTCGGCTCGAAGGAGGGCTTTGCCAACGTCGCACAAGCCATAACCGCGCCGGGCGATGTGGTGCTGGTGCCCGATCCGAGTTATCCGATCCATGCCTTCGGTTTTTTGATGGCGGGCGGCGTCATCCGCTCGGTGCCGTCGGATCCGACGCCGGATTTTTTCGCGATCCTCGAGCGGGCGATCACCCACTCGATCCCGAAACCGATCGCGGTCGTGGTGTGCTATCCGTCGAATCCGACGGCCCACGTCGCCGATCTCGATTTCTACAAGGAGCTGGTGCCGTTCGCGAAGAAGCACGGCATCTTCATCCTTTCCGATCTGGCTTATGCGGAAGTGTATTTCGACGACAATCCGCCGCCGTCGGTGCTCCAGGTGCCGAGCGCGATGGATTTGTGCGTCGAGTTCACCTCCATGTCGAAGACCTATTCGATGCCGGGCTGGCGCATGGGCTTTGCGGTCGGCAACGAGCGCATCATTGCGGCGCTGGGCCGGGTCAAGTCCTATCTCGACTATGGCGCCTTTACCCCGATCCAGGTCGCGGCGACAGCGGCGCTCAACGGGCCCGAAGACTGCATTCGCGGAGATGCGCCAAACCTACAAGCGCCGCCGCGACGTGCTGGTCGAGAGTTTCGGCCGGGCCGGATGGCACGTGCCGCCGCCGGCTGCCTCGATGTTCGCCTGGTCTCCGATTCCGGATCCATTCAAGACGCTGGGCAGCGTGGAGTTCTCCAAGCTCCTGGTGGAGAAAGCGGAGGTCGCCGTGTCGCCCGGGACAGGCTTCGGCGAGCGCGGCGAAGGCTTTGTCCGCATCGCTCTGGTCGAGAACGAGCAGCGTATCCGGCAGGCTGCCCGCAATGTCCGACGTTTTCTTGAATCGGCGCCGGAAAAGCTCCATAACGTCGTCCCTCTCGCCACGCGGCGTTGACGCCGCCTAGACGCGGACGTTTCATGGCTGCGCCCCTCAGAGTGGGTCTCGCCGGTCTCGGCACGGTCGGCGCCTCGGTGGCGCGTCTGATTACACTTCAGCATGCCGAACTGATCGCCAAGTGCGGCCGGCCGGTTGAGGTCGTCGCGGTCAGCGCCCGCTCGCGCGGCAAGGACCGCGGCATCGACATGAAGAAGCTGCGCTGGGTCGCGGACCCGGTGGCGCTTGCAGCCGATCCGGGGATCGATGCGTTTGTTGAATTGATCGGCGGCGACGGCAACCCGGCCTATTCGGCGGTCAGCGCCGCGCTCAAGGCGGGCAAATCCGTGGTCACCGCCAACAAGGCGCTGCTGGCGCGACACGGCGTCGAACTGGCGGCGCTTGCCGAGAAGCACAAGGTTGCGCTCAATTTTGAAGCCGCGGTCGGCGGTGCCATTCCCATCGTGAAAACTCTGCGCGAAGGTCTCGCCGGCAATGCCGTGACGCGCATCTATGGCATCCTCAATGGCACCTGCAATTACATGCTCACGCGCATGGAGCGCGAGCGGCTGTCGTTCGATGAATGCTTGAAAGAGGCGCAGCGACTGGGATACGCCGAGGCCGACCCTTCGTTCGACATCGAGGGGCACGATACCGCCCAGAAGCTTTCGATCCTGGCCAGTCTCACCTTCGGCATCCGTGTCGATCCGGCCGCGATCTATGTCGAAGGCATTACCTCGATCGCCACGGCCGATCTGGAAGCAGCTGATGAGCTCGGCTATCGCATCAAGCTGCTCGGTGTTGCGGTGAAGACCGACAAGGGTATTGAGCAGCGGGTGCATCCGACGATGGTGCGCAAGGATTCTGCGATCGCCCAGGTCATGGACGTCACCAATGCTGTCACCATCGACGCCGCGGGCATCCCGCCGATCACGCTGGTCGGCCCTGGCGCCGGCGGCCTGGCGACTGCATCTGCAGTAGTCGCCGACATTGCCGATATCGCCCGCGGCGTTTGCGCCGCGCCGTTCGGGCGGTCATCGTCAAAGCTGAAGGTCAGCAAAAAGGCGCCGATGCAGCGCCACGAGGGCGGCTACTACATTCGCATGCTCGCGGTGGACAAGCCCGGCACGGCCGCCACCATCACCAAGCGCCTCGCACAGCACAACATTTCGATGGAATCAATCGTGCAACGCCATCGCGGCCCGCCAGCTGGGGGCGCGGAAAAGGGTCAAGGTCCGGTACCTGTCATATTGATCACCTACGCCACCACCGAGGATGCGGTGCGAAAGGCGCTGGCTGCGGTGCAGCGCGACAAGGTGATATCCGGTCGGCCACAATTGATCCGCATCGAAAAAAACTGATGATGGGCTGGTTGTTTCAGGGGAATGCAAGATGGCGTCGATCACTGTCCAGTCTAATCAGGTGCTGGAGCGAGTCCTGTCGATTGAGATCGTCCGCGTGACCGAGCGCGCGGCGGTATCAGCCGCAAGGCTGCGCGGCCACGGCAAGGACAAGGCGTCCGACCAGGCGGCGGTTGACGCCATGCGCCGCGAGCTCAACAAGCTGCCGATCGACGGCACGGTGGTGATCGGCGAGGGCGAGATGGACGAGGCGCCGATGCTGTTCATCGGCGAAAAGGTCGGCAACAAGAGCGGCGCGCAGGTCGATATCGCAGTCGATCCACTCGAGGGCACCATCCTGTGCGCCAAAAACATGCCGGGCGCGATCGCCACGCTGGCGATGGCGGATGCCGGCACGCTGCTGCACGCGCCCGACTGCTATATGGACAAGATCGCAATTGGCCCAGGCTATCCGAAGGGTACCATCGACCTCGACGCGCCGGCTGACGAAAACATTCTCAGTCTCGCCAAGGCAAAGGGCGTAAAGCCCTCCGAGATCACCGCGATCCTGCTCGACCGGCCGCGCCATGCCAAGATGATTGAGGCTATCCGCAAGGTCGGCGCGGCGGTCAGCCTCATTACTGACGGCGATGTGGCTGGCGTTATCCATTGCGCCGATCCCAAGACCGGCATCGACATGTATCTCGGCATCGGCGGCGCGCCCGAGGGAGTGCTTGCCGCCGCAGCTTTGCGCTGCATCGGCGGTCAGATGCAATGCCGTCTCGTCATCGACAGCGAAGCTTTGCGCGAGCGCACGCTGAAAATGGGCATCAAGGACCCCAAGAAGAAGTACGAGATCGAGGACATGGTGAAAGGCGATTGCCTGTTCGCGGCGACTGGCGTCACCACCGGCCCCATGCTCAACGGCGTGAAGTTTGGCAAGGACATGATCGAGACCGACACCGTGGTGATGCGTTCGGTCACTGGCACGGTGCGGCGCATCGTCGCCGAGCACCGCCAGCTCGAGAAATTCCACCTGGACTAGCGCTTCGGGCGCTGCGTCGGTCGCGGCTAGCGCTGCTGTTGCTGTTGGGTCGGCGCTTTCGGTGTATCAGGATTGGCCGGAGCAGGGGCCTGACCTGTGGTCTCTGGGACGCTGCGGCCGGCGGTGTTCGGCGCCGGGTTGGGGGCAGGTCCAGGCGCCGCGGGCGCGGTGGCGGAGGACTGCGCGGCTGCGGTAGGCCCCGATGTGGTGCTGTGGCCGAGTTCGCCCACTCCGATCAGGAAGACGAAGCCCGCTATCACCACGAGCGCGCCGATGCCAAATCCGGACGCCAGGAGGAACAACGTCCCGGTCGCACCAGCCGGCATCAGTGGCTCGTCGGCATGGCGGTTGACGATGACCGGCATGCGCTGTTCGGTCGGATATGGACTGGCCATGATGGTCCCCTGAATTCACAATGCCTGGCGGGACAACGCTCCGCTCCAGCCGATGTTCCCGTTTCGCCTCATGAGGCCGACCCATGAAACGTGATGTGAAACCGGACGCACACATTGATGTTCGCCCGCTGCGCCTTGACGAGCGCGCAGATTGGGAGCCGCTGTGGAAGGGCTATCTCGATTTCTACAAAACGTCGGTGCCGAAACAGACCTACGACGCCACCTGGACACGGCTGCACGATCCAGCCGAGCCGATGTGGCTGCTCGGCGCCACGGTCGACGGCAAGCTTCTTGGCATCGTGCACTATCTCTATCACCGCTCGTGCTGGACGATCGGCGACTACTGCTATCTGCAGGACCTGTTTGTGGCGGAAGGCGCCCGCAAGCTCGGGCTCGGCCGCGCGTTGATCGAGGCCGTGTACAAGGAGGCGCGCGCGACGGGAGCGAGCCGGGTGTACTGGAATACGCACGAAACCAATGCGACCGCGCGGGCGCTCTACGACAAGCTCGCCGATCGGCCGGGATTCATTCAGTACCGCAAGGTGTTTTGAGGCGAGCTTGCGCCGTTGGGCCAATCTGGGAGAATGCGACGGGAGGCGCGGATGTCAGTCACGCGGCGACAGTTGCTGGCGGGAGCGGCAGCGGTGCTCGCGCCGACACCTGCATCGACGCAGGAGACTAGTTGGCCGCAGCGGCCGCTCCGCATCATCATTCCGACCGCGCCGGGCGGCAGTCCCGACATCACCTCGCGGCTATTGGGCGATAAGATCACCGGCCGGCTTGGGCAGTCGATTGTGGTGGAAAGCATGACCACGGGCGGCGGAGTTGCCGGCCTTCAACTCGTCGCCAAGTCGCCGCCGGATGGCACCACGCTGGCGATGCTCACCGGCGGCTTTGCGACGCAGGCCGCGGTTCTGAAAAACCTGCCCTATGACCCGCTCAAGGACTTCGTCTTCATCACTTCGGTGGTGCGCTATCCGATGGTCTATTCCGTGCCGCCGGAGTCGCCGATCAAGAGCTTCAAGGACATGGTTGAGCGCGCCAAGGCCGGCATAAACAAGGTCAGCTACGGCATCGTCGGCGCCGGCAATGTCTATCACCTGCTCGGCAAATGGATCGACAACCAGGCCGGCGTCGAGATGAACGCCGTGCCATATCGCGGCACGGCGCTGGCGCTGCAAGATGTGCTCGGCGGGCGGGTGGACGTGTTGAGCGACGCCGCCACCAGCACGATCCCGCGCGTGCTGAGCGGCCAGCTCCGCGCGCTCGCGGTGTCGTCGGCCGAACCCTATCCGCTTTTGCCCGGCGTACCGACCATGGCGGAGATGCTTCCGGGCATCAAGGTCGAGTTCCTGGCTGGGGCTTGCCGCCCCAGCCAATACGCCGCGGGCGATCGTCGACCGGCTTAACAACGAATTTCGCCGGGCGCTGGAGTTGCCCGAAGTGAAGAAATGGGCCGAGGAATCCGGCGTGGTGCCGGCGCCCTCGACGCCGGAAGAATTCCGCGCGCGTGTCGAGAGTGACGTCCGGCAATGGAGCGAGATCGTCGTCCGTAACAACATCAGCGTCCAGTAGGCTGCGGACCCGTCCCGCGGTTGCGGGCAGTATCTGCGAAATTTTCTGGTACTGCGCAACGATTGCGAAGTGAATTGCGGGGGCACGAGGCCCCCAGCGGCGCGCACGCGTATGGCGCACCATATAAGGTTTCATTTGACAACGATTCGCTGCGAGTTCCGATGACGATGGCTTTGGCGATGCCACCGAGGGCGGCCACACGCTTGTTCCTCGATGTTGAGCGCTCGGTCTGTGGCCGGCCCTGGCGGGACCGGCTCGACGAGCGAGCGACTGCGTGCGCGCTTGCGATCGCGCAGCGGCACAATGTTCCCGAGTTGCTGGCACGCATCCTCGCCGGCCGTGGCGTTGAGGTCGACGAAGTCGAGGCGTTCCTCGATCCCACCGTCCGGCGGTTGATGCCCGACCCGCACACTGTCACGGCGATGGAGCAGGCGGCGCAACGCATCGCCGACGCCATGTTGCGTGGCGAGCAGGTCGCGATCTTCGGCGACTACGACGTCGACGGTGCCACCGCCTCGGCCTTGCTGGCGCGTTTCATGCGGCTTAGCGGTAGCGATCCGATCGTGCATATCCCGGACCGTATTTTCGAAGGCTACGGCCCCAATGTGGATGCCATACGCGCGCTCGCGGAGCGCAGGGCGAAGCTCCTCATCACCGTCGATTGCGGCACCGCCAGCATTGAGCCCCTGGCCGAAGCGCGGCGGCTTGGTCTCGATGTGATCGTGCTCGATCATCACCAAGCCGACGAGCGCTTGCCGGATGCGATTGTGGTCAATCCCAACCGGCTCGACGATCTGTCTGGCTTGGGCCATCTCGCCGCCGTCGGTCTGGTGTTCCTCGCCGTCGTCGCGGTCAATCGCGTTCTCCGCTCGCGCGGGTTCTGGACGCAGACACGGCCGGAGCCGGACCTGCTCGGCTGGCTTGATATCGTGGCGCTCGGCACCGTTGCCGACGTGGTGCCGCTCAAGGGCCTTAACCGTGCTTTCGTGGCCAAGGGACTGCTGGCATTGCGCCGCCGGGACAACGCAGGCCTCACAGCACTGATGGATGTGGCTCGGCTGTCCGGGCCGCCCGAGCCGTTTCACCTAGGTTTCCTGCTCGGTCCTCGCATCAACGCCGGTGGCCGCATCGGCCGAGCCGATCTCGGCGCGCTGCTTTTGCGCACCGACGACCCGATCGAGGCGGGTCGCATCGCTGCCGAGCTCGACCGCCTCAACGGCGAGCGCCGGATCATGGAGGTGGCGATGCTGGAGGAGGCGCAAGCGGAGGCCACGGCCGCGCTCGGTATTGAGGAGAAAGGCGCGGTGGTGGTTACGGCGGCGGCGAACTGGCATCCGGGCGTGGTGGGGTTGCTGGCGGCGCGTCTGAAAGAGCGATTCAACCGACCGGCATTTGCGATCGCGCTGGAGCCCGGCGGCACCGGTACGGGCTCGGGCCGCTCCATCCTCGGCGTTGATCTCGGCAAAACCGTGCGTCGCGCAGTCAGCGAGGGTCTGTTGCTCAAGGGCGGGGGGCACGCCATGGCCGCGGGCATCACCGTCAAGCACGGTGCGCTCGCGGAATTCCGCGCCTATCTCGAAAGCGAACTGGCGGAGGGTGTGGCAGCGGCGCGTGCCGATCAGGCGCTGCTGATCGACGGCGCGGTAAGCGCGGCCGGGGCCAGTGCCGGGCTAGTCGAAACCATCGCCAAAGCCGGGCCTTTCGGCGCTGGCAATCCGGAGCCGGTGGTGGCCTTGCCCAACCACGTCGTCGCGTATGCCGATCCGGTCGGACAGGATCATGTGCGTGCGCGGCTGCGCTCGGGCGACGGCACGATGCTCAATGCAATCGCGTTCCGCGCGGCCGGCCAGCCTCTAGGCGACGTGCTGATCAAGAACCGCGGCCAGGCGCTGCACGCCGCCGGCACGCTGTCGATCGACCGCTGGAACGGCGCCGAGCGGGTGCAGTTGCGGCTCATGGATGTGGCGTTGCCTTCCCCGGGGTGACGAGCGTGCGGGCGATCGGCCATACTCGCCGTCCGATTCATATGCAGGGCTGAGAGCCCAAGGGGCTTAAGAGTAATGTCCAAATTGAATCTTTCCGTCGCCGTCGGCGATTACGACCGCAACCGTCCGTTGATCGATGGCGCCGTGCAGATCGACGGCGTCGACCCTGTGTTCATGAAGCTTTATCCGGAGGAAATCTTCTTTCGTGCTTTTCGCTCCGAGGAGTTCGATATTTGCGAGTGCTCGCTGTCGAGCTTTTCGGTGAAGATCGCGGCGGGTAATTGCCCCTATGTCGGCGTGCCTGCTTTCGTGTCGCGGATGTTTCGCCACACCTCGATCTATGTCCGCACCGACCGCATCAAGAAGCCGCAGGATTTGAAGGGCAAGAGGGTCGGCGTGCCGGAGTATCAGCTCACTGCCAACGTCTGGGCGCGCGCTGTGCTGGAGGATGATTTCGGTGTGAAGCCGAAGGATATCCACTGGATCCGGGGCGGCATCGAGCACGCCGGAAGGCCTGAGAAGATCACTATCAAGCTGCCCAAGGGCGTGCGTCTCGACAGCGCGCCGGAGGGCAAGACGATTTCCGAATTGCTGGCGAAAGGCGACATCGATGGCTTCATCGCACCACGACCGCCGACGGTGGCCAGTAAGAACATCGGCTGGTTGTTCCGCGATCCGGTCGCGGCGGCGAAGGACTACTACAAGCGTACCGGCATCTTTCCGATCATGCATTTGATCGGCGTGCGGCGGACCTTGACCGAGAAACATCCGTGGCTGCCGGCGGCGGTGCTGAAGGCGTTTGAGCAGTCCAAGACCGCCGCAATGGCGCATCTTTGGGACACCTCGGCGACCAAGGTGACGATGCCCTTCGTCGAAGAGCGCGTCGCCGAAGCACGCACGTTGATGGGCGACGACTACTGGCCTTATGGCGTGGATGCCAACCGCAAGACGCTCGACACCTTCCTGCGTCATCATCACGCGCAAGGGCTGTCCTCGCGCCGTCTGAAGGTGGACGAACTGTTCCATCCAGGAACGCTGGAGAGTTTCAAGATCTAGAGGTTGTTCGTATCGATCTGCAGCCACGCCCCGCAGCTTGAGCCGGGGTAGATCGCGCTCTATTGCCGCGCGACGCGCTGCCGGTTGCGCTTGGTCGCCATTTTGGTTTTGGCCTTGCCCTTCTGCTTGGCCTCCTCCTTGGCCTTGGCGCGACTTTTCTTGGCGTGCTTCGTCGGCTTCGGTCGGTCCGGTTCCAGCCGTGTCGTGGAAGTCACCGCACCGGCGCTGTTGGGATCGGCGGTGGCGACAACGCTTGGGTCGGCGAGCTCAGTGCCGCGTTCGCCGATCAGCCGTTCGTAGGCCGCAACCAGCGTCATATAGGGATTGACAAATACCCATCCGACCTTGGTCGGCACCTGGACATCGAAGTGCACATGATAGCTGGTGCCGGCTTCCTTCATGCTGAAATTCGAGACCTTACCGATGATTTCGCCTTCGTGCACGCGGCGTCCGCTTAGTAGATTGTCCTCATCCATCTTGCGCGGGTTCATGTGCAGATAGCGAAACCGGATGTGCTCGTTGGCCGAGTTGACGAACAAATAAGCAGCCTCCTGCCGGGGCGAGCGAAGAATGACACCGTCGCGGACGGCAACGATATCGCCACGATGCGTGCAGCGCTCCAGTCCAGGCGGCGGCTTGCATGGGCTGGGACGGATGTCTTGGCCCTGATGCCCAATTCCGGCAGGACACTGACCGACCGGAAAGCCTCGCCGTTCGCAGAAATTGTCGCGCCAGGGAGTTGAGGGAGGTCGGGAATCGTCCGCATCTGCCGCGTGCTCGCGGCTGCGGCGTTGGAACACCTGCGAGTTGACATAGGCTGGAGCGTCAGCGAGTGGGAAGCGGATTTGCGAATAGACAGTGTAATCCGCCCGTCCGCCCTGGCCGCGGAAACTGCTCCCGGATAGGAGTTGGCCGGGCGCGTAGTAGCCGAACGAGTGCGACACTCGGACAGGCCGTTCAACCGGCAATGCTCTCGCCGCGCGCAGGCTGTGCGGCTTTCCGCCCACCACGCGCAGTGCCCGCAGGAAGCGAAGCGCGATCTGGTCGGCGGCCCTGCAGGTCGGCATCTTGTACCGCGAGACGCCGGCGTCGAAGCAGATGACCGACACGACATAAGGGACGCCGAAGCGTACGAAGGTATAGCGCAGATGGTGCTCGAGTATCGTTCGTCGGATGCCGGGAAATTCCTCTTCGAGGCTGGGCACCGGCTGGCCTTCGGCGGCGATCGGCGTGTCGAGATCGTAGAGCAGGGCGGATCCGGAAATCTGCACTTCGATCGGTGTAGCAAACTTGATTTCTGACAGTTCGGGAACGTCACTGGTGCGGATGGCGAAGGCGGCGTCGTAGCCGGCAGGACCCGGATAGAAGAACGTGGCGGCGTGGAAACCCGACAGGTAGCGTTCGGCGCCACCGACCTCGGACCCGGCGGCCTGATCACGCAGTATGGCGTCGACGTCGAATGGCATCAGCACCGGCACCGGGCTCGTGGCCAGGCCAGCGAACTGCTGCGACATCACGCCATTGAGCCGTGCAAGAATGGGATGTACCGCACGGTTGGCGCTGGCCAGCCGCGATTTCGCCGACATCGCGGTCGGCGGCTGGGCGTCGGCGGTCGACAATGTCGTAATCGCTGCGGGCCAGTCGACCGGCGCGAACGACAGGCGCGGCGACTTGACCTCCTGCGCCGCGCTACCGGCGCTGACGAGGACAAGCAGCAAGCCTGGAATCAACCCCACCGCTCTCACGAGGCGCTCTCACGGGGACCATTCCCCAAGGGCAAAATAGCGGACAAACGAGCAATCGGGCGTGCTTTGTTGTCTCAGGTATCAACAAATATGGCTCAGGCGGGGGCGGCCCGGGGGACGGGGCTAGGTCCCGCAACCAGGATCGCCAGCGCAATGCACGGTTGCAGCCTCCCGCAGCATCCCTGAAAGACGCGCAAAAACGGGAAAAAATGGCGCGCTCGGAGAGATTCGAACTCCCGACCCCTAGATTCGAAGTCTCATTCTGTTCAATTCTCTGACAATCCTCGACTTTCCCTGAGCGATAAAAGCTCAATTGTTTCGGGCCTTGCCGGTCCTACGCTGCTAATCGGGAAATTCCGGTGCATTCCATTTCCGTGTTGCCCCGGTGCTACCCCGAACCAAATAGCAGAGCGAGCGAATGACCGATCATCGAATTAGGGTCAGGACCCATAAAGATTCCCTTTTCTGCGAATATGTGATTCACGGTCTCCGACAGGAGGCCTTCCATGAATTGCGATTGTTTCTGGCTGACGGAAGATCAGTATTCTCGGCTCGCGCCACTTCTGCCCTCCGACACACGAGGCAAGCCGCGGGTTGATGACCGGCGGGTTATTAGCGGCATCGTGCACGTGCTGAAGTCCGGTGGCCGCTGGATCGACGCGCCGGATGTCTATGGCCCGCACAAGACGCTCTACAACAGGTTCGTCCGGTGGGCCGCGAAGGGCGTATGGGTCGACATCTTCGACATTCTGGCCTCAGCAGGAGGCCCGCCAACGCAAGTCCTGATCGACAGTTCGGCAGTGAAGGCGCACCGCTGCGCATCAGGCGGCAAAGGGGGGAGCAAAATCAGGCTATCGGACGATCGCGCGGCGGACGCACCACCAAAATCCACGCTCTGACAGATAGCGCGTGTCGTCCTATTGCTTTCATGCTGACTGGTGGCCAGGTCGCAGACTGCACCGCCGGTGAACTATTGCTTGAGCAGATGCCGCAAGCCTCCATGCTTCACGGCGACAAGGGATACGACAGCAATGCGATCCGTCGTCAGATCGAAGGTAAAGGCGCGATGCCGAACATCCCGCCGAAGGCAAACAGGCGCTGGAAGAACTGCTTCTCGCCGCTACTCTATCGCAACCGCAACGCCATCGAGCGCATGTTCGGTCGCCTCAAGGACTTCCGCCGCATCGCCACTCGCTACGACAGGCTGGCCGACAACTTCCTCGCTGCTGTATGCCTCGCGGCCACGGTCAGCTACTGGTTATCGAGTCCCGACCCTAGCAAGTGCACAGTGGATGCCCTGTGCAGGGAAGGTGGCTATCTGTTAATCCAAGGCGGCAAGTTCTCGGGCGGCGGCGCGCCACGAAGCAGCATCGCTAGTTCAGGCAACCGGCGCACCAGTTCGCCCGCTCTTGCGCGCGTGAGATCATCGCAGCTGTAGGCAACGTTAGGATATTTTCAGCCGGCCAGCCGTCGCCACCGTGGCCGGAGCACAGGTCATAACTGCTCACGACGCTGCTTGGCTTGCCAAAGCGCGGGAAAAACGCAAAAATTCATGCCGGTTCAGAGTTCATTCGGAGAATCTCGGGCTATGTTTATTTTCTTTATTAGAACTGTGGTGCTCGCCGTTGCAATGTCTGCTTCGTCTCTTTCTAGTGCAGCTGCTTTATCGGTACAGTCAGAATTGTTGTGTAGCCCAGAAGGCTTAATGCGTTTAATCCCTCAGTTTAATGTAAATGGGCAATTCACAATTCCTAATCCCAATACTGACTTGCAGACATTCCTTTCAGCGCAACAAGGTCTTTCAAATGCTGTTGATATGATCTTAGCTCACGAAAACATAAGCCAAAATCCGTCGAATGTCGGAAGGCTTGCATCTCGGCCGTTAATATTTTCAAGCAACTGGCTATCTAGTGAAGTAGGAATACAGACAGATGGAACGAATTTAAGTTCTCCTGAATCAGGAGGAAAATTTGGTGGTTATCGCGTTCAATCGTTTTTGACTGGACTTACTCCCGTGCCTTTATCTCAAGGAAGTATATATGTGATTAAGCAATCAAACCCAACCTATCAGGCACTTGTTTACCCGATGCCCACGAGCCATCCTTGCGTGAATAGGCTTGTTTTAGCCGCTAACAGTACAGCCGGCTTTTGGCCGACCCCGACATATGCTCTTGGTAGATATCAGTTGGATAACAACGGTCTCCCAATGCGCGATGAACCATTGAGTACCTACTTGATCGTTAATATTTGTGTTGATCTCGGCAAGTCAGCGGTTATTGATCAACAATCAGTTTTACGCCCAAATGCGATGATCATTCTGGCGCTTCATTGGCCATGTGAGGGCTCAGGATGCGCTAATAATGGAATTGGTCATCAACATTGACGGTCTCCCACCAGGCTTCGCGTCCTGCGGGCGCTACGGCTCGGCAAGCAAGCCATCGGCCGAGGCGGCTGCTGGAAATGACGTTTCGCGGGTGTAGCTCAATGGTAGAGCAACAGCCTTCCAAGCTGATGACGAGGGTTCGATTCCCTTCACCCGCTCCAATATTTTCAAGCACTTGCGTCCATGTCCGCTAATGACCCAAAGCGGACATTTGCTAACGGCCATTGCCCCAAAGGGCACTATCGTCTGGCTAAGTCGAGCGTCACGATGGTGCAATCGGGTTTACCTTCGATGCGTCACGCTGAGAGACGGTTTGTTTGCGGGGTGAATCATGAACGCCTCCAACGAGGCCGAGCCTGTTGACACTTCGGCACGCTCTCGCCCCTTCCTATTCCTAATACGGGAGTGGCCTTATCTCGCCATGCTCGCGCTGGCACTGTTTGGAGTTGCTTGCACCAGCGTTGCTCATCAGCCGTTGACGCTCTACTGGCTGGCGCTCACGCCGTTCATCGGAATTGTATGTGTGATTACTGCCTGGAAAAACGCTGGGCATCGAGACCAGCGATCTCGGCTGATATGGGCCCAGGCTCTCCATTGGGGCGCTGTTCTGATCGCGATGTATCTCATCTCCATCGCCGACGTCAGCCGAATGATGAATGCAGATGCCCGCGCGCTCTTGATCCTGACGCTGCTTGCACTCGGCACTTTTACTGCTGGCGTTCACATCATGGCGTGGCGTACTTGCATCGTTGGAATCATTTTAGGACTTTGCGTCCCCGCCATCGCATGGCTTGAACAATCAGCCCTACTAATACTGTTAATGGTAATCGTCCTGATCAGCATTACCGCGCCACTGTGGTGGCGTGACACCAAATCCCCCAGCGGGAGGTGATCGAGTAGAGAGCGGACAATCCGACCGTTCTCTAAGTTTGTCCGCTTTTGGGGGTAAAGCGGACCTGCAGCGGACACGGCACAATGTCCGCTGATGACCCAAAGCGGACATTCTCAGCTCGTACAACCAGCTCGACCGCTTTGCATCGGTGGGCATTGAACTGTCCCGTAGGAACAGAAAACGCAGCAATCGCCCGGCAAGGGTTTAAGTCGCTCTCCACATCCTTTGCAGTCATAAAAGAACTGGCAGGCGTCAATCGGCATGTGCTCCGCGGCCTGATGTCCACACTTGGGGCAGGTGATGATGGATTGCTCGATCACAATCGAGGGTCTCTCGCTCGCACGATGGCTTCCAGAATTTGCATCGCATCGGCCGTTCCGTCAGCCTCACCTTTCTCAAAATCCTGAACAGTCTGCCCCATGGTATTGGTCACATGAGCGATGCACAGAACCTTGGCTTGGCGAGCCTGAGCAAACGCATAGAGCGCCGCCGCCTCCATCTCGACGGCCAGGATGCCCCGCTGCTTTGCCGCTTCTATGGCTTCTGCGGTTTCGCGGAATGGAGCGTCGGTCGTCCAAGTTGGGCCAACGATGGCATGTAGGCCAGCCGCTTTGAGGGCGTTGTCGGCCATTGCCACCAACTTAGCATCGGCCTCGCCATATTCGGAGGCATCAACGTAGTGGTAGCTGGTTCCCTCGTCGCGCATGGCGCGGTCGATGATGACAAAGTATGGCGTCGGTCCGGCCGGAACGATTTGGCCAGCCGAGGTAACGCTCAGTAACAGGCGACAACCGCTTTCAAATAATTCTTCTGCGATCAGCACCGCAAAAGGCGCACCGACCGCGCAGCCGACGATGCCAACCGTCTGTCCGGCCAGTTCGAAGGCGTCGAGTTGTGTGTGATAGCAAGGCCAGCCTTCAAACGGCTTTGAACGGCCTTCCTTTCGCAGCCACCGCACAATGTCGCCGTCTGGATCAAGGATGCAGATGGATGGCACGTCTACATTCGGCAATCCCTTTTGACGCCGCGCTTCGCGCAACAATGCAGCCGGGCGAAACACGGACGGCGAAGATGGATTCTTGTTGTCGAGAAGCGGAGGCATGTTCAACTCGGCCGCTCAAACACAGCGCCATAGTGGTAGGGCGAGACCTCGACGCGATTGCGAAATTTGAGGCCGCCCGGCTCAACGCGAGCGATGGTCTGTTCGGGTGTCATCCGCAGTTCCGTCGCTGGCCCTCGCGGCTCTCCTAGGACAGTCGTTTCCTCGCGCGGTCGCGCGTACCAACTCACGACGGCGAACAAGCCGCCGGGCTTAAGAATGTCATGGACGGCCCGCGCAAGGCGCGGCTTGTCTGGAACGCCGTGAAAGGCATTAGCGAGGAACACATGGTCAACCGGTGCGGCACGACCTTTGCGATGTTGTAGGCGTCGGCCTCGACAAACGTGCAGTTGGGCGCACCGCCGCGTTCGGCCATCCGCACCTTCGCCGCTTCTAGCAGCGCCGCGTCAATGTCGATGGCGATGACGCTGCGCGCGATCCGGGAGAGTGGGAACGTGAACCAGCCATCGCCGCAACATAGGTCAACCACGTCCATGCCGGGCGTCACGCCCACGTCCCTCAACACTTTGGTGGGATCGGGCCACAAGGCTTCCCACCAACCGGGATCGGGCATTCCCGTGCCTTCGAAAAATCCTGGAAGTTGGCTGGTCATATCGCGGTGAACTTAGCGCAACTACGCCCGCCTCGGGGACCTACGGATGTCGCCTATTGGCACAAAAGCGGACAATCCGACCGTCTCTAAGTTTGTCCGCTTTTGGGGGTAAAGCGGGTACGGCACAATGTCCGCTAATGACCCAAAGCGGACATCAGCTACCCCTTCCTGAGGAGTAGTGCGAGCCGTTACGATGCTTCCTCTTGCCCAGGGGCGAGTATGAGACGGCGCGATTTTATTGCGGCTATTGGCAGCACAACGGTAGTGCCGTTGAGCGCGCACGCACAACAACCCGCCAGTTCCAGAGTGGCTCGTGTCGGTTGGCTGACCGCACAAAGAGCTGACAGTCTGACCCCATTTATTGAAGCGCTTCGTGCAGGCTTCGTTGATCTCGGTTACGTCGAAGGTCGCAATCTTACTTTGGTGTTCCGTTACGGCGACGACCAAGTCAGCCGAGTGCCCGAACTGGCGGCGCAGCTAGCGCAAATTCCGGTGGATGTCGTTCTGGCGCAAGGGGCGGCCGTTTCGGTGCTCAATAAGCTCGATCTTCCCTTGCCTGTTGTTTTCGCTTCGAGCGGCGATCCCGTAGCGGCAGGCTTCGCGCGTAGCCTGTTTCGTCCCGGCAAGAATATGACGGGTGTCACGTTTATGGCCGATGATCTAAACGGCAAGCGGCTAGAGCTGCTGCGCGAACTCATTCCCACCATGACCCGCGTGGCAATCATCGCGAACCCAGAGCATCCGGGCGAGCATCAGGAACGCGCTTACTCGGAGCGAAGGGCCGAGCAATTGTCGATCGGGATTGACTATCATCCAACTCGATCAACGGAGGAGCTTGAAGCCGCGCTTAGAAATATCGCTGCTGATCCGCCGCAAGCGATCTCCCTATTTGCGGACGGTTTTGCCATCCAAAATCGTGAGCGCATCATTCAATTCGGTTTGAGCCATAAAATACCGGTAATATCTGGCTGGCCTGTCTTTGCGCAGAGCGGAGCAATCTGCACTTACGGTCCTCGGCTAACTGAATCCTATCGGCGGATGGCCTCGTTCGTTGACCGCATTCTCAAAGGCAATCGGCCAGCTGAGATGCCAATCGAACGACCGACGCAGTTTCAACTGATCATCAATCTACGTACCGCCAAAGCTCTAGGCATCACGGTGCCGCCAACGCTGCTCGCCCGCGCTGACGAGGTTATCGAATAGGCGGCGCATGTCCGTTGTTGGCACCTAGCGGACAAACCGACCGCTCTGAGTTTGTCCGCTTTCGGGGGTAAAGCGGACATCCCAATCCAGGGGCGTCATGTCCGCTAATGACCCAAAGCGGACATGGCGATCCATGGACCTGTTGGAAGCAAAACCTACCCGATTGGTACAATTATTTTGCCGATTGGCCAGAGCGCGATCCCGGCGAGCTTCAGATGAGCCCAGGCGAATGGGATACCGATAATCGTGATGGCAAGCACAATTGCAGTGATGAGATGCGCGAGCGCCAGCCACCAGCCTGCGAGCAATAGCCATATAATATTGCCGAGAAGGCCGAGCGGTCCGGTGCCAACGTCTTCGCTACCGGTATGGGCGGCGCGCGACACAGCCTTTTGGCCGAAAGGAAGTAGCGTGTAGGAGGCGATGCTGAAGGCTGCGCGAGCCCACGGCAGCCCGATAATGGTGATCGCCATTAGAATCGCTGCAATCACCCAACCCGCTGCCATCCATAGGCCGCCGAATACGATCCACAATATATTAAGCAAGAGTGACAGAACCGACATGAGATTTCCTTTCAGCTCGTATCCCGCCAGTGCCAAACCCCGAGGCCGGATCGCCCGATTTTGGATGTGGGTGCCGCGGACCCTGACAAGAGCGCCGGGGCAATTCTAGCAGATGTTTGACCCGCGCGGTGCGCTCGGATGCTCGGCCCACTTAACGGACATTGGGTGCTTCCCGTCGGATGTCCGCTTTCGCGGAACGGAAATTTATAGAATGTCGCCGTCAATCAATCTTGATGTTAGCGGCCCGGATCACCTTGCCCCACTTCTCGATTTCCTCCGCGATGAGCGTACCGAAATCTGCCGGCGAACCTGTGAACACTACCCCGCCGAGGCTGGCGAGTTGGGCCTTCAGTGTGGGATCGGCGAGGCCGGCATTGACTTCCTTGTTCAGCTTTTCGACGATCTCAGCGGGCGTATTTTTCGGCGCGCCAATGCCTTGCCAGCCGCTCGCTTCAAAACCCGGTATGAATTCGGTCATAGGGTGGATGTCGGGCAACAACTGCGAACGTGCCGTGCTAGTCACCGCTAGGGCACGCAATTTTCCGGCTCTGACATGCTCAATGGAAGAACTCAGCAGGTCAAACATGACCTGCGCCTCACCGGCAAACAGTGCAGTGAGCGCTAGTGGCGATCCTCGGTAAGGCACGTGAACGATGTCAACCCCCGTCATCATCTTGAACAGCTCGCCGGATACGTGCGTCAGGTTTCCCGTGCCGCTCGACGCCATGTTGATCTTGCCGGGGTTAGCCTTTGCATAAGCGATGAATTCTGGGACGGTTTTCACCAGCAGGGCGGGGTTCACCACCATAACGCCGGGTGTGCGCATGATGCTTGAGACCGGCGCGATGTCCCGAACGAAGTCAAAATTGAGCTTCGGGTATAGCGCCGCGTTATACGCATTCGTCAATGTTGCTTGCAGCAGCGTATAGCCGTCAGCCGGCGCGCGCACGACCGCTTCGGTGGCGATATTGGTGCCGGCGCCCGGCCGATTCTCGATGACGAATGGCTGACCAAGCCGCTCTGACAACCATTGGCCCATCAATCGCGCCACGATGTCGGGCGGTCCGCCCGCAGCCAGGCCAACCATGATTCGCACCGGACGTGTCGGATAGGTTTGCGCGCTAGCGATCCGCGAGACCATCGAAAGCGTGGCAGTGGCGGCTGCGAGATGCAGAAATCGACGACGTGGAAGTTTCATGGTGGTCCCCCAATCGCGAGAAAGCGAGCCTTCAACCTTCCCGTTGCCCTTGGGATCAAGACTAGTCGGTTGCAACTATGTCCGTAAGGCCGCACGCGATGGCAGCTATTGGCACAAAGCGGACATCCCGTCGGTCCCGTCGAATGTCCGCTTTTGGGGGTAAAGCGGACATCGCCGTTCAGGGCCGTAATGCCGCTTATGACCCAAAGCGGACATCGGCCAGCATCTCATGTTGCAGTAGCGAAGCCGGTTTCAGCCCCCTATCAAAGCACTCGTTTGAGCCGATACGATGCCGTCTCCTGAGCCTAGGGGCGGGCATGAGGCGACGGGAGTTTCTCGGTGCGCTGGGCGTGCGCGGCGGCGTGGCCGCTCGCGGCGCGCGCACAGCAGGGCGAGCGCGTGCGGCGCATCGGCGTGCTCCTGCCCGCAGCCGCGGACGATGCGGAATTTCAGGCCCGCCTCGGGGCGTTCCTGCAGGGGCTGGCGCTATTGGGCTGGACCATCGGCCGCAACGTGCGGATCGACACCCGCTGGGCCACGGCCAATGCCGCCGAAATTCGCAGACACGCGGCGGAATTGGCCGCGCTCGCGCCGGACGTCATCCTGGCCATGGCGCCTCGACCGTGGCGGCGTTGCTGCAGGCGACCCGCACGGTGCCGATCGTGTTCCCGGTCGTCGTCGATCCGGTCGGCTGCCGGCTTCGTCGACAGCCTGGCGCGGCCGGGCGGCAACGCCACCGGTTTCATGGCGTTCGAATACAGCCTGGGCGGGAAATGGCTGGAGCTGCTCAAGCAGATCGCGCCGGGCGTGACGCGAGCGGCGGTCCTTCGGGATCCCGCCATACGCCGCCGGGACCGGCCAGTTCGCCGTCATCCAGGCCGTGGCGCCGTCGCTCAGGGTGGAGGTCAACCCGGTCAACATGCGCGACGCCGGCGAGATCGAGCGCGCCGTCGCGGCCTTCGCGCGCTCCCCGAATGGCGGCCTGATCGTGACGGCGAGCGCGGCTGCGACGCGTTCATCGCGATCTGATCATCACGCTGGCGGCCCGGCACAAGCTGCCGGCGGTCTACTTCGAACGCGTCTTCGTCGCCGCCGGCGGCCTGATCTCCTATGGGCCTGATTTCGTCGACCAGTACCGGCGCGCGGCCGGCTACGTCGACCGCATCCTCAAGGGCGAGAAGCCGGCCGACCTGCCGGTGCAGGCGCCGACCAAGTACGAGACTGGTGATCAACCTCAAGACCGCCAAGGCGCTCGGCCTCGACCGTGCCGCCGTCGCTGCTCGCCCGCGCCGACGAGGTGATCGAATAGCTGCCGCGATGTCGGCTATCGGCATGGCACATCCCGACATGTCCGCTTTTGGTCGGTATCGGGGTAAAGCGGACTGGCCAGATATGCCCAAAACGTCGCTAACGACCTGAAGCGGCAGCGTTGGACGATCTGCCGCGATGTCCGCTTCTCTAATCGGCCGTTTGGGGTCAAGCAGTTTCAGACTGTCCACTGCTGCAATGTCGATGTCACTCACGGGCTCGCGCTTCTCTTCGGAATCGGCACCGAGGCCCTTCCACCATGGGATTCGAGGACGAGGCGGAACAATCTATCGGGCGGCCTTGCCGTCAGACGAACGGCAGGTTCAAGCGACCAAGCGAACTCACCTCATCCATCGTCCCGCGAGGGACATCTTTCCACCGCAGGGTGGAGCTCGAGTTTCCTCCTATCGGATCTGAACTTTATAACGGTTCTCATGCTGCTGCCGCGGCTTGTTCCCGGGTCCAGCAGAACTCGGTGCCATCAACCCACATACGGTGCATGATCACTGCCAACCGGCGCGCCAGCGCCACGATCGCCTTTTTCATCCCGCGGCGTCTGGCGATCTGCATCGCCCAGGCCTTGAGCCAGGACCATTTCTTAGAACGCATCATGGCCTGAGCTGCTTCGTAGAGCATGACCCGCATCATCTCGTCTCCACAACGCGATATTCTCCCACTCCAATCCACCTCGCCAGATTGATACTTGGCGCACGTCAGCCCAAACACGGCTCCGACTGACTTGGATTTATGGAAGCGAGCAGGTACGTCGACCGTGGCTCGATAGGTCAGCGATACCACCGGGCCGACACCAGGGGTCGTCATCAGGCGTCGGCACACCTCATCGTCCCGGACAATCGCCAGCAGGCGGCGATGCAGGATGCAGAACTGTTCGCGAAGCGTCCGTCGGACAACGAGCAGCGGTTCGACCAGCGCCGCCAGGTCGGGCAAGTTCTCGACAAGCTCCCTGATGCGGGCCTCGAACCTCACCGTCCCAACCATGCCAACCTTGAGACCGAAGTTGCGCAGAGTACCGCGCAAGTCGTTATCGATGGCGATCGCCTTCGACTGCAGCAGCTTGCGGTGGGTCAGCAGCATCCGAAGTTTCTGGCTGCGTAACGTCTTCACATGCACCGGGCGGTAAAGCCCCACCCGCATCATCTGTGCCATGCCGCGCGCATCGTTGCGGTCGGTCTTGTTAATCTGCGCCTTCAATACCGCCCGCATATGTCGCGTCTCGACACAGATCACTGGAAAACCTGCTTCAGCGAGAGCGCTGAATAGCCATTGCGACAGCGGTCCCGCTTCCAATCCGATCCGCTTGAAGTGGTAGGCGGGGTTCTTTAGCACCGCCAGCAACGCTTCGGGCTCGCTCGCCACCTTCACTTCACGAACAATCCTGCCCGTGTCATCCACTATGCAGACGCTCGTGTCCTTGACCGAAACGTCAAGTCCCGCAAAATGCTCCATGCTGCGCTTCTCCTTCTGATGCTTGAGGCCCGTTCACACGGTGACCTCGTTTCACCATCAGCCTGAAGCGCAGCACCCAAAATTCTTCAGCTATCAACAAGCTGCCGGCCGATTACCCCATCTATCGGGGGTAAAGCGGACATCGCAATTTGCCCCCCGATGTCCGCTATTGACCCAAAGCGGACATCAGCCTGCATCTCATGTTGCAGTAGCGAAGCCTCCATCAAAGCATCCGTTCGAATCATACGAAGCCGCCTCCTGACCCTGAGGGTGGACATGCGGCGGCGGGAATTTCTTGGTGTCCCTGGGTAGTGCGGCGGCGTGGCCAGTGGCGGTGCGGGCGCAACAACCCAAAGCAATTGTTGTCGACCAACGACACATGTTGAGAAAACGTCAGTCTAGCTAACGATCGAAATGAGGCGCGTTTGCGGATTTACTTCGACGGTAACGCCATGAGGGATTTCCGCCGTAATATCTTCGTCGAAACCAGCGAGCATCGGCACGTCGCCAAGCGCCGCTCCTTGCGCCAAAATTGGATTCACTGAATTGAACACCAGGGCCAACGGAACCATGCCGCGCGATTGCATTTCATGCAGCATCCACGCCGTCGCAACGCCGCCCTTGGCAGTGTCCAGAACTAAAATCTTGCCAGCGTATGACTGGCCGACAAGCTTATGCGCCGGTCGAGAAAATATTCCCGCAATACGGTCCAGGTCATAGCGAGCCGAAAAGCCGTCGTGCGCCACCAGCGCGGTCCCTCGCACCGTGCGCCCCATAGCCTGCCGCGCACGAAATACTTTTGCTTTAAGGCTCATGCCAATTTTCCGCTGACGGCGGCGTCCACACAGGCTTCCATTGAGCCCAGCATGGGTTGGTAGCCGTAGCCCCCCAATATGTTGACCAGCTTCGCACTATTGGTTGCCAAACGATTCCAGCCCTTGGCCTCTGCAATCTCGCGCGCATATGATTGATAGAAGCACATACCCGACAGCACGGAACCGCCGGCGTCTTCAATGCGCGCAGTGTAGCCCATTCGGTCACAGTCCGGCTTGATCTGAGGGCTTGTCACCGCCAAGAGCGGCACAGAAAATTTCCGCCCCTCGCAGAGTTCGGCCAGGTCGCGCAACTCGTACAGGCTCAATTGCGGTGCCGAGAAAACGACGACGTCCACGCGGTCGCCTACATGATAGGATTTTTGCAAAGCGTCGATATCCGCTTTGGTCACGCGATAACTCGGCAGATTGGGCGATGCCACATCGGACAATCGACGAGCTTCGGGCGTGAGGCCTACCAGGTGAAACAACGCAGTCGAGCCAAAGCTCGCCATGGCAGCGCCGAAGTGCTTGAGCTGATCCGATCTCGGAGTTCCATCGATACCTTCGATAACCGGTACGGCCCAGTAGTTTCCCGCAATACGCCCGATCACGCCGCCCAAAGCACCCCACTCGTTCAACGAGTTGGGCGTAAAGCCGACCCTAACGTGCATGGTCGCGCGGCGCTGTTCGGGTAGATGGAAGCCATAACGCGGCGTGCGTCCGGTCAACCCGGCGGCGAGCGCAGACGGGCCCCCTTCGAAATTTGAACGCGCGCCGCATACCGAGTTGGAATAGATGACCACTCCAGTGTCGCCGAAGGCGACGTGTTCAAACGATGTGGGGGCCTGAACGGTCTGGTAGTTGATACATGTATTGGTCATAACCACGCCGAGCTTGACGAAGGCCGATATGGCGCGCCGCTCGAGATTGAGCATGGCTGAAGTCTGACCTAGCGATGCCGCCTTCGCAAAGTCCGTACCACGCGGGTCGGTTATGGTCGGGATACGCACGCGCCGTTGGCCTTGGACGGTCGTGGCCAGTCTCTCCAGCCAACACACCCCGGCTTCGCCGAGGCTTTCGGTGTCGGCCATGATGTGGGCCTGCGTCACCGGAACAAAGTCCGTAGCATCGAAGAATTCGCCGACAGATTTTTGATGCCGAATTGCTTCCTGCGGAAGCGGACCGAACTTTCCGGCCAATATATCCTGCTCTTCGTCATTGAGCTTCATCGACGTCAATCCATCGTAGCGCCGAAGTCATGAACGGCTTTACCCCATTTCACCAGCTCGGCGCGTTGAAATTCGGCAAACTCAACGCTGCTGAGTGCGGTCGGGACCACTCCCAAAGGCGCAAGCTTGCTACGGAACCCGTCGGTTCGCACGATCTGCACCATCTCGTTGGCCAGAACCGTTGTCAAAGCGAACGGAAGAGCCGCCGGAGCAAATACGCCCCACCATGCTGTCATTTCAAAACCTGGATAACCGAACTCGGCGATAGTAGGCACATCGGGCAGAGTTGGTGATCGCGCCTTGCTGCTGACGGCCAGGGCGCGCAGCTTGCCCGCCTGCACGTTCGACAGCACCGATTGCAGCGGATCGAACATGATTTGAATCTGACCGGCGATCAGGTCCGTCACGGCAGGCGCGCTGCCCCTGTACGGTACGTGCTGGATATCGATACCCGCTACGGACTTGAACATTTCGCCAGTTAGATGCCCCGGCGTTCCCGCGCCCGCCGATCCGTAATTCAACTTTCCACGGCTGTTTTTTGCAAGAGCCACCAGGTCACTCAGGTCCTTTACCGTGAGCGAGGGATGAGCGACGACAGCCACTGGGGCCATCGCGACCAGCGCAATTGGTGTGAAATCTCTCACGGCGTCATAAGGGAGCTTCTTGTACAAAGCTGGATTGATGGCATGGGTGCCCACCGTCGCCATGAGTAACGTTTGTCCATCGGGCGCTGACTTGGCAACGGCGTCGGCACCTAGTGACCCGCCTGCGCCTCCACGGTTGTCGATCAGCACAATTGACTTGAGCGAGTCCCCCAGCATCTGTGCAAAAGGCCGCGCCACAATGTCAGTGGGTCCACCGGGCGGGAAAGGCACAATGAGGCGAATTTGCTTGCCGATGAGCGATTGCGCGCCGGCCATGCTGGATTCCAAAAATGTGCCGGCGGCGGTCGAGGCCAGAATGAGAAACTGCCTACGCTGCATAATGAAAACCTTCCGTTCTAAAAATTTCAAGAGCTTGGTTTCTTTCCATCTGAATGGCAGCTAAGTTTCTACGAGCCGATCGAGCTTGTCCATGAGCGCTACATTTCCTCTTCGGCATCCCCGACAAGACGCCCAGAACATTGACGGACGAGACGCCCGCCAAAGCCCGCTGTATTGCCAATTCTGGCGCCGAGCAAGTTCGAACTCCTCAGCAATCTCAAAGCGTCGAAGGCGCTTGGACTTGAGGTACCGCCCAAGCTGCTGTTCACCGCCGACGAGGTGATGGAGTGAAGCGACGCGATGAAATGGCTGGAACTGCTCAAGCAGATCGCGCCGGGCGTGACGCGGGTGGCAGTCGCTCGAGACATCAAAGCACTCGTTTGAACCGATACGATGCCGTCTGCTAAGCCTGCGGCGGCCATGAGGCGGCGCGAATTCATCACCGGCCTTGCTGGCGCGGCGGCAGGGCCGCCTGCGGCGCGCGCGCAGCAGTCCGCGGTGTCACCCATGCCCATCGAGTATTAACTTCCTGCCAATCCAAAAAGTGCCTACCATCTGCGCTGGTCAGGCTTGATCCAACAATTTCCAAGGTGTCGCAAAAGCGGAGGCGGTTATGGCTGACAATAAGAGCAGGCGTGGCGGGACCGACCGTGGGTTGATTGCGTTGAGCGAGCCTTATGAGGTCCGTTATTGGTCGAAGAAATTCAAGGTGACACCGGCGAAGCTCAAATACGCCGTGAAAAAGATCGGTCCTTCGGCGAAAAAGGTCGGGGCTTATATCAAACTGCAGAAGCACAGAGCGCGCGACAGTGCTTTTATCGCTCTCAGCCAGCCTCACGAAGTTAGATATTGGTCAAGGAAATTCAAAATCACTCCGGCCAAGCTGAAGTTGGCTGTGAAGGCCGCCGGTCACTCTTCGAAAAAGGTCGCCGCCTACCTAGCGGCGAAACGAAAGACCAAACGTAAGAAGGTGAGACGCAGTTAAAGTTTTAGAGGCGCGCCGCGATATTGCTGATCACAGAATGGCGGGTGCGTCATTTGACACACCCGCCATCAAATTTCAAGAAACCAAGAAAAGCTTAGGTTTTGATATCAGCTGGCAGCTTGCCGCCGTGAGCTGAAAGCTTTCCCACGATCTGCTTGTGCAACCAGACGTTCGTGGTTGCAAAGTCGTAGGTTCAGCAAACTAGCGATAGCTGGCATACGAGCATTGATCTCAAATTTGCGGAGAGACGATCGGATACGATATTCGTTCGAAAACCTCGTTTTCGATGTGCCCGTTACTTCTTCAGTAAGTCCCTGATTTCTGTGAGCAGTTTTTCGGATGTTGTCGGCGCTGACGCCAAATCGGTTGGTCGCTCACCGCGCCTGTGCGTGCGTGCGGCGCCATGCGTCGATCTGCGGCACCGGTATCCCGAGGTTGTCGCGCAAGGTCCGGCCGGCAAAACCCTTACGGAACAGGCCGCGGCGCTGCAATTCGGGCACGACGAAGCGCACGAAATCCTCATACGCGCCAGGCACGTGGGTTGCCGATACGACGAAGCCGTCGCAGGCGCGCTCGACGAACCATTGTTCGAGCCGGTCGGCGACCTCCTTAGGGCCGCCGACGATCGGGTTATGCACCCGGCCGCGGCCGCTGATCTGGATGAATTCGCGCACCGTTGGGTTCTTTTTCACGTTCAAGACACGGTCACGGATGCCCTGGAGACCTGACATTTCCTGAAGCTCCCGGTCGGTGAACGCCTCGTCCATGCCTTTCCTCGCGAAGTCGAAGTTGAGCGCCTCGGACAAAAGTGACAGCGCATCGATCTCGAGCGGAAGATTGTTGATCTCGGCCCATTTATCCTCGGCCTCGGCCTTAGTCGCGGCGGCAACGGTGTTGACGAGTTGGGCGACCTTGACGTGTTCGGCCTCACGGCCACAGCGCACCACATTCGCCTTGAAATCCGCATAGTCGCGCTTACCGGCCTCGATGTTCGGATAGACGACGAAGATCACCTCTCCCCATTGCACCCCGAAACGCTTTCCGCGGCCGCTCTGGCCGGCCTGAATGATCACGGGGTGGCCCTGCGCCGAGCGCGGCACCGTGAATGGCCCGCGCGAGCGGTAGAAGCGGCCCTGGTGGTCGAGGCGATGGACCTTGCTCGGCTCGGCGAACAGGCCGGTCCGCTTGTCCTGGACTATGGCGTCGTCCTCCCAAGCGTTCCAATGGCCGAACACGACCTCCATGAACTCGTCGGCCCGGTCGTAGCGCAGATCGTGCTCAATCACCTCGTCCCGGCCCATGTTCTGGGCCTCGCCGTCGTTGAGCGAGGTGACAACGTTCCAGGCCGCGCGCCCCTCGGTCATCAGGTCGAGGGTGGCGAACAGCCGCGCCACGTGAAACGGCTCGTAGTAGCTCGTTGAATAGGTCGCGCCGAGCCCGAGCCGCTCGGTCGCCATGCCCATCACCGTCAATACCGTGACGGCGTCGAGCTTCACGCAACGGATGCCATGCCGAACGGTATGCTCGTGGTTGCGCCCGTACATATCTGGCATTGACAGTCGGTCGTCGAAGAAGCCGAGATGGAACTTGCCCTCCTCCAGTACCCGACCGACGTGCCGATAGTAATCGGCCGACCAGGTGTCAGTACGCGACTGCGGATGGCGCCAGGAACTCGCGAGATTGGTGCAGTTCTGCGCCTGCAGAAAGGCGATCAGGGTCATCTGGCGCATTGCGGCGTCACTCGCTCCTGATGTTCGCCGCCTTGATGATCGGCCGCCACTTCTCGATCTCTTTTTTGAGCAGCGCGTGTAAGCCGATAGTACCGGTGGCCAGATACAGAAATCGACGGCGGGGAGTTTTCATGGCGGCCCCCTCTGTATTCCGGCGAAACGGTAGCAAATTTAACCGCCCAGGTGATGTCGCTGATTGGCACTTAGCGGACAAATCGACCGCCTCTGAGTTTGTCCGCCCTTGGGGGTAAAGCGGACATCGCGACTAAGGGCTGTCATGTCCGCTTTTGATCCAAAGCGGACATCCGCGGCCTGGAAGGTTAGGATGCCGTGTCCTGAGCCTGGGGAGCGGTCGTGAGGCGACGGGAATTTATCGGTGGTCTAGGTGCCGCGGCGGCCGGGTGGCCGGCTCACCGCGCGCGCGCAGCAGCCGGCGATGCCGATTGTGGGGTTTCTCGGCGTGCTGCCCCGGTGCAGCCCCAGAGGACGCAGTTGTCAAGTGGTCAAAAATCGCGGAGATTCTGAATTAAAATCAAAGAGTTATTGGCGCGCTCGGAGAGATTCGAACTCCCGACCCCTAGAATTCGAAGTCTAGTGCTCTATCCAGCTGAGCTACGAGCGCACGTATCAGGCCGCAGTCTATTACTGGAAACGGTCGCTCGATCCAATCGAGCTGCGAGCCGTAGCACGCTGCCGCCGCGTTGATTAGCATCATGGTCGGGCGTCGGAGGGAGGACCGGCATTGCGTGGCCTGACCATCGGTCGATCTTGGCCCATTTGGATGCTGCTGGCGGCTGCTCGGGTGATGCGCTCACCTATCTCACTCCCGGCAGGGTGCCCGATCCACCAAAGCTTCACCCCGCCCAGTTTCCGGCAAGATACAAGGCGGAAATCGCGGATTTCATGCGGACCTATTTGACCAACCCGACCAAAGTCAAGGATGCCTACGTCGGCGAGCCGGCCCTGAAGCCGGTGGACAAAGTTTCGCAATACGTCACCTGTGTCCGCTACAATTCCCGCGACCGCGCCAACCAGTATCAGGGCAACCGCACCAATCTGGTGATTTTCCTGGGCGGCCGGCTCGTCCAGTTCCTGCCGGAAATCCGGAAATGTGCAGCGGTCTTGCCTACCAGCGCTTTCCGAGATTGAATCGATGGTGCCCTAGCAGTACAGGAGAACGTCATGCGCAAGGCGAAAAAAATCGGAGGCCTTGTGTTGCGCGTTTCGTCGCTCGCGCTCGGAGTCATGATAGTGACCGGCGTGCCGGCGGAGGCCCATCACGTGATGGGCGGCCGGATGCCTTCGACCTTCATGGAAGGGCTGCTCTCCGGCCTGGGCCATCCTGTGGTCGGCCTTGATCATCTTGCCTTTATCGTGGCTGTGGGTGTGGCGGTCGGTGTTGCCGGTCTGAACCTCGCCGTTCCGGCGCTGTTCATCGTTGCGTCGGCCATCGGCGTCGCGCTGCATGTGAGCGGGGTCACGCTGCCGGGCGCCGAGACGCTGGTCGCGCTTTCCGTCCTGATCGCGGGTGCGATGATCGCGCTCGGACATTCCGGGCAAAGCTCGGCACAGCCATGGGTACGACCTTGGGTCTGGGCTGCGTTGTTCGTCGTCGCCGGACTCATTCACGGCTACGCCTTCGGGGAGTCGATCTTTGGCGCCGAGGCCACGCCGCTTGCGGCCTATCTCGTGGGCCTGGTCATCGTGCAGGCGGTGCTTGCGACCGGCGTTGCATTCCTCGCGCGCCGAAGCGGTGCCGCAGCGGTGGAACCGCGGCTTGCGGGCGCGGCCATCGCCGGCATCGGGATTGCAATTCTGGCAGGGCAGTTCCTCCCCACGTGAGGCGCTCGCCTTCGCTTGCGACGTTGTAACGAGACAGCTTGTTCACCTATCGTCGCCAGCCGATAGTGCGGCGAAGCCAGAGGCAGGAATGATCCAGGTCAAAAGAATGAGCCACGCAACGCTTGAGACCCCCGATCTCGAGCGGCAGATCGATTATTTCACGCAAGTCGTTGGCCTCGTGGTTGCCGCGCGGGAGAACGGCCGGGCGCACCTTGCGACCAAGGTCGGCGACCTCGTGGTGCAGGTCGAAAAGGGCGATCATGCGCGCTGTACCAAACTGTCGTTCCAGGTCGATCCAGACACCGAGTTCGGCGATATCCGCAAGGGACTCGAGGCAGAAGGCGTACGGTGCGAATCCCGCAACGACACCGCCCCCGGTATTCCCAAGACCATGACGTTCGACGACCCGAAAGGCACCAAGATCGACGTGTTCGCCATGCAGACGCCGATCGCAAAGAACCAGCCGGTCTCCGGTATCGGTCCGCTCAAGCTCGGCCACCTGGCTTTCTGCGTCGATGAACCCAAGAATTTTGTCGAATACTATAGCCGCGTGCTCGGTTTCCGGCTGTCGGACTGGATCCAGGACTGGTTTGCTTTCATGCGCTGCGGCCCGGATCATCACACGGTGAACTTCGTGCGAGGCAAGCGAACCCAGATGCATCACATCGCGTTTGAGTTGAAAGACTGGGCGCAGATCCAGTCAGCCTGCGACTTCCTCGGATCGAAGAATATTCAACTTGCCTGGGGACCGGGACGGCATGGCCCGGGGCACAACATCTTCACGTATCACCGCAACCCGGACGATCAGATCATCGAATTGTTCACCGAACTCGACAAGATGCTCGATGAAAAACTCGGTTATTTCGATCCGCGGCCGTGGCACCGCGATCGTCCGCAGGTGCCGAAGGTGTGGGACCAGGTCCGCGACATCTGGGGCACGCCGCCGACACCGGATTACATCCGTCAGCGCCAGTAACGCGATCAGCTCGCCGCGAACTGTACCATCAGCGGGCTCATGTCCTTCAGAACGGCGGGATTGACCACGTTGATCGGCGTGCCGGCCGCGTAGGCTGTGATCTGATCGAAAATGTCGGTGAACTGCAGCTCGTATTCCTCGCGCGTCACGTAGCCGAGGTGCGGCGTGCAGATGGCGTTGGGCATGTTCAGCAGCGGATGCTTGGTGTCGCGCAACGGCTCTTCCTCATAGACATCCACCGCGGCCATGCCAGGGCGGCCGGCGCGGAGCGCCTCGACCAGCGCGCCGCGTTCGATCAGTTGCGCGCGGCTGGTGTTGACGATCAGTGCCGAAGGCTTCATGCGGCGGAGATTTTCGGCAGTGACGATCCCGCGGGTCGCCTCGACGAGCCTCATGTGCAGGGAGAGCACGTCGCAGCGCTCGAAAAACGCGAGCTTGCTTGGCGCAACGAGATGTCCTTCGGCCTTGGCGCGGACCAGAGAGTTCGGCCGCGCCCACACCACGACATTCATGCCGAAGGCGCGGCCGTATCCTGCAACCGCGGCGCCGATGCGGCCATAGCCAAAAATTCCGAGCGTCTTGTTGCGCAGCGTAGATCCCACGCCGATCTGCCAGTTCCCCGCCTTGAGCGAAGCCATCTGTTCCGGGATCTGCCGGAACGCGGAAAGGATCAGACCCCAGGTCAGCTCCGCGGTGGCGTAGGAGGGCGTGCCGGGATGCTGGCTCGATGATACGATGATGCCCTGCTGCGTGCAGCCCTCGATGTCGATGTGGGGATAGACGCTGCGCTGGCTGATGAGCTTGAGCTTGGGCAGGCGTTCGAGCAGCGCTGCGCGAATCCGCGTGCGCTCGCGAATAAGGACCAGCACCTCGGTATCCTTCAAGCGCTCGGCCAGTGCTTCCGTATCCTGGACATGGTCGTTCCAGACCGTGACGTCGTGGCCTGCGAGCTTCCGGAAGCACGCCAGCGTCCGCACGGTATCGTGATAGTCATCGAGAACAGTGATTTTCATTCCATCCGGTCCCCTTGCAACCATAGCAGGTTGCCGCCCCTACGATAGCGCAGGACCGGGGGTCCGCGGCAAGGCGGAACGTAATCCTCCGGCCCCGCGTTACTGGATAGGAGATGCACCTGATGACGCGGGTTTTGGCGCTGATGCTGCTGGTTTCGAGTTCTGCCGTGGCCGTGGAACCGAAGGAATTGGCGACCGCGCTGGATGCGGTCTTGTGCCTCAGCGCCGATAGTCTGGATGCTGCCAGCGCCAGCCGGGTCGCCGGGAAACAGGATCGGCTCAGGGACCTGGGCTGTCTTCGAAGCCCCGCGGGGGTACCTGTTACACTGCTGAGCGGATCGGACGGCACGGGTACCTGGAGCGTGCGATTCCGGCCGCAGGGAATTTCAGGCGGCATCACAATGTGGGCCCGGCCGTCAGCATTCACGCTGCCGGATGGCACGCCCCTGCAGACGAAGCGGGCGGAAAAATAAAAGTTCCGCTACGCCGGACGTTCGCTGGAGAAAATTCAGCTCAAAATACGAGCTTTCAGGTGGCGCTCGTCGGCGGATCGCCGAGGGGCCTCGGCGGCTGCGATCGAGGACGGGACAACCGCCCAGGTTCAAGCCGATTGATCTCAGCGATGCTGAGGCCGTCCCGGTGCGGCGGCCGTTCTGGCGACAAGCAATCGATCTTACCAAGCTTTGGCTTGAAGCGATTGACGGTTACGGGCATGGCGATGGCGGCGCCGCTTGAGCGCAACCCATCAGGGGACGCTTTCGCGTTCAATGACCCGCGAATGCCTTCCGCCCCAAGGCAGGTGTGTGCTTTACTCTGGGTGCGTTAGCTAACTACCGGGTTTGCCATGGTCGATAGCGTTAAACCGGTTTCGTGCGCGTCTGAGATGCTGGAGCATCTACTGACGCTCCATTCATGCCGGCGCCAGATCGCTGCGTTGCCGGACGATCAAATCGATCGCCTCCGCGAGTTACTCAAGCAGGCCGTCGCCAAAAATATCGATAAAGAGGCTGTCTATAACGCGCTGGCGGTCGGCTTCCAAAAGCTTGAACAGCAGACATCACCGCCACTCGCATTTGAACTTGGCAACAGCGATAAACTTCGCCTAGAGACGTTGTTTGCTGCGTTGAATGAATCACGTTAACAACTTCTAGCTTACGGCACGGCTGTCGGCAGCAGCACTGTCGAACGAAAGGATGCTGTCCAAGTTTGACTCACATCGGACTCAATTGGGATCAGAATTACAGGCGATCAAGATGATTCGGGATGCATGCGATGATCTTCGCCCTGATCGCTTGCTTAATCTTTGGCGCGTGTTTGGGATTTGTGGTGTGCTCTCTGCTAGTTCCGCAGGGTGTTGAGTTGCCGTGATGTGCAACGAGACAACGACCACAATGGGGGCAAAGTGTTGGCGTCTCGCATTTTCCGATCAATAATTTTTCGGACATCGACACATTTTCGGACAACACAATTTGTTTCCGCTCGCTGGTTACGCCAAGCGACCCAGCCATGCGCCGCGCGCCGACCTCGCTGGGAATCCCTCCAACTCTCCCGGCGAGAGTTGCCGTATATTTGCCGTACAAGCAGAAGCGCGTCCGAGCGTCTAACTTGGTCCAAACTCCACTAAACCATTGGACTAACAAGAATTTTGTTTTGGCGTCCCCACGGGGACCGCGGCAATTCAGTGCAATCAAGGGCTTACGCAAAAGTGGGACACTAAATCATTCCATAGGATCATTAGGCTTTCTATCGCAAGTGTCCCACTGAAAATTCCGTGCTGCTATGTCCATTCTTCCGCCGAAAGCAGACATTGGCCAAGTCCGCTTTGTGCCAATAGGCGACATTCGCATCGCAGCAAATTATAGCTTTATTCGATCACCTCTTTGGCGGGCGCGAGCACAGACTGCGGCACCGCGAGGCCGAGCGCCTTGCTCGTTTTCAGGTTGATCACAAGCCTGAATTTGATCGGGGCCTGCTCCGGCAGGTCACCCGGTTGCGGTGACACAAGTAGGTGAACCGGTCTAAATGGGGTGTTGAGCAGCAACCGGTACCGATCTGACATCAAGCCCAACCAACCCGAGCTTTAGCAGCCACCATGCGGATTCTAATTTTCCACGGCTACCTGCTGCGCGGCACCGGCAGCAATATCTACAACGCCAACTTGGCGCGAGCGCTGGCCGGATTGGGTCATGAGGTGCACTTGTTCTGCCAAGACCGAACGGCACCGAAACTTGACGGCGTGACGATCCACACGCCCGACATTGGGCGAATTCTTCCCGTGTACGTGGCCGATCGATATGAGGGCTTTGATGCGTTGCCCTTCCCGCAACTGGACGATGCAGCGCTCCAACATTATCTCGACGCCAACGTCGACGCGATCCGTGCGGCGCCGTCCCCGGACATCGCACTGGCCAATCATTTGGTGATGGGTCCAGTCATCCTCGCACGCGGTCTGGCGGGCCGGGCACCGTATGCCGTTAAGGTCCACGGCAGCGCGTTGGAATACACAGTTCGGCCGCACCAGGAGCGCTTTCTGCCCTACGCGCTGGAGGGGATTCGCGGCGCGTCGGGCGTGCTAGTTGGCTCGCGTCACACGGCCGAAAGTCTGTGGGAGGTGCTGTCCGACGAGCCCGCGCTGCCCGAGCGGACGCGGCTTGGACCGCCGGGAGTAGATGTGAACTCCTTCCGTCGTCGCTCGGATAACGAGGCTGCCATCGGCTTGAGCCGGCTTGCCGATAGGCTTGCAGTCGGCGAGACCGCTGCTTGGGGAGGCGAGGCTGGCGCTGCGGAGGCACTGAGGAAGCTCGATCCGCGCCGCGATCGGATCGTGAGCTACTTGGGGAAACTGATTGTGTCGAAGGGCGTCGACCTGCTCTTCGCCGCTTGGCCGCTGGTGGTGGCGCGGGTGCCGCAGGCGCGGCTTGTTGTGGTCGGGTTTGGGACCTACCGGCAAGCTCTAGGCCGCTTCGTGGAAGCGCTCGGTCGCAGAGACCTGGAAGCGCTGCGCGAGATCGCAGCTCGGGGACGCGAGCTCGAGGGTGGCCCTCCGGGGGAGCTAAAATATCTGCGTAGATTTCTTGCGAGCGCGGGCGAGGCATGGCTGAAAACCGCACCTCTGGCCGCAGAGCGCATTCACTTCACAGGACGAATTGAGCACCACGACTTGCCTAGCCTGCTGCCGGTATGCGAAGCGCAGGTGATGCCAAGCACCTTCCCCGAGGCTTTCGGGATGGTCGCTGTGGAGGCCGCGGCGTGCGGCGCGCTACCGCTATCGGCCGGGCACTCAGGAATGGCAGAAGTCACTACCACGCTGGCGCCTGCGTTGCCCAACGATCTGCGGCCGCTCCTCTCGTTCGAAATCGGTCCTGGAGCCGTGGAGGAAATCGCCGCAAAGCTGGTGGCGTGGCTGACCCTTGATGCCGCCGAGCGCCAGCGCGCCAGGGTGGCGCTGGCGAACGAGGCGGCGCGCCTCTACAGCTGGGAAACCGTGGCGAAAGGGGTGATCGCGGCGGCCCAAGGCAGGCTCGCCGAGCTACCTCTTCCGGCTACGCCAGCGGCTGGTCTTCGTGCCCCCTGAGCGCATTTGTTCAGGGCGCGGCAGTCGACTGCGATAGGCAATATTCGCTTCGAAACCGGCTTCGCTACTGCAACATGCGGTGCTGGCTGATGTCCGCTTTGGGTCAAAAGCGGACATGACAGCCCTTAGTCGCGATGTCCGCTTTACCCCCAAAAGCGGACCTAGCTCAGAGGCGGTTGGTTGTCCGCTAAGTGCCCATGCCGACCATCGCAAAGCGGACATGACAGCCCTTAGTCGCGATGTCCGCTTTACCCCCAATAGCGGACATTCGACGGCAGTTCGCAAACGGTGGCTTTTGGGTGCGCGGGGCGCTGGCGGGCTCTTGGCCCGGTCGAATCGGAAGCAATCCGCCGGCTTGTCGAGCGTCGTCATTACGGCGAACCAGGGGCCCGTCAGTCAGCGGATATTAGCTTGCACAAGCAAAAAGAGTCAGCACCGAAACTCGTGAACGAGCCGCAAGTTGAGGCGAGCGAGATGGAGTTCTCGGCGAAGGAGGAAGAGCTCTTTCGGCGGCTGTTGAAGGTTCGCAACCTACCGATGGCGCAGGACGAGCAGCCCGAGCCGGAAGGAATTGCAATGCAGAATGAAATGCTCCGCTAAATTGTCGAGCTCGCAAACAACATTTACGACATGACGTATCGAGTGCGCGTTAAAACGCCAATCCTCGATGGCCGGTAAAACAAACTGATCGAGAAAGTCTCTTGGATTTGTCATCTCATCCCCTAGGGCTGAGAGGTAGGTCTTGTTTCATTTTTGCCCGTCGAGGCGACGCGATGCATACCGCATATCGGACATGCGTTGGACATCACGGATGGACAGAAGCGTAAGGATTGATTTTATTGGCGTCCCCACGGGGAATCGAACCCCGGTCTTCACCGTGAAAGGGTGATGTCCTGACCGCTAGACGATGGGGACGCAGGCAGCAGCGACCTATAATGGCCTCAGGCCGGACCGGCAAGTCGCCTCACCATTTCCCGGTGTTCGGCATCGAGGCCCAGGGTTCCCGTGGCGGCTGAGGCTTGCCCTTCTGCAAAAGTTCGATCGAATGCAGGTCGGGCGAGCGCACGAATGCCATGTTGCCGTCACGTGGCGGCCGGTTGATGGTGACGCCGCCTTTTTGCAGCTTGTCACAGATGGCATAGATGTCGTCGACCTCGTAGGCGAGATGTCCAAAGTAGCGCGCCTCGCCGTAGTCCTCGGTGTCCCAGTTGAAGGTGAGTTCGACCATCGGCGCGTCTCGCTGGCCGGCGTCGAGGGCGGCCTTGGCGCCTGCGACGTCCTCTGGGGCCGCCAGGAACACCAGCGTGTATTTGTTCTTGTCGTCAACGCGGCGGCGGACCTCCTGGAGACCGAGCAGGTATACATAAAAATTCAGCGCCGCATCGAGATTGCGCACGCGCAGCATGGTGTGCAGAAATCGCATGGTGACCTCGTGGTATGCTCTTAGATGACATCGGCCGTCGGGCCACTCCGGGAATATATACATGATCGCGCCCGATCTTGAGACTGGCATTCGGCATCTGCGAGAGCTGGTGGAGCAGGCCACGGTTGTGGTGCCTTTTACCGGCGCCGGCATATCCACGGAATGTGGGATACCCGACTTTAGGTCGCCCGGCGGCATCTGGACCAAGATGAAGCCGATCGAATTCTCGGACTTCCTGGCCAGCCAGGACATGCGGGACGAGAGCTGGCGGCGGCGTTTCGCCATGGAGGAGCAGTTCGGCGGCGCAAAGCCGGGCCGCGGCCACCGGGCGCTGGCGTCGCTCTACAAGGCCGGGAAGGCGCCGGGGATCATCACCCAGAACATTGACAATCTCCATCAAGTCTCGGGGGTTGCGGCCCAAGACGTGGTCGAGTTGCACGGCAATACGACCTATGCGAACTGCCTCGACTGCGGAAAACGGTACGAATTATCGTGGGTCAGGCAGAAGTCTCGGTCAAAGCGGCGGACGTTCGCCGGAATGCACCGTGTGCGACGGCTATATCAAGACCGCGACCGTGTCATTCGGCCAGTCGATGCCGGAAGCGGCCATGCGGCGCGCCCAAGAGATCACTGACTCGTGCGATCTATTCCTCGCAATCGGCTCATCGCTGGTGGTTTGGCCAGCGGCGGGCTTCCCGTTGGCCGCCAAACGCAACGATGCGCGGCTCGTCATCATCAATCGAGAGGCGACGGAGTTCGACGAAATCGCCGACCTCGTGCTGCATGATGACATCGGCGCGGTGCTCGCACCGTTCATTGCACATTGATTCGTCTCCCAAATCTTATTCACAGGCGCAGCACACGCCGATTGCGGAAACGCATTTATTTGTTTTCCATGAGAGCGCGAATGTTATCTTTATTGAAGAGATTTGCGGCAGCGTCCGTTAAGAGACGAAATTCAGGGGCAACCGCGTCGTCATGGCGTCGGACGATTTTCCAAAGGGACTGGGGCTTGGACCGCAACCGGCGGGTGATGTCTCTGACGAGACAGCAACCGTCGTCGAGTTGTCCGGGGTCATCAAATGGTTCGATGTTTCCAAAGGCTATGGATTTATCGTGCCTGACAATGGCGGTGCGGATATCCTCCTGCACGTGACCTGCCTGAGGCGCGACGGTTTCCAGACCGCTTACGAAGGTGCGCGCGTGGTCGCCGAGGTGCTGCAGCGGCCGAAGGGCTACCAGTGCTTCCGAATTCTTTCGATGGACGAATTGACGGCGGTCCATCCCTCGACATTTCCACCGGCCCGCACCCATGTCACGGTGACGCCGACCAGCGGGCTTGAGCGGGCGGTGGTGAAATGGTTCAACCGCCTCCGCGGATTTGGCTTTCTTACCCGTGGTGAAGGGACCCCCGACATTTTCGTGCATATGGAGACGCTCCGGCGCTTCGGGCTTGCCGAACTGCGGCCCGGGCAGACCGTGCTGGTGCGTTTCGGCCCTGGCCCTAAGGGCCTGATGGCGGCAGAGGTGCGGCCTGACGGCGGCCCGCAGGGACCGGCCTCGCACTGATCCTCCGCCGGCGCCGTTCAAGGCGCCGGATCAAGAAACTCCTCCCATCCCCTTGGCGCGGTGCCCACCGGCAGCCGCGCTTTCGTTGTGTTTTGGCCACAGCTTGCCTATTTGTGGGTATGAGACACCGCGCCGGGCTTAGGCCACAGGGGGCGGTGTTTTGCTGGGGCGCACTTGTGGAGCTGTGGATGCGGAAATGCTGTTCGCCCTGGCGCCGGAGTCTCTGCCGGTCTGGCCAGTCTTGTGCTGCTGGCCTTTGGCTTACCGATCTTGGCGGCCGAGCACGGCCTGCTCGAGAAGCGCGAGTTGCTCTACAACAACATCTTCATTTTCGGCGATGCCGACAACGTCTCCATGACGTTCGGCCAGAACAAGCGCTACTACACCGAGAGCAGCATGAAGCTTTCGGATCCGGGGGCGCTCTCGGTTGAGTACACCCGATACATGACCCTCGGTCTGGTTTATCCCCCCAAGATTGAACGCATTGCGGAAATCGGCCTCGGCGGAGGCCGGACGGTGTCCTATCTCAGCGCTGCACTGCCCGATACCGGCATCCTCGCGATCGAGCTCGACAAGGACGTGGTGGAGCTTGCGAAGAAATACTTCAGGTTCCAGGAAAGCGCCCGGCTTCGTGCGGTGATTTCCGACGGCCGTGCCTTTCTGCTCAAGGACAGCGAAAAGTGGGACATCATCCTGATCGACGCCTACCGCGGGCCGTTCGTGCCCTTTCATCTGCTGACCAAGGAGTTCTACACGCTGGTGAAATCGCGGCTTAACCCCGGCGGCGTGGTGGTGCAGAACATCGAGCCCTCGACCATGCTGTTCGACTCGGCCTCGGCGACGCTCAAGAGCGTGTTTCCCTCCGTCGATCTGTATGACGGCGGTGGCAACGTGGTCGCGGTGGGCTATGAGGGACCGCAGCTACCGCAAGCTGAGCTGCTTGCTCGCGCCGCCAAGGTTCAGGAACGCTACAAGCTGCGCTACGACCTGACCAAGCTCGCTGCCGAGCGGCGTGTCCTGAGCCGGCCGACCGGCAAGGTCCTGACCGACGATTTCGCGCCGGTCGAAACCATGCGTGCCATCGAGCAGAAAAACGAGAAGTGGAAGGAACAGACGGAAGCGCCCCGCTGATGCAGCACTCCCATTTGCGCGGAATTCTGTTGCTTGTTCTTGCGCTTATCCTCGGCTTTGCCCTGATGGGCTTCGAGATGCTGGGCAGCCGCTACCTCTATCCGTACTTCGGCGGCGGCATCAACACCTGGGCTTCGCTGATCGCGACCGTGCTGGTGGCGCTGATGCTCGGCTATCTGATCGGCGGCGCGCTGGTCGACCGCACCATGAGCCCGCGGTTATGCGGCGCACTGCTGGCGATTGCCGGCGTCTATCTTTTCACCATTCCCTTGTGGGTCGATCCGCTGTTCGCCTGGATGCTGACCAGCGTGGGCGACGGCATGACCGGCATCGTGTTCGCCGCAACCGTGCTGCTGCTGTTGCCGCTGACGCTGATGAGCGTGTTCACGCCGTTCGCGGTGCGGCTTCTTCTCGTTTCGGTGGCATTCGGCGGGCGTGTCGTCAGCTATGTCTATGGCGTCTCGACCATCGGTAACGTGCTCGGCACCCTGGTCACCACCTTCGTACTGGTGCCCGAGTTCGGCTCGCGCGCGCTGACCATGATCTTTGCCGGGGTCACCATCGCCTGCGGCGTCGTCATGATGCTGACTGACCGTTTTCTTCGCGGGGCCGACGCGTGAAGTCGTGGCGGCTCGTGCTTGCGATCCTGCTGCTCGCGAGCAGCGCGCGAGCCGAGCCGGTGGTGGTCGCATCGGGAGCCTATCCGGAGGGGCTCCTGTGGCACGACGGCCGCATGTACTTCACCGAGATGGGCGCCGACCGGGTCTCCATCATCGAAAACGGTAGCACGCGCGAGTTCTGGCGGCTGCCGGGCTGCGGACCGACGCAGATCGTGCGGTTCGGGCCAGCCGGCTTCATCGTCGACTGTCATCTCGGCCGGGCGATGGTCGAGGTGTCGGCCACAGGCGTTACTGGGCGCCGGTTTGCAACCAACCGGGATGGGCAGCCATTGCAGGATCCCAACGCCGCCGTGAGCGACGGGCAGGGCGGGGCGTATTTCTCCGATGCCGGCCAGTTCGATCTCAACGCGCCGGCAACCGGCCGCGTCTATCACCTCAGCGCCATGGGCGTGATGACCGAGGTAGTAAAGGCAATCCGCTATGCCAACGGCGTCAACTTCGATCCGGCAAGCCGCACGCTCTATGTGTCCGAGCATTTGGCGCGGCGCGTGCTCGCGATCACACTCGACGCGAGCCGTCTGCGCGTCACAGCGCGAAAGGTGCTGATCGACTTCGCACAGGTTCCCGCAGCCCGCGAATTCGCCTTTCCGCTGGCTGGACCAGACGGCATTGCGCTACGTCCCGGGTTGCTGGCGGTGGCGGAATACGGCGAGGGCCGCGTGCATCTGTTCGACCGCGACGGGAGGCACCAGAACACGCTCAAGGTGTCCATGCCGTTCGTCGACACGGTGGCATGGGACGGCGCAGGCAATCTCTATGCGGGCGGGGCGTTTCAGAACCCCGGCCACCGTTTGAAGGTGCGGTGGTGCGGTTTCCGCAAAGTGATTGGGAAAAACGGCCCTAGCTGTTAGGGAGTACAAGAGCTGTCAGTGGGTCCAAGACCCGCGCCGGCTGAACGAAAAATTGTCCGCGTAGGACAAGCCGTGACGCTGTGCCGGTTTGGCCTCCTGCACCTGGTAGGGAATGCCCTGCCGCTCGGCATAGGCGACGGCTTCCTCCTTGGTCGAGAACTGCAGACGAAGCTGGCCCTTCATGTCGCCCGAACTGGTCCAGCCCATCAGTGATTCGACCACACGCGGCTCCTCCGGCTCATAGTCGAGCACCCACTCGCGGGTCTTGGCCTGACCCGACTGCATCGCGGTCTTGGTCGGCTTGTAGATACGGGCTGTCATGGTCTTGGCGTGGTCCCTACAGGAGATGGTCGGAGCAGCAGGATTCGAACCTGCGACCCCCTCGTCCCAAACGAGGTGCGCTACCGGGCTGCGCTATGCTCCGGATCAGCCTGTGAATTGCATGGACCGCGTGCCACGGTCAATGCGCGAGTTTAGGCCGTCTGAAGAGCGGCCCCGGAAGGCGCGGGCGCGGGAGCAGCCGCGGGTGACGAGCTGCTTGAGCAGCGCGATGAAGCGCTCCTCCGGCATCGGCTGCCCGAACAGGAAGCCCTGGCCCAGATCGCAGCCCATGCTCACCAGTGCGGTCGCGTCGGAGGCCTTTTCCAAGCCGATGCCGACCGCGCGAGCGCCAAAGCTGTGAGCAAGGTCGATCACGGTCTTGCAAATCGGCGCCTGGACCTTGTCGGTGCTGCAGCCGACCACGAACGAGCGATCGAGCTTCATCTCGGCGAATGGAAGCTCCTTCAGCTTCATCAGCGAAGCATAGCCCTTGCCGAAATCGTCGATCGCGAGCCTGACGTGGTGTTCGGCGAATTTTTTGCTCAGATCGTTGGCCAGGGTGATCTCGGAGACGATCTGCTCTTCGGTGATGTCGATCATCAGGCCAGGCCAGTTGTCTACCTGTGGGCGATGCGAGCGCACGATCTCCCCGACCGGCAGCTTGACCAGGCATTTGACCGGGACGTTGATGGCGATCCGCAGGTTTACGCCGAAGCGCGACAAGTTCAGCCCCGACTGAGCGCGCTGACCAGGGCTTGTTCGGCCAGCGTCAATACGCTGGCGTCGTCGGCCCCGGCATGAAGCTTCCCGGCAGCAGCACGCCATGTTCCGGATGGCAGAGCACCGGTAGCATGCGAAGCTTCATCTGCTCGCCAGCCTGCTTGACGGTATCGAGGACGGCCGAGCCGCGGCTGCTCATCAATTGGACAGTACCGGAGAAACCGGACTTGCTCAGCGCCTCGATCGAGGCAACGGCGTCCTGCACCTCCAGATTGACGTTGAGGAAGACCAGCTCGGGCGGGCGCGCAATCGGCACTTCGCGGAACGAAGCACCGTCGACGAACTCGATCGTATCGACGCCGCTGCCTTGCAGGATCAGTGAGACGAATTGTCGGATGCTGCCTTCCTCATCGATGATGAACGCAAGCGCCGCGCGGCGCTCGTTCGGGGGCGGCGGCTGCATCGGTCTTCGTTGAGGCGGAAGCTGCTGCGGGCATCGCATTTTGGGTCAATTGGCGGACACAAACGTCCAGGCAATTCAGCCGATCATCGAACTGGACCGGTTAATATCGGTTGCGAGCGACCGTGCCGTTGCCGCTATAGTGGGCTGCGGGCGCCGCATAGGGCGGCGGTCCGACCAATTCGGTGGCATGATATGGCTTCCAACGCGCGGTTTATGAATCCCCCGGCGATCGCCAAGCCCGGTGGCTACAGCCATGTGGTCGAAATCACCGGTCCAGGCCGGATCATCTATATCGCGGGCCAACTAGGGCTCAAGCCAAACGGCGATATCGCCGGCGACTTCCGGGCCCAGGTGGTGCAGGCGTTCGAGAACCTCAAGGCGGCACTCGCCGCGGTCGGAGCGAGCTTCGAGGACGTGGTCAAGCTCAACAACTACCTGGTCGACATCAAGACCAACCTGCCACTCTACCGCGAGGTACGTGACAAGTACGTCAACGTCTCGCAGCCGCCGGCCAGCACCACGGTCGGGGTAACGGCGCTGGCGCGGCCCGACGCGCTGTTCGAGGCTGAAGCGATCGTGATGCTGGTGAAGTAGGAACGAGGCCGCAGCGCGCGCTACCTCTCCCCGCTTGCGGGGAGAGGTAAAGAGACTGCGGTGATGTTCATCCCACCGCGTTGAGCACCTTGCCGCCGGCGTTGATCGGCTTGCCGTCGATCAGCGCGAAGGCGATCACGCAAGGGCCCGTGCCGGTGTTGATCCAGTTGTGGATCGTGCCGCGCTGCACCAGCACGTCGCCGGCCTTGAGATGGATCATCGTGCCGTCCATCTCCATGTCGATCTCGCCGGACATAATGATGGCGTAGTCGATCGAATCGGTGCGGTGGTTGCGCGATTGCACACCGGGGCTGAATTCGACGACGCGCAAGATCGTGCCGCCGGCAAGCGTTGTGCCGACCTGGCGGGTCGCGGCGTCGTCCTGGCCGTCGTTGTTCACGGGAAAGCCTTCCGTGGTCCAGATCGGCGCAACCATGGCGCCCGGCCTTCCTTCCTTCAGCTTGCTCACCACTTCGTCGATCTTGACGATTGCCTTGCCATTGCTGTCGTGGCCGGTGATCACGCGGCGAACCTTGAGTGCCATGTTGTTCCTCCCTGGTGTTGTTCGCGGACGCTATTGGCAAGCGCGTTGTGTCGCAAGCCCAACGACTTCCCTGCCGCCCATTCGCTGGGTAGTCTCGCGGCAATTTGGAGATGACGATGCATCGATGGGCGATCGGTCTTGCGGCGCTGGTGCTGGTGTCGATCTGCACGGGGCAGGTTTGCGCCCAGCAGTACCCGACGCGGCCGGTCAAGGTCCTGGTGACAATCCCGCCGGGCGGCGCGCCCGACATCGCCGGGCGGCTTCTGGCGCAGCGCCTGACCGAGACGATGGGGCAGTCGTTCTTCATCGAAAATCGCTCCGGCGCCAACGGCAATGTCGCTGCTGAAATGACCGCCCGCGCGGAGCCCGACGGCTACACGCTGATCATGGCCGCGGACAGCCTGATAACCATCAATCCGCACGTCTATTCGTCGATGCCGATCGACATGCTCAAGGACCTGCTGCCGGTCGCGAGCGTGGCGTCCAACCAGTTCTTCCTGGCGGTCAATCCAAGCGTGCCGGCGAATACCCTCCCGGAGCTCATCGAACATGCCCGAAAGCAAAAGCCGCCGCTCGCCTATGCCTCGGGCGGCAACGGCAGCCAGCATCAGCTCGGCATCGAAATGCTCAAGCAGCGCGCCGGCATCGACTTGCTGCATGTGCCGTATCGCGGCGGGGCGCCGGCCGGCATGGCGACGGTGGCAGGCGAGACCCAGGTGGTGCTGGCGGGAGCCTCCAACGCCGGGCTCTTACAGGCCGGTACGCTTCGCGGCCTTGCGACCACCGGCAAGAAGCGCTCGCCGATGTTTCCGGACATGCCGTCGATCGCTGAGTTCTATCCCGGTTATGACTTGACGATCTGGCTTGGCGTGTTTGGCCCGCCGGGACTGCCCGAGCAGATCGTGACGCGTCTGCGCACCGCGGTGCAGAGCGCGCTGGCCGAGCCTGAGCTGGTGCAAAAACTCAATGTCACCGGCAAGCTCGAGCCGCTGGTCCTTTCGCCTGCGAATTTCAACGACCTGATCCGGCGGGATTACGAGAAGTATCGCAAACTCGTGGCGGATGTCGGCGTCAAGATCGACAAATAGCGCCAGGGTGTGAACCGCCGGCTCCGCGATTAACCTCTCGTTAACGATTTCGGCTCCAGCCTGAAATCCAAAGAATAGCGATTCTCTGCGCGCCGGTTGGTGGGCGGGGATCGGCCTGTGGGGCGTTTTTCTTTCACCGCGTCAGTTTTTGGACAGCAGCCTGGCGGCGCGTGCCGTTCGCGCCGGGTTGCGCGAAGTCGTTGCGGGCAAATTGGCGGCTGCAGTCATCGTCAGGGCAGGGCGGCTGGGGCTCGGTCTGGCTGCGGCGATCGGGCTTGCGGCGGCCGTTCAGGGCGCCGAGCAGGCGGTCCCGTTCGAGTTGCGCGCTGAGGGCTCATTCCCGCTGCAATACATTGAAACCGTCAGGGGCACGTCGCGGCAAAGCACCCTGACCGGTGCGCCCTTTTTTGAGGTGAAGGGAACGGCTCATCTGCCGTCCGATCTGAACGCGTCAGTCTTTACCGGCGGCGGCCACAATCAACTCGGCAGTTTTCGCGACGGCGACAACACGTTTGCGAGCGTCGGCGGCAATCTGGTTAAGCGGTGGGGCGCGCTCATCACGGGCGCAAGCTTCGAGCACACTCACTACTTCGCTAACGTTTTCGGCGAAACGACAAATATCGCCAACGACACTAACGTGTTTGCGCGCTATGTCTGGATCGCCAACAAGGATATCAAAATGACGTCGGCAGCGACGCTTTCGATGCGGCTCGACGAGGCGTTCTCGGTGGAGCGCTACAGCTACGGCACGGGGATCGAGGTCGAGCGCGGCTGTTCGAAAAGTTGTGGGTCGTCGCGTCGCAGCGGATTCGCTATTCCGAGTATGTCGGCAGCGAATCCGGCCGTCGCGACACGCGGCTCGCCATCGTCGGCGGCTTGAAATATGTATTCGACGACAACGTCAGCGCCAAGCTGCTCGCCGGATACGAAAACCGGACGTCGAACGTGACTAGAACTTCCGATAGATATTTCGTCGGCGCGAGCCTCGACTTCGACGTCGACCTTGTCGCGCCGCGTTGGCTGAGCGGCCGCTAGCCTTTCTTGTATCCGGTGCGGTCGAAGTTATCGAGCGTCGCGCGATATTCCTTCGGCACCTCGCAGTTGCAGCGCAGGTGCCAGCGGCGAACCAGGTAGCTGAAGGCGTTGCCTTGCGAGTCGCCACGGTTGGTACGGCTGCGCTTGGCGGCCAGTTCCTCGCCCTTGACGAACAGCTTCGGTCCGCCGGCCTGTTCCGCCAGCATCTGAATGCGGCAGGCGCGCTCGAGCTTGATCGCCAGGAACACCGCGTGTTCGATCGTAGTGCCGGCCGTGACGATGCCGTGGTTGCGCAGGATCACGACGTTGCCTTGCCCCATGCACTTCGCCACCGCCTTGCCGCGCGGCTGGTCGGTGATCAGGTCGGTGGTTTCGGAAAAGATAGGCACCCCGACCGAGAACATGGTGCCGTCGTTGCTCATCGGCTGGAGCTCTTTGCCGAGCGAGGAGAAGGCGATGGCGTGCTCCGGATGGGTGTGGATCACGCAATTGATATCCGGCCGCGCCCGCATCACCTCCGAATGGATATAGACCTCGTTGTGGCGCGGCCAATCGCCGGCAATTTTTTCACCGTCGATGTCCACGGTGATGATGTTGTCTTCGGTCATCTCCTCGATGCCGATGCAGCCGGGCTTCATCAGGAAGCGGTTGGGATTATCAGGCAGGCGCGCCGAAATGTGGCCCCAGACGTAATCGCCCTGGCCTTCGTCGACGAGGACGCGGCCGCCGTGGATGAGCTTTTCGCGCAATTTGACGGTCATGTGTTTCTTCCCAGCTTTTGTTGTTTCAATTCGTTGCCTTGTCCGCGAATGACGTCGATCAGCCCGCCGACGTCGGCGGGCTCGGCATCGGCGCGCCAAGCGACGTGGCCGTCGGGCCGCACCAGCACCAGGCGGCGCTCATAAGCCGACAGGACCTCCGGCTTATCGATCTCGATACAGTTCAGCGGCATACTGCTCTGCTGCGCCGCCCGCTCGATGCGTGCCGTAGACAGCGGATTGTTGCCGAGACGAAGCAGCACAAAGCCGCGGCCGAACAGATCGAGAGTGGAGCGGCCGTCGTCGAGCCAGACATGCGGAGCGCGCGCGCCGGGCCGGGCGGTCTGCGTATACGGATGCGACGGATCGGGCGGCGCCGGCGTGCCGTCGGACCAGACGATTGGCGAGCCGTCGTAGCGGTAGCCGAGCATCACACCGTTGGCGAACCATTCGTGCCGCATGATTGCGGCGAACCACTCGCCGTATTCCTTTCGCGCGGCGTCGCTGGCTGCGCCGGATTGGAATATCTCGGGCCCGGGCAGCCGTTCGCGGGTCGACAGCATGCGGCGCAGATTGCCGCTCGCCTCGGCGACGTTGCGCAAGCCCACCGGCCGCCGCTCCGCCTCGTAGGAGCGGAGCAGATCAGAGCCGCCCCAGCCCTTCAACACGGCTTCGAGCTTCCAGCCGAGATCGACTGCGTCGCCGATGCCGGTGTTCATGCCGAAGCCGCCGGTCGGCGACATTAGGTGGGCGGCGTCGCCGGCAATGAAGATGCGTTCGGTGCCGTAGCGGTCGGCAACGAGCTCACGGCGCACCCAGCGCATCACCGAGAGGATTTCATAGTCGAAATCGCGGCCCATCGCGCGTTTCAATGCCGCGTGGATATCGTCCTCGGTGTGGTTGATCTTCTGCGGCGAGCCGACGATCGACATGCGGAAGCGGTCGCCGCCGTTGACCGCGACAATGGTCAGCCACGTGCCCTCCGGTCCGATGAAGATGAAGCGGTAACCCAGGCCCTTGTCGTGCAGATGCTGAAAGTTCGCGCACAGGAACATGACATTGGTGGTGTAGGTCAATGCCGGGTTGCCGCTCATGCCGATGGCGAGCTGCTCGCGCACGGTGCTGGCGCCGCCATCGGTGCCGATCAAATAGTCGGCTTCGATAATTCCGGTCTCTCCAGTGGTCGTATCGCGAACCTCGGCGCGTACTCCCTCGGGGCTCTCCTGAAATGCGATGAGCTCGCAGTTGTAGCGCAGCGTCGCCAGGGAGGATCGTTCCGCGAACCGCCGCAGGATCGGGTCGAACATGTCCTGCGGCACGCGTTCGCGCTTCTGCGGGCTCTCAGGCGGACACGGCTCGAAGCCGCGCCCAGGAAACGGCTCGCGGGCCAGCTCGTAGCCGTTCAACCCGGTGACGTAGATGTAGTCCTGCGGATAGTCGAGCGGGTAAGGCGCATCACGGACCCAGTCGAGGATGCCCCAGCGCCGGCAGAATTCCATGGTGCGGATGCCAACCAGGTCCATCTTCGGCTGCTCGATGGTGCCGTCGGTCTTCTCGATCAGCGTGCAGGGTACGCCGCGCCAGCCGAGCTCGCCCGCGAGCGCCAAGCCCACCGGACCGCCGCCGACAATCAGCACCGGCACCCGCGCACTCATTTGTATTTCTTCTCCATCGCTTGGAAGGCCGCGATGTCAACGAGTCGCTGGCGTTCGGCAAAGCTTGCCAAGAGGTCGGTGGCGTTGCCCATCTGCCCGTTCTGTTTCAAATGTCCCAGCGCGCGCTGCATGCCCAGCATCGCGGCCTGCAGTGCGGTGTTGGCATAGAGCACGCCGGCAAAGCCCAGCTTTTTCAGCTCGTCGTTCGGCTGCTCCGGGGTCTTGCCGCCGATGACGATGTTGGCAAGCTGCGGCCACGGCAATTGGCCGATCGCTGCGATCTGCTCGGGCGTGGTGGGCGCCTCGACGAAACCCACATCGGCGCCGGCTTCGCGGAAGGCATGCGCCCGGTCCATGGCCGAGTTGAAGCCTTCGACCGCGGTGGCGTCGGTGCGCGCGACGATGATCAGATCGAGGTCGGTGCGGGCGTCCACCGCGGCTTTGATTTTCTGCACCATCTCGCCGGCGGAAATGACCTCCTTGCCTTCGAAATGGCCGCAGCGCTTGGGAAATACCTGGTCCTCGATCTGGATTGCATCGGCGCCGGCGCGCTCCAACACCTGGATGGTGCGGTGCATGTTGAGCGCATTGCCGAAGCCGGTGTCGGCATCGACCATCAGAGGGCCGGCAAACACTCCGCGGATCGCCACGACGTGGTCGGCAAGCTCGGTGAGCGTGACGAGGCCGTTGTCCGGAATACCGAGGAAGCTGTTGGCGATGCCGGCTCCGGTCACATAGGCCGCGCCGAAGCCGCAATCGGCGGCCACGCGGGCCGCAAGCGCATTGGCGACGCCCGGCAGGATCAAAGCGGCGCCGGGCTTGAGCATGGCGCGGAACTGTTGGCGAGTGGTCAGCGGCATCATCGCCAATCTGCCGGAACACCCGGCGCGCCTCAAGGGATCAGGACGACCGAGCCCTTGGTCTTGCGCGCCTCGACGTCGCGATGTGCCGCCGCGGCCTCGCCTAGCGGATAGCTCCGGGTGATGTCGATCTTGATCTTGCCGCTGGCGACCATGACGAACAGGTCGTTGGTGGTTTCCAGCAGGTCTGCCCGGGTGGCGGTGTAATCGATCAGGCTCGGATGGGTGACGAACAGCGAGCCCATATTACCGAGCTGGCGCACCGACACCGGCGGCGGATCGCCGGAGGATTCGCCGAACGCGGCCAGAACGCCGAGTGGGCGAAGACACTTGAGCGAATTATCGAACGTAGTCTTGCCGATCGAGTCATAGACCACCGCAACGCCCTTGCCGCCGGTGATCTCGCGTACCTGTTCGGCGAAATTATCGTACCGCAACACGTGCTCGCAGCCGTGGGCACGGGCGACCTCGGCCTTGTCGTCGCTGCCGACCGTGCCGATGACGGTGGCGCCGAGATGCTTGGCCCATTGACTGACGATAAGGCCGACGCCGCCGGCCGCTGCGTGGATCACGATGGCATCGCCGGGCTTCACTTTATAGGTAGCGTGGAGGAGATAGCGCGCGGTCATGCCGCGAACCATCATCGAAGCGGCGGTGCGTTCGTCGATGCCGCCCGGCAGCTTGACGACGCGCGCGGCCGGCGCGATACGCGCTTCGGCGTAGGCGCAGTCGGGCCGGCAGACCGTGGCAACGCGGTCGCCTGCCGCGAGATCGGAGACGCCTTCGCCCACGGCGTCGATCACGCCGGCGCTTTCGGTGCCGACCCCGGAGGGAAACGACTTGACCGCGTGCTGGCCGCGCCGCACCAGTATGTCGCGGAAGTTGAGCGCGACGGCGGTGTGCCGGATACGCACCTCGCCGGGACCGGGCTCGGGCAGCGGCACGTCTTCGAGGCGCAGCACCTCAGGCCCGCCATGCCGGTCGAAGCGGAATGCTTTCATGGCTGAGTGATCGCACGGATGGAGCGAACGAAAAAGGGCCACCGGGACGCTTGCCGCCGAACCCCGCCCAAGGCAGCATGACCGTTTCCAATCCAGATGGCTGAACTGGAAGCAAGCGCGTGCTGGCGAAAGAACAAGCCGCCAAAATTCCCTCCGCAGCGGAGATGATCGCGCGGACGCGTGCAATGATCCCCGTGCTGCGCGAGCGGGCAGCTCGGGGTGAGGCCGATCGGCGGCTGTCGAAACAAACGATTGCTGACATGCAGGCGACCGGGCTGTTCAAGGTGCTCCAGCCGAAGCGCTGGGGCGGCTACGAGCTCGACATTGTCACGTATTTCGAAGCGCAGATGGCCCTGGGCGAGGGCGACATGTCGGTCGCCTGGGTCTATGGCGTGGTCGGCGTGCATCCCTGGTTCGTCGCGCTGCTAGACGACCGGGCGGCGAAGGACATCTGGGGCAAGGACGACAATACGCTGATTTGCTCTTCGCTGATGCCGAGCGGCGTGGCGAAACCTGCCGACGGCGGCTTTCGTATCAGCGGACGCTGGAAATATGCCAGCGGCTGCGAGCACTGCGAATGGGCGTTCCTGGGCGGCGCCGTGGAAGGAAAGCCCGACGACCGGCGCATCTTCGTCATTCCGATGAGCGACTACGAGATCGTCGACACCTGGTACGTGCCGGGCCTCAAGGGCACCGGCAGCCACGATATCGTGATCGAGGATGCGTTTGTGCCGGAATACCGGACCCAGAAATATTCCGACAATTTGCGCGGCTTCGGGCCGGGCCTGGCGCTGAACACCTCACCGCTCTACCGGCTGCCGGTGGGGCAGGTGTTTCCGCGCGGCGTGTCGACCGGCGCGATCGGCGCGCTGCAGGCGATGCTCGATGCCTATCTCGATTACGGCAAGAAGCGCATCGGCCGAAGCACCGGCACGCCCGCGTCGGCGGATGCGGTGGTGCAATTGCTTTGTGCTGAGACGGCAGTCGCCATTGACGAAATGAAAACCGTGCTGCGGCGGAACTTCAAGGCGCTCGAAGAATATGCTGCTCGCGGCGAGATGCCGCCGCTCAAGCAGCGCGTCGAGTACAAATTCCACAACGCCGTGGTGGCGGAACGGTGCAGCCTGTTGGCGTCGCGGCTGTTCAAGGCTGCCGGAACAGCGGGTATCGCATCCGAGTTGCCGTTCGGCCGGATATTGTCGGACATCAACGTCGCCCGGCAGCATATCTCCAATCAGTTCGAGCAACTCGGCCGCAGCTACGGCGCATTCCTGTTCGGCATCGAGGACAACAAAGACTTCATGGTGTAGCCGTGGTGCCGCAATGGAGCCTGATCATGATTGTTGTGCGTGCGCTTGCCGCGGTGATGGGGTTCGCCGCTGTAGCTGGAATGACGGCGCGTGCGCAGGAGTATCCGACCCGCCCGGTGACGATCGTGGTGCCGACCGGCCCGGGTGGCGGCATGGAAATGGTGGCGCGCCTGGTTGCGCCGAAGCTGGAGCAGCGCCTCGGCAAGCCGTTCGTGATCGAGAACCGCCCCGGCGCGGGGACCAACATCGGCGCGGCCGCGGCCGCGCGTGCAGCACCCGACGGCTACACGCTCCTGATGGCGACATCTTCGACCATGGCGATCAACTCAAGCATCTACAAAACGTTGCCGTTCGATCCCTTGAAGGATTTGATGCCGGTCGTGCTCTACGCACGCGTGCCGTTTGTGCTCGTGGTCAACCCGTCGTCACCGGCACAGACGGCGGCCGATCTGGTGAGGCTCGCCAAGGACAAGCCCGGCAGCTTGAGCTTCGGCACTTCGGGTACCGGAACGGCGTCGCACCTGTTCGCCGAGCTGTTCAAGATGCAGACCGGCGTCGAGGTCACGCATGTGCCCTACAAGAGCATGGTGCAGCCGCTGAACGACGTGCTGGGCGGGCATCTCAACTACATGTTCAGCGATCTATCGCCGGCGCTGCCGTTGGTCCGCGACGGCAAGCTCCGCGCGCTCGGCGTGACGTCGGCCTCCCGCGTGCCGACGGCGAGCGAGATTCCGACGCTGGCGGAAGCCGGCGTGCCCGGCTATGAGGCCGTTGCGTGGCTGATGATGGTGACGCGCGCGGGCCTGCCGCCGGACGTTCTCGGCAAGCTGCACGGCGAGTTGAAAGCAATCCTGGCGCAACCCGAGGTCCGCGATCAGATCGCGCGGCTGGGTATGATCCCCGTGGATAGCCCACCGCCCGAGGAGCTGCATCGCTACGTGGGCTCCGAGACGGCTCGCTGGAGCAAGATCGTACAGGAGGCCGGCGCTGTCGGCATCGAATAGCGCGTCCAACGAAATGGCTGGCGGGCATTCCAACAACTGTTGCTTTTGCGCTAATGTCCGGCGAACAAATGCGCCCAACATGCGCGCCCAAGGGAGAACTGAACAATGAAGCTTTGCCGCTATGACGATGACCGGCTCGGTGTTGTGATCGGGGACAAGGTCCACGACGTAACACAGGCGCAAACCGAGATCAGGGCTTCCACGCCTTACACGGCGAAGGTCGACCCGGTGGTTGCGGCGTTGCCGAAGTGGCGCGACAAGCTTGAGCAGATGGCGAAGTCCTCGCCCGGCAAAGCGATCTCGCAGGTGAAGCTGTTGTCGCCGGTGGCCAAGCCGCCGAAAATCATTGCGGCGCCAACCAACTATGCCAAGCACGTCGAGGAGATGCAGAAGTTCCGCGATACCATTCCGGGTCTGGCGCGGTTCTCGCCGGACATCGAGAAGGCCGGCATCTTTTTGAAGTCCAATACCTCGCTGGTCGGGCCTTCCGAGGGCATTCCGATGCGCTTCCCCGACCGCCGCAACGATCACGAGGCCGAGCTCGTGCTGATCATCGGCAAGCAGGGCAGCGATATCCCGAAGGAGAAGGCCTACGAGTACATCGCCGGCTATTCGCTCGGCTTCGATATGACCGCACGTGGCCAGGAAGACCGCAGCTTCCGGAAATCCATCGACGGGTACACCGTCCTCGGACCATGGATGATCACGGCCGACGAGTTGCCCAATCCCGCCGACGTACCGTTCACGCTGCACGTGAACGACGAGAAGCGGCAGGACAGCAACACGAGCTATCTCATCTTCGACATCCCGAAGCTGATCGAGTTCGCCTCGAAGTTCTACACGCTTTATCCAGGCGACCTTTACTTCACCGGCACGCCGGAAGGTGTCGGCCCGGTCAAACCCGGCGACTGGGTGCGAATGAACTCGCTGCCGCAACTCGGCGAGTTGAAGATCCAGGTGCGGGCACACCAGGCATGATCCAAATCGTCCCATGATCGACGTTCGCCGCGTCGGACACGCGACCTTCACCACGCCCGATCTCGATCGCGAGGTCGCGTATTATTCCGACGTGATGGGCCTGATCGTCACCGAGCGCGACAAGAATCGGGCGTTCCTGGCGACCAGAACCGGGTTCGAGGCAATTTCGCTTGAGCGCGGCGACAAGCCGGCGTTGACGCGGCTTTCATTCCAGGTCGCGCCGGATGCCGACTTCGCCGCCTACGGGCGCGAACTGTCCGGCTACGGCATCAAGAGCGAGCAGCGCAACGGCATTTCGCCGGGTGCGGCCCGGGCTTTGACCTTCATCGACCTCAAGGGGACGGTGATCGAACTCTATTCCGATTACGTATTCGCCAGGGACGACGGGAAGCAGGCCACGATCACGCCGCTCAAGCTCGGCCATGTCGCGCATCGGGTCGACGACGTGCAGAAGATGGTGAAGTTCTACACCGAGGTGATGGGCTTCCGGGTGTCGGACTGGCATACCGACACCTTCGCGTTCCTGCGCTGCGGCCCCGATCATCACACCGTCAATTTTGTCCGCGATGCCGTACCGCAGCTTCATCACATCGCCTTCGAGGTGAAGGACTGGCCGGAAATCCACCGCGCCTGCGACTTCCTCGGCAAGAACAACATCGAGTTAGTGTGGGGACCCGGCCGCCACATCATCGGCCACAACGTCGCCGCCTATCACCGCAATGCCGACAACATCCGTGTCGAGCTGTATTGCGAGATGGACCAGATGAAGGACGAGACGCTTGGCTATTTCGATCCGCGGCCGTGGCATCAGGACCGGCCGCAGGTGCCGAAGGTGTGGCCGAAGGAGACGCTGCGCAACTACTGGGGTTTCGGCTCGCACGGCACGTTTCCGGGCTATCCGTAAGGTCCGAGAATTGACAGATCCGCCTCAATCGTAAACGGAAGGTGAATTCCGCCACCGCCGGCTCAAAAACAAAGTTTGGGACTCTTCCGCTGCTCCTCGTTCAAATCATCGCATTGCCAATGCGATTCTCTGGCCGAGGAGCCAGTCATGCAGGAAAGCACGCTATTCTGGGGCCTCCTGGTCGCCTGCTTAGCCAACGTTGTTTGTCTGTGCGGCTATCTTGAAAGCTGCTGGTCATTTGCCTCGGGGTGAGGGCGCTCGCATGCGCACTGAGGCCGCCGCTACCTGTTGGTCATGGCGTTGGTGTATTGGAGGAGAAAGTCCTTGATCTCGGTCGGGACGCTGGCGAGTCCGTTCAGCACCTCCTGACCCTCGGCGCCGGTGACCAGGATCGGCTCCGTCTTGATGACCTTGGAGTAGTCCGCAAGAAATTGCGGGCTCTTCCACATCTCCGCGAACGCCGCGCGCATCGTGGCAACGGCCTCGGCCGACGATTTCGGCGGCATCATCGCCACCCGGAACATTGCGAGCTGCGGATCGCCGATCGCGCGCAACGCCTGGTACTTGAAGTCGCCGGCGAGCGGCTTGTTGGGATAGACCGACGCATAAAACTCCTCAAACGTCTGCAAATTGGGGAGCGCCTTGCTGCGTGGGTAGCGGCCGTTCTTGCGCGGCGATAGCTGCCATAACGGCATTACGACGTGTCCCATGGTCGGCTCGACCGAGCCGCTCCAGCCCGAGAGCGATGAATTTGCCAATTGTCCGATGTTCTGCAGGATCGCCGTCTCGACTTCTTTCAAGCCACGGTAGGCCGGTATCGCGTGATGCTTTACCCCCAGCAGATCGAGCGCGAGGGTCTGATTGAGCGTGTTGGTGTTCTGCGCGTTCAGCGACAGCGCCTTAAATTCCTGTGCCTTGATCAAGTCGGCTGCGACATTGATTCCCGGCGGCGTGTCCTTGCGGATGTATACGACCAGTGGGCTCTCGACGCCCGCGATCAGCACAAAGTCGGAATAGTGCGTGCGCAACGCCGAGTTCCCGATCAGTTGGCCGGGCACATCCAGCGTGAAAAATCCAATCGATTCGCCGTTCGGCGCGGATTCTCCGAGCTGATTGCTGCCGATCAGGCCGCCGGCGCCGCCGACGTTCTTCACGACGATGGTTGGACTGCCGGGAATGTGCGCCGGCAGATGCAGCGCCACGATCCGGCCTTCGAGATCGGTCGGCCCGCCAGCGGGATAATTGACGATCATGGTGATCGTCTTGCCCTTGTAGAGTTGGGCTTGCGCGTTATCCGGAACGATGGCGGTCAGTATGAGGAATCCAAGGACGAACGATATTGCCCGTATCATCGACTATCCTCCCAAACTGCGCGCATCCCTTCGTCATGACGACGCTCGCATGAGCGCCGCGCCGCTATTTTTTCGCAGACCGCTGATCGGTGAGCATCGTTCCGAGTTTGAACGGCTCGAAGGTCGGCTTATAGGACTTCTCGTCGAGGAATTGCCGCAAGCCGGTGTTGTAGGAATCCTCCTTGTCGCCGGCCTTGATCGCTTGTCCCTTGGCGGCGAGGTAGTCGTAGGCTTGCGGCACATCCATCGTACGCACGTGCCGGATGGCGTGCTTGGTGGCGCGCAACACCGCCGGGCTCTTTTTCATCAGCCGTTCGGCAAGGTCGGTGACCGCGTGTTCCAGCTTCTTGGCCGGAACGGCGGAGTTGATCATACCGATGCGCGCGGCTTCCTTGCCGTCGAACGGCTCGCCGAGGCATGCATAGTAGAGCGCATGGCGCGGCAGCACCGCGTCCGCCACAACCTTGGAAACGAGCGCGCCGGGCAGGATGCCCCAGTTCACCTCGGACAGTGAAAACGTGGCGTCCTCGGCGGCGATGGCGAAATCGCAGCCCAGCAATTGCATGAACGCGCCGCCGACGCAGAAGCCCTGGATCATGGCGATGGTCGGCTTGTCGTAGTTGAGAAGCCGCTCCCAGCGCCAACGGTTTGCGGCCGCGGCTGCTTTTTTGCGCTCGCCGGGATTGCGTTCGAGATCGCGGAAGAATTTCTGCAGGTCCTGTCCGGCGCTGAAATTGCCGCCTTCGCCGCCGACAACCACGACTCTGACATCCTCATCCACTTCGAGGCGCGCCAGCGCATCGTCCATATCGTAGTGAAGCTGCGGGCTCATGGCGTTGCGCTTGTCCGGACGGTTCATAGTGAGCCAGGCGATGCCGTCGTGGATTCGCACCTTTGCGCATTCATATTTGTATTCAGCCATGAGCGTCGTCCTCCAGTTTCCAATTTTTCGAGTGAATGTGCGTCGTCATTCATAGGTGCGCAGCACGTGCCGCGCGAGAGCCATTTTGAGAATCTCGATCGGGCCTTCGGTGATCATCATGCTGCGCTGGTCGCGCCAGAATTTTTCGATCGGCAGATCCGTGGCCAGCCCCATGCCGCCGTGAATTTCCATGCAGCGATCGGCGGCGTGGAACGACTGGGTGTCGCCGAAAATCTTCGCCATATAGGCCTCGGTACGGATGTCACGTCCCTGGTCGTATTTCCAGGCGGCATCGTAGACCATCAATCGAAGCTGATGCAGCTCCATGAAGCTTTCCGCCAGCATCCATTGCACCGCCTGACGCTCCGCCAGCGGCTTGCCGAAGGTCACGCGCTGCTTGGCATGTTGTGTGCCGAGCTCGAGGCAGCGCTCGATCACACCCATGCTGCGGGCGCCGTGCCGAATCCGCCCGACACTGAGCCAGTGCTGCGCGTGCCTGAAGCCGTCGCCTTCCTCGCCGATGCGGTTTTCGACCGGCACTTTGACGTCCTCGAAAGCGATCTCCCACGGGCGGTCATCGATCACGAGTTCCTGGGCTCGCAGCAGCCGGACGCCCGGCGATTTCATATCCACGATGAATGCGGATATTCCGCCGTGCGAGCCTTTGGAACGGTCGGTCGCAGCGATCAACTGCGTGAAATGGGCATCGTCGGCGCCGGTGATGAAGCGCTTCGTGCCGTTGATGACGTAGTGGTCGCCGTGACGCACCGCGGTCGTGCGCATGCCGCCGGGATCGCCGCCGGCATCGGGTTCGGTCTGCGCCAGGCACCAGTTCAACTCGCCTTTGATTGTTGGCAAAAGGTATTTCTGCTTCTGCTCGTCGTTGAGATGATAGAGAATCGGGCTGACGCTCGGGCCGAACACGTCGACACCGCGCGAGGGCAGGGCGATGGTGCGGCCAAGCTCGGCCCACACCGTGACCTTGGCGATCAGTCCCATACCAAGCCCGCCGTATTCCTGCGGCACATCATAGCCGCTCAGCCCCAGCTCCCTGGCCTTGGCGGCGAGATGCGTGCGAACCTCGGGCTTGAGCTTGTTGTTGTGGCGCGCGGTCCGCTCGATCGGGATCAACTCGCGGTCGACGAATTTGCGGACGGTGTCCTTGAGCATCCGGATTTCTTCCGGTAGCTCGAAGTTCAGGCCGTCTGGGGCAGACACTGCATCCATGCGATGAACTCCTATGGCGAGCGGCGGACCACCCGAACGTCGACGGCGCGCACGCCCTCGGTCTTGCCAAGCACGATCAGCGGATTGATCTCCAGATCGGACAGCCAAGGCCGGTGATCGAGGAACAAGCGGGAAAGTCCGACCATGGCGCGCACCACAGCTTCAGTGTCGCGCTCCGGCCGGCCGCGGAATTCGCCGAGCAACGCCGCGCCGCGCAATGAGCGGATCGTGTCGCGCGCGGTGTCCTCGTCGATCGGGAGGAGGCGGATCGCGACATCTTTCATCGCTTCGACCGTCACGCCGCCAAGCCCGACCAGCATGAATGGTCCGAACTGTGGGTCTTCGCGCACACCCAGGATCATCTCGATCCCCGCGACCATTTCCTGCACCAGGAATCCGTCTACGCGCGCGCGTGGGTCGTGGCCGGCTAACCGTTTGGTCATCGCTTGCGCGGCGGCGCGCACCACCGCCGCATCGGTGAGCCCGAGAGTGACGCCGCCGACCTCGGTCTTGTGGCTCGCTGCGGGGGAAACGATTTTCACCGCGACCGGAAAGCCGATGCCGGTGGCTAGTGCAGCCGCGTCGTCCGGAGTCGTGCCGAGTGAACCCTTCGGTATCGCCAGCCCGTGTGCTGCGAGCAACGCATCGAAGGCCGCACCATCCAGGTTCTCCGCGCGTCCTCGCGGCTCTGCCATTGCCGGAGCACCGCGCCGCCGCGCCGCGGCATATCGGACCAGCCCCTGCAACGCGCGCACGGTCTCGGGAAGCCCGTGGATGAAAGGCACGCCGGTTTCGATCTGAAACCTCCGGCTGACGTCGGAGGCGTTTTGCGCGATCCGCCCGAAGGCGAGGGTAGGCTTGTCGGTTGAGGCGGCGACGCCGCGCAATGGCTCCGGGTTGTAGGGATCCGCTGGGTTGACCGGCATCAGCCCCTAAATCGTGACGAGGTCGACGGTCGGGTCCGCGCAGACGACTTTGCAGATTTCAGCGAACTTTGCCGCCTGCACCCCGACGGTCGGTCCCACGTCCAGCGGGTTCTCCCCGACGAGCCCGGGATCGATCATGCCAGGCAGTTTCGCCCGGGTTTCGGGCGTGAGAGGCGCCATCTCCGCGCCTTCGTCGCTGGCATAGTCGAGCACGAGACCCTTGGCCCCGCCCGAATAGCAGGCCATGGCGATGCGGCCGCCCTTCGGCAAGCGGCCCTGGCTGAAGGCGAGGGTGGTTTCCAACAGGTCGTCGAGTGAGGGACAGCGCACGATGCCGTACTTGCGGCAGACTGCGTCGAACACCTGATCGTCCGCCGCAATCGCGCCGGTGTGGCTTACCGCCGCGGCCTTGCCGCGCTCGCTCCGCCCGACCTTGACCAGCAGGATCGGCTTAGCGGCGGCGAGCGCCTTTGCCGCAGCCGCCATCAGCGCTTGAGGCCGGCGGATGCCTTCGACCAGACAAACGATGATCCTGGTGTGCTCGTCCTCGACCAGAAAGTTGATGTAGTCGGCGAGATCGAGATCCAGTTCGTTGCCGCTCGATATGGCGTAGGAAAAGTCGAGGCCGCGCAGCGCCGCCTGCTGCAGCCAGAATTGAAACGTTCCGCCCGACTGGAACACGACTCCGACCGAGCCCGGCTGTAGTCCGCGCACGCGCTTGGCGGGATAGAGCAAAAGCTTTTCGCGGAGTGCAAGCGAGCCCATGCAGTTGGGTCCGGAAATGCGAAGCCCGTGCTTGTCGGACAAGGCTAGCAACGCCTGCGCGCGCTTTTGGCCCTCGGCATCGCCGCCTTCGCCGAACTGGGCCGCATAGATCAGCGCGCATCTCAGGCCGTTCGCCGATGCCTCGGCGAGCGTGTCGACGACATGAACCGTCGGGATAATAGTCAGGGCAAGGTCGATGGGTTCGGGGATCGCCGCAAAATTCGGATAGACCGGACGGCCCCACAGTTCGCGCCGCTTCGGATTGACCAGATACAGCTTTGCGGGAAAACCGGAAAATTCGAGGTTGTCGTAGATCTCCTGGACCCAGCCGCCACGGCTGGAATCGGACGCACCGACGAGCGCTATGGTTTTTGGACGCAGCAGGTAGTCGACGGAACGAAACACATGCCCACCCGGACGTCACCAATGCCAAGCACAGAATGCAGGCTTAGGCCTTGGCTGCCAAGGTTCTAACGTGGGTTAGTTTGGCTCGACGCCGCGTTCTTCGCGATAGATATCCAAGCCCGCGTCGACCGCCACCATCAGTAGGCCCGTTCCCGCTAACCCCATGCCGATCACGATGCCCACCTTTGCAACGCCCCACCATGGCATGCGCACGGTAACCAGCCTTCAGGCATGATCGCACCAGCGATCAGCACACAAACCGACCCCACCATGATCAGCGCAAGCCCGCCCGCCATCAGCCGCGACAGCGCCAGGAGCCTCCCAGTTCGCATCCGTTACCATTTGTTCAGCCCGTTCCCGTTGTCGCGCTAGCCTTCACCTTATTAGGCGTCAAATTCGAGCCTGTAACTCCCGCAGCGTTTGAAAAAGTAACCGACACGACCGCGGTCCCAATGGGTGCGCTCATAAACTGGCGTAACGGTCTGACAACTGGTTCTCGGGTTCCCTGGTGGGTAGCGGGGAGAAACTGCAATAGCAGTTGTAAGCACGCCGCCTTTTTTACATGCCTCTCCCAGATGCGGATTGGGGAATGCATGCCGATTTGGGTCACCAAACAGATGCCTATCGCCTCTTGGGGTGCCATCCAGTTTCGCATGATGGCAGCGCAGCACCATTCGCGCTCGCCGTTCCGACTGGCGATGCTGCGGCGGCGAGGCGAGCTTGGTTGTCCTGACGACATCTTCATCTTGCTGGCCGAAGAAGGGTTGAAAGCCCACTTCCCTGGTTTTGAAGAGGTTTCCCAGGACAACGTTCCTGCAGGTCTCAGATTGCTCGTAGGGGACGAGCTTGAAGTTGTCGCGCGGTTTCCAGATGTCGCCGCGAAGCTTCTGCCGTTTTGAACAACCCGGAAATATCACCCGAAAAGCAAAAGCTCGCGGCGGCGCGCACTGACGAAACCGAGTGGGCGAAATTTACAAACCGCCGCAAAAGCTGTTTGAAATCAAAGCCCGACAGCAGAGGTGGCGACCCCGCCTGTCATACGAGATTGGGGCAGGGGCGAGCCCGCGCGGCTTCCCTCTTATCATCGTGGCGCCCGGTGCATGCCCGCGAACATTATCGGGGCCCGCCGACCTGAATTTTGCCCATTACCCCGGATTTATCGCGCCGTGGCCGGGCTGCGCGCGACGGCGGCGCCTTCCACCAGCGACGTCGGACGCCAGAAATCCTCGGGACACAGGCCTTTGCTAGGAGCATTGGTTGCACGCGCTGTGCGTGGCGATGGATGTCCGCTATCGGAGGCAATGCGGACATCGCTTTGTATGGACGTCACGTCCGCTTTGACCCAAAGCGAACGTCAGGGCCGAGCCACGACCATCTCCTAACTCGCTCCGATCCGACACCGCTGGTCCCCTCGCATCATTCAGAGCTTCGACCGCAGTCGAGCAGCAACTCGGCCAGCGATCTCTGTTGACGCCTCCTCAGGGATCGGGAAGACCGAACTGACGTTGATCTCGCCAAGCACGTAGCTGTCGGTCCCGTCGGCTCCGGGAGGGCCGAGCATGAAGTCCGCGTCCCAGATCATCGGAAGGTCGCGCCGCGGGATGTCCAGCAAGGCAGTGAACTGCGGCATCCATTCGTCTTCCATCAACCGGCGCAGACGCTGGAAGCGCGAATCAGCATTGGAGGTGTAGAGCCGCCGTCCGGCCTCGGCGCGCGCGGCCGGCGCGACGACCAGGGCCTTGACCTTCTGGTGGCCGAAGCCAGCGCAACGGTCGCCGGCCATGTAGCAGCGCACCACACCTTCGCTCAGACGGGGCTGGAACGACTGGTCGATCACGCAGCCGTCGTCGAAATACTCGACGCATCGCTCTATAAACTCGTCCAGCGTCAGCTGCTCCGATGCGTCCTTGGTGGCATCCAGCACGCGGACCATCGGCCGGTTGCGTGGACTTGCCAGCGCCTCAATTTTCCAGACACCCAGGCCTCCATTGCCACGGTTGCGCTTGATCACACGCGGGCCAGCGGCGAGCCGCCCCGGCAATTCGGCGCGCATCGACTCGGCCGTTCGATAGAGGGCCGTGTCGCAGCCCCAGCTCATCGTACGGGTACGATGCAGCACCTCCTTGGTGCCCATCTTGAGGATCACATCGGGATGGGCGCTCACCCAGACGCCGCGCGCCGCGACCTCGCGCAGTAACGCGTCGAGATTGGCGCGATTGCGCCCCTCGTGTATCGGGTTGACCCAGACAAGGACGCCATCGAGCGTGGCGAGTTGTGCGCGCACGGCGTCGATGACATCGTCCTCATAGATCACCGGTTCTGCATCGACGCCGACATCGACAAGCGCGGCGAAGACGGCTTTGAACCGGGTGGTCTCTGGCGTGGCACTGCGGCGCACCGCTTCATCACCCCGCCATAGGATTGCGATGCGGCCAAGACGAGCTGTGGGTTCGAACATTGAAAACGGCTCCCCTTCATAATCGTGCTCCCTGCCCGCGCAAGCGCGCGGACCGCGAGCAGGACTTGGACGGAATCCGTCTTTGAAATGCCGGGAGCCTGCGACACCCCGACGCTTGTTAACATATGCGCCAGATTGTCGGCTTCAAGGTAGCGTGTCTCCGTTTGCTTCCCGCGTCACAATGCGCTAAGAGACTGCCACGGGGCCTTTCGACGGTCGCCCCGTTACAGGCCGAGGGCCCAAGCGCCGTCTCCTCGTAGGAGGGGACACATGCGTTCTGGGCCCTGATTTTTTTCATCACTGAACACATTGCGGATCAGGGGACATCGCGGCCTCCCCTATAGATGAATTCCGTCATCCAAGCGCTGCTCGCCTCAATCATGGGAGCGAGCCATGGATGGCTTTGTTCTTGGACTGTTTCTCTTCGCAGCTTTTTTAGGTGGCTTCGCATCCGGCCTGGCCGGCTTTGCGATGGGCTTTGTCGTGTCCGGTATCTGGCTGCACGTGATTACACCCATACAAACGACAGCACTGATTGCCGGTTACGGCCTTTGCACGCAGGGCTACGGCGTCTGGAAACTGCGGCAGACACTGGACTGGCGGACTGTTGCACCGTTCATCATCGGCGGCACGGTCGGCGTCCCCCTCGGAGCTGTGCTGCTCACCTACCTCAATCCGGGCCACGTGCGCCTCGGCGTCGGTGTGCTGCTTGTCGCCTACAGCGTGTACGGCCTGGCCAAACCGGCCTTCAAACCGCGCAAAGTCGGGACCACGACGGACGGCAGCATCGGATTTGTGAACGGCGTGTTGGGCGGGCTGACCGGGCTGCCGGGCTTCATCATTACTGTCTGGTGCCAGATGCGCGGCTGGACCAAGGACGAACAGCGCGCGGTCTTCCAGCCCGTCATCCTGACGGGAATGATGATGATCGCGGTATCGTTGAGCGTCGCCGGCGCCATCACGATCGATACGCTTAAGCTCTATGTGCTGGGCCTTCCTGCGCTGCTGGCCGGTTTGTGGCTGGGCTTCAAGTGCTATGGCAAGCTCGACGACGCCACGTTCCGCAAGGTGGTCTTGGTGCTTTTGCTGTGCTCCGGAGTGGCGCTGATCGCTGCACAGCGGTGGTCGCTCATGCGATCCGCGTCGACCGGCGTCGTGTCGGCGCTCATATCGCACGCTTCTGCAGGCCCGATCTGCCGGCCTGTGCTCTCGATAATGCAAACAGCATTGTCGGAGGTGCGGTCTCCAAGCATGGAACGGCAATGGACAGCCGCCGTGGCGGTCGTTGCATCAAAATGCGCGACGAAGGCGGGGTATTTCGAGCTCGAATTTCTGCGCGAGAAGGAAAATTCTTTTCCGCTGGAATTTCGCGAGCAGTTCGCCTGGATGGAGCCATTGTCGGATGGGCGGCGCTCGGCTATTGGTTGCGGGCCGGTGGAGTGGAATTGGAAAGAACTGATGCGCTGGCTCAGCGAGTTTTTTTAATTGGAAAACGCTTTTTGCACTCGCTGTAATAGCCAGCGCCCTTGTGCTGCCAGACTAGGCCATCGTTGCCGTTGGTTGCCTTGTTAGCCATGTACTGGTCGAGACAGGTCTGCATCCGGGCTTTGTCGGGTTTCTCGCTCGAATACTTAGAAGAGATCGCGTCAGGAAACACCGCCTCGGCTTTTGCCGACGATGTGCTGCACAGGCACAGAACAGCGACAATGAGGTGGCGCATGGCAGCCTCCGGACCAGATATCCTACGACCAATCCTCACCCACCGGTACTGGTCTGTTTCCATTCCTAACCAACATCGAACACGAGGCGCACATATAAGGCAGCGTTTAAGGCGGCGTTGTCAAATTCTGGCGTCAGGATCGGGCATAGGCGTGCGCGTCGGATGCCCGCTTTTGGGGGTAAAGCGGACATCCCAATCCGGGGGTGTCATGTCCGCTAATGACCCAAAGCGGACATCGGCCAGCATTTCATGTTTGAGGCGCAGCGATCCATCTTTTTGATATGCATCAATTTGACTGCGGCCTTTTCGGCTAGGTTGCTAGATTACGCAGGAGGTTATGATGAGTGAAAAGATCAAATTGAAAGTGATTTCACGTCGGAGGCTTTTTCCCTTTCTCGGATTGGCGGCAGCGGCGAGCCTCGCGGTGCCGGCGGCGGTGATGACCGCAACGGAGGCCGAGGCAGTCGTTGGAAAGCCACTCTCGCCCGTGAGCGTTGCTGGCGCTAATCGACGTGATGATCGGCGCAATAAGAAAAAAAAGAAGAAAGCAAAATAGTAGTCCCGCGACTCCGCAAAAAATAACTGCGAAACATAGCGTTTTGGCGTCACGGTGCCGGCGCATCTGCTCACCAGCGCCGATGAGGTGATCGAATAAGATCATCCGATGAGGCTATTGATGGTCGCTAATGGCACATAACGGACAAACCGGCCTGCTCCGAGTTTGTCCGTTATCGGGGGTATAGCGGACATCGCCAGCTAAGGGTCTGTCATGTCCGCTAATGACCCAAAGCGGACATTGGGTCTTGGCGGGCGTAGCTCCCTAGGGCGCCCCGCAAATCTCGGTTTGATTTAAGTCAAAAACCATACCACGCCTGAAGCTAGCGTGAGGTGTCCGTCATCAGGCTGTTGCCGTCGATGGGCACGTTGCAAATCGAATCTAGTTTTTTGGTACCCGGTGCGTCTTGGCGCTCGCAAATCTACGCCGGCAAGGAGCGTCACCTCCCGAACACGGTGCAAGTTCGCTACCAGTATCCGGCTGGAAATAACAAGGAGACAGGCAGATGAATACGCCAGAAACACTTGGCTCGTCTGCCGGAGCGGTCGCGATCTGACAACGATGGCGGCGCACCGGCGCGGCACAGCAGCAGCAACAACGGAGGCCGAACATCGTCGTCATCATGGGCGACGATGTCGGCTGGTTCAACATCGGCGCCTACCATCGCGGAATGATGTCGGGCAAGACGCCGAACCTCGACAAGCTGGCGCGTGAAGGCATGATGTTCACCGACTACTACGCCGAAGCAAGCTGCACGGCGGGCCGGGCGAACTTCATCACCGGCCAGTTGCCGATCCGCACCGGCCTGACGACGGTCGGCCAAGCCGGGGCCGACGTCGGCATGCCGGCACAGGCCGCGACGCTCGCCACCGCTCTGAAGGCACAGGGCTATGCCACCGGGCAGTTCGGCAAGAACCATCTTGGTGACCTGAACAAGTTTCTGCCGACCGTGCACGGCTTCGACGAGTTCTTCGGATATCTGTACCACCTCGACGCGATGTCCGATCCGTACTGGTACTCGTTCCCGATCGACGCAGGACTACTACAACAAGTACGGTCCGCGCAGCCTGATCCGCAGCTTCGCGACCGAGACTGACGACCCGACCGAGATGCCGCGCTGGGGCAAGGTCGGCAAACAGAGGATCGTCGATGAAGGTCCCCTGCCGCCGTTCCCCGACATGTCGAACGTCCAGAACATGCACGACCTGCCGTTCCTGAAGGCGAAGTACGACATGACGACCTTCGACGAGGTGCTGGTCAAGGCTTCCAGCGACTTCATGGACAAGGCCAAGAGGGACGAACAAGCCGTTCTTCGTCTGGCACAACACCGACGCGCATGCACGTCTGGACGTTCCTTTCGAAAAAATACCAAGGCGATGCAGAACAGCCAGACCAACTACGGTCTCGAAGAAGCAGGCATGGCGCAGTTGGACGACAGCATCGGCGCCCTGCTCAAACATCTCGACGACATCGGTGACGCCAACAACACCATCGTCATCTTCACCACGGACAACGGCGCCGAGGTGTTCACCTGGCCGGATGGCGGAATGACGCCGTTCAAGAACACCAAGGGCACCGTCGGCGAAGGCGGCTTCCGCGTGCCGGCGATCATCCGCTGGCCGGGCCAGGTCAGGCCGGGCACCGTCGAGAATGGCATCATATCCGGCCTCGACTGGTTCCCCACCCTGACGGCTGCGGCGGGCAACCCGAACATCACCGATCAACTGCTCAAGGGCGTGAAGCTCGGCGACCGGACCTACAAGAACCACCTCGACGGCTACAATCAGATGGACCTGCTCACCGGCAAAGGTCCGTCCAAGCGCAACGAGATCGTTCTACTTTGGCGGCGCACAGCTCGGGCGCGGTTCGCATCGACAACTATGAAGTTCACGTTCTATCGCGCAGCCTTGGGGCTGGCCGGGCGAAAAGGTCACGACCGACATGCCCGTCCTGACCAACATTCGTCAAGACCCATTCGAGCGGTCGCCGCCCATGCGCGGCGAGTTCGCTAAACACCGGGTCGCCGCGGCTACCTCGAACGACTTCTACGCCCGCGAGTTCTGGCGCTTCGTCTTGGTCCAGCAGGCTGTCGCGAAGCTGGCCCTGACGGCGGTCGAATATCCGCCGATGCAGGACCCGGCTTCCTTCAACCTCGAGGCGGTGAAGAAGAAGGTTGAGGAGATGATCAAGAACCGCCCAGGTCAGTAAAGGATCAGAACCTTGCAGCGGGCCGCACCTGTCGAAACACGGGTGCGGCCCGAATTTTTCCAGGTGAATGCGCGGTGCCGTGGAAGACGCAAACGAGGCAGCGCCATTCATGACAAGGAAGCCATACCGTCACCGCGCGTGGAGGATCAGACGGCACGGTAGCCAATCCAACAATCAGGGGCGCCCTCGAAAGCTTTTTCGAGGGCGCTCGACAACAAGGAAGCGGGTTACGCACTTGCAAAAATCGTAGAGGTCTTGGGTCAAGTCCTGGACGATCAAAACCGACGCATTCAAAAGCTGGAAACCACAATCAAATTGATGACAGGCAAAGCGTTAGCTCCGAACTGTTTTTGAGCCGCCGTAGCGAGCTTTGCTTTTGTGCCAGTGCATTCGACGAATATCCGTTATTGGCACTTGGCGGACGCACACCCTCGCGGTCCGCCCTCATGACCGGCCGGTTCGCAATCCGCTCCGGCACCTACGAGGTCCCGATCGGCGGCGGGCCGGACGGGTTGACGCTGTGGGAGGTCACCATTGCGGAGCTATTGTCGGCCCAGGGATACGCCACCGGCATCTGGGGCAAATGGCACCTCGGCAGCGCGGAAACGCGGTTTCCGACGAACCAGGGCTTTGACGAGTGGTATGGCATTCCACGCACGTACGACGAGTCGATGTGGCCATCGTTCAACGAGACGAACAGCGTGTGGCCTTCCGTCGGGAACAAACAGGGTTGGGACGCGAAGATCGTCCATCCCGAACACATTTACGATGCTCGCAAGGGCGAGAAGCCTCGCCAAGTGGCGGTGCTGGACGTGGATCGCCGCCGAACCATGGAGGCGGAGATCACGACCCGCGCCGTCGAATTCATCAAACGAAACGCGAATCCGCCGAGCCATTCTATGCCTACGTTTCGTTCTCGTTGGTTCACATGCCGACGCTGCCCAATCCAGAATTTGCTGGCGAACAGGCAACGGCAATTGGCCCGATTGCCTGGCCGAGATGGATCACCGCACCGGACAAATCTTGGATGCCATCAAGGAAGCCGGCATCGAAGACAACACGGTGGTGGTGTTCGCGAGCGACAATGGCCCGGAAGCCACAAACCCCTGGCGAGGCGACAGCGGCCCTTGGCGCGGCGCCTATTTCAGCGGCGATGGATCGCTCGCTTCGCGCACCGTTCATCATCCGCTGGCCGGGTAAAGTACCATCGGGCCGCGTCAACAACGAGATCGTTCACATCGTCGACCTGTACACCACCCTCGCGCGCGTCGGCGGAGCAGAAGTTCCGAAAGATCGTCCGGTCGACGGCGTCAACCAGTTGGATTTTTTCCTCGGCAAACAGGAAACCTCGAACCGTGAAGGATTTCCGGCCTACGTGGCCGACCGGCTTTCGGCAGTCAAATGGCGCAACTGGAAGGCGCATCTGATCTGGCAGGAAAACATGTACGCGCCGCCACAGAAACTCCCGTTGCCGAAGATCCGATGAGGTCGCGCAACCCGCTGGGCGGAAGGAATTGCCCCAATGGACAGTACCGTCGCGATGAGAAGTGGCCCAATCTGGGGCGCTCTAAAGGGAGCCGAATATGAAGCCGATCCTTCATCCCTCCGGTGTCAGCCGCCGCACTTTGCTCTCAACCCTGGCCGTGCTTCCAGCCTTGTCCGCACCGCTGCTGCCCATCGCCGCGGCGGCGCAGACGGCGACCACGACCGATCCGCTACCGTCATGGAACGACGGGCCGACGAAACAGACGATCATCGAGTTTGTGCAGGCGACGACGACGCAGGGGCGCCCAACCTTCGTACCGCCCGAACGGCGCATCGCCGCCTTCGACCAGGACGGCACCTTGTGGGTCGAGCATCCGATGTATTCGCAAGTGGTCTACTGCCTGGACCGTGTCCCGGCGGTGGTGGCGAAGAAGCCGGAGCTCAAGAATGTCGAGCCGTTCAAGACTGTGCTCTCCGGCAACCGCGAGGCCATGGCCAAGCTCTCGATGCGGGACCTGGAGAAGATCCTTTTCGCGACCCTTACCGGCATGCCGGTCGAGGAGTTCAATGCCGAAGTGAAGAAGTGGATGGAATCGGCGAAGGATCCGCGGTGGAAGCGGCCCTACACCGAGCTCACGTATCTGCCGATGCAGGAGGTGCTGCGCTATCTGCGCGCCAATGGCTACAAGACCTATATCGTGACCGGCGGCGGCCAGGATTTCGTGCGCGTCTACGCCGAGCAGGTCTACGGCATCCCGCCCGAGCAGGTGGTCGGTAGCGCGGGCGGGACGACGTACGGCTACGGCAAGGATGGCAAGCCGTTCCTGACCAAGGAGCCCAAGCTCCTCTTGAACGACAACAACGCCGGCAAGCCAGAGGGAATTCACCTGATGATCGGTCGGAGGCCCTACGTGGCGTTCGGCAACTCGCCCGGCGACCGGCAGATGCTGGAATACACTTGGGCCGGCGACGGCGCGCGGCTGGCGATGCTGGTGCTGCACGACGACGGCAAGCGCGAGTATGCCTACGGTCCGGCCCAGGGGCTGCCCGACACCAAGGTCGGTGCCTTCACCCCGGCGCTGTACGACGAAGCGAGGAAGAAGGGCTGGACGGTCATCAGCATGAAAAACGACTGGAGGCGCATCTTCGCGTTCGAGTAACGAAGACTGCCAAGGCGCTCGCCGTCATCGTGCCGCCGACGCTACTCGCCCGTGCCGACGAGGTGATCGAATAGCGGCTGGGCATGTCTGCTATTGGCACTTAGCGGACAAATCGCGGCGCTCCGCTGATTTTGGTCCGCTTTTGGGGGTAAAGCGGACATCGCAATCCGAGGGCGTCATGTCCGCTTATGACCCAAAGCGGACATCGGCCCACATCTTTGGACGGCGGACTCTGGGAGAACGTCGCAATTAAGGAGTGCCTTGCCTGCGTAATTCTCCATACAATGCTCGTGTCGACGGCACGCTTCAGCGATTTCGATAAGCGCAACGCGGTAGAGGGACCATGCGCCCCATGTGCAGGCCCTGGATAGTCGTCGCGGGACTGCTTTGTTCAATTGTTTCGTCGACATCTGCCGAACAAGCGATGCCGCAAGGCGTACTGATTTTGGACGACGCGGGGGGCGCGGCATCGGGCCCATTTTATAATGACGTCGTTTCAGCGCTGCGTGGTTCGGTAAATCGCGACCCCGCCAAACAATATTCGATTTACGTGGAGCATCTCGATTTTAATCGGTTTCGTGGCCCAGAATACGAGCTTGGTCTCAAAAATTTCTTCGCCACCAAATACAAGGATCGTCCTCTCGGGGTGATCGTTGCGGTTGGCGTTGGCGCATTGCAATACGTCCTTCGTTCGCGCGCCGAACTCTGGCCGGCTGTGCCAGTCGTGTTCACATTCGTCAATCCGCAACTATTAGGCGCGCTCCCCACGGATGTGACCGGCACAACATTCAGGTTGAAGCTCTCCGACATGGTTGCCGCCGCGCGCGCGGTTGTACCCGACCTCAATCAAATCGCGGTGGTGGGTGACCCCTTAAATACGTTGGTTCCCTACCGGAACATGCACGACGAGATACCCGCCGTGACTGCAACGGGCCTGCAAATCCTCGATCTCACGGGGAGGCCAATGCGAGACGTGAGGACGCGCGTGGCAAACCTGCCTGTTCGGACCGCGATCCTCTACCCGGGAATGTACACCGATGGTGAAGGCACCTACCTCACTCCAGTCGAGGGCTTGAGACGGTTTGCAGAGGTAGCCAACCGGCCCATTATCGTCACTGCCGAAACACAGCTTGGGCCCGGAACTGGCGGCTACATTGCCGTGCCATCCGCAATCGGCCAGGGCGCGGCTGTGCAGGTGCTTCGCATTTTGCAGGGCGAACGAGCGGCGGCCATCCCCGTCAGCGAAGGCAGCTTCGTCAAGGCTATTTTCGACTGGCGACAACTGCAGCGCTGGGGCGTCAACGAGAGCTGGCTGCCACCAGGAAGCGAAGTCCGCTTTCGCGAGCTGACGATCTGGCAGCAATATTTCTGGCAAATGGTGGCCATCAGCGCGGTGGTGGTGCTGCAGGCCCTGCTCATCGCCGCGCTGTTCTACGAAGATCGCCGCCGTCGCAGGTCAGAGGCGAACGCTCATGTGCTCATGGCTGAGCTCACCCATATGAATCGCGTTGTCACCGCTGGCCAGCTTACGGCCTCGATCGCGCACGAAATCCGGCAGCCGCTGGCTGCAATCGCCACGTTCGGCAACGCCGGCATGAACTGGCTCAAGCATAAGACGCCCGATATCGACGAGGTCCGAAGCGTGCTTGAGAATATCGTCAAGCGGTGCACCGCGCCGATGAGGTCATCAAGAGCGTTACCGCCCTGTTCAAGAAAGAGTCCACGGCGCGAAAGGAGGTCGATCTCAACGAGCTTGTTCAACAGGTTCTGACTTCCACGGCGCGAGTCGATCGATTCGAACAGGATTGCGCTGGAAACGAATTTCGTCGACAGCCCGCCGCCGATCGTCATGGCCGACCCGGTTCAGCTCCAGCAGGTCATTCTGAATCTGATCAACGAATGCGATCGAAGCGATGTCCTCTTCCGAACATTGGGCGAGAATGCTGCGTATTGAAACGAACATCGATCAGGCCGATTCCGTCGTGATCACGGTTGCCGATTCCGGCCCTGGATTCGATGCGAAGGCAGGCGAGCAACTGTTCAAGCCGTTCTTTACGACGAAATCCAGCGGCATGGGTCTGGGACTGCCGATTTGCAAATCGATCATCGAGGCGCATGGCGGACAACTGACGGCAGCCTCACGCGAACCGCGCGGGGCGGTGTTCCGGCTCGATCTGCCGCGCCATCGACACGAATGAAATTAGACTTGGCCCGGTGACCAAATTCGAGTTGGTCATTAATCACTTGACCGCCAGAATGCTCGACCTTACCCCGTTTCGTCGCTCGCGTGGACGAGGTGATTGAAATGGCTTTGATGTCGGCTTTTGGCACTTAGCGGACAAACCGACTCCTCTGAGTTTGTCCGCTGTCCGCTAATGACCCAAAGCGGACGTGGGAGCGCATATGAACGATTGGCTTCCACGATGCGCCGCGCCGCCGGGCTCTTTGAATTCTTTTTCTTGATCCAGGCTTTGCACGTGCCCGATAGCCGCCGTTAGCATAGCCGATGCGCTCGCTCACGCGCCGCGTGAGCGAGCGCTATCATGTTCCGGCGGGCTATGGCGTCGGGGCCTCAGCAGCGAGTTTGCCAAACTCATCGGGTGTGTAGCCGCGCACCGTCGTCGTGCGCACATTACCCGTCGCCGAGAGGGCGGTCGCGAACTTCACCATCGCCTCGCCGTTGGGCATTTCAACGGTTGATACAACGTCATATTGACCGGTCGTCACATAGGCGCTGAGGAGCTTTCCGCCCAATTTCTCAGCCATCGTTCTGGCGGCTTGATAGCGTTTGGGAGATTCTTTTGCATTTTTAGCGCCTTGGTCAGTCCAATTCAGGAAGCAAATGAATGTTGGCATTCGTACCTCCTATGAGAGTGCGTGCGCAAGGTTCTCTGCTGACCATTCATCAACGCTTGAGATATTATCGCATTTGCACGCCGGTCGCATCTTAAAGGGCGACAAGCCGGCCGACCTGCCGGTGCAGGCCCCGACCCGAGTACGAGCCTGGTGATCAACCTCAGGACCGCCAAGACGCTCGGCCTCACCGTGCCGCCGTCGCTGCTCGCTCGCGCCGACGAGGTGATCGAATGAGCCGTTGATTGTTGCGGTGCGAATGTCCGCCTCTTGGCACAAAGCGGACATCCCTAGTTGCATCGCACATGTCCGCTTTCGGGGGGTAAAGCAGACATCGTGGCGGGGGCGAAGTGGCAATAAGTTGCGGTCGGGCCAAGTCCGGCGCGGGTGCGGGCGACCTTTGCTGAAAGTCGCCAGCCTCAAATGTGCGAGGCTAGAATAAAATTCTAACTGGCCCGATGACCGCCGCGCCGAACTGATCGTTCGCGGGGCCTGGCGTCAGCCGCTGGCATCCCGACCCGGTCGCCGCCTGCGAAGCGGCCGAGCGCGCGAGTCGGCACCATGAAAAACGCGCGGTCAATACCACCGAACGTCAATTGTCGCGCCTCAACGTCGGTGCAACGCTGTCGTCTCCGAGGGTACGGTAGCCCGCTTCTCGCAATATGCGAACGAGATGTTCGACAATGCGCTGCCGTTCCTCTTGAATTTTTGGATCAACCTCAGGCAGCGCACCTTTGCGCGCCACATCCTTCCGAATGCGCCCCATCACAACTCCTCCCCGCCGCAGGAGCAGTCCCGTCGCATTGTTCGGAGGTTGGGAGACGGAATACAAATCACGAATCCGTATGAAATAGCATGCTGCAAATAGGCGGTGCGCTGGTTCATATTGCTAGTCTGGCGCACTCATAATTCGTTTTCGTTCTATGCACGCCCACATTTCGAGCAGGTTCAATGCCGCCCACATTTCAGGCAAGAACGCCGCGCGCCAAGCCAGAGCCACCGCCACATGCCGCTCGCACTGTCCGTTGATGAACTCGCCGCCGTCATGGTCTGCGCCCGGCCGCCGCCGCCGCGCGGGGTTCGTTCGAGATGCAGCCGCGAGTTCGCATCCCGGCTATGCATCTTGCTCATGGAACAGGTTGTGGCTCGTGCGACCAATGCTGGATAAATTCCTCAGGCTGTTCTCGGGGGAATTGAAATGGATTTTCGTACGGAAATCGCTGTCGCTAATTCTTGGTTTTTGCTCATTGCGCTCATCGTGCTTACCGCCGGGGGCGAAGCGATTGCAGGGTGGCTGCACGAGGCCACCAACATTCATTGGTGAATTCAATTCCGCCCGGCCGCAGCGTGGCGCGCGCGCAGGCTTTGGGGCGAGACCTTCGCGCGGAGCTTGGGAGGCAGCCGTGTACGTCAGGAGAAATATAATGCTAGCCCGATTTGCCAGCGTGTCAGCGGTACGTGGATGACGCGGCCGAAAAGACCGGACAAGGCTGTTCGACCGTTGAAATAAAAACCGCGCGAAGGGACGGGGGGAACCTTCGCGCGGAGGTTGACGCGGAGTTGGCAGGGGAGACGCGTCAAGCGCCAGAACCCTAGTGTGATTCGCCAACGTGTCGGCGGTATATGGATGACAGCATGATCGCGCTCACCGATGACGAGTTGTCCGCCGTCATGGATGCCTGCAAGCCGCTGCGTCCTGGTGACCGCGACCCGTTTCTCCGCGCGCTGGCGCAGGAGCTTCGCCGCGAGCCCCAGTTAGGGCCGGTTGCGGTTTGGCAGGCGGGGATAGGCGAGCAGCGACGCCGTTCTACGAACGGCTATGCCCGGGCATGACGCTCGTTGTATTGCGTCGGACGGAGGGAGAAAGCCCGCGCTAGTCCTTGTGAAACGTCGTCAGGCGCGGCGGCGGGTCGGAGAAGCCGAGCTCGGCCCAGCGAGCTGACATGCGCTCGTAGACCTCGCGGCGCAGCAGTGTTGTCTGCGGAAACTGCTTCAGGTGCCGGTGCGGCTTGCAGGCATCGATCAACGCCTTGGAGCCATACGGCCGCCGCTCCATCTCGAACTGGCTCGGGTCGAGCCCGGTCGACCAGGTCTTCTTCAGGATGTCTATGTCCTCCGACGGATGGCAGCGCGTCGAGAGCGCCCACATCACCTCGTTCCAGTCGGTTGGATCGACGTCGTCATCCACCGCGATGATCCATTTCGTGTAGTAGGACGCAGCCGGACACTGCGCGGTCAAAGCCAGCACCTGCGCCGCATGTCCCGCGTACTGCTGCTGCATCGAGACGACAACGATGCCCCAGCCCGACGCCGCGGCCGGATGCGCGTAGGCGCCGATCACGCCGGGCACGCCGATGCGTTCGAGATCGTCGAGGATCCGCGCCGAGCGCATGATGGCGTAGTAGGCGCCGATCTCGCAGGACGGATATTTCGCCATCAGCGCCGCGGTGAGGATCGGCGATTTCCGGTGATGCACCGCCTTCATCTCGATCACCGGCTGCGGCGAACGCTCGCGGCCGTAATAGCCGGTGAACTCGCCGAGCGGACCTTCCGGCAGCACGTCGCCTTCGCTGACGGTGCCTTCGATCACCAGCTCGGCATGTGCCGGGATCGGCAGGCTGCCGGTCTCGCCATCGGTCAGCTCGATGCCGCGGCCCATGATGCCGCCCGCCACGTCGAACTCGGATTCTTTGGAGCCGAATACCTGTGCCGCCAGCATGAACAGCACCGGGTCGATGCCATAGGCGACAACGACCTCGCAGGGCTTGCCTTGCTTCCACCAGGCCTCGCGGTCGAGCAGGCCATGCTTGCCGGGCGAGCAATAGAGCCCCACGCGGCGCGGGCCATGCAGCATCTGCCGGTAGCAGCCCACGTTGATGCGGCCGGTGTCGGGCGATGATGTGAGCGTGATGTCGCCGGTGCCGATGTAGCGGCCGCCGTCGCCCGGCCAGAATTTCGGGGAGGGGAATTGCGTGAGGTCGATGTCGTTGCCGCGAATGACCACCTCGTTGACCGGCGCCTCGGATTTCGGGATGCGCACCGGCGCGATCTTGCGGTTCATGATGGTGCGGGATTCCGCGATCATCTCGGCGATCGAGAGATCCGGATCGAGGCCGACCGCGAGCGCATAGCGCTCCTTGCTCGAGCCGAGCATGTTGGCCAGCACGCTCGAACCCGAACGGTCGCCGACGATGTTTTCGAACAGCAGCGCTGAAGTTTTCTCGGTGCGCGTCGCCATGTAGGTGATCGCGGCGAGCTCCTCGTCGGCGTCCACCGGCTTGCCAATGCGCTTCAATTCGCCGTTGCGCTCGATCAGCGCGATCCATTCGCGAAGGTCGCGCCAGCTCACCTGCGCGCCTTCTTTCGAGGGCGCAACGGGCGGGGAGAGGTCGGCGATACGGTGTTCCATCATGGCTCTCGCAGGGAAGAAAATGTGAGTTTATCCTCATTCCACTTCTGGCGACACCGCGTAGGACGGCTGCTAGCCTGTGTCCTTCAGCCCGTTCTCGCGCACGACGCGGCCCCACACCTCGATCTGCTGCTGGATGAAGGGTCGAAACCGCTCCGGGCCGTCGAGCTTGAGGTCGATCAGCAGCGTGTTGCTCACCTTGTCGGCGATCTCGGGCTGTCGGAATTCGGCCGCGAGCGCCGCGCCAAAGCGGTCCAGGATGGGCTGCGGCGTGCCGGTGGGCGCGAAGAAACCCCACATCGACTCGGCGCTGAAGTCCTTGGAGCCGCTTTCGGCGACCGTCGGCACGTCGGGCAACGAACGATGCCGCTGCGTGCCGGTCTGGACGATCGGCCGCAGCGCGCCCGAAGCAATCTGCGGCGTCAGCACCGCGACGCTGCCGGCGATCAGGCCGACGTGGCCGCCGATGACGTCGTTCAGAGCGAGGGCGCCGCCGCGATAAGGGATCGGTGTGAGCTTGGCGTTGCCCATTTTGCCGAGCAGCAGCGTGAACACATGGGCGAGCGTGCCGCCGATCACGGCGATGCCGACGCCATCGGGGCCTTCGCGGCCCGCCGCCAATACGTCGGCGAACGTGCGGTACGGCTTGCTTGCATTGGCGGCGATGACGTTCGGCGACGTACCGATCAGGAGCAGCGGATCGAGCTCCTTGTCGGTGTCGTAGGGCATCGTGCTCATCATCGACGGGTTGAGCATGTGCGGATCGGCGTTGATCAGCCAGCGGGTGCCGTCGCGCGGCGCCCGCGCGACCGTGGCCGAGCCGATGGTGGTGTTACCGCCGCCGCGGTTCTCTACGATCACATTGACGCCGAGCCGCTGCTGCAGGCCGTTCTGGATCATGCGGGCGATCACGTCGTTTGAGCCGCCCGCGGCATAGGGCACGACGATGGTGATGGTGCCCGAGGGCCAGGCCTGCTGCGCATTGGCCGATATGGGCCATGCCGCCGCTGCACCGCCGACAAGCCCGAGGAATTCCCGCCGCTGCATGTGCGCCCCGTCTCTGTTGATGGAAGATCGTACCGGCTCGGGCGCGATTGTTGCTAGGGGGCGCAGGCGGCTTTGCGCCTAGTTCAGCAATCCGACGACCGCGCCCATCAGCAGGGTAGAAATCGTTCCCGACACGATCGATTTCATGCCGAGCGAGATGACGTCGCTGCGGCGTTCCGGCGCCATCACGGTCAGGCCGCCGATCATGATGCCGACGCTGCCGAAGTTGGCGAAGCCGCACATGGCATAGAGCATGATCAGCCGCGAGCGCGGATCGAGCGCGTCGGCGGGTATGCGCGACATGTGCAGGTAGGCGATCAGCTCGTTGAGCACCGTCTTGATGCCCATCAGCGTGCCGGCGGTGACCGCCTGCGTCCAGGGGATGCCGATCAGCCAGCACACCGGCGCCATGAGGAGGCCGAGCATCCGTTCGAGCGTGATCAGGTCGCCGCCGACGAGCGGCAGCGCGCTGAGCATGATGTTGGCCAGCGCCACCAGCGCCACGAACACGATCAGCATGGCGATCATGTTGAGCAAGAGCGTCATGCCCATGGTTGCGCCCTTGGCGATGGCGTCGACCGTGCTCTCGGCGACCGGCTCGCCGATTTCAAGCGAGTCGGTGCGAGTGCCGTTCTCATCCGGCACCATGATCTGACTGATCATCACCGCAATCGGTGCGCCAAGCACGGATGCAATGACGAGGTGGCCGGCGGCGTCGGGGATGCTGCCTTTGAGAAACTGGGCGTAGAGCACGAGCACCGTTCCGGCGATGCCGGCCATGCCGCCGGTCATCACCACGAACAGCTCGCTCCGCGAAAGCTTCGCCAGGTAAGGCCGGATGAACAGCGGTGCCTCTACATGGCCGACGAAGATATTGGCGGCGGTGGAGAGGCCGACCGCGCCGCCGACCCCCATCGTGCGGTTGAGTGCATAGGCGAAGCCCTTGATGATCGGCGGCAGGATTCCCCAGTAGAACAGCAGCGTCGTCAGCACGCTCATCAGCAGCACGATCGGCAGCGCATTGAACGCCAGCACGAATTCCTTGCCGGGAAATTTCAGTTCGTAGGGCAATGCGCCGCCGCCGATATAACCGAACACAAAGCCTGTGCCGGCGCGGCTGGCCTCGGCGATGGCATCGATCGCAGTGTTGAGGGAGGCGAACGCGCGGGTGACCGGCGGCACCTTGAGGAACAGGGCGGCCAAAACCAGGGCGATCAGAAGTCCGACCCCGACGCGTTTCAGCGAGACCGCGCGGCGATTCTCGCTGATGATCCAGGCGAAGCCGACCAAGGCGATCACGCCGAGGGCCGATTGCAGATTTTGCATGACTGTCCGAATCCCCCGAAGCCCTCGCCATGATACGCTGAACACCAACGGCCAAGGAAACCCTGACAGAGCTCACATGCCGCGTATCCGTTTCGATTTCGGCGCTTTCACGCTCGATGCCGAGCTGCTCGATACGTCCACCGCCAAGGCGATCGCCGCGGCGCTGCCGCTGACGGCCGACGCTCTGACTTGGGGCGAGGAGGTCTATTTCGACGTGCCGGTGCGGACAAAGCGCGAGGCGGACGCCCGCGCGGTGGTCACGCCCGGCGAGATCGCCTATTGGCCGGAAGGCCCGGCCATCGCCATCGGCTTTGGCCGGACGCCGATTTCAAAGGGTGACGAGTGCCGGCTGGCCAGTCCGTGCAACATTTTCGCCAAGGCGCTCGGCGATGTGAAGGCGTTGGCAAAAGTGCGCGCGGGCTCCCAAATCAAGGTCACCGCGCTCGGCTGAACGGGCGGACGCAAACTTTCAAGGTACGCAATGTCGCTGATCGAGAGCCGGCGCCACCAGATTTTTCCCATACTTGACGCCTCGCAAATCCAAAGCGCCAAGCGTTTTGCCGGTGGGCCGCCGCGCTCGTTCGCGCCGGGCGAGACGATCTTCAACGTCGGCGACCGCAACGCTCCGGCCTGGCTCGTGCTTAACGGCGAGATCGATATCACCCGGCGCGATGGGCTTAGTCGCGACGCAGACGCACACACGCACGTCGTGACCCTGGGCGCGGGCCAGTTCACCGGGGAAATGGCCGAGTTGTCCGGCCGCGGCACGCTGGCGCGCGGCCAGGCGGGGGCTGCCGGCTGCACGGCGCTGCCCTTCACCGCCGAACAGATCCGCGCGCTCATCGTCGGCTCGGCCGAGCTTGGCGAGACGATGATGCGCGCCTTTATCCTGCGCCGTGTCGATCTCTTGCAGGGAGGCACGGCGGGTTCGGTGCTGATCGGCCAGCCGGGCACCCCGGACATGACGCGCTTGCAGAATTTCCTGTCGCGGAACGGCTACCCGTTCGTCTTGCGCGATATGGCGACGGACGAGGACGCCCGCACGCTGGTGGAGAAGACCGGCGTGCAGCCGGACGAGCTGCCGGTGATGGTCTGCCCGAATGGCGCGGTGCTGAAGCGGCCGACCGATGCCGAAGCCGGCGTCTGTCTCGGCATCACGCCCGAACTCGACCTGAGCACGCCGCGCGACGTGGTCGTAGTTGGCGCCGGGCCGGCGGGGCTCGCGGCCGCGGTCTATGCCGCGTCCGAAGGGCTGTCGGTGACCGTGTTCGACCAGCGCTCGTACGGTGGTCAGGCCGGAGCCTCGGCGCGGATCGAGAACTACCTCGGCTTTCCGACCGGCATCTCGGGCGGCGCGTTGGCCGGCCGCGCGTTCAGCCAGGCGCTCAAGTTCGGCGCCGAGGTGGCGATCCCGCTTCAGGTCGCCTACCTCGACTGCGGCGGCACGGCGCGGCTGCCGCACGAGCCGCTGCGGCTCGAACTCACCGATGGGCGCAGCATCTATGCCCGCAGCGTCGTCGTCGCCTCGGGTGCGCGCTACCGCCAGCCCAACATTCCGAATGTGACGGACTTCGAGGGCGCTGGCGTCTCCTACTGGGCGTCGGCGGTGGAGGCGAAGCTGTGCGAAGGCGAGGAAATTGCGCTGGTCGGTGGCGGCAACTCGGCCGGGCAGGCTGTGGTGTTCCTTGCGCCGAAGGTCAAGCATCTGCATCTCGGCGTCCGCCGGCCCCTCGAAGCGACCATGTCGCGGTATCTGATCGATCGCATCAGTGCGCTGCCGAATGTCTCCGTCTATACCGGCGTGGAGGTGGTGGCGCTGGAGGGCGACGAGACCGGTGCGCTCGCCCAGGCGACGTTCCGCGGCCTCGATTCCGGAAAATTCTGGCCCTACCCGTTGCGGCACCTGTTTTTGTTCATCGGCGCCGAACCCAATGGCGAGTGGCTCGCCAAGCGCGTGGCGGTCGATAACAAGGGCTTCGTCATCACCGGCCGCGACTTCGCGCCGACCGATGTGCCGATCAACCGCGCGCCGCGGTCGCTGGAAACGAGCGTGGCCGGCGTGTTCGCGATTGGTGACGTCCGCGCCGGCTCGACGAAACGCGTGGGCGCAGCGATTGGAGAAGGCGCCGCAGTGGTGGCGCAGATTCACGCAGCACTCGCACAACCGGCGTGAGCGTGACGAAGCCCGGGAACTAGCCTCGTCCGACGAACGGCATGCCGTTCGCCATCACCGTCATGAACAGCACGTTGGTGTCGAGCGGCAGGTTGGCGATGTAGACCACGGCACGGCCGACATCGTCGGCGTTCATGCGTGCCTCGATCTTCATGCCTCCGTCGGGCTGCAACACACCGGCGCCCTGCACCATGCGGTCGGTGAGCGGGGTCGCGGCATTGCCGATGTCGATCTGGCTGCACACGATCATGTCGTTGCGGCAGTCGAGCGCGGTCTGCTTGGTGAGCCCGGTGACGGCGTGTTTGGTCGCGGTGTAGGCCGCGGCGCGCGGCCGCGGCGTATGCGCCGAGATCGAGCCATTGTTGATGATGCGGCCGCCCTTCGGAGTTCTGCGCCTTCATGATCTTGATGGCTTCCTGCGTGCAGACGAAGATGCCGGTGAGGTTCGTATCCACCACCTTCTTCCAGATTTCCAGCGGCATTTCTTCCATCGGCACGGCCGGCGCGCCGATGCCGGCGTTGTTGAACAGCAGATCAAGCCGGCCGAATTCCTTCTTGGTCCGGGCAAACAGCGCCTTGATTGATTCCGGATCGCTGACGTCGGTTGGCACGGAGAGCGTCTTGGCGTTGCCGGCTTCTTTCGCAGTCTCATCGAGCTTGTCGGCACGGCGGCCAGCGAGCACGACGCAATAGCCATCCTTGGCGAGCGCAAGCGACACCGCCTTGCCGATGCCGGTGCCGGCCCCCGTCACGATCGCGACCTTCTGCTCCGCCATGTGTTCCTCCGGTGACGTCTCGTTGGCATCCTAGGGCCTGCGGCGAATGCTGCAACGCCCTCCAGCAGCCTTGATCGGGCCCGGCAATTGCTCTCAACTATTGCGGGTTGCCAATTGGGCGGGGGAAACCGATGCGGCGACGTGACCTTCTAAAATTGGGAATGGCGGCGGCTGGAACGCAGGCCTTGGCGCGGGGCGCATGGGCGCAGGCGGGCTATCCCGATCGCCCGGTGCGGCTGATCGTGCCGTTTCCGCCGGGTGGCGCATTCGACACCGTGGGCCGGCCGTGGGCCGACCGCATCAAGCCTTTCCTCGGCACTGTGGTAATCGAGAACATCGGCGGCGCTGGCGGCGGCGTCGGCGCAGCGCAGGCCTCGCGTTCGCGCCCCGACGGTTACACGCTGCTGCTCGGCGGCGCGACCACCCACATCACCGAGGCGTTGCTCAAGACCAAGCCGACGTTCGACCCCATCAAGGATCTGGTGCCGATCTCGCCGGTCGCGGTCACCGCCTTTGCGATCGCCGTTCACCCTTCCGTGCCAGCCAACAATCTCAAGGAGCTGGTCGCCCACGTCAAAGCCAATCCCAGCAAGATGTCCTATGGCTCCGCCGGCCATGGCTCGCTCAATCATCTCACCGGCGAACTGTTCAAGATCAGGACCCGGCTTACCGACTTCCCGCACGTACCCTATCGCGGTGCGGGACCAGGGCTGACCGATCTGCTCGCCGGGCAAATCCCGGCGCTCGTTCCGGCGATGACCAACATCGTTCTGGAGCATCACCGTGCCGGCAAGCTCAAGGTGCTCGCCGTGACGAACGGCAGGCGGCTTGCCGCGGCGCCGGAATTGCCGACCGCGGTCGAGCAGGGGTTCACGGATCTGGTGGCGCCGAACTTCATCGGCCTCTACGCGCCAGCCGGTGTGCCGAAGGAGATCGTGGACGCGGTATCGGCCGCCAACCTCAAGCTGCTGGCGGAGAAGTCCTATCAGGAGCTGTTGATATCCGGGACCTTCGAGCTCGAACCGCCATCGAGCCCGGCAGAATACAAGCGCTACGTCGAAGGCGAAATCGAGCGCTGGCGGCCGATCGTGACGGCGATGGGGGTCAAGATCGACTGAGTATGGGCCGACGCGTCAGCGCGCCATCGCGGCCCTGGCGTCGCCTTCGATGCTGCGATTTCCGCCGGCTCGGCCGGCCTGCCGAAGCGCAAACCCTGCATGTAGTGGACACCGGCGGCGCGCAGGAACAGATGCTGTTCGGCCGTCTCCACGCCCTCCGCCGTCACCTTCATGACCGCGGCCAAGGCTGACCACAGCGTGGACGATTGCGGCGGCGTCGGGTGCCTTCTCAATCGAGAGCACGAAGCTCCTGTCGATCTTGAGTTTGTCGAACGGGAAGCGGCGAAGATAGAGCAGGCTCGAATAGCCGGTACCGAAGTCGTCGAGCGCAAGCTTGACGCCGATCGCTTTCAGCCTCCGCATCGCAGCTTCGGCGCTTTCGCCGTTGCCGAGCAGCGTCGTCTCGGTCAGCTCGAGCTCCAGGCGCTTCGGGTCAAATCCGGTTTCCGTGAGCGTCCGCTCGACCATGCTGACGAAGTCGAGCCGGCGGAACAGCAACGGCGAGACGTTGACCGAAACCGTGATCCCCGGCCACATCAATCCATCGAGACAGGCGCGGCGCAGCAGTTTGGCGCCAAGCTCGATGATCAGCCCGGAGTGCTCGGCGATCGGGATGAATTCTCCGGGCGGGATGTGCCCGCGCGTCGGATGTGGCCAGCGCGCCAGCGCCTCGACGCCGACGACCTTCTCGCCACTGGCGTTGAAGATCGGCTGATAGAATACCTTGAGGCCATCGTTCTCGATGGTTTCGCGCAGATCCTGCTCGATGAGCTTGCGCTGCGACAGGTCGGCGTCCATCACCGCATCGTAGATGCAGGCGCGGTTGCGGCCTTCATTCTTGGCTCGGTACAGCGCCATGTCGGCGTAGCGCATGATGTGTAAATGCCATGACGAGATTCATCGCTGCGTGACGTAGGGCGGGCGGGGAATGGCAATATGCGCGGCCCGCAGCGCCGCCGACCAGCGCTCGCTCAGGTCGTGAAAATAGGCGTCGCCCGGCTCGATCCGATAGACTAGTTCGGCGTCGCAGACGTCCCGGCGCACCACCGCGACGTCGATCGGCATGCCGACGCCGAGATTGGAGCGCAGCGTCGAATCCATCGACAGCAGCGTGATCTTCAGCCCGTCGTAGATGTCGATGCCGTAGCGGACGGCGCGGTCGAGGATCGGCTTGCCGTATTTATGCTCACCGATCTGGAGGTAGGGCGTGTCGACAGTGCATTCGATGAAATTCCCGGCAGAATAGATCATGTAGAGGCGCAGCTTGTCGCCCTTGATCTGGCCGCCGAATAGAAACGAGACGTCGAACTTGACGTCGGAGGCCTCCAGCGCCGGTCCCTCGATGTCGTGGACGCGGCGGACGGCGTCGCCGATGCGCTGCGCCGCCTGGAACATGGTCGGCGCGTTCATCAGGGTGGCGGCCTCGCCGCCTTCGGGGTTCTCGATGCCCTCGTTGAGCATGCTGACCACCGACTGGCTGATCGAGAGATTGCCCGAGGAGGTGAGCGCCAGCACCCGCTCGCCAGGCTGCTTGAAGACGTGGAGCTTGCGGAAGGTCGAGATGTTGTCGAGCCCGGCGTTGGTCCGCGTGTCCGCGATCATCACCATTCCGTCGCGCACCAGGATGCCGCAGCAATAGGTCATTGAACCCCTCCGCCGGACTGCGGTTATAGCGATGCCGATGATGGGCGGGCAACGGCGGCGGAAAGGCCCGTGAAAATGGCGGCTTTGGCAGGCTCGCGGCTTGAGCGGGCGAGGCGTCCGCGCTACCACAGAAACCTACTGGAGTAGGCCAATGAACGACACGCATGGCACCAAATCCGATGTCATCACCGCCGCGATCCTGGTGATCGGCGACGAAATCCTGTCCGGGCGCACCAAGGACAAGAACATCGGCTATATTGCCGAGTATCTCACCAACATCGGCATCGACATGCGCGAGGTCCGCGTGGTGCCCGATATCGAGGAAGAGATTATCGACGCGCTCGACGCGCTCCGCCACCGCTACACCTATGTGTTTACCACCGGTGGCATCGGTCCGACCCACGACGACATCACCGCCGATTGCGTCGCCAAGGCGTTCGGCGTGACCATCGACGTCGATCCGCGGGCGAAGGCGCTGTTGCTGACGCGCATTGCCGAGAAGGACATGAACGAGGCGCGGCTGCGCATGGCGCGGATTCCGAAGGGCGCCGATCTCATTCTCAACAAGGTGTCGGCAGCGCCGGGCTTCCGCATCGGCAATGTGCACGTGATGGCCGGCGTGCCGACCATCATGCAGGCGATGCTCGACGAAGTGGCGCCGACCTTGAAGACCGGAATCAAGATGCTGTCGGAAACGGTGCGCGCCAATTGCCGTGAGGGCGACATCGGCGGGCCGCTTGGCGAGATCGCCAAGGCCCATCCCGACGTGATGATCGGCAGTTATCCGTTCCAGGACGAAGGCCGGCCCAACACCAATCTGGTGGTGCGCTCGCGCGATCCGCAGAAGCTTGCCGCCGCGAAGGCCGCCGTCGAGGAAATGCTGGCGCGCGTGCACGGAAGCCTGCGGCAGAGTGCTTAAGGCGCTCGCGCACGGGGAGGGGCAATTGATGGCGGAACCGCAGGCCCTGCCGGAGAAGGCATTTCCGGTGTCGTGGGATCAGTTCCACCGCGACGCGCGGGCGCTGGCTTGGCGGCTGGCGGCGTCCGGTCCGTTCAGCGCGATCGTCGCGGTCACGCGCGGGGGCCTCGTGCCGGCCGCGATCGTCGCGCGCGAGCTGAACGTGCGGCTGATCGAGTCGGTTTGTGTCGAGAGCTACCACGGCTACACCAAGCAGGGTGAACTGCGGGTGCTCAAGGGCGTGACAGATGCAATCGTCAAGCTCGGCGGCAAGGGCGTGCTGATCGTCGATGATCTGGTGGACACCGGCAAGACCGCCAAGGTGGTTCGCGATCTTCTGCCCGGCGCGCATTTCGCCACCGTCTATGCCAAGCCAATGGGCCGGCCGCTGGTCGATACCTTCATCACCGAAGTGTCGCAGGACACCTGGATCTATTTTCCGTGGGACACGGGCTTGGCTTTCGTGCCGCCGATCCGTGAAGGCGGGGCATAACTACTTCGGGAGGGCGTCATGCTGACACGGCGCGTGTTGATGGCGGGCGCGGGCGCATCGCTGTTTGCGGCTTGGGCCGCGGCACAGGCGGACCGCACGATCCGGATCATCTCGGGCTTTCCAGCCGGCGGCGGGATAGACCTGTCGGCACGGCTTCTGGTCGATTCGCTGAAGGACGCCTTCAGCCAGTCGGTGATCGTCGAAAACCGGGTCGGCGCGGCCGGCATGATCGCTGCCAATGCGGTCGCCAAGGCTGCTCCCGACGGCCAGATGCTGCTGATGGCGACGTCGGGCGAGATCGCGATCAGTCACCATCTCTACAAGGAGAAGATGACCTACGACCCGATGCGCGAGCTTGCTCCCATCGCGCTCGTCGGCATCGTGCCTTGCGTGGTGGTGGTGGCCGAGACGACGCCGGTGCGCACGCCGCAGGAGCTTATTGCCTATGCCAAGGAGAATGCCGGGAAGCTGTCGTTCTCGTCGTCGGGTGTCGGCAATCCGCAGCAGCTTGCCGGCGAACTGATGAACATGATGGCTGGCCTGAACGTGCTGCATGTGCCGTACCGGGGAGCGGCACCGGCGGTGACCGACGTTGCGACCGGCACCGTCACCATGAGCTTCACGAGCTTGTCCGCCGCGCAGGGGCTGTTGCAGGCGGGCAAGGTCCGCGCCGTCGCGGTCACCTCGCTCGATCGCATGCCGCAGCTCCCCGACGTCGAGCCGCTGCAGAACGGCGCGCCGGGGCTGAAGGGCTACGAACTGCTCAACTGGTTTGGCGTGTTCACGTCGGCCGGTACGCCGCCTGCCACGGTGGGGCGGCTCAACGAAGTCATCGGCCGTGCGCTGGCCGAGCCGAAGACAGCGGAAACGCTCAACACGCAGGGCATCGTGCCGCGAAAAATGACGCCCGAGCAGTTCAAGGGCTTCGTCGAGTCCGAAATCCAAGAAATTTGCCGGGATCATCGAAAAGGCCAACATCAAATTGGCCAATTAGGACAGGTCCTTGCTCTGGCGGCGGGCTGCCCCGATCCGCTATCATGGCGGCAGCCGAATTTCTGAGTCCCACGTTTGAGAAGGGAGATCGTCATGGACGCCGTCACGCCGAAGGCCAAAGTCACCGCGGATCAGCACTCGCATGTGGTGCGTCCCGAAAAAATGGAATGGCAGAAAACGCGCTTCCCGGGTTGCGAGGCGAAGACCCTGCTGTTCGATCCCGAAACCGGACTGATGACCTCGCTGATGCGGTTTGCACCGGGCGCGGTCCTGCCGGACCACGAGCACGTCAACATCGAACAGACCTACGTGCTGGAAGGCCGGCTGGTCGACAAGGAAGGCCCCGCCGAAGGCATTGAGGCCAACAAGGGCGAGTTCATCTGGCGCGAGCCCGGCAGCAGGCATTCGGCCTGGTGCCCGGAGGGCGGGCTGATGCTCGCGATCTTCCAGGTGCCGAACAAATTCTTCGAGAAGGATGGGCGGGTGACCGATCCGACCGGCAAGATCTGGGATGAAGTGTGGGGGCACACCGGGAAGGGTTGATCGGCGCTTGAAAGGCTGGGCGCCGGTGAACCGGCGCTTGGGGCGCGTCGGCGCGCGATGTTAGAAGCAGTGCGGGCCGACGTGGCGGAATTGGTAGACGCATCGGACTTAAAATCCGTAGGAGGGAAACCTCCGTCCCGGTTCGAAGTCCGGGCGTCGGCACCAGGTTTGCATTTGTTTGTTGCGTTTGTTTGAGTGACTGCGGGCGGAAGGGGATGCCGCCGGCCAAGAACACCAACTGGGGATCATGGGAGCGGGCCATGAGCATGAAGACCATTCTGGTTCCGATGGAACCGCACGAGGGGATGAGCGCGGTTCTAGAAACCGCCCTGCTGCTGGCGCGCAAGCGCGGCAGCTACATCGAGGGCTTTCCGCTGCGGTTCGGCATCAGCGAATTTGTCGCGGTCGATCCGGCTGGCTCCATTCCGCTGGAATCGTACCGGCAGGAAAGCCAGGAAGAGGCGGCGCAGGCGCGCCGACTTTTTGAATCGTTCATGCAGGCGCGCGGCATTCCAACCTCGACCGGTTCGACCGGCGGGCTTTCCTGCGGCTGGCTCGACGATGCGCCGGAAGGCGAAAGCTTCGTCGGCAGCTATGGCCGTGTGTTCGACATCACCGTGCTGAGCCGGCCTGACGCCAACACCATCGGCCTGCACAACCGGGCGATCGAGTCCGGACTGTTCGAGAGCGGGCGGCCGATCCTGCTGTCACCGCCGGCGCCGCCCAAGGATATCGGCACCAACGTCATGATCCACTGGAACTGCAGCACCGAGCAGGCGCGGGCGACTGCGTTCGCCATGCCGCTGCTGGAGCAAGCGCAGCGCGTGACCGTGCTCACGGTATCGGGCGGGCAGGCCGTACCGGGGCCGACTGCCGAGCAACTGCTCAAGCATCTGCAGCGTAACGGCATCCCTGCCAAGCCGATGACGGTGGGGCTTGAAGGGAAAAACACCGGCGAGGCGATTCTGCGCGCGGCGAAGGCGGAAGGTTGCGACTTGCTGGTGAAGGGCGCCTTCACCCAGAGCCGGTTGCGGCAGATGATCTTCGGCGGCGCCACAAGCCACATCCTGGCGAAGGCGGAACTGCCCGTGCTGATGGCGCACTAGCGCTTCGAACATTCAGGCCGGGATCGTCTGCGCGCTCATCTTCTTTTTCATCTGCGCGATCCAGGCGTCCATCGGCTGGCAGGTCGGGTCCTGTTTGACCAGCGCCTCGGTCTTGGCGCGGATCACGTCGGCTGGCTCGGTCAGATCGAGCGGCTCGCCGAACGGCTGGCTGACATGCCATGGCGAGGAGCAATAGAGCTCCACGCGATTGCCCTCGGGATCGGCGAAATAGATGCTCCAGGCGTTGCCGTGATTGCGCGGGTCGAGCTTGGCGACGTGCTCCTTCACCAGCCACGGATAATACTTCCGAAGGTCCTCGAGGCCCGGCACGCGGAACGAAATCTGGTTGATGGTGCTGTGAACCGCGTCCTTGGGGCGGCCCGTGGCAATGGCGATCTGATGATGTTCGATCGGATCGCGGCTGAGGAAGGCGATGTCGAAGCCGCGCGCGGAATGACCGCGATCGGTCACCACCAGGCCGAAGATGCGCGAATAGAAGTCGACCATCTTCTCCAGGTCGAAGGCGTAGAGGCCGATATGGCAGAGCTGGGCATCGGGCATCGCGTTCATCGGGTGTCTCCGCGCTTGAACTCAGCGGGTATCATATCACGCCGAGACGCGTGCGCATTAGCCGAACCGCTGGCGCGCCAGCGCGGCACCACGGCCGAGCGCGTCGAGCTTGGCCGCTGCGATGTCGCGGCCCATCGGCGCCATGCCGCAATTGGTGCCGGCAACGATGCGCTCTTTGGGCACGTGCTTGAGCACCGTCTCGATGGTTGCTGCGACATCCTCCGGCGTCTCGATGACGTCGCTCGCTACGTCGATGACGCCGATCTGGACGTCCTTGCCCTTGAGCAGCGATAGCAGATGCGGCGGCACCTTGGAGTGAATGCACTCGACCGACACTTCGGTGAGTTTGCTCGCCGCCAGCGCCGGGAAAATCTCCTCGTACTGGCGCCACTCGCCGCCGAGGGTCGCCTTCCATTCGATGTTGGCTTTGATGCCGTAGCCGTAGCAGATGTGCACGGCTGTTCTGCATTTCAGCCCGGCGATGGCGCGGTGCAGCGCCTCCACGCCCCAGGCCGAGACCTCTTTCATGTAGACGTTGAACGCCGGCTCATCGAACTGGATCACGTCAACGCCTTCTGCTTCCAGCGCGCGGGCCTCGGCATTGAGCAGGTCGGCGAAGGCGAACGCCATCTTCACGCGGTCGCCGTAGTGCTGGTCGGCAATGGTGTCGATGATGGTCATCGGCCCCGGCATGGTGATTTTCAGCTTGCGCTTGGTGTGGGCGCGCGAAAACCGCGCCTCGGGTCCGTGCACGCGATCCTTGAGCTTGAGCGCGCCGGTGACCGTCGGCACCATCGCTTTATAGCGGTTGTTGCGGATGCCCATCTCGACCTTGTGGCCGAAGTCGATGCCGTCGACGAACTCCAGGAAGCCGTGAACGAAATGCTGACGCGACTGCTCGCCGTCGGTGACGACGTCGATGTCGGCATCCTCCTGGAGCTTGACCGCGAGTAGCGTGGCGTCGAGTTTGCCGGCTGCGAGATCGGCGCCATCGAGCCGCCACTGCGGCCACAGCTTGCCCGGCTCGGCAAGCCAGGCCGGCTTTGGCAGGGAGCCTGCGATGGTGGTCGGAAACATGCGGATCGAGTTCTTGCTCATTCCTCGGCTGCAGTCGAGTCAGGCAGAGTGCTCGGATGGGTGGTGTTGCCTGGGGGCGTCGTGCGCCAATCATAGAGCCAATTGTAACGGCGCAGCAGCATCTTTCCGCCGGCCGCCCGTAAAAACAGATTGCGCACCACAGCCTCCGCCGCGCTGAGGTGATACGTACGGCCATTGTGGCGGGCGACGCGCTGCACCCGCTCGGTGCGCCGCCGCCGTGCATCTTCGTAGCGCCGCATGGCATCGGCAAGATCGTCCGGCCGTCGCGCCATGTGATCCGCCAGGATCGCCGCATCCTCGATCGCCATGGCCGCGCCCTGGGCGAGGAAAGGCAGCATCGGGTGGGCGGCGTCACCGAGCAGCGTGACCGGGCCTCTGCCCCATTGATCGAGCGGCGGCAGGTCGTACAGCGACCACCTCTGCCAACGCTCCGGTTCGCTCAGAAATTCGCGCGCCGGCAGCGACCAGCTCCACGGCGAGAAATGCGTGAGCAGCTCCTCGCGTGCGCCTTCCGTGTTCCAGCCAGAGCGGGCCGATTTGTCGTTGACGATGGCGACGATGTTGATGAGCTGGCCACCTTTCACCGGATAGTGGACCAGATGTGCGTTTCGTCCGAGCCAGAGCTGCACGTCGGCCGCGCGGAACTCTGTGCGGACCGACGCTGCCGGTACGAGTGCACGCCAAGCGGTGCGATTGCGGAATTCCGGCGCCGGGTGTCCGAGCCGGGTGCGCAGTTTCGACCACAGCCCGTCGGCGCCGATCAGCCCGATGGCGTGCGCGTCAGCGGCGACCGAGCCACGCCGGCAACCGATGCTCACGCCTTTGGCGTGTACGACGAAATCCTCGACCTTAATGCCAAGCTGCAGGACGATGTCGGGATTGGCGTGCACCGCCTCGAGCAGCGCCGCTTGCAGGTCGGCGCGATGGATCGCCCAGTAGGGTGCGCTATAGCGGCGTCCAGCCTCCTCGCCGAGCGGGATGCGGGCGATCTCGCTGCCGCTCGCGGTCTTGATCGATACCGCCTCCGGCGCGAACGCATCCGCGCGCAGCCGCTCGCCCAGTCCCAGCGCGATCAGGATGCGGGTGGCATTGGGCGAAAGCTGGATGCCGGCACCGGTTTCCTCCAGTTGCTCGGCCTGTTCCAGCAATGTGACGAGAAAGCCCGATTGCGCGAGCATCAGCGCCGCGCTCAGCCCCCCGATGCCGGCGCCGGCGATGACGATGTTGCGCGAAGAAGCCACAGCGCGCTCGACCGACCGATCAGGCCGCTTCGGTCAGGGCGCAGGCCTCTGGCCGTGCCGCATGCGGGTCGAGCGAAGGATCGTGCCGGTAGAGCGTCGAGCAATATGGGCAGATGATCTCTTTGTCGTCGCCCATGTCGAGGAAGACGTGGGGATGATCGAACGGAGGCCTGGCGCCGACGCACATGAATTCGCGCGCGCCGATCTCGATCACCGCGACGCCGGGGTCATTGTGGAAGTGCGGAACAACGTGCTCGGCCATGGTTTCGCTTTGGAATGTGATTTCGCTGTGGATGTCGCGGCGCAACATAGCGGCCCATCCGCCTATTTCATAGTCATCCGTTTACGCAATCGTTCAAATCCCACCGATCCGGAACGGCATTGAATCGAAAACGTTGCTCCGCTGTGCCGATCGCGCGCAGATTTGAGCAGGAGAGGGAATGATTCGCTCGCATCCCCGAATGGCATGGCTGGCCGCCGGCCTGTTCGCGCTGGCGGCACTGTTCTGCGTGCCGATCGGGCTTGAGGCCGAGTCGTTGCTTTCGGCGGCCGACGATCCGGTGGCGATCGCCGAGCGCGGGCTCGCCCGCGCCTTCGACGGCCCCATCGCCAACTACGAAATCGAGGCGGCGCTTGCCGCCGATGACGCCGATCTGGCCCAGAGCTTCCTCGATCTCGCCGCCGATCGCGGCGTCGAAGTGCGGCCGGAACTCAGGCAGCGCGTCGCCTTAGCGGTCGAGCAGGCCAATTCCGCCGCCGCCGCCGCCGGCAGCTTTGCCAGCGGGCTGATCACCGGCGAACCCAAGGATATGGCCGGACTCGCCGGCACCGCGCTCGGCGATCTGTTCGTGTTCGGCGATATCCGCGACGCGGTGCGCGAAGGCAGCCGCTATGTCGGCGGAGAGAAATACGATCCGCTCATCCTGGGCCTTTCGGCCGTCGGCATCGCGATCACCGCCGGAACTTTTGCGACGGTGGGAGCGGCGACCCCGGCGCGGGCAGGGCTTTCGGCGGTGAAGGCCGCGCGCAAGGCCGGGCGGATGAGTGGCAAGATGGCCGACTGGATCGGCCGCTCGCTACGCGACGTGGTCGACTGGTCGGCGCTCAAGCGCGCCGGGGCCGCAGTCAACGAGCCCGCGGTCGCGGTGCGGGCGGCCCGCGAGGCGATCAAGGTCGAGAAGGCCGATGGCCTCGTGAAGCTCGTCAGCGACGTCGGCCGAGTGCAGAGCAAGGCCGGCACGCAAGCCGCGCTCGACGGACTGAAGCTCGCCGAGGGGCCGCGCGAGATGTCGCGGATCGCTGTCCTCGCCGAGAAGAAGGGCAGTAAGACCCGCGCGATCCTCAAGACGCTCGGCCGTGGCGCGATCCTGCTGTCCATCGCCTCGTTCAATCTCGCGGCCTGGGTGCTCGGCGCGATCCTGATTCTGATCGGATTGGTGTCCTCGGCCAAATCCGCGGTCGAGCGCATGACGCTGCGCCACCTCGCCCGCAAGAAGGAACGCGGGGCCGTGCGCTACGCCATGGCGGCGCAATCGCGGGCTTGAACCCGCCGCACGGCTGGTCTCTATCTCTCTGCGCATGCCGGTTTTTCATCATGGGCCCGTGGAACTCGCCACCCTCGATGAGGGTCAGGGCGAGCCGATCGTGCTGGTGCACGGCTTCGCCTCCGCCAAGGAGGTGAACTGGGTGCAGCCCGGCTGGGTCGCGACGCTCAAGGGCGCCGGCCGCCGCGTCATAGCGCTCGACAACAGGGGCCACGGCCAGTCGTCCAAGCTCTACGATCCGGCCGACTATCACACCGCGAAAATGGCCGATGACGTGCGCGAGCTGCTCGATCAGCTCGGCCTGCCGCGTGCCGACGTCATGGGCTATTCTATGGGCGCGCGGATTGCCGCCTTCCTGGCGCTGGAGCAGCCCGACCGGGTGCGCTCGGTGGTGCTGGGCGGGCTCGGCATGCACCTGGTCGATGGCGTGGGCCTGCCCGAGAGTATCGCCGAGGCGCTGGAGGCGCCGTCGCTAGGCGACGTCAAGGACCCGATGGGTCGGACGTTCCGCGCCTTCGCCGACCAGACCCATTCCGACCGCCGGGCGCTCGCCGCCTGCATCCGTGGCTCGCGCCAGACGTTGACGCGCGAGCAGGCGGCATCGATCCAAACGCCGACGCTGATCGGGATCGGCACCAAGGATCCGATCGCGGGCTCGGCCGAGGAATTGGCCGCGATCATGCCGCATGCCAAGGCGCTGCCGATCCCCAACCGCGACCACATGCTCGCGGTCGGCGACAAGGTGTTCAAGGCGGGCGTGCTGGAATTTCTCAAGGAGCATGGATGACTCGTCCGATCACGCCCGCCGCCGCGATGTTCAAGGGCGCGCACGGCAACACGCTGGTGGGCGACGTCTATGGCGAGGAGGGGCCGCCGGTGCTGCTGCTGCACGGCGGCGGCCAGACGCGGCACGCCTGGAAGAAGACCGGCGATCTGATCGCGCGCATGGGCCGCGTTGCCTACGCCGTCGATCAGCGCGGCCACGGCGATTCCGAATGGGTCGACGACGGCGCGTACCAGTACGATGATTTTGCCGCCGATGCCCGGGTGCTGGCAGATACGCTGGCCGAACGGAGCAGCGTGAGGCCGGCGGTGGTCGGCGCCTCGCTCGGCGGCATGGCGGCGCTGCTCGCCAACAGCCAGCCCGGAACAGCGACCGGAAAGGCGCAAGGGAAAGCGCAAGGGAAACCGCACGGCAAGGCACAGCATTTCTCGGCCCTGGTGCTCGTGGACATCACGCCGCGCGTCGATGTCGAAGGCGTGTCGAAAATCCAGGGATTCATGCGCGCGCAGCTTCGCGAAGGCTTCGGCTCGATCGGGGAGGCTGCCGACGCAGTGGCGGCCTATCTGCCGCACCGGCCCCGCCCGCGCTCCCATGAGGGCTTGAAGAAGAACCTGCGGCTGCATCCCGACGGGCGCTGGCGCTGGCATTGGGACCCCCGTTTCCTCGAGGGCAACCGCCGCATCGGCGCGGGCTCGCATGAGGTCGAACAGGCTCTCGTCGCGGCGGCCAAGAGCGTCACCATTCCGGCGCTGCTAGTGCGCGGCGCCTCCTCGGAATTGGTGCAGGAGAAGCACGCCAAGGATTTCCTCAAGCTCGTGCCGCACGCGACCTATGTCGATGTCAGCGGTGCCCGACATATGGTCGCCAGCGACCGCAACGATCAGTTCGCAAACGCAATTAAGGACTTTCTATGGAACCTTAAGAGTGCTCGTTAATGCATTGGCGCTGCTATCTATAATTCACTTTAGCATTGCGACTGGAGAGGCGCCGTCCTACTTGTGCTAGAACGGCGGCCGCAGGTGGGGAGTGACGATTCATGGCGCAGCAGCAATCGAGGTCCCAGGCTGCCCTTCAGAAGGTCGATCCGGTGTGGGCCAAGATCCGCACCGAGGCGGAGGACATCGTCCGCCGCGAGCCCGAGATCGGCACCTTCATCTATTCCTCGATCCTGCACCACGACACGCTGGAGGCGGCGGTGGTGCATCGGGTCAGCGAGCGGCTCGACCATGCCGACCTCTCGGCCGAATTGATCCGGCAGGCCTATGCCGATGCCCTGGAGGACTGGCCGCAGCTCGGCGAGGTGTTCCGCGCCGACATCGTTGCGGTGTTCGATCGCGATCCAGCCACCGACCGGTTCATCGAGCCCGTGCTCTACTACAAGGGCTTCCACGCCATTCAGACGCACAGGCTTGCGCACTGGTTGTGGAACAATGGCCGCAAGGACTTCGCCTATTACCTTCAGAGCCGCTCGTCGGCGGTGTTCCAGTGCGACATCCATCCGGCTGCCAAGATCGGCCGCGGCATCTTCCTCGACCATGCCACCGGCCTCGTGGTCGGCGAGACCGCGTCGATCGGCGACAATGTGTCGATGCTGCACGGCGTGACGCTCGGCGGCACCGGCAAGGACCATGGCGACCGGCATCCGAAAATCGGCGACGGTGTGCTGATTGGTGCCGGAGCGAGCATCATCGGCAACATCGAGGTCGGCCGCTGCGCCCGCATCGCCGCGGGATCGGTGGTGCTCAAGGCGGTGCCGAACAACGTCACCGTGGCGGGCGTGCCTGCGAAAGTAGTCGGGGACTCCCCGTGCGAGGAGCCGTCGCGCACCATGGACCACATGTTCCCTGGATAATCGTTGCGCTGTTTGCTATCCCGGGCGCCGGGACGAAGCGGAGAGAATTCAGTGGACGTATCCGAAGTCAAAAAGCTCGACGCTTATCTCAGCAAGCTGTTCGGCAACCCGAATATCCGCGTGGTGCCGAAGAAGGGCGATGTCGCCGAAGTTTTCGTCGGCGAGGACGATCTCGGCGAATTGACCGTCGATGACGAGGACGGCGACCGGTCGTTCAACTTCCGGATGGTCATTCAGGTCAGCAACGACCCGAGCTTTCAGCCTCTGCCGGCGCTTACAGCGTATCTGCGCGCCAAGTTCGACAATGAAAATATTCGGGTCGTGATGCGGCCGAGGAAGACGGATTCCGTGGAAGCCTATCTCGGCGAAGAATTTCTCGGTGTGCTGTTTGCGGAAAACGAAAAGGGCCGCCGCTCCTACATTTTCGAATTGCCGATCCTTGACGTCGATCTCGAAGGCGGCCCTGTCGTCGTCGACGATTAACCCGGCGCCTTCAGCGAAGCCAGCAGCCGCTCGACGCCGTCGGCCACCGCCCGCCAATCGTCCAGCCATCCGCGCGGAAAGCGCACCGTCACATCGGCGCCGCCGATCCGCCGTTCGTGCAGGCACATGGCGGGGGTCGCAGCGATCTGGCGGGTGCAGCGGAGCAGGAAGCGCTCCGGTGACGCCGGATCCTGCATCAGGTCCTCACCTTGGTACGGCGAGCCTTCGCGGAACGCCTGGATGCTGAGCCCATCGGCGCCGACGATCGGCGCGGCGTCGGCGTAGCGCGGATAGATCACCTTGAGACGTTCGGCGGGCGCCAGCGTGGTGTCGCTCGTGGCGATCGTCACGAACATCCGGTCGTTGACGGCGGGAGTGTCGGTCGGCGCAGGCTTGACGCTCAGATCGGGCGGGCTGAGCGACGGCCATACGAAGCTGAGGTCGACGCGGGGCTGCGCGCCCGGCCGGCGCTGCACCTTGAAGCGGATCGCGGCCGGCGGCACGTTGAACGCCACGCCGCCGATGGTGATCGGCAGCGAGGGCGCGTCGGGGGCGATCGCCTTGGGTGTCGGCCATAGCATGTAAGCGATAGGCGCCCCGGTGAGCCCCAGCGCCGCTACGCTGATTGCAATGCCGACCAAGCGGCCGGGCAGGCCGGTGCCATGCCGCCGCCTGTGCCCCATGGTTCCCGCGTAAGCCATTGGTATTCCCCACCTCGAATCGTCATCTCCCCATGGGATCCGGTATCCGTTAACCGTTTCTTAACGATACGCTGGCGGGCGGCCCTCCGATCTGGGACAAATCCGGCCTTGTTGGTGCGGTGGGGCTGTTGGTGATGACTCCCGAAGATCTCGTGCTTGGGTTGGTGTGGTCGGATTCCATGCGTTCGATGTTGGCGCTGGCGATCGGCTTTGCGGTCGCAGGGCTGTTGTCCAGCGGCTATCAGCTCCTGACCTTGCAGCCCCCGAGCTTCAAGCTGCTGCATGAGGCCGAGCGCAGACAGGCGCTCGCCGCCGTGCCGTTCCTGGTGTTTGCTGCGCCCTTTATCATCATCCGCAACACCGTCCGCGGCCGGCGCATCGAGGGCCGCAACTTCGGCTTTGCCGCGCTCGCAGCGATCGTCGCCGGGTTCTGGAGCCTGATGTCAGGCACCGTCGTGGTGATGGCGCTGCAGGCTCTCGGCCATCTGGTCGCGTAGTTTTCTCCATTCGTTGGACGTGGCAAGGTCGTCTCCGAAAGTGGAGGGCCTCAATGCCGATCTATGAGCTCGACGGACAGGCGCCGGAATTTCCCGCCGACGGCCACTACTGGGTCGCCGAGACCGCGGTGCTGATCGGCCGGGTTCGGATGAAAAGCCACTCGAGCATCTGGTTCGGCGCGGTGCTGCGCGGCGACAACGAATGGATCGAGATTGGCGAGCGCTCGCAGATTCAGGATAACGGAACGCTGCACACCGATCCGGGTTTCCCGATGGTGATCGGCGCGAACTGCGTGATTGGCCACAAGGTGATGCTGCACGGTTGCATCGTCGGCGAGAACAGCCTGATCGGCATGGGCGCGATCCTGCTCAACGGCTCCAAGATCGGCAAGAATTCGCTGGTCGGCGCCGGCGCGCTGGTGACCGAAGGCAAGACCTTTCCCGACAATTCCCTGATCGTCGGCGCGCCTGCGCGCGCGATCCGCACCCTCGACGACAAGGCTGTCGAGATGATCGCGCGCGGCGCCGACATCTACGTGAAGCGCTGGCAGCAGTATGCCAAGGGTCTGAAGCGGATCGGCTGATCCGTCTCACGCCGCCATTTTGGCGACCGTGAGTTGCGGCGTGATACGGAATGCGATCGAAGCCCGATTCCAACTGTTGATTGCGATCGTCGCAACCGTGAGATCGACCAGTTCCTTTTCCGAGAAGTGCTTTCGGGCCTGCTGATAGACATCGTCCGGGACGTGGCCTTCCGCGACCAGCGTCAGCGCTTCGACCCAGTCGAGCGCCGCGCGTTCGCGCTCGGAGAACACCGGAGCCTCGCGCCAGGCGTTGAGCAGATGCATCCGCTCGTCGTTTTCGCCCTGCTTGCGCGCATCGTTTGTGTGCATGACGAGACAGAAAGCGCAGCCGTTGATCTGCGACGCGCGGATTTTCACGAGTTCGAGCAGCGAGCGGGGCAGGCCGCTCTGATCGACGTAAGCCTGTAGTCCCGCCATCGCCTTATATGCGGCGGGACTGATCTTCATCGCGTCGAGGCGCTGTTGCTGTTGCATGTTGGTCTCCTTGTGCTTTTGCACTTTGGAATCCCAGCCACGCGCTATTGAATTCTTGTTTTGCGGCGATTTGTCGTCAGACGGCGGCGGTCGCGAAACCCAGCCATGAGACCAAGGCATGCACAAAAAGGGTGCGGCCGGCGTTGGGGGAGGTTGGTCCGATCATTGTTCGATCAATGCCTTACGTTCCGGTCTTTTGCGTTTCCACGGATTGTCCACGCTCGATCGACGGGAGTTTTTCGACGCGCGCCCACTCATCGCGCGGCTCGACATGCGCGTATCTCGCGGCCGAGCGAGGGTCCCGCCAATTGCCGGTGGCGACGAGCCCCTGCACGTCGGCTCCACCGTAGCGCCGCAACCACGTCGCCCAGGTGTGGCGGAAGGTATGGAAGCCCACAAACCGCAGCCGGTGCGGCGGGATGCGGCGTTCTTCCTTCGGCTGGTTTCTTCGTCCGTTTTGGGATCGGAACGCCACAGGCGGTCAATTTTGCCCGAACGGCGGCGGGAACCCAGGCATAGCCCGGCGGCAAATTCGGCCTTGTATGAAGTCTAGCACGATCTTGACGGTAGCCGGCCATCTTGATGGCGAGGGTGACCACCCGGGCGAACCCTTGTAGGGCTCGATGCTCGGCGGCCGCGTTGAATCACACGTGCACTAGACATTAGCTAGAAGGTCGCTTCCCGTCCGCGTTTGGGCCCGGGCAAGATGGGCTAATCGGATTTCAGAGACAGGATGTAGGCAATAATGTCGGCGCGCTCCTGGGGATAGAGCATAATGTTCGGCATGGCATGATGCGGTGTCAGCAGCGCCACGTTGAGCGCCATCGCCGACATACCTTTGACCTCCGCGATGGTGCTAAAAGGCGGCGCTGATGGATTTGCGGAGCTTCCGCCCTTGCCCTTGCTCACGGCGTGGCAGACCGCGCAGGTGCCCAGCGCGAGCACCGATCCGCGCTTCGCGTCGCCAACCTCCTGCGCCAAGCCCGGGCCGTTCGGTAGCATCACTGCTGCCGCCAAAAGCACGATTGAAATCTGTCTCCATTGATGCATCGCAATCTCACCGGTATTCACTGAGAGATATTCCGGGCGTAAACACGCTCATGCTCGTTGCGTTTGGTGAGAGCAGCATCAGGTCCGTTGAAGAGCTTGCGGACTGTGCCACCGATGATCTCGATGGTTGGAGTGAACGTAAAAACGGAAAGAACATCAGCCACGCTGCTATCCTCAATGGCGTCGAGATATCGCGCAAGCAATACGAGTCGATCATCATCAGCGCTTGCATCCGGGCGAGGTGGATCAAAGAATCCGCCTAATGGCAGACCAGAACGGGAATCTTGGTGTGCGTCAGCACCTTGTTGGTCACGCTGCCCAGTAGAACCGCAGAAATCCCGCTCCGCCCATGCGAAGCCATGACGATTAGATCGCAGCCCTTGTCCTTTGCGGTCTTGATGATCGCCTCATAGGGCTGGTCGTGCTCAAGCTGAATTGTCTCGCACGGGACTCCAGCTGTTTGGGCTGCCTCCGCAACGTGGCTCAACACCTTCGTCGCATGCTGTTTGATATGCTCAGCGTGCTTCGCGAAGGCTTCGGGCATCTGCCGTACCTGCGATTCAGGCACGCCAAACACATTGAACGAAGGCTCGACGATCAGCGCGGTTACCTTGGTGCCAGCTAGTTTCGCCAGCGACACTCCATGAGAGACAGCCCTTTCTGCGAGTTCCGACCCGTCGGTTGCGATCAAGATATTGGTAAACATGCTTTGCTCCTTCCTTCGAGCCGTTGTTGCATTGCCTAACTGCTGCACGGTGAACTGATCAAACGAGAGAGCCCCCTGCAGCGTATGTGCCGCCGCCCGAGAGCGCCCTCGGTTTGCACGTCAAAGAAAACTCTGAAGCTGCCTCAGCTAAGACCTTCCCTCCGTACAGTTGAATGGAATATGCAAGTCTCGCCGGGGTCTTTGATCTGGATCAGACAGCACCAGTGCCTAGTTTTCAGCATATCTGCTAAGAGAATTTCCAGGAGGTCGCGCGGTAAATCGTTCCTAAGTAATCGAGAACTGGACGTCACGACCCCCAAATCCCGCGTCCAGTAAGTGTGACCCCAGCGCTCCCCCCGCTCTGGGGTCATTTCTTTTGTGAGGTCTTTTGATCTGGAAGCGTGGCGTGAGGCACCGCCAGTTGATTTAGATCAACCCATCCCATGACAGCAGGCGCAGCCTAAATGCCAATTTCAGGAGAAAAGCATGCGCGCGCTTGATGTCGCCAGAACAGCACTCGACGCGGTCCGCAATGCGATACGAGGAGGTCGATGGGATTCAGAATTCACTTGCGGGGATTGCGAGTGGATGGATCGCTGCAGTCTGCCGTCAAGCGATAGTTGCATTGCGAAGGCGGAGCAGATGGCTCGTGGCGACTGGAAATCAAAAAAACGCTACAAGAGACTTGCTGGACACTTCGGCTAGTAACGCGCGTTCAATGTGTAAAGCCTCATATGCGATGAGGTGCTTTTTGTTTTCAATTATGGAGACTTGAATGGTCGAAAATAAAAATCCCGCTTCGGATGTAAGCGCAATGCTGGCACAGAGTCTGGAACAAGCTCGTGGCGCAATGGAGAACTATCTGCGTTTTTTTGAAAAGAGCATGATCGCTATGCCGTGGGCCAAAACGGATTTGAACCAGAAAATCATGGAGTACGCTGAGAACAATGTTGCGACAGCATTTGGTTATGCTCAGAAACTAAGCCAGGCCAAGGATTTGCAAGAAGTAGCGCAGCTTCAGACCGAATTCTTTCAAACACAATTAAAGTCACTGACAGAGCAGGCAAAAGTACTCGGCGAGACGGCGACGAAAGCAGCGGGGAGTGCATTGAAGGGTCCCCTTTCTTCCTCCTCTTGATCATCTGGGGCGTGGATTCTCGTAGCTGCTTCTGTTTGGCTGAAATGTGCGGCGTTAACAGAATCAAAATGACGCTAGTCACCATTTGATCAACGGACGAAAAGTACGATATGACGATCAAAGCTCACCTAATGGAACTCGCGCGGCGACACCGCGTGCTTGAAAGGGAGATCGCCGACGCCCTAGCTCATAGCTCCACTGACGATCTGAAGATCGTGGAGCTGAAGCGTCAGAAGCTGCTGCTGAAGGACGAGATTGAGCGCCTGCGGCACGATCTCGCTCTATGAGCCAGGCGTAATCCGGAATATAAAGATTCTTGAGATGGGCGGCCTGCATTCGAGGCCTTAAGACAACGGGGCGAGCGTCGATGATCCTTCCCCCATCTCAGAAATCGAACAACTCTTAGTTCCTGTTGTCAGCGCGACGAAGTGGCGGTGGAGACCGCCGGGCGCGTATCGCCGAGCGAAACCCAGGTGTTCGGATTGCTTTGCGACTGACGCTTCACGAAGCGATAGCCGGTGTCGGACCAGAGCAGGACCTGCTCCTCCTGATTGTCGAGGACGAAGTCGCCCTTGTCCGTCTTGACCGTGAGCACGGCATGGCCGTCGCCCCTCTTGTCGCGCACCACGGTGATCAGCAGCGCCTCGCGCGGCCAGCCGGCCTGCATCAGCATGCGGCGCTTGAGCAGGACGTAATCCTCGCAGTCGCCCTTGCCGTCATCGGGATAGGACCACTTCTCGATCACGCCCCAATGATCCATGTCGGTGATGGGTGAGATGGTGTCGTTCACCCACTTGTTGACCCGCACCAGGTCCTTCCAGACCTTGGCGGTCAGCACGACATCGCGCGGATCGCTTGCGGTGACGGCGCATTCCTTGGGAAGTTCGTTGCAGAATTCGACATAGCCGATCGGCGCGCGAGCGGTTGCGCCAACCGAGACATAGATCGGCTTGTCGGATGCCTCCGCCGCCGCGCGCGCCAAGAATGGCGATCATGGCGGCAGCCAGCGCGGCTCCCATAATGGCTTTGGACTTCGGCGACATTTACGCGACCCCTGTTCCCGTCTTGTTGGGGCCATAGTTCGCACAAACCCTTTGTGTTGCCGCTAATCTAGCCAAGTAACTTCGAAGCAAACGAGAGTAAAAACTGAAACTAATACTATCATAATTCTTCGAAAATTTGCATAAAATGCCGACTAATCTCAGTTGAATAAAATTGTAGCTTTAAGCATGACGGCGCAGCCGCGGCCGCGCGGCGCACGCAATACCCGCACGGAGGTTAAGCCTGATGCTGAACAGCGGATGGGGTGGCAGGCGGCGGGGATAGCCCGGCGAGGGCCGGAGGCGGCAGCCTGACGGGAAATATCGAAACGCGCCGTTTACTGTGCGGTCGCGTTCTCTTCGACCGAGTCCGGGTGCTGCAGCCGGGTGAACTCGATCGCGAAGCCCTGTTCCAGATGGCGGACCACGCGGCCGGAGATCTTGCCCAGTGAGACGTGGCTGCTGATTTCGGGGCGTTCCTGGGTGCCGATGCCGGCGCCGGACAGCGAGATGTCGATAATCCGCACGCCGATATTGGTCCCGTTCGGCATGACCAGGCGGGCGCCGGTGATTTTCGGCACGAAACGGCCGTGGCGGCGGTCTTCCGGCAGGTTGAGGATGTTGCGGTTGGCGAGCCAGGTCAGCTGGGCGGCGAGCATGTCGCGCTTTCGCGGCGTCGCTGCGATCGTCATGGCAAAGCCATTCTGGAGCGGGCGCGCGATCTGGCCTTCGAGACGGCCCAGATGGTCCACATAGGCGATGACGCGGTCGCCGACATTGCCGGAAACCGGTGCGATCAAGGCGATGCCGCCGGGCGACATGTTGACGACCTGGCAGGGGAATTCGCGGCGATCCGCCAGCATATAGCGGCCGAGCAGATTGACGCGGACGCGCTGGTGGCGCCGGCGTTCCTCGGCATGTGGCAGCGAGTGCGATTTGGATTGCGGCAACGCCATGCGGGCGACCTTGGCCGTAAGTTCGTCCGCTGACTATTCATGCTTCGTTAACGGCCCGTGAATTCGCAATCGCCGATAACGGCCGGTAATTGGTCAGCAGGCGCGGCCGCCGTCATAGACCGTCAGCCCGTGCTTCAGCCGCCCTGCTGCTGCCTTGAAGCGTGGAACAGTCATGTCGGCCGAGGCGCCAATGTGCCGGAACATACCGAGCGTGAGCGGGCCGACCGCCTTGGCGCCGAGCCAGTAGGGGGCGGCCATCGGCGCCATCGCGCCCATGACGCGGGCGTCGCTGCGCGACTGGTATGCCAGCGGCAGCAGCAGCATTTCGAGACTGACCGGAGCCAGCGTGTCGTCGGAGGTGGCGCCTGTGACGCTGGCGACGATGCCGGCCTTCTTATCCATCACCACCGCGATCAATTCGCGAATGGCGGTTTGGCCGGACCGCTGCCACAATTTGAGGAAGCTTTCGGATTTCAACTCGCGGCCGAACAACGCGCAAAGGCGGGTGCCGGCGATGCGGAACAGATGGCTCTCGATGCCGCTCACCTCGAGGACGAAGGTGTCGCCCAGGATATGGCGGATGGCGGAGGGCTCGATGTCGGCGCGTTCGGGCGCAAGCCGTTCGCCACGGCGCTCGTTCCAATAATCGAACAGCTCGCGATTGGACGGGTGTTTCATTTTGTGCCCCCTGTTGCGCTTTTTGCATCGGTGTGTCCCCAGTCGGGACACGACAGCCGTGCGTTTGCGTGCCTGCGCGGGACGGAGCAGGGCCTGTGCCGCTGCGGCGTGGGAGGGCGGCTTCCGGCGTGGCGTCGCGTGTTAGCGTTAAAGGCGGCTCGTCGTTGGCAGGCTGTGGGCGGCCACGTAGGGTCGCTGCACCAATCCCAGGGGAGTGGGGGATGTGACCGAAAGGGAGGGCTTCAAGCCCTCCCTTTTTCTTCGTTTGATTACGCGGCGGGTCTCGCTTACTGAAACAGTTCGCGCGGAACCAGGCTAAGGCGCGTCGAGGAGTTTTCTTGGACCAGCGGTTGGATCAACGACGCGAACCGATCCTCAACGTTCCCCCAGTCGTCGTCCTGCTGCTCGCGGTGCTTGGCCTGCTACATGCCGCGCGCGAGTGGTTCTTGGCGGACACCACCGACCGCGTGCTGGTGTGGACCTTGGCCTTCGTGCCGGCGCGCTATGACACCAGCGCATTCAACGACGGTATTCTGCCGGGCGGGTGGGGCGCGGAGATCTGGAGCTTCTTCACCTACGCGCTGCTGCACGCCGACTGGACACACCTCGGCTTCAACGCGGTCTGGCTGCTCGCCTTCGGCAGCCCGGTTGCGCGCCGGTTCGGGGCAGTGCGCTTTGTGCTGTTCTTTGGGGTGACCATTACTGCCGGCGCGCTGGCTTATCTGCTCGCTCACGCCGGTGCGCTGGCACCGATGATCGGCGCTTCGGCGGGGATTTCCGGCATGATGGGCGCCGCCGCACGCTTTGCGTTTGAGCCGGGCGGCTCGCTCGACATGTGGCACGGCGATCGCGCCAATGCCGACCGGGTACCGGCTGCACCGCTGCTTGTTGCACTGCGCAATCCGCGCGTGATGACATTCGTCGGGGTGTGGTTCGGCCTTAATCTGCTGTTCGGGCTCGGCTCGGTGTCATTCCTGACCGGCGACAACCAGAGCGTAGCGTGGGAGGCCCACGTTGGCGGCTTTCTCGCTGGGCTGCTGCTGTTCTCGCTGTTCGATCCGGTGCAGCCGGCGCCAATTGTCGAAGATGAGCGCGATTCCCGCTAACGCGCGTTAACCGCTGTTCGCATGGCTGATCGTCAATAACCGGAGCGGGACAGGAACCCTGACCCACCTGCCGGGTTATTCCGCTACCGTCGAGGTGTCCTATGCGACCCCGAGTCTCCGTCGATCCGTGTAAAGCGTCGTAGCAATTCGGGGGCGCGACGGGATCAGTCAGGGAGCGACCCAATGACCGTCAAAGCCATTCTATCCGCGAAGGGCAGTGAGGTTCTCACCATTGAGCCCACGACAAATCTGGCCGCCGCGGCCAAGCTTTTGGCCGAGCGGAAAATCGGCGCGCTGGTTGTGACCGGCCCCGATCGCCGCGTCGTCGGCATCGTGTCGGAGCGCGACATCGTGCAGGAGCTGGCCGCGCATGGCGCGGCTGCGCTCGACTTGCCCTTGACCGACGTCATGACTCGCAAGGTCATGACGTGCAGCGTGTCCGACACCATCAGCTCGATGATGGAGCGGATGACGGCCGGAAAATTCCGCCATCTCCCCGTGGTCGAGCAGGGCCGCCTCGCCGGCATTGTTTCGATCGGCGACGTGGTCAAATATCGGCTGCACGAAATGGAGAGCGAACAGTCGGCGCTGCGGGACTACATCCAGACCGCATAAGGAAACAGAACTCTATTCCACCGCCGGTGTCACGGTCGCCGGCCGTGGCGCGAGCGCCCCCACCGCCTCGCCGATCTCTTCGATCGCGCGCTCGGCGGAGCGGGCGCCGACATCGATTGCTTCCTGCGCGCGGTGGAAATCGAACCATCCGACATGGCCGAGCCGCGGATTGATCATGACGTCTGGCGGATCGCCGGCTAGGCGCGCCCGCGCGATACGGTCTTGCATGATGTTGAAGGCGTCCACCATCACGGTTGGGATGCCAGGCCGGCGCGGCGTAGTGACGAACTGGCGCTTGAGCGAATGCTCGGATCCGAAAATTGAGCGAAGACCGCGCCGCTCGGATGGATGATCTTCCGGCTGCGGTTGGTCGACACTCTCGCCGGCCATGATCATGCTGCGGCCTAGGATGTCGGTGTTGAGATTGACGGCGATGACGAGTCGCGCGCCGAGTACGCGTGCAGCAGACACCGGCACCGGGTTGACCAGTGCGCCGTCCACCAGCCAGCGGCCGTCGAGCGCAACCGGCGGGAAAATCCCGGGCAACGCATAGGAGGCGCGCATGGCGTCGACCAGCCGCCCCCGCGTCAGCCAGATCTCGTGGCCGGTTCCGACCTCGGTCGCGATGGTCGCAAAGCGGATCGGCAAAGCCTCAATCGGCGTGTTGCCCAGTTTCTCTTCCAGCCGCGCCGCAAGCTTGCCTCCGCCGATCAGGCCGCCGCCGGTGAGGCTGATGTCGAGATAGCCGAGAATGCCGCGCTTGGTCAGCCCGCGCGACCATTCCTCGATGACGTCGAGCCGGCCGGCAGCATAGCAGCCGCCAACCACTGCGCCGATCGAGGTGCCGACGATGATGTCGGGTTCGATGCCGTGGGCGAGCAAGGTTCGCAGCACGCCGATATGGGCAAAGCCGCGTGCGCCGCCGCCTCCGAGCGCGAGCCCGATGGTCGGCCGCACGGATTTGCGCTCGGGCGCTTCGGGTGTCGCTTCGGCGCCGCGGTCCCCATTTCGCCCGCGGCCCGGACCTTCAAAAACCAAGGTACTCTCCGTCGCCGCGATGATCACGCCGCAACGGCAGGGATACAAGGCAGTCGCGTTGTTATGGTGAAAGCGTGCCGGAATGCCGTGTCGCAAATGCGGCAGTGCAGCGTTAACCGCCGCCTTTGGGCCGTGTCATTTTGAATACGGTTTCGACCATCGCGTATTCGTCGTAGCCGCAGCGCGCGATCGGCTTCATGGCGGCGGTGTCGAGCCGGCCGTTCCTGATGAACCGGTCGTCGATGTAGACGCCGACCGCCTGGCCGAACACCACGAAGCGTTCGAGCGATTCTCCCTCGAGGTTCTTGAGCCGTACTGTCTGAAGCCATTTGCATTCCAGCGCGCAAGGCGAGGCGGCGACCCGCGGCGGCTTGACGAGACGAGACGGCGCGGCTTCGAGTCCGGTCGCCTTCATTTCGCATTCTCCGCGCGGCAGCGGCGCGGATGTGCCATTCATCTGGTCGCGCAGATCGAAGGTGGCGAGGCTGCAGACGAACTCTTTCGTTTCCTCGGCGAAGGCCACCGAGTCCTTGGCGCCCTCGCTGGAGAACATCACGATCGGCGGTTTGTCGGTGATGCCGTTGAAGAACGAGTAGGGCGCGAGATTGGTTTCACCCTTGGCGCTCATCGTGGTGATCCAGCCGATCGGCCGCGGCGCGACGATGGCCTTGAACGGATTGTGCGGCAGGCCGTGATCGTTCTTGCGGGTGTCGTAGAACATGGCTCCCCCTAAATCTAAGTCTTACGCTCGCTCCCCGGCGACCGCAGCTATTTCTCGATGAAGTCCCCGCACCGCTGAATTTGATCGCCCTGGCCCCATGGCATGACCGGAACTGAGGAGGTGGAATCCTTCGGTGAACCTTCAATGATCCTATCAGAGTAAACCATGTAGACGAGTACGTTGCGCTTGGTGTCGCGTCCTCGGACGATCTGCATCTTTTTGAAGAATAGCGATCGCCGCTTGCGGAATACTTCGTCGCCCTGCTCGAACTTCGCTTTGAAGCGGATCGGGCCAATCTGCCGGCACGCCAACGAAATGTCCGAGACTTCTTCGGCTAGGCCGATCCATCCTTTGAAGCCGCCTTTCTCCGGAACGGTGAAGCAAGCTTGTCGTTGGGGCTGAGCCACTTGAAGACGGTCGAGCGCTTGAAGATCAAATCGGGCTCGTCGACCGCTTGCGCCTTAGAGCCGAGGAACGAGAATGCGAGCGCGATCGCCACGCTCCGGCGAACAACATGGATATTGCCTATGTTGTCTGCCGAAGTTTCCGCCGCGACCGCCACAGCAGAAACCAGCCGAGCGCAAGGACGACAGCGAGCCCTCCAAGCAGCAGCCCAGCCGCTCCCATCAGGAAATCAATGACCGTATTCATGGCACTTCAACGGTCCACGACGCCATGCGGTTCCTGTCGCGGAACGCTCTATGAAGCGCCGAACCGCGTGACGATCTGATCGAGCGGCGGCCGCGGCCGGTCTTCGGTGGGCTTTGCTGGCCGGCCGATATGCACGAAGCCGGCGATGCGCTCGTCGGGCTGGACGCCGATCGCGTCGAGCACGCGGCGGTCGTAGGAGTACCATTCGGTGAGCCAGCTTGCGGCGAAGCCCAGCGCATGCGAGGCGAATACGAGGCTCGTCGCGGCGGCGCCGGCCGAGAGCACCTGCTCCCACTCTGGAATCTTCACGTGCGGACCGGCGCGGCTGATGACCGCGATCACCAAGGGCGCTCGGGCGAGCCTGCGCCGCTCATGCTCGACTTGGTCGGGCGTGGCGTCGGGGCGCTTCTCCCGGAACACCTCGGCGATGGTTTCGCCGGCCTTGAGCCGCGCGTCGCCCTCGAACACGATAAAACGCCACGGCGTCAGCTTGCCGTGGTCGGGCACGCGCGAGGCCACGGTGAGCAAGGTCGCAAGTTCTGCCGCGGTCGGGCCGGGGTCGCCGAGTTCGATCGGCTTAACCGAACGCCGGGAGGTGAGGAGATCGATGGCCTCGGGCATATTTCCTTGCGCTCCGTTACGCTTTGCGCGTAGCACGGGCCGAAGGTCGAGACAATTAAGCCACTCTGGAAACGGTTTGATGTGGTGGCTTGAATTTGCCGCGATTCCGGTCAAAACCAATTGCCATGACGGGCTTGCGGACCCCCTGCCATATTCTGTTGCCGCTGATTGCGCTGCTCGCGTTCGGAGCGCCGCAGGCGTCGGCGCAATCGCCATTCCCGTCCGGCCTGCCGCCGCAGCCGCCTGCCAGCATGAAGGCGGGCGAGGGCGCGGTGCTGGTTTCCGCCCGTTACAGCAGCGACGGCACCGTCATCAACGGCGGCCTGCACTGGCGGGTCTACGCCGACAAGCCGGACCCAAACGGCGTGTTTCGCCTGCTCAAGGAAGACTCGTCGGCCCAGCCGACGTTCGTGCTGCCGGCCGGCAACTACATCGTCCACGTTGCCTTCGGACTCGCCAGCACCGCAAAACCGGTGCAGGTGAACAAGGATGCGACGCGCGAGATATTCGAGATCGCAGGCGGCGGTCTGCGGATCGAGGGCCGTGTCGGCAATGTGAAGGTCCCGACCGGGCAGATCTCGTTCGACATTTATCAGGGCAGCCAGTTCGAGCAGCAGGCCGACCGCCGGCCGATTGCTTCGAGCGTGCAGACCGGCGCGGTCGTGCTGGTCCCCGAGGGCACCTATTACATCCTCTCCAAATACGGTGACGGCAATGCGGTGGTGCGCTCGGACATCCGCGTGGCAGCCGGCAAGCTGACCGACATCACGGTGACCCACCGCGCCGCGCAGATCATGTTCAAGCTCGTCAGCAAGCGCGGCGGCGAGGCGCTGGCGAATACCGACTGGGCCGTGCTCTCGCCCGCCGGCGACACCATCGCCGAAACCAAGGGCGCTTTCCCGCGCGTCATCCTCGCCGAGGGCGAGTACAAGATCATCGCGCGCAACGACAACAAGGTCTACCAACAGGACCTCACCGTCATCCCCGGCGTCGACGGCGAAATCGAGGTGCTGGCGCGGTAGCTCAGGCCGCCTGCTTCACTCTTCGCAAGTCCGGCGGCACCGCTTCGTCGGCAAGCGCCTTCAGCGCGGCGTCGAGCGGCATCACCTGCTGGCCCTCCTTGCCGAGCCTGCGGACCGACACCAGGCGCTCGGCGGCTTCCTTCTTGCCGACCACCAGCATCACCGGCACCTTCGCCAGCGAGTGCTCGCGGACCTTGTAGTTGATCTTCTCGTTGCGCAGGTCGCTTTCGGCCCGCAGGCCAAGCCGCTGCGCCGCCGCCGTCGCCTCACTGGCATAATCGTCGGAGTCGGAGGTGATCGTCGTGACGATTGCCTGCACCGGCGCGAGCCATAGCGGCAGGTGCCCGGCGTAGTTTTCCAGCAGGATGCCGAGGAAGCGCTCCAGCGAGCCGCAGATCGCGCGGTGGATCATCACCGGCGCTTTCTTTGAGCCGTCGGCGGCGATGTAGAAGGCGTCGAAGCGCTCCGGCAGATTGAAGTCAACCTGCGTGGTGCCGCATTGCCAGTCCCGGCCGATGGCGTCGCGCAGCACATATTCGAACTTCGGTCCGTAGAACGCACCTTCGCCGGGATTGATCGCGGTCTTGATGCGGTTGTTGCCATGCGCGATCTGCTTCAGCACATCCTGCATGATGCCTTCGGCATGATCCCACGCTGCGTCGGTGCCGACGCGCTTTTCAGGGCGCGTCGACAGCTTCACCGTCAGATCGCCCTCGAAGCCGAAGTCGGCGTAGGTCGACAGGATCAGGTCGTTGATCTTCAGGCACTCGTCGGCCATCTGCTCCTGGGTGCAGAACACATGCGCGTCATCCTGTGTGAAGGCGCGCACGCGCATCAGTCCGTGCAGCGCGCCGGATGGCTCGTAGCGGTGCACCAGGCCGAACTCCGCCATACGCAGCGGCAATTCGCGATATGAGCGGAGCCCGTGTTTGAAGATCTGGATGTGGCCGGGACAGTTCATCGGCTTGATCGCGAAGATGCGCAGATCGTCGGTATGCTCGCCGGCGGACTGCGCCATGAACATGTTCTCGCGAAACCAGCCCCAGTGGCCGGACGTCTCCCACAGCGACTTGTCGAGCATCTGCGGGGCGTTCACCTCGCGGTAGTCGCCCTTCAGCCGCCGCCGCATGTAGCTCACGATCTCCTGGAAGATGGTCCAACCGTGGGCGTGCCAGAACACGGTGCCGGGGCCTTCCTCCTGGAAGTGGAACAGGTCCATCTCCCGGCCGATCTTGCGGTGGTCGCGCTTCTCGGCCTCTTCGAGCTGATGCAGATAGGCGTCGAGCTCTTCCTGCTTGGCGAAGGCGGTGCCGTAGATGCGGGTCAGCATCGGATTCTTGAAATCGCCACGCCAATAGGCGCCGGCCACCTTCTGCAGCTTGAAGGCGTTGCCGACCTTGCCGGTCGAGGTCATGTGCGGGCCGCGGCAGAGATCGAACCAGTCGCCCTGGCGGTAGATCTTCAGGCTCTCACCGGGCGGAATCGCGTCGACCAGTTCGACCTTGAAATTCTCGCCCTTGTCCTTGAACACGCGCTTGGCCTCGTCGCGCGGCCACACCTCCTTGGTGAAGGGTTTGTCGCGCGCGATGATCTCGCGCATTTTCTTCTCGATCACCGGCAGGTCTTCCGGCGTGAACGGCGCGTTGCGGTAGAAGTCGTAGAAGAAGCCGTTGTCGATCACCGGGCCGATGGTCACCTGCGTGCCGGGCCATAGCGACTGCACCGCCTCCGCCATCACATGCGCGGCGTCGTGGCGAATGAGCTCCAGGGCGCGCGGATCCTCACGCGTGAGGAACTCGATTTTGGAGTCCTTCTCGATCGGGTCCGCGAGGTCGGCCACGGTGCCGTCGAGCGCCATCGCCACGGTGCGCTTGGCGAGCGAGGGCGAGATGCCCTTGGCTATATCGAGACCGGTGATGCCTTGGGGATACTCCCGACGTGCGCCGTCGGGAAAGGTCAGCGCGACCATTCCATGCTCCTATGCTCACTCGCTGCCTACGAATGCAGGTAAGCGTCGCCCGCTAGATAATGCAGGGCGCGGCGGGAGGCAACGGTTTCGGATTGAAACCGCAATCCAGTGGTGCGACGCTCGGCCCAATAAGATAATTCGGGAGGACTTCGTGACGAGTCGCCGCTCCATTCTCGCCCATTCGGCCGCGGCGCTTGCCGCGCTGGCATTCCCGCGCGGCGCTTTAGCCCAGTCCTTCCCCAGCAAGCCTATTAAGATCGTCGTACCGTTCCCGCCTGGCGGGCCGGCCGATACCGCGGTGCGGATCGCGCAGGGCGGGATGGAAAAATCGCTCGGCCAACCCGTCATCATCGAGAACGTGGCGGGCGCGGCCGGCGGTCTCGGCGCGCAGCGCGTCAGGCAGTCCGAGCCGGACGGCTACACGCTGCTGCAGGCTGCGAGCCCGCACACCACCAACTCCGCGGTGAAGCCGCAGGGCAACGTCGATCTCCTGCGCGACTTCGTTCCGATCGGCCAGACCGGCAACAGCGTCTATACGCTTTGCGCCAGCAAGGAGCTTGGCGCGGCGACTTTGGCCGAGGTCGTTGAGCGCGCCAAGGCCAAGCCCGGCGAACTCAAGATCGGCAGCGTCGGCATCGGCTCCGCGCATCACCTGATCGCCGAGATGCTGAAGTCTGCCGCCGGGATCGAACTGACCCACGTACCTTATCGGGGCGAGGCGCCGGCCATTCCCGATCTGGTAGCGGGCCGCATCGACCTGATGTTCCTGACCACGGCGAAGCCGCTGATCGACGACGGCCGCGTCGCGGGCCTGGGTCACACCGGCGATGGGCCGTGGTTCCAACTACCGCAGATGAAGCCACTGACCGCGCTCGGCCTGAAGGATTTCGTGGTGCCCGGCTGGAATGGTCTGATGGCGCCCAAGGGTACGCCGCCGGCGGTGGTCGCCAGGATCAGCGAAGCGCTCGCCGCAGCGCTCCAGGCCGAGACGTCGGTGAAAGCCTTCAACGCGATGGGTTTCATCCCCGGTGCTGGCACGCCGGGGCCAATGGCCAAGCAGATCGAAGAGGATATGCGGATTTTCACTACCGTGATCCGCGAGCGGAACCTGAAGTTCGATACCTAAGGTGTGGCGTTGGTCCTGCGCCAGCGTCCGTAGCGCCACGGCATGTACCAGCGCGCCCGCGCGGGCAGGGCTTGCGGCACGAAATCGAGCCCTGAGTTGCCCCACGGGTGGCAGCGCAACAGCCGCGCGAGTGTCATCCAGCCGCCGGCCCAGAGGCCGTGACGCTCCAGCGCCTGATCGGCGTAGTCGGAGCAGGTGGGAAGATACCGGCAGTGGAACCCGATCAGCGGTGAGAGCGTGACGCGGTAGAGCTTGACCAGGCTTCGGCCGCAGAAGCGCGGCACCTGCGCAACGCTCACCCACACGCGCTTGGCTTCGATCATCTGATTCAATTCCCATTGCCGACTTTGCGATATGGAACTTTTTCTCTGCAACGAAAGTCGAGCCCGCAAACAGACGAAAAAACAATCGCTTCCTTGATTAGGTCATCATTTCACGACATCAGGCTGGCGCACGAGGCCGTATAGCGTTGCCAAAATGCACTAGACCGGAATCGGTCCCGGTATCAAAGTGCATCGCAACGTGAGTCGGTCCGTGATTTGCATGATCTGAGGTGGGCGATAACGCGAGGGCAACTCTCGCGAATTGCCAAGCGGCGCTGGAGGGGGTCGCTCAGGCATGGTGCCTGACGCAGGGGGTCTTCGGATGATTCGATTCGCTGCCGCCGCAGGCGCGGCTGCTACGTGCCTGCTCCTTGCCACCAGCTCGCCGCCGGGGGCAGCGCCGATTCGCGCGCTGTTCCGATGCAGTTCGATGTCTGGACTGAGGGGCCGGCGCAGGCCTGCAGCAACGAATGCCGCACCTGGGTTTCCGCATCCGGTGCGATCACGTCCGATACACCGCGCGACTTTGAAGCCTTCACCAAGCGCAACAAGATCGACGGCGCCACCATCGCGCTCGACTCCGACGGCGGTTCGGTGCTCGGCGCGCTCGCGCTCGGGCGCGCGATCCGTAAGCTCGGCATGACCACGACAGTCGGCAAGACCGTCGATCTCGCGGCACCCGAAGGCGGCAAGAAGCGCGCAAGGCTCCAACCCAAGGCCTATTGCGAATCGATGTGCGCGTTCGTGCTGCTGGCCGGCGTCGAGCGCCGTGTGCCAGCGGAGGCGCGGGTGATGGTCCACCAGATTTGGCTCGGCGACCGCCGTGACGATCCGACTGCAGCGAACTATTCGGCCGAGGATCTTGTGGTGGTCCAGCGCGATATCGGGCGCCTCGCTCGCTACACGGTGGAGATGGGCGGCGGCGTCGATCTGCTCGAAATCGCACTCAAGATTCCGCCGTGGGAGCCGATGCGCATCCTGTCGCGCGACGAATTGCGCACCATGAAGGTGATGACGGCCGGCGACGCGCCGGAGAACAACACCGGGGCGGCGACGAATTCGGCGGCGCTTGCCAACGGCGCGCGGGCCGCGGTCAACGGCCACGGCTGGGCCATGCTCGCGGTGGACGGCCGTCCGGCGCTAGGGCGCAGCCATCCGCTGACCGTCGAGGGCGATGATGTCGGTACCTTCGAATTGAATTTCGCCTGCGGCGAACAGGGGCGCGACTATATCGTCACCTATGTCGAGCAACGGCGCAGCGACGACACCAAGCGGCCGCCGGCGGTGGTGACCGAGGTGGAGATTTCGCTGGCTGGAAAACCGGTGCAGCTCAAGGTCGTCGCATCACGGCCGCGCGACAAGTCGGCGGAGCTGCATTCAATCGCCAGCGGGCGTGTGCCGGTGGAGATGATGAAGGCGTTCGCCGACACCGGCAGCCGTTCGCTGATGGTGGAGACCGCGAGCGACGATGCCGTGACGGCGATTCGGATTGGCAACGCAGGCATTGCCCGGATTTTGCCGACGCTGGCCGCGAGTTGCGCCGCGGCGGCCCAGCCGCCGATCCATAACTCGGCACGAGTGAACGTGCGCCAGGGCGGCTAGCACCCCAGCGCCATTTCAAAGAAGAAAAAAACCGCCCAGTTCGGGCGGTTTTTGATGCCGCCCGTTCAAACCAGCGCCCGGCCGGGTCTCACCGTTTGACGACGTGCAGGAAATCCCATGCCCCGAAGCTCACCAGTCCAAGCATCAAAAGCATGACGATGAAAGTGATCGGCTCGTTGCGCATCATCGTTTGTATGTATTTGGTCATAATATCCTCCTCGCACCGTCGCCCCAATCGAGGGTAGGCGTGGCGGTGCGGTTCCACAAGCCACGGTGGAACCAGCGGCAGGGTTCAGCGTTAGCTTGCTACGCAGCTCGACGCTCCGCAGAGGGGTCGGATAGCTGAAACAAAGAAGGGCCCCCCGAAAGAGGGCCCTTCTTTCTGCTTGAGGAAGGGGCTCTATCCACGATAGCCGCGGATGGCCTGCTTGCAACGGCGGTTGCTGAACTGCGCGGTGTATTGCGAGCCGGTCCGCTGCCAGGCTTCCGCGTTGCGGGCGTGGGGCGAGCGTGGACATTGCGTCAGATGGGTGGCGATCCGGCGCGCGAACAGCATATTGGTTTCGAGCGTGATGCAGACGATCTGCTGGTCGTCCGGAGGCGCTACGTCGAGGCGCGGCAACTGGCTCTCAGCGCGGCGCAGCGATGTCGCCTCCTCGGTGCATTTGTTGCCCTGCGCGAATGCCGGCGCCGCGAACAACAAGCCTGCCGCGATCAAGGCGCCCGACAGCGCCAGCTTAGCCCGCTCCCGACCGTTTCGGATCATGCGTCAGCTCACCGCCGGCTGGCGCTTGCGTTCGATCTGACCGATGGCGTCCACCACGGCGTCGAAGGTCAGCAGCGTCGAAGCGTGGCGAGCCTTGTAGTCGCGCACCGGCTCGAGCACGGCGATGTCGTCCCATTTGCCGTCCTTGGGCGGCGCGCCGTTCTCCTTGAGCATTTTCCGAACCGTCTCGCGGAGTTTGCGCAGTTCGTCGGCCTTGGCGCCGACGACGTGGCTCGCCATGATCGAGGACGAAGCCTGGCCGAGCGCGCAGGCTTTGACCTCGTGGGCAAAGTCGGTGACCGTGTCGCCGTCCATCTTGAGATCGACCGTGACCGTCGATCCACACAGCTTGGAGTGGGCGGTGGCGCTGGCGTCGGGCTTTTCCAGCCGGCCCAATCGGGGAATACCCCCCGCCAGCTCTAGAATCCGGCGGTTGTAGACCTCGTTCAGCATGGCTTCCTCGAAGCGGTTCCGCCGCCGTCCCCCAACGATACCCGGGACTCGATTGTTTTGTGATCCAGTTCGACTATATATGGCGTATCAGGCTCGCCCAAAAGAGCATCTTGGCAGCTTGGTTATGGCCCTTCCGGTTGGATGAGCCATGCACATTGGGAATGCGACGTTCAGGCGCCCGCCGTGCTAATCCGCACGTCCGGGCGCGTTAGCGACGCGGCCCCCCGGTGACACATCCGGAGCCCGGCATCGCCGAGGTTCTGGTCGAACGGAGAGACCGATGGACGCCATTGCGAAGCCCAGCATCGTGACGCCCTGGCCGAAGGGCTCGAATCCCCCCTTAAGCGATCATGTCCGTGCCGCGCCGCAGCCCGTCGCCGACCGTCCGTCGCGCGAGCAGGCCGAAGCCGCGGTGCGCACGCTGATCGCCTATATCGGCGACAATCCCGCTCGTGAAGGTTTGCTCGATACGCCCAAGCGCGTGGTCGGCGCCTACGAAGAACTGTACCGCGGCTACGGCGAGTGCCCGGCCGAGACGCTCGAGCGCACATTCTCCGAGACCGGTCAGTACGACGATCTGGTGCTCGTCAAGGACATCTCGTTCAACTCCGCCTGCGAGCATCACATGATGCCTTTCACCGGCGTGGCGCATGTCGCCTACATGCCGGTCGACCGGGTGGTAGGCCTGTCCAAGCTCGCGCGGCTGGTCGATGTCTATGCGCGGCGGCTGCAGACGCAGGAGCACATGAACGCGCAGGTCGCGACGGCAATTGAGGAAATCCTCAAGCCGCGCGGAGTCGCGGTGATGATCGAGGCCGAGCACACCTGCATGTCGCTGCGCGGCGTCGAGAAGCCGGGCGCGCTCACCGTGACCACCCAATTCCGCGGCGCATTCCGCGACGATCCGAACGAGCAGGTCCGCTTCATCACCATGGTGCGCGGCAGTCAGCGTTAGCTTCCTTCACCTCGCCCCGCTTGCGGGGAGAGGTCGGATCGCGAAGCGATCCGGGTGAGGGGGGCTTTCGGTTAAGTCCGCGTTCGTAAATGCCCCTCACCCTAACCCTCTCCCCGCGGGCGGGGAGAGGGAGAAGAGGCCGCGCCGTGTCCGACAGCCCATCAAATCAAGACACCGAAGAAAGCCTGCTGCTGGCGCCGAAGTTCGACGCCAACGGCCTCGTAACCTGCGTCACCACCGACGCTTGGACCGGCGAGCTTTTGATGGTCGCGCACATGAACGCCGAGGCGCTCAAGCGCACCGTCGAGACCGGCGAGGCCTGGTATTTCTCGCGTTCGCGCCAGGCGCTGTGGAAGAAGGGCGAAAGCTCCGGCCACACCCAGAGCGTCATCGAGATGCGGGTCGATTGCGACCAGGACGCGGTCTGGCTCAAGGTCGAGCAGCAAGGCGCCGGCGCGTGCCACACCGGACGGCGGTCGTGCTTCTACCGGGTGGTGCCGCTCAAGCAGACCGGTGCGATCGCGCTCGAATTCCGCGACGCCGACAAGGCGTTCGACCCGGACAAGGCCTACGACAAGAAATAGCTATTTGAGCGCCTTGGCTCGCGCCAGCAATTGCCGGGCGCGCTCGAGGTGCGGCCGGTCGTACATCACTCCGCCGATGCCGACGGTGCCGGCGCTGGGATTGTCCGCGAACGCCGCGATCACCGCCTCGGCGCGCTTGACCGCTTCAGCCGTCGGCGTGAACACCTCGTTGACCACCGCGACCTGCTCCGGATGGATCGCCATCTTGCCGGTGAAGCCGTCGCGGCGGGCTTCCTCGCACTCGCGCCGCAGCCCGGCATCGTTGCGAAAATCGATATAGACCGTGTCGATCGCCTGCACCTGCGCGGCCGCCGCACCCGCGAGGCAAAGGCTTCGCGCCAACTGATAAGGTGCGAGGAAATGTCCGTCGCGGTCGCGATTGGCCTCGGCGCCAAGTTCGACCGAGAGGTCTTCGGCGCCCCAGGTCAGCCCTTTCAGCCGCTTGCTCGCGCCCACGTAGGTGCCGGCGAGGAACATCGCCTGCGCGGTTTCAGTGGCGATGGCGATGATGTCGAGCGCGCCGTCGGGCAAGCCGTGCACCGCCTCGCGCGCGGTGATCTTGGCGTCGCAATGGATCACCGCAGCGCCGCCTTCGGCCTTGGGAAACATGATGCCGTCGGGGCGGCCCGCGACAATGGTGTCGAGATCATCATCGGTCAGCCCGGTGGCAAATCCGTTGACGCGGACGTAGATGCGCGGCCGCTGCTTGACCGGCATCGCTTCCTTCAAGAAGGCCAAGGTCGTCACGCGCGCCTCGGCCTTGTTCTGCGGCGAGATCGAATCCTCGAGGTCGAGCAGCAGCGCGTCGGCGCCGCTGCCGATGCCCTTGTCGAGTTTTTTCGGACTGTCGCCGGGGATGAAGAGAAAGGAGCGCATTGCCAACCAATGCGATATGTTACGCAGCCGGTCAATTGGGGGTGGTCCATGGGCAAGCGAAGTCGTTTCCTCAGCGTTGCGGCCATCGGCTTTGCGGCGGCCTTGTATAGCTCGGCCGCACTGGCGCAGAGCTTTCCGACACGACCCATGACCATTGTGGTGCCTTTCGGCGTCGGCAGTGCGCTCGACCTGATCGCGCGCATCATCGGCCCGCGGCTGGCCGAGGAGCTCGGCCAGCCGGTCCTGGTCGAAAACGTCAGCGGCGGTGGTGGCATGACGGCTGCGGCGCGTGTGGCGAATTCGCCGCCCGACGGCCATCAGATGCTGCACGGCGGCGTTGATGTGATGTCGATGAACCAGAAGTCTGTACAAGAAGCCGCTCTACAATGCGCAGACGGACTTCGTCCCGGTTGGGCTGGTCGGAGATCAGGCCCTGGTGCTGCTCGCGCGCAATGATTTTCCCGCCAACGACATGCAGCAGTTCATTGCTTACACCAAGGCCAACCACGCCAAGATGCAGTTTGGCTCCGGCGGAGCGGGCTCGGGCGCGCATCTGAATTGCCTGCGCGTCAACGCCGCGATCGGTGTCGACGTCACGCACGTCTCCTATCGCGGCTCGGCCCAGGCGTTCCAGGATCTGTTCGCTGGCCGGATCGACTATTACTGCGCACTCGGCGCGGCTGCCTCCGGACCGATCGAGAACAAGAGCGCCAAGGGGATCGCGATCCTGACCCGCGATCGCTCGCCGCTGTTTCCCGGTCTGCCCAGCGCCCACGAGCAGGGCCTCACCAATTTCCATGCCGATTTCTGGACCGGCCTGTTCGTGCCCAAGGGCACGCCCGAGCCCATCGTCCAGAAGCTCAATCAGGCCATACAGGTGACGCTGAACACTCCTTCGGTGCAGGAGCGGCTGCTGAAAATCGCCGTCACCGCAGTCGCGCCCGAGCGCCGCTCGCCGGCCTACCTGAAGTCGTTCGTCGAGAGCGAGACCAAGTTGTGGGAAGGCATCATCAAGACGAGCGGCGTCAGCTTGGAGTGACGTTTCGATGGAACCTTCGGGTTCCGCGCATGACAATCTTTTAATGCAACATCCGTCGCGTTTTCTGCTTGGTTCTTTGGACGCTCAACCAAGGGACCAAGAGATGCAAACCCACGAGACGCAGACTGATGCCAACAGCTCCGCCGCCAAGTTCAGGCTGGTGGCCGGCGCCATGATGGTCGGAGCAATTCTGTTCGGCGTGCTGGAACTCTTCAACGTCATCCACATCTGATGCGGACGGCGGGGTGGCCGGTCCTACTCAGGCTTGATGTTCGCTTCCTTGACCACCTTGCCCCACTTCTCAAGCTCGGCTTCGAAGAACTTGCCGAACTCGGCCGGACTCATCCGCACGATCACCGCACCGTCGGCGTCGAACTGCTTTTTCACCTCGGGCGAATCGAGCACCGCGTTGATCTCGCGGTTGAGCTTGTCGACGATCGGCTGCGGCGTGCCGGCGGGCGCGCCGATGCCCCACCAGTTTGCCGCCTGATAGCCGGGAACACCGGCCTCGTCGATCGTCGGCACCTCGGGCAGGAGATGGGTCCGCTTGGTGTCGGTGACTCCGAGCGGGCGCAGCTTGCCGGAGCGGACGTGCGGCACTGACGCCAGGTACGAATTCATCAACAATTGTGAGTGACCGCCCATGACGTCGATCATCGCCGGTCCGCCACCCTTGAACGGGATCTGCACGACGTTGATGTTCGCCATCATCGCGAACAGGACCGAGGCGGTGTGCGTGAAGCTGCCGACGCCCGCGTGCGCGAAGGCATAGTCGCCGGGTTTGCTCTTGGCGAGCGCGATCAGTTCCTTGACCGAATGGGCGGGGACGGACGGATGCACCGTCAGCACGCTCGCGCCATTGCCGAGCGAGGCGACAAACGCGACCGAGCGGACCGGGTCGTAGTTGACCTTGTAGATCGACGGATTGACGGCGTGCGCGAGCGAAACCAGCACGATGGTGTAGCCGTCCGGCGGCGCCTTCGCGGCCTGCTCCATCGCGATGATGCCGCCAGCGCCGCCACGGTTTTCGGGGATCACCTGCTGGCCGAGCCGGTCACCAAGTTTGGTCGCGACCAGGCGCGCGACAATGTCGACGCTGCCGCCGGGAGCAAACGGAATGATCAGCCGCACCGCTCTGGTCGGATAGTCCTGCGCTGCAACAGTCGTGGTTAGAGCGAGCAGCAGGCCGAAGGCCCTGAGCAAAGTCCCGCGCATTGCCGGCACTCCTGTTCCGCTCTTGTGTGATCCTACTTCGGCCGCATCTTGATGAACGCCTGCCTTTTGCACTCGGCGACGAGCTTGTTGTCCTGGTTGTAGCAGCGGTGGTGGAATTCGACGATGCCGGCGCCGGGCCGCGATTTGGATTCGCGCTTGCCGATCACCTCGGTGGTGCAGTGAAGCGTGTCGCCCTCGAACACCGGATGGCCGAATTTCACGTCCTGCATGCCGAGATTGGCGATGGTGGTGCCGACCGTCATGTCGGACACCTGCATGCCGATCATCAGCCCGAGCGTGAACAGCGAGTTCATCAGCGGCTGGCCCCACTCGGTCTCGGTTTCGCAGAAGTGCCGGTCGATGTGCAGCGGCTGCGGGTTGAGCGTCATGTTGGAGAACAGCATGTTGTCCATCTGCGTCACCGTGCGGTGGTAGCGGTGCTCGGTGAGCGATCCGACCACGAAACCCTCGAAATAAAGGCCGCCGCGCTTGTGGCGGAGTGCCGTGTCGGTTGCGGTGTCAGCCATCTCTGAATCCTCCATAGGGGCGCGATTTTAAGCTGCATTTACCATAATCGTTAACAGTTCGCTGCCCGATGTGCCCTCGCACGCGGGGAAGCGAGCCAGCAGACCGCCATGATCGTTGAGCCCACCGGCGCCAATCCGACCGTGACCGGCGCCATCCGGCAGGCCGCGCGCATGACGGGCGCCGACTTTTAAGGAACCGTTTAGGATAACGGCTGCGCCCGGCGAAATGCGTCTGCCCACCCGTAAAAGTGGGCACGCCGCAAGGCGTTAGCCGCGTTTGCAAGCCCGCCTCGACCTGCTAACCATCGCGCAAAGCTAAAGGAGGAGGAAACCCCCATGCACCGCAGCACCGATCGGATTCTCACCACCCATGTCGGCAGCCTGATCCGGCCGGATGTCATTCGCCGGCATCTTCGCGCCAAACAGAAAGGCGAGGGCTACGACGCGGCGGCCCACGCGGCGGACCTCAAGACGACGGTCGCCGAGGTGGTGCGCCATCAGGCCGAGGTGGGGGTGGATGTCGTCAGCGACGGCGAGTTCGGCAAGGGGATCTCCTGGTCGCAATATGTGATCGAGCGGGTCGCCGGATTCGAGCGGCGGCCGTTCAATCCATCCACCGGCAATCCGTTCACCAAAGGCGCCGACCGCGAGCGCTTCGCCGAATTCTACCAGGAGCTCGACTCCAAGGATCACGTCGAGACGATTACCGACACGGTCGCCGTCGCGCCGATCCAGTACAACGGCCAGAAGCTTTTGCAGGCCGACATCGACAATTTCAAAGCGGCGCTGAAGAACGTGAAGGTGGTCGAGGGATTCCTGCCGGTGGCGGCGCCGGCCTCGGTCATCCCCGACCGCAAGAACGAGTACTACAAGAACGAGGAAGAGCTTGCCGAGGCGATCGGCCAGGCGATGCACGTCGAATACAAGCAGATCGTCGACAACGGCCTGCTGGTGCAGCTTGATGACGCCCGCGCCGCTGTCACCTACGACCGCATGGTGCCGCCCGCGAGTTTCCAGGATTATCGAAAGCGAGTTCGCCTCTATCAGGACGTGCTCAACCGCGCGACCGAGGGCGTCCCGACGGAAAAAATCCGCTACCACGTCTGCTGGGGAAGCTGGCCCGGCCCGCACACCACCGACGTGCCGATCAAGGACATCATGGACCTGATCCTGCGCGTACGCTCCGGCGCCTATGTGCTGGAGATGGCCAACCCGCGCCATGAGCACGAATGGCAGGTGTGGCGCGACGTCAAGCTGCCGAAGGGCTCGGTGCTCATCCCGGGCGTCATCAGCCATGCCACCAACGTGGTGGAGCATCCGGAGTTGGTGAAGGAGCGGATCGTGCGGCTCGCCAAGCTCGTCGGCCGTGAGAACGTCATTGCTGGCACCGACTGTGGCTTCGCGCAGCAGCCGTTCTATCAGCGCGTCCATCCGACGATTCAGTGGGCGAAGCTGCAGGCGCTGGTCGAGGGCGCGCGGCTTGCCAGCAAGGAATTGTGGGGCAAGGGGAGGAAGAGCGCGAAGAAGGCTGCGAAGAAGAAGGCCGCGCCGAAGCGTGCCGTGAAGGCGGCCAAGCGCAGGCGGGCGGCCTAGGGGGAAACGCCGACCCTATCCGTCATAGCAAAAGAGTCCGCCGAAACGCAGCGGCTCAATCGAGCATATCGGACGAGGCTACTTGACCGAAGTAACGGGCGGCGTGGCGTGACTGAACTCGGTAGCCGTTCACCCAGACGTCAACAATAAATCCGACACAAAGAACCGATGCGATAATTACAGGCCAATTGCGTGTCATCGTCATCTCCCCAGATGAAGATGAATCGTAGCACCGCGCCGGCGGTCATTCAGCGGCGTAGTGTCGCGGTGAACAACGTCGCGGCGGCCTGAAACGCGTCGTTCGCTGAAGTCGAGCCCAGGCGAAACTCAGTCCTTCGCTGGGACCGCCTTGATGAGCCAGTCGCGCATCACCCGCGCGATGTCGTCTGAATTTTTCTCCAGCATCATCATGTGGCCGTTGCCGTGGACGCCCACGTCGCCGAGCCGGATCATGGTGTTGCGGACGCCTGCCTGCGTCAGCCAGTTCGCGGTGCAGTGATCGTATGAGGCGTGATAGGACGCCTCCGACACCACGATCAGCATCGGAATGCCGGCGAGCTTCGGCAGCTTGCGCGCCGGCTCGGCCTGCTGCCAGCAGCGAACGAGATCGGGCGCGTCCGGCTTGTCCTGGCGGACGACGACGAGTTCCTCGTCGTCCTTGAGCGGCGGATCGTAGGTGATTGGCACCCCGCCGAGGCCCCAACGCTTTTTCTTGCCCATGTCCGCGAACCATTCCGGCGCGCCCTTGAACTCGGTCTCGTACACCGGCGGGCCGTTCGGCTCGACCGCGATGACAGCCTTGACCAGGTTCGGCCGTGCGTCCGCGATCGGCCAGATGAAGGTGCCGGATTGCGAATGGATCATCAGCACTGCCGGCCCGATCTTGTCGAACAGCGCGATTGTTGCGTCCCGGTTGATCTCCTGCTGCTTCTGAAAACTGACCAGCGAGGGGAATTGCGTGGCATAGAAAGCATCGAACGACGGATCGCCAGGCTTGCCGCTGCCGGGCCATTGCGTGTGCAGCTTCGCCTGTGGCCACAAGTTGAACCGCTCAGGCGCGACGAATCGCTGCTCGGTCCGAGCGAGGTTTCCGTCCGCCACCTTGCCCTGCGATTGCGAGAAATGCGCCGAGCGGCCGCGCGCCACCTGATCGACGACGTAGACGGCGTGCCCGCGCCGCACGAAATACTGCGCCCAGCCTTCGCGGCCGTCCGGCGTGCCGGTGAAATTGGTGCCGGTCTGGCTGCCGCCGTGGATCATCACCACGGGATAGGGGTGTGTAAGTGTCTTGGGAATGAAGTATTCGACGTACATGTGGCCGGTCATCGGCGAGCCGGACACCGAGGCGTCGATCTTTCCGCCTGCGAAAAGATAGCCGGTCTTGGCCAGCACCATCGGCGGCTCTTCGGCGGTTGCCGTGGCCACCGGCGCGCTGGCCAGCAACGCGCCGAGCATCGAGCGCAGCGCCGCTTGCAAGCCCCGCCTGTTTTCCGTCATGCCGTGCATGGCCGCCTCCCAAGGTGAGGGCATATGTTAGGGCGTGGCTGCCGCCGTCCGCTAGTGGCCGAACTGCTCGCTGAGGATGCGTTCTTCCAGGCTGTGGCCGGGGTCGAACAGCATCTGCATCGAGATCGAGTGGTCCATGCATATATCGACCTCGCGCACCGAGCGCACCTCAGCGTGATCGGCGACCGCGGCGACCGGCCGGCGCTCGTGATCGATCACCTGGATGGTGACGCGGGCGGCGTCGGGCAACAGCGCGCCGCGCCAGCGCCGTGGCCGGAACGGGCTGATCGGCGTCACTGCGAGCATCGGCGCGTTGATCGGGATGATCGGCCCCTGCGCCGAGAGATTGTAGGCAGTGGAGCCTGCCGGCGTCGCTATCAGCACGCCATCGGCCATCAGCTCCGGCAGCCGCTCCTTGCCGTCGACGAAGATCGCTAGTCGTGCCACCTGGTAGGTTTGGCGGAACAGCGAGACCTCGTTGATGGCGTAGTGCTCGTGCAGCTTGCCCTTGGTGTCGCGCGCGCGCATCACCAGCGGGTGGATGAGGGTGGTCTGCGCCGCGCGCAGCCGCTCTCGCAGGCCCTTCTCGCGATAGTCATTCATCAGAAAGCCGACCGTGCCGCGGTGCATGCCGTAGATCGGCCGCCCGGCCTTCATCGCCTGACGGAGCGTGCGGAGCATCAGGCCGTCGCCGCCGAGCGCCACCACCACGTCGGCCTTCGACGGCGGGACGTTGCCGTAAAGCTTGACCAGCTGCTTGAGCGCCTTGCGGGCCTCCGGCGCGGGGCTCGCCACGAAGGCGATCCGATCATATTTCGGCGTTTTTCGCAGCATGGGGCGGTCGAGGGATCCGGGTCACACAACGTGATGTTCGTCTATACGACTTGGCCCGCGAGGTCGAGGCGGAGCAGGGCGGTCCTGCACGCCATTGTTATTTGGGCATTGCCATGCACAATCCGCCGACGCGCTCCGTGTAGCGATCCAGTGCGAGCACAACGATGACCAAGCTGTCGATTGCCGTGGTGGCCGCGATGTTGAGCGCCCTTGGAAACGTGAGCGCGCAAACCTATCCGTCGCGTCCCATCACGATGCTGGTGGGCTACGCGGTGGGCGGGCCGTCGGACACGATCGCGCGGATCATGGCGGACCGGATGAAGGTGGCGTTGGGCCAGCCGGTGGTCGTCGAGAACGTCACCGGCGCCGCCGGCTCGCTTGCCGTGGCGCGCGGCGCCCGCGCGTCAGCGGACGGGTACACGCTGGTCATGGGCGACTGGAGCACGCATGTCGTCAATGCGGCGATGTACGACCTGCAATATGATGTGGTGAAGGACTTCGAGCCGGTTTCGCTGTTGCCGAGCGCACCGCAGATCATCGTCACGCCGAATTCGGTCCCGGCCACGAATCTGAAAGAGCTGACCGACTGGATCAAGGCGAATGCCGACAAGGTCAGCTTCGGGACCTCCGGCCACGGCAGCCCGTCGCATGTCAGTGGTGTGCTGCTGCAAAACGTCACCGGCGCAAAATTCCAGCTCGTGCCCTATCGCGGCGCGGCGCTGGTGATGCAGGACATGATCTCCGGCACCATCCAGATCTCCATGTTCCCGGTGACGGTCGCATTGCCGCAGGTGCGCGCCGGTCACGCGCGGCCCTACGCCCTCACCGCGCCGAAGCGAAGCAATGCCGCGCCGGACATTCCGACCGTCGACGAGGCCGGACTGCCGGGCTTCCACATCTCGCTGTGGTGGGGCTTCTGGATGCCCAAAGGCACTCCCAAGGACATTGTCGCGCGGATCAACGCCGCCGTGGTCGAGGCCCTTGCCGATCCCGCAACGCAGAAGCGTATCGCCGACCAGGGCCTCGACATTCCCGCGCGTGACCAGCAGACGCCGGACGCGCTCGCGGCGTATCAGAAGGCCGAGATCGAGAAATGGTGGCCGATCGTCAAGGCCGCAAACATCAAGGCGCAATAGATCATGCAGCGTTCCACCGATCGTATCCTGACCACCCACGCCGGCAGCTTGCCGCGCCCAAATGATATCCTGCAGATGATCCGCGCCAAGGCGCGGGGCGAGGCGGTCGATGAGCAGAAGCTTGGCTCGCGGGTCCGGGAAGCGGTCGCCGACGTCGTGCGGCAACAGGTCGACACCGGGCTCGACGTGATCGACGACGGTGAGTTCGGCAAGCCGAGCTTCGTCACTTATATCCGCGATCGCCTGGGCGGCCTCGAAGCGGTCGGCACGCGTCCGAACGCGTGGCTGTCGTCGCGCGAGGCGGTGAGCTTCCCGGAATATTACCAGTCGCAAGAAAGCGCCTCGCCGCGCGCAAAGCAGGTGCAGATGGCCTGCACCTCGCCGCTAACCTACAAGGGCCAGGCGGCGCTCAAAACCGAATTCGACAACCTCAAAACCGCGCTCAAGGGCGTGAATGCCGCCGACGTGTTCGTGCCGTGCATCTCGCCGGCCAATATCGAGGACTGGAACGAAAACAGATATTACAAGACCAACGACGAATATCTGTTCGCCATCGCCGACGCGATGAGCGTCGAATACAAGGCGATCGTCGACGCCGGCTTCCTCGTGCAAGTCGATGATCCGCGCCTGGTCAGCTACTACCTGATGGACCCGAGCAAGTCGGTCGAGGACATCCGCAAGTGGGCGATGAAGCGGGTCGAGGCGCTCAATCATGCGCTACGCGATATTCCGACCGAGAAAATCCGCTACCACACCTGCTACAGCATCAACATGGGTCCGCGCGTGCATGACCTGGAAGTCAAGCACATCATCGACATCCTGATGAAGATCCGCGCCGGGGCGTTCTCGTTCGAAGCCTCCAACCCGCGCCACGAACACGAATGGGCGGTGTGGAAGGAAGCAAAGCTCCCGGACGGCACCGTGCTCATTCCCGGCGTCATCACCAACTCCTCGGTGCTGGTCGAGCATCCCGAGCTCGTCGCGCAGCGACTCATCCGCTATGCCGATTTCATCGGGCGCGAGAATGTCATCGCCGGCACCGACTGCGGATTTGCCAGCTTTGCCGGAACAGACGAGGTCCACGCCAGCATCGTCTGGGCCAAGATGGGGGCGATGGTGCAGGGCGCCGAGATTGCCAGCAAGAAACTCTGGGGCCGCTGAGCCGGACGAGCGTCATGGACCGCGTGGTGTTCGTCTATACGAGCTGGCCGTCGGTCGCCGACGCGGAGGCCGCCGGACGCACATTGGTCGAGCGGCGGCTCGCGGCCTGCGTCAACATCCTGCCCGGCATGATTTCGCACTACCGCTGGGAGGGGAAGGTCGAGCGCGCGGAGGAGGCGGTGATGATCGTCAAGACCCGCGCTTCGCTCGCGGATGCCGTATCGGATGCTGTCCGGCAATTGCACTCCTACGATACGCCGGCGATTCTGGTCATGCCGCTGGAAAGCGTGGAGAAGACTTATCTCGCCTGGCTGCTGGCGGAGACCGGCGTCGCTGCAAAATAACGGTTTGAGGAGTTCTGCCTGCTCACGCAGGGCGACTTTGCGGACGCAATGGAGTGTGCGAACGGGCTGCAACCGCATCCGGGCGCTGCGCTTCGATCACAACGGCCAGGCGTTCACGGTGACCTGCAGCTTCGGCATTGCCGAATGGGAGCAGGGCGTCTCGATCGACCGGATGCTGCGCCGTGCGGACATGGCGATGTACGAAGCAAAAAGAACCGGCCGCGACCGGATCACCGTGTCGGATACGTTTGCGCTGACCGGCAGCCACGATGAGTGGTGCGGCGCCGCGCGCGGGCGGGCGCGGATAGCCAATACGGCTAGCGGCGATAACTGCGGTTGGGCATGGGACTGCCGCTCATGGAGCCTCCGCCGTGGCGTCCGCCCTCGTAGCGGCGTCCGCCGCCGAAGCGGCCAATACCGCCGATTCCGCCGATGCTGATTGCGATTGGTGGGTCGGACTGCACGGCCACGGGTTCTGCAGGTACCTCGCGATAGGCGCTTCGCGTCTGCTTGGATTTTTTCTCGGACTTCTTGTTCTCGGCCCGGCGGGTCGGCGGAGTGCTGCAGTTGCAGACCGATGCGACCTGCAGGCCGAGCGCCGCCGGATCGTTGCTTGCCAGCAACGCTCGCGTGCTGGCGCGGGCCATCAGTCCCCGCGCCATGCCGGCCATGTCGGTCGTGCCGTATTTCGCGAGGAAATATTTGTAGGACGCGACCGAGTTAGCCGTCACCGCGGTATACCAGGCGGTCATTTCCTGGCGGCGGTTGACGATGGCGCGGACCCGCTGACCCAGCGGCTCGGCCGGATAGAGCGCCAGGAATTCGCGATAGGCGTCGACGCTGTCTTCCTTGACGACCAGGTTGTAGGCGTCCTTGGCGGAAACCGCGCGCAGTTGTTTCTTCCAGTAGGCCGAGCGTGTCGCCGGCTTGTCCGAGGTCCTGTCGGGATCGGCTTTGGCTGTGACGGGCGCAGGCTCCGCGCCCTGCGGGAAGAACGAAAAATTGGACGTCAACGACAGCACTTCCCACGGCGTCTGGCGGCCCTCGGTGGCGTTGTGCACGGAGAGCCGCACGTTCTTGAAGGCCTGCTCGACCGGCACGCCCGGCTGTTTGGCCGCCAGGACGAAAGCCGCGGTGAATGGGCTGTTGGCGCCTTGCCCGTCCTCGGCCTCGGTGCCCGGCGAGGTTGAATAGGCGACCACCGAGCCGACCGGCGCGTTCACCATCGCGAGGCCCCGGCCGACGGTTTTCTTCACCTCCGCGAACGGATTGTTGCGGCAGGCGTCGAGAATGACGATGCGCGCCTTGGTCGGCACGGCCTCGAGCGCGTTCATCAGATCGTCGAAGCGGATCGCGTTCAGCGCAACTTCCGCCTCGCTCTTAATGTTGGCGTCGACTGGAACGAGGTAGTTTTCACCGCCCACCTGCAGGCCGTGGCCGGCGTAATAGACGACTGCAACGGTGTCCGGACCCTTGCTTGCGACCTTATCGGCGAAATCGCCGATCGAGCGGCGCATATCGCTTTGCGTGAGGTCGGACCCCGGCAGGACTTCAAAGCCGGCGCTTTGCAACAGCTCCGTCACAGCCTTGGCGTCATTGACCGGATTGGGCAGCGCCGGCGCCGACTGATAGGCCGAATTGCCGATCACGAGTGCGAGGCGGTTTTCCGCTATGGCGGCGCCGGACGCCGTCAGGCATCCGGCAAACGCGGTAGCAAGCAGAACGAAACGGCACGACATGAGGGTGTCTCCCTTGTCATGGCGTGTGGACCGCGCGCTAGTAGGTGCGGGTGCCTTCGATCACGCCCTTGAGTTCGGTGTATTCGCGGCACTTGGTGCCGCACAGCGATTCCACCTTGGCGAGATAATCGCGGGCCTTCAGCATATTGCCCTGCTCGGCGTGCCACATGCCGTAATACGACCAGGTCCGCGCATGGTTGGGATCGGCGGTGAGCGCACGCTCATACCACAGCTTGGAATCGTCGTAGCGGCCGAGCTTGCGGCTGGAATAGCCGATCAGGTTGGCGACCTCCGGGTTGTCGTCATGGCCGAGCGATTTGAGCTTGTCGATGGCGGCGCTGTAGTTGTGGCGCTTGTAGATCATCGCATGAGCGGCCTTGTAGCCATTGATGAGTTGCTGCTCGGATTTCTTCTCTTTCGGTGCCTTCTTTTTCTTGGCGGACTTGGCGGCGGCCCCCTTCGGTGCTGCCGTTTGTGTCGTCGGCTTGTCCGCCAGCGGGCTTGTGCTTGGTTCGGCCCAGGACGGTAGCGCGACGGCGAGCGAGAGCGCGCCGGCTGCGATCAGGGTGTAAAGGCGGAACGGCGATGCGGTCATGTTCCCTCCTGGCGGTTTCGACGCTGACAGTAAACCTTCCAGCCGCCAGGACAACATGCCGGTGACGCTTTTCACGGCGCCGTGAACGAAATCTGTGGCGGGCGGCGCGTGACATTATGGCGACCGGCAGGGAATTTCGCCGCCCTGTGATAAATTGACGGCCGAGAATCAGCGGGCGGCCAGAGGGCGATCATGACATGGACCGGTATTTTCCGCGCGGTTGCGGTGGCTGGGCTGTTGGCGGCGTTTGGCCTGCTGGCAGGTCCGGCGTTTGCCGACGACATCACCGAGGCCATGGATCAGGCGCGCAAGTCCTATCAATCCGGCGATCTGACCGGCGCCAAGCAGTCGCTCGATCTCGCGTCGCAACTGATAAGTCAGAAGAACGCTGAGAGTTTTGCCGCGCTTCTGCCGAACGCGCTGCCGGGCTGGAAGGCCGAGAAGCCGCAGACCACGGCGATCGGGGCAGTCGGCTTCCGCCTCGGTGGCGAGCCGGAGCTACCAGAACGCCAAGGGCGACAATGTCGAGGTGCAGATCACCGGCGATTCGGCGATGGTGTCGCAGATCGCAACATTCCTGAACAATCCCGCGCTCGGCGGCGCGATGGGCAAGCTTGTCCGCGTCGGCACCAGCGCGCCATTCAGGACAGCGACGGCAACGTCAAGATGCTGGTCACCAACAAGTTCATGATCTCGGTCGAGGGCTCGGCCGATGCCGCCTCGAAGGTGGCCTATGCGCAGGCGATCGATATCGCCAAGCTGATGAAGCTATAAATCCCTTTCCATTGCGCATGATCTTGCTACAGCGGCCGCCACTCCGCCGGCACCAGCTCGTAACCCTTGCCGCTGCGTGCGATGTGGCCGCAGGCCGGAAACGGGAAGTGATAGCCCTCGACCAGCATGCGGTTGGCCGCTGCGCGGTCGAGCATCTGCTTTCGCGTTTTCACCGCCAGCGGCCCGTCCATGTCGAACAGCGGTTGCCACTCCGGATGCCGCGCGAACAGGTACGGATTGCGCACGGCGTCGCTCAGCACCAGCATCGACTGGTTGCGTGACGCGATCACGAACGCGGTATGCCCCGGCGTATGGCCAAACGCCGGGATCGACGTGATACCGAGCGCGACCTCGGCGCCGGGCTTGAACCGGCGCACATCTTTGGCGATGTCCCCGAAGATGCGCCGAGCGTTGCGGAAATAGATCTTGATGCGGTCGGACGCCTTAGTCATTTCGGCGTCGTCCATCCAATAGGCCCACTCCGGCTCTGGCACGACAATTTCCGCGTTCCGAAACACCTTCTCGCCGTCCTTGGTCTTGAGCCCGTCAATGTGGTCGGGATGGAAATGCGAGATCAGGATGGTGTCGATCGCCTCCGGTGCGATCCCGGCGGCTGCGAGATTGGCCATCATGAATCCGGCGCTGTCGCCGATCTGGCCGGCGGTGCCGGCGTCGATCAGGATCAGTTTCGATCCGGTGTTGACCAGCAGCACGGTGAACGACACCGGCAGCACGTTGGGCGGCAGGAACGCCGCGGCAAGCGCCTTGTTGACCGCGGCATCATCGGCGTTGCGCACGAATTTCTCGTCGATCTTCATCGGCCACAGGCCGTCATAGAGCGCGGTAAGCTGGCAATCGCCGAGCTTGGTGCGATAGACGCCGGCGCCTTGCACGGTGGCCTTGGGCGCCGCGGCGAACGCCGGCCCGATTGCCACGGCTGCGGCCGCGGAGCCAGCCAACAGCATTCGTCTGGTTATTGCGGTCATGAAATTCATCCTCGGCCCGGCATCAAATCTGCATGCCCAGTCTGCGTGCTAGCCTAGGTCAAATTGTGCTGGGGTTCACTCCCGGGTAGGCTTCCCGGAACCCGATCAGCAAAGGAGCGTGCATCATGGCCGACGACTTCGAAAGCCACTGCTGGAAGGATATTGTCCCGCCGGATGTGCTGGACATCTACAGCCACTACGTCCGCAAGACCTTCGTCGGGCCGTCCCCCGCACTCCTGGCGATCGATCTCTACGAGCTTGCCTATCAGGGCGGTCCTAAGCCCGTGTCGCAACTGCACAAGACCTACGCCTCGACCTGCGGCGAGAACGCCCATGCTGCGATCGAGCCGACCAAGCGGCTATTCGCCGCGGCGCGCGCGGCTGGCATCCCGATTTTCTACACCACACAGGATACACGGCCCGATAGCCTTCCCTCGCGCGTAACCGCGACCAAGCGCCAGCGCGTGCCGCAGGACCCGTCGCTCTATGCCATCAAATCCGAGTTCAAGCCGCAGCTGGGCGACGTCGTCCTCACCAAGCAGCGCGCCTCCGGCTTCTACGGTACGCCCTTGATGGCGCATCTGACCCAGCTCGGCATCCAGACCGTGATCGTCTGCGGCGAGAGCACCTCGGGCTGCGTGCGTGCATCCTCGGTTGACGCCTATTCCAACGGCTTTCATGTCGTGGTGGTCGAGGAATGCTGCTTCGACCGCAGTATGCTGTCGCACAAGGTCAACCTGTTCGACCTGCATCACAAGTATACCGACGTGATGCGTGTCGCCGAGGTGGTGGCGCATCTGGACAGTCTCGCCGTGAAGAAGGCGAGCTGAGATGAAGCCACGCGCCTACGGCCCGTTTCCCTATTCGCCGATCATTGACCGCCCGCGCCTGGAATGGCCGGGCGGCGCCCATGTCGCGCTCTGGATCATCCCCAACATCGAATACTTCTCGATGTTGGAGAAGCCGGGCGGCTACGGCGCCGGCGTCAAGATTCCGGATGTGGTGATGTGGTCCGAGCGCGACTACGGCAACCGGGTCGGCGTGTTCCGACTGATGGACACGCTCGACAAGTATGGCATCCGCGGCACGGTGGCGCTCAACTCGAACCTTTGCGCCGAGCATCCTCGCATCATGGAGGAGGGCGAGATGCGCAAGTGGGAGTGGATGGGCCACAACGAGAGCAACACCCGCCGGTTGAACGAGGCGGGCCCCGGCGAAGAGGCGCAGATCGTCCGCAATACCTTTGCAACGATCAAAAAGCATACGGGCAAACCCGTGAAGGGCTGGCTCAGCGCGGGATTGCAGGAAACCTGGGACACGCTCGATCACCTGGTCGACAACGGCTGCGAATATGTCGCCGACTGGTGCAACGACGACCAGCCCTACCAGATGTCGCTCGACGACGGTCGCACCATCGTCGCGATGCCCTACACCCAGCAACTCAACGACAAGTCGGCGATCGAGCGGCGTTACGTCTCGGCCGATGGCTTCAAGCAGATGATCTGCGACCAGTTCGACGTGCTCTACAAGGAGGGCGCGAAATCGGGCCGCGTCATGGCGATCGCGCTGCACCCATACCTGATCGGCGTGCCGCACCGGATCGGTGCTTTCGACGCCGCGCTCAAATATATCTGCAAGCACAAGAAGGTCTGGAAGGCCACCGGCTCGGAAATTGCAAGGCATTATCTCGCGCAATTGGAGGGCGGCATGACCGACACGAAGGCACCGGCCAAGAAGCGGGCGGGAGGACGCCGATGAAGCTGGTTCGCGCCGTTGCGGCCCTGCTGCTGTGTCCGGCGCTGCTCGGCGCGCCGGGTGCACGCGCCGCCGATGATGTGACCATCGGTACCGTCGGTTCGGCGTCCGCCAACATCTGGCCGGTGTTCATTGGCATCAAGAAAGGTTTCTTCGAAGGCGAGAATCTGAAGGTCGACATCGTTTATGTGCAGTCGAGCGCAAACCTTGTGCAGCAGCTTGCCGCGGGTTCGCTCGACATCACCATGTCGACCGGCTTGGTCGATCCGATCCGCGCCATCGCGCAAAAGGCGCCGCTGGCGATCGCCCGGCTCGAGGTGCAGGCGCCGCCCTATGCGCTGCTGGCGAAGTCCTCGATCAAGGAGCTGAAGGACCTCAAGGGCAAGGTGATCTCGCTTGGCGGCCCCAAGGACATCACCAAAATCTATGTCGAGCGCATGCTGGCGCCGCACGGCGTCAAGCCCGGCGAATTCGACATGGTGTTCGCGGGCGCGACATCGGCGCGCGCTTCGGCGCTGCAGGCGGGCGCCGTGGACGCCGCAATCCTGCTGCCGCCGTTTAATTTCCACGCCATCGCGGCCGGCTTCAACGAGCTCGGCCTGACCGTCGACTACGCACCGGAACTGCCGTTCTCGGGCACCGTGGTCAATCGTAATTGGGCTGCGAAGAACGGCCCCGTCGTACAGCGGATCTTGTCCGCCCATAGCAAGAGCGTCGCGTGGTTCTACGATCCAAAGAACCGCGCCGAGGCCGTAGCGATGATGGCGGAAGCGAGCAAGATCAAGACCGAGGACGTGGAGAAGTCGTATGATTTCTTCTTCAAGGGCAAGTACTTCGAGCCCACCGGGGTCACCTCGCGCACGAAGCTGACCGCCATCGTAACTGCCATGCAGCAATTGGGCGACCTGCCGACGCCATTCGACACCGAACAGTTGGCGCTGGCGGGCGTCACCAAGCTCGGCGACTGACGGTGAGTGGAGGGGGAGGGGCAATGTTGCGTTTCGCGCAGGCTTTGAGTTTGTTCGCGGTCGTGGGTCTCGCCGCCCCGGTCGTCGCGACGTCCGTCGCCGCGCAGACCGTAGTCACCATGGGTTCGGTCGGATCGTCCTCGGCCAACGGCTGGCCGAGCTATGTCGCGATCGAAAAGGGCTTCTTCGCCGCGGCAGGCATCAAGCACGATAGCGTCTTTGCCCAGTCCAACGCTGCAGTGATCCAGCAGCTTGCGGCGGGCTCGATCAATGTCTCCACCAATTCCGGCCTGGTCGATCCGATCCGCGCGATCCAGAAGGGCGCGCCGATCGCCATCATCCGGATCGAGGTCCAGGTGCCGCCCTATTCGCTGCTGGCGAAATCCAACATCAAGAGCCTGAAGGACCTCAAGGGCAAGCTGATCTCGCTCGGCGGCGCCAAGGACATCACCCGCATCTTCGTCGAACAGATGCTGGAGCCGAACGGCGTCAAGCCTGGCGAGTTCGACATGACCTTTGCCGGCGCCACGTCAGCGCGGTTCTCGGCGCTGCAGGCCGGCGCGGTCGATGCCGCGATCCTCACGCCGCCATTCAACTTCCATGCGCAGACCGCGGGCTTCACTCTGCTCGGTCACACCGTGGAATATTCGGACATGCCGTTCGCCGGCATCAGCGTGAACACAAACTGGGCGGCTGCGAACAATGGCACCGCGGAAAAGCTGATCAAGGCCTATAACGACAGCATGGCCTGGCTCCACGACCCCAAGAACCGCGACGAAGCGGTGGAGATCCTGATGAAGGTGAGCAAGATCAAGAAGGAGGACGTCGAAAAGGCCTACGACTTCCTCATCGGCGGAAAATACTTCGAACCGACCGGAAAGGTCTCGAGGTCGAAGTTAAACAAGCTTCTCGACGCGCTCAAGTCGCTGGGCGATATCCCGCAGGATTTTGCGGTCGAGACCCTGTTCCTGCCGGGCGTTACGCAGACCGCCAACTGACATGTTCGACCGCGTGCGCCAAAACTATATGGCCGGCACCTTGTCGGTGGTGGGTGGGCTCTTGTTCTGGGAGCTGGTCAGCCGGCTCCTGGTCGCGAACGCGCTGTTCCTCGCAGCGCCGTCACAGATCGTTTACGCGATCTATCAACTCACGATCACCGGCGAGATGGGACGGCACGTCGCCATCAGTTCGATCGAATTTGCGCTCGGCTATGTGATCGCGGCCGTGATCGGCATCGCCTTCGGCTTCGGCATGGCCAGCAATGCCCGCTTCAAGCAGGCGCTGCAGCCATGGATTTCCGGCTTCTACGCGACGCCGACGATTGCGCTCGCGCCGCTGTTCATTCTCTGGCTCGGCATCGGCATCTGGTCGAAGGTGCTGGTGGTGATCTTCCTGGTGCTGTTTCCGGTCACCATCAACACCGAGGCGGGGCTGCGCACGACGAGCGAACGACTGATCGAGATGCTCAAGAGCTTCGGCGCGAGCCGCAGCCAAATCTTCTTCAAGGTGTCGTTGCCGTCGGCGCTGCCGTTCATTCTGGCGGGGCTGAAGCTCGGCATCGGCCGCGGCCTGATCGGCGTCGTGGTCGCCGAGCTGTTCGGTTCGCGCGCGGGCCTGGGCCGGCTGATCAGCCAGTCGGCCGACGCCTTCAACATGCCGGAGCTGTTCGCCGGCGTGATCGTGCTGGCGGTCGCCGGCATCGCCATGACCGCGGGCTTCGGCTGGCTCGAAAAGCGGCTGGTGCCGTGGACCAAGGACTGAGCATGCCGCGAAAAGTCGAGATAACCAGTCTGAGCAAGTGGTTTGGCGAGCTGGAAGCGCTCAAGCAGATCGACGTCGCGGTCGAGCAGGGCGAGTTTATCGCGGTGGTCGGCCCGAGCGGCTGCGGCAAGACCACGTTTCTGCGCATGGTGGCTGGGCTCGAGCCCGCCACCTCCGGCACCATCCTGATCGACGGTCAGCCGCTGCGCGGTCCGGGCAACAACCGCGGTTTCGTCTTCCAGAACGATAGCCTGCTGCCCTGGCGCACGGTGCTTTCGAACGCGCTGATCGGACCCGAGGTCGCCGGCAGCGTCGGCCCCGTGGAGCGCCAGCGCACACTCGAACTTCTCAAGCTCGTCGGTCTGTCCGGCTTTGAGGACTACTACCCGCGCCAGCTTTCCGGTGGCATGCGTCAGCGCGTCAATCTCGCGCGTGCGCTCGCGATCGACCCCGACGTGCTGCTGATGGACGAGCCGTTCGCTTCGCTCGATGCCCAGACGCGTGAGATCATGCAGACCGAGCTTCTTCGGATCTGGGAGCAGGGGCACAAGACCGTGCTGTTCGTCACCCACCAGATCGACGAAGCCGTGTTCCTGTCCGACCGCGTGCTGGTGTTCGCGCGAAGGCCCGGACGGTTGCAGGAGAACATCGAGATCAAGCTGCCGCGCCCGCGTTCGCTTGCGCTCAAACGCACGCCCGAATTTATCGCATACGTTGATCGCATCTGGACGATGATCGAGCACGACGTGCGCACCGCCGTGCTGGACGAGCACGTTTAACCGCCCGCGTCGTCGAGCGGTGTCCGCGACGCTGGCGCTTACCCGGGCAATTCGGCCTTCTGGTGCGGATAGAGATGCATCAGCACGACGCGGGCTATAATCAGGATCGGCGTCGCCAGGAAAGCGCCGACCGGTCCCCATAGCCAGGCCCAGAAGGCGATGCTGAGAAAAACCGCGAGCGGATGCAGGTTCAGCACCCGCCGTCCGATGATGGTGGGAGCCAGGAACTGGCCCTCGATCAGCGTGATGCCGATGTACACCGCGGGCGGCAAAAGTGCGCCGAGCAGCGTCGGGTAGGTCATCAGACCGATCACGAACAGCAACACGTACATGACCGCCGGCCCGACATAGGGGACATAGTTGAGCACAAACGCCAGCGTCCCCCACAACAGCGGGGAGGGCAAACCCAACAGCGTTGCCGCGATCGTCGTGACGACACCCAGCGTGAAATTGATCGCCGTCACGACGATCAGATACCCGCCCAGATTTTCCTCGACGTCGTTAAGGATTTTCAGCGCTCGCAAGCGCGAGGTGCGGGAGGCAAACCAATTCACCGCGTAATTGCGGAAGCCCCTGCGGCCCAGGATGAAAAAAAATAGGCTCGCGAGAAAAGTCACGACCTGCAGGACGAACTGCAACGCAGCCGGCGTGACGGTGGTCAGGAATCCCGCGATCAGGCTCGATGGGTTGAAGTCGACAGTCTTGTTTTCAGATGGATTGAGGCCGAGGGCTGCTTGCAGTTCGCTAAAGGCGGCGAGCGGGCGGTCGAAGATGTACAGCTTTGCCGCGAAGGCCGCGCCGAGCTCTGGCGCTCGGCCGATCAATGCGGTGGCGGGGCCGGCCAGCATGACCACGGCGACGTTCGCGGCTGAGATGATGAAAACGACCAGCGTCAATGCGCTGAACCAGGCCGGAACGCCATGACGCTGGCCCCAGCCAACCAGCGGTCCAAACGTTAGGCTGACGGACAGCGCGCAAAGCAGTGGCAGGAGGAGCGCGCGCGCCAGATAGAGCAGCACGCCCAGCATCAGCACGCACATCACGATTGTCGCGCCCTGCGAGAATGCGCGCCAGAAGTTTGCGGCGTCCTCGAACGGCGTCGGATCTCGTGCATCAAGCGACAGGCGCCGTTCGAGCCAATTGCGGCCCGCCTTGCCCTCGGCGCTCTCGGCAGGCTTGGGCGCGTCGTTTTCGGCACGTTTGGGCGTGCCGTTCTCCGGACGTTTGGGAGTGACGTTCAACGCCGACCTCCTTGCCTGAACGTCACCTCGCTGAAAAATTTCGGTCAAATCCAGACGCCCAGGTATTTCAAAAGCGACAGGATGCCAATGATGATGACGATGACGCGCACGATCTGTTTGGCACGCCCGTCGATCGGCAGCATGTTGACGAGATAGAGAACGAGAATGACGACCAGGAAGGTAATGAGGATACTGATGAGCGTGGCCATGGTTTGATCCTTTTGCCGATGCCCGGCGCAATGCGAAAGCCGTCGATAATTACAGCGCGCCCGTCGCCGCGCGGCCGCTGCACGGGCAACAACAAACGGGTTCCATTTCGGTTCCCGCCGCCACAATTTGGCTGCGAAATCAAAAAAGGGCGCCATCAGGCGCCCCTTAAAAATTCAAAATCAGCCGAATCCAGCCTAGACGCGCTTGAGTTGCGGCTTGGTCTTTTCCGGGTCTTCGATCGGCGGCCCACGCTTGATGTTCAGCCGGCGCATGTCGGCCTCGCTGAAGTCCTGGTCAGTCTTGAAGCCCGCGGCGCGAATGCCGGCGATGGCGCAGAGATCGTCGACCTCGTTGGTATCGCCCGTTGTGGCGATGGCGCCGATCACCTCGCCCTCGATGTCGCGGATCAGTTGCCCGCCGCCCTCAAGGAACATCGGGCCGTCGGCCAGCTCGACGAACGACTGCATGAACAGCGGCTTGTCCTTGGCCTTCTGCAGCACCTGGCGCGACTCGCGTCCCATCGCCAGCGCCGCATAGGCCTTGCCGTAGGAGACTTCGAAGCGCAGCAGCGAGGCGCCGTCCTGCTTGAGCGCAGCCTTCATCCGCCCGCCCGCGTCGAGCAGCACCGCGGTCAGTGGATAGGCGTTGCGGCGCTTGGCCTCGGCGAAGGTCGCGTTGATGACCTTGACGGCTTCATCGAGTGTGATCGCGCGCATTGCAGTCTCCTTGGCGGGCTGGTGCCGGGTGCAGGATTTGAACCCGCGACCTTCGGTTTACAAAGCAGTTGATAACAGCGACACGACCGGACAGCAACGGACAGGAGCGCGGCGTACCGCTTGTTTTCCGAACAAATCGGGCTAGACCATCTGTCTATTCGGTCAGGAGCAGACCGGTGATGACAGATCGCATCTTCCCAGGTTCTTCCCAATCAAGAGCGCAGATGAAGCTCACCACCGCCACCGTCCGCAACCTTGACCTGCCGAAAGGCAAAAGCGAGGTGATTTTGACGAAGACGTGCCCGGCTTTGGCCTGCGACTGCGCGAGGGCGGATCGCGCTCATTGATATTTCGATACAAGATCGGCGCGAAGCATCGACGTATCGCGCTCGGCAAGCTAAAGGCATTGGAAGCGGGCAAGGCGCGCGACAACGCGAAAGACTTGTACGCCAAGGTGCGGCTTGGACACGACCCGGCGGGCGAGCGCGTAGCAGCCAACGCCAAGGCTCACCAGACATTTAAAGCGGTCGCCGACGAATTCGTCGCACACAAGCGGCAGACGTTGCGACCAAGCGCCTTTGCTGGCGTTGAACACCATGTGCTGATCCACGCCACGACACTTCACGAATTGCAGATAGACAGGATCAAGCTTGCGGATATCGCAACGTGTATCAACACCGTAGAGAAAAACAGCGGCGGGCCGACACGTAATCGTGTTCGCACGACCCTATCGACCTTCTTCTCCTGGGCAATCTCTGAGGGTTACACGACCGGCAATCCTGTCATGGGGACGAGGCGGGCCGACGAGGCGTCTCGCGATCGAGTACTGTCGCCGGCCGAGTTGCGGATTATTTGGAATGCGTTGCCCGACGATCATTTCGGTACGATCATGAAATTACTCGCCCTTCCGGGCAACGTGCCGGCGAAATCGCGGGCCTGCGCTGGTCAGAAGTCGATGGCCACAACATCAAGTTGCCCGGCGAACGGACAAAGAACCACCGGCCTCATAGCCTGCCATTGGCACCTTTGCAGCGCATTCGCCGCGGCGTTCACGACCAACACGATAACGCTTGGTGTCGTGTTGGGACGCGTACTCCATAAATCCGGTTCTGTCAGCGCGGCTCGCTGAATGTTCGCTTCACTCCGAATATCCGGACGCGTCAACAAGCAGGTCGCTCAATGGATATCGCTGCAATGAATTCACCAGCTAAGAACGCACTGCGGTTGAAGATGGCTGGCTTGATATTTGATTGGACGGGCCTTGTCGCGGTCATGGTGCTGGGCGACAAGATGGGGGATTTTGAAAAGCCTCTGGCTGCTGCGCCCCGCGACTATGTATTCATCGCGGGCGCTTGGCTGGTTGCCGCGCACCTTGTCGCTGTCGGGCTGATTGTCCTCCTTGCCGGTTTAAAAGATGTGCCGCTGTTGACAAGCGCGCGTGCGCGCCGCGGCGCATTGCAAAAGCTAGCCGGTTCCACCCTGATTATTCTGTGCTTCGCAATTGTGGGTCTTATGGATTTGCCGGCGTTCAAGCCCCTGTTCGAGTTGTGGTGGGTAGAACTAACCGGCCTGGCACTCTTTCTCATTACAGCGCACGTAGGTTTCCGACTCCTACGCAGCGGCTGGAAGTACGACGTCGTGTCCGCCGAGCAGTTGCTGGCGAGCGATCCACGCCTGCCCGTGATCTATCTTCGATCGTTTGAGGCAGATAGTGAAATTGTTCTGCGCCGAGACGGCCTTTGGAACAAGGCGGCCAACATCTTATTTGGCTATTGGGTCACGTTTAGTCCAGAACAAGAACTCGCCGAGATTGTGACTCGCGTGGGGCCGGTGATCGCGATTGGCAAACCGGGCGAGCCGCTGCCGGAACTAGGTGCGGCGAGACTCTATGTCGGCGATGCGGACTGGAAGGCGAAGGTCATCGACCTGATGGCTCGATCCCGCCTCGTGATCATACGCACAGGTTCGACCCCAAATCTGGAGTGGGAGATAGAACAGGCGATGACGCGCGTGCCGCGCCGGCAGATTCTATTTGTGAGCCTCGGGGATGCAGAAAAGACAGAGGTTTTCGACCAGTACTTCAAACGGCGCTTTGGCCAGGTGCTTCCATCAGGCACGACAGCCGTGACGCCACTTTGGTTGAAGCTGATGTCCATGGGCAAGCTCACGGACAGTTATGCAACCGGCAAGATCATCTACTTTGATGAGGCTCTGAAACCACGGGAAGAACCGATCCGGCTCAGCGTAAGCTGGGTGGGCCTTGCGGTTGGTCTGATGCGTCCGCATCGAGACCCGCTTCAAACGGCGATGAAACACGTATTCGTTTCGCTGGAACTACCTTGGGTTACGCGTAACAGCCAGACCATGGCGGTGTTGCTTGCGATGTTCGGCGGAGCCTTCGGACTGCATCACTTTTATCTCGGCGATCGACGACGCGGTTTCAAATATCTCGCGCTTTTTTTTATTTCGATGTTCAAGGGTTGGTACGATGCAGTCAAATTGGCACAACTTACGTCTCACGAGTTCGACAGAAAATATCCGCCACGGCAAGTCATTCCCTGACAACCGGGACCACCTCTGTTGCATCGTCGGATTCTACTACATCAACAGCGTAGTTGCCGGTGTAGGTAGGTCTAGCAAAGGCGTTTTCGGGCGGCACCGATGGCGGACGAAAGCACGACATGATTGAGGTAAGAATACGACGTTCGTTGTGCGGCCAAGGGCCACGTTCACGTGAAGTCCGTGCTGTCTGGCGTCATGTCGAGTCAGGGCAATCAGACGCCTGATGTGCCGTCGGTCGCAAGCTATATGTCCCGCTGCAATTCAGGCAAATTCCTAAAGAGCTACCAATCATACATCGTCAGCGCCAAGGGCCTCCGCCAGCTGCTGCGGGAAAGCCAATGCCGCTCGGGGAGGGGGTGTACGTGTTTCTTGCTCGTAAACGCGTAACGAAGCAGAAGGTAGGACGGCTGGCACGTTGCGTGGCGGGAGCTGCGTTCAGCCAGGCTGACAGGGTCTTACAGGTTTCCTTCCCGACCACTGCCAATTTTTGCATAAAGGTTTTACAGGTTCCAACTTGCTGCGGTCGTAACGCCCGTGGTTCTTCGCTGTCCACATTGGTGACCCTCCTCGAAATCAGGCCACCACTCTTAAATCACCACTGATCCAAGGAATTCAAATTGTTTCCGGACAGACACTGAGGCCCCGGGCTGCAATCTGTGTTCGGCACGGTATCAGCCTTTACATACCAACGCCGACAATTACGCCACGTTCTTCCTGCGCGAGTGCGTCTTCCTGAGCCTCCGCCGGTCGCTATAAACCTCGCTCGGCTTAAGCCAGATCACAGCGAGCAGGTAACGGCTGAGATCCTTGATGTGCCGCCGGCGCACAACTTCTTCTGCCTCGACGTAATTAGGACCATACAAGTCCTCGTCGTCACACCTCGGATCATGATACGCGCGTAGTTGAAACCGTTCTTCCAACCGCGCTCTGTCGAAGACGAGAACCGCACCCGCCAATTCATCGGTGAAATCTCTATACGACATGCCCCAATGCACACCTATGTGGAGCGCGCGTGTCGACTCTCCGCCGCTCATCATGTCCGCCGCCGCTTTCTGGTAGCGATCCAGCTTGTCCAACTCGCTCGGAAAGCGCGCCATGCTCGCCGCACCCGCCGTTCGCGAGGCCGCTCGAAGCGACTAGGCGGTCGTGGGAGGGGAAGGACACGTGGAATCGCGGACGCGCGAAGGAGCCGGTGCGGTGGGTCGCTGATGAGGGCATCGGCTGGGGGCAGCGGCAGATCGCAGAGGGAAAGAAAGCTCCTTAGCGCTCGCGGTGTGCGTTTTCGCACTTCTAAGTTGCGCTAGGCGGGCTAATCATCCAAGCACCGAATTGGGGGATTTTCGATGCGCAAAACCACACGGAACGAAGTGACGAGCCGGGCCGCTAAGTGGGTGACGGCTATTGTGCTGCTGACGATCGGCATCGGCACGGCGACGGCCATCACAAAAAGCCCGCCCGCTGCGCCAGGCTTTTCTTGGAGCCAATCTTCAAACTTCGTGAAGTCTCCCTTCCTGGGTGGCTTTGAAACGGCTCTCTACTAAACTGTTTTTTGACGGGTACGAGATACAACGGTACTTTCAGCCCAATGTTCGAACCGATGAGGAAACGGATGAAAAGGACCTTCTTAGTTTTGGCGGCAGTAGCGGCGATTGGGACATCGCAATCTGCGCAGGCCGGCAGCAACGGCGGTGCCGTAGCAGCTGGCGTTATCGGTGGCCTAGCCGCAGGTGCCATTCTTGGCGGTGCGGCAGCGGCACAACCTCGCTACTACGCGCCGCCTCCGGCTTATGTCGTCGAACCTGCCTATGGCTCGAGCTGCTATTACACGCGTGGCCGTCCGGTGTGGGACGACTATCGCGGAGTTTGGGTTCGACCCCGGGTACGGGTCTGCGATTAGGACGTTTTGTATTTGAAAGGGAAGCGGCCCCCATGTGGGGGCCGTTTTCTTTCGCGCATCCTATCGGGGCTCCGCGCGCTGCGCGCTGATGGCCGGGTCGCTGCGAAGGCGGGCGAGGGTCCTACCGCTTCTTCCGCTTCACCTTCCGCCGCTTCTGATCGCCCCGGTCGCCTTCGCCCTTCTTCGACACCTTTTTCGCCCTGCGACGACGGTCGACAGCGAGCGAGCGACCCACGTCGTCCTGCGACTTCGTGAACCTGCCGTTCTTGCGGCGGATGTAGCGCTTGTCGCCCCGAGGGGCGATGAGGGTGCGTGGCATTGAATTTCCCTACAGATTTCGGCTGGAATGAATTGGCGGTCCGGCGACGGGCTCATGATGATCGTGCGCCATGAACAACAGGTGGCACGTCCCGCACTCGAAAGTGTACTGCTGATCAGGTCCGGCAGGCTCGCGGACGACAACCATGCGGTGACTACAATTGGGACATCGCGGATTTTCGGACATCGGGGCAGTCTCACTCTTTGTCCCGACATGCAAATAAGCTTCTGGCATGACATATTGTTCCGACAGAAGAAGCCCGGCGCCTGACTAGTAGACGCCGAGCTCCCTCCTTGGACGTGAGGTTTTGAGACCTCCGCCCTTGCAGATAAAACGAAAAAGGCTACACGACAGTTCCAGAAATTCGATGTTGCAGCGCAGGGGAACCCGGCGTGTGCGCGGACGGCCGGCTTGATCCATGAAAATCGGCAAGGCCATCGGCGTGGGCATCGGACTTGTCATCGGCTTCCTCATGGGGCTGATCCTGGTGAGCTGGTGGAATGATCCAGGTTTCCGACCGGCCTTGCCCCGAAGCTCAAGCGATCAGATAGATCGACATGTGCGGTCGCTTCACCCGAAATTACACCTGGGCTCAAATCCACTCGATGTATTCGCTGACATCGCCAGCCTCCAACCTGCAGCCGCGACCGCGCGGGTGGACGACGTGACCCAAAGCGGACATCAAGCCGCTCTTCCGGGCAACTTTTCATCAATTGTTCTGGAACTGGGGACGGCCCCTTTCGCTTGTGTTGCCGGGAGGCGAGATGAAAGACCGTTCATGTCTGAATGTCGTAACGTATCTGCTGCGGTGGTCATGTACTCCACCGCTATCGTCGCGCTTATTTTTTGCTCGGGCATAGGCCTGATGATCGTAGCAAGCGCCTCTATAGCCCCCAATCAAAAGGCAGAAGCCGAAAAGACAATTCTTGAGCAGCGTATCGAGAGCGCTCGCGAAGTAAGAGCGGCGCTCGCAAAGGGTGTTGCCAAGCCGGAACCATTGCCACCTATTACTGCAAAGCTCGCCCGGGATCTGAAAGCTGTGCAATCGGCAGCGACAATTATGCCCGAGCGGCCCAAACTGACAGCGCAGGCGCGGAATGCATTTGCCAGCACTGACTTCTCAGCCGCGCAGCCTTATTCGCGTTCGTACTCGTCATTCGACCGCCATTCGGCGTCAGGCTTCTAGACGCTTCCACTGGGAGAAGTTCTATGAAGAAACTTGCCACACTTGCAATGCTCGTCGCGTTCGCCACGCCTGCGCTGGCGGCCGATGAGTTCTACGTCGTGCAGGACGTGAAGACGACGAAGTGCACGATCGTCGACAAGAAGCCGACCACCACCACCGAAACCACCATCGTTGGTGACGGCAAGGTGTTCAAGACGAAGACCGAAGCCGAGACTGGCATGAAGTCCGTGAAGGTCTGCACCACAAACTAATCGACAAGTTCTGGTGGCGATGGCGGCCCCTCCCTTCGGGGCCGCTTTCGTTTGTGCAGCGATCCGCCCGGGTGCGCCTACAAGTCATTGGCGCCTCGCCGAGGCACAGAGAGATTGCGTGCGAGTGGAAACTCATGCGGTAGAGCCCGGCGCACGGAACTTTCTAAAACCCAATAAAAATCCCAGAGCAATTCCAGACACGCGCTCTTTCTCTTGGCCGTAGCCGCGCGGCGGCTTAAAGGGGCTTTCTGTGAAGGTGGCGGTGGGTCGAGGGGACCCGTCCGCGATCAGCGTGCAGCGATCACTGGGTTCGCGGAACCGCCAGAAGGTCTTCGTAGTCTTTGGCGCGAACCATAAGCTCGAAGCTGAGTTCGGACAGCTGCTCAACGGACTTCGGATCGGCACAAGTCCGACCAATCTGCGTCACTCGAAAAGCGAGTTCGCGGAGCATGACGACGATGCTGGGTTGGATGGAGGCCACGCATTGCAGTTGGTGTCTATTCTTCAGAGATACAAGTAGAGACGACACCTTCAGGCCACCCTCGTCGCGACCGCCCGCCACTGCGCCGCGCTCGTTGACGAAGCCCAGCTTTGCCAGCTCGGCGATAGCATCAGGCAGCGCCCGTGACGCAGCGCGGGTTGTTCGAAACAGCTCACATTCCAATTCGTCACCGCCGCGCCAGCTCAGCCACACGGCGGAACTTAAGTGTCGTGAGACCGTTGGGGATCATCCAATGGAGGTTCTGACATGACCAAGTTTTTGCTAAGCGCTGCTGCTGCGGGCCTACTGTTCGTCGCGGTGCCTGCTTCCGCCCAGGACATCGGCGTTTCGATTGGCGAGCGTGGTGTGCGAGTTGGTGTTGATCGTGACCGCGACTACCGCGATCATCGCGGTTCAACGCGCGTCTATACTGACGGCCGCGGAAGCCGCGGTTGCACTGAGGTCACCACCAAGAAGCGCATGCCTGACGGCACCGTTGTAATTAAGAAGTCTCAGCGCTGCTGAACTGCCTACCTAACTCAAGAAGATGGCCCCGTCAGGGGCCATTTTCTTTTGCTGATCCCGAATGGCGGAGTGTCACGCCAGCCGCTCCAGCACACGACCGACCTGCACCGCCCCATACCGCCACCCTTTGCTCTCCTGTAGGCTGACGGCGTCGGCGGGGGCTGACGGATCACGAGGGTTCGATGCGGCGGCGAGACTTTATCGCGGGGCTGGGTGGCGCGGCAGCGTGGCCGGTGGCGGCGCGCGCGCGCGCAGCAGCCGGCGATGCCGGTGATCGGGTTCCTCGATCCTAGATCGCCCGAGGCGTTTGCGAACCGCAGGCGCGCATTCACTCAGGGCCTGAAGGACGCGGGCTTTGTCGAAGGCGAGAACCTGACGATCGAATATCGCTTCGGCGACAATCAGATTGATCGCCTTCCGGAGCTGGCGGCCGATCTGGTTCACAGGCGGGTCGCCGTGATCGCTGCGGTTGGAGGCGCTGCGTTCGCGGCCAAGTCGGCAACCACGACGATACCCGTTGTCTTCATCGTAGCCGAAGACCCAGTTAGGCTTGGCCTCGTCACAAGCCTCGCGCGGCCGGGCGGCAACCTAACGGGGATCAATTTCTTCAATTCCGAACTGGTCGCCAAGCGGCTGGAAATCCTGCATGAGTTGGTGCCTGCGGCGGTTCGTATTGCCATATTCGTCAACCCGCGCGCGCCCGATGCCGCGCCCACGCTGCGAGATGCGGAGCCGGCTGCTCGCGCGATGGGGCTGAAAATCCAGGTTCACAACGCCAGCAGCAGCCGAGAGATCGATGCGGCTTTTGCGACGTTTGCGGGCGAGCGGCCGGACGCGCTTTTCGTCTCCAGCGACGCCTTCTTTACCGCCCGGCGTGTGCAAATGTCCGTCCTGGCGGCGCGGCACGGCGTGCCTACGGCCTTTCAGTCGCGGGACGCGGTCGAAGCCGGCGGGCTGATGAGCTACGGACCCAACCAAACGGATACGTTTCGTCAGACTCGGCGTCTATACCGGCCGCATCCTCAAGGGCGCGAAGCCCGCGGATATGCCGGTGGTGCAGACGAGCAAATTCGAGCTGGTCATCAACGCCCAGACGGCACGGACGCTCGGTCTAACCGTGCCGCCATCACTGCTCGCCCGCGCCGACGAGGTGATCGAATAGGGTTGGCCGATGGCAACTATTGGCACTAGCGGACATCAGAAGGCCACCGCTGCATGTCCACTCTTGGGCAAAAGCGGACATTGCTCACACATCGCGAGATGGTGTTGTTTGACTTTCTAAATCGTGGTGGTTGGCATGCGCGTCAGATTACGGCAAGGCGCCATGGGCGCCGAGCACGCCAGCCGCAATCGCAACTCCTGTAATCGCCAGCGCCGCTGCGTGAAGTCGAATTGCCAGCGCGAAGGCGGAGTCCTTGTCGCGTAGAGCGTAATCATGAAATAGGCGATGGACGACGATTGGTTCGAATGCGAACACCATCAACGCGAACACCACCCAGACCACGACCATAAGCGTGAGCCACCAAAACGCCGGATCGAGCAGCCGTCCCCAGGCCTGCAATTTTTCCAGCATGTAGAAGCCGGACAGGCCGGCGAGCAAAATCGAGACACGTGCCTGCGCGGCAAATCGGCCCTCGAACAGCTCGAATGCGGCGAGCGCCGCGCGCGCGTCGGGCAAGGTGCGGGCGCGCGGCAGCACGATTGTGGTCACTACCGCTACGCCGCCGATCCAGTGCACCAACGCCAGCACGTGCACAGCGCGAGCAAGCGTAAAATCGTCGATCATCATCATGCTGGCAAAACCGAACAAGTATGGATCGCGTTCGCTTTCTTGGCGATCTCAACAACTCAAAGATTTTAGAGAGGTCGCCTCAAGTGCGCAAAAAAGCCCCGGAGCCTTTCGGGTCCGGGGTTCATTTCGGGCGTAAACGCACTGCACTTCGGGGGGAAGGGGGACGCAGCGCGTTCTTGCTTGGGGCGGCAACGTTCGGTCAGGCCCTTTGGTTCCGGGGCATTGCGTCAGGCGCTGCTCTGGTTGCACCAGGGGCACGTTATTGCGCTTGTGAGCGTTTTGGATCAGCCGGGCAGCGAATACGTGCGTAGCCTCATACGATGAGGTATGCCCCGACCCCCATGTATTTGAATGTAAGCGGCGAGTCAGGGCTCACAGTTTTCGGGAGCAGTTCGTGTGGCGTCGTCTTCTGACGGCTCTTGTGCGTCGAAAGCGCACACATGGTGGCGCCGGCCGAATAGCTAGGAACGGGATGCTGTCTCGGCCGTTGTCTAGCGCCGCACCCGCGTGCGTTTCGCAACAGCGAGGATGCAATGGCGCCATCAAATCGTTTTCTTAGATTGAGATTTGCGTTGCTTTTTGGGGCGGCACTGATGCCGACGCTTTCGCTAGGGCAGTCGGCGCAAGTTTCGCCGTTGCCCAAGGCCCCGCCCGAAATAATGTTGAAGGAAGCGCGCGATCCCAAAGCCTGTGCTCAGCAGGGTCTCATCGTGGGACAAGACAACAAACTGCAAAGCGCCGAAACCCCCGGCAAATCTTTGAGCGAGCAACTGGCGCGTTCTGACGGCGTCCTTTGCCCGCCGCCGGGCGTCGATTTGGATATCAGGGCGTCCACGCCGCAGGGCGGCCGCATGCCGGTTATCGCGCCGCCCGGTAGCCCAGGCGGCGATCCGAGCATACGTCCGAAGTGATGAATTAGCCGCCCAGTCGCTTCATGTGAAGGAGCAATTTCATGCGTGTCGAAAACGTCACTCCCATTTCTCCTCCTTGCCCGACCTGCGGCAAGGAAATGAGGTTAACCGGTCATGCTCCAACCTGCGAAAGCGTTATCTACGATTTTTTGTGCAGTGATGATGGAGACCGCCTCAGTTGGCACCATCGACGTGACGCTGCCTAGTAGTCGCTGAAAATCAATCGAGGGCTTGCCTTCAATACAGCCCAGCCAACGGCTGACTTGCTCGCCAACGAAATCCGCCAGTTGTCCTCACGTCGGAAGGCCACTTCGGGGCAGCTATCAGTCCGGGACGAGCGGTGCAGCAGAAATCTTTGGCAGCTCTGCAGGCTTCCGGGCGGCGCTCATCTTGCGAGCCGCTTCGGCGTACCACGACTGGGTATCAAAGCTCAGCTTGCGCTTCTTGGTCTTAGAACTCTTGGCTCTCGTCTTCTGCTGCACCCCATCACGCTCTGGCATCGATCCCCCCAGCACCACTGACATTCCTCTCGGATCGTAAATGGCGAAGTGGCGACGGGCAACTCTTGCAATGACGCTGCTGGTGCGCTTGACTAGGGCCAGCGGGGGGTACGTTCAATGAACGATACCAGTGAAGTCCAGGCCAGGAATGCGCCGCGAGAAGAAGCGCGTTCTACATCGAGCAAACGCCCAGCCGTGCCTGAGTTTGACCGCTTCAGGATGCGTGGCGACTTCAATCTCTATGGCACCTCGGCCACGGGGAAGGGCCGCTCGAAGACCTCCACAGAGGCGTTCTATCGTCCACGATCATCGACTTGAACGACTACCGCGGCGTTGACCACCAGCGTGCATCGCTGCCGCCTCAAGCCTCCGCCGTATGGAACTTTCTAAAATTCTTGCCCAAAAAAAATTGCACCCGGGTCTGACGCACGCTCTCTCGTCCGCGAAGCCCGCCGCGCGGCTTAAACCCGTGCGAATCTGCGAAACCCCGGGGTGGGGGTCGATCTTCTCCAGCGCGGGCGCGCGAATTTTATGCCGCGATCATCGACGCAGCCGACCCCGCCGCGAACGGCACGTCGCACAATAGAAACTAACTGCGCAGCGGCCCCGCAGCAGTCGTGTTGAACAACACGTGCGCTGTTTGTGCCAGTGCATGGGTGCCCACCGAGACACGCAAACGGCGATTGTTGGTCGTGTCGATACCTCGAAAGTAAACTTCCAACATTTCGACATCGTCGCCGCGTTGCAGCCGTCTCAGTGCTTGCGCCGCGTAGTGCCTGATTTCCGTCTCCGACAGGTTGTCGGGAAGGCCTTTGCTGCCCCGCATTAAGTGCCTCAGGCCCTCCAAGGACAAACTCATGCTTCGACACTTCTTTCCTGTTTGAGCCGGCCATTGCTACACGGTGTGGGCGTCAATGCCCAGCGTCAGCGCCACAGGTTCTTGAACCGGCCCGGTGCCAGCTCGGTGTAGCGCACCGTGCGATTGGATCGAGCGGTGGCCGAGGTAGCCCTGCAGCGTGCGCGTGTCGGTGCCCTTGTTCGCCAGGACGTAGCCCGTCGCGTGGCGCAGCATGTGCGGGTGGACCTTGAACGGCATCTTGGCCTCGATGCCCGCGCGCTCGATCATCTTCTGCAGGCCGGACACGGTGAACGGCGCGCCGCGCTCGCTGACGAAGATGAAGGGCGACTTGGCGTCGCGCTTCAGCACCCGCAGCGCCCGCAGCTCGTCGCCCAGCAATGGGTGGGTGCTGGTCGTGCCGCCCTTGGCGCGGCGCAGGTGCAGGGTGGCGCTCTCGAACTCCACGTCCGACCACTGCAGCTCGCACAGCTCACTGGCGCGCAGGCCGTGCCGGAAGCAGATCAGGATCATGGTGGCGTCCCGCTGGCCGTGGCGGTTGCCCTTGGCGGCGTCGATCAGCTTCTCGACCTCGCGCTCGGTCAGGTGTTCGCGGGGCCGAAGCTCGCTGTTTGGGCGGCGGGTTGGCGTGACTGTCCGTTTTACTGTTGCCGGGGAGACCAGCTTGAGACGCGGCTTTGCCATGTGAATAGCCCCTCGATGTTGCTCGACTGGGCGTACTCTTATAGAAATACGGACAGTTGTCAAACGCGTGTTTTGATGGGTCGTTGCTGGCGCCGTCGCGTCTGACCACAATAAGCCGCCAGCGGGCCGGAACGAATGCACCGCGCCCCCACTTGGCTACCCAGAACCCCGACAATCTGGAGAGACCCATGCCCTGGCACGCTATGGACGAGCTGAAGACAACGGTAGATCGACCGGGCATCAGCGGGTGGGTTATCTGCGCGGCGGTGACGATCAGTATCGTCGTCTCCACCTACATCTGTTTTTTGACGCGGTAGGTACTCAAGCGGCGGCGGGGAGCTTCGGCCAGCTCTGGGGTCGCCCCCCTGTTCGATTGACTGGGGTATCGCGCACAAACTGGCCCGAAGTGCAGCGTGACGGGCGACTAGCCGCTTTCTGGGAGCCAACTGGGAGTTACTTGGCGCTGAAACTGTCCCACCTGGGACGCGTGGACACCTGGGACGAACGGGACATTTGGGACGCTTGGGACACTCGCCCATGCCCCGCCAAGTCCGCAACATCCGAAACAAGCGAAACGTTACCTCGGCGCATTGGCACTTAGCGGCCATCTCAGCCTAACCGCCTGATGTCCGCTATTGGGGGTAAAGCGGACATCGCAATCCAAGGCGGCATGTCCGCTAATGACCCAAAGCGGACATCGTTCGCTATCGATGCCGCCAGACCTTGGAAGCCGAGTAGAGGCGCGTCAGCGCAGTGGCGGCCGCGGAATCCGGAACCATAGCGGCGTCGCGACGTTCAGGTGCGGCCTCTGCTCCGATCTCAATCGGCAATCCTGTTTTGCAGCTCCGGCCTCACCCTTCGGGAGAATTCTTATGAAAATCTTTACTCTGCCGCTGCTCGCAGCGGCAGCGATTGGCGCAATAACGATCGGCAGCGCCACCGCCATGCCGTTCAGTGCCAAAAACGCGACGGCCGCGTTGGATGAGACCCTCATGCAGGACGTCCGCGTTGTCTGCAACCGCAATGGAAATTGCTGGAACGCGAACGGTTATCGCTCCACGAGCCGCTACCAGTCGCGGCGCTACTACGACGGGCGCGGATACTATGCCCAGCCGAGCTATGGCTATGGCAATGGCTATTACCGCGGGCCGCGCGTCGGCATCGGTGTCGGCCCCATCGGCATCGGCGTGTTCTAGCCTTCGATCATCTGAACTGATCGAACCTGGACTCGCCGGGCATGACGCCCGGCGAGTTTTACGAATGGAGGGCACGAGGATGCACATGTCGGGTGAAAGCCTGCTGATCATATTGCTGGTTGGGCTCATCGCCGGATGGCTCGCCGGGCAAATCGATGCAGGGCACGGGCTTTGGACTGGTTGGCGACCTGATCGTCGGCATCGTCGGCGCCTTGATCGGAAGCTGGGTGCTTCCTCGGCTCGGGATTGATCTAGGCGTGGGCCTGGAGCAGCGAACTTGAACGCGACCATCGGCGCGAACTTGCCGCCGTTGACCATCAAGCTGTTCGCGGCGGGAGGTGAATCGCGTTGGGGATGGGGGCGGCGCTGGTAGCGCTACGCTTCAATAGCTCGCCGCGGGCGCTGCAGATCGCAGCAACTCCATCGCATCGATCTGCGGCCTCATCGGCGGGCTGGTTTGCAGCAGACTGGCGGTTCGGTCGTCCCGCACGAAATTTAACTTCTCGCCGCCGATATTCGCTGCGCGCTCATTCTTCCGGCGACAGCCGCATACCAAGGCTCATTCTCAAAATGCGCTCTGTGGGCCGGTCGCTTCGCAGTTCCCGATGCTTTCCTGACAGTCTTTTGTTTTCGATTGCGACTTCGCATCAATGCCTCCGCAGCACGATTGGGTTTTGAATAGCCGAAAGTCGCTATTCCGCACGCTTACCGGATTCAAAAATCGTTACACCACAGGGCTGACAGCTAAACGGGGCGGGTGTCTGAGGCGAATCGACCGATTCCCTCCGGCGCATTGGCTGTCCGCAATTTACACACGCTGGCGATGGCTGTTGGCGTAAATCGTCCACGGAACGACCGTGCGCTTACCGAGCCGGTGGGCGACCTATTTATTTCTTAGGAGCGGCGGAACCATCTGCGTAGTTCAGTTGCGACTTTTGCCGAGTGGTCAAAACAGAACACACCATGTGTGGGGATCGGGGCCTACTGCCGCAGCCAACACATTTCGACTCTTATGCGAGCGCATTCCAGCCGCACCAGCCACTACGACTTCGTGGCGCGGCAGAGCGTGTGTGGCGGCGAAAGGAACGCTGCCGCCGCCGACTGCCCATTGAGAAAGCCGACCACTGGCATCACTGACGGCTGCGCCCGCGCCATAGCCGGCCACGCCACAGCACCCCCGCCGACCAGCGTAATGAACTCGCGCCGCTTCATTCGATTACGCGAACCAGCATTTGAGTTCGTCAGGCTCGTGAATGTTAAACCCGGTCGAGCTCGGAATGCAGACAAGAAAAAGGCCCGGAAGACATTCCGGGCCTTCCTCGTTTCAGTTAGGGTGGGCTCAATAGTCCATCCCTCCCATCCCGCCCATGCCGCCAGGCATAGCCGGAGACCCACCTTCTTTCTTTGGGCGTTCCGCGACCATCGCTTCCGTGGTAATGAGCAGGCCCGCGATCGACGCTGCGTTCTGCAGCGCGGCGCGCACGACCTTGGTCGGGTCGATAATGCCCTTCTTCATCATGTCCACATATTCGCCGGTCTGGGCGTCGAAGCCGTAGCCGTACTGATCCTTCTCGAGGATCTTGCCGACGATGATCGAGCCGTCCTCGCCCGCATTGAGGGCGATCTGGCGGGCCGGAGTTGAGAGCGCCTTGCGGACGATCTCAATGCCGGTCTTCTGATCGTCGTTGCCGGCGCGGAGCTTGCGCAGGCCTTCGCTGGCACGGAGCAGGGCGACACCGCCGCCCGGCAGGATGCCTTCCTCGACCGCGGCGCGGGTCGCATGCATCGCGTCATCGACGCGATCCTTGCGCTCCTTCACCTCGACCTCGGTGGCGCCGCCGACGCGGATCACCGCGACGCCACCCGCGAGCTTGGCCAGACGCTCCTGCAGTTTCTCCTTGTCGTAATCCGACGTGGTCTCTTCGATCTCAGCCTTGATCTGGGCGATTCGGGCTTCGATGTCGGACTTCTTGCCACCGCCGTTGACGATCGTAGTGTTTTCCTTATCGATCATCACTTTCTTGGCTTTGCCGAGCATGTTGATCGTGACTTTGTCGAGCTTGATGCCGAGGTCTTCGCTGATCGCCTGGCCGCCAGTCAGGACCGCGATGTCCTGCAGCATGGCCTTGCGGCGATCGCCGAAGCCCGGGGCCTTCACCGCCGCGACCTTGAGGCCGCCGCGGAGCTTGTTGACCACCAGCGTGGCCAGAGCCTCGCCTTCGACGTCTTCCGCGATGATGACGAGCGGCTTGGAGGTCTGCACCACGGCCTCGAGCAGCGGCAGTAGCTCCTGCAATCCCGAGAGCTTCTTCTCGTAGATCAGGATGTAGGCATCTTCCATATCGACGCGCATCTTGTCGGCATTGGTGACGAAGTACGGCGAGATGTAGCCGCGGTCGAACTGCATGCCCTCGACGACTTCCAGCTCGGTCTCAAGGCTCTTGGCTTCTTCGACCGTGATGACGCCCTCATTGCCGACCTGCTTCATGGCGTCGGCGAGGAATTTTCCGATCTCGGCGTCGCCGTTGGCGGAGATGGTGCCGACCTGGGCGATCTCCTCGTTGGAGGTGACCTTCTTGGAGTTCTTCTTCAGATCCGCAACCACGTGCTCGACCGCGAGGTCGATGCCGCGCTTGAGGTCCATCGGGTTCATGCCGGCGGCAACCGACTTGGAGCCTTCCTTGACGATCGCCTGAGCGAGCACGGTGGCGGTGGTGGTGCCGTCACCGGCGAAGTCCGAGGACTTCGAGGCGACTTCGCGCACCATCTGCGCGCCCATGTTCTCGAACTTGTCTTCGAGCTCGATCTCCTTGGCGACGGTGACGCCGTCCTTGGTAATTCGAGGCGCGCCATACGACTTGTCGAGGACGACGTTGCGGCCCTTTGGGCCGAGCGTCACCTTGACGGCGTTGGCGAGAATCTCGACGCCGCGCAACATCTTGTCCCGCGCGTCGACACCGAATTTGACTTCTTTGGCAGACATTCAATTCACTCCTTTGTGAGCCTCGTCCTGCGAAGACGCGCCCGGAAGGCGCGGCCAAGAACGAGGAGCGTGTTGGTGATTAAGCGGCCTTCTTCTGAGCCACGGTCTCTTCGACGATGCCCATGATGTCGGACTCCTTCATGATCAGGAGCTCCTTGCCGTCGATCTTGACCTCGGTGCCCGACCATTTGCCGAACAGCACGCGGTCGCCGACCTTGATGTCGATCGGAATGAGCTTGCCGGCTTCGTCGCGGCCACCCGGGCCGACGGCGACGACTTTACCCTGAGACGGCTTCTCCTGGGCGGTGTCGGGAATGATGATGCCACCGGCGGACTTCGCTTCGGCATCAATACGCTCGACAACAACACGGTCGTGTAGTGGGCGGAATTTCATCAACGTGCTCCAATATTTTGACTGGTGAGAGACGTATTCTGGCGGCGCGGACATCCGGCGGAGATCGCCTTCACCTTGGCTGATTTGACGGCAGCAAGCCGCCAAACCGCGACCGCTTCTACCTTTAGATCATGCGATCCTGTTGTTGAACGCCTTGGTAACGCCAGCCTTCAGAGGCTCGGCGATCTCGGTCGTTACCTTCTGGGCGAGCTCTGTAATGCTCATGAACAAGCCTTTGCTTCTCGCATGATGAACGATGCCACGCTAAGGCAGATGGCAGCCGCCAAAACGACAGTGAATAACGAGAACCACATGTTACGGGCCTCCTCGGCCGGTTTCATACTCCCGTCTGCAGCACGCCAACTGAAGCGCCTTTCGCCTTTCCATAAGAGGGCTCCGCGCTGCAAGCAGTGCGATAAGCGCAAGCAGAGTGAGGACGCCCAGACACGGTTGCCGATGGCACCGACGCCGAACGCAAGTCAATTTGAGGTATTATCGTGCCTGCCGACGGCACCAGCGCTGCCAACTCGAGGAAGCGGAGACTTCGGTACGTCTCCGTTTTATGGGCAGCTCTCGGACAAGCTACAGCTTGTCTTTGTAAACAATTTGGGGTGCCGGACCTAAAGCACAATGGCTGGTCGAAAAATTAATCGCTGAACACTTTCTTGCCGTCCGGCGGCAGGGGCCAAGAGACCGCGGCGACGCCGAGGAGGTGATCGAGTAGCGGCTCTGGGCGACAAGTTCAGCGGCTAGTTCGGCAAGTCGGTTCGATACACCATTGGCATAGCGGAAGACGATTTCGATATTGCGGCCCTCAACGAGCCCGGCCTGAGCGAGTGCGTCCTTCAACGACTGATCAATCGGTCCCAATTTTGCATCGCCAGACAAGCCACCCAATCCGGGGTAACGATTTCTGCGCACTCGCGGCGTGCGGCCACATGATCGCCGTGCCGCCGAGAAGCGTAATGAACTCGCGGCGGTTCATTCAATCACCTCGTCTGCGGTGAACAGCAGCTTGGATGGGATTTCAATGCCGAGCGTCTTGGCGGTCTTTACATTGATGACGAACTCGAACTTTTGGGCTGCACCACTGGAAGATCGGCAGGCTTCGCACCCTTCAGAACTCGCCCGGCGTAAACACCCATTTCACGATACCCGTCCACAAGGTTGTGTCCGTAACTAATGAGACCGCCGATTTCGGCGAATTCGCGTAATGGATACATTATCGGCAGTTTATGTTGGGCCGCTAAGGCCACGAGCTGCTCGCGTTGGCTATTGTAGAACGGGTCTTGGACGACAAGAAGCGCGACCACCCGATTGTGAACGGCGCGCGCGAATGCCGTTTCATTTTCAAGTGCCGTGCTGGCACGCACAATATCTATTTGTCGTTTGATCACGCCTGCCGCTTCTTCCAACTCGCGCAGTTGGAGATTGGCAGCCGGATTTTTCGGGTTGACCAGTACACCAATTGGCGCAGTCCCGGAAACGAGTTGGTGCAAAAGTCCCAGACGCTTGCTCTCCAATTCCGCACCGAGAAGGCCTACGCCCGTGACATTGCCCCCGGGTCGATTAAAGCTCTTGACGATGCCGGCCGTGACTGGATCGCCGGTGCTGACAAAGACAATCGGAATCTCCGTAGTTGCTGCCTTGGCTACTGGTGTCGCCGGGGTATTCGCGGCGATCACAGCCACTTTGCGGCGTACAAGATCGGCGGCCGGTACTTGGAGTTGATCGTACTGACCCCTAGCCCACTGGTAATCAACCGTAACGTTTTTACCTTCGACGTAACCGCTTTCATTGAAGTCCTTGGAGGAACCCGGCCACGTACACTGCGTATCCGTCTGGTGATCCGCCATTGAGGAATCCGACCACCGGCATCGACGGTTGCTGCGCCCGCGCCACCATCGGCCATGCGACTGCCGCGCCGCCAAGAAGGGTGATGAACTCGCGGCGTTTCACTTAGTCACCTCGATCGGCTGTCACGTCAGGACCGGCGCAATACGTGCGACAAAAAGGTATCGGGCAGCGTGCTGTGCGCACGCCGCCTTCAGCCCTTCCAACCTGTCAAAATTCCACGCCTGCGAGGCTCCAGCCCCGGGCATTGCGCGAAGGTACCACAGTTCAGGCAGCGAAACTTCCTTGCAAGGATCGCCCGAATAGGGGCTGAAACCGGCTTCGCGACTGCAACATGAAATGCTGGCCGATGTCCGCTTTGGGTGGTGAGTTCAACTGATCAACGCAACACGTACCTTAAACCGAGGACGTGGAGCGATGGCGATGAGGAAGTATCATCGGGTTGGGTTTACAGCAGCTCAGAGCGCGGAGCTTTGGGAGCGCTGGAAGAAGGGTGAAGGCCTGAAGTCGATCGGGCGCGCCTTTGGCAAGCCGTCCTCCTGCATTTTTGCGCATTTGAGGCCCAGCGGCGGGATCATGCCGCCGGCCCGGCGCCGATCCCGTCTGGCGCTGACGATGGCGGAACGCGAGGAGATATCTCGGGGCATTGTGGAGGGCCAATCGGTCCGGGCCATAGCGAGGATGCTGGCTCGCGCAGCATCGACGGTCAGCCGCGAGATCAGTCGCAACGGCGGGGCGGGTCGCTACCGGGCTGCGGCGGCTGACAAGCTCGCGTGGAAGCAGGCGCTGCGCCCAAAGCCGTGCAAGTTGGCGATGCATGGCCAGTTGCGGCAGGCTGTTGTTAGAAAGCTGGAGCTCAACTGGTCGCCCGAGCAGATCGCAGGCTGGCTGAAGCGGGCATATCCAGAGACTGAGGCGTGGCGCGTGTCTCACGAGACCATCTATCGCAGCCTTTATGTGCAGGCCCGCGGCGTGCTGAAGAAAGAGCTGATGGAGCATCTGCGGTCCCGACGGCCAATCCGGCGCTCGCGGCACGCAACGGCGAAGGCAGATCAGCGTGGCCGCATCCCGGACGCTGTCTCGATCAGCGAGCGACCGGCGTCGGTCGAGGATCGGGCCGTGCCGGGCCACTGGGAGGGCGACCTGCTCTGTGGATCGAAGAACAGCTACATCGTCACATTGGTCGAACGCCACTCGCGTTATGTGATGCTCGCCAAGGTCCCGAACAGGGAAACGCAAACCGTGGTCGACGCACTGATCCGGCAGGCAAGGAAGCTGCCCGACGAGCTCTACAGATCCCTGACCTGGGATCGCGGCAAGGAACTCGCCGACCACAAGCGGTTCAGCATGGAAACAGACATCGACGTCTACTTCTGCGACCCGCAAAGCCCCTGGCAGCGCGGCTCAAACGAAAACACCAATCGCCTGCTGCGCCAGTACTTCCCCAAGGACCTTGATCTCGCGGCGCACTCCCAGGCCGAGCTGAACAAGGTGGCGCGCCAGCTCAACGAGCGGCCCAGAAAAACGCTGGACTTCCAGTCGCCAGCAGAGCGATTTAGCCAATGTGTTGCGGCGACCGGTTGAGACCACCCCC
>CAWJGY010000016.1:0-181773 GCA_963842645.1 uncultured Alphaproteobacteria bacterium | reverse complement strand
TCCCCAAGCGCTCCCCAAGGTGGGTTTTTAGGGGAGCAAGGCCAGGCTAAGTGTTGGTCGGAGCGGCGAGATTTGAACTCGCGACCCCCAGTCCCCCAGACTGGTGCGCTAACCGGGCTGCGCTACGCTCCGCCGCGCAAACGTGTACGACGAGCCCCCCGGGGGTGCAAGAGCCGGCCCGTTTGCCTCAAACAGCAGGTGGTGAACTCGCGGCGCGCGGCGCCAACGTGATCGCGGAGAAATACCTGTCGTTCCAGCAGGTCGCTAAGCAGGACCAAGCACGCTCCGCCGGCCAATGGCTGTCGGGCGAGCTTGAAAAATTGCGCAGCAAGGTGTCGGAGGCCGAGGCCAAGGTCGAAGCTTACCGGGCCAAGTCCAATCTGTTCATCGGCAGCAACAACACCAGTCTGGTCAATCAGCAGCTCACCGAATTGAGCAGCCAGGTTTCCGCTGCTCGTGCGCAGAAGGCCGACGCCGAGGCGCGCTCGCGCCTGATCCGGGACGCCTTGCGGACAGGGCAGGCGCTCGATTCTTCCGATCTCACCAATTCCGAGTTGATCCGCAGGCTCTCCGAGCAACGCGTGACGTTGCGGGCGCAACTCGCCGAGCAATCCTCGACGCTGTTGCCGCAGCATCCCCGCATCAAGGAGATGCGGGCCCAGGTCGCCGACCTTGATGCCCAAATCCGTGCCGAAGGCGAAAAGCTCGTGCGCTCGCTCGAAAGCGAGGCCAAGGTCGCGGGCGCGCGGCTTGAAGCCCTGAGCGCCAACCTCGATCAGTTCAAGCGCCAGACCGCTTCGACCAGCGATCAGGACGTGCCGTTGCGTGCGCTCGACCGCGAGGCCAAGGCGCAACGCGATCTGTTCGAATCCTATCTGGCCAAGTATCGCGAGGCTACCGCGCGCGACAGCATCGCAGCGGCTCCCGCCGACGCCCGCATCATCTCGCGCGCCGTGGTGTCGAACGTCCCGTATTTCCCGAAGAAGATGCCGATCGTCCTGATCGCGGCGCTGGGCACGTTCTGCCTGTCGACGGCGTTTGTCGGGACCGGCGCGCTGCTCAGCGGTGAAACCTACCGGCCGGTGTCGCGCCGGACCGACGCCATCGCGGTCGCCGCGCCGGCACCACGCCCCGCCAATGCCAGGAGCCGCGCGACCGACCTGCTGCCGCCCGCGCCCAATCTGCCGTCGCCAGCATCACACCAGCCGCAGGCTGCCGTGGCCGCAGCCTCGGGGCCTTCGGGCCCCACTGTCGACGATATCGTCGCGGCGCTTGCAGCAGTCCGGCGCGGGCGGCCGCAGCATCGCGGTGATCGGCAGCGCGCGCAACGTCGGAACGACGCTGACCGCGATTGCGCTCGCGCGCGCGCTGGCGCGGACCGCCCGAGTGGTGTTGGTCGATCTGGCGTTCGCCTCGCCGAATGTCGACGTGATTTCAAACGATCCGGCCGCGCCGGGCATGGCCGAGCTGGTGCGGGGTATGGCCTCGTTCGGCGACATCATCACCCGCGACCGCAGCTCGCGGGCGCATCTGGTCTCCGCCGGCCAGGTCGGCAACGACGCCTCTGGACTGTTCCAGTCCCAGATGCTTTGGGGCGCCGTCGGTGCATTGTCACAAAGTTACGACTATCTTGTGCTTGATGCCGGTGCCCAGTCCGAGATCGCGCTCGGTCCGGTCGCGGCGACGGCGCCCTATGCGGTGGTGGTCGGCGGTGGAACGTCAGGCAATGCGCTTGCCGCGCTCGCAGGCCAACTGCAATCGTCGGGCTTCGCGGAGGTTGCGGTGCTGAGCGGTCCGCCGCCGGCGCTGGAAGAGACGGCCGCCCAATCCGCGGCATGACGAGGCTCGCGTGAAAGGTTTCAAGTACCAGGTTTTTCGCGCAGCGTTGAACACGCTCTATTTCAGCGGTGTGTACAGGGTGCTGCGGCCGCTGATGGGCGGTGTCGGCGCGATCCTGATGCTGCATCACGTGCGGCCGGCGCGGCCCGACCGGTTCCAGCCGAACCATTTGCTCGAGGTGACGCCGAAGTTCTTCGAGCGCGTGATCCGGCAGCTGCGCCGTTCGAGGGTCGATTTGATTTCGCTCGACGAAATGCATCGGCGGGTCGCGACAGGCGATTTCCCCCGACGCCGTTTCGTCTGCGTAACCTTCGATGACGGCTATCGCGACAATTTCGAGTTCGCCTATCCGGTGCTGAAGAAATATGAGGTGCCGTTTGCGATCTACGTCGCGACGAGCTTCGCCGACCGGATCGGCGAGCTATGGTGGCTCGCGCTCGAAGCCGTGATCGCTCAGAACCAGATGATTGGGCTGCGGATTGACGGCCAGGACCGCTGGTTCGAATGCCGTAGCGTCCAGGAGAAGCGGGCGGTTTTTGACCATATCTACGCCTGGCTGCGGCAGCGGCCGACCGAGGCCGAGTTACGCCAGGTGATGCGTGACCTGACGGCGCGCCATCAGGTCGACATGCCGGCGTTCTGCGCCGAGTTGTGCATGCGCTGGGATGAGCTCGCCACGCTCGCCGCCGACCCCCTGGTGACGATCGGTGCGCACACGGTCAATCATCCAATCCTGACCAAGCTCGACGACAAGGCGGTGCGCTCGGAGCTTGAGGGCAGCCGTTCGGTGATCGAGGCGGCGCTGGGGGTCCGTCCGGCGCATCTGGCCTATCCGGTCGGCGACCGCTCGGCCGCGGGGCCGCGCGAATTCAAGATCGCTTCGGAGCTAGGCTTCAAGACCGCGGTGACGACTCGGCCCGGCGTCATATTCCGCCGCCACGCCGGGCATCTGACAGCGCTGCCGCGGATTTCGCTCAACGGCAATTTCCAGCGTCCGCGCTACGCCAAGGTACTAATCTCTGGCGCCGCCACGGGGCTGTGGAACGGCTTCCGCCCGCTCAATGTGACCTGACCCTTCCGCGCATGATCCCGAAAAGTGGGAACCGGTTTTCGGACGAGATCATGCGCAAATGAAGCTAGGACCGTGATCGAAGATCACGATTTCATCATCCATCGAATCAGCGGCATCGCCGGCAGCACCCAGCCGATGCCGGCAATCACGTAGTAGATCGCAGCAACCCACGGGTTGTTGAAGATCGGAGGAAATTGCGCGATCGCCATGGCGATCAGCGCCCAGACGATGACCAGCGCGAACAGCGCGAATGTCCCGATCAGCTTGCGGATGCGAATGGACATGGTGGACTGGCTCGGACTTGAGCTCGGACTTGGGCTCGCGCTTGATGCGGCGGGGAGGGTAGGACTATATGGTCGCCACCACCTGCCGCAAGCCGCATGATGCAACCAAACGCCGCTTCCGAACGCCGCCTGGTCATCCGGGCATGGCTCTACGTCGTCGCGGTGGTGATGGTTCTCACGCTCGTGGTCGGCGGCGCCACGCGACTGACGGAGTTGGGCCTCTCGATTGTGGAGTGGAAGCCGGTGACCGGCGTCGTTCCACCACTGTCGCAAGAGGCGTGGCAAGCCGAGTTCGCGAAATACCAGCAGATCCCGCAGTATCGCGAGCGCAACAGCGGCATGGGCCTCGACCAGTTTAAGACCATCTATTGGTGGGAATGGAGTCATCGCCTGCTGGCGCGGCTGGTCGGCGCGGCGTTCCTGCTGCCGTTTCTGTTTTTCCTCTGGCGCGGCTGGGTCGAGCCCGGCTTGAAAACGCGATTGTGGACGCTGTTCGGCGCGGGCGCGCTGTTGGGTGGCGTGGGATGGTGGATGGTGTCGTCGGGTCTAGCGGGCCGGATCAGCGTGTCGCAGTATCGCCTGGCGTTCCACCTGACGCTCGCCTGCGCGATCTATGCGGCGATCCTGTGGACCGCGCGCGGGCTCGATGCACAGGCGGTAGAGCCAGTGACGCGGCGGCTGCAGTTGACGGCCGCAGGCCTCGCCATTTTGGTGCTGCTGCAGATCTATCTCGGTGCGCTGGTGGCGGGCCTCGATGCGGGCCTTGTCTTCAACACCTGGCCGCAGATCGACGGTGCGTTGATCCCTGCGGCCGAGCGGCTTTGGTTCGAGACCCCGTGGTGGCGAAACCTGTTCGAGAGCACACTGACGGTGCAATTCAATCACCGCATGGTCGCCTACGCGCTCTGGACCGTGGCGATGTTGCACCTCGTCGATGTCATCCGCGCGCGGCGCGGCGGCGCGGTGGTCAACGGCGCGCTGGCCTTGGCCTGTGCCGTCACATTGCAAGCCGGGATCGGCATCGCGACGCTGCTCCACCAGGCGCCGCTGCCGCTTGCGCTGCTGCACCAGGTCATGGGCATTGTCGTGCTGACGATCGCCGTCGTGCACACTGAGCGGTTGTCGCCGCGGCATGCTGCGGCGGAGGCGCCGCCGTTCACACCCGATGCTTCCACTCCTCAGGTGACGAAATGATTGAATTGACCCACCGCGGTGCCATCGCAATCGTGGAGATGGCCCACGGCAAGGCGAACGCACTCGACATCGAACTATGTGAGGCGCTCGCGGTGCAGTTCGAGGCGTTGCGCCGCTCGGATGCCAAGGCCGTGGTGCTGACCGGGCAAGGCTCGATGTTTTCCGCGGGCGTCAATCTCATTCGCTTGAGCGAGGGCGGCGCGGCCTATGTGCGCCGCTTCCTGCCGGCGCTGCATCGGCTCTACGACACGGTGTTCTTCTTTCCCAAGCCCGTGGTGGCCGCGGTCAATGGCCACGCCATTGCTGGCGGCTGCGTGCTGCAGTGTTGCGCCGACAAGCGCATCGCCGCCCGCAATGGCGGACGCATCGGCGTGACGGAGTTGTTGGTCGGCGTGCCGTTTCCGCCCCTGGCGTTCGAGGTGATGAGATTTGCGACACCACCCGCCTTTTTCGCGGAAACGATCTTGAGCGGTGCGACCTTGCCACCCGAGACCGCGCTGGCGCGCCGCATGGTCGACGAATTGGCGGAGCCATCGGGGCTGCTTGATCGCGCCGTCGCTACCGCCGAAACTCTGGCCGCCCTGTCGCCCGCGACTTTTGCGCAAACGAAGCAGCAGATTCGCCAGCCGGTCACCGATGCCATGGAGCGCCATGGCGGTCGCGTTTCCGCCGCGTCGGAAGACATTTGGACTGCGCCCGAAACGCTCGCTTACATCCGCGACTACGTCTCGCGCACCTTCAAGAAGGCCTAGTCCGGCTTCGCTCCGGAGAACTTGACGACCTTGCTCCACTTCTCGGTTTCTTCGGCGATGAACTTGCCGTAGTCCGCAGGCGTGTCGGAAATCTGGACGGTCATACCGAGATCAGCCATGCGAGCCTTCATCTTCGGATCGGCGAGGATCGCGTTGATTTCCCGATTGAGCCTGCCGACGATCCCGACTGGCGTATCCTTTGGCGCGCCGACCCCATACCAGTCGCCGGCGTCGTAGCCAGCCACGAACTCTCTCATCGCCGGCACGTCTGGCAGCGCGTCGGAGCGCGACGCAAGCGTCACTGCGAGTGGGCGGAGCTTTCCGCCACGGATATGTCCGATCGACGATGGCAAGGTGGCGAAGATGACCTCGACCTGTCCGCTCAGCACGTCGATCAGTGCGGGTCCTGCGCCCCTGTAGGGCAGGTGCACCATCTTGATGCCGGTCATCATCTTGAACAGTTCGCCGACCATGTGCGTTGGGGACCCTGTGCCGCCGGACGCGAAGTTGATCCTGGCTGGATTGGCCTTTGCGTAGGCGATGAACTCCGGAACGGTATGGGCAGGAAACGCCGGATTGACCTCCATGACGTTGGGCATGCGGGCGATACTGGCGATCGGCGCGATATCGCGGCTGAAAACAAAGCTGAGCTTGTCGTAGAGCGTGGCGTTGATCGCGTTGAACCCGCCGACCATCGCGATGGTGTATCCGTCCGGCGCCGCGCGCACGGTGAACTCCGTGCCGAGGTTGCCGCCAGCGCCCGCCTTGTTCTCGATGACGATCTGCTGGCCGAGCCGTTCCGACAGTGCCGGCCCGATAATGCGCGCGATGATGTCGGATGCGCCGGCCGGCGCAAACGCCACGATCAGATGGATCGGCTTGGCGGGATAGGCTTGTGCGCTGGCGATGCGCGGGACGGCGGGCAGGGTGGCGGCGCTGGCCGCCAGTTGGACGAAGCGACGGCGCGCGAGTTTCATGAGGAGCCCCTCAATGGGTCTGCGACAGCCGGCTCGCTAATGTAACACGCCCACCTCGCGCAGGTAGCGCTGTACGCCGGCATGGATCTGGCCCGGGCTCGGCGCCGCGTTGGCGGTGCTCTGCGGCGTGGTTTCCTTGGCCTGATCGAGCCGCTTGACCAGCGCGGCATGGCCGCCGTGCAGCGCCTTCGCAAGGCGGTAGCCGACATCTTCGGGCAGGTCGGTTCGCGCCAGGATGTAGCTCCACGAGCCGACCGAATTCACCGGCTCCTTCTGGCCCGAATAGGCCCCGGCCGGCACGATGATGGGTTTGAGGAAATTGTGTTTGGCGCTGACCTGCGCCACCTCGTCGGGCGTGAGCCCGATGAAACGCCCGCCGGCCTGCATCACCGCGGTGAAGCCCGGCCAGCCGATGCCGCCACCCCACAGGGCCGCGACCCTGCCGTCGGCCACCATCAGCGGGCCGTCGCCGGCCTTTTCCAGATAGTGCGGCTGGAAATCCTTCTCGCGATCGAGGCCGAGGCCATCGGTGACATAGCGCCCGAGCAGTGTGAGCCCGGACGCTTGCGTGCCCCACGCGATCGGCTTGCCGATGAGATCGCGCAAGCTCTTCGCCGGGCTGTCGCCCCGCACCGCGAACATGCCGGGATTGGAATAGATCGCCTGGATGATCTTGAGCTTGGTTGGCGCGCGGCCGATGCCGGAGAATGCTTCGTAGGCAGGCTCGCCGGCGACCAGCGCGATGTCCACCGTGCTGGCCTCAAGCAGGCCGATGTTCTCGGCGCTGCCCTTGGTGTTTTTCGTCTCCACCAAAAGAGACTCGTCGGTCTCGTTGATCACCGCGGCGGCATTGTCGCCGAAAAATGGAAATCCGCCGCCCGGCGTAGCGGTGGCCAGCGTGACGCGCGTGGGTTCGGCCATTATGCCGCCGCCAATGCCTGTTCGAGGTCGGCGATGATGTCGTCCTTGTCCTCGAGCCCGATCGATAGCCGCACCACGTCCACTCCCGCGCCGGCCTGGGTCTTCTGCGCGTCGGAAAGCTGGCGATGCGTGGTCGAAGCCGGATGGATGATCAGCGAGCGGGTGTCGCCGATGTTGGCCAGATGCGAGAACAGCTTGACGTTGGAGACGAGCTTCACGCCGGCGTCGTAGCCGCCCTTGAGCCCGAAGGTGAACACCGCGCCGGCGCCCTTGGGCGCATATTTCTTGGCGAGGTTGTGGTAGCGGTCGCCGGCCAGTCCCGGATAGCTCACCCAAGCCACCTTCGGATGCTGCGAGAGCCAATGCGACACCGCGTTGGCGTTGTCGCAGTGACGCTGCATGCGCAGCGGCAGCGTCTCGACTCCGGTCAGGATCAGGAACGCGTTGAACGGCGACAGCGCCGGCCCGATATCGCGCAGGCTCAGCACCCGGCAGGCGATGGCGAAGGCGAAATTGCCGAAGGTCTCATGCAACACGATGCCGTTGTATTCGGGCCTGGGCTCCGAAAGCATCGGATAGCGGTTCTCGCGCGACCAGTTGAACGTGCCGGCGTCGACGATCAGCCCGCCGATCGAATTGCCGTGGCCGCCGAGGAATTTCGTCAGCGAATGAACGACGACGTCGGCGCCGTAGTCGATCGGCTTGCAGAGGTATGGCGTCGCCAGCGTGTTGTCGACGATCAGCGGCACGCCTGCGCGCCGCGCAATATTGGCGACCGCCTCGATGTCGGTGATCACGCCGCCGGGATTGGCGATCGACTCGATGAAGATCGCCTTGGTCTTCGGCGACACCGCGCGCTCGAACGAGGTGATGTCGTCGGGATCGGCCCACGATACGTTCCAGCCGAAATTCTTGAACGCGTGGTTGAACTGGTTGATTGAGCCGCCATAAAGCTTGCGCGAGGCGACGAACTCGTCACCGGGCTTCAACAGGCAGTGAAACACCAGCACCTGCGCGGCGTGGCCGGAGGCGACGGCAAGCCCCGCGGTGCCGCCTTCAAGCGCGGCGATGCGCTCCTCCAGCACCGCATTGGTCGGGTTGCCGATGCGGGTGTAGATGTTGCCGAACGCCTGCAGCCCGAACAGCGAGGCGGCGTGGTCGACGTCGTCGAACACGAAGGACGTGGTCTGGTAGATCGGGGTGGCGCGCGCGCCGGTGGTGGGGTCGGGCTGTGCGCCGGCATGGATCGCAAGCGTGGCAAATCCCGGAGTGCGTTCGGTCATGGTTCGCCTTGGCCCCGTCCTGTGATGTGGTCGGCTGTGGTGTATCGAACCACAGGGGAGCGTCAAGGCAAAGGGCAGCGGTTGCGTTAATTCGCAATCACCGTCCTCAATCCGCGGGTTTAGGCAGAAAGCCGTTCTATCGGCCGGGGCCGAACGAGATCAATTGCGCGCTGACATTTTCGCCCGCGTGGTCGCGGGCTTGGGATAACGCTGCATCACGGAACGGCAGCCGGCCGAAATGCGGTTGATGTTTTGCGCCAGGCACGCCGCGACCCGGTCGCGATCGGGGATGGCGTGACCGCAGACATTGAAGGCGTCATTCATGCAGGCATTCTGATCGTCCTGGCTCTGCGCCGATGCGGCGGCCGGAGCGAGTGCGAAAAACGCGAACGCCAGCGCTATGCGAATTTTCATCGTCCCCTCCATGGCCGCGGAGTGCGGCGCGTGGTCAGACGCAAACGCCGATCAAATTCGGTCACTGCCAAAACGCCAATCTCAGGACTTCGTTCCAGGGTCGCTATTGTGCGTAGCACGCTCAGCTGTTTGGTCGGCGGCGCGGTCGGCAGCCTGGGTCGCGCCGCCTGCCGAAGACGCGCGATTCAGTGACATGCGTTGCACACCTTTGCCCAGAAGTGGGGCTCGCTTCGAGCTTAAAGTTCGGGAATTCACACCAATCCAGCCGATCTCCGACGACAGGCGGCCATATTCGATCTTCGGGCACCGGTTCATTACCACCCTAATGCCGACGGCCTCAGCCTTGGCGGCGGCGGCATCGTCGCGCACGCCGAGCTGCATCCAGATCACCGAAGGCTTGCGGCGTCATGGCCAGCGCCTCATCGACCACCGCGGCCGCAAATTGCGAAGCGCGGAATACGTCAACCATGTCGACCGGATCGGGAATGTCGGCGAGCCTGGCGTAAACCTTCTGCCCCAAGATTTCCTTGCCAGCCTGGCCGGGATTGACCGGAATCATGCGGTAGCCGCGTTCGAGCAGATACTTGAATGCGAAATAGCTCGGCCGGTTGTCCTTCGGCGAGATGCCGACCATCGCAATCGATTTCACGGTGTTGAGAATGCCGCGGATCGTGCTGTCGGGATAATTGTCGTGGTTCATGCGGGCGCCGATTCAACAATTAACATAGTCATGCGATCGCCGACTTAAAAGCGACGGATGCTCCCCCGGAGCCAATCGACGGCGCGGCACGGCGTCGCTAACATCGTCGGCGCCGTCGCTTCGAGGATCGACCACATGAACGACCGGGAATTCCAGGAAAGCTGCTTGAACTGGCGCAGATCAACGCCAGGGCGGCGTCGCTGACCTTGCGTCTGAGCATCATCCATCGCTTCTGGTCCGCGGTATGCCGGTCCCAAGCGCCTGCTGCGCTACGGCGCGAAGGTGTTTTCGCAGAACGAAGAGGACGGCATGATCCAGGAGGTTTTCAACCGGATCGGCACCGGCGCCCGCACCTTCATCGAATTCGGCGTCAAAAACGGCGTGCAATGCAACACGGTCAAGCTGCTGCTGGAGGACTGGCGCGGGCTCTGGCTTGAGGGTTCGCCGGAATAGGTCACCGAAATGCGGCGCACGCTGAGCGGCTATCTCAGCAGCGGCGCGTTACGGCTGACCCAGGCGATGATCACCGCCGAGAACGTCAACATCCTGTTCGAGCAGACTGGATTCAGCGGCGAGGTCGATATCCTGTCGATCAACGTCGCCTGCAACGATTACTGGGTCTGGAAGGCCATCGAGGTCGTCAAGCCACGCCTTGTCGTCATCGAATACAACGCAACGCTCCGTCCGCCGCTGTTGCTCGTGGTGCCCTACCAACCCACGGCGCAATGGGATGGCACCAATTATTTCGGCGCGAGCCTTGAGGCACTGCTCAAGCTCGGTCGCACCAAGGGCTACCGCATTGTCGGCTGCAAATTTTCCGGATCCAACGCCTGCTTCGTGCGCGACGATTTGTGCGAGGACCATTTCGTCGAGCCGGCGACAGCCGAGGAGCACTATGAGCCGCAGCGCTATTATTTCTCGTCGCTCAATGTCGGCCATCCCGGCAAGATCGGTCCCTACGTCACGGTGTAGAGAACTCTACCGATCTTCCCAACTCCTTACCGATCCTCCCACGTCGGATCGCGCTTCTCGATGAAGGCGCAGATGCCTTCCTCCGCGTCACGCGCCATCATGTTCTCGGTCATGACCTTGGAGGCGTAATCGTAAGCCTCGGCGAGCGGCATCTCGAGCTTGGCGATAGAACGCCGCCTTGCCGATGCCGATAACGTGCGACGACTTCGACGCGAACTGCGTGCGCGAGCTCGATCGCCCTGGCGCGCTCGTGGCCTGCGGGCACGACCTCGTTGACGAGGCCGATGGCGGCGGCCTTCTCGGCGGCGATGATGTCGCCGGTCAGCAGCATCTCCATCGCGTGCTTGCGTGAAACATTGCGCGAAAGCGCGACCATCGGCGTCGAGCAGAACAGCCCGATATCGACGCCGGGCGTGGCGAAGCCTGCCTTGGTCGAAGCGACGGCGAGATCGCAGCTTGCGACAAGCTGGCAGCCCGCGGCCGATGCCACGCCTTGCACCGCAGCGATCACCGGCTGGGGCAGGGTGACGATCCGCTGCATCATGGCGCTGCAGGTGGTCATGATGTGCTGGAAATAGGCGCGCCCGCCGTCGGCGTCGGTGCGGCGCGCGGTTAATTCCTTGAGATCGTGACCGGCGCAGAACGCGGGGCCATTCGCTGCCAGCACCACCGCGCGCACGCTGGCGTCCTTGCCAATCGCTTGCAGCTCTTCATCAAGCACGACGAGCAACGTCTCGGAGAGGCTGTTGCGCGCTGCCGGCCGGTTGAGCGTGAGCACCGCGACGGGGCCGTCGTCGCTGCGCAGCAGCGAAATGTCAGCCGGGCTGGTGCGGGCGGGTTGGATGTTCATCTGCGGCCTTTGCGCCTCGGACTCGGGCATTGTATCCGATCTAGTCAAGCCGCGCGAGCGCGGCCAAGGGGAATTGGATGGGCGCAGGCCGAAGCCGACGATGACTGTCGAGGAACTGGATCGCTTTCTGGCGGCCGAATTCCCGCAGGTGTTCCACGCCGCAAAGCGGGCTTTCGATCGAGGAGGTCTGGCACGGCGGCGGCCGCGTGCGGCAGGCCTACCAGGCGCAATTCATCCGGCCGGGCGGCACGATCTCCGGCCCGACCATGATGGCGCTGGCGGACTTCGCCATGTACGTCGGCGTGCTGGCCTCGATCGGCCCGGTGCCGCTCGCGGTGACGATCAATCTCAGCATCAACTTCCTGCGCAAGCCCGCAGCGCGCGACCTGATCGCCGAATGCCGCCTGCTCAAGCTCGGCAAGCGGCTGGCGGTCGGGGAGGTGACCATCCGCTCCGACGGACATGGACGAGCCGGTCGCGCATGTCACCTCGACCTACTCGATCCCCGCGAAATGACTGAGGCTTCATCGCTGGTATTAAAATACCATTATCATAAGATATTGAATTTACATGAAATTTATCTGCTGAATTGGCGTTGACCGCGTGCGGAGCCTCGGCTACAAGCCGCGCAATACCGCACGTCGCGTTCACGGACCTGAACCCCTCATGTCAACTCATTCGACCAAGACCGCGGATATCCAGAAGAAATGGGTGCTGATCGACGCCACCGGTCTGGTCGTCGGCCGGCTCGCCACGATCATCGCCATGCGGCTGCGCGGCAAGCACAAGCCGAGCTACACCCCGCACATGGATGACGGCGACAACGTCATCGTCATCAACGCCGAGAAGATCGTCCTGACCGGCCGCAAGCGCGAGCAGAAGGTCTACATGCACCACACCGGCTTCATCGGTGGCATCAAGGAGCGCTCCGCCCGCTCGATCCTCGAGGGCAAGTTCCCCGAGCGCATCGTCGAGAAGGCGGTGCAGCGCATGCTGCCGCACGGGCCGCTCGGACGCACGCAGTTCGGCAATCTCCGCGTCTACAAGGGCGCCGAGCATCCGCACGCCGCCCAGCAGCCGGAAAAACTGGATATCGCTTCGATGAACCGCAAGAACACGAGGGCCGCGTAATGGCCGAAACCATGCAATCGCTCGACCAGCTCGGCACGCTGAAGCCGGCCGCGCCCGAAGCCCCGAAATACGTCCAGAAGCTCGACAAGCAGGGCCGCGCCTACGCCACCGGCAAGCGCAAGAACGCGGTCGCGCGCGTCTGGATCAAGCCGGGCTCCGGCAAGATCACCGTCAACACGCGGCCGGTCGAGGTGTTCTTCGCGCGGCCGGTGCTGCGCATGCTGATCCAGCAGCCGCTGGTCGCCGCCAACCGCGCGACGCAGTTCGATGTGATCTGCTCGGTGTCGGGCGGCGGACTGTCCGGCCAGGCCGGCGCCGTGCGTCACGGCATCTCCAAGGCGCTGACCTACTACGAGCCGGATCTGCGCAGCGCGCTCAAGCGCGGCGGGTTCCTCACCCGCGACTCCCGCGTGGTCGAGCGCAAGAAGTACGGCCGCGCCAAGGCCCGGCGTTCGTTCCAGTTCTCCAAACGTTAATCATCAAGCGCTGACCTAACAGGCGCTGATCCAACGGTTCCTCCGTTGCAATTTCAGGGGCGCTTCGGCGCCCCTTTTTATTTGTCGAGAAACCGCTCTCATTTTCTGCGAAACGTTGGATTTTCGCGATTGTTTCGTCGAAAAACCGCTCGAAACCGGCAATGCTTCGGAAAAGTCCGTACGCGATAGTGCGTAGGCCAGGCGCCGGTTCGCGCCGGCTCGCGGACGGCCTCCGCTCCCCAACATCGACTTCACGCCGCGCTCGGCGCCGAGCCAGGGACGTTCATGGTTCTGGATCAAGCGACGCTTTTTACGGTGGCAACCTCGATCACCGGGTTGCTCGGCGTGTTCCTGCTGGTGCTCTGGCTGCAGGAGCGCAGCATGCGCGCGATGGCGTGGTGGGGCGGGGCCTATCTGATGGGCGCGTCCGCGGTGACGCTCTGGGGCGCGCAGGAGCGCATCGGCGTTCGTCACGCCGGAAATGCCGAACGCGCTTCTGTTCATCGCCTGCGGCATGATCTGGAGCGGCGCGCGGCTGTTTCATGGCCGCGCGGTGCTGTCGGGCGCGCTGTTTTCCGGCGCCGTGGTCTGGTTCGTCGCGATGCAGTTTCCGGATTTCGCGGAATCCGGACACGCGCGCGTGGTGCTGTCGTCGGTCGTGATCGCGCTCTACGCCTTCCTCACCGCGTTCGAACTGCGGCGCGAGCGCCGGCGCGAGCTTGCCGCGCGCTGGCTCTGGATCGCCATTCCGCTGCTGCACAGCGCGGTGTTTCTGGCGCCGGTCGGATTGATCGTGCTGCTTGCCGGCCGCATGTCCGCCGACGGGCTGTTCGCGCTGTTCGCATTCGAGACCGTGATCTATGTGGTCGGCACGGCGTTCGTCGTCGTGGTGATGGCGAAGGAGCACGTCGCGCTGGTGCACAAGACCGCGGCGATGACCGACCTGCTCACCGGCCTGTTCAACCGGCGCGCCTTCATCGAAGCGGCCAACCGATGATCGCGCAGCGCGGCCGCAAGTCGCTGCCGGTCAGCGTGCTGATGTTCGATCTCGACAAGTTCAAATCGATCAACGACCGCTTCGGCCATGCCGTCGGCGACGACGCGCTCAAGGTGTTCGCCGCCGACGGCGTCGCGCCAACATGCGCGCGACCGACGTGATCGGCCGGCTCGGCGGCGAGGAATTCGCCGCGATCATTCCGGGCAATGCGGCCGAGGCCGGGCTCGTCGCCGAGCGCCTGCGCGCGGCGTTCCAGGCGGCCGGCGTCGTGATCTCGGGCCATGAAATCGGCGCGACCGTGAGCATCGGCATTGCGACCGCGACTCGCGCCGGTCGAGCTCGATGCCGCTGCTGGCGCGGGCGGACGCGGCGCTCTACCGCGCCAAGCACAATGGCCGAAACCGCGTCGAATTCGACCAGCCGGGCGAACCAGCCACGCCCGGCGCCGCCACGCAATTCCGCGCATTGGGCCAAGCCGGTTGCCGCGCTGCGATAGGCAGCAGGCTTAGCTGTACACGAGGCGTTTACCCGCGCCGGGTAGCATGCGCGGCATGTGGCACCCGCGTCTCCAGAACGGATCCGACGCCCCTCGCTCGCAAGCGAACGCTGCATGCGCAGGGCTCGCTCTGGCCTGCGCCTATTCGTCGTCGGACGAATACGAGGCCGAAGTGATCCAGGTGCGGCGCAAGGCGGCGCCTATGGATCGCCGCATCATCGGCAGGCCGCGGCCGCCTTTGCTGTCGGCGGTGGCTGTCGGCGCACTTGTCCTGGCCCAGTTTATCGTCAACGACTGGAAATCGCCAAAAGGGCGCTCCGCAGAGCGCCCTTTGACTTGCGTTGATCGTACGTGCCGCTCAGGCCGAGTAGTACATCTCGAACTCGACCGGATGCGGCGTGTGCTCGAAGCGGATCACCTCCTTCATCTTCAGCTCGATGTAGCTGTCGATGAAGTCGTCGTCGAACACGCCGCCGGCCTTGAGGAAGTCGCGGTCCTTGTCGAGGTTCGTCAGCGCCTCGCGCAGGGTGCCGCACACCGTCGGGATCTTCTTCAGTTCCTTCGGCGGCAGATCGTAGAGGTCCTTGTCCATCGCCTCGCCGGGATGGAGCTTGTTCTTGATGCCGTCGAGGCCGGCCATCAGCATCGCGGCGAAGCCGAGATACGGATTGCAGAGCGGATCGGGGAAGCGGACCTCGACGCGCTTGGCCTTCGGGTTGGTGGTGAACGGGATGCGGCACGACGCCGAGCGGTTGCGCGCCGAGTAGGCGAGCAGCACCGGCGCCTCGAAGCCCGGCACCAGCCGCTTGTAGGAGTTGGTCGTCGGGTTGGTGAAGGCGTTGATCGCCTTGGCGTGCTTGATGATGCCGGCGATGTAGGACAGGCAGGTCTCCGACAGGTCGGCGTATTTGTTGCCGGCGAACACCGGCTTGCCGCCCTTCCAGATCGACTGGTGGCAGTGCATGCCCGAGCCGTTGTCGCCGTAGATCGGCTTCGGCATGAAGGTCGCGGTCTTGCCGTAGATGTTGGCGACCTGCTGGATGCAGTACTTATAGATCTGCATCCGGTCGGCCATCACCGTCAGCGGCGCGAACTTCAGGCCGAGCTCGTGCTGGGCCGAGGCCACCTCGTGGTGATGCTTCTCGACCACGCAGCCCATCCGCGCCATGGCGGCGAGCATTTCCGAGCGCATGTCCTGCACCGAGTCCTGCGGCGGCACCGGGAAGTAGCCCTTCTTGGTGCCGATGCGGTGGCCGAGGTTGCCGCCCTCGTAGGTGGTGTCGGAGTTGGTCGGGAACTCGACGGAGTCGAGCTTGAAGCCGGTGTTGTAGGGGTCGGCCTTGAACTTGACGTCGTCGAACACGAAGAACTCGGCCTCCGGGCCGAAGAAGATGGTGTCGCCGACGCCCATCGACTTGACCATGCCCTCGGCCTTCTTGGCGATGCCGCGCGGATCGCGGTTGTAGGGCTCGCCGGTGGTCGGCTCGAGCACGTCGCAGACCAGCACCAGCGTGGTCTCGGCGAAGAACGGATCGATCGTCGGCCGACGCCGGGTCCGGCATCAGGTTCATGTCGAACTCGTTGATCGCCTTCCAGCCGGCGATCGAGGAGCCGTCGAACATCTGGCCTTCGGCGAAAGTGTCCTCTTCGATCATGGTGACGTCGAAGGTGACGTGCTGCCACTTGCCGCGCGGGTCGGTGAATCGGAAATCGACGTATTTCACGTCGTTGTCCTTGATCATCTTCATGACATTCTTGGCGGTCGTCATGGAATACGTTCCCTCTCCGTGACGGGATATGAACGTAAAGCGGATCGACCGGCGCTTTAGACTGCGTCCAAACCGGATTCCCCCGTTCTGATCCGGATCGCTTCTTCGATATTCGAGACGAAGATTTTTCCGTCGCCGATGCGCCCGGTCTGGGCGGCGCGGCGGATCGCCTCGATCGGCTTTTTCGACCATCTCGTCGCCCAGCACAATCTCGATCTTCACCTTGGGGAGAAAATCGACGACGTACTCGGCGCCGCGATAGAGTTCGGTATGGCCCTTCTGGCGGCCGAAGCCCTTGGCCTCGGTCACCGTGATGCCCTGCAGGCCGACCTCCTGCAGCGCCTCCTTCACCTCGTCGAGTTTGAAAGGCTTGATGATGGCCTCGATCTTCTTCATCGCGTTCTGACCTCCCGGGCCGTCCGGAAACGTGACCGGCAGCGCCGTGTTCTTCGATAGCAGGGTCCGTGCCAAGGACCGGATGTGGCCGAAAACGCCTGCATTTCCTTGGTTTTCCAGGGCATCAGCTGAACTTTACGGCAACCAGCCGGTGTCAGCGGAAACGGTCCTGCATAAGGATTAGGCAGGCTGCGCAACGCGTGGTCAAGGACCGCTTGCGTTGTTAGCGCTTTGCCGCCGCCGATACTGTCGCAAGCGCCATGATCGAGCTGCTCACCACCGCGGAAATGGCCGAGGCCGACCGCCTGGCGATCGCGGGCGGGACGCCCGGCATCCGGCTGATGGAGAACGCCGGGCGCGCGGTCGCCGACGCGGTGGCGCGGATGCAGCCCGCGAGCGCGCCGATGGTCGTGCATCGTCGCCGGCCCGGCAACAACGGCGGCGACGGCTTTGTCTGCGCGCGGGTCCTGGCCGAACGCGGCTATCCGGTCCGGCTGCTGCTGCTCGGCGATCGCGACCGGCTCAAGGGCGATGCGGCCGCTGGCCGCGCGCCGCTGGCGGGGCCGGTCGAGGCGGCCACGCCCGCGGCGCTCGCCGGCGCGGGCCTGATCGTCGACGCGCTGTTCGGCGCCGGCCTCGACCGGCCGGTCGAAGGACCGGCCGCGGGCGATGATCGAGGCGATCAACGCGTGCGGGCGTGCCGGTCGTCGCGGTCGATCTGCCGAGCGGCATCAACGGCGACAGCGGCGCGGTGATGGGCGCGGCGGTCGAGGCCAGCGAAACGGTGACGTTCTTTCGCCGAAAGCCCGGCCATCTGCTGCTGCCGGGACGGCTGCACTGCGGGCCGGTCGAGGTCGCCGACATCGGCATCCCCGACGCGGTGCTGGACAACATCCGCCCGCAGCATCTTTGCCAACGCGCCGGCGCTCTGGGCGGATCGCTTTCCGGTGCCGCAGCCCGGCGGCCACAAATACCAGCGCGGCCATGCCGTGGTCGTCTCCGGGCGATCGATCGCACACCGGCGCGGCGCGGCTTGCGGCGCGCGGCGCGCTGCGGGCCGGCGCCGGCCTGGTCACCATCGCCAGCCCGCGCGACGCGCTCGCCGTCAACGCCGCGAGCAACCTCGCCGTCATGGTCCGCCCGGTCGATGGCGCGGACGAGCTTTGCGGAATGGCTCGCCGATCCGCGGCTCAACGCCGATCGTGCTCGGCCCGGGCGGCGGCGTCGGGCCGCCGATGCGGGACATGGTGCTGGCGGCGCTTGTCCGGCGAACGGGCGGTGGTGCTCGACGCCGACGCGCTGACGAGCTTTGCCGAGACGCCGGAAACGCTGTTTGCCGCGATCAAGATCGCGGGGCGCCTCGCCGACGGTGCTGACGCCGCACGAGGGCGAGTTCGCCCGTCTGTTCAGCGCAGGACCGCAACGTATCTGGAATAACGTCGAAATGTGACCGCGCCAGGCCGCGGCCGCGGCCTCCGGCGCGATCGTCCTGCTGAAGGGCTCCGATACCGTGGTGGCGGCGCCGCAGGGCCGCGTCTCGATCACCGAAAATGCGCCGCCCTGGCTCGCCACGGCGGGCTCCGGCGACGTGCTGGCCGGGTTCGTCGCGGGCCTGCTGGCGCAGGGCATGCCGGCCTTCGAGGCGGCGAGCGCCGCCGTCTGGCTGCACGGCGAGGCCGGCAGCGAGGCCGGGCCGGGCCTGATCGCCGAAGACCTGCCGGAGGCGCTCCGCGCGGTCTATCGGCGGCTCTTTGTCGATCTCGGCGTCTGGCCGTAATCCCGGCGAAGGCCTATTTTAGTGGTGCTTGTCCGGAAGCCCTGATATAGACCGCGCCGCTCGGCCAATGGTGCCGCGCAAAGCCTCCGGGCGGGCGTGGCGGAACTGGTAGACGCGCGGGATTTAGGTTCCCGTGACGCAAGTCGTGGGGGTTCAAGTCCCTCCGCCCGCACCACGCCGGGCCAATCTGAATCGGGCGTGTCACTCGAACCGGGCTGACGTGAGCGGGCCAACCTTGAACGCCGTGTTGAACGGCACAAAACAAAGATTGTGGTGATGCAAGTAACCGAAACTGTCAGCGACGGCCTCAAGCGCGAGTTCAAGGTCGTGGTTCCCGCGTCCGATCTGGCCACCAAGGCCGACGCCAAGCTCGGCCAGCTCAAGGACCAGGTCCGCATCAACGGCTTCCGTCCGGGCAAGGTCCCGGTCGCCCATCTCAAGCGCCTGTATGGCCGCGCGGTGATGGCCGAGATGATCGAGACGGCGGTGCGCGAGGCCAATGCGCAGATCGTCACCGAGCGCGGCTTCAAGCTCGTGCGCGAGCCGCAGGTGACGCTGCCGACCGAGCAGGGCGCGGTCGAGCAGGTGATCGAGGGCAAGACCGATCTCGCCTACACGATGGCGATCGAGATTCTGCCGACGATCGAGCTTGCGGATTTCAAGGGCATCCAGCTCGAGCGGCTGAACGCCGAGGTGACCGAGACCGAGGTCGACGAGGCGCTGGCGAAGATCGCCGAGCAGAGCCGGCCGTTCGCCGCCAAGGGCGAGGGCGCCAAGGCCGAGAACGGCGACCGCGTCACGATCGACTTCACCGGCAAGATGGACGGCACGCCGTTCGAAGGCGGCACCGGCGGCGACGTCGCCGCTCCACCTCGGCTCCGGCACCTTCATCCCGGGCTTCGAGGATCAGCTGATCGGCGTGGCCGCGGGCGAGCAGCGCACCGTCAACGTGACCTTCCCGCAGACCTATCCGACCGCGCATCTGGCCGGCAAGAATGCCGAGTTCGATGTCACCGTGAAGTCGATCGAGGCGCCGCAGTCGGTCACGCTCGACGACGAATTCGCCAAGTCGCTCGGCCTGGAATCGCTCGCCAAGCTCCGCGAGATGGTCAAGGAGCGCCTGGCCCAGGAGCACGCGCGCGATGTCGCGGCAGAAGGTCAAGCGCAAGCTGCTCGACGAGCTCGACGCCAAGCACAAGTTCACGCCGCCGCCGAGCCTGGTCGAGGACGAGTTCAACAACGTCTGGAAGACCATCCTCGACGATCTGCAGGCGCGCAAGCGCACCTTCGAGGAAGAGGACACGACCGAGGAAAAGGCCAAGGAAGAATACCGCGGCATCGCCGAGCGGCGCGTGCGGCTCGGGCTGGTGATCGCCGAGATCGGCGAGCGCAACAACATCAAGGTGTCCGACGAGGAGCTGAGCCGCGCCGTGATGGATCGCGCCCGGCAGGTGCCCGGCCGGGAGCAGGAGGTGTGGGACTTCTACCGCAACAATCCCGACGCGCTGGCGAGCCTGCGCGCGCCGATCTTCGAGGACAAGGTGATCGATTTCATCCTCGAACTCGCCAAGATCACCGACAAGACGGTCTCGCGCGAGGAGCTCTACAAGGAAGACGAGGCCTGAGCGCGCGGCCCGTCTGCGGCCGGCGTCGCGGGCCTTGCGCGTAGGTGCCTGGAACCTATCTGACGAGCGCTGCCGCTGCGCGCCGCTCGCCGTGCACAAGTCGCAGCCGCTGCCATTCCCGATCGCGGGTCTTCGTGTTGCGCGCCCGCGAACCTATATACACTTGGCCGACAAGCGCGATTCGGTCAACAAGCGCGCTTTGAACGCGCCCTGAGGAGGGGAGATTGAAGAGATCCCGTCGCTACCTACATGAACCTGGTTCCCATGGTGGTCGAGCAGACCAACCGCGGCGAGCGGGCCTACGACATCTTCTCGCGCCTCCTCAAGGAACGCATCATCTTCATCACCGGGCCGATCGAGGACGGCATGGCGACGCTCGTGGTCGCGCAGATGCTGTTCCTGGAGGCGGAGAACCCGAAGAAAGAAATCTCGATGTACATCAACTCGCCGGGCGGCGTGGTGACATCGGGCATGGCGATCTACGACACCATGCAGTTCATCCGGCCGCCGGTGTCGACGCTGTGCATCGGGCAGGCCGCCTCGATGGGCTCGCTGCTGCTGGCGGCCGGCGCCAAGGACCTGCGGTTCGCGGTTCCCAACGCGCGGATCATGGTCCACCAGCCGTCCGGCGGGTTCCAGGGCCAGGCCACCGACATCATGCTGCACGCCCAGGAAATCCTGAACCTGAAGAAGCGGCTGAACGAAATCTACGTCAAGCACACCGGCCAGCCGATCAAGAAGATCGAGGATGCGCTGGAGCGTGACTACTTCCTGACCGCCGACATGGCCAAGGACTTCGGCCTGATCGACAAGGTGATCGAGAAGCGGCCGGAGGAACCCACCGCCAAGCCCTGAAATTGCCGCCATCCCGAGCGACCTTCGCGCTGGCCCCGAAAAAGCCGTTGCGGCGGGCTGCGTTATCGTTAATCAAATCTTGATTGTTCGCTCCGCTAGCGTGCTTCGCTAGTATTCGCAGGTGGGTGCTGGGGATGGAGTTGGGGAAATGTGTGACTGTCACGCTACGGTTTTTTAGCGTGAGTGCTGCTAGAAATGGATCGACCGCGGGGCGCTGAGTTCGCGCCGCGGGGTTACGGAGAGCGGAATGAGCAAAGTCGGCGGCAGCGATTCGAAGAACACCCTGTACTGCTCGTTTTGCGGCAAGAGCCAGCACGAGGTCCGCAAGCTCATTGCCGGTCCGACCGTGTTCATCTGCGACGAATGCGTCGAACTGTGCATGGACATCATCCGCGAGGAGAACAAATCCTCGCTGGTGAAGTCGCGCGACGGTATCCCGACGCCGAAGGAAATCCGTAAAGTTCTCGACGACTACGTCATCGGCCAGGACCACGCCAAGAAGGTCCTCGCGGTCGCCGTCCACAACCACTACAAGCGGCTCAACCATCAGGCCAAGCACAACGACGTCGAGCTGGCGAAGTCCAACATCCTGCTGATCGGCCCGACCGGCTCGGGCAAGACGCTGCTGGCGCAGACGCTGGCGCGCATCCTCGACGTGCCGTTCACGATGGCCGACGCAACGACGCTGACCGAAGCCGGCTACGTCGGCGAGGACGTCGAGAACATCATCCTCAAGCTCCTGCAGTCCGCCGACTACAACGTCGAGCGCGCGCAGCGCGGCATCGTCTACATCGACGAGATCGACAAGATTTCGCGCAAGTCCGACAACCCCTCGATCACCCGCGACGTGTCGGGCGAGGGCGTGCAGCAGGCGCTGCTCAAGATCATGGAAGGCACCATCGCTTCGGTGCCGCCGCAGGGCGGCCGCAAGCATCCGCAGCAGGAGTTCCTGCAGGTCGACACCACCAACATCCTGTTCGTCTGCGGCGGCGCCTTCGGCGGCCTGGAGAAGATCATCTCGGCGCGCGGCCGTTCGACCTCGATCGGCTTCGGCGCCAAGGTCATCGCGCCGGAGGATCGCCGCACCGGCGAAATCTTCCGCGAGGTCGAGCCCGAGGATCTGCTCAAGTACGGCCTGATCCCGGAGTTCGTCGGCCGCCTGCCGGTGGTCGCGACGCTCGAAGACCTCGACGAAGCTTCGCTGAAGAAGATCCTGACCGAGCCGAAGAACGCGCTGGTAAAGCAATACCAGCGGCTGTTCGAAATGGAATCGATCGACCTCACGCTCGCCGAAGAGGCGCTTGGCGCCATCGCCCGCAAGGCGATCGAACGCAAGACCGGCGCGCGCGGCCTGCGCTCGATCATGGAGGGCATCCTGCTCGACACCATGTTCGACCTGCCGAGCCTCGAAGGTGTCGAAGAGGTCGTGATCTCCAAGGAAGTGGTCGAGGGCACCGCCCGGCCGCTCTACATCTACGCCGACCGTGCCGGCGACGCCGGCGCGACCGCCTGACCATCAGTCGCCCGACTGCCTTCTAAGTCGACTCCGTCGCGTTCCAACCGCGTGCCGCGTGGCCTCCTCCTGAACCGTGGATGAACGGTCGGGATGTAGTATTTGGTTGAATCTACAGGCTTACTTGACACTCCGGTCCCACTGTATCCACCTAATACGGGCGAACCTGCACCGTGTGTGCAGATTCGCAGACTTCACTACCGGGCAGCGGTCCCGATCTTGCTTGATGTCGCCTTGCGGGGGCGACTTTCCGTTCCTGTCCGGACCTTCAGCACTCCATCGCGGCAGCGCATACGCGGGCCATGACGGAGGGGCACAACAACAAGGACCAATGCAATGACACTCCCAAAACCACGTCCTCCGCTCACTCCAGGCGAAACCCGGGCCTACCCGGTGCTTCCGCTGCGCGACATCGTGGTCTTCCCGCACATGATCGTGCCGCTGTTCGTCGGCCGCGAGAAGTCGATCAAGGCGCTGGAAGAGGTGATGCGCTCGGACACGTTCATTCTGCTCGCCACGCAGAAGAACGCCTCCGACGACGATCCCGCGACCAATTCGATCTTTGAGATCGGTACGCTCGCGAGCGTGCTGCAGCTGCTGAAGCTGCCCGACGGCACCGTCAAGGTGCTGGTCGAGGGCGCGCAGCGCGGCAAGGTGCTCAAGTACACCGACCGCAGCGACTACTACGAGGCCACCGCCGTCGTGCTCGAAGACGTCGTCGGCGAGAAGGTAGAAGCCGAGGCGCTGGCGCGCTCGGTCATCACCGAGTTCGAGAACTACGTGAAGCTCAACAAGAAGGTGTCGCCCGAGGTCGTCGGCGTGGTCCAGCAGATCGAGGACTATGCCAAGCTCGCCGACACCGTCGCCTCGCATCTCGCCGTCAAGATTCCCGACAAGCAGCAGATCCTCGAGACCATGTCGGTCGCCGAGCGGCTCGAAAAGGTGCTCGGCCTGATGGAGAGCGAAATCTCCGTCCTGCAGGTCGAGAAGCGCATCCGCACGCGCGTCAAGCGCCAGATGGAGAAGACGCAGCGCGAGTACTACCTCAACGAGCAGATGAAGGCGATCCAGAAGGAGCTTGGCGACGAGGACGGCAAGGACGAACTCGCCGAGCTCGAGGACAAGATCAAGAAGACCAAGCTCTCGAAGGAAGCCCGCGAGAAGGCGACGCACGAGCTCAAGAAGCTGCGGCAGATGTCTCCGATGTCGGCCGAGGCGACGGTCGTGCGCAACTACCTCGACTGGCTCCTGTCGATCCCGTGGAACAAGAAGAGCAAGGTCAAGAAGGACCTCAAGGCCGCGCAGGAGATCCTCGATAACGATCACTTCGGCCTGGAGAAGGTCAAGGAGCGCATCGTCGAGTATCTCGCCGTGCAGCAGCGCGCCAACAAGCTGACCGGGCCGATCCTGTGCCTGGTCGGACCGCCCGGCGTCGGCAAGACCTCGCTCGGCAAGTCGATCGCGAAGGCGACCGGCCGCGACTTCGTGCGCGTGTCGCTCGGCGGCGTGCGCGACGAGGCCGAGATCCGCGGTCACCGGCGCACCTACATCGGCTCGATGCCCGGCAAGATCATCCAGTCGATGCGGAAGGCGAAGTCGTCGAATCCCGCTGTTCCTGCTGGACGAGGTCGACAAGATGGGCGCCGATTTCCGCGGCGATCCGTCGTCGGCGTTGCTTGAGGTGCTCGACCCCGAGCAGAACCACACGTTCAACGACCACTATCTCGAGGTCGACTACGATCTGTCGAACGTGATGTTCATCACCACGGCGAACACGCTGAACATCCCTGCGCCCTTGATGGACCGCATGGAGATCATCCGGATCGCCGGCTACACCGAGGACGAGAAGGTCGAGATCGCGCGCAAGCACCTGATCCCGAACGCGATCGCCAAGCACGGCCTGAAGTCCGAGGAATGGTCGATCGACAACGACGCGCTGCTGCTGCTGATCCGCCGCTACACGCGGGAGTCGGGCGTGCGCAATCTCGAGCGCGAGCTCTCGACCCTGATCCGCAAGGCGGTGAAGGAGCTGACGCTCGAGAAGACCAAGTCGATCGCGGTCGACCCCAAGAAGCTCGAAGCCTATCTCGGCGTGCCGAAGTACCGGTACGGCGAGGTCGAGGCCGACGATCTGGTCGGCGTGGTCACGGGGCTTGCCTGGACCGATGTGGGCGGCGAGTTGCTCACCATCGAAGGCGTCATGATGCCCGGCAAGGGCAGCATGACCGTCACCGGCAACCTGCGTGACGTGATGAAGGAGTCGATCTCGGCTGCGGCGTCCTACGTCCGCTCGCGCGCGGTCGCCTTCGGCATCGAGCCGCCGATGTTCGACAAGCGCGACATCCACGTCCACGTGCCGGAGGGGGCGACCCCGAAGGACGGGCCGTCGGCCGGCGTCGCCATGGTCACCTCGATCGTCTCGACGATGACCGGCATCCCGGTGCGCAAGGATGTCGCCATGACCGGCGAGATCACGCTGCGCGGCCGCATCCTGCCGATCGGCGGCTTGAAGGAGAAGCTGCTCGCGGCGCACCGCGGCGGCATCAAGACCGTGCTGATCCCGGAAGAGAACGCCAAGGACCTGACGGAGATTTCCGACAGCATCAAGGGCGGGCTTGAGATCATCCCGGTGTCGCGCATGGACGAGGTGCTCAAGGTCGCGCTGGTTCGCGTGCCTGAGCCGATCCAGTGGGACGAGACCGCAAAGCCGGTGACGACCTCGGTCGACGCCGTGGTCGAGGAAGATGGCTCCGGCCTGACCGCGCACTGAAGCGGTTCGACTTTCAAACAACAACGGCGGCCTTCGGGCCGCCGTTTCCATTTCTGATGCGTGGTCGTCACGAGTTCTTTGCGCGCGGTTCCACGAAATGTCCGCGCGAAATAGGATCGCGAACAACGCCTATTGCGCGAGCAACGTCAAGCACCGCGCTACTCGCGCGCGAGCAAAAATACTTATCCCCGCGCCCCTGTGGCGGCCTGATAATGCGCGCAGGCCGGTCAATCCGAGTTCATGAGGCGTCATTAAGCTGGACCGGAGAGCGGCGGCTGAAGCTGCATGGTCCTGGCGCCACAGATGGCGTCATGGGTTCTTTGGTGGCTTCCGCTGGCGCATCGACTGAAATCACTCGGGCGCAGATGCGCCGCGAGAATGCCTCAACGCGTCATCGCCGGCAGGAGCAGCGAATGCAATTTATGGAGTGAATTTTTGCGGCGTCATGGAGGATCGCCCGGCCTCAATCGGCTGGTCGCGAACCACACCCGCGGCCCCGTATTCGCGCATCAGCGTTTCGACGCGCAGGCGCGGGTCGCCATCAGCGGTGAAATAGCAGCCGATGTGGCGGCCGCGCGCGACCAGAGAGGCGCCATAAGGCTGGCGTTCGCTGTTGTACCGATCCAGTGCGCCCACAACGTCGCTGCCGTCCGCCAGCGCGTCGGCCAGGCTTTCGGCATCGATCGCCGCCTTCATCACGCCGGTTGCAACGTGCGGCCGCGCTACGAAAGCCGCATCGCCCACCAGCGCTACGCGGCCGAACGCGATGCGCGGCAATTCAAGGTCGAAGATCGGCTGCAGGATGATTTGCGCGGTGTCTTTCACAATTGCCGTAAGCTGCGGCGCCAGGAGTGCATCGGCGTCATGCTTGAGCGCTGCGATCAGTTCCGGCCGGATCAGCGGCGGCGGAATCGAGACGCCATGCCGGCGGCCGCTTTGGTCGGTGCACAGGCCGGCGAGGGCGGCTTCCGCGACCGGCCGGAACCAGACGAAGTGACAGGCGCGTCCGTCGCCGCGTGGCGCCGGCATCGGGATCGACAGCATCAGTTCGCCGCCCGGAAAGCCGAACACCATTTTCTGAAACATCAAGTGGTGAAGCTCGGGCGAAAGCTCATCCGCCTGCACCACGCCGCGCCATGCCACGTAACCGGCGTAGCGTGGCACAAGCTCCGGGATAAACTGCGCGCGAGCTGCGGAATGCAATCCGTCGGCTGCGACCAGGAGATCGCCCTCGGCGCGCGAGCCGTCGTCGAAGACGGCACTGACGCCGTCGACCCGCGCCTCGATCCGAACTCATCGTCTTTCCGGCTGCGTAGCAGGCGTCCGGCAGCGCCTGCCGCAGCGGCCGCCAGATGCGTGACCAAGCACTGGTGACTGCGCGTACCGGCAACTCGTGGACGATGCGGCCCTCCCGGTCGAGGCCAAGGCGGCCCTCGACGCCGATGCCGAGCGAGGCATCGGCCGCAAGCCCGATCCGGCGCATCACGGCGAACAACTCATCACGCGTGCCGATGCCGGTGCCGCGATCGCCGAGGTCGCCCGCGGCTCGCTCGAACACTGCCACGTTCCAGCCGGCTCTACGCAGCAGATGGGCCGCGAACAGCCCGCCAACCGAGCCGCCGATCACCAATGCGCGTGGCCGAGGCAAGTATCCGCTCCGTCATTTGCGATGATGATGATGACGATCCTGCCGGACGCCGACGAGCGAGCCTTGCGCATGCAGGCCGCTCCGAATTCGCAACCGAGTCGCGCGCGATTTCATTCGCGCCGTGTTGCGATGGTAGCTGGTTTCTTACCCGGTTTCGCATTGCGGCACCGATCGTGGCGGCGATCGATCGACGTTGCGAGAACTCAGACACTGTCTGCATTTGGTCCACATCACCGTGTGCGATTCGCAGAGTTTTCCTGCATTTAAAAAAACGAATCATTGCGTTTGCAGTGCTTCCGGCCAACATCCGCGCTCATAACGGCCCACGAGCCGTTGATTCGATACAGGGAAAGGATCGGTCCGATGACCAAGAATGAGCTCATCGCTGCGGTGGCCGACAAGGCGCAAATGACGAAAACCGCGGCAGCCACCGCCGTCGATGCGACCTTCGACGCCATCACTTCAACATTGAAGAAGGGCGGCGAAGTCAAAATCATGGGGTTCGGTAATTTCAGGGTCGTCAAGCGTGCGGCACGCGAAGGGCGCGATCCGCGCACGGGTGCGCCGGTCAAGATCAAGGCGGCAAAGCGTCCGCGCTTCTCCGCCGGAAAAGGCCTGAAGGACGCCGTCAACAAATAGCGGTGTCGGTTGTTTGATCTGGACGCCCTCGCGGCCCGCTCGCGAGGGCGTTCGTATGTTTGCAGTGCGCTTGCAGTGGTCTCGGGCCGGGGCGATAAAGGGCGCGAGGGCGGTTAGCTCAGCTGGTAGAGCGCCTGCTTTACACGCAGGATGTCGGCGGTTCGATCCCGTCACCGCCCACCAAGTTCGTGGCGGCAAGCAAATGGGGGCAAGTCATGTTGAAGAGAATGGCGTGCCGGCATTCGCCGGCGATCCGGTTGGCCGTTACGCCATGATAGGAAGCAATCCAGGCAACAAGAGCCAATACGCGGGAACCGTCACGGTCGAGCGGACCGGCGAGACCTTCCGGGTGACCTGGGACATCGGCAGTCAGACCTTTATCGGAACCGGAATCGGCGGCGATAAAGGCTTTGCCGTGTCGTACCGCTCCGGCAGCCAGACCGGTCTCGCGATCTACGGCGCCGCCGGCGACAATTGGGAGGGGTCTGGGCCTTTACCGGCGGCCTGACATCGGCGGCGAAGCCTGGACCCGCCAATAGCAAGGCGCCCGCGCAGGTTTCTTGACTTGCCGGAGTCCGAGCCTTAAGTCCGTCGTTCCACGCCCGCGGGGGCGTAGCTCAGTTGGTTAGAGCGCTGCCCTGTCACGGCAGAGGTCGAGGGTTCGAGCCCCTTCGCTCCCGCCACTTCCTTTCATGATAGCCGCCATGCTGCCCTCGGCTTGCATTGCCGCGCGGGCAGCGCCACGATCGGGGCGGCTGCATTCAGACAGCATTTCACGACAATGAGCAGTTGCAGGGAGCGAACATGAAACTGGCGTTTTTCGACAATTACAAACTGGGTCGTGGTCGTGGGCGACAAGATCGTCGATGTCTCGGCCGTGGCAAAGGGCATCAAGGCGCTCGGGCCGCAGGACGTGATGCGCGGCGTGATCGAGCAGTTTCCGAAGCTGACAAGGGCAAGCTCGCTGCCGCCGCGAAAAAAGGCAAGGGCAAGCCGCTGTCGAAGGCCAAACTTCGGCCGCCGCTGCCGAAGCCCGAGAACATCATCTGCATGGCGGTGAACTACATGGAGGACGGCACGCTGCCGGAGCCCGCGCCGATCAACGCCTTCATGAAATCGCCGAGCTCGATCATCGGCGATGGCGACACGATGGTGCTGCCCGACATGGCGGCGTCGGTGTTCGAGGGCGAAGCAGAACTCGCCATCGTCATCGGCAAGAAGGCATCCCATGTCAAAGCCGCCGACGCGATGAAATACGTGTTCGGCTACACCAACTTCATCGACGGCTCGGCCCGCGGCGTGGTGCCGCCGACCAATGTTTTCTATCAGATGAAGTCGCGCGACACGTTCGCACCGATCGGGCCGTATATCGTCACCGCCGACGAGATCAAGAACGTCGGCAAGATGCAGATACGGCTCACCAACAACGGCACGGTGATGCAGAACTTCAACACCGACGACATGGCGCACAAGATCCCGCGCTGCATCGAGTGGGTCACCTCGATCCACACGCTGCTGCCCGGCGACATCCTGGCCACCGGCACCAACCATCGCGGATTGAACCCGTTCATGGATGGCGACAAGATCGAGCTGACCTGCGAGGGGCTTGGCACGCTGCACATCAAGATCAAGGACCAGCACAAGCGAACCTGGGCGCGCATCACCCGCCTCAAGCACAAGGAGAGCGGGGCGCAGGGCGTGCACACGCCACAGACCGGCGGCAAGTACGCGCCGGCCAAGTAATACTGCGACGTCGGGGCCCGGCATCCGTCGGGCCTCGACGATTTATCGGGGGGACGCAATGAAGCCGCAGCAGCTTTTGAAGACCATTGGAATCCAGGGCGCCGTCGCGATCGCATTCGCGATCGCCGGCGTGTTGCCGGGCTTGGCGCAATCAGCGGCCGGCATTCCGGGAGTAGTGGCGCCGGGCGTCGCCGTCGAACTGGTCCAGGAGGGATTTCAGTTCACCGAAGGACCGGTCGGCACGCCGGATGGCAATCTCTATTTCACCGACAATCGCGCCAACAAAATTCATTTCCTCGACGCCTCCGGGAAGATCACGGTCGCGCATGAGAACACCAACAATGCCAACGGGCTTGCGCTGACGCGGGAGGGCGATCTGCTCGAAGTGCAAGGTGTGGGCAAACGCGTCAACAAGCGGAGCCGTGACGGCACGGTCACGACGCTCACGGAAAGCTTCGAAGGCAAGCCGTTCATGGCGCCGAACGATTTGTTCGTCGACGCCAGGGGCGGCATCTACTTCTCCGATCCCGGCCCCCGGCCGGTGCTGCCGGGCCGCAAGGCGTTCGTCTATTACCTTCCCGTCGGCGCCAAGGAGCCCATTCTCATCGACGACCAGCTCGGACGGCCCAACGGGCTTATTCTGACGGCCGACGGCAAGACCCTGCTGGTCAACAACTCCTTGAGCGAGACCTTCTACGCCTATGACGTCGAGCCGGATGGCAAGGTCAAGAACAAGCGGCCGTTTGCCAAGCTGCGCGATATCCCCGAGGGCAAGGAAAGCGGTGCCGACGGCATGGCCATTGATCGCGACGGGCGGGTGTATGTCGCCTCCGTCCCCGGCGTGCAGATTTTTGACGCCGCCGGCCAATACCTCGGCACCGTTCCGGCGCCGCGTCAGACCTCCAACGTGGCGTTCGCCGGGCCGGATAGGAAGACGCTTTACATCACCGCCCGCGAAGGACTCTATCGTGTAAAAACGCTGGCGCAGGGGCTGGATCGCATCGGCAAGTAAACCGCCGCGCTTGCTGAATCCGTTTCACACGTTGGCGCCGATGCCGAGCATCTGCCGCGCGTCGGCCGGTGTCGCGATCTCCTCGCCCAGAATCTGGATGATCTTGCCTGCCTTCTCCACCAGCGCGGCATTGCTCGGCGCAAGCTTGCCTTTCTCCAGGTAGATGTTGTCCTCCATTCCGACACGGGGGTGGCCGCCGAGCAGCACCGCCTGTGCCACCATCGGGAATTGCCAGAGCGAGATGCCGAAGGCGAACCACGTGCAGCCCGGCGGCAAAAGATTTCGCATGTAAGTCATCGCTTCCGGCGTTGCCGGCTGGCCCCAGGAAATGCCGAGGCAAATCTGGAACATGCCGGGGCCCTTCACATAGCCGTTCTCGAGGAAGCGCTTGGCGAGCAGCAGGTGCCCGGTCTCGAACACTTCGAGCTCGGGCGTCACGCCGGCCTCCTTGATGGCGAGCGCCATGGCTTTGAGATGGGTCGGCGTGTTGATGAAGACACGGTCACCCATGTTGAGGCTGCCCATGTCGAGGCTGCAAATCTCCGGCTTGATCTCCATGACGTGCTGCACGCGCTCGGCGGGGCCGCGCAAGACGGAATCCGCGCTCGGTTTCGAGGGGTCCTTGTCGTCGTGGAAGAATCGCGCGCCCGGGCCCGTCGTCAGATTGATCAGCACATCGGTATTCTTCTCGCGGATGCGTTCGACCGTCTCGCGGTAGAGCGCCTTGTCCATGCTGGGCTTGGTGGTTTTGATATCGCGCACATGGATGTGCACGATCGCGGCGCCGGCCTTGGCGGCATCGAGGCAGGAGTTGGCGATCTGCTCCGGCGTGACGGGTACGGCCGGATTCTTGCCGGGGGTGTCCGCCGAACCGGTCACCGCGCAGGAAATCATCACTTTTCGTGCCATTTTCGCTCCTTGGAGGGGCCGTCAACCAAGGGCCCCGGATGTTGTTGCGCTTCCACCCTGGTGGCAGATTATAAACAGGTTTGTGGCGTACGTGGCGTAAGGATCAGCCGTGAAGGTCATTATCGTCGGCGGCGGAATCGGCGGGCTCACCATGGCCCTGATGCTGCATGCCCGCGGCATCGACTGCGAGCTGTTCGAGCAGTCGGAAGGCATTCGCGAGCTTGGCGTCGGCATCAACACGCTGCCGCACGCGATCAAGGAATTGCAGCAGCTTGGCCTGATGGAGCGGCTCGACGCGGTCGCGATCCGTACTCATGAGCTGATCTACACCAACCGCTTCGGTCAGGAGATCTGGCGGGAGCCGCGCGGTGTCGACGCCGGCTACGACGTGCCGCAGTTCTCGGTGCACCGCGGCCGGCTGCAGGGCGTGATCCACCAGGCGGTGCGCTCGCGGCTGGGCGAGAGCCGCCTGCACACCGGACACCGGCTCGGCGGCTTTCAGCAGGACGAGGGCGGCGTCACCGCCTATTTCTTCGATCGCAACGGCTCGCACCGCCGTACCGCTCACGGCGACGTGTTGATCGGCGCCGATGGCATTCATTCGTACGTGCGCGGCACGCTCTATCCAAACGAGGGACCAGCGCGCTGGAACGGCTCGATGCTGTGGCGCGGCGCACTCGACTGGCCGAAATTCCTCACCGGCCGCTCGATGGTGATCGCCGGCGGCATGGCGGCCAAGCTTGTGGTCTATCCAATCGGCGAGGGCGCGCGCGAGGACCGGCCGCTGACCAACTGGGCGGTCCTGGTGAAAGTGGGCGAGGGGGGTGCACCTCCAAACAAGGAGGACTGGTCGCGCGCCGGCCGCTTCGAAGACCTGATGCCCCACGTGCAGCGCTTTCGCATCCCGTATGTGGACGCCAAGGCGCTGATCGAGTCGACGCCGGAGTTCTGGGAATATCCGATGTGCGACCGCGACCCGCTGCCGCGTTGGACCCACAGCCGCGTCACGCTGTTGGGCGACGCTGCACATCCGATGTATCCGGTCGGCTCGAACGGCGCCTCTCAAGCTATTCTCGACGCCCGATGCCTGGCCGAGCGGCTGGTCGGCGCCGAGCACGCCGTCCAAGCGCTCTGGCAATACGAGCAGGAACGCCTGCCGCCGACCGCACAGATCGTGAAGATGAACCGCGGTGGCGGGCCGGAGGGCGTGATCGACGCGGTCGAGCAGCGCGCGCCGGACGGATTCTCCAACATCGATGACGTGCTGCCGTTCGAGCAGCGCAAGGCGATCGTGCGCGGCTATGCGGGTGTGGCGGGATTTGCGCAGAGCCAGGTCAACAAGGCGGCCGGCAAGGCAGCTTGATTTTTCGCCGCTCGGGAAAAGCTGCCGCGCACGTGTTGCTCTCTCATCCAACATCTCCGATTCAGTTTTCAAACAACCCATTCAGCCAACGCTCCGCTGCCCTGTTTTTTGAAAGGCGCGGGGAGCCTTCGTCCTTTCGCCTTGCGGTCGGGCCGGTCTGCGCTTGCTTCCATCCCCGACGCGAAACTCAGCCGCGCCGCGCCGCCTTGATTGCGGCGACGTCGATCTTCTTCATGGTCATCATCGCCTTGAACGCGCGCTTCGCTTCATCGCCGCCGGCCACCATCGCTTCGGTCAGCACACGCGGCGTGATTTGCCACGACACGCCCCACTTGTCCTTGCACCAGCCGCACTCGCTCTCCTGGCCGCCATTGCCGACGATGGCGTTCCAATAGCGGTCGGTCTCGGCTTGGTCGTCGGTGGCGATCTGGAACGAGAAGGCTTCGGTGTGCTTGAACGCAGGCCCGCCGTTGAGGCCGACACAAGCGACGCCGGCAACCTTGAATTCGACGACCAGCACATCGCCCTTTTTGCCGGATGGGAAGTCAGCGGGCGCACGCCAGATAGCGCCCACCGCGCTGTCGGGAAACGTTTCGGCATAAAAGCGAGCAGCGGCCTCGGCATCCTTGTCGTACCAGACGCAAATCGTGTTCTTTGCCATTGCTTGCATGTCCTTTCACTTTGAAGCCGGTCTCAATTGCCGTCCAGTCGCTGCAAGATAGGTAGCCCGATCGCTGTTCTCCACTCGACATCGCCGATTGAAAAGGCCTGCGACGGGAAGTAGCAGGGCTATCCCGCGCAACGACGACCGCACGGTGGCGAAGTTGTCGAGCTTAAAACCGCGCGTTGAGCGATCGCGCCTTACGCGCCCGGCGGCGGCGGCAGGAACATGACCTCGTGCTTGGCCGAGAGCGCCACCACGTCGGGCGGGTTCTGTTCCTTCATCGAATGGATCGCCCAGAACAGGTCATAGAGCCTGCGCGTCGGCGACACCCAGAAGAAGCACTTCACCGTCTGGTCGCTCTTGTTGAAGATGCCGTGCGGCTGGTTCATCGGCAGCCGGATCAGGTCGCCGGTGGTGGCGACGAACTCCTTGCCGTCGAGCACGAGGTCGAACCGGCCGTCCAGCATGTAGATGAATTCGTCCTGGGTCGGATGGATGTGCGGCGGCACGAAGGTGCCGGGCGGGAAGGTGGCGTGCCAGGAGAACGACTGCTCGTTGAGCGATTTCGGCACGTAGGTCTGGCCGAGGATGTTCCAGGAAATCCCTTCGAGGCCGGTGTTGGCCTTGGTGATTCCCGCCGTCAGTTGCTGCATCGGACACGCGCTCCCCGTGCTGCTTGTGGCCGCAGCACATTCAACCACGTCTGAAGGGGCTTAGAAACGATCCCGAACGGCACCCGAGGCTCCTTTTGGCGACAGCGTAAACAGCCGTCCGGGAGGCGGCTAACGCAAGCCGGGACAAGGCTTTTCGCGCCTTGCCACCCATTGTGCACTGCGCTAAGCCTCAACCCACCTGTCTTTGGAACGAATCCAGTCCGGTCTGGGGGATTTGTGGGGGGCGAACGGCGCCGTGACTGGCGCCGGAACGGTCCGGGACGGGCGTTTGCGGGGGCTGATTGAAGGGTCGCCCTGAGGAATGCTGATGAGCGCGCTGCTGCAAGACTACCTGCCCCTCGTCATCTTCATCGCGGTCGCGCTGGCCTTGGGTCTGGCGCTGCTGATCGCGCCGTTCCTGGTCGCCTACAAGCAGCCCGATCCGGAAAAGCTCTCCGCCTACGAATGCGGCTTCAACGCCTTCGATGACGCGCGCATGAAATTCGACGTGCGCTTCTATCTGGTCGCGATCCTGTTCATCATCTTCGATCTCGAGGTCACGTTCCTGTTTCCCTGGGCGGTCGTATTCGGCCAGCTCGGCGTCTACGGCTTCTGGTCGATGATGGTGTTCCTTGCCGTGCTGACCGTCGGCTTTGCCTATGAGTGGAAGAAGGGAGCGCTCGAATGGGATTGAGCGATTCCACCCTCGTCGCACCGGCGCCCAAGGGCATCCTCGATCCGCGCACCGGCAAGCCGGTCGGCTCGGACGATCCGTATTTCGCCGGCCTCAACAACGAGCTTGCCGACAAGGGCTTCATCGTCACCGCGACCGAGGACCTGATCATCTGGGCGCGCACCGGCTCGTTGATGTGGATGACGTTCGGGCTGGCCTGCTGCGCGGTCGAGATGATGCAGATGTCGATGCCGCGCTACGACGCCGAGCGATTCGGCTTTGCGCCGCGCGCCTCGCCACGGCAGTCCGACGTCATGATCGTCGCCGGCACGCTTGACCAACAAGATGGCGCCGGCGCTGCGCAAGGTCTACGACCAGATGCCGGAGCCGCGCTACGTCATCTCGATGGGCTCGTGCGCCAACGGCGGCGGCTACTATCACTATTCCTACTCGGTGGTGCGCGGCTGCGACCGCATCGTGCCGGTCGACATCTACGTGCCGGGCTGCCCGCCGACCGCGGAGGCGCTGCTCTACGGCGTGCTGCTGTTGCAGAAGAAAATCCGCCGCACCGGAACGATCGAGCGGTAGGCGCATGGACGAAACGCTGGAACGATTGGGAGAGACCATCGCGGGCGCGCTTGCGGGCTCGGTGGTCGGGCATTGGATCGCGCACGACGAGCTGACCATCACGGCGAGCGCGCGCGACATCGTCAAGGTCGTGACCTTCCTGCGCGACGACGAGCGCTGCCAGTTCTTCAGCTTCATCGACATCACCGCGGTCGACTGGCCGGCGCGCGAACGGCGCTTCGACGTCGTCTATCATCTGCTGTCGCCGACCAAGAACCAGCGCATCCGGGTCAAGATCGAGGCCGGCGAGGACACCCGCATCCCCTCGATCATCGAGGTGTTCCCGGGCGCCGACTGGTTCGAGCGCGAGACCTACGATCTCTACGGCATCCTGTTCACCGGCCATCCCGACATGCGGCGGCTGCTCACCGACTACGGCTTCGAAGGCCATCCGCTGCGCAAGGATTTCCCGCTCACCGGCTTCGTCGAGGTGCGCTACGACGACGAGCAGAAGCGCGTGGTCTACGACAAGGTGCGGCTCGCGCAGGAATTCCGCAATTTCGATTTCCTGTCGCCGTGGGAAGGCGCGGGCTACGTGCCGCTGCCGGGCGACGAGAAGGCGAAGGGATAGCCGGCGATGGCCGAGAATCTCCGCAACTTCACCATCAACTTCGGCCCGCAGCATCCGGCGGCGCATGGCGTGCTGCGTCTCGTGCTCGAGCTCGACGGCGAGATCGTCGAGCGCGTCGATCCGCACATCGGGCTGCTGCATCGCGGCACCGAGAAGCTGATCGAGCACAAGACCTATCTGCAGGCGATCCCGTATTTCGACCGGCTCGACTACGTCGCGCCGATGAACCAGGAGCACGCCTTCTGCCTGGCGGCGGAAAAGCTCCTGCACCTGCAAGTGCCGCGGCGCGCGCAGCTCATCCGCGTGCTGTTCTGCGAGATCGGGCGGCTGCTTGTCGCACATCCTCAACGTCACGACGCAGGCGATGGACGTCGGCGCGCTGACCCCGCCGCTGTGGGGCTTCGAGGAGCGCGAAAAGCTGATGGTGTTCTACGAGCGCGCCTCGGGCTCGCGCATGCACGCGGCGTTCTTCCGCGTCGGCGGCGTGCACCAGGACCTGCACGCCGAAGCTGATCGACGACATCGAGGCGTTCTGCGATCCGTTCCTCAAGGTTTGCGACGACCTCGAGGACCTGCTCACCGGCAACCGCATCTTCAAGCAGCGCAACGTCGACATCGGCGTGGTCAAGCCTGAAGGACGCCTGGGCCTGGGGCTTCTCCGGCGTGATGGTGCGCGGCTCGGGCGCGGCCTGGGACCTGCGCAAGTCGCAGCCCTACGAGTGCTACTCGGAACTGGATTTCGACATTCCGATCGGCAAGAACGGCGACTGCTACGACCGCTACTGCATCCGCATGGAAGAGATGCGGCAGTCGATCCGCATCATGAAGCAGGTGCATCGCCAAGCTGCGCGAGCCGGAGGGGCAGGGGCCGGTCAGCGTCGTCGACAACAAGATCGTGCCGCCGAAGCGCGGCGAGATGAAGCAGTCGATGGAAGCGCTGATCCATCACTTCAAGCTCTACACCGAGGGCTTCCACGTGCCGGCCGGCGAGATCTATGCCGCGGTCGAGGCGCCCAAGGGCGAGTTCGGCGTCTATCTCGTCTCCGACGGCACCAACAAGCCCTACAAGTGCAAGATCCGGGCGCCGGGCTTCGCGCATCTGCAGGCGATGGATTTTCTGTGCAAGGGCCACATGCTGGCCGACGTCTCGGCGATCCTCGGCTCGCTCGACATCGTGTTCGGGGAGGTCGACCGCTAATGGCCAACCGCCGCCTCGCACCGCCCGGAAAGCAGCCGAAGGATTTCGCCTTCACGGCCGAGAATGCCGCCTGGGCGAAGAAGCAGATCGCGAAATATCCGGAAGGCCGCCAGCAGTCGGCGATCATTCCGCTGTTGTGGCGGGCGCAGGAGCAGAACGGCGGCTGGCTGCCGGAAGCCGCGATCCGTCACGTCTCCGAGATGCTCGGCATGGCGCACATCCGCGCGCTTGAAGTGGCGACCTTCTACACGATGTTCCTGCTGGAGCCGTGCGGGAAAAAGGCCCACGTGCAGGTCTGCGGCACCACGCCCTGCATGCTGCGCGGCGCCGACGCGATCTTCGAGGTCTGCCAGCAGCGCATCCATCACGATCCGGGACACGTCTCCGCCGACGGCGATTTCTCCTGGGAGGAGGTCGAGTGCCTTGGCGCCTGCGTCAACGCGCCGATGGTGCTGATCTGGAACGACACCTACGAGGATCTGACCGCGGAAAGCTTCGAGAAGGTGCTCGACGGATTTGCCAGCGGGCAGCCAGCCGAAGCCCGGCCCGCAGATCGACCGGCAATTGTCCGCGCCGGTCGGCGGGCCGACCACGCTGAAATCGGTGAAGGTCTAGCGATGCTCGACGACAAGGACCGCATCTTCAAGAACCTCTACGGCCAGGGCGACTGGGGCCTCGACGGCGCGCGCAAGCGCGGCTCCTGGGACGGCACCAAGGCGATCCTCGACAAGGGCCGCGACGCCATCGTCGACGAGGTCAAGGCCTCCGGCCTGCGCGGCCGCGGCGGCGCGGGCTTCCCGACCGGCGTGAAATGGTCGTTCATGCCGAAGGCGGTCGGCGACCGGCCGCACTATCTCGTGGTCAACGCCGACGAGTCCGAGCCCGGCACCTGCAAGGACCGCGAGATCATGCGGAACGATCCGCATCTCCTGGTCGAGGGCTGCCTGATCGCCGGTCGCGCGATGGATTGCCGCTCGGGCTACATCTACGTGCGCGGCGAATTCATCCGCGAGCGCGAGCGCCTGCAGGCCGCGATCGACCAGGCCTATGAGGCCAAGCTGCTCGGCAAGGACAACGTCCACGGCTACGACTTCGATCTCTACGTCCATCACGGCGCCGGCGCCTATATCTGCGGCGAGGAGATGGCGCTGCTCGAAAGCCTCGAAGGCAAGAAGGGCCAGCCGCGGCTGAAGCCGCCGTTCCCGGCCAACATGGGCCTCTACGGCTGCCCGACCACGGTGAACAACGTCGAGAGCATCGCGGTGGTGCCCGACATCATGCGGCGCGGCGGGGCGTGGTTCGCCGGCATCGGCCGGCCGAACAACACCGGCACCAAGCTGTTCTGCATTTCCGGTCACGTCGAGCGCCCTTGCACGGTCGAAGAGGCGATGGGCATTCCGCTGCGCGAACTGATCGAGACCCATTGCGGCGGCGTGCGCGGCGGCTGGAGCAATCTGCTGGCGGTCATTCCCGGCGGCTCGTCGATGCCGCTCATTCCCGGCGCATCAGTGCGACGAACTGAAGATGGATTTCGACGGCTGCGCGGCGCTGAAGTCCTCGCTCGGCACCGCCGCCGTGATCGTGATGGACAAGTCGACCGACATCATCCGCGCGATGGCGCGCATCGCCTATTTCTACAAGCACGAGAGCTGCGGCCAGTGCACGCCGTGCCGCGAGGGCATGGGCTGGATGTGGCGCGTGCTGACCGCATGGCCGACGGCCGCGCGCAAAAGCGCGAGATCGACATGCTGTTCGATGTCACCAAGCAGATCGAGGGCCACACCATCTGCGCGTTCGGCGACGGCGCGGCCTGGCCGGTGCAGGGCCTGCTGCGGCACTTCCGGCCGGAGATCGAGCGGCGCATCGACGAATACACCCGCAACGCCGACCGCCAAGCCGCGGTCCGGGTGGCGGCGGAGTAGCGGCGATGGCAATCCGCGCCGCATATGTTGGGGCTCTGGCGATCGCGGCGGCGTTGGCCGTGCCAATCGTGAGCTTCCTGCTGCTGATCTTCATGCCTTACGTCGAGAGTTTTTTTTCGCCGCTTCTCTTCTTCGCTAACCGGCTCGGTCGAGCAGCATGAGCAAGATCATCATCGACGGCACCGAAGTGGACGTTCCGCCGGAGTTCACGCTGCTGCAGGCGGCGGAAGCCGCGGGCGCGGAAATTCCGCGCTTCTGCTTCCACGAGCGGCTGTCGATCGCCGGCAACTGCCGGATGTGCCTGGTCGAGCTGAAGGGCTCGCCCAAGCCGGTCGCAAGCTGCGCCTGGGGCGTGCGCGATTGCCGGCCCGGCCCGAACGGCGAGCCGCCGGTCGTCAACACCAAGTCGCCGATGGTGCGCAAGGCCCGCGAAGGCGTGATGGAATTCCTGCTGATCAACCATCCGCTCGACTGCCCGATCTGCGACCAGGGCGGCGAATGCGACCTGCAGGACCAGGCGATGGCCTACGGCGTCGACTCCAGCCGCTATCACGAGAACAAGCGCGCGGTCGAAGACAAGTACATCGGCCCGCTGGTCAAGACCATCATGAACCGCTGCATCCATTGCACGCGGTGCATCCGCTTCTCGGCTGAGGTCGCCGGCGTGCCGGAGCTGGGCGCCATCGGCCGCGGCGAGGACATGGAGATCACGACCTATCTCGAGCAGGCGATGTCGTCGGAACTGCAGGGCAACGTGGTCGATCTCTGCCCGGTCGGCGCGCTCACCTCGAAGCCCTACGCCTTCGCGGCGCGGCCCTGGGAGCTGTCCAAGACCGAGACCATCGACGTGATGGATGCGCTCGGCTCCGCGATCCGCGTCGACGCCCGCGGCCGCGAGGTGATGCGCATCCTGCCGCGCGTCAACGACGACGTGAACGAGGAGTGGATTTCCGACAAGACCCGCCACGTCGTCGATGGGCTTCGCACCCAGCGGCTCGATCAGCCGTATATTCGCGTGAACGGCCGTCTTATTCCGGCGACGTGGGCGCAGGCCTTCGAGGTGATCGCGGCCAAGGTGAAGGCGGCGAAGCCCGAGCGCATCGGCGCCATCGCCGGCGATCTCGCCGCGGTCGAGGAGATGTACGCGCTCAAGGATCTGATGACGCGGCTCGGCAGCAAGAACCTCGACGCCGGCCAGGACGGCGCGGCGTTCAATCCGGAATGGGGACGCGCGACCTATCTGTTCAACGCCACCATCGCCGGCATCGAGCGCGCCGACGCGCTGCTGATCATCGGCTCCAATCCGCGCCGCGAGGCGGCCGTGCTCAACGCGCGCATCCGCAAGCGCTGGCGCGCCGGAAAATTCCCCGTGGCGCTGATCGGCGAGAAGGTCGACCTGACCTATCCGTACGATTATCTCGGCGCCGGGCCGGACACGCTGGCCGAACTGGTCGCCGGCAAGCACAGCTTCGCCGACGTGCTGAAAGCGGCAGAGCACCCGCTGATCATCGTCGGCGCAGGCGCGCTGGCGCGCCCCGACGGCGCGGCGATCGCGGCGCTGGCGGCGAAGGCCGCCATCGAGCTCGGCGCCGTGAAGGAAGGCTGGAACGGCTATTCGGTGCTGCACACCGCGGCCTCGCGGGTCGGCGCGCTGGAGATCGGCTTCGTGCCGGGCGAGGGCGCGCTCGACGCCGCCGCGATGGCGCAGCCCGGCGCGCTCGACGTGCTCTTCCTGCTGGGCGCCGACGAGATCGACGTCGTGCCGCCCGGCGCCTTCGTGGTCTACATCGGCACCCACGGCGACAACGGTGCGCACCGCGCCGACGTGATCCTGCCGGGCGCGGCCTATCCGGAGAAATCCGGCCTCTACGTCAACACCGAAGGCCGCGTGCAGCTCGGCAACCGCGCGAGCTTCCCGCCAGGCGACGCGCGCGAGGACTGGGCGATCCTGCGCGCGCTTGTCGGATGTGCTCGGGCACAAGCTGCCCTACGACTCGTTGCCGGCGCTGCGGGCGGCGCTGTTCAAGGAGCGTCCGCAACTGCCCGCATCGGCCAGATCGTGGCGAGCGGAGCAGCCGACATCCGCCAGCTTTCGGCGATGAAGGGCGACATCGACAAGGCGCCGTTCCGCTCGGTGATCGAGGACTTCTACCTCACCAACCCGATCGCGCGTGCGTCCGCGGTGATGGCCGAATGCTCGGCTCTCGCCGAAGACCGCGCAGCCATGACGGCGGCGGAGTAAGCGCCATGGCCGAATTCTGGACCGTGTATCTCTGGCCGCTGATCGTGATCGTCGCGCAGTCGCTGCTGCTGCTGGTCCTGCTGCTGGTTTCGATCGCCTATGTGCTGCTGGCCGACCGAAAAATCTGGGCGGCGGTGCAGATCCGGCGCGGCCCCAACGTGGTCGGGCCGTGGGGCCTGCTGCAATCCTTCGCCGACCTTTTGAAATTCGTGTTCAAGGAGCCGGTCATTCCGGCGGGCTCCAACAAGGGCGTGTTCCTGCTGGCGCCGCTCGTGACCTGCACGCTTGCGCTTCGGCGGCCTGGGCGGTGATCCCGGTCAACGTCGGCTGGGTGATCGCCGACATCAACGTCGGCGTGCTCTACATCTTCGCGATCTCGTCGCTGATGGTCTACGGCGTCATCATGGCGGGCTGGGCGTCGAATTCGAAATACGCGTTCCTGGCCGCGATCCGCTCGGCGGCGCAGATGGTGTCCTACGAGGTCTCGATCGGCTTCGTCATCATCACCGTGCTGCTCTGCGCGGGCTCGCTGAAGCTCTCCGGCATCGTCGCGGCGCAGGATACCCGCTTCGGCATGTTCGGCTGGTACTGGCTGCCGCTGCTGCCGATGTTCGTGGTCTTCTACGTCTCGGCTCTGGCCGAAACCAACCGGCCGCCGTTCGATCTGGTCGAGGCGGAGTCCGAGCTGGTCGCGGGCTTCATGGTCGAATACGGCTCGTCGCCCTACATGATGTTCATGCTCGGCGAATACGTGGCGATCGCCACCATGTGCGCCATGGCCACGATCCTGTTCCTCGGCGGCTGGCTGCCGCCGCTTCAACGTGGTGCCGTTCATCTGGGTGCCCGGCGTGATCTGGTTCGTGCTCAAGGCGCTGTTCATGTTCTTCCTGTTCGCCATGGCCAAGGCCGTCGTGCCGCGCTACCGCTACGACCAGCTGATGCGGCTCGGCTGGAAGGTGTTCCTGCCGATTTCGCTGGCGATGGTGGTGATCGTCGCGGCGGTTCTGCAATTCGGCCATCTGGCGCCGAAAGGGTGATGCGATGAGGCTCGATCAGGCGGCGCGGTCGATATTCCTGACGGAGTTCGTCTCCGCGTTCTTCCTCGGCATGCGCTATTTCTTCAAGCCGAAGGCGACGCTGAACTATCCGTTCGAGAAGGGGCCGATCTCGCCGCGCTTTCGCGGCGAGCATGCGCTGCGCCGCTATCCGAACGGCGAAGAGCGCTGCATCGCCTGCAAGCTCTGCGAGGCGATCTGCCCGGCCCAGGCCATCACCATCGAGGCGGGGCCACGCCGAAACGACGGCACGCGCCGCACCACGCGCTACGACATCGACATGGTGAAATGCATCTACTGCGGGCTGTGCCAGGAGGCCTGTCCGGTCGACGCCATCGTCGAGGGCCCGAACTTCGAGTTCGCCACCGAGACCCGCGAGGAGCTCTACTACGACAAGGAAAAGCTCCTGGCGAACGGCGACCGCTGGGAGCGCGAGATCGCCAAGAACATCGCGCTCGACGCGCCGTACCGGTGAGAGCGCATCGCGATGATCCTGCCCGCGCTTTTCTTCTATCTCTTTGCCGGCGTTTGCGTGGCGTCCGCCTTCATGGTGATCGCGGCGAAGAACCCGGTGCATTCGGTGCTCTATCTCATTCTCGCCTTCGTCAACGCCGCGGGCCTGTTCATGCTGATGGGCGCCGAATTCCTGGCGATGATCCTGATCGTGGTCTATGTCGGCGCGGTGCTGGTGCTGTTCCTGTTCGTCGTGATGATGCTCGACGTCGACTTCGCCGAACTCCGCCAGGGCTTCCTGCAATATCTGCCGATCGGCGTTCTGGTCGGCGTTGTGTTCCTCGCCGAGCTGCTGCTGGTTGCCGGCGCCTGGGTGATCGGGCCGGGCCTGCCGCAGACGATCTCGGCGCCGATCCCGACCACCATCACCAACACCGAGGCGCTCGGCCGCGTGCTCTACACGCAATACGTCTACTACTTCCAGGCCGCCGGCGTGGTGCTGCTGGTCGCCATGATCGGCGCCATCGTGCTGACGTTGCGGCACAAGCCCAACGTCAAGCGCCAGAACATTGCCGATCAGGTGGCGCGGACCAAGGAAACCGCGATGGAAGTCCGCCAGGTCAAGTCGGGGCAGGGGATCGAGGCATGATCCGGAAAAGTGCAGGCCGGGTTTCGGAAAAGATCATGCTTGGAGAAGCAGCATGACCATCGGGCTTGGCCATTATCTCTCCGTCGGCGCGATCCTGTTCACGCTCGGCATCTTCGGCATTTTCCTCAACCGCAAGAACGTCATCATCATCCTGATGTCGATCGAGCTGATCCTGCTCGCCGTCAACATCAACTTCGTCGCGTTCTCGACCCATCTTGGCGACATCGTCGGTCAGGTGTTCGCGCTGCTCGTGCTCACGGTCGCGGCGGCGGAAGCCGCGATCGGCCTTGCCATCCTCGTCGTCTATTTCCGCAACCGCGGCTCGATCGCGGTCGAGGACATCAATCTGATGAAGGGCTGACACGCATGATCCCGAAAAGTGGGAACCGGTTTCCCGCCTTCGCGAAGCCCGCTTCGGCGAGCGAAGGAAGGTCGGACCAGATCATGCGTCCGGAGAACTAGGAATGTACCAGGCGATCGTCCTCCTGCCGCTGCTCGGCGCGATCCTGGCCGCCGTCATCGCCATCGTCGGCGCTCGCGCCCGATTCCCCGGCGCCGAGCCGTCGGACGATCATCACGCGGCGCATTCGGGTCATGCAGCGCATGGACACGCCGCGGGCGATCACGACGACCATCATGGGCCGGTCGAGCCGCCGGCCGCGGGATCGCGGGCCGCGGAGATCATCACCACCTCGCTTCTGATGATCGCCATGGTGCTGTCCTGGATCGCGCTTTGGCGCGTCGGCTTCGGCCATCAGGACGAACGCATCCGGTTGTTCACCTGGATCATCTCGGCGGATCTCAAGGTCGATTGGGCGCTCCGCATCGACACGCTCACCGCGGTGATGCTGGTGGTCGTCAACGACCGTGTCGGCGCTGGTGCACCTGTATTCCATCGGCTACATGGCCGAGGATCCGTACCGGCCGCGGTTCTTCGCCTATCTTTCGCTGTTCACCTTCGCGATGCTGTCGCTGGTGACCGCTGATAATCTGGCGCAGATGTTTTTCGGCTGGGAGGGCGTGGGGCTCGCCAGCTATCTGCTGATCGGCTTCTGGTACCAAAAGCCCGAGGCCAACGCCGCCGCGATCAAGGCATTCGTCGTCAACCGCGTCGGCGACTTCGGCTTCGCGCTCGGCATCTTCGCCCTCTTCTTGATGTCGAAGTCGATCGACTTCGACACCATCTTCGCGCAGGCGCCTTCGCTCACCGGCAAGACCATCGACTTCTTCGGCTGGCACGCCGACGCGCTGACGCTGATCTGCCTTCTCTTGTTCATGGGGGCGATGGGCAAATCGGCGCAGTTCCTGCTGCACACATGGTTGCCGGACGCGATGGAGGGGCCTACGCCGGTTTCGGCGCTGATCCACGCCGCGACCATGGTCACCGCCGGCGTGTTCATGGTGGCGCGGCTGTCGCCACTCTTTGAACTCGCGCCGAATGCCGCGGCCTTTGTGATGCTCGTTGGCGCGACCACGGCGTTCTTCGCCGCGACCGTCGGTCTCGTGCAGAACGACATCAAGCGCATCGTCGCCTATTCGACCTGCTCGCAGCTTGGCTACATGTTCGTGGCGATGGGCGTCGGCGCCTACTCGGTCGGCATGTTTCACCTGTTCACCCATGCCTTCTTCAAGGCGCTTTTGTTCCTCGGCTCAGGCTCCGTGATTATGGCGATGCATCACGAGCAGGACATCCGCAACATGGGCGGGCTGAAGAACAAGATCCCGTTCACCTACTGGTGCATGGTGATCGGCACCTTGGCGCTGACCGGATTCCCCCTGACAGCCGGATATTTCTCCAAGGACGCGATCATCGAGGCGGCCTATTCGGGCCACAACCCGTTCGCCATGTACGGCTTTGCGATGACGGTGATCGCTGCCCTCATGACCGCGTTCTACTCCTGGCGGCTGATCTACAAGACCTTCCACGGCGCGCCGCACGACCAGCATCACTACGAGGCGGCGAAGGAAAGCCCACTGGTGATCCTTATTCCGCTTGGCTTCCTGGCGGTGGGCTCGCTTGGCGCGGGCTTCGCGTTCAAGGAGTTCTTCGCCGGCCACGAGGTCGAGCATTTCTTCCGCGAGTTGCTCAAGCAGGGCCACATCATCGATGAGATGCACCACGTGCCGTTGATTGTGGCGTGGCTGCCGACCGCGATGATGGCGCTCGGCTGGGGCATCGCCGCCTACATGTATCTGCTGCACCCGGAGATCGCGCCGCGGCTGGCACGCCAGCACGACGCGCTGTACCGCTTCCTGCTCAACAAGTGGTACTTCGACGAGCTCTACGGCCTCATCTTCGTCCGCCCGGCTTTGTGGCTCGGCCGCGTGTTCTGGAAAGGCGGCGACGGCTATGTGATCGACGGCTTCGGACCCGACGGCATCTCGGCGCGCGTTCTCGACGTCACCCGAAACGTCGTCCGGCTGCAGACCGGCTATCTCTATCACTATGCCTTCGCCATGCTGATCGGCGTGGCGGCCCTCATCACCTGGTTCATGTTCTCGGGCGGCGGGGCACACTGATGGCGAGTTGGCCAATCCTCTCCGTCACGACCTTCCTGCCGCTCGCAGGCGTGCTGTTCATCGCGCTGCTGCGGGCCGACGAAGCCGGCACGCGCAACGCCCGCTGGATGGCGTTGTCGACGACGCTGATCACGTTCCTGGTTTCGCTCAATCTGGTGTGGCGCTTCGATCCGAGCTCGCCGGAGTTCCAGTTCGTCGAGAAGCAACCCTGGCTCGCCGGGTTCGGCACCTATCACATGGGCGTCGACGGCATTTCGCTGCCGCTGGTCATCCTCACCACCGCGATCATGCCGCTCTGCATCGCAGCGAGCTGGCGCGCCATCCAGGTTCGCGTTCGCGAATACATGATTGCGTTCCTGGCGCTGGAAACGCTGATGGTCGGCACCTTCTCGGCGCTCGACCTCGTGCTGTTCTACCTGTTCTTCGAGGGCGGCCTGATCCCGATGTTCCTGATCATTGGCGTGTGGGGCGGCCCGCGTCGGGTCTATGCGAGCTTCAAGTTCTTCCTCTACACGCTGGCAGGCTCCGTGCTGATGCTGCTCGCCATCATGGCGATGTACTGGCAGTCCGGCACGGCCGACATCACCGTGCTGCTGCGCCACAGCTTCCCGCAAAGCATGCAGCCGTGGCTGTGGTTCGCGTTCTTCGCCTCGTTCGCGGTGAAGCTGCCGATGTGGCCGGTGCACACCTGGTTGCCCGACGCCCACGTCGAGGCGCCGACCGCGGGTTCCGTCGTCCTCGCGGCGATCCTGCTGAAGATGGGCGGCTACGGCTTCCTGCGCTTCTCGCTGCCGATGTTCCCGCACGCCTCCGCCGACTTCGCGCCGTTCATGTTCACGCTGTCGGTGATCGCCATCATCTACACCTCGTTGGTGGCGCTCGTTCAGGAGGACATGAAAAAGCTCATCGCCTATTCGTCGGTGGCGCATATGGGCTTTGTTACCATGGGCATTTTCGCTGCGACCTCGCAGGGCGTCGCCGGCGGCATCTTCCAGATGGTGTCGCACGGCGTCGTGTCCGCCGCGCTGTTCCTCTGCGTCGGCGTGGTCTACGACCGCATGCACAGCCGCGAGATTTCGACCTATGGCGGCCTCGTCAATCGGATGCCGGTCTATGCGGCCGTGTTCCTGCTGTTCACGCTTGCCAATGTCGGCCTGCCGGGAACCTCGGGTTTCATCGGCGAGTTCCTGGCGCTGCTTGGCACCTTCCGGGTCAACGTCACGGTCGCGACCTTGGCGACGCTCGGCGTCATCCTGTCGGCCTGCTATGCGCTCTGGCTCTACCGCAAGGTGATCTTCGGCAAGCTCGACAAACCCGCCCTTGCCACCATCACCGACATGGGCTGGCGCGAGACCGCGATTTTCGCGCCGCTGGTCATCCTGACCTTGTGGCTCGGTTTCTATCCCAAGCCCGTGCTCGATATGTCGGCTGCTTCGGTGACGGCGCTGCTCGACAACTACCAGAAGGCGCTTGGCGCTGCGAAATCCGCAGCGCTGGTGAAGTGAGGCTGCAGCCGTGAACGCCATCCCACTCTCATCGATGACGCAGGTCTTGCCGGAAATCGTGTTGGCGGTTGGCGCCATGGCGCTTTTGATGGTCGGCGCCTACCGCGAGCGCAGCACGCAGGTGGTCAATCTCGGCGCCATCATGCTGCTGATCGCTGCCGCAGTGATCGTCGCCGTCATTCCGAACGGCAGGATTTTCGGCGGCAGCTTCATCGTCGACGACTTTGCCCGCTTCATGAAAATCCTGGCCTATGCCGGCTCGGCGTTCGCCATCGTCATGTCGCTCGACTATCAGGTCAGGGAGCGGCAGCAGACCTTCGAATATTCCATCCTGATCCTGCTCTCGAGCGTCGGTATGGGCATGCTGATCTCGGCGGGCGACCTGATCGCGCTTTATCTCGGGCTCGAATTGATGAGTCTGGCGCTCTACGTGGTCGCGGCGTCGAACCGTGATTCCGTGCAATCGACCGAAGCGGGACTGAAGTACTTCGTGCTCGGCGCGCTGTCGTCGGGAATGCTGCTGTACGGCTGTTCGCTCATTTACGGCTTCACCGGCAACGTGTCGTTCGCCGGCATCGCCAAAGCATCGAGCGCCGGCGGCATCGGACTGATCTTTGGCCTTGTGTTCCTGTTCGCGGGCTTCTGCTTCAAGGTGTCCGCCGTGCCGTTCCACATGTGGACGCCCGACGTCTACGAGGGCGCGCCGACGCCGGTGACGGCGTTCTTTGCCGCCGCACCGAAGATCGCGGCGATGGCGATCTTTGCCCGCGCCACCATCACCGCATTTCCCGGCATCACCCATCAATGGCAGCAGATCGTGGTGTTCGTCGCGATCGCCTCAATGGCGCTCGGCGCCTTTGCCGCGATCGGCCAGCACAACATCAAGCGGCTGATGGCCTATTCGTCCATCGGTCACATGGGCTTTGCGCTGATTGGACTTGCTGCCGGGACCGCCGAAGGTATCCAGGGCGTGCTGGTCTACATGGCGATCTATCTGGCGATGACGCTCGGCACCTTTGCGGTGATCCTGTCGATGCGCCGGACCGAAGGGATGGTCGAGGAGATCAGCGACCTGTCAGGGCTTGCGCGCACCAATCCGCCGCTGGCGTTCTTCCTGGCCATGCTGCTGTTCTCGCTTGCCGGCATTCCGCCGCTCGCGGGCTTCTTCGCGAAATACTACGTGTTCCTCGGCGCGATCAAAGCCGGTCTCTATGGGCTCGCGGTGATCGGCGTGCTCGCCAGTGTCGTGGGCGCCTATTACTACCTGCTGATCGTCAAGATCATGTATTTCGATGAGCCGTCGAAGGGCTTCAATCCGGTGCCCGGTTCGTTGAAAGCCGTGCTCGGCATCGCCGGCCTGTTTAACCTCCTGTACTTCGTCTATCCCGCGCCGCTGATCACCGCGGCGGGGATTGCGGCGAAGTCGCTGTTCTGATGCAGCTCGATCCGACGGCTCAGGCAGCCGGCACGCGGCTCATCACTCACGGCACGATCGGTTCGACCAACGCAGAGGCGCTACACCTGGGGCGCGGGGGCGAGCGCGGGCCGTTGTGGGTCACCGCGAAGAGCCAGTCCGCCGGCCGCGGCCGCCGCGGACGGGCCTGGGTGTCGGAGCCGGGCAATCTCTATGCGAGCCTGCTGCTGAACGATCCGGCATCGCCGGATCGTTTTCCGGAGCTGTCGTTTGTCGCGGCGCTGGCTCTGCACGATGCCATCGGCGGGCGCATCCCGGGCCTCGCCGGACGCGTGGTTCTGAAATGGCCCAATGACCTGCTGATCGACCGCAACAAGTTCGCCGGCATCCTGGTCGAAGGCGAGGGGACTGCGGTCGCGATCGGCATCGGCGTCAATTGTGTGCATCACCCTGACGGGACCGAATATCCGGCGACCGATCTTGCCGCCGCCGGGGTTCGCGCCACCCCAGAAAGCCTGTTCGCGCCGCTGACGGCGGCGATGGCTGCGCGTCTTGCGCAATGGAGCCGCGGCGAGGGCTTTGCCACAATCCGCGCCGACTGGCTCAGCCGCGCCGCGGGCATTGGCAAGTCGATCCGCGTGAAGTCCGGCGATGGCGAGCTCGCGGGCGCCTTCGAGACCATCGACGAAACTGGCCGCTTGGTTCTCCGCCTCGCCAATGGGACACTGCAGACCGTGACGGCGGGCGACGTGTTCATGGCAAGGCAGTAGCGAATGGCGGGTGGGCAGGGCGAGCTCGTGTTCGCGCCGCTCGGTGGCGTCGGCGAGATCGGCATGAATTTGTCGATCTACGGCCTCGGCGACGAACGGCGCCGCACTTGGCTCATCGTCGATGTCGGGACCTCGTTCGCGCAGGAAGAAAAACTGCCTGGCATCGACCTGATATTTCCCGACATCCGCTACCTCGTCGAGGAGCGCCGCAACATTGCCGGCATCGTGCTGACCCACGCCCACGAGGACCATTACGGTGCGCTGCTCGACCTCTGGCCCAAGCTGAAGGTGCCGGTCTATGCCACGCCGTTCACCGCAGCCTTGTTCGCCGCCAAGCGTCAGGGCGAATACGGCGCGCCGGACATTCCGGTGACGGAAGTGCAGCTTGGTTCGCGCTTCAACGTCGGGCCGTTCGACATCGAGCTGGTCTCGGTCGCGCACTCGATCCCAGAATCCAATGCGCTCATCCTGCGCACGCCGCACGGCAACGTGCTGCACACCGGCGACTGGAAGCTCGATGCGACGCCGGTGCTGGGGCTGCCGACCGACGAGGCGAAATTGCGGGCGCTGGGCGCGGAAGGCTGCCTCGTGCTGATCGGCGATTCCACCAATGCCGTCCGCGAGGGCCGCTCGCCATCGGAAAGCGATGTTGCCAGGACGCTGACCGAATTGATCGTCAAGGCGCCGCGGCGCGTGGCGGTGACGACATTTGCCTCCAACGTCGCCCGCATTCGGGCGGTCGCCGACGCCGCGCGCCGGGCGGAGCGCGAGGTGGTCGTGGTCGGCCGTGCCATGGAGCGCGTGATCGGGGTCGCGCGCGAGACCGGCTATCTCGACGGCGTGCAGGAATTCCACGGCATGGATGTCTATGGCCACTTGCCGCCGGACAAGGTTGTGGCGCTCTGCACCGGCAGCCAAGGCGAGCCGCGGGCCGCGCTCGCCCGCATCGCCCAGGACGAGCATCCCGAGGTGGCGCTGTCGAAGGGCGACCGCGTGATCTTCTCGTCGCGGCCGATCCCCGGCAACGAGAAGGCGATCGGCAACGTCATTAATGGCCTGATCGACCAGGGCGTCGAGGTCATCACCGACCGCACGCATCTGGTGCACGTGTCCGGCCATCCGCGCCAGGCGGAGCTGGAAGACATGATCGGCTGGGTCAGGCCGCGCACCGTCATTCCGGTGCACGGCGAGGCGCTGCATCTGTCCGAGCATGCGGCGCTGGCGCGGCGGCTCGGCGCCCGCACGCTGATGTGCCGTAACGGCGATCTGGTTCGACTTTCTCCCGGCAGTCCCGAGATCATCGACGAGGTGTTTGCCGGACGCATCTACAAGGATGGGTCGCTGTTGATCCAGGCGGAATTGCGCACCGTCGCCGATCGGAAGCGCCTGAGCTTTTCAGGCATCGTCAGCGTTGCGCTGGCGATCAACGACAAGGGTCAGCTCCTCGCCGATCCGGAGGTTGAGCTGATCGGCATCCCCGACAACACCGCCGACGGCATGGCGATGACGGAGGTCGCCTACAACGCGGTGGTCGAGACCTACGACACGCTGCCCAAGGCCCGCCGCCGCGACCCGGATTCGGTCGCTGAAGCGATCCGCCGAGGTGTGCGCGCAGCCGTCGCCCAGCAGTGGCGCAAGAAGCCCAACGTCACCGTGCATGTCCTGATCGTGTGAAGCAAAGGGTTGCGGAATGGCCGATCTGAAGATGACCCTGGCGTGCTGGAACTACGATCGCACGCGCGCGCTGATGGACGGCAGCGTCAAGCCGGAAGGCATCGATCTCACCTATCACAACTCGTTTCCGGCCGCGACCTTCCACCGCATGATGGGCAAGCGCGAGTTCGAGGCTTCGGAGCTGGGGCTGACCTTCTATCTCGACTCGCTGCACGAGGGGGATCCGCCGTTCGTCGCCATTCCCGTCTATCCGATCCGGCTGTTCTCGCATTCGGCGATCTACATCAACACCAACAAGGGCATCGAACAGCCCAAGGACCTGATCGGCAAGAAGATCGGCGAGTTCTTCCTCTACGGCCACGACGCTGGCACCTGGTCGAAGGGCATCCTGCAGGATCACTACGGCGTGCCGGTCGACAGCTATTCCAACTACATCGGCGGAGTTGAACGGCCGACGCCGCCGTTGCCCTGGTACAAGCAGAAGCCGCCGCCGCACATTAAGGTGCAGCACATCGGCACCGAGACCACGCTCGACAAGATGCTCGACGAAGGCGAGATCGATGCGCTGTTCTCGGCGCTGGTGCCGCCGTCGATGTCGCACGGTTCAAAGAACGTCCGCCGGCTGTTCCCCGACTTCGAGAAGGTCGAGCGCGACTACTACAAGAGCACCGGCATCTTCCCGATCCAGCACGTCGTCGCGATCCGCAAGGACGTTTACAAGGCGAACCCGTGGGTCGGGAAATCGCTGTACAAGGCTTTCAAGGAGTCCCGCGACAAGGCCTACGAGCTTTACAAGCATCAGTCCGAGAATATGCATCGCATGTTCATGGTGCCGTGGATCACACAGCATTTCCTGGAAATGCAGGCACTGCTCGGCGACGACTGGTTTCCCTACGGCCTGAAGCGCAATTACAAGCCGCTCGATACGTTCCTGCGCTATCATTACGAGCAGGGGCTGTCCAAGCGGCGCTTCAAGCCGGAGGATTTGTTCTTGCCGGAAACGCTCGACGACTGAGATCGGGCGATCAGAGGGAGGGCGACATGCTTCGCATGATGGGTGCGATGTTGCTTGGCGCGGTGGCGGTTTTCGTGCCGCTGACGGTCGCCGCGCAAACCTGGCAGCCGACAAAACCGATCACCATCGTCATTCCGTTCCCGCCCGGTCCCGGTCTCGACCTGGTGGCGCGGATGGTCGGCGACAAGCTCAGCGCTGCCGTCGGCCAGCCGGTGGTCTATGAGAACCGCACCGGCGCGAATGGCCGGATCGCGGCGGAATATGTCGAACGCGCGGCGCCGGACGGCACCACGCTGATGGCGGCTGCGACCAGCACGCATGCCACCAACGTCCACCTGATCAAGGATTTGAGCTACGACCCGGTCAAGAACTTCACGCCGATCGTCACCTCGGTCGAAACCATCGGCAGCCTTGTCGTCAACACATCCGTCGTGCCGGTGAAGTCTGTCACCGAGCTGATCGCTTACGCCAAAGCCAATCCCGGTAAGCTCTCGTTCGGCTCCTCGGGCGTGGGCTCGTTCTTTCATCTGGCCGGCGAGCTGTTCAACCAGACCGCAGGCGTGAAGCTTACCCATGTGCCCTATCGCGGCTCGGTCGCTGCCTTCACCGATTTGATCGGCGGTCACATCCAGGTCAACTTCACTCAGCTTTCGCAGGCCGTGGCCTACCGCGACAACAAGGACCTGAAGGTCCTGGCGGTGCTGGAGACGGTGCTGTTTTCGAGGTGGCCGGAATTTCCCTCGATCACTAACGAACTGCCGGGATTCCGCATGCCGCCGACCTGGAACGGCTTCGTCGGCCCGGCCGGAATGTCAGCGCCAGTCGTGGCGCGTCTGAACGCAGAGCTCGTCAAGGCGCTCAACATTCCAGAGGTCAAAAGCAAGCTTGAGGACAACGGCTACCGTGTGGTCGGCGCCGCGCCGGAAGAATTCGGCAAGCGCATCACCGATGACATCGCGTTCTATGGGCCAATCTTCAAATCCGTGGGCGTTACAGCGCAGTGATCAATCAGGGGAGGCGACGTTGAGAACCAAGCTGTTTACGGTTGCGGCGCTGCTGGCGGCCTCGCTCGGAAGCGCCGGCGCGCAGGACTACCCGACCCGTCACATCACTCTGGTCGCGCCGTTCCCGGCGGGCGGGCCGTCCGACACGACGGCACGGCTCATCGCCGGCCCGATATCCAAATATCTCGGCCAGCAGATCGTCATCGAGAACGTCACCGGCGCAGGCGGCACCATCGGCTCGAACCGCGTCGCCAAGGCGCAGCCCGACGGCTACCAGATCGTACTGTCCGGCACAGGCACGCATGCGGCGATCGAATACCTGCAGAAGGACGTGCCCTACAAGACAACGGACTGGGAGCACATCGGCCTCGTCAATGTCTCTCCGATCGTCCTGGTGGCGCGGAAGGCCGTGCCGGCCAACACGCTGCAGGAGTTCATCGCTTATCTCAAAGAGAACGAGAAGAAGGTGACCGAGGCCGACGCCGGCACGGGCTCCATCTCCAATCTCGCCTGCTCGGTGTTCCATGCACTGGCCGGCGTCAACCCCACGGTGGTGTCGTACCGCGGCACGCCGCAGGCGACGCAGGACGTGGTCGCCGGCACCGTGGACTTCGGCTGCAACCAGATCGTCAACATCGCGCAGCACGTGCAGAGCGGTTCGCTCAAGGCCTACGCGGTCACGAGCGACAAGCGCTCGCCGATGCTGCCGGACGTTCCGACCACCGCGGAATCCGGCATGCCGGCGTTCAAGCTTTCGGTCTGGTTCGGTCTGTCCGCCCCAAAGGGCACGCCGAAGCCGATCATCGATCAGCTCAACAAGGCGTTGGCAGCGGCGCTAGAGGACGAGGCCGTCGTCAAGCGGTTTGCCCAGCTTGGCTACGATGTCGTGCCGCCCGAGCAGCGCAGCCAGGCCTATTTCGACAAGTTCTTCAAGGACGAGATCGCACTCTGGACCAAGGTGCTGGGCGGCCTGTCGGTTGCGCCCAAGCAATGACCTGGAAGCCCCAACGCGAGATCGAGATCGTCGCAGGCACGCCACCGGGCGGTGGCCTCGACCGTTCGGCGCGGGCGCTGGCCAAGGCGATCGAGGCCCATCGGCTGGTCGACGTACCGGTCAAGGTGGTCAACGTCGGCGGCGACGGCGGCCGCAAGGCCTGGGTCCACATGGAGACCCGGGCTGGCGACGGCCATGTGATCAGCATCAGCTCGCCGAACATGGCGGCCGATTATCTGATGGGCGTCACCAAATCGGACCCCGAGCGGTTCGCGCCGCTCGCGATCCTGTATTCGGAATACATCGCCTTCGTGGTGGATGCCGACTCGACCATTCACGACGGCGCCGACCTTTTGGCGCGGCTGGCCAAGTCGCCACGCGATATTTCAATCGCGTTGTCGACCTCGCTCGGCAATTCCAACCATGTGGCCGTGGCCAAGGTCATCCGCCACGCCGGGGCCGACACCAAGGCGCCGCCCATCCGCGTGTTCGACACCGCGCTCGATGCGGTTGCCGACGTGGTGGCGGGGCACGCCGACGTCGGCGCGATCACGGCCGCAAGTTCGGTGCCGGAGATCGAGGCGGGGCGGCTGCGGACGCTCGCCATTTCGTCGCCGGTGCGGCTGCCCGGGGTCTATGCCGAGGCGCCGACGTGGATGGAGCAGGGCGTCGATTGCGTCGTGGGTTCATGGCGTGGCGCCAGCGGCCCGCCGGGTCTCGGCGATGAGCAGATTTCGTTCTGGCGGGGTGTCTTGGCCAAGGCCACGGCGACGCCCGAATGGAAGGGCGATCTCGCCCGCCTGTTCTGGATCCCGATGTATCTCGATGGCGGAGCGTTGCGCGATTATCTCACCCGTGAGCGAGGCGAGATGCGGGCCGTGCTGGCAGAACTCGGGCTGTTGTCCGGCTAGCCTCGTCGCCGCAAGCCCGATAGGAATGGGACCTGCCGGGCCGAAAGCGAATAACGAGAGAATGCCATGATTGGACGGCTCAACCACGTCGCCATCGCAGTCCGCGACATCGCCAAAGCCTCAGAAGTCTATCGCAAGACGCTCGGCGCCACGGTTTCCGCCGTGGTGCCGCAGCCCGCACACGGCGTGAACACCGTGTTCATCACGCTGCCGAACACCAAGATCGAGCTTCTGGAGCCGCTCGGTGCGAACTCGCCGATCGCGAAATTCTTGGAGCGCAACCCTGACGGCGGCATCCACCACGTCTGCTACGAAGTGGACGACATCCTGGCCGCCCGCGACCAGCTCAAGGCGCAGGGCGCCCGCGTGCTGGGCGACGGAAATCCGAAGATCGGCGCCCACGACAAGCCGGTGCTGTTCCTCCACCCCAAGGACTTCTGCGGCACCTTGGTCGAGCTCGAGCAGGCCTGATGGCGACCACGACCGCCGTCGCGATCTACTTCCTGATCTGGTGGATCGTGCTGTTCGCGGTGCTGCCGTGGGGCGTCCGAGCACAGGGCGAGGAGGGCGCCCCGGGGACCGATCCCGGCGCGCCGCGGGTACCGCGGCTGATGGCCAAGCTGGTCTGGACCACCGTCGTGGCCGGCGTGCTGTGGGGTATCTGCGCGGTCGTCTATGTGAACGGTCTTGTGACGCTCGATGGGCTCGCGGCGCTGCTTGGATTTCCGGCCCAGAAACCGTGATGGGCAAAGCAAAAAATAGAGCAGGGACAAAGCCCTGCTCCAATTTCCTTGAGCCTAATCTAAACCCCGATACGAACGACATTTTCGAGGTTAGCCGCGATGAGTTGCGCGAGTGGCTCTTCCTCCCGAGACGTGGGCCGTAAAGGGGCTGTGCCCCCACGGTGAATCGACCCTAGTCCAACTTCCTTGGGTTGTCATTCTTGCACCGCACCATATTGGTGAGAGCGGCGCAGGCCCTTGTTGCGCTTGTATTTTCGCATTCGATCCGCTTTCACTGCCGCACCAAAGCCGCCCACCCGATTCTCGAGACCGTAATGCGCCTGTCCCGCTATTTTCTGCCGATTTTGAAAGAGGCACCGCGCGAGGCGGAAATCGTCTCCCACCGGCTGATGCTGCGGGCCGGAATGATGCGGCAGGAGGCGGCCGGAATTTATGCCTTTCTGCCCCTGGGGCTGCGAGTGCTGAAGAAGATCGAGCAGATCGTGCGCGAGGAGCAGAACCGCGCCGGCGCCGTCGAATTGCTGATGCCCACGATCCAGTCGGCCGACCTGTGGCGCGAGAGCGGGCGGTATGAGGCCTACGGCAAGGAAATGCTGCGGATCAAAGACCGCCACGAGCGCGACATGCTCTACGGGCCGACCAACGAGGAGATGATCACCGAGATCTTCCGCGCCTACGTGCGGTCCTACAAGGATTTACCGCTGAATCTTTACCACATCCAATGGAAATTCCGCGACGAGGTGCGCCCGCGCTTCGGGCTGATGCGCGGCCGTGAATTCCTGATGAAGGACGCCTATTCCTTCGACCTCGACCAGGCCGGAGCGCGCACCGCCTACAACCGGATGTTTGTCGCGTATCTGCGCACCTTCGCGCGGCTGGGCCTCAAATCCATCCCGATGCGTGCCGAAAGCGGCCCGATCGGCGGTGACATGAGCCACGAGTTCATCATTCTGGCCTCGACCGGCGAGTCCGAGGTCTATTGCCACAAGGATTACCTGGACTTCGGGGTGCCCTCAGCCGACGTCGATTTCAACGATGCCGCCGGCCTGCAGTCGATCGTCGATAGATGGACCTCGCTGTATGCCGCGACGTCGGAAAAGCATGACGCTGCGGCCTTCGGCCAGATTCCGGCCGACAAGCAGGTGTCGGCGCGCGGCATTGAAGTGGGCCATATCTTCTATTTCGGCACCAAGTATTCGGAGCCGATGAAGGCCGTGGTCAGCGGCCCCGACGGGATCGAGAAGCCGGTTCACATGGGGTCCTATGGCATCGGGCCAAGCCGGCTTGTCGCCGCCGTGATTGAGGCCTGCCATGACGACGCTGGGATCAAATGGCCGGAGGCGGTGGCACCGTTCAAGGTGGCAATCCTCAACCTCAAGCAAGGCGACAGCGCGACCGATGCGGCCTGCGAGAGCCTCTACCGGGCACTCGCGGCGAAGGGGATCGACGTGCTCTATCATGACCTGGACGAGCGGCCGGGCTCAAAATTCGCCACGGCCGACCTGATCGGCGTACCCTGGCAGGTGGTGGTTGGTCCCAAGGGACTGGCGTCGGGTACGTTCGAGGTTAAAGAGCGGGCTGATGGCAGTCGGGAGAACTTGAGTCCCGCCGCTACGATTGATCTTTTGTCTCGATGAAGCTGTGCGTTTCTTGAAGGGGCTTGCCACCGAAGCTGGCTTGAATCTGCCAGAATCGGATGAAATCGGTGGCCAAAGGGGATTGATGAGCGAACCCACCGGGACACGACCGTTTGCCCCGTTTGAGTGGATGCTGTCGCTGCGCTACCTGCGGGCGCGGCGCCAGGAAGGATTCATATCGATCATTGCCGGCTTCTCGTTCCTCGGCATCATGCTGGGCGTGGCGACGCTCATCATCGTGATGGCGGTGATGAACGGCTTCCGCAAGGAACTGCTGGGCAAGATCCTTGGGCTCAACGGCCACCTGCTGGTGCAACCGCTGGAATCGCCGCTCACCGACTACCAGGCCGTGGCCGAGCGTCTGTCCAAGATTGAAGGCATCCGCTTGGCGGTGCCGATCGTCGAGGGCCAAGCGCTGGCTTCATCCCCGTTCAATGCCGCTGGCGTGCTCGTCCGCGGGATCCGCGGCGAGGATCTCGCCGGCCTGACCTCGATTGCCAAGAACATTAAGCAGGGCACGCTGGAAGGCTTCGATCAGGGGCAGGGGGTGGTGATTGGCCGCCGGCTCGCCGATCAACTGACATTGCGCGCGGGTGACAGCGTGACGCTCGTTTCGCCGCGCGGCGCCGTCACCCCGATGGGCACCACGCCCCGCATCAAGGTCTACAAGATCGCCGCGGTGTTCGAGATCGGCATGTCGGAATACGACGCCGCCTTCGTCTTTATGCCGCTCGCCGAGGCACAGGCCTATTTCAACCGCAACAACGACGTCACCGCGATCGAGGTCTACACCGACAATCCCGACAAGATCGTACAATACCGGCAGATGGTGACCGACGCCGCCAAGCGGCCGATCTTCATGGTCGACTGGCGGCAGCGTAATGCCACGTTCTTCAGCGCGCTTCAGGTGGAGCGCAACGTGATGTTCCTGATCCTCACGCTGATCGTGCTGGTGGCGGCGTTCAACATCGCGTCGAGCCTGATCATGCTGGTGAAGGACAAAGGCCGCGACATCGGCATCCTGCGCACCATGGGAGCTTCGCAGGGCTCGATCATGCGGGTATTCCTGATCACGGGCGCGGCCATCGGCGTGATCGGCGATTTCGTGGGCTTTCTCGTGGGGCTTTTGGTTTGCCTCAACATCGAGTCGATCCGGCAATTCATGTCCTGGCTCACGAACACCGAACTGTTTTCGCCTGAGCTCTATTTCCTGTCGCGGCTGCCGGCCGACCTCGACGTGGGAGAGACCACGGCGGTGGTTGTCATGGCGCTGGCGCTTTCGTTGCTGGCCACGCTTTACCCGTCCTGGCGCGCGGCGCGCCTCGATCCGGTCGAAGCGCTGCGGTATGAATGAGCTAGCCGATGGCCGACAAGGAAACACCGGTCGTCTTTTTGCACCAGGTCGAGCGGCGCTACCATCAGGGCGACGCGGTGCTGGAAATCCTCAAGGGCGGCGAGCTTGCCATCTGGCCGGGCCAGTCGGTCGCACTGGTGGCGCCCTCGGGCGCCGGCAAATCGACGCTGCTGCACATCGCGGGGTTGCTCGAGCACGCCGACGGCGGCGAGGTCTTTCTCGATGGCGAGCCCACCGCGGCTCTCTCGGATGTCGTCCGCACGCGCATGCGGCGCAACTCGATCGGCTTCGTCTATCAGGCGCATCATTTGCTGCCGGAATTCTCGGCGGTCGAGAACGTCATGCTGCCGCAGATGATCCGCGGATTGGCGCGCGAGGAGGCGCATCAGCGCGCCAGCGAGCTGTTGTCCTATCTGGGCCTTGCCGAGCGGTTGACGCACCGGCCGGCGGAGCTTTCGGGCGGCGAGCAGCAACGGGTTGCGATCGCGCGCGCGGTCGCCAACGTGCCACGTCTTCTGCTGGCGGATGAGCCGACCGGCAATCTGGATCCGCGCACGTCCGACCATGTGTTCCACGCGCTTGCGCAGTTGATCAAGGCGTCGGGCCTCACCGTGATGCTCGCCACCCACAACATGGAAATCGCGGCGCGCATGGACCGCCGCGTGACGATCCGCGACGGGCTGATCGTCGAGTTGCCGTGACGTTTACGGTAGGTGCATGAGCACGGGCAGAATGCCGATTTTCTGCAGTTGCTCGAAGGCCTCCGCAACCGGCACCGACAACAGAAAGGCCATGGCGTCGACGAAGGTGCGCACCATTTTTGGCGGCTTGACCGTCACGGACGGCGCATCCCGCCACAGCCTCGGATTGGGCATGAAGCGCGGCGTAGTCGCGGTGTAGTTTTCGTACGCTGCACCATAGCGGTTCAGCAGCAGGTGTTGTTCCTGCAACACGACGACATAAAAAACCATCCACGCCAGAGCACCGAAGACAATCGCAGGCACCACGCTGCCAAGCTGCGCGCCAGCGCCAGCCGCGCCAAGGATGGAAAAGAAATACAGCGGGTTGCGCGAGACCGAGTAGGGACCCTCGGTGACGAACTCCTCGTTCTTGCGGCCGCCGATGTAAAGCGTGCACCAGGTGCGGCCGAGGATGCACACGACAATCAAAACGATGCCGAGCCACTCGATCATCTCGTGGGAGCTTCCCCCCGCCGAATGCGTCGAGTTGGTCAGCGCATACATCAAAATACCGACCAGCACGGCGACGCCAAGGACGCCTTTCCGAACGAGTTGAACCTCAGCGATGTTCATGAATTTCCCAGTCCGCGTGAACTTCTAGACGTTTGGGCCGGTCTCGGCGGGAGGGACCTAACACATTGGAACAACGGGACAACAATCGGCGCTTGACAAAAGAACATAACATGAACTATGTTCTTCCTTCGTTCAGGGAGGACATCATGTTTCGCGCCGTCGTGGAGGAAGCTGCCGCATTGACCTCGATTGCCCTGTTTCTCGGCATGATCGCCGTGTGGGCGCAGGTTCTTGGAACCTTGTGAGTCATTTCGGCGAAGTACCAGTGTCATCTGAGCGTGCTTGGTAGGCGTTGGTAGCGTTTGCGTACTCGTTCTTGCCTTCGCGGTCCCCAACCGCTCGTCATACCCGTCTGCCGCGGGTATTCACGTCCCAGCCCCATCCCCCGATCGGACGTGGATGGCATCGGAACCCGGGCTTGCCCGGCTCCCGTGCCATGACGGCGGTTCGCCGTCCCTCGCGGTCCGCCCTCCAAGGATTGCGGCGGCACCCGCCGGCGCAATGGCCGGGGGACAAACCGCTTCAATCGCCGGGTTCCGATTGCGGGGTGTCCTCACCAGATGGCACTCAGAGAATCGCGTAAGGCTTCGCCGAAGCGATTGAATTCAGAGGCTCCAGCGTGGCGACCGATCCCGGCTTCGTGCATTTGCACACGCATTCCGCCTATTCGCTGCTCGAAGGCGCGCTGACCATCAGCCGCCTCGCTGAATTCGCCAAGGCGGATTATCAGCCGGCGCTGGCGCTGACCGACACCGACAACATGTTCGGGGCGCTCGAATTTTCCGAAAAGCTCGCTGGCTACGGCATCCAGCCGATCCTCGGCTGCGCGCTTGCGCTCGATTTCGGCGATGAGACGCGGGATCCAAGGCTTGCCGGACGGGTGCGGGCCTTACCGCGGATCGTGCTGCTTGCCGCGCGCGAGGCCGGCTATCGCAGTCTGATGCAACTCTGCTCGCGAGCCTTCCTCGAAACGCCATCGACCGAAAAGCCGCACTTGAAGCTGACGTGGTTGGAAGGGGCGTGCGACGGCCTGATCGCTTTGACCGGCGGGCCGGGTGGCCCCCTCGATACAGCAATCGTCGCCAACCAGGCCGAGCTCGCCTCCGCCCGCTGCGTGGTGCTCCAGCGGCTGTTCGGCGACCGGCTCTATATGGAGTTACAGCGCCACGGCACGCCGGGTGAGCGGCTTACGGAAGGCGCGCTGATCGAGCTTGCCTATGCCAGGGACATTCCTCTCGTCGCCACCAATGAGCCGTTCTTCGCCAAGCGCGAGGACTACGACGCCCACGACGCGCTGATTGCCATTGCCGAGGGTCGCGTGGTGGCCGAGACCGACCGCCGCCAGCTCACCGCCGAGCACTACTTCAAGAGCCGCGCGGAGATGGCCGCGCTGTTCGCCGACCTGCCGGAGGCGCTGGCCTCAACCGTCGAGATCGCGCAGCGCTGTGCGTTCCGTCCGCGGACCGAAAGGCCAATCCTGCCGCGCTTCTCGGTCGGCGACCGCGCGGTGGACGAGGGCGGCGAATTGCGCACCCGCGCCGAAGCGGGCCTCGATCGCCGCATCCAGTCGCATGGGCTTGCGCCCGGCCGCACGCCTGACGAATACCGCGAGCGTCTGGCCTTCGAGTTGAAGGTGATCGACGGGATGAAATATCCCGGTTACTTTCTGATCGTTTCCGACTTCATCCAGTGGGCCAAGGAGCAGGGCATTCCGGTCGGGCCTGGCCGTGGCTCGGGGGCGGGCTCGCTCGTCTCCTATGCGCTGACCATCACCGATCTCGACCCGCTTCGCTTCGATCTGCTGTTCGAGCGCTTCCTCAATCCCGAGCGCGTGTCGATGCCGGACTTCGACATCGATTTTTGTCAGGACCGCCGCGACGAGGTGATCCGCTACGTGCAGGAGCGCTACGGTCGCGACCAGGTGGCGCAGATCATCACCTTCGGCACCTTGCAGGCGCGTGGCGTGCTGCGCGATGTCGGCCGCGTGCTGGAAATGCCTTACGGGCAGGTCGACAAGCTGTGCAAGCTCGTGCCGCAGAACCCGGCGGCACCGGTAACGCTCGCCAAGGCCATCGAGGGCGAACCCAAGCTGCAAGCCGAGCGCGATTCAAATCCGATCGTCAAGCGCGCCTTCGATATCGCACTCAAGCTCGAGGGTCTCTACCGCCACGCTTCGACGCATGCCGCCGGCATCGTGATCGGCGACCGGCCGCTTTCGGAACTGGTGCCGATGTACCGCGATCCGAAATCCGACATGCCGGTGACCCAGTTCAACATGAAATGGGTCGAGCAGGCCGGGCTAGTGAAGTTCGACTTCCTCGGCCTCAAAACGCTGACGGTGCTGCAAACGGCCGTGCGGCTGCTCAAGCAGCGTGGCATCGAGCTCGACCTTTCGGCGATTCCGCTCGACGACAAGAAGACCTACGATCAGTTGTCGCGCGCGGAAGCGGTCGGCATCTTCCAACTGGAAAGTCAGGGCATGCGGCGGGCGCTGCTCGACATGCGGCCCGACCGTTTCGAGGACATCATCGCGCTTGTCGCGCTCTATCGGCCCGGTCCGATGGCGAACATCCCGACCTACTGCGCGCGCAAGCACAGGACGGAGCAGCCCGACTACATCCACCCCAAGCTCGAGCCGATCCTGAAGGAAACCTACGGCGTCATTGTCTATCAGGAACAGGTGATGCAGGCCGCGCAGATCCTGGCCGGCTATACGCTCGGACAGGCGGATCTGCTGCGCCGCGCCATGGGTAAGAAGATTCGCTCGGAGATGCAGGCGCAGCGCAAGGACTTCGTCAAAGGCGCGACCGACCGCGGCATCGAGCGTTCGCAGGCGGACGCTATCTTCGACGTGCTGGAGCGTTTCGCCGAATACGGCTTCAACAAGAGCCACGCCGCAGCCTACGCGTTGGTCGCCTACCAGACCGCCTACATGAAGGCGAACCATCCCGTGGAGTTCATGGCGGCGTCGATGACGCTCGACATGGGCAACACCGACAAGCTTTCGGAATTCCGCGCCGAGGCCGAGCGGCTCGACATCAAGGTCGAGCCGCCGTCGGTCAACCGCTCGGGCGCGGCGTTCGAGGTCGAGGGCAACACGATCTATTATGCGCTTGCAGCGCTTAAGGGCGTGGGCCGGCAGGCGGTCGACAGCATCGTGGCTGCACGTGGCGACAAGCCGTTCACCGACCTGACCGATTTTGCCAGTCGCATCAATCCGCGCGCGGTCAACAAGCGCGTGCTGGAAAGCCTCGCCGCCTCAGGCGCCTTCGATACGATCGAAGGCAACCGCGCGAGAGCTCATGCCGCCGTCGATGCGATGATGTCGACCGCGCAGCGCACCCACGAGGCGGTGTCGGTCGGGCAGAACGATATGTTCGGCGGATTGGCCAATCGCGAAACGATCGCAATCCCCGCAGTGGAATCCTGGCTGGCGGCCGATCGCTTGCAGCGCGAATATGACGCCATCGGATTCTTCCTGTCCGGCCATCCGCTCGACGAATACGCCTCGCTGCTGCAAAAGCTCAAGGTGCAGTCCTGGGTCGAATTCTCGCGCTCGGTGAAATCCGGCGCCAGCGCCGGCCGGGTCGCGGCCACCGTGGTCTCGCGCACCGAGCGCCGCACCAAGACCGGCAACAAGATGGGAATCTTCGGTCTGTCTGATCCGTCCGGACATTACGAGGCGATCGTGTTCGCCGAGGGTTTGCAGCAGTATCGCGACATCCTCGAACCGGGTGCGCCGGTGCTGCTGTTTCTCAGCGCAGAGGCGCAGGGCGACGAGATCCGCGCCCGCATTCAGTCCGCCGAGCCGCTCGATCAGGCCGCCTCCAAGCTGCAGAAGGGCCTGCGCGTATTCCTGCGCGATCAGACGCCCATCGAGCCCGTCGCCAAGCGGCTCGACGGCAAGGGCGACGGCGAGGTCAGCATGGTGCTCCAACTCGGCGGCGGCGCCGAAGTCGAGGTCAAGCTGCCGGGCCGTTTCAAGGTCTCGCCGCAGATCGCCGGCGCCATCAAGGCCGTGCCGGGCGTGCTCGACGTCCAGCTCATCTAGCGAGCGCCATAACCGGGCGGTTGACCCAGACTCCGCCAAGAGGCGATAGTGCGGGCAATCACATTTCGGGAGCCTGTCATGGCCAACAAGCTGCGCCACATCGCCATTTCCGTCCGCGATCCGGAGAAGACCGCGAAGTTTTTCGAGGAGGCGTTCGGCATGACCCGCGCCGGCAATGCGCAGCGCGGTATTTACATGACCGACGGCATCTTCAACGTCGCGCTCTTGAACTTCGGCGACGAGCCGGTCGCTGGCATGGAGAACCAGAAGAATCCATTGGGCCTCATCCACTTCGGCATGTGGGTGGATAGCGTCGAGGAGATGGACAAGAAGATCACCGCAGCAGGCGGCGCCTATGTCACAGGCCGCAAGGAGACGGGCCCGAACGTCTATTACGAGGTCAAGTACAAGACCCCGGAAGGCATCGTGTTCGACGTCACCGAGAGCGGGTGGAAGGGTGCTGTGAAGGATGTAAAGCCGGCCTGATCTGCTTTCGGCTCAAGACGGCTTGGCACAACGCCTGCATGGAAGGCTTCAATCCCGTTGGGGATCGTCACGAAAGGGTCAAATCCATGCTCAAGTTCCAGACCACGCTCAAGGTTTTCACTCGGATCGTCGCTACCGCATGCGCGTTGTGCGCGACCGCGGCACATGCGGCTTGGCCAGACCGTCCGGTCACGCTGATCGTGCCCTACGCAGCTGGCGGCATCAGCGACGTGCTGGCGCGCCTGAGCGCCGAGCAGTTGCAGGCCGCGTTCAAGCAGACCTTCATCGTGCAGAACGAGGTCGGCGCCGGCGGCGCCATCGGCACAGCCAATGCGGCGCGGGCCAAGCCCGACGGCTATACGCTGTTGTTTGGCCCGATCGCGCTGCTGACGCTGTCGCCGTTGACCGCCAAGGTCAACTACGACGCCGACAAGGATTTCGAGCCGGTTTCGATCGTCGCCTCGACGCCGTTCGTTGTCACGGTCAACCAAGGCTTCGCGGCGGATACGCTCGCCGAGTTCATCGCCGAGGTGAGGAAGAAGCCGGGTATCTACACCTACGCTTCGGCTGGCGCCGGCAGCACCACGCATGTTTCATCGATGCTGTTTCTCAAGAACGCCGGGCTCGAGATGATTCACGTGCCGTACCGCGGGGTCGGGCCGGCGTTCATCGATATGTTTGCCGGTAACGTCCAGATGCTCTCGGCCAGCCCGGTCGAGCTGATGCCTCATATGGGTACGAATAAAGTAAAGCCGCTTGGCATTAGCAGCAAGGAACGCTCGCGCCATCTACCCAACGTGCCGACCATTTCGGAAACGCTGCCGTCGCCGTTCGTCGCAACCTACAACGGCATTCTCGCGCCGAAGGGCACGCCTCCTGAGATTGTCGTTCAGATATCGAAGGCTCTTGCCAACGCCGTGAAGACCGCGGAATTTTCCGATAAGCTCCTCAAGGTCGGGGTCGAGCCGTCCGGCAGCACGCCGGGGGAAATGGCCAAGACCATGGCAACCGATAAGGAAGCCTGGCTCGCCGTGAAGGACGACATTGCCGCGGCGATGAAATAGGCAGGACGCGCGCAAGGCCGGCATGACAGGATCGAACGCAGGCGCGCGCGTTGTCATCGTCGGAGCCGGTCCGGTCGGCATGGTGTGCGCGCTGGCGCTCAACCGACGGGGCGTTGCAGTCACCGTTTTCGAGCAGGAGCCGGCGCCTGTCGAGGACCAGCGTGCGGCCTCGCTGCATCCCTCAACCTTGGAGATGCTCGACGACCTCGGCGTGACCGAAAAGATCATTCCGCTCGGGCTGATCTCCAGCGCGTATCGCTTCCACGATCGCGTCTCGCATTCGGTGGTGGCCGAGTTCGATCTTGGCCTGATGCGTGACGAATTCCGTTTTCCTTACGTCCTGCAATACGAGCAGTACAAATTGACCGCCTCGATCGCTGCAGAATACGGCAACGCCGAAGACTTCGACGTCCGCTTTTCACATGCCATCACTGGCCTGGTCCAGACGGCGGATGGCGTCGATGTCGAGGTGAGCACGCCATCCGGCATCGAGCGGCTGCGCGCCGATTATGTGATCGGCTGCGACGGCGGGCGCAGCACGGTCCGCAAGCTTGCCGGCATCGAGTTCGAGGGTTTCACCTATCCCGAGCGCTTCATCAAGATCGCCACGAGCTTCGACTTCGGCGTCGCCAACCCCAAGGTCGCCTTTCGCAATTATTTTTCCGACCCGAACGAGTGGTGCAATCTGTTCAAGGTGCAGGGCAAGCGGCCGCCGGGCCTGTGGCGTGCGATCATGCCGATCCGGGCCGAAGAGACAGACGAAATCGCGCTGTCGCCCGATCGGATCGAGGGTCGCTTGCAGACGTTCTTTCCCAACAGCGGCCGCTACGAGATCGAATACGTCAACGTCTATGGCGCGCACCAGTGCGTCGCCGCGACCTTCCGTAAAGGCCGCGTTCTGCTCGCCGGCGACAGCGCGCATGTCAACAATCCGATTGGCGGCATGGGCATGAATGGCGGCATCCACGACGGCATCAACCTCGCCGACAAGCTCGCCCGCGTCATCCACGGCGAGGCGGGCGACGACCTTGCTCGATCTCTACAGCCGCCAGCGCCGCCACGCCGCGGTGAAATACGTCCAGGCACAGACCATCGCCAACAAGCGGCTGATGGAGGAGCGCGATCCGGCCGTGCGGAAGACGAATTTCGACGAGCTGCGCCGCACCGCCGAAAACCCGGAGACCGCCAAGGCCTATATGCGCCGCGCCGCGCTGGCCGACAGCCTGCGCGATGCCGCCGCGGTGACCTGACCCGCTCCGGTCGGCCTTGCGCCACCGCGCGCTCAGACCCACATCCTACGCACCGTGATGCCGACCGTCTCAGACATCATTGAACAGACAAGGCTGGCGGCGCGCGCGTTCGCGGAATTCGGCGAGCATTTGCTTCATCCAACCGTAAGGCTGGGCGTGACCGGCCTGTCGCGCGCCGGCAAGACGGTGTTCATCACGGCGCTGCTGCATGGCCTGCTGCGCGGCGGCCGTTTTCCGGTGTTCGAGCCGCTCGCCAGCGGGCGCATCGCCGGCGCCAAGCTTGTGCCGCAGCCCGATGACGCGGTGCCGCGCTTCGACTACGAGCGCCATGTCCGTTCGGTGGTTATCGAGCGTGAATGGCCGCACTCGACCCGGCAGGTCAGCGAGCTTCGCGTACGTCATCGAGTACCAGACCGCGAGCGGTTATATGCGCACGCTGACGCTCGACATCGTCGACTATCCCGGCGAATGGCTGCTCGACCTGCCGCTGCTGGACAAGAGTTACGAGCAATGGTCGGCGGAGACGCTGGCGCATCTGCGGCGGACGACGAGGCCGCCGCTGCCCGCGGCATTTCTGCAACGCGTCGGTTCGATCGACCCGCTCGGACCCGCCGACGAGTACGCGGCGATCGAAGCGGCGCGGCTGTTCACCGATCATCTTCAGGCCCGCCGTCAGGCAGCACCAGACGCTCAGCATGATCGGGCCGGGCCGCTTCCTGATGCCGGGAGACCTGGCAGGCTCGCCGGCGCTGACATTCGCGCCGCTTGCGCTGCCTGGTGAGGGACAACCGTCATCCGGGACGGTCTGGTCGATGATGCAGCGACGCTACGATTCATACCGCGACGCGGTGGTGCGTCCGTTCTTTCGCGACCACTTCGCGCGGCTCGACCGGCAGATCGTACTGGTCGACGTGCTTGCCGCCCTCGACGCGGGACCGGAGGCGATGCGTGACTTGCAGGACGCGATGGTGGCGGTACTTGACTGCTTCCATGTCGGGCGCGGCGGCTGGCTCAGCGCGCTGTTCAAGCCCCGCGTCGACCGTCTGCTGTTTGCAGCGACCAAGGCGGATCAGTTGCATCACTCCACCCATGACCGCCTCGAAGCGATCCTCAAGCAAATGACGGAACGCGCCATTGCCCGCGCCGGTGGTTCCGGCGCCGAGGTCGATGTGATCGCGCTCGCGGCAGTCCGCGCCACCCGGGAAGCGTTGGTTCGCGGCGAGGCCGGCGGCCTGCCGTCGATCGTAGGCGTTGCGACGCCCGGCGAGTGGAGCGACGGCCGGCATTTCGACGGCAGGACCGAAATGGCGTTCTTTCCAGGCGATCTGCCTGGAGAAAGTTTGCAGGGCGGCGATTTCCGCTCGATCCGGTTTCGGCCGCCCATGCTGGAGGAGACGGATGACGGCATTCCCGCCTTGCCCCACATTCGCCTCGACCGCGCGCTGCAATTCCTGATCGGGGACCGGCTGCGATGACCGAAACCTTGCGCAAGCCCGCAATCTTCAGCGTGGACGATCCGCGCCTCGTCATTGCCAAGCCGGATGAAGCACCGCGCCCCGCCGCTGCTACGGTGGTGACCGCGCCGGAACTCTCGACCGATCTCGTTGCCGTGCCGATCCCCGCCAAACGCCGTTTTGCCTGGGGCGCGCTGTTCTGGTCGGCGTTGTCCGGCCTTGTGCTGCTGGCGCTCGGATTGGCCGTCACCAATCTGGTCGAAGATCTGTACGCCCGCGCGCCATGGCTTGGCGCGGTCGGGCTCGCGCTGGCGCTGCTCGCGGGATTGGCGCTGCTGGTGGTGATGCTCCGCGAAATCATCGGCCTCGCACGGTTGTCGACGGTGGAGGCGCTGCGCGAGCGCGCGCTGACTATCATCGAAACCGACGACCGCGATCGGGGCAGGGCGCTCATTGCCGACATGCTCTCGCTCACCCGGCGCATCCCGCGGCTGGCCCGCGCCCGCGCCCGGCTCGAAGAGCATTGCGCCGACATCATCGACGGGCGCGACCTCGTTCGCCTCGCCGAGCGCGAACTGATGAGCCCGCTGGATATCGAGGCGCGGCGGCTGGTGGTCGCAGCAAGCAAGCGTGTCTCCGTCGTCACCGCCATTAGCCCGCGCGCCGCGGTCGACATGATCTTCGTGCTGGTCAACGCGCTCGCGCCTCATTCGCAAGCTCGCCGTGCTGTATGGCGGCCGGCCGGGCGCGCTGGGCGTGCTGAAGCTGCTCCGGCAGGTTGTGTCGCATCTGGCGGTGACCGGCGGCGTGGCCTTGACCGACAGCGTGGTGCAGCAGGTGATCGGCCATGGCATCGCGGCGCGACTGTCGGCCCGGCTCGGCGAGGGCATGGTCAATGGTCTGCTGACCGCTCGGCTGGGCCTCCTCACCATCGACCTAGTGCGGCCATTGCCGTTCCACGAGCTGCCGCGGCCGGCGCTGAACGACCTGGCCGGGCACCCTGCTGCGGCCGGCCGAATCCGGGGCGGCGGAGCACCCGATTTCCGACAAAAGCCAATAATCGGACCAAAATCCGATTGTTTCTTGCGTCGGTGGGGACCTGCCGCTATATGCAGCCCATCTCACACGCGGACTTGGCCATATAGGCCGTCCGGTGGCTCCCGGCCCTTGGAGCGATTTCCCTTGGCCGAAGCCCACACGTCCGCGGCGGAACAACCGGAGAAGACCATGGCGCTGCCCGACTACAGCATGCGTCAGCTTTTGGAAGCTGGCGTTCACTTCGGCCATCAGGCCCACCGCTGGAACCCGAAGATGGGTAATTACATCTTCGGCACCCGCAACAACATCCACATCATCGACCTCGCCCAAAGCGTGCCGATGCTGCACAAGGCACTGGAAGCCGTCAGCGACGTTGCCGCCAAGGGCGGCCGCATCCTGTTCGTCGGCACCAAGCGTCAGGCGCAGGACGGCATCGCCGAAGCGGCCAAGCGTTGCGCGCAGTATTACGTCAACTCGCGCTGGCTCGGCGGCACGCTGACCAACTGGAAGACCATCTCCGGCTCGATCGCGCGTCTGCGCAAGCTCGAAGAGATGCTGTCCTCCAACGAGGCCTCCGGCTACACCAAGAAGGAGCGCCTCGACCTGCAGCGCGAGCGCGACAAGCTCGACCGTTCGCTCGGCGGCATCAAGGACATGGGCGGACTGCCCGACCTGGTGTTCGTGATCGACACCAACAAGGAAGACATCGCGATCAAGGAGGCGCGCCGGCTCGGCGTGCCGGTCGCGGCCATCGTCGACACCAACAGCGATCCCGACGGCATCACCTATGTCGTTCCCGGCAATGACGACGCCAGCCGTGCCATCACGCTGTACTGCGATCTGGTCGCGCGTGCAGCGCTCGACGGCATCTCGCGCTCGCAGGGCAGCATGGGCGTCGACCTGGGTGCGGCCGAGAAGCCGATGATCGAGGATCTGCCGAAGCCGGAGGAAAAGGGTCTGGGCTTCGAGCCGCTGCCCGGTCCGCGCGGCGTCGCCGACGATCTCAAGAAGCTCACCGGCGTATCGCCCGCGATCGAGAAGAAGCTCAACGACCTCGGCATCTTCCATTACACGCAGATTGCCGAGCTGAGCGCCGAGGCCGCCCACAACGTCGGCGAAGAGGTCGGACTTCCCGGCCGCGTCCAGGGTTGGGTCGCCAAGGCCAAGGAATTGACGGCCGAGTAGCTGACGGCCGAGCAGGCGGGCGCGGATTTGTCTCCGCGCCCACGGGGCTTGCTCAGCAACGGATTGGAACAATGGCTCAAATCACTGCACAGATGGTCAAGGACCTGCGCGAGATGACCGGCGCGGGCATGATGGATTGCAAGTCCGCGCTCGGCGAGACGTCAGGCGACGTCGATGCCGCGGTCGATTGGCTGCGCAAGAAGGGCTTGTCGAAGGCCGCCAAGAAAGCCGACCGCGTCGCCGCGGAAGGCTCTGGTCGGCGTCGCGGTGAAGGGCACCAAGGGCGTCGTGGTCGAGGTCAACTCCGAGACCGACTTCGTCGCGCGCAACGATCTGTTCCAGGGCCTGGTCAAGATGATCGCCAACGTCGCGCTCGACGTCGGCGCCGACGTCGAGAAGATCAAGGCCGCCAAGACCGGCAGCCGCACCATCGCCGAAGACATTTCTGAGACCATCGCCAAGATCGGCGAGAACATGACCCTGCGCCGCGCCGCCGGGCTTTCGGTCGGCAAGGGTGCGGTCGGCAGCTACGTGCACAACGCGGTGATCGAGGGTGCCGGCAAGATGGGCGTCCTCGTCGGCGCTGGAATCTGCGGGCAAGGCCGACGAACTCGCCGCGCTCGGCCGGCTGCTTGCCATGCATGTCGCCGCCGCCAATCCGCAGGCGGTCGATCCTTCCGGGCTCGATCCCGCCACAGTCGCGCGCGAGAAGGACGTGCTCGCCGAAAAATTCAAGGCGCAGGGCAAGCCCGCCGCGATGATCGAGAAGATCGTCGAGTCGGGCTTGAAGACCTATTACAAGGAGGTCTGCCTGCTCGATCAGCCTTACATTCACGACGACAAGAAGAGCGTGGCGCAGGCGCTGAAGGAAGCCGAGGGCAAGGTCGGTGCGCCGATCAAGGTCACGGGCTTCGTGCGCTACAAGCTCGGCGAAGGCGTCGAGAAGCAGGAATCCGATTTCGCGGCCGAAGTTGCGGCGGCATCGGGCGTGAAGAAGCTGACGACACGTCTGGCAATCAGGTGAAATAGCAGCACGACCTATTGGCGGGCGACGACAGAGGCACTGGAATGGCCAAGGCAGCCAGCATGCCCGCCTACCGCCGCGTGATCGTGAAGGTGTCCGGCGAAGCCCTGTCCGGACCCGAAGGCTTCGGCATTCACCAGCCGACCATCGACCGCATCGCCAAAGACGTCATCGCCGCGCGCGCGGCGGGTGTCACGCTCGGCGTCGTGGTCGGCGGCGGTAACATCCTTCGCGGCGTCAAGATGTCGGGCAAGAGCCTGTCGCGGCCGACCGCCGATGCGATGGGAATGCTGGCGACGGTGATGAACGGGCTCGTTCTGGAGGCCGCGATCGAACGACTCGGCGCGCCGGCCCGCACCATGTCGGCGCTCAACATGCCGCAAGTCTGCGAAACCTACGAGCGCGGGCAGGCGCTTCGTCATTTCGAAGAAAACCGGATCGTCGTATTCGCCGGCGGCACCGGCAATCCGTTCTTCACCACCGACACCACCGCCGTGCTGCGCGCCGCCGAGATGGAATGCGACGCCGTGCTCAAGGCGACCAACGTCGACGGTGTCTATAGCGCCGACCCGAAAAAGGACCCGAAGGCCAAGCGCTACGACCGAATATCGCTGCAGGAGGCATTCGACCGGGATCTGAAGGTTCTGGATGCCACCGCCTTCGCGCTTGCCCGCGAAAACAGTATGCCTATCATCGTATTCTCTATTGCGAAGGCGGGGGCGATCGAGGCGGTGCTGCGCGGCAAGGGCCGCGCCACCGTCGTCGGCGGATAATTTGGTTTCGGGCGCACGACCGCGCCAATTTCGGTGATGCAGGCGAGTGCTCGGAAGGACGGCAAGGGAGGGGGCACATGGCATCGGGTTATGACATCAACGAACTCAAACGGCGCATGCAGGGCGCGCTCAGCGTGCTCAAGACCGAACTCAACGGGCTGCGCACCGGCCGCGCCTCGGCGCATCTGCTCGACCCGATCCACGTCGAAGCCTATGGCCAGAGCATGGCGCTCAATCAGCTCGCCACCGTCAGCATTCCGCAGCCGCGCATGATCAGCGTGCAGGTGTGGGACCGCTCGATGCTCAATGCGGTGGAAAAGGCGATCATGGCCGCCAATCTCGGATTGACGCCGTCCAGCGAAGGGCAGGTGATCCATCTGCGGATTCCGGAGCTCAACGAGGAACGCCGCAAGGAACTCGTCAAGGTTGCGCACAAATACGCCGAGACCGCCAAGGTCGCGGTCCGCCACGTGCGCCGCGACGGCATGGACGCGCTGAAGAAGTTGGAGAAGGATCATCAGATCAGCCAGGATGATCACAAGCGCATGGACAATGAAGTCCAGAAGACGACCGATCAGGCGATTATCGATATCGACCACCTGCTGTCCGCCAAGGAAAAGGAGATCATGACGGTCTGATCCGTTTCGCCATGCCGCAGAATCCAATTCCACTATCCGCGTTTGCCACGCCGCGACACGTCGCCATCATCATGGATGGCAACGGCCGCTGGGCGTCGGCGCGCGGACTGCCGCGCGGGGAGGGGCATCGGCGCGGGGTCGAAGCCTTGCGCAAGACCGTCCGCGCCGCCGGCGAAATCGGCATTTCCTTTCTCACGATCTTTTCCTTCAGCGCGGAGAACTGGTCGCGGCCGCCGTCTGAAATTCGCGACCTTATGGGCCTGTTGCGCCGCTTTATCCGCAACGACCTGGCCGAACTGCACCAGAACCGCGTCAAGGTGCGCGTAATCGGCGAGCGCGGCGATCTCGATCCGGACATCCGGCGGTTGCTGGAGGAGGCAGAGGAGCTGACCAAGGACAACGACGGGCTGACGCTGGTCGTTGCCTTCAACTACGGCGCGCGCCAGGAGATCGCGCGCGCGGCCGCTCGGATCGCCGCCATGATCAAGGAAGGCGCGATCGATCCTGCCGACGATGAGCGCCGATCTCGTTGGCCAGAACCTCGATGCGCCGGACCTGCCCGACCCCGATCTGATCATCCGCACCAGCGGCGAGCAGCGGCTGTCCAACTTCCTGCTGTGGCAGGCCGCCTATAGCGAACTGGTGTTCGTACCGACCTATTGGCCCGATTTCGACCGCGCCGCGCTGGAAAGCGCGATTGCCGAATATCACCGCCGCGAACGGCGGTTCGGCGGGTTGATCGCGCAGACTGGCTCGTAGCCGTGGCCGGAGCCAAGCCGGCCGACGAGAATCCATCCGGGCTGTCGCCCTTGGCCGGTCGCAGCAATCTCGCGCTGCGCGTCGCTGTCATCGCTGGTGCTGGCGCCGCTTGCGATCGCGGCTGCCTATTTCGGCGGCGTTGTATTCATCGCGTTCTGGGCGCTCGCCGCGCTCGCCGTGCTGTGGGAATGGGACACGCTGGTCTGCGCGCATGATCGCAATCCGGTGCTGGCGACCGGCGCGCTCACGCTCGCCGGCTCGGCGGCGTCTGCTCGCTTTGGATCGCCCCGGCATCGCGGTCGCACTGATCGCGCTCGGCTTCCTCGGTGTCGCCGCGCTCGCGTCCAAGGTTCGGCGAGTTTGGTGTGCCGTCGGCCTCGTTTACGCGGCGGCGATCCTGATCGCGCCGGTGCTGCTGCGGCGCGATGCAGAGCTTCGGGTTCGCTGCGATCTTGTTTCTGTTCGTGATCGTCTGGCTGACCGACATCACGGCCTATTTCGTCGGGCGAGCGGTGGGCGGGCCAAAGCTGATGCCGCGGGTGAGCCCGAACAAGACCTGGTCGGGCGCAATCGGCGGAACCGTGGCGGGCGTGGTCGGCGGCGTCGTGGTGGCCGCGCCAATTCGGCGTCGGCGGACTTGTCTGCCGCGGCGGTGGTTGCATTCGTTCTCTCCGTCGTCTCGCAGGCGGGCGATCTCGCGGAGTCCGCGATCAAGCGCCAATTCAACGCCAAGGACGCGAGCCAACTCATCCCAGGCCATGGCGGGCTGATGGATCGGCTCGACGGCTTCGTTGCGGCCGCGGCCGCGGGCGCATTGATCGGAATTGCCCACGGCGGACTGGATGCCCCCGCGCGGGGCCTCATGGTATGGTGAGTGATGCAGGTCGTTAATCCCCAACTGCGCGCCCAACTGAGGCTCTACGTCGGACATCCGCACCGTCACCGTGCTCGGCGCAACCGGCTCGGTCGGAATGAGCACCGTCGATCTGCTCAAGCGCGGCAACGGCAAATACCGCGTCGAGGCCGTGACCGCGCACAAGAACGCCGGGCAGCTTGCGCAGATCGCGCGTGAGCTCAACGCGCGCCTTGCGGTCGTGGCCGATCCGTCGGCCTATGGCGAACTGAAGGACGCGTTGTCCGGCACCGGCATCCAAGCGGCGAGCGGCGAAGCCGCGCTGATCGAAGCCGCGGAGCGTCCGGCAGACTGGGTGATGGCGGCGGTGAGCGGCTCGGTCGGGCTGAAACCCACGCTCGCCGCAGCCAAGCGCGGCGCAACCGTCGCGCTCGCCAACAAGGAATGCCTGGTCTGCGCCGGCGCCATGTTCATGCGCACCGCCGCTGCCGCCGGCACGACCGTGCTGCCGGTCGATTCCGAGCACAACGCCATCTTCCAGGCGCTGACTGCCGGCCCGCGCGAGGACGTGAGCCGCATCGTCATCACCGCCTCCGGCGGTCCGTTCCGCACCTGGACGCGCGAAGCGATGCGCGGCGGCCAAACTCGAACAGGCGCTCAAGCATCCGAACTGGTCGATGGGTCCGAAGATCACCATCGATTCCGCGACCATGTTCAACAAGTGCCTCGAACTGATCGAGGCGCATCACCTGTTCGCGGTCGAGCCGGCGCAACTCGCGGTGCTGGTGCATCCGCAATCCATCATCCACGGCATGGTCGAATACCGCGACGGCTCGGTGGTGGCGCAACTCGGCTCGCCCGACATGCGCATCCCGATCGCGCATTGCCTGGCCTGGCCGACCCGGATCGATGGTCCTGCGGCGCAAGCTCGATCTCGCCAAAGATCGGTTCGTTGACCTTCGAGGCGCCGGACCCGGATCGCTTTCCGGCGCTGGCGCTCGGCCGCCGCGCGCTCGAGACCGGCGGCGCTGCTCCGACCATCCTCAACGCGGCGAACGAGGTCGCCGTGGCCGCCTTCATCGCCGGCCGGATCGGTTTTGGCGGCATCGCCGAGCTGGTCGAGGCGACGCTTGGAGGCGGCAGAGCGCCGAAATGCCACTGCGGAACCCCAAGATATCGATGAAGCTCTTGCCGTTGACCATATGGCAAGATCGTTGGCGCATGACCTCTTGCCCGAAATAGCCGCAAAGTCATTCTAGAAACCGGCTGGGGCGCGGCCGAACCGGTGGGAACGGGTCCGAAATGGACATTTTCAGCAATTTTGGGCTCTGGGGCGCGGGATGGACCGGCTGGATCATCCCGTTTCTGTTCGGATTGAGCGTCGTCGTCTTCTTCCATGAGCTCGGCCACTTCCTGATCGCGCGCTGGTGCGGCGTGCGGGTGCTAACTTTTTCTGTGGGTTTCGGCCCGGAGATTGTCGGGTTCAACGATCGCTACGGAACCCGCTGGAAGCTGTCGTGGATCCCGCTCGGCGGCTACGTGAAGTTTTTTGGGGATGACAACGCCGCAAGCGTGCCGGACGAGTCGGCCGTCGCCGCCATGACCGAGGCCGAGCGCCGCCAGAGCTTCTTCTATCAACCGGTGGGTCGCCGCGCTGCCATTGTCGCCGCCGGGCCGATTGCCAATTTCATCCTGGCGATCGTGATCTTTGCCGCGATTTTCGCGCTCTATGGCCGGCAGACGACGACCGCGCGTGTCGATGCCGTGCAGCCCGATTCAGCCGCCGCTGCCGCCGGACTCCAGCCCGGCGATGTGGTGCTCGCGATCGATGGCCGGACGATCGAAAGCTTCTCCGACATGCAGCGGATCGTCAGCGCCAACGCCGGCCGCACGCTGACGTTTCAGATCGATCGCGGCGGCACGCCGATGACATTGACGGCCACGCCCGCGCTCAAGCAGGGCAAGGACGGCTTCGGCAACAACTTCTGCCATGCCGTGCTCGGGTGTCAGCCGTTCGATGACCCCGACCGACGTGAAGACCGAGCACGTCGATCCGATCTGGCGCGGTCTGGCTCGGTGCCAAGGAAACCTGGTTCATCATCGACCGGACGTTCTCCTATATCGGCGGCCTGTTTGCCGGCCGCGAATGCGCCGATCAGCTCGGCGGGCCGATCCGGATCGCGCAGATTTCCGGCCAGGTGGCGACGCTTGGCTTCATGCCGGTGCTGCATCTGGCCGCCATGCTGTCGGTTTCGATCGGGCTGCTGAACCTGTTCCCGGTGCCCCTTGCTCGATGGCGGTCACCTTTTGTTCTACGCAATTGAGGCGGTCCGGGGCCGTCCGCTCTCGACGCGGGCCCAGGAAATCGGCTTTCGCATTGGTTTCGCGATTGTCGTGATGTTGATGATATTTACAGTCTTTAATGACACCATTCAGCTGCTGCCGCGGCTTTGGGCATCATAAGTGGCGCCTTTGTGGGGTATTTCCGCAGGAAAAGCGGAAGAAATGTCACATTTGCTCGGGTTGCGGACTGGGAAAAACGCCTGTAGAAACATGGTGCTGAGCAGGGTCCGAGATACCGCCAGTCAGTCGGTGTTAAGGGTGGGGAAGGGCGCGTTGCGCATGAACTTGTGGGTGCGGCAGCTTCGGGGCCTTTGCCTGGTCGGCTTGGTCCTCGCCGGGGTGCTTTCTGCACCGCAGTAGGGGCGGTTGCGACCGCCGGCCATGCCGCGGCGCAATCCGGCGAGCGCCATCGTCGTCGAAGGCAACCGGCGCGTCGAAGCCGAGACCATCCGCTCCTACTTCCGGCTCAATCCGGGCGAGCGCCTAGACAGCTACAAGATCGATCAAGCGCTCAAGGCGCTCTATGCCACCGGCCTGTTTCAGGACGTGCGCATCAACCACGTCCGGCGCCCGGCTGATCGTGACCGTGGTGGAAAATCCGGTGATCAACCGGGTCGCGTTCGAAGGCAACTCGAAGCTCAAGGACGACCAGCTCTCAAACGAAGTGCAATCGAAGACCCGCGGCACGTTGTCCCGTCCGACCGTGCAAGCCGACGTGCAGCGCATCGTCGAAATCTACCGGCGAAACGGCCGCTTCGACGCACGTGTCGAGCCGAAGATCATCGAGCTTCCGAACAACCGCGTCGATCTCGTGTTCGAGATCAAGGAAGGCGACAAGACCGGCGTCAAGAAGATCAACTTCGTCGGCAACAATGCCTATCGCGACCAGCGGCTGAAGGACGAAATCAAGACATCGGAAACGACGTGGATACCGTTCCTGTCGTTCCTGCAATCGGCCGACATCTACGATCCCGACCGCATCGAAGCCGATCGCGATCTGATCCGCCGCTTCTATCTCAAGCACGGTTATGCCGACGTCCGCGTGATTTCGGCCGTGTCGGTTTACGACCCTAACCAGAAGGGCTTCATCGTCACCTTCACGATCGACGAAGGCGCGCGCTACAGGTTCGGCAAGATCGACATTCAGTCGAATGTGCCGATGGTGGATCCGCGAACTCTGTACGGCCGTGTCAGGGGCGGCCCCGGCGACGTGTACAACGCCGAGGCGGTGGAAAAGTCGGTCGAGAACATCGCAATCGAAGTGGCCCGGCGCGGCTATCCGTTCGCCGTTGTCCGTCCGCGTGGCGACCGCGATCTGACCAACCACTCCATCAATGTTACGTTCACCGTCGAAGACGGCCCGCGCGTGTACATCGAGCGGATCAATATCCGCGGCAACACCCGTACCCGCGACTATGTGATCCGTCGCGAATTCGACATCGGCGAAGGTGACGCATACAACCGCGCGCTGATCGATCGCGCGGAACGAAGGCTGAAGAACCTCAACTATTTCAAGAACGTCAAGATCAGCAACGAGCCGGGCTCGGCGCCGGATCGGATCGTGCTCAACGTCGACGTTGAGGAAATTCCGACAGGCGAATTCTCGATCTCCGGCGGCTATTCGACTGCCAGCGGCTGGATGGCCGAACTCAGCGTCGTCCGAGCGCAATCTGTTGGGCCAGGGCCAATTCGCCAGAATGGCGGTGCAATACGGCCAATACGCCCGCGGTTTCGAGCTTTCGTTCGCCGAGCCTTACTTCATGGGCAACCGCCTCGGCGTTGGCCTCGACCTCTATTGGCAAGCAGACGCTGGCGACGAAGTACATTTCGTACAACAGCAAAACCGCCGGCATCGGTACACGCGCCGGATTTGCGCTGAACGAGGAGCTCTCGTTCCAAGCTCGCTACAACATCTACAGGCAGGAAATCACTCTGCCGTTAGCGTACGATGACTGTCAGTTTACGCCCGAAGCGGCAGCCTTCCGGGCCGGGGTCGGCCCTGGCGTGCAGCCTGGCAATATCTGCTACGCCAACGGTGAATCCTCGCTTGCGGTCCGCAAGGAGCTGGCTACCGGCGCCGTGCTGGTGTCCATGCTTGGCTACACCGTCGCCTACAGCAGCCTCGACAACAATCGGAACCCGACTGCCGGTCTTTACGCCGAGTTCAAGCAGGATTTCGCCGGCGTCGGTGGCGACGTCAACTTCCTTCGCTCGACGGTCGATACTCGCACCTACTACGAGATATTTTCCGATGTCGTAACCGTTCTGCACCTGCAAGGCGGTCATCTCGCCGGCTGGGGTGGACACGAGCTTCGCATGCTGGACCATTTCCAGATGGGGCCAAACCTGGTTCGCGGCTTTGCGCCGAACGGACTTGGACCGCGCGATTTGCTCTCCAGGTCAATCAATGGCATCGGCGATGCGCTTGGCGGCACGCTATATTGGGGCGCCAGCCTCGAGGCGCAGGCGCCGTTTACGTTCCTGCCCAAGGATGCTGGCCTCAAGGGCGCTATATTCGCGGACGCCGGCTCGCTATGGGATTACAAAGGGCCAACCTTCTGGAACGTTACTGGCGAAACCCTGCAGCCCGCCCCTGATTCGGGCGCGATCCGGGCGTCCGTCGGCGTCGGTCTGATTTGGAATTCGCCGTTCGGTCCGCTGCGCTTCGACTACTCGTTCCCGCTTGCCAAGCAGAGTTACGATCAGATCCAGCAATTCCGGTTCGGCGGCGGCACGAAATTCTAGCGCAGGCAAAGCCGCACGAATTCCGGATGTCGGCGGCTGCGCCGAGCCGACGATGCAGGTCGCCGTACGGCATGGGGGAGGCGCGACATGAGCGGCGAGACGCTTGAAGCGATCGGCATTCGCGAAATCCTCGCCGCGCTTCCGCACCGCTATCCCTTCCTGCTGGTCGACCGCATCATTGAAATCCGCGCCGACGAACACGGCATCGGCATCAAGAACGTTACCGCCAACGAACCGCAATTTCTCGGCCACTTTCCTAACAACCCGGTGATGCCCGGCGTCCTCGTGCTGGAAGGCATGGCGCAGACGGCGGGTACCCTTTGCATCCGCGCGATTTCAGGGCAGGGCAAGCCCAAACTCGTTTACTTCCTGACCATCGACAAAGCCAAGTTCCGCCAAGCCGGTCATCCCAGGAGACGTGCTCGAATACCACATGACCCGCATCAGGCGGCGGAAGAACATGTGGTGGTTCCGCGGCGAAGCCAAGGTGCGCGGCGATATCGTGGCCGAGGCCGAGCTTGGCGCCATGATCGTAATAGAGGGCTGACATTGCCGCGGATCGATCCTTCGTCGCGCGTGGTCGACGGCGCGAAGCTGGCGGACGACGTCGAAGTCGGCCCGTTCTGCACGATCGGACCGAATGTGGAATTGCACGCCGGAGTACGACTCCTGTCGCACGTCAATCTCGCCGGAGTGACGGTGATCGGCGAGCAGACCGTGATCTATCCGTTTGCGTCGCTCGGCACCGCGCCGCAATCGACGGGATACCGAGGCGGGGCAACGCGCCTGAACATCGGCCGCAATTGCCAGATCCGCGAAGGCGTCACCGATCAGCACCGGCACCGAGGACCACGGCGAAGTCACCACCGTTGGCGACCGCTGCTTCCTGATGGCCAATTCGCATGTCGGACACGACTGCCAGGTCGGCTACAACGTGATCTTCGCCAACGGCGCCGTCCTCGGCGGCCACGTCTCGATCGCCGACCATGTGTTCATCGGCGGCAACACCGCCGTGCACCAGTTTGTCCGGGTCGGCGAGGGCGCGATGCTGGGCGGCATGAGCGGGATCACCCGCGACATCATTCCGTTCGGTTTTGCGTTCGGCCCGAAGGCGGTCCTGGTCGGGCTCAACATGGTCGGGCTGAAGCGGCGCAAGTTCAGCCGCGCCGACCTGCACCGCATCCGCGACGCCTACCGCATGCTGTTCTTCGGCGACGCGACCTTCGCCGATCGCGTGCAACGTACAAGTGTGAAGTTTGCCGACGATCCGGTGATCGGAAAGATCGTGTCTTTCATCCGCGAGGGCGGCAAGCGCTCGCCGATGATGCCCGAGTCCGGGGGCGGCAATGGCGATTCAGACGCTGCGCCATGAGCGGCCCGATACCAGAGACGCCAGATAGCGGCGACTGCGCTGGCGATCATTTGCGGCGGCGGGACCTTGCCGTTTGCGCTGGCCGACGCGGCCATGCGGCGCGGCCGGCGTGTCGTTCTGTTCGCGCTGCGAGAATGGGCGGATCCGCAACGGGTTGCCGCCTATCCGCACCACTGGACTTGGATCGGCCAATTCGGCCGTTTCCAACGGATCGCGGCCAAGGAGGGTTGTCGCGACGTGGCCTTCATCGGATCGATCGTGCGGCCGTCGCTCTGGCATCTACGGCCTGACCTGGGGGCGCTCCGGTTGATGCCGCAGCTCGTGCATATGTTCCGCGGCGGCGACGATCATCTGCAGTCGGGCATCGGCCGGCTGTTCGAACAACACGGCTTTCGGCTGCTTGGCCCGAAGGAAATAGCGCCCGAGCTCGCCATGCCGCACGGCGCGATCGGCGGCCGCTCGCCGAGCGAACGGGATCGTGCCGATATCGCGCGCGGACTGGCGCTGCTCAACGCTACGAGTCCCTTCGATATTGGCCAAGCCGTCGTTGTAGCCAACAATCAAGTGCTGGTGGTGGAGGGGCCGGAAGGCACCGACCAGGCGCTGGCGCGAGTGACGGAACTGCGCCGTAATCGTCGCATCAACACGCCCATGGGTAGCGGTGTCCTGGTCAAGGCCCCCAAGGTCGGCCAGGACCATCGCATCGACCTGCCGGTGATCGGCCCGCCGACGATCGAAGCCGCCGCCGCCGCAGGCCTCGCCGGCGTCGCCGTCGTCGCCGGTTCCACGATCGTCGCCGAGCCGGAGCGCATCGCTGGCGGCGGCCGACCGCGCCAAGATTTTCGTCATCGGCGTCAATGCCGATGGGACGGACCGATGACCACCGCGGCGCCCGGGCCATCGGGCGACAAGCCCGGCGAGTTGAAGATTTTCCTCGTTGCCGCGGAGGAATCCGGCGACCGGCTCGGCGCTGCGCTGATGCGCGCGCTGCGCCAACGATCCGCGGACCCGGTGCGGTTTTCCGGCGTCGGCGGCCGCGAGATGGCCGCCGCGGGCCTCGACAGCCTGTTGCCGATGGACGATTTCGCCATCATCGGCTTCGCCGCCATTCCGGGCCGGCTGCCGCGCATCGTCAGCCACATGGTCAAGACGGTTCGCGCGGTGCTGGCGTGCCGACCGCATGCGCTGGTCATCATCGACAGCCCGGCCTTCACGCTGCGGGTCGCTCGCTGGGTGCATTGGTTCGACCGCTCGATCCCGATCATCGATTACGTGTCGCCCTCGGTCTGGGCCTGGCGCGCGGGGCGGGCGCGCTCGATGAGCGGTTATATCGACCACGTGCTGGCGCTGCTGCCGTTCGAGCCCGATGTGCATCGCAGGCTGGGCGGGCCGCCGTGCAGCTATGTCGGTCATCCGCTGATCGAGGACGTTTCAAGCTTCGCCCGAACGAGGCTGAGACGCACCGCCGAATGGCCGACCCGCCGGTCGTGCTGGCGATGCCGGGCAGCCGCAGCAGCGAGGTGGCAAGGCTGGCCGGCATCTTCGGCGAGACACTTGCGCTTGGTTGCCGAACGTGCCGGGCCGATCGAGGTGATCGTGCCGACCGTTCCGCACCTGCTTGCACCAGGTCACGCGCGCGACTTCGGTGTGGCGGATCAAGCCGCGTATCGTTGTCGACCAGGCCGAGAAGCTTGCCGCCTTGCGGGTGGCGCGCGCGGCCCTGGCAAATCCGGCACCACCACGCTCGAGCTTGCGGTGGCCGGCGTGCCGATGGTGGCGGCCTACAAGGTCACGCCATTCGAAGCCGCCGTGGTCAGGCGGCTGGTGCGCGTGCCGTCCTACATCCTTGCCAATCTTGTGATCGGGCAAAACGTCGTGCCCGAGCTGGTGCAGGAGGACTGCACGCCCGGCCGGCTTGCCGACGCGCTTGCTCCCTTGTTCGGCGACACACCGCAGCGGCGGCGCCAGGTCGAGGCTTTCGCCACGCTCGATGCCATCATGGAGATCGGCTCGCGCTCGCCCGCCACCCGCGCGGCCGACATCGTGCTCGGCTCGCTCCGGCACGAGGCGCAAAAATAAGGGGCGCCGTGCGGCGCCACCCAAATCACGCAGGCTTCAAACCGAAATTACTTCCGCCGCGAGATCGGAATGTAGTCGCGGCGGATCGCGCCAGTGTAGAGCTGACGCGGCCGGCCGATGCGCTGGGTCGGATCCTCGATCATTTCCTTCCACTGCGCGATCCAGCCCACCGCGCGCGCGACCGCGAACAGCACCGTGAACATGCTGGTCGGGAAGCCCATCGCTCGGAGCGTGATGCCCGAGTAGAAATCGACGTTCGGGTAGAGCTTCTTCTCGTTGAAGTATTCGTCGCTCAGCGCGATGCGCTCAAGTTCCATCGCCACCTGCAGGGTCGGATCGTCGCGATGGCCGAGTTCGGCCAGAACCTCATGCGCGGTCTTCTGCATGATCTTGGCGCGGGGATCGTAGTTCTTGTAGACGCGGTGGCCGAAGCCCATCAGCCGGAAGTTGTCCTTCGGGATCCTTGGCGCGTTTGATGTATTCCGGAATGCGATCGACGGTGCCGATCTCGCCGATCATCTTCAACGCCGCCTCGTTGGCGCCGCCGTGGGCCGGTCCCCAGAGCGCGGCGATGCCGGCCGCGACGCAGGCGAACGGGTTCGCGCCGGTCGAGCCGGCGAGCCGCACGGTCGAGGTCGAGGCATTCTGCTCGTGATCGGCGTGCAGGATGAAGATGCGATCCATCGCCCGCGCCAGCACCGGATTGGCCTTGTATTCCTCCGCCGGCACCGCAAAGCACATGCGAAGGAAATTGGTGGCGTAATCGAGATCGTTCTTCGGATAAACGAACGGCTGACCGACCGTGTATTTGTAGGCCATGGCGGCCAACGTCGGCATTTTCGCGATCATACGGATCGAGGCGATCATCCGCTGGGTCGGGTCGGAGATGTCGGTGGAGTCGTGGTAGAACGCCGACAGCGCGCCGACCGAACCGGTCATCACCGCCATCGGATGCGCGTCGCGCCGAAAGCCCTGGAAGAACCGGCTCATCTGCTCATGCACCATGGTGTGGCGCGTGACCCGATAGTCGAAATCGGCCTTCTGAGCCGCGGTCGGCATTTCGCCGTACAGCAGCAGGTAGCAGGTCTCCAGGAAGTCGCCGTGCTCGGCCAGTTGCTCGATCGGGACGCCGCGATAGAGCAGGATGCCTTCGTCGCCGTCGATGTAGGTGATCTTGGACTCGCAGGCCCCGGTCGAGGTGAAGCCCGGGTCGTAGGTGAACATGCCGGTTTCGGCATAGAGCTTGCCGACGTCGATCACATCGGGTCCGATCGTTCCGCCGTAGATCGGAAAACTCCAGTTCTTGTCGCCAACGGAGAGCTTGGCGGTCTTGATATTGGCGCCGGACTTTGCGTCCATGACTTTACCCTCAAACCCGTCGACCCCGCGATCTGACGGTGCAGTGCTCATGCTGGCGCGCGGGCGGAGACCGCGTGAAACCCCAGTAAATTGGGTATCCCATTCAGTTGTGCACTGCAAGGCGGCGCACAAGCGGCCGTGGTGGTCAGCCGGCGCCGGCCTGATCGCGCAGCCGCGCCAGACTTTCCTGGCGCCCCAGGACGACCAGGACGTTGAAGATGCCAGGCGAGGTGGTCCGCCCAGTCAGGGCCGCTCGCAACGGTTGCGCGACCGCGCCAAGCTTGGCGCTCTTGCGTTCGGCATAGCCGCGCACCGCCTGCTCCGTTGTTTCCGCCGTCCACGGCTCGACCGCCTCGAGCTCCGGGATGAGCTCCCCAAGCAGCGCCCGGGCTTCGGGGGTGAGCAGCGTCGCCGCCTTGTCGTCCAGCGCGAGCGGCCGGGCCGCCCAGATGAAGCTTGCGGCATCCACCAGCTCGACCAGGGTCTTGGCACGCTCCTTCAGCTCGGGCATGGCGGCCACAACCTGCTCGCGGACCGCAGGCGTGAGCTTGCCGGCGATCTCGGCGCCGTTCGGCAGATACGGCAGGATCGTGTCGATGGCCGCCAGCAGATCCCGGTCGGCGCTCGATCGCATGTAGTGGCCATTGAGGCTTTCAAGCTTGGCGAAATCGAAGCGCGCCGGCGAGCGGCCGATGGCGGCCAGGTCGAAGGCCGCGATCATTTCCCCGGTCGAGAAAATCTCCTGATCGCCGTGGCTCCAGCCGAGCCGCACCAGATAGTTGCGCATCGCCTGCGGCAGATAGCCCAGCGCGCGGTAGGCATCGACACCCAGCGCGCCGTGGCGCTTGGAAAGCTTGGAGCCGTCCGGGCCGTGGATCAGCGGGATGTGCGCCATCACCGGCACCGTCCAGCCCAGCGCCTGGTAAATCTGGGTCTGCCGCGCCGCGTTGTTGAGGTGGTCGTCGCCGCGGATGATGTGGGTCACTCCCATGTCGTGGTCGTCCACCACCACCGCCAGCATGTAGGTCGGGTTGCCGTCGGAGCGCAGCAGCACAAAATCGTCGAGGTTCTCGTTCTGCCAGGTGACGCGGCCCTGAACCTGGTCCTCGACCACGGTCTCGCCGGTGAGCGGCGCCTTGAGCCGGATAGCGGGCTTCACGCCGAGCGGCGCGTCGGCCGGGTCGCGGTCGCGCCAGCGGCCATCGTACAGCCGGGTCTTGCCCTCGGCGCGAGCCTTTTCGCGCATCTGCGCGAGTTCCTCGGGCGAGGCGTAGCAGCGGTAGGCGTGGCCCGAAGCGAGCATCTGCTCGACCACCGCGCGGTGGCGTTCCACGCGCGAGAATTGGTAGACGGTGTCGCCGTCCCAATCGAGGCCGAGCCAGGCCAGCCCGTCGAGGATCGCGGCAATCGCCGGTTCAGTCGAGCGCTCGCGGTCGGTGTCCTCGATCCGCAGCAGCATCTTGCCGCCGCGGGCGCGTGCGTAGAGCCAGTTGAACAATGCGGTGCGGCCCCCGCCGATGTGCAGGAAGCCGGTGGGCGAGGGCGCAAATCGCGTAACGACGGTTTCGGTCATATCAGTTGAAGCGGGAATTCACTGGCGGCGCTCAATGTTCGGCACCCTGTAGCACAAAAGAGGTCATACATCTCGCTTGGCTCACAGGCGCGGATTTGGCACAAGGCGGGGGCGCGCAAGGCGGTAGAGGTGAATCATTCAATGGCTGCGGCAGAGGCTATAGCAGAAGGCGGGCGCGACTTCATTCGCGACATCGTCCAGGCCGATCTCGACGCCAAGCGGCATGCCACGGTGGTGACCCGCTTCCCGCCCGAGCCTAACGGCTATCTCCACATCGGCCATGCTAAATCGATCTGCCTCAACTTCGGCATCGCCGAGGAGTTTGGCGGCCGCTGCCACCTGCGTTTCGACGATACCAATCCGGCCAAGGAAGAGCAGGAGTACATCGACGCCATCGAGAAAGACGTGCGCTGGCTCGGTTTCGACTGGGGCAAGTATCTGTTTCATGCCTCGGACTATTTCGAGCGGCTGTACGAATGGGCCGAGGTGCTGATCAAGGCCGGCAAGGCCTACGTCGACGACCAGACGCCGGAACAGATGCGCCTCAACCGTGGCACGCTGACTGAGCCGGGAAAAAACAGCTCGCTCCGCGATCGCAGTGTGGACGAAAACCTTGACCTGTTTCGCCGCATGAAGGCCGGCGAGTTTCCTAATGGCGCGCGGGTGCTTCGCGCCAAGATCGACATGGCGTCCGGCAACATCAACCTGCGCGATCCAACGCTTTATCGCATTCTCAAGGCGCCGCATCCGCGCACCGGTACGACCTGGTCGATCTATCCGAGCTACGATTTCGCGCACGGTCAGTCCGACGCGATCGAGGGCATCACCCATTCGATCTGCACCCTGGAATTCGAGGATCACCGGCCGCTCTACGAGTGGTTCCTGGAAAACCTGCCGGTGCCGTCCAAGCCGCGCCAGTACGAATTCGCCCGGCTGAACATCACCTATACGGTGCTGTCGAAGCGCGTACTGACCACGCTCGTCCGCGACGGCCATGTCAAAGGTTGGGACGATCCGCGGATGCCGACACTGGCGGGCTTGCGCCGCCGCGGCGTGCCCCCGGGCGCGATCCGCGATTTCGTCAAGCGCATCGGGGTCGCCAAGGCCAACAGCGTGGTCGACGCCAACATGCTCGACTTCTCGATCCGCGAGACCCTGAACAAGACGGCGCTGCGGCGGATGGCGGTGCTACGACCACTCAAGGTGGTGATCGAGAACTATCCGGAGGGACAGAGCGAGGACCTCGATGCCGTCAATCATCCCGACGATACGGCGGCGGGCTCGCGCAAGGTCAAGTTCGGCCGCGAGATCTACATCGAGCGCGACGACTTCATGGAGATCCCGCCGAAGAAGTTCTTCCGCTTGTCGCCCGGTGTGGAGGTGCGGCTGCGCTACGCCTATTTCATTACCTGCCGCGAGGCGGTCAAGAACGCGGCCGGCGAGGTCGTCGAATTGCGCTGCATCTACGATCCCGCGACCCGCGGCGGCAACGCGCTGGACGGGCGCAAGGTCAAGGCGACGATTCATTGGGTGTCGGCTGAGCATTCCAAGCCCGCGGAAGTCCGCATCTACAATCCGCTGTTCACAAAACCCGATCCGAGCGGCGGTGAAGGGTTTACGGCCGACCTCAATCCGCAGTCGCTCGAAGTCCTCAATGATGCCCGCGTCGAGCCCGTGCTGGCGGCGGGCGGCAATTCCGCGGAGCCGGTGCAGTTCGAGCGGCAGGGGTATTTCGTGCTCGACCCGGATTCGTCGCCCGACCATCCAGTGTTCAATCGCACCGTTGGATTGCGTGATACGTTCGCCAAGGAGGTCGCACGCAGTTAATTCAATGAGTTAGATGGGGGTTTTTGAAACCCTTTTTCCAGGTTGTTCTAGATTTGTTTTGTCGATCTCGTGCTGATGCAAAGCGCCAAAGTGTCTTCAGGCGTCTGCTCTTCCAGACACGAAAGTTCTCAGGCCTAGCCTGCGGCGGCGCAGCAACCCGAGTTTTACTGGACCGAGATGGTCATGCCGGAGAGGCCGAGGGTCCCGTGCAACCCGCTCTGGAGTCCGCGAAGCTTCAGCACTACGCCCTTTTCGTTCCGAACGGTTGTAAACCGGCTGGAAGCGCCGATGGTGGCTCCTGATCCGGCCGCGTTATAGGTTCCGGCGACGTCGGCGATATTCTGCAGGTTGGTGGCAGTGCCTGCCAGTTGCACGCTTGTGATTCCGATATTGCCGACGTCAACGCCGCCAACGGTCAGTTGATGTGTCTTACCGCGGAACTTGAGCGTGCCGCTTCCACTTCCGACGCCGACAATCAGCCCTGCCTTAACAAACTTAATGCTCACGGAGCCCGTTTGTGACTGGGCTGGGGCTTCGGTCTGGGTCTGCTTCGCCGGTTTCGTGCGCTTCGTCAGTGACGCCCGTGACGGCTCTGTCAGCACGGCGATAGCAAACAGACCAAACGCGACACATGCGATGGTGCGAACGAAATTAGACAATCCTATCCTCATGGGCTGCCCCTCCCTCGGTTGGATGGCCATGTGGTCAGGAATGGCGCGTTGGGAGGAATAACACCTAGGTATAAGGCCTAACGACACTCGGATAATTGTCCCTGCGCGCGTGATGGAGGACGCTCATCGCGACTTCTGATCGGGGATTCCAATGATGACTCACCCACAGAATTCGTGTGCTGCATTCGGCACCGAGGCCGCTCCGCAGCAAATTGTTGCCGTTTCCGGATGCAACAGATTCGAGATCAACATCACGCTATGGGGTGAGGGCAACCTCAAGCAGAACGGAATAGAAATTGCGTGGGTTGAGGAAGGCGAGAGCCCCCTCAGGGTTTTCCTCGAGCTGATGAAGATCATGGACAAGCGCATCGACACCGAGCGTCCGGACAAAGCGGACTGAACCCAGAAGAGCGTTGCAAAGTCGGCGGTACGCCCGGGCCGCTGTCTGACGGGAGGCGCTCGGACTGACCGTGCCGCCGACGCTGTTCGCCCGCGCCGATGAGGTGATTGAATAAGTGTGCTGTTTGCTGCGATGCGAATGGCCGCTAATGGCACTTAGCGGACATCCGACGCACTCCGCTCCATGTCCGCAATCGGGGGTAAAGCGGACATCGGCAACATGTCATGGAGCCGCGTTTCCCCAAAAGCGGGCTATTTTTTTGCTAGCTGTTCTCACCCTGGATCGCAACGATCAGAGCCGCTGTTACGTCTGCCGTGCGCGCCCGGCCGCCTAGATCGGGCGTGTGAAAACGTTTGTCTGCGGTCACCCTCTCGATCGCTTTCATAAGCCGTCCGGCGCCTTCTTTTTCGCCCAGATGTTCGAGCATCATGACCGCACTCCAGAAGGTGCCGATGGGATTGGCCACACCCTTGCCCATGATGTCGAACGCCGAACCGTGGATCGGCTCAAACATCGAGGGAAAGGTCCGTTCAGGATTGAGATTAGCCGTTGGCGCGATACCCAGCGAGCCGGCCAGCGCGGCCGCCAGATCGGAAAGAATATCCGCATGTAGGTTGGTCGCCACCACCGTATCGATCGTCTCTGGCCGCATGACCATCCGCATCGTCATCGCATCGACCAACATCTTGTCCCAGGTGACGTCCTTGAATTCGGCCGCGATCTCGACCGCGATCTCGTCCCACATCACCATGGCGTGACGTTGCGCGTTCGACTTGGTGACGACGGTCAGGAGTTTCCGCGGCCGCGACTGCGCCAAGCGGAAGGCAAAGCGCATGATCCGTTCGACGCCGGCTCGCGTGAACATCGCTACGTCCGTCGCGGCTTCCAAAGGCGATCCTTGGTGAACCCTACCTCCGACACCGGCGTATTCTCCCTCGGAGTTCTCGCGAACGATGACCCAATCGAGCTCGCCATCGTTCACATTGCGAAGCGGTGATGTGATCCCCGGCAGCACGCGTGTCGGACGCACATTGGCGTATTGATCGAAGGGTTGGCAGATCGCGAGGCGGAGGCCCCAGAGTGTGATGTGGTCGGGGATCTCGGGATGCCCTGCCGAACCGAATAGGATCGCATCGTGCGCGCGGATCAAATCGCGGCCATTCTCCGGCATCATGCGGCCGTGCTTCTTGTAATACTCGCCGCCCCAGTCGAAGTGGTCGAACCGGAATTCGAAACTGCCTTGGCGCTTGGCGAGAGCGGTGAGCGCCTCGACGCCGGCCGCGACGACCTCTGTGCCGATGCCGTCGCCAGGTATGGCCGCTATTGCGTAGGTTTTCATTTTGGATTGCCGGGTGTTGCCGAAATACGAGGACGGAGCGCTGCGCAACGTGGACACTCGCCTCTTTTTTAGGCCAGCACCGATCCCTCCACAATGACCAGCAACGTGCGGGGCGAGCTTGGCCTGCGCGGCGACAAGTCGGTGGCGATGCGCGTGAACGTGCTGACATTGCGCGGGCGAGCCGCCTGGGCGCACGAGTTCTCCCGCACCACCGAGGGCTACGCCGGCAAGGGCACCATCAGATACACGTGGTGATGTCCGCTCTCGATAAGCGTGGCGTAGATGAAATAGGGGGTTCGTGCACGCCCACTGAGGTTTCTTCATCTTGGGCCGCGACATGCTACAACACCGCCACCCAAGCACTCGAACGGTTCGTCCGCCTTGCCCAAGCCGACCAAACGAAAGCCGAAAAACGGCACCGACCGCAGCAGCGCAATCTATCGCGCGCTGCGCCAAGCTATCATCGAGCAGGCGCTGGAGCCGGGGGCGAAGCTGCCGGAGGATGCGATCGGCGAGCGCTTTGGTGCAAGCCGTACTATCGTCCGGCACGTCCTGGGCCAGCTCGCGGCCGAAGGCTTGGTCGAGCTTCGCCGCAATCATGGCGCCGCGGTCGCAACCCCGAGTTGGGACGAAGCGCGGGACGTGTTCGATGTGCGGCAGGGACTTGAGGCGCTGGTGGTGGCGCGCCTTGCCGGGAGGCTTACGTCGGAGCAGGCCAAGCGGCTCAATGCCCATGTCGACGAGGAGGAACGAGCGCGCGGCAACGACGAGCCGCTCTCGATCCGGCTCGCGACCGAGTTTCATATCCTTTTGGCCGAGATGACCGGTAGCCCGGTGATCACCCGCTATGTCAGCGAGAATGCCTCGCGCTGTGGACTCACGCTTGCGCTATACAGCCGTCCGCATTCGTCCGAATGCGCGGTCAGCGAACACCGCGCTATCATTGCGGCGCTAGCCAAGGGCGACGCCGCACGCGCGACCGCGCTGATGAATGAGCATCTCGAAGCTGTTGCGGGAAGGGCGCTGATCGTACCCCCGCCGACCCGGGACCGCGATCTGAAGAACATCCTCGGGCGCTATACCCCGGATGTCACCGGCGAGCGCGCGAAAGCCAAGGCGCGGCGCTGAGGCGCGTCACGCTTCGATGCTGTTCTTCGTGAGGAGCCGCTCGGCGCTGTCGTTCCAGACATCCATCTGCACGATCTTGCCGCCGCGCACCACAAAGCGGTCGACGTAGCGGTTGCCTTCGAAAGGTACGCCGTCCGGCCATTCGCCGTAGAGCGTGCCGAGGTTGTAGACGATCGTTTCGCCACGGCCTGGAACGACGTCGGTTCGTTCCATCTTCTTCTTCACCCATCTGTAGCGCTTGCCATTGAAGGCCGCGGTCTCTCGAGGATGACCATACTTGCGCCCGCCGGTGAAGGTGATCTTGAGGTCGCTCGCGATGTAGAGCGCCGCGGTTTGCGGGTCTGGGACCATCGAAGCGACCAGAAAGCGCTCCACGATATCGGCGGCCGCGGCGGTTTCATCGGTTGGGATTGTGATTGCGGCGGCTTGGGCCATTTGGGTTCTCCCGGAGATTCGTCAATCAACCCTTATGCATGTTCCGCGCCATCGAAAAGCATACAAAGCATACTAAGCGGTCAAAGATTGTATACGATATTGCATACGGAATAGGCGGACTGATGTCTGTTTGCCCATGTTCTGACCATCGCAAAATCGAGGAGTTTTCCGATTTTTCAGGGGAATTCAGAGGCGGGTGATGGCACATCATTTGCGTATCGGAACCCAGGTTCATCCTGACCGAGAGGGACTGCCAATGTCTGTCACATCGTACATGCCGACCATGTTCCGATCCATTTTGCTTGCCGGCGCGATGGCGCTGGTTGCGACCGCGGCGGCCAAGGCGCAGGACACGCTGAAGCTCGGTCTCGTCGCCGCCATGTCCGGCCAGTCGGCGAAGTCCGGCGAGGCAATCGTCCGGGGCCTGTCGCTCGCCATCGACGAGATCAACGCAAAGGGCGGCCTGCTTGGCAAGAAGGTCGAACTTCTGGTGCGCGACGACGAAAGCAACCCGGCCAAAGGCGTGGTCGCGGCGCGCGAACTCGTGCAGCGCGAGAAGGTCGCCGCGCTGTTCGGTGGCCTCGACACGCCAGTTTCGATTGCGATCGTGCCGTTCATGAACGGCGCCAAGGTGCCGTTCATGGGGGTGTGGGCGGCAGGCACGCCGATCACGCGAAATGGCGCGCCGGACAATTACGTGTTCCGGGTTTCTGCGGTCGACGACATCGTCGATGTCGCGCTGGTCGACTACGCCGTGAAGAAATATTCGGCCAAAAAGCCCGGCATGATCCTAATCAACAATCCCTGGGGCGAGTTCGAACGAGAAAGGCCTCAAGGCCGCGCTCGACGCCAAGAAGATTCCCTACGCCGGCATTGAGAAATTCGAGACTAACGACGTTGATGTGGTGCCACAGCTGACGCGCCTAAAGCAGGCCGGTGCGGACGTGCTGTTCATGGTCGCCAACGTCGCCCCGTCGGCCCAGGTTGTGAAGTCGCTCGACCGCATGAGCTGGGACGTGCCGATCGTTTCGCATTGGGGTCCGTCCGGCGGCCGGTTCTCCGAACTCGCGGGTCCGAGTGGCGCCAAGGTGCATTTCATTCAGACCTACAGCTTCTCCGGCAAGCTTTCGCCCAAGGGCGAGGGAGTGCTGGCGGGTCTGAAGAAGAAATACCCGGAGATCAAGTCGCTGGCCGACGTGACTCCGGCGGTCGGCATTGCCAACGCCTATGACGCGATGCATCTGACGGCGCTGGCGATCGCCAAGGCTGGCTCGACCGAGGGTCCGAAGATTCGCGATGCCTTCTACGCCATCGACAACTACGATGGGCTGATCAAGTCCTACGCCAAGCCGTTCACCCCCGCGAATCACGACGCGCTCGGGCCGGACGACTATCTGTTCACTTACTTCAAGGAAGGTGAAATTCTTCCACTCACAAACTGACGCTGCCCCACGCGATCTTTTGGCAGGGCTCGGTTAGACCCGCGCCCTGCTTCGCGTTTCGACGAGGCTCAATGCTGATCACTTCCGCTATCATCTCCGGCCTCGGGCTCGGCAGCATGTACGGGTTGATCGCGCTCGGCTTCCACGTGACCTACGTGGTTTCCAACACGGTCAACTTCTCCCAAGGCTCCGCCGTCATGTTGGGCGCGGTACTGGGCTATACATTTGCGGTGACGCTCAACTGGCCGTTGCCGCTGGCGGTAGCCATGGCACTCCTATTGTGCGCGCTGTTCGGTCTCGTCGTCGAGCGCGTTCTGGTGCGGCCGTTCGCCGATCGGGGCTCGAATGCTTGGCTGATGGCGACAGTGGCGGGCGGCATCGTGCTCGACAATGCGGTGCTGTTTACCTTCGGCAAGGAGCCGCGCAGCTTTCCATCGGTGCTCGCGGCGAAACCGGTCGAGATTTTCGGCGCGGGGGTCTATCCGCTTCAGCTTCTCATCCCGGTGGTGGGCCTTGCCATTGCACTTGGGTTGCAGCTTACCTTCCACCGTACGCGCTTGGGCAAGGCGTTGCTTGCCGTTGTTCAGAATTCGGACGCTGCCCGTCTGATGGGCATCAACGTGCGCCTTGCCGTCGCGGCCTCGTTCATGATCTCGACGGCGCTCGCGGGTCTCGCAGGTCTGTTGATCGCGCCGTTGTTCAATGTCAATTCCGACATGGGCACGCTGTTCGGCATCAAAGCATTTGCCGTTGCCATCCTGGGCGGCATCACCTCGGCCTGGGGCGTCGTGCTGGCCGGGCTGGCTTACGGTCTGATCGAGACTCTGGTCACTTCATTCTTTGGCTCGGTCTATACCCAGATCGTCACGTTTTCCCTCGTCATCGTAGCACTCGCGGTCACACCCAACGGCTTCTTCGGCCACGCTGCGGTGAACAAGGTATGACACGCTTCCTGGAGAAGCTGCGGGCGGTTGCCATGCCGCTTGCGATTCTAGGGCTCACTGCGCTTGCGACGTCCTACGCTGCGGCCGCCGACGGCTACGCGCCATTTGTCTTGGCGCTAGTTGCGCTCACTGCCGTGGTCGGTGTTGGCCTCAACATTCTGGTCGGCCTGACGGGACAGGTGTCGCTCGGTCACGTCGGATTCTACGCGATCGGCGCCTATACGGCGGCGATCCTGACCATCAAGGGCGTCGACTTTTGGATCGCATTCCCGTTGGCCGGCATCGTCGCGGGTGCGATCGGATTTGCGCTCGCGCTGCCCGCTTTGCGTGTCACCGGGCCCTATCTTGCCATGGTGACGATCGCATTCGCATTCATCGTCCAACACGGCGCGACCGAATGGCGCGAGCTGACCGGCGGTGCCAACGGCCTGATGAATCTCAAACCGCCCATGCTCGGTGGCAAGGTCTTTGCCGAGCGTGAGATGGCCGTGCTCGCGGTTTTGCTGGCGGGCCTTTCGTTGCTGTTCTTCTACCGCCTTGCGAACAGCGCCTGGGGCAAGGGAATGGTGGCGGTGCGCGATGCCGAAATCGCCGCCCGCTCGATCGGGCTCAACCCCGTGATCGTCAAGACTGCGGCATTTGCGCTGTCGGCGGCATTCACGGGGCTTGCTGGCGCAATCTTTGCGCCCTTGTTCATGTTCGTCGCGCCGGATTCGTTTCCGTTCTCGCAGTCGATCCTGTTTCTGCTCGCGGTGATCGTGGGCGGCGCGGGCTGGGTGCTAGGCCCCGTCGTGGGAGCAGCCATCAGCGTTGTCGGTCCGGAGCTGCTTTCAAGCCTCGCGGAATACCGTCTACTGTTCTTCGGCGGACTGCTGCTGGTGGTGCTTTGGATTGCTCCGGAGGGCGTGTTGGGTGCGCTCGCCCGGTTCACCCGGCGTATCGATCCGCGTCCGGCTGATGCGACGGGTTTCGACGTTGCCTCCATCATGGACCGCAAGGGCGAACGCCGCGTACTGCAGATCTCGGATGTCGGCATCGCATTCGGGGGCATCAAGGCCGCGACCGGCGTTAGCTTTACCGCCGAGCCCGGTAAGATCACCAGCGTGATCGGGCCGAACGGTGCTGGCAAGACCACTGTGCTGAACATCGTCGGCGGCTTCTATCGGCCGGACAGCGGCAGCGTTAAACTCGGTGACGAAGAGCTTGCAGGAGCGCCGGCCTGGAAGATTGCGCGCGCCGGCATCGCCCGGACGTACCAGACCACAAAGCTGTTCGACACCATGAGCGTGCTGGATAATGTCTTGATCGGGCTGCGGCGCGGCCGCCTCGGCGGAATGCTTGCGTTGGCATCATCCGCCGATGACCGCCGGGCGGCCGAAGGGCTGCTCGCCTTTGTGGGTTACCACGGTCCGCTGGCGACGCCGGCCGCAGACCTGCCGCACGTCGATCGCCGCCTCGTAGAGATCGCCCGCGCGCTGGCCATGGGTCCGAGCGTGCTACTGCTCGATGAGCCTGCCGCTGGCCTGATGCGCGCGGACAAGGACGCGCTCAGCAAGCTTCTTCGCCGCATCGCCGAGCTCGGAATCGCGGTGATTTTGGTCGAGCACGACATGATGCTGGTGATGGGTATTTCCGACCTCATCGTCGTGCTCGATGCCGGTGTGCCGATTGCAAGCGGTCCACCCGCCGTGGTGCGCCGCGATCCAGCGGTGGTTAAGGCCTACCTTGGCGGCGCGGTTACGGCGCGGTCTCGTTCGAAACCCTGGAGCGGCCCGCGCGACGCCGTCTTGGCGACGCTGAAGCTCACGGCGGGGTACGGCGCTGCGCCGGTGCTCAAGGATATGGCGCTGGAGGTGCGGTCCGGCGAAACGGTGGCGATGATTGGTGCCAACGGTGCCGGAAAGTCGACCACCATGCGCGCAATCTCGGGCCTCCTACGGCCGGTTGGCGGGGAGATTCTGCTGGAGGATCGAAGCATCGCGTGTCTCGAGGCACATCGCATCGCTGCAAGAGGGCTGTCGCTTGTCCCGGAAGGCCGCCAGGTATTTCCCGAGCTCACCGTGTATGACAACCTTGTCCTTGGCGCTCATGCTCACGGCGGGACGCCATCGGCCGAGATCGAGCGGCGGCTCAGCCGATTTCCACGGTTGCGCGAGCGCCTGCACAGCCGCGCTGGGCTCCTGTCAGGCGGCGAACAACAGATGCTGTCAATCGCCCGGGGCCTTATGGCGAAGCCTCGCATCTTATTACTCGATGAACCTTCGCTGGGACTTGCGCCAGCCATGATCAATGAGCTGTTCGACATTCTTGCCGAGCTGCGCGACGAGGGGGTCACCATCTTGCTGGTCGATCAGATGGCAGCGCTGGCGTTGACGGTTGCCGACCGCGGCTACGTGCTCGAGTCCGGTGAGATCGTACGTGCCGGAGTCGCGGCCAGCCTGGTAGAAGATCCGGAACTGGAAGCTGCGTATCTCGGCCGCGCCGAGGCGGCGCAGTAGCGTGGACGGGTGCATGCCAGACGCGAACGTTTGGGGATACGAAGGCGATGGCCTACGACGCCGCCCACTTCGCCAAGGGCAGGGCCAAGGGCGACATCATTGAGATTGTTGACCGCGCGACAGGGACGAAGTTGGTCATGCTTGAGGACGGCAGGACCGGCTAGGAGGTACTGGCCTGTTTCGATCCCTAGTGGCCGGTTTTGAATTGGTAGTGGCCTAATTTGGCCCGAACGTAACAATCGGAAAGAATCTCTGATCTCCCTAAAAACGGAACCGAACAGAACTGGGCTTTGCAACTCGGCTATAGGTCAGTGTGTCTTTTGATATAAGAGGGGGCTAACTGACCCCTGCCGGCTAGTATCGCGTCAAGGCTGGCGATCTAGCCGCGCTCGCAAGGGCGGAAAAAGACCCTTTTGGAAAAGCCGAATACGAGCGGTTGTCGCTTGCCTACTGGCTTTTGGCTGAACAAGCCGAGCGCAACAGCAAGGTTGATTTGGTGTACGAGACGCCGTCCCATCAACCGCAAGTCCAACAGCAGCAGCAGCCCCAGCCAAAACCTGACGAGGAATAGGCGTGCGCCCTATTTTTTGGATTTCCGCTGCGGCGGCTGTGGCGCGTGCCCGCATTTCGTCTCTTGAAAGCTAACCCAGGTCACGCTACCGAGCGTTTTTGCTGCTTGCGCGGCTTTGTACTTGGCTCTGCATTCCTCCATCGAGAGTGGGGCCGCCCTGGCGGACGTGGCGCACAAACTCAGCGCGGCGACGATAACGAGACTGCGGGTCATCATGGCGGGCTCCTGGACTTGCCAAGCTTACCGCTCAGCATTCGACCGACGCAACGCCTGGACTCACCGGACCTTCCGCCCCTCGTACAGCCCCATGATGGCGTTGGCCTTGCCGATGCAGTTAATGCCATCGCGTTTCGCAGCCACCCCGGACGCCGCAAATCTCCCGCACGATTGAGTCTCGGCTACTCACAACAATGAAAGGTCGGTATGGCCGCTGTCACCCCGAAAGCGGACAATCGGCGGACGGGCTGGAATGTCCGCTAAGTGCCAAAAGTGGACGTGGAAAGCCCAGACGTAACGTCCGCTATTGGTTACAAAGAGAACATGAACCAAGGCCGCAGGCATGTCCGCTTTTGACCCATATGCGACATCGGCCAGCACCTCATGTTGCCAGCGATATTGCGCACCGAAAACGAAACGTGGTTGACTACACCGGCGGACGAAGCGTTGAAGCTGCAGCGACCGTTGCCCGATCAATCGTTGAAGATCGTGATGATGGGTGAGAAAGAGGATAGTGGCTCGTGACAAATCCGAAGCAAGTCGCGCCGTCGTTCATCATTACGAAAAAAGCGGCCCCATTTCTGGAGCCGCTGAAGTCTGCGCAAAATTAGTTGTATTCTACCAGCGCCAACCACGTCGGTAGTACCGGCGACCGTAAAAGCCGTAACCGCCGTAGTAGTAGCGGCGTCCCGGAATCCGCCAGCACCGGCCCCATTGGTTACAAACTGTGACTTTTCGCACTTCTAAGTTGCGCCTGGGCGAGGAAATATTCAGGCAGCGGACTCAGGAGATTGTCCCATGCACCCCACAACCACACGTCCTGGTGCAATGCTTTATGTCGGAGCGGCAGCCGTGGTTTTGATGCTGTTTCTGATCTAGTGGAGCCTCTGGCCCAAGTAGGAGTTTTAACCGGCGCGGTGCAACCATGTTCGACCAGCGCAAATTTTGGCTCGCAGTATCGGTGTTTGCTTTGATGATCGGTGCCGTGATAACGGCCGCGGGCGCAGCCTTCAACGCTTTCGTTGGCATGCCCACCAAAGAACACCGGCAAGTGGTCACGCAATCGGCACCAATTCAGGCTGCGGTCGTGAACGAGTTGCCGTTTGAAATCAAACGCGAGGTTGCGGCTCCGGCGGCTATTGCTCAGTCTCCCTTGGTTCATTGTAAGGTAGCCACCAATACTGCGGTGGCGACACCTCAAATTGCTGTGCCTGCGTCGCTTGTTTTGCCCGAACGCAAGCCATCAACCAAACGGGACGGCCGGCCCTACAAGCGGACCGCAGCACTGGCGCACAAGCGGCGGTAGCCAGTCCAGCTGCGAGCCGCTACCCACTAGCCGAACACCGGTAAAGCCAACGCCATCATGCAACTCTATGAGGGAAAAACGGTGCGTACATAGCACCAATGGCGACCGGCATTCGATGAGCTTGCTGCAGCGCTAGATGCCGATGATGCGCCAACCGGGACCGTTGCCGATCGTGCACCGCAGCCGCGCGATGCGACACCGCGTGCGGAGGATCTGAGGCCAGAGACTAAGGATGAGGGCGGAGGAGCTCAGAGCTCGCAGCGACTCAATATCGCCGAAACAGCCCCACCATCTTGCCCTGGATACGCACCCGCGTCGGCGGCAGGATCCGCACCTCGTAGGCGGTGTTGGCGGGCTCGAGCGCAATCGAGGCGCCGCGGCGGCGGAAGCGCTTGAGGGTGGCCTCCTCCTCGTCGATCAGTGCCACGACGATGTCGCCGGTGTCGGCGGCCTCGGTCTTCTTAATCAGCACCGTGTCGCCTTCGAGGATGCCGGCCTCGATCATCGAGTCGCCGCGCACTTCCAACGCAAAGTGATCGCCGCTGCCGAGCATGTCAGGCGGCATGTTGATGACCTGGGTCCGGGTCTGGATCGCCTCGATCGGCGTGCCGGCGGCAATCCGGCCCATCACCGGGATGGCGACCGGACGGCCACTCTCCTCCTCGGAACCGGTGCGCACACGCCCGAGCGTTCCCTCGATGACGCTCGGCGTGAAGCCACGCCGGCCCATGCCGCCACCGACCTGGTCGGGCAGCTTGATCACTTCGATCGCGCGCGCCCTGTTGGGCAGGCGGCGGATGAAGCCGCGCTCTTCGAGCGCCGTGATCAGCCGGTGAATGCCGGATTTGGACCGCAGATCGAGCGCGTCCTTCATCTCGTCGAAAGAGGGCGGAACCCCCGACTCCTTCAGTCGCTCATGGATGAATTTCAGAAGCTCGAATTGCTTGCGAGTGAGCATGCCGTGGTTTCTCCCGGGTTTCCGCCGCATACCAGCGGTGGAAAACAAATCATGAACGGACACTATATGTTCTATGTGTGTTCCGCAACCCTTTAATTTGGCGTGAACAAGTCGAAAGACCGTTAAAGCGGCCTGGTAAGCCTAAGGATCGCACAACGGCTTCCGGCCTTGGTGGCTGGCTCAAAAGCCTCGCGAACCACGAGACAATCGGCCTTTGCAAGCGCCGCCATCATCGAGGAATCCTGCACGCTGATCGGCGTTGCGACCAAGCCCCCGTCAGCGCGGCGCTCCAGCGTAGCGCGCAGATAATCCGCCCGCTCGTCGTTTTCGGGCAGATCGCGACCGAGCACCGCCGATTCGGACGCAGCCTGTAGATCGGTGCGCCCGGCAAGTTTGCGGATCAGCGGCACCAGGAACAAAAACGCGCAGACATAGGCCGAAACCGGATTGCCCGGCAGGCCGAGCACCGCCATGGAGCCAAGCCGGCCGTTCATCATCGGCCGGCCCGGGCGTAGCGCCACCCGCCAGAACGCAAGCTCCAACCCTTCCGCCTTCAAGCCCCGCTGGACCAGGTCGTAATCGCCAACGGACGCGCCGCCGGTGGTGAGCAGGATATCGGCGGAGCTTGCACGCGCTTTGCGGATGGCGGCGACGGTGGCATCGACATTGTCCGGCACGATGCCAAGGTCGATCACCTCGGCGGCTTCGGCGCGTGCGAGCGCCATCAGCGCAAAGCCGTTGGAATAGACGATCTCGCCCGGGCCGAGTTCGCTGCCGGGGGCTTTGAGTTCATCGCCGGTGCCCAGCACCGCGATTCTGGGACGGCGATGGACCGGCACCGCCGGGTGGCTCATCGCGGCCGCGAGCATCAGGTCGCGGTCGGTGAGCCTCTTGCCGCGCGGCAGCAGCACCTGGCCCTCCTTGAAATCGAGTCCCGCTACGCGGATATGGCGGCCGGGCTTCTCCGGCCGATTCACGACTACGCGCCCGCCGTCGCGTTGGGTGTTCTCCTGGATCACGATGGTGTCGGCCCCAGGCGGGACGACCCCGCCAGTGAAAATGCGGGCGGCTTCACCGGCACCCACTTGGCCGTCGAACGGATGGCCGGCCGCGACCTCCCCGGTGACCTTGAGCGTCACGGGAACCGAGGCAACGTCCGCGGACCGCACGGCATAGCCGTCCATTGCGGAAAGATCGGCCGGCGGCTGCGTGCGCCGCGCCGCGACGTCGCCGGCCAGCACCCGACCGTCGGCCTGCGTCAGTGGGGCATCCTCGAGCGGCAGTGGCTCGACGCCATCGAGCACGCGTGCGAGCGCGTCGGCCACCGATAGCAACGCCGCCATGCCTACTCCCCGGATTTACGATCGTCGGCGCGGTAGTGGCCGGACTTGCCACCCTGCTTTTCCAACAGCCGGATACCTTCGATCCGCATGCCCTTTTCGACCGCCTTGACCATATCGTAGAGCGTCAGACACGCGACCGACACAGCGGTCAGCGCCTCCATCTCGACGCCGGTCTGGCCGGTGACCTTCACGGTCGCCTGCAGCACGAAACCGGGCAGCGAATGATCCGGTTCGATGTCGATCACGACCTTGGTGATCGGCAGCGGATGGCAGAGCGGGATGAGCTGGTGGGTGCGCTTGGCCGCCATGATGCCGGCGATGCGGGCGGCGCCCAGCACGTCGCCCTTCACCGCGTTGCCGTTGAGCACGATGTCGAGCGTTCTGGTCTGCATGACGACGCAGCCTTCGGCGATCGCCGTCCGCTCGGTGGCCTCCTTGCCCGTGACGTCGACCATCCGCGCTTCGCCGCTCTTGCCGAGGTGCGTGAGGGCAGGAGCGGCTGGCGCTGGTTCGGGCGCCTTGACTACGGGCTTTTTAGCCACGGCTCATCTCGCCGCTTGCGCTGGGATGCGCTCGCGGGCGAGCAGCGCGCGGGTCGCGGCGGCAACGTCGCGCTGGCGCATCAGGCTTTCACCCACGAGGAACGCCTTGATGCCGACCGCGGCGAGGCGCGCCAGATCGGCCGGCGCGTGGATGCCACTCTCGCCGACGATCACCTTGCCCGAGGGAACGCGCGGCGCCAGCCGCTCGCTCACCGCAAATGACGTCTTGAATACCTTGAGATCGCGATTGTTTATCCCGATCAACCGAGATTTCAGTTTAAGTGCCCGGTCGAGCTCTTCCTCGTTATGCACCTCGACCAGCACGTCCATGCCGAACGAGAACGCCGCGTCCTCGATGTCCCGCGCCGCGGCGTCATCGAGCGAGGCCATGATGACGAGGATGCAATCGGCGCCCATCGCGCGGGATTCCGCGACCTGGTAGGGCTCGAACATGAAGTCCTTGCGCAGCGCCGGCAGCGAGGTTGCCGCGCGCGCGGCCGTGAGAAACTCAGGCTCGCCCTGGAACGACGGACCGTCGGTCAGCACCGACAGACAGGTTGCGCCGCCAGCCTCGTACCCGCGCGCGAGCTCCGGGGGATCGAAGTCGGCGCGAATGAGCCCCGCCGAGGGGCTGGCCTTCTTAATTTCGGCGATCAGCGCATATTCGCCGCCGGCGATCCGCCGTTCGATGGCGTTGCTGAAATCCGCGCGGGGCGGGGGCGGCCTTGGCGGCGGCCTCGACATCGGCGTAAGGGCGCGCGCGCTTGGCGGCGGCGATCTCCTCGCGTTTGTAGGCCTCGATTTTTTGGAGGATATCGCTCATGACGCGTTCGAGATCGCGACCAGCCGACCGAGCCGGCCCTCGGCCTCGCCGCTGTCGATTGATTTCGCCGCCATCGCAGCACCGGCCTTGAGATCCTTGGCGCGGCCGGAAACCACCAGCGCCGCGGCGGCGTTGAGCACCGCGATGTCGCGATACGGGCCTTTGTCGCCCTTGAGCACGCCCATGAGCGCCGTGGCGTTGGCTTCGGCATCGCCGCCGCGCAGCGCCTCGGGCTTTGAGCGGGCGATCCCGGCGTCCTCGGGATTGATCTCGAAGGTGCGAACCTTGCCGTTCTCGAGCGCCGCGACATAGGTCGGCCCGGACGTGGTGATCTCATCGAGGCCGTCGGAGCCGTGCGCGACCCAGACGCATTCGGAGCCGAGATTTTTCAGCACCTGCGCCATCGGCTCGATCCATTGCCGCGAGAACACGCCGATCATCTGGCGCTTCACGCTCGCCGGATTGGACAACGGGCCAAGCAAATTGAAGATGGTGCGGGTGCCCAGTTCGACCCGGGTGGGCGCGACGTTCTTGGTCGCCGGATGGTGCGCCGGCGCGAACATAAAGCCGATACCAGCCTCGCGGATGCAATCGCCGACCCGCTCGGGGGTGATGTCAATCTTGACGCCGAGCTGCCCCAGCACATCGGCCGCGCCCGAGCGCGACGACAGCGCGCGGTTGCCGTGCTTGGCGACGGGGAGGCCGGTTCCGGCAACGATCAGCGCGGCACAGGTCGAGACGTTGAACGAGCCCGAAGCGTCGCCGCCGGTGCCGACGATGTCGACGGCGTTGGGCGGGGCTTCGACCTTGAGCATCTTGGCGCGCATCGCCGTCACCGCGCCGGTGATTTCGTCCACCGTCTCGCCGCGGACGCGCAACGCCATCAGCAGGCCACCCATCTGCGAGGGCGTGGCCTCGCCCGACATCATGCGGTCGAATGCGCGCGAGGCCTCCTCGCGCGTGAGCGGTTGGCCGGAGCCGGCCTTGGCAATGAGCCCTTTGAGATCGTCGCTCACAGCCGTCTCCTTAGTGAACGCCAATCCGGCGTCCCGCCGGACCAGTATTGCGGCCGCGCGACGCGTTCCACTGCGCGGCCAGTTCGAGAAAATTCTTCAGAATCAGGTGGCCATGCTCGGAAGCGATGCTTTCGGGATGAAACTGCACGCCGTGCACCGGCCGCGTTTTGTGCGCGAGTCCCATGACCAGACCGTCGCCGGTCTCCGCGGTGACGCTAAGCGCGTCCGGCATGGTATCGCGCTGAACCACCAGCGAGTGATAGCGCGTCGCTTGGAACGGGCCATTGATGCCGCGGAACACGCCGCCGCCCTGGTGGCGAACCTCCGAGAGCTTGCCATGCACCGGCTGCGGTGCGCGCACGACCTGGCTACCAAAGGCCTGGCCGATCGCCTGATGGCCGAGGCATACGCCGAGGATCGGCACGGTGGCAGAGGCTTGTTCGATCAGATCGAGGCAGATGCCGGCCTGGTTCGGCGTGCAGGGGCCGGGGGAAAGTACGATTGCCTCCGGCTCCGCCTCGAGCACATCCTTGACGGCAATCTTGTCGTTGCGATGCACGGCAACGTCGGCCCCGAGCCCGCCCAGATAGTGGACCAGGTTGAAGGTGAAACTGTCGTAGTTGTCGACCAGCACGATCATGGCCGTTTCTCTAGCACATTTCGGGTCTTAGAGGGGTCCAAGAAGATGGTCCAGCAAGACCCTGGCGGCCTCTATTGCCCGCGGCCGGCAGCGGAGGCGAAGCGGCGGGCCTCCTCGGCGGCGCGAAACAGCGCCTTGGCCTTATTGACGCATTCGGCCAGTTCGCTCGCCGGATCGCTATCGGCGACGATGCCGGCGCCGGCCTGCACGTACATGGTGCCGTCCTTGATCAGCGCGGTGCGCAGCACAATGCAGCTATCCATTTCGCCGGCGGCGGAGAAATAGCCGACGCAGCCGGCGTAGAGCCCGCGCTTGTCCTTCTCCAGCTCGTCGATGATCTGCATGGCGCGTACCTTCGGTGCGCCCGAGACCGTGCCGGCCGGGAAGCCCGCGGCCAAGGCATCAAGAGCATCGCAATTCTCGGCTAATCTGCCTTCGACGTTGGAGACAATGTGCATGACGTGGCTGTAGCGCTCGATGAAGAATTGATCCGTGACGTTGACGGTGCCGATCTTGGAAACGCGACCGACGTCATTGCGCCCGAGATCGAGCAGCATGAGATGCTCAGCGCGTTCTTTCGGGTCGGCCAAGAGTTGCTCTTCCAGCGCCTTGTCCTCGTGCGGCGTGGCGCCGCGCGGGCGCGTGCCCGCCAGCGGACGGATCGTCACCGTGCCGTCACGCAGTCGCACCAGCACTTCCGGACTCGATCCCGCGATGGCATGGCTGCCAAAGTCGAGAAAATAAAGGAATGGCGCCGGATTGACCCGCCGCAGCGCGCGATAGAGCGCTAACGGCGGCAGCGTGAACGGCGCCTCGAAGCGCTGCGACAGCACAACCTGGAAAATGTCGCCGGCGAGTATGTAGTCCTTGGCCTTCTGCACCATCATCCGGTATTCGGCCGGCGAGGTGTTGGACTTGGGCGGAATATCCAGCGGGCCGGCCTCACGGCCTGTGGCCGCCTTGTCGAGCGGCTGGTCGAGTGCATCGACCACCCCGGCGAGACGCGCTTCCGCGCGCGCCCGCGCGGCCTTTGCGGTGACGCCAGATTCGACGCGCACCGGCGTCACCACGGTGATGCTGTCCTTCACAGCGTCGAACACCACGACAAGCGTCGGGCGGATCAGCACGGCGTCGGGAATGCCGATCGGATCGGGATGCGAGGTCGGCAATTCCTCCATCAGCCGCACCATGTCGTAGCCCAGATAACCGAATACGCCCGCCGCCATGGGCGGCAGGCCCTCCGGGAGCACGATGCGGCTTTCGGCAATAAGCGCGCGCAGCGCTTCGAGCGGCGGCTGCGGGCAGGGCGCAAAGGCGGCAGGCGTGCTCTGGGCGGCGCGATTGATCTCGGCGTGTGTGCCGTTCATCCGCCAGACCAGGTCCGGATCGAGCCCGATGACCGAATAGCGGCCGCGCACCGCGCCACCCTCGACCGACTCGAACAGGAAACTCATCGGCCGGGAGCCCGCGATCTTTAGGAATGCGGAAACCGGCGTTTCGAGATCGGCGACCAGCGCGGTCCACACCACCTGCGCTTCGCCCCGCTCATAGCGCGCGGCGAAGGCGTCGGCCGTTGGCTCGATGTGCATGGTCGGTTCAGTTCTTACCGCTTCAGTTCTGCGTGCCGCCACCGGAAACCTGGTTCAGCGCGCTCTGATTGATGCTGACGCCGATCTCACTTTGCAGCCGTGCAAGATATTCCGCGATCAGGTCTTCGGTGTAGCGGGCGCGCAGCGCCTCATCGAGGCGTTTGGCGTCGGCGGCCTCCGGATCGAGCGGTGCTACCTTGATCTCGGTCACGCGAAACACCAACCGTTCCGCCGGGGTCGCGCCCTCGGCGGTGCCGACCGCATCCTGATGCGTCTTGAAAATCTCGGTGACGGCAGTGGGCGGCAGACCTGTCGGTGGGCCGCTGCGCTTGATGCCGGGGCGCCATTCGACCTTGAGCTTGTCCGCCGCGGCTGCGTCATTGAACGACGTGCCGGCCTTGATCTTGTCCAGCATCTCGGTGGCTTTCGCACGCAGCCGCGTGGCCATTTCGTCGCTGCGCCAACGCGCCACGACCTCGTCCTTGACCTCATCGAGCGGCCGGTCCCGCGCGGGCGAGATTTTCTCGACGTCGAACCACACGTAACCTCCACTGCCCGGCACTCGCAGCGGTTCGTTCTCGCCATGGACCTCGGCGCCGAAGGCCGCGGACAGCACGTCGACGTTCTGCGGCAGGTCGGGGATGGCATTGCCCTGCGCGTCCTTGCCGTTGCGGTCGATTGCCTCGATGAGGCGCGGTTGGAGTTTGAACTTGCGCGCGGCGTCCGCGAGGCTCGAGCCGCCGAGCCGCTCGTCTTCGATTTTCTCCTGGACGGTGGTGATCTCGTTCTTCGCCCGTTCGGCCGCCATGTCTCGCTTGAGCTCGGCGGAGACCTCCTCGAACGCCCGGGCCTTGCTGGCCTCGACGGCATCAGCCTTGACGATGGCGATGCCAAACCGTCCCTGGACCGGCGCGCTGACTTCTCCGGCCTTGAGGGCGAACGCCGCATCGGCGACGGCACGATCGACCACCGCCGATTTGGCCACCGTGCCGAGATCGATGTCGGTTTCCTTCAGTCCGCGCTCGCTGGCCAGCGCCTCGAAGGTGGTGCCTTGGGCGAGTTTGTCGGCCGCAGCCCTTGCCTCATCGATGTTGGGGAACACGATCTGCTTGAGATGGCGGCGCTCCGGCGTCTCATAGCGCGCCTTGCGGTCCGCAAACGCCTTTTTCAGGTCGGCGTCCGAGATTTCGATCCGGGATGCCAGATCCTCGGGCGTGAGGACGACCAAAGTCATCTGGCGGTACTCCGGCGATCGGAACAGGACCTTGCGTTCCTCGAAATATTTGGCGAGCACCTCGGGCGTCGGTTCCGCGATGTCGCCGACCTGGGCCGGTGCAAGCGTTACATACTCGATGGCGCGCTCTTCGTTCTGGAAGCGGTTGAACGCATCCAGCGCGGTTTTCGGCACCAGCACCTCGCCGGTGACCGTGCCGAGCAATTGCTGGCGCAGCGCGATCTTGCGCTGTTCCGACATGAAGCGCGCTTCGGTGTAACCCATGTTGCGCAACGTCGCCTCAAATCGCATACGGTCGAACTGGCCGGTAATGCCCTTAAAGCCCGGGTTGTCGGTCACCTGCCGGGCGATCTCAGCGTCGGTGAGGTTGAGCCGCAGTGAGCGCGCCCGCTCGTCAAGCGTGGTTTCGGCGATGACCTCCCCGAGCAACTGGCGATCGAGGCCGAGCGCCCTGGCCTGGTCGGGCAGGATGGGACGGTTCAACTGGCGGCCCAGCTGCTGCAGCCGGTCCTGGTAAAGCTGGCGGAACGTGTCGACGCGGATTTCGGTGGCGCCGACCTTGGCGACCGTGGATGCGCCGAAGCCCTTGAAGATGTCGCCGATCCCCCAAATGCCGAAACTGATGGCGATCAGGCCAAGCAGAACGCCCATTACGGCGCGGCCGATCCAATTGGCGGAGGCTTTGTGAATACCTCGAAGCATGAAACCGTTTCGTTTTGTCTGGGTGAGCGGCCGATTTAGGGCCGATTGGGCCGGAATATAGTGGCCGGTCCACCGCATCGCAACTCGCGTCACCGTGCAGCAATCGGCCTCTGGCGCGGCTTCCGGCGCTCTGCTAACCGCTCGCATGAAGGGTGACCAATGGCCATATCGCAGCGCCGCCCGCTGATCGCGGGCAATTGGAAGATGAACGGGCTGAAGGCTTCGGCTGGTGAGCTGACCCGGATTATTGCGGGTTCATTTGGCTTGGCCGGCAAGGCCGATCTCATGATTTGCCCGCCGGCGACGCTGGTTGCCGCCTTCGCCGAACTGGCCCGCGGCAAGAGCGTCGCTATCGGCGGGCAGGACTGCCACGCCGAGCTGGCCGGGGCGTTCACCGGCGACATTTCGGCGGAGATGCTCAACGACGCCGGTGCGGGCGCCGTCATCGTCGGCCATTCCGAGCGCCGCACTTTGCATAAGGAAACCGACGCCGTGGTCCGCGCCAAGGCGCAGGCGGCCTGGCGCGCAGGCCTGATGGCGATCGTCTGCATCGGCGAGACAGGTGCCGAACGGCAGGCGGGAAAGACGCTGAAAGTGCTGGGCCGCCAGCTCGACGGCTCGCTGCCCAGCGGCGTGACCGCCACGAACCTGGTGGTCGCCTACGAGCCGGTCTGGGCCATCGGCACGGGGCTTACGCCGACGCCGGCCGACGTGGCGCATGCGCATGAATTCGTCCGCGGGCGGCTCGTCGAGCGGCATGGGGCCGTGGGCGATGCCGTGCGCATCCTCTATGGCGGCTCGGTCAAGCCGTCGAACGCCAAGGAGCTTATGGCGGTCCCCAATGTGGACGGTGCTCTCGTGGGCGGCGCGAGCCTCAAGGCCGAGGATTTCTTGGACATCGCCGCCGCATACCGCTGACGCCGGAAACCCGAAAAAGACCCAGTTCAGGGCCGGGGTGGAAGTAGGCGGGGGGATCGTGTAGAAACCGCCCCGAATTCCTATATGAGGGATCGTGGACCGGGCCCTTCGGCCCGCGAAGCGTTTGAGCGGATCGTTCATGCAGACTGTCGTCATCCTGATTCATCTGATGATCGTGCTCGCAATGGTGGGCCTGATCCTGATCCAGAAGTCCGAAGGCGGCGGGCTCGGCATGGGCGGCGGTGGAGGTGGTTTCCTGTCGAGCCGCGGCACCGCCAACGTGCTCACCCGCACCACCGCGATCCTGGCCGCCATATTCTTCGCAACCAGCCTGATCCTGTCGATCCTTGCGAGCTACGAGCGCAAACCGCGCTCGATGCTGGACGGCGGCGGCGCCCCCAGCGCGCCAGCGGTGCCGGGCGTCCCGGCTGTACCGGGAGCTGGCGGCGGCGTGCTCAACCAGCTGGGCGGCGGAACACCGCAGCAGCCCGCACCGGCGGCCCCAGCCGCACCATCTGGGCCGCAGGTACCACGACAGTAAAGCTTCCGAAGGGCCGGGGAACCGGCCCTTCGCTTTTGAGCGAAGTGAGATGTGAAGATGTCGAGACAAGCAGTTTCTGGTGTCGGAACTTTTCCTGCTTTTCCACAGCGCCTAACGGTCTGCATGGCTCGTTCCCACCGCACGCTCTCGTCGAATCGATTCGGTGGGGTTAAGGATTGAGCCCCATGGCGCGGTACATCTTCATCACCGGCGGCGTGGTCTCCTCATTGGGCAAGGGTCTCGCGTCGGCGGCGCTCGGCGCCTGTCTGCAAGCGCGCGGCTACACGGTGCGCCTCCGCAAGCTCGACCCCTATCTCAACGTCGATCCGGGAACGATGTCGCCCTACCAGCACGGCGAGGTATTCGTCACCGACGACGGCGCTGAGACCGATCTCGACCTTGGCCACTACGAGCGCTTCACCGGAAATCCGGCGAGCCGTGCCGACAACATCACCACCGGCCGCATCTATCAGGATATCCTGACCAAGGAGCGCCGCGGCGACTACCTCGGCGCCACGATTCAGGTGATCCCGCACGTCACCAATGCCATCAAGGATTTCATCCGTGACGGCAACGACAAGGTCGACTTCGTCCTGATGGAGATCGGCGGCACGGTCGGCGACATCGAAAGCCTGCCGTTCCTGGAGGCGATCCGCCAGTTCGGCAATGAACTGCCGCGCCACCACGCGGTCTACGTTCACCTCACCCTGATGCCGTACATTCCAAGCGCAGGGGAATTGAAGACCAAGCCGACCCAGCATTCGGTCAAAGAACTCCTCTCCATCGGCATCCAGCCCGATATCCTGCTGTGCCGAACCGACCGGGAAATCCCCAAGGAGGAGCGGCGCAAGCTCTCGCTGTTCTGTAACGTGCGTGAGAGCGCGGTGATCGAGGCGCGCGACGTCGACAACATCTATGCGGTGCCGGAGGCCTATTCCGCCGAAGGACTCGACAGCGAGGTGTTGCACGCCTTCGGGCTTGATCCGGGGCAGCCGCCGGATCTCGCCCGCTGGAAGCTGATCAACGAGCGCATCCGCAACCCGGAAGGTCAGGTCACGATCGCCATCGTCGGCAAGTACACCGGCATGAAGGACGCCTACAAATCGCTGATCGAGGCGCTATCGCACGGCGGCATTGCCCAAAAGGTAAAGGTCAATCTCGACTGGATCGAGTCCGAGGTGTTCGAGAAGGAAGATCCGGCGCCGTTCCTCGAACACGTCAACGGCATCCTGGTGCCGGGCGGCTTCGGCCAGCGCGGCGCGGAAGGGAAAATCCGCGCGGCGCAGTTCGCGCGCGAGCGCCATGTGCCGTATTTCGGCATCTGCTTTGGCATGCAGATGGCGGTGATCGAGGCGGTGCGCAACCTGCTGGGCATCGCCGAGGCCAACTCGACGGAGTTCGCGCCCACGCCCGAGCCGGTGGTCGGCTTGATGACCGAGTGGCTCAAGGGCAACGAGTTGCAAAAGCGCCAAGCCAATGGCGATCTCGGCGGCACCATGCGGCTTGGCGCTTACGCGGCCGAACTGCAGCGCGGCAGCCGCATCGCAGACATCTACGGCGGCACAGAAATCTCCGAACGCCATCGGCACCGCTACGAGGTCAACACCAACTACAAGGGCCGCCTCGAACAGCATGGCATGCGGTTCGCCGGCATGTCGCCCGACGGCGTCCTGCCCGAGACGATCGAGTACCAGGACCATCCCTGGTTCATCGGCGTGCAATTCCACCCCGAGCTTAAATCGCGGCCGTTCGAGCCGCATCCGCTGTTTCGATCGTTTATCGGCGCGGCAGTGGATCAGAGCCGGCTGGTGTGACAACCAAAATCGCAGATTTTGCTTTGCATGCCCGGCATAGGCGAGCGTAGCGACGCCGTCCTTCGGCGGCTATGTTGCCCGGCATGACTCTTTGAATATTGCCAATCGGGAGTAACGCAAATGATCTACGAACTTCGTATCTACCAATGCATTCCCGGCAAGTTGCCGGCCCTGCTCAAGCGGTTCGAGACCAAGACCCTCGATATCTGGAAGAAGCACGGTATTCGGCCGGCAGGGTTCTGGACGGTGCTGATCGGTGACGGCAACAACGACCTGCACTATCTCCTGGCCTGGGAGTCACTCGCCGAGCGCGAGCAGAAATGGAATGCGTTCCAGGCCGATCCGGACTGGCACAAGGCCCGCGACGAAAGCGAGAAGGACGGCCTGCTGATCGCCAACATCAAGACCTCGATGCTGCGGCCGACGGCGTTCTCCGCGATACGTTGAGCGTTGACCCCGCAACCGGAGGTCGCCATGGTCCGGTCTGAAGGTGACCAAAACGATCATGAGCGCTGATCTCGTTCCCAATTCTATCGTCGAGGTGGGGACCGCGCGTTTCGGCAATCGGCTGCCGCTGGCGCTGATCGCTGGCCCGTGCGCGTTGGAAAGCCGCGCGCATGGGCTGGAAATGGCCTCGGCGCTCAAGGAGATCGCGACACGGCTGAAGATCGGCCTCGTCTACAAGACCTCGTTCGACAAGGCCAACCGCACCAGCTCGAAAAGCGCGCGCGGCATGGGCCTGGATCAGGCACTGCCGATTTTCGCCGAAATCCGCGATACGCTTGGTATCTCGGTGCTGACAGACGTCCACGAGATCGAGCATTGCCCCCGTGTTGCGCAGGCCGTGGATGTGCTGCAAATCCCGGCGTTCCTGTGCCGGCAGACCGATCTGCTGATCGCGGCTGCAAAAACCGGCAAGACCGTCAACGTCAAGAAGGGGCAGTTCCTGGCGCCCTGGGATATGAAAAACGTGGTCGCCAAGCTCACCGGCGCGGGCAACCGCAACATCCTGGTGACCGAACGCGGCGCCTCGTTCGGCTACAACACGCTCGTCTCCGACATGCGCGCGCTGCCGATCCTGGCGCGCGACACCGGCGCGCCGGTGATCTTCGACGCCACCCATTCGGTCCAGCAACCGGGCGGGAAGGGCACATCCTCCGGCGGCGAGCGCGAGTTCGTGCCAGTGCTGGCGCGCGCGGCGGTCGCGGTCGGCGTCGCCGGTGTGTTCATCGAAACTCACCAGGATCCCGACGTGGCGCCCTCCGACGGACCCAACATGGTTCCGCTCAAGGAAATGGAAGGCCTTGTTCGCAGGCTGATGGAATTCGACCGTCTCGCCAAAAGCTAAAAGCGAGGCGCGCCATCCCGCCCATCTTTAAAATCGTTGCCCTCGTCGTCTTCGCCCAGACGATTTTCACTCGCGCGGTCGACCCGGTCATTCCGATGATCGCCGCGGACCTCGCGATCGACGTAAAAACAGCAGCGCTGCTTTCGACTGCGTTCGCCTTTCCCTACGCACTGATCCAGCCCGCGTTGGGCGTCACCGGCGACTTCTTCGGCCGAACCCGGCTCATGAATGCGTGCATCCTGGTGATGGCGATCGCGGCGCTGGTTTGCGCTGTCGCAACGAATTTCCATCTGCTGGTCGCCATGCGGATCGTTTCGGGGCTCGTGGCCGGCGGCGTTTTCCCGGTGGCGATGGCGCTGTTGGGCGATCTTGTGCCGATCAACCAGCGCCAGGTGGCAATCGCGCGCCTCCTGGGCATCGCGCTCACCGCCAATGTGCTCGGCGCCGCCATCTCCGGCGTGATCGGCGATCTGTTCGGCTGGCGGGGCGTGTTCGCGATCCTTGGAACGTTTTCGCTGGTGGTTTCGCTGCTCGCGTTCTGGGCGTTGCGCAATACGACATTGCCGCCGCAGCCACAGTTCAACCGTGCCGCGGTCATAGCCAACTTCCGCGATATTTTTGCCGACCCGCGCGCCAAGTACTGCTTCGGCGCCGTCTTCCTCGAAGCGATTTTCATCCACGGATTATTCCCGTATGTCGGCGTCCTGCTGCTCGGCATCGGCGAAACGCGCGCGTCGGTTGCCGGTGTGTTGATCGGATGCTTCGCGGTCGGTGGCATCCTTTATTCGCTGGCGGTTCCGTATCTCGTGAGGATGGTGCCGGAGCGCCGGCTGATGTTTGCCGGCGGCGCGATCGCGGCCACCGGGCTCGGTTTGATAGCGTTTCACTTTCCCTGGCAGGTCCAGATCGGGATCTACGGTGTGTATGGGCTTGGCTTTTACCTGCTGCACTCGTGCATTCAGGTCCATGTGACCGACCTATCGCAGACCGCGCGTGGGGCGGCGGCCTCGCTGCATTCGTCATCGTTCTATTTTGGCCAGGCGATCGGGCCGGTGGTGTATGGCATCGGCTTTGCGCATGGCGGAGCGGAACCAACGATCTTCTTCGGGGCGCTGGTGATATTCGCCGTAGGGTTCGTCTGTTCCCAAACGCTGCGCCGGCGGACCTGAACGGGATGAACCGAACGCTTAATGTCGTTTGTTTCCTGATCTTCTCCTCGGCGCTCAGCGTGCGCGCGATCGATCCGGTCGTGCCGCAAATTGCGGCAGATTTCTCGATCTCACCAAACACCGCGGCCCTGTTGGCGGCAGCCTTCGCGGCTTATGGCTTGGCGCAGCCGGTGCTCGGGCCGATGGCGGACGCCTTTGGCAAAGCGCGGGTGATGATTGTCTGCCTTCTGCTGCTGGCAGCGTCATCGTTTCTGTCCGCGTTGGTGACGGACTTCTGGCTGCTGTTTGTGCTTCGCATCGTCGCAGGCGCTGCTTGCGGCGGCAGTTTTCCCGTCGGAATGGCGCTGATCTCCGATCTCGTGCCGCTGTCGCAGCGGCAAGTGACGATCGGCCGCCTGCTCTCCGCCACCATTGCCGGCAATCTTCTCGGCGCGGCGGCCGCTGGCATCGTCGCCGACGTCATCCACTGGCGCGGCATGTTCGTCATCCTCGGCATCATCAGCGTGGCGGCGCTTCTGTTGGGTTATTTTGGCTTGCGCGATTTGCCGCCAGGCCAGCGCCATCCGCTCGACGTCCGCTCGGTGCTGACGCGCAACCGCGCCATTTTGGCGATCCGTAACGCGCGGATCTGCTACGCCACCGTTGCCCTTGAGGCTTTGGTCCTGTTCGGCATCTTTCCCTACGCCGCAGTGCTGCTGGCGAAGGCCGGCGAGCCGCGCGCGACGATCGCCGGTTTGGTGGTTGCGGCCTTCGCTCTCGGCGGCATGGTCTATTCGCTGAGCGTGCGGCAACTGCTGCGCTGGTTCGGCCAGAAGCAGATCATGACTGCCGGCGGCGCGCTTGCGGCGCTCGGCCTGTTTGTGGTGGGCGCGGGGCCCGCCTGGCCGATCCAGGCGCTCGCCTTCGCCGCAATGGGCTGCGGCTTCTACATGCTGCACGCCAGCATCCAGGTCTATGTCACCGAATTCGCGCCCGCGACGCGCAGCTCCGCGGTGGCGTTCCACACCTTCTCGTTTTTCGTCGGCGCCGGCATAAGCCCAATCCTCTATGGCATCGGGCTGGAGTGGCTGGGAACGCCACTCACGCTGTCGATTGCGGGGGTCGCCATGGTGTTGATCGGCGCCATCAGCGCGCAGCTTCTGGTAAAGCCCGTTTCGGCTTAGCCGCGCCCGCGATAGGCAGCGACGCCCTGGTCCGGCACCCAGACGCCCTTCGGCAGCTTGCCCATCTGCCAGAACACGTCGATCGGGATGCCGCCGCGTGGGTACCAGTAGCCGCCGATGCGTAGCCACTTCGGCTTGAGCAGGGCCGCCACGCGTCGGCCGATGCTGACCGTGCAATCCTCATGGAAGGCGGCTTCGTTGCGGTAGCTCGCGAGATAAAGCTTCAGCGACTTCGACTCCAGCAGCCATCGCCCGGGCGCGTAATCGATCACGAAATGCGCGAAGTCCGGCTGACCGGTAACCGGGCAGAGCACGGTGAACTCAGGTGCGGTGAAGCGCGCGACATAATCGGTGTCCGGGTGCGGGTTCGGCACTCGGTCGAGCTGCGCTTGCCCGGGCGAGGCGGGGAGCCGAACGGGCCGGCCGAGCTGGAGGGTTTTCTTCGCCATAAGGTCTGTCATGGCTGAGGCCGCGGGGCATGACAAGGGCCGCTCCCGCCTGTAAGACACGCGCCAAAAGCCCGGGAACCTGCCATGACAGCCATCACCGACATCATCGGCCGCGAAGTGCTCGACAGCCGCGGCAATCCGACCGTCGAGGTCGACATCATTCTAGAGGATGGCTCGCGCGGCCGCGCCGCCGTGCCCTCCGGCGCCTCGACCGGCGCGCATGAAGCGGTCGAGCTGCGCGACGGCGAGAAGAAACGCTATTCCGGCAAGGGCGTGCGCAACGCGGTCGCCGCAGTCGAGGGTGAGATTTTCGATGCCATCGGCGGCATGGACGCCGAGGCGCAGGGCAAGATCGACGAGACGATGATCGCGCTCGACGCAACACCCAACAAGGCGCGGCTCGGCGCCAACGCCATCCTCGGCGTGTCGCTTGCGGTAGCGAAGGCTGCTGCCGCGGCCAATCGCCTGCCGCTGTACCGCTATGTTGGCGGCACTCAGGCCCGCGTGTTGCCGGTGCCGATGATGAACATCATCAACGGCGGGGTGCACGCGGACAATCCTATCGACTTCCAGGAATTCATGATCATGCCGGTCGGTGCGCCGACATTCGCCGAAGGGCTGCGCATCGGCGTCGAGGTGTTCCAGACGCTGAAGAAGGCGCTTCACGACAAGGGACTCAACACGAACGTCGGAGACGAGGGCGGCTTCGCCCCCAATCTGAAATCCGCCGAGGAGGCCTTGAATTTCGTGATGAAGGCGATCGAGACGGCTGGGTACAAACCCGGCGAGGATGTCGTCCTGGCGCTCGACCCGGCCTCAACGGAATTTTTTAAGAATGGATCGTATGTTTATGAAGGCGAGGGAAAAACTCGCTCTAAGGAAGAGCAGGCCCAGTATCTCGCCGAGTTGACCACGCGCTATCCGATCGCCTCGATCGAGGACGGCATGGCGGAGGACGACTTTGACGGCTGGAAGCGCGTCACCGATCTGATCGGGAAAAAGTGCCAGCTCGTCGGCGACGACCTCATGGTCACCAGCGTCAAGCGCCTGACCGAATGCATCAACAAGGGCATCGCCAATTCGATCCTGGTGAAGGTCAACCAGATCGGTACCCTGACCGAGGCGCTGGCTGCAGTCGAGACCGCCCATAAGGCGGGCTACACCGCCGTGATGTCGCATCGCTCCGGCGAGACCGAGGACTCCACCATCGCCGATCTCGCTGTCGCCACCAATTGCGGACAGATCAAGACCGGTTCGGTGGCGCGCTCCGACCGCACCGCGAAATACAATCAGCTTTTGCGGATCGAACAGGAGTTGGGTCCCCAGGCCAAATATCTGGGTCGCGCCGCGATCAAGTCCTTCAAGTAATCGTCAGCGCGGCCATTCCGGCGCGTGGGTGCCGAGCGGCACCGACGGCCGCGTCCAGCGCGTTGGCGTCTCAGACATGGCTGCGGCGTTGCGCACGCCGGTCAATCGACCGAAGCCGGATGGACTGTCCTCCATCAGGCCGCGGACATCGTCGAAGCTTGGGTCGGGGCAGGCGAGACCCCCTTCGATGCGGCCAAGGTGGCGAACCCAATGGCCGGTCTGGGCGAGCGAGCAGCGCACGTGCCAGCTACCGCCTTCGGTGGCGCGTCGCTTGAGTGCGGTCATCGCGCCAAACGCCATCAGGTAGCCGGTGGCATGATCGAGTGCCTGTGCCGGCAAGGGCTTGGGCTCCGGATTGGGCCCGCTCGCGCCGGCGGCTTGCCCCTCCGCCACATTGAGGCCGTCGGCGTTCTGCACGAGCGAGTCGAAGCCGCGCCGGCCGGCCCACGGGCCTTGATGGCCATAGGCGCAAAGCGACACGCAGACGATTCCCGACCGCACTCGAGCCGCTTCCTCGGCGCCGAAGCCGTATTGGGCAATCGCGCCTGGCCGGTAGCCCTGAACGAAAACATCTGCCTCGCGCAGCAGGCTGGCGAGCCTTTCGCGGCCGCTCGCTTCGCGCAGATCTATTTGCGCCGACAGCTTGCCGCGCCCGGTGTCGATCACCAGCGCTTCCATCGCCGGCAGATGCGCGGCGGTGATGTTCAACACATCGGCGCCATGCGCCGCCAGCGTTCGTCCGCACACAGGCCCAGCAATCACGCGCGTCAGGTCAAGCACCTTGATGCCGGCGAGCGGGCGCTCGCCGGGCGGCAGCGGTTGCGCCGGCGCGTCACCAATCCGTTCAATCGTGAACAACGGCAGGCCCGCCACAGCGGCACCTTGCTGATGCGCGTCCCATTCTTCGAATGACCGGGTGGCGGTGATCACGAGGCCGGCTTTGACCGCCGCGTCCTCCAGCTTGAACGCTTCCCATTTATCGAGAGCACGCTGCACCGAGGCGCGGTCATAGTCAGCGCCGAGCAGCTTGAGCGTGCCAGCGCGATGGTGCGGCAGATTGGTGTGCAGTCGCACCCAGCGTCCATCGCCGCAGCGGTAGAGGCCGACGGTCATGTCGCGATGCTCGTGCGGCGGCTTGCCATCGATGCGCAGATAGCGCTCGCTGCGGAACTCGATCCCGGCGTGCCGCATGTCGACGCCGACGCGCTGCCGGCGCCCGGTCCGCAAACGCCACAACTCGTTCGCGGCAAGCGCCGCCGCGGCGACGGTTGCCTGCGCCGCGGTGCCGACGCCGAACGAGGATGGCAGCGCCGGTTCCGCGCCGGTCAGTGTGATGGCCTCAAGGCCAACCTCCGGCTGGCCTGCGACACGCCACAGATCGGCAAGAACGTTTGATGCGGAAGGCACGGCCATGGTCATCAATCATAGGCCATCTGGCGTGTGTCAGGGCATCGCCAGTTCGGATTTTCAGTGCAAGCCCGGCTCATGCACGCAGACTGCGGCCAAGGAATATCGGTCGGCTTTCTTCTGGTACATTGTCCCCCGGCTCCGGCATATCCGGGATCTCGACATGCTCTATGGCGACAACGGGCTACGGCTCGCCCGAACCATTTACTCGGATTCCCTCGACGTAAGGCTCGAGCAAGGCTATCGCGAACGCTATCAAGCCAAGGCCTTCCGCATCAACGATTCGCGAGAGAATCGCGACGCCATGGCAATGCTGATCTTCAAGGGCGGTGCGGCTCTGCGCTCATGCCGCAGAAGCGATCTGTGATGGGGCAAATCAGACGGTAACGACCCCTTAACGCGGATCACCGCATTTTGCGGGCATGGTTACTCGCCGGAAGCTTCGAACCCTTCTGACCACGCTCGGCCTTTATGTTGGCTGCGCCCTGGTCATCAGCTATTTCGGGCTCAACGCCTACTCCGGCAACCACGGGCTGCGCGCCCAGCAGGACCTCGATCAGCAGTTCGCGACGCTGAGCGAGGAACTCGGCCGGCTCAAGCAAGAGCGTGCCGCGTGGCAGCGCCGGGTGAAATTGCTGCAGTCCAGCAGCATCGACCCCGACACGCTCGACGAGCGAGCGAGGGCGGTCCTCAACTATGTCGACCCGCGCGACCTGACGCTGATGCTCAAGCGGCCCTAACCGATTGCGCTGCAAGCGCCTGTTGGCACCGTTCCACCCGCCAAATCGCCTTCCAATTCAGATGTTTGTGCATCGCGGCCGAGCGCGTGCGCGGGCTTGTCATACGCTTTCGCGAGCTTACGATGTACGCTATTGAATTGATGGCCGTCGATCGACGGCGACTTGCCCGAGGAGAGCCATGGCCGTCGCCAAGAACAAGGCGCAGCAACCTGCCGCTGCGCGCCAACTGTCCGGCAAGGCGGAGGACCAGGCGGAGAACAAGGCTGATCTGGGCAAGGACCAGGAACTCGCTGCCTACCGCGACATGCTGCTGATCCGCCGCTTCGAGGAGAAGGCCGGCCAGATGTACGGCATGGGCCTCATTGGCGGCTTCTGCCACCTCTACATCGGCCAGGAGGCCGTGGTGGTCGGCATGCAGATGGCCCTGAAAAAGGGCGATGCCATCATCACCGGTTACCGCGACCACGGCCACATGCTGGCCGCCGGAATGGATGCCAAGGGCGTGATGGCGGAACTGACCGGCCGCGCCCATGGCTATTCCAAGGGCAAAGGCGGTTCGATGCACATGTTCTCCGCCGAGAAGGGCTTCTTCGGCGGCCATGGCATTGTGGCGGCGCAGGTACCCCTCGGGACGGGGCTTGCATTCGCCAGCAAGTACCGCGGCCAAGACAATGTCTCACTGACCTATTTCGGGGACGGCGCGGCCAATCAGGGCCAAGTCTACGAGAGCTTCAATATGGCGAAGCTCTGGATGCTGCCGGCGATCTACATCATCGAGAACAACCAATACGCCATGGGCACCTCGCTCAAACGAGCGTCGGCAACCGTGGACCTCTATCAACGCGGCGCGGCGCACGGCATTCCCGGCGAGCAGGTCGACGGCATGGATGTGCGCGCCGTAAAGGCCGCCGCCGACAAGGCGGTGAAATGGTGCCGCGAGGGCAACGGCCCGATCATTCTGGAGATGATGACGTACCGCTATCGCGGCCACTCGATGTCCGACCCGGCCAAGTACCGCACGCGCGAGGAGGTCGAGAAGGTGCGAACCGAGCACGATCCGATCGAGCAGGTGCGACAGCGCGCCATTCAGAAGAAATGGGCGAACGAAGACGAATTGAAGAAGATCGACGCCAAGGTGCGCGAGATCGTCAACGAAGCCGCCGAATTCGCCACCAACGACCCTGAGCCCGATCCGTCCGAGCTTTACACCGACATCTACGCCTAAGGCATGATCCCGAAAAGTGGGAACCGGTTTTCAGAAACGATCATGCCCAAACTGACTGTGCGTTGAGGATTTTTGTTCGATGCCGATTCAAGTGCTGATGCCCGCCCTCTCGCCGACCATGGAGAAGGGCAATCTCGCCAAATGGCTGAAGAAAGAGGGCGACACGGTCAAATCCGGCGACGTGATTGCCGAGATCGAGACCGACAAGGCGACGATGGAGGTTGAAGCGGTCGACGAGGGCACGCTCGGCAAAATACTGGTCCCCGAAGGCACCGCTGACGTCGCGGTCAACACGCCGATCGCGGTGATCCTCGGTGAGGGTGAAAGTGGCGACAGCACACTCGAGGTTGCCAACGCCAAGCCCGCGCCACAGCAGATGGCTGCGGAATCGAAGGAAGAAAAAAAGCCGCAGCCCCAGAAAAATGCTCCATCCGCCGCCGCCACACCGCCGAAACCCGAAGCGCAGCCCGGACCCGACGTGCCCGAAGGCACCGAGATGGTCACCATGACCATGCGCGAGGCGCTGCGCGACGCCATGGCCGAGGAGATGCGCCGCGATTCAACCGTGTTCGTGATGGGCGAGGAGGTCGCGGAATATCAAGGCGCCTACAAGGTCACGCAGGGTCTGCTCCAAGAGTTCGGCTCGCATCGTGTCGTCGACACGCCGATCACCGAGCACGGCTTCGCCGGACTGGGCGTCGGCGCGGCACTGGCGGGATTGAAGCCGATCGTCGAGTTCATGACGTTCAACTTCGCAATGCAGGCCATGGACCAGATCATCAACTCCGCCGCCAAGACGCGCTACATGTCGGGCGGCCAGATGGCCTCCTCGATCGTTTTCCGCGGACCGAACGGCGCGGCCGCGCGCGTCGCCGCGCAGCACAGTCAGGACTATTCGGCCTGGTATTCGCACATCCCGGGCTTGAAAGTGATCGCGCCCTATACCGCGAGCGACGCCAAGGGCCTCTTGAAAGCCGCGATCCGCGATCCCAATCCGGTGATCTTCCTCGAAAACGAAATTCTTTACGGTCAGAGCTTTCCGGTGCCGAAGCTTGACGACTTCGTGCTGCCGATCGGCAAGGCGCGGATCGCGCGCGCCGGCAACGACGTGACGCTCGTGTCGTTCTCCATGGGCATGAGTTATGCGCTCAAAGCGGCGGAGGAACTGGCGAAGGAGGGCATCGACGCCGAGGTGATCGATTTGCGGACGCTCCGCCCGATGGATACCGACACAATCATCACCTCGGTCAAGAAGACCGGGCGGATCGTCACGGTGGAGGAGGGCTGGCCGCAGGCCGGCATCGGCGCCGAGATCGCCGCGCGCGTCATCGAGCACGCCTTCGACTATCTTGATGCGCCGGTGATGCGGGTGTCCGGCAAGGACGTGCCGATGCCCTACGCCGCCAATCTGGAAAAGCTTGCGCTGCCGACCGTCGCCGAAGTGGTCGAGGCGGCGAAAGCGGTTTGCTACCGGTAGCAGTCATGGCGAACGGCAACGACGATCCGCGGGTCTACCAGGCACTGGCGCTGCCTGAGCAGGCGCTTGATCACGGCGGGCAGGAAATCCTGCGGCTCGGCATCGTCAATGACGAGCTTTACGTCTCGGCCCGGCCGTCGTTCAAAGATCCGGAGCAATGGGGCGACGTGCTGGCCGAGGTCGCCCGCCGCCTTGGCGCGATCTACGCGACACAACAGACCGGTCTGACCAAAAAGGACGCCACGGTCCGGATTGCCGAAGCCTTCGCCGCCGACATGGGCGCGCGTCCGGTGAGGGTTGCCAAGAGCCCGGCGAAAAAACCTGCCCGTTCCCGCCAAGCGAAAGAAGCGCTGACGCCATGCCGATCAACATCCTCATGCCGGCGCTGTCGCCCACGATGGAGAAGGGCAACCTCGCCAAGTGGCTGAAGAAAGAGGGCGATACGGTCAAATCCGGCGACATCATCGCTGAGATCGAGACCGACAAGGCGACAATGGAGGTGGAGGCCGTCGATGAGGGCACCATCGCCAAGATCGTGGTGCCGGAAGGCACTGCCGACGTGCCGGTCAATCAGGTGATCGCGGTGCTGGCGGGCGAGGGCGAGGATGTGAAGGCCGCCGCTGGTGCCGGCAAGGGCGCGTCTGCTCCGGCGCCGAAGCCGCAGGCAGCTGCGCCGAAAGAACAAAGCGCCGCGCCCAAGGCCGAAGCCCCGAAGCCTACGCCGTCTTCGGCACCGGCCGCGGCTGCACCGAAGCCCCAAGCGGCTGCGCCGCAGCCTTCAGCGTCGGGCGATCGCATCTTCGCGTCGCCGCTGGCCAAGCGGCTGGCAAAGGAAGCGGGCATCGATCTGTCGCGCATACAGGGCTCTGGTCCACACAGCCGGATTATCGCGCGCGACGTCGAATCCGCGAAATCGGGCAAGGGGCTCAAGATCGCAGGTGCCCCCACCGCCGCTCCTTCGGCACCCGCCATCGCGCCGTCGATGTCGGACCAGCAGATCCGTGCGCTGTTCGAAGCGGGCAGCTACGACGTCGTTCCGCACGACGGCATGCGCCGCACGATTGCGCAAAGACTGACGCAGTCGATGCAGACCATCCCGCATTTCTATCTGACGATGGACTGCAACATCGGCAAGCTCATGCAAGCGCGCGAGGAGATCAACGCCTCGGCTCCAAAGGGCAAGGACGGCAAGCCGGCTTACAAACTTTCGGTCAACGATTTCGTTATCAAGGCGTTGGCCCTCGCGCTGCAGCGCGTCCCCGATGCGAACGTAAGCTGGACCGAATCCGGCATGCTCAAACACAGGTATTCCGATGTCGGCGTGGCCGTCGCGATGCCCGGCGGCCTAATCACGCCGATCATCCGTCACGCTGAAAGTAAATCGCTCTCCAGCATATCCAACGAGATGAAGGATCTGGCCGCCCGTGCGCGCACCCGCAAGCTCAAGCCGCAGGAATATCTGGGCGGCACCACGTCGGTATCGAATCTTGGCATGTATGGGATCAAGGATTTCACCGCGGTGATCAATCCGCCGCAATCCACCATCCTCGCCGTTGGTGCGGGCGAAGAGCGGGCCATCGTCAACAATGGCAAGATCGAACCAGCCCACGTCATGAGCGTAACGCTGTCCTGCGACCATCGCGCGGTCGACGGCGCGCTCGGCGCCGAGCTGATCGGGGTCTTCAAGGCGCTGATCGAAAATCCGGTGATGATGGTGGTCTGAGGTGCGGACTTAAGGCTCAAAAGGCGGAGCGAAGAATGACGAGAACAAGGCGTGACATTCTCAAAAGCGCGGCGGCAGCGGGAGCCGCGACGCTATTGGCACCGGCCGCTTTCGCCCAATCCCAATTCCCGAACCGCACGATCCGGATCGTGGTCCCGTTCCCGGCCGGCGCCACTACGGACATGCTGGCGCGGCTGATCGCGAACCGCTTGACCGAGACCATGGGTCAAAGCTTCGTGGTGGAAAACGTCGGCGGCGGCGGCGGCTCTATCGGCGCCGATCAAGTCGCCAAGGCCGCGCCCGATGGCCACACTTTGCTGTTCCACAACATCACCTTCTCGACGACAACCTCGTCGCTGCTCTATGCAAAACGCGCGCGGCACGATTTCGACGACTTCGTGCCGATCTCCGTCGGCGCCTATGTGCCGCTGCTGTTGCTCGCCAATCCGTCGGTGCCAGCAAACAACCTCAAGGAGTTCGTCGAGTACGCCAAGACCGCGACCACACCGCTATTTTACGGCTCGACTGGCCCCGGCAGCATCATGCATCTGATGGGCGAGGTGCTCAAACGCGACACCGGCATCAAGATGGACCACATTCCGTATCGTGGCGCGGCGCCCCTGGTGACGGACCTGGTTGCGGGGCGCGTCCAGTTTGCCGGCGATCAGTTGTCCAGTTCGCTCGAACGCGCCCGCACTGGTCAGCTCAAGGCGATGGCGGTGGCCACGAAGTCAGTCGCGCTGCCAACAGTGCCAACCACGCGCGAACTTGGCTTCCCCAATCTCGAGTTGCAGGGTTGGAACGGCTTCCTCGCCCCGAAGGGCACGCCCGAACCGGTGATCGCGCGCTTACAGCAGGAGATCGCGGCTGCGGTGAAACATCCCGACGTGCAAAAGCGCATGACCGATGTTGGCGCCGAGCCATCCGGTTCAACGCAGGCCGAGATGCGCGACATGCTACGCCAGCAGGTGGCTCAGATCCGGCCAGTGGTGGAGGAGCTCAAGCTTCTCGTTGAATAGGCGGCGCCGTTCGCCGCTTTGGAGTTCGCAGCATGGCCGCGGCCTTCGCTTTCCTCGGAATGCTGCTCCTGTCGATGGTGGTGGCGCTGCTGGCTACGTTGCAGCTCGGCGATTTTTTCAACGCTAACGATGAATTCGGCCTGGTGATTCTTGACCGTCGTTGCCTTCACGTTTTTTGCGCTGGCGGTGTTCGCGGTGACATACGCGCTAAGCCGCAGTGCAAGCGTGATTGCCGGTGTTGCATTGATCCTGGCCATAGTCGCGCTTGCACCGGTGGCGCTGCCAGGTCTCATCCAGAAGATCGCCAACCGTTCGACCAATCCCTATACGGTGGGCATCGAGAACACCGCCATTCTGATCGAACTGGTGGTCCCGGCGCTGATCGTCGTGCTGGTGCAGTGGGGGCTGGTGCGGCGGCGCTGGCTGTTAAACGCTGGCGAGGAGGATTTGACCCATTGGCCTTGGGTCACGACGGCCATAGCTGGGCTCGTTATCCTCAATCCGTTCGGGCTGGCATTTTTGCAGGGTACCCTGAAACGTTCGGGCGGCGATTTCATGTGGGAATTCACCGCGACGGTGACCGGGGTGGCCGTGGGCGTGCTCCTCGTGATGGCCTGGGTCGAATGCTATATCAGGAACCGAATTCTGCGGCGGCGACTGGCGGAAACGGAGCCGCCGGAGAGCGGCGGGGTGAAGGCGCAAAGCTGAGCCAGAATAAGCCTGGGCAATAACGGAGACGGCAGTGGCAGAGTCTTTCGACATCATCATCATCGGCTCGGGGCCGGGCGGCTATGTCACCGCCATCCGCGCGGCACAGCTTGGCTTCAAGACCGCCATCGTCGAGCGCGACTATCTCGGCGGCATCTGCCTCGAACTGGGGCTGTATCCCGACCAAGGCCCTGCTGCGCTCTGCCGAGATCTACCACTACATGCAGCACGCCAAGGATTATGGGCTCAAGGCCGACAACGTCTCGTTCGACCCCGCGGCGGTGATGAAACGCTCGCGAGGCGTCTCCAAACGCCTCAACGACGGCGTCGGCTTCCTGATGAAGAAGAACAAGGTGCAGATCATCTGGGGTGAGGCCTCGATCGACGCGCCGGGCAAGATCGCCGTGAAGGCATCCAAGGCCGAGGCGCCCAAGGACGCGCTCGGGCCGGGCTCGTACCAAGCCAAGCACATCATCGTCGCCACCGGTGCGCGGCCGCGCGTGCTGCCCGGGCTGGAGCCGGACAAGAAAGCTGGTCTGGACCTATTTCGAGGCGATGGTCCCCGACTGCATGCCGAAGTCGCTGCTGGTGGTCGGCTCCGGCGCGATCGGCATCGAGTTCGCTTCGTTCTACCGGACGCTCGGCGCCGAGGTGACCGTGGTCGAGGTGTTGCCGCAAATCCTGCCGGTGGAGGACGCGCGAGATCGCCGCCTTCGCGCGCAAGGCGTTCGAGAAGCAGGGCATCAAGATCATCACCGGCGCCAAGGTCACCAAGCTCGACAAAAGCGCCGACAGCGTCACCGCCACCATCGACGACGGCAAAGGTGGCACCCAGTCGCTCACCGTCGATCGGGTCATCTCAGCGGTCGGCGTGGTCGGCAACATCGAAGGGCTCGGCCTCGAAAAACTCGGCGTCAAGACAGAGCGTGGCGGCACCATCGCCATCGACGGCATGTGCAAGACCAATGTGCCGGGCATCTACGCCATCGGCGACGTGGCAGGCCCGCCGATGCTCGCGCACAAGGCCGAGCACGAAGGCGTCATCTGCGTTGAGGCGATCAAGGGCCTGCATCCGCATGCCATGGATAAGCGTTTGATCCCGGGCTGCACCTACTGCACACCGCAGGTCGCCTCGGTCGGCCTCACCGAGCAGGCGGCGAAGGAGAAGAAGCTCGACATTCGCGTGGGGCGGTTTCCGTTCGTCGGCAACGGCAAGGCCATTGCGCTCGGCGACGACCAGGGCCTGGTCAAGGTCATCTTCGACAAGAAGACGGGCCAGCTCCTCGGTGCACACATGGTCGGCGCCGAGGTCACCGAGCTGATCCAGGGCTACGTCGTTGCGATGAATCTCGAGACCACCGAGGAAGAGTTGATGCACACGATCTTCCCGCATCCGACCCTGTCGGAGACGATGAAGGAAGCGGTGCTCGACGCCTACGGCCGCGTCCTGAACATGTGACCGCGCCTTGCCGATCATCGACATCCACACCCATTGCTCGCCGCCGCGCCCGCCGCGGCGATCGCTTCGGCGTGCAGGAGGCGCTGCGCGGCACGCCGGTCGGCAAGGACATAGTGACCAACTACCGCGGCCTGCCGGCGGTCGCCTATCACCAGATGGGCGACTTCGACTTGCAGCAGGAGACCTGCGCCAAGGCCGGCATCACCGGCCGCATCATCTCGACGCCGTTCGCGGCCGAGGTGATGGCGGCCGTCTCGAAATCGCCGTCACTCGACATCTGCAAGGCGGTCAACGACGGCATCGCCGGCATCGTCGCGCGCGCGACGGTCAACTGGGGCATGGGCACGCTCAATCCGCTGGACAAGAGCCATATCGCCGAAGGCGAGCGCTGCTTCAAAGAGCTGAAGTTCAAGGGCCTGCTGATCTGCTCGAGCTGGCACGGCCGTTTCATCGACGGCGAGGATTCATTTGCGTTCTGGGAATGGGCGCAGGACCGGCAGGTGCCGGTGTTCATCCATCCGCCGCGCGTGCCGATCGGCAACGAGCAGCAGATGGACCAGTTCAAGCTCGACGAGCTGATCGGCCGGCCGTTCGATACCGCAATGGCGCTGGCGCGGATGATCCTGTCCGGCCTGTTCGACCGCTATCCGCGGCTGAAGATCGTCGTGGCGCACATGGGCGGCGGACTGCTGCCGTGCATGGGCCGGCTCGATTTCGGCTACCGGCTCGGGTGCGAGGGGATGCCCGAGCACTCGGTCATCCGCTGCAAGAAGATGCCGAGCGACTATCTCAAGCTCCTGCACGTCGACACCATGGGCTTCTGGGCGCCGCATGTGCGCGAGGCGGTCGAGGTGTTCGGCGCCGACCGCGTCATGTTCGGCACCGACTACGGTCCCGGTGCCGATCGATCCGAAGGAGCATGTCGACATCGTCAACGAGCTCGCGATTTCGCCGGCCGACAAGGAAAATATCCTGTGGCGGAACGCGACGAAGTTTTTCGATCTGGACGTCGGAAGTTTGAGGCGCGGAGGAGCGGGGCCGAGTTTCTACTCCACCGTCACGTTGCGCGAGCTTGATGACGGCCGCCCATTTCGCCACCTCGGCCGGCAGCATGGCCGACATCTCGGCCGGCGTTTTCAGCGCCACCGGCAACCCTGGCGCGCCATTGGCACGCACCGATGTCTTTGGCCACCGCCGCTGCGACCGCCTTGTAAAGCTGCTCGATCACCGCGGCCGGGGTCTTGGCCGGTGCAAACAGCGCCGACCAGGCATCGGCCTCGACGCCGGCGACGCCGCCCTCGGCGAACGTCGGCACTGAATCGAGCTGCGGCGTCCGCTTCGCGCTGGCGATACCGAGCGCGCGGATATTGCCGGATGCGATCTGCTGCGCGATCAGCCCGGGCAGCGGCGCGATGCGAAAGATCGACGCGACCGGCCAGCAAGCTCGGTCGTCATTGGCGCGAGCCCCTTGTAGGGCACATGCAGCATGTCGATGCCGGCCTTGGTCCTGAACAACTCACCGGCCAGATGCGCGCCCGACCCATTGCCCATCGAGCCGAAGGTCAGCGCGCCGGGCTTGGCCTTCGCCATCGCCACCACCTCGCCGACGCTCTTGGCTTCGAAATCCTTCCGCACCACCAGGACATGCGGCATCGCCGCGACGCCGGCGACCGGCGAGAAATCCTTCACCGCATCGAACGTCCAGCTCTTGATCAGGCTCTGATTGGTGGCATGGGTCTGGTTCGTCCCGAGGATCAGCGTGTAGCCGTCCGGCTCGGCACGCGCCACGGCGCCGGTGCCGACGATACCTGACGCGCCGGGGCGGTTCTCGACCACGACCGGCTGCTTGAGATCGGCCGCGGCCTCCTGAGCGATCAGCACGCGCGAGCGAGTCGATCGGTCCGCCGGGCGGGTAGGGCACCACGATGGTGATGGTGCGGCTCGGAAAGGCCTGCGCGTAGGCGCCAAGCGGCAAGCTGATGGCGGCGAGCCCACCAAGCGTGGCGCGGCGGGTGGGCATGAGATAGATCTCCCTTATATCCGGTCCCGATGCGAAATCTCGACCACCCGCGCGCGCCGGGCAAGCTCTTCGACCAGTGCATCGGCGGCCGCCCGGTTCTTTGGATCGAGATTGGCGTCCCATTCGTCAAGCAGATAGATCGCAGCGTCCGTGTGGCCGACGATCTCCTGGAGCGCGCGCAATTGCCGCTCGCCGGATGAGAAGCCGGACTTCTTGACACCGTCGGGCGGCAACGGATCGCCGTCATCGTCGACTTCGACCTCATCCGCCCTTGTCCCTTGGAAAACTGGAAAGCCAAACGGTCCGCCGTCGGCCAATAATAGGCGCGCGTCTTCACCACCGCCTTGAGGCTGGTCAGCAGCGTCGACTTGCCGGACCCATTGGGGCCACGCACGTTGATGCGTCCGGTCGGTTGGCGACAGGATCAGGCCCATTGCATGATCGAGCGAGGTGACGTTCAAGGCATTGGCGCCTTCTCGCAGGGTCAACTGTTCGGCCTTCATGCGGGCATCAAAATTCGCGTCGGGCGCGGGATGCATGTTGTCGGCGACGCCGGTCAACCGCGCCCAGCTCGCCAAAAGTTCGTTCCAGCCCGAGGTGAAGGTATGCACGTCTTTCGTCATTTCGATTTGCCGCGGCAGGGTGGCGGCGAGCGCGATCATCACCTCCATATCGCCGGCACTGTTCACCGCGATATAGGCCATCGCGGCGAACACGATCATGAGCCCGACAATTCCGCTCACCGCGCTCAAGCCCTCCTTGGTCATGATCGCTTTGATCTGCGCGTCGAGCCCGTCGCGGAGCTTGCGCTTGAACCCGTCGATCCAGAGCCGCAAGTTGTAGCGGTTGCCAGCGAACACATTGTCCCAGGCGGTGTAGCCCTGGGCGGTCATGCGGTTTGTCATGCGCTGGTTCTCACGATAGGCGCTTGCCACTCGCCGGCGCATCGTCCATTGCATTACGAACAGCACCACAAACACCGCCACGTAGGCAATCGGCAGCGCGCTGTCGATCTCGCTGCCCAGCACGATCACGTTAAGGATGAGCGCCATCAGGATGCGCAGGTCACCTTCGATCTCGTAGAGCAGATGGAAATAGACGTAGAACGTCTCGCCGGTGAGGAACGGCTCGACCCGTTCGCGCGCCTCCTTGTCGCCGAGAAGCTTGGTCTTGGTGCGGTTGTCGCGCGCAAAGCGCAACGTATAGCGGCCATAGGCGAGGAAGCCGGTGCGCTCGGCAAAGATCCAGCTCAACGCACCGATTATATAGGCCGCCGATTTCGGTCGCCAGGATCCACAGCAGATCGGCCAGCAGGAATTTGCCCTGCGCCACGTCGCGCCCCGCCTGGATGACGAGATAGGTCGTGGCCGCATGTAGCGCCGCCTCGATCAGCATCAGCAGCAGCATGATGAAGAACGGCAGGCAGAGCAGATAACGCGCCAGATCGGTTGGGCGGAAAGCCTGTTGTTGATTTATGCTGGCAGTCTAGCTGAAATCCATCGCACATGGCGCTGAGGCGGACCTACTTGTGCTAAAGTGACGTGGAAAATGCGCGGGTTTCCGCCGCTCAGCGGCCCTGTTGCGGGCGGGCAGCCGTCTTCGTAAGTAAGGGACGTCATGACCATCGTCCTCGACCACACCACAGGCAAGCCGCGCCACCCGGAAAAGGCGCATCGGCCGGATACGGCCGTGCTGCGCAAGCCTGACTGGATTCGGGTCAAGGCGCCGGTGTCCAAAGGCTACGCGGCGACCCATGCGATCGTACGCGAGAACGGCCTGCACACCGTGTGCGAGGAGGCCGGCTGCCCCAACATCGGCGAGTGCTGGGAGAAGAAGCACGCAACCTTCATGATCCTCGGCGACACCTGCACACGCGCCTGTGCGTTCTGCAACGTCAAAACGGGTCTGCCGGGCGCGCTCGACCCGAATGAGCCCGTGCATGTAGCGGAGGCGACGCAAAAGCTCGGCCTCGCCCACATCGTGGTGACCTCGGTCGATCGCGACGATCTTGCCGACGGCGGGGCGGGACATTTCGCGCAGACCATCCGCGCCATCCGCGTGGGCTGCCCACAAACCACCATCGAGGTGCTGACCCCCGACTTTCTCCGCAAGGATGGCGCGGTCGAACAGGTGGTCGCAGCGCGGCCCGACGTGTTCAACCACAACCTCGAAACCGTGCCATCGCTCTATCTCACGGTGCGGCCGGGCGCCCGCTATTTCGCCTCGCTCCGGCTCCTGCAGAGGGTCAAAGAGATTGACCCCACGATGTTCACCAAGTCCGGCATCATGGTAGGGCTGGGTGAAGAGCGGAATGAGGTGCTGCAAGTGATGGACGACCTGCGCTCCGCCGGCGTCGATTTCCTCACCATCGGGCAATATCTGCAACCGACCCGCAAGCACCATCCGGTGATGCGCTTCATGCCGCCGGATGAATTCGATGCGCTGAAGACCATTGCCTTCGCCAAGGGATTCCTGATGGTTTCGGCGTCACCGCTGACGCGCTCCTCGCACCACGCCGGCGATGATTTTGCGCGGTTGAAAGCGGCGCGCGAAGCTTTCGCAAGAAGCTGATGCCGCAGTTCACGACCAGACGGCGGGTGCGCCATTCCTGCGCCGACATGTTCGATCTTGTCGCCGACGTCGAGCGCTATCCCGAGTTCGTGCCACTGTGCAAGGCCCTGAAGGTACGGGAGCGGACTCCCGCAAGCGACGGCGTGGAGAACATCGTCGCCGACATGACGGTCTCGTTCAAACTTGTGCGCGAGAGCTTTCGCAGCCGCGTCACGCTCGACCGTCCGAAGCTGCAAATTCTGGTGGAGTATCTGCAAGGCCCGTTCAGCCACATGCAGAACCGCTGGACGTTCCGGCCGGCCGGCGAGGGGGCCTGCGAAGTCGAATTCTTCATCGACTACGAATTCCGCAGCCGTACTCTTGGCATGCTGATGGGGGGAATGTTCGACGTGGCGTTTCGACGTTTCGCCGCTGCCTTCGAGGCCCGCGCCGACAAGGTATACGGCCGCAAAACCGCTTAGGTTGCCAGTTCCGTCAGCATCGCCAGCGCCTCTAGCACGGAACGCCGGCGCACCTCGGCGCGGCCGATGTCGCCATAACGCCGCTCGCGGTGATTGAGCTGGCCGTTGCGTGAGGCCGCAGCGAAATGCACTAGGCCGACCGGCTTTTCCGCCGAGCCGCCGCCCGGACCGGCAATTCCGGTGATCGAAACGGCGAGATCGGCATTGGCATGGCCGAGGGTGCCACGCACCATCGCCTCGGCGGTTTCGCGGCTCACCGCGCCGAACGTATTCAGCGTGTCCGACGGTACGCCAAGCATCTGGTGCTTAGCGTCGTTGGTGTAGGTGACGAAGCCGCGGTCCACCACGGCAGACGAGCCCGCGATATCGGTCAACGCGGCGGCGACGAGGCCGCCGGTGCAGGACTCCGCCGTCGCCACCATAAGCTTTTTGGCCTTGCACAAATCGAGCAGGGCGGTTGCTGCGGCTTCGGTCTCCCGATCAGCCATCACCAAATCCTGTTACCAGGACCACGGCAGGCGCACCGTGGCGGTCGCCATCGCGGCGATGCCCTCTTTGCGGCCGGTGAAACCGAGTTGCTCGCTGGTGGTTGCCTTCACCGCAACGCGCTCGATCGCCATGTCGGCAATTTCGGCGATGCGCTTTCGCATCGCGTCGCGGTGCGGTCCGATGCGCGGCTCCTCGCAGACGATCGTGACATCGAGATGCGCGACCCGGCCGCCGCGCTTGTTCACGCGCTCGACCGCGAATTTCAGGAACTGGTCGGACGAGGAACCCCGCCACCGCGGATCGTTGGGCGAGAAATGCTTGCCGATGTCGCCATCGGCGATGGCGCCGAGGATGGCGTCAACCAGGGCATGCAGTGCCACGTCGGCGTCCGAATGGCCGGTCAGCCCGCGGTCGTGCGGGATCTTGATGCCGCCGAGCCAGACATGATCGCCGTCGCCGAAGGCGTGCACGTCGAAGCCGTTGCCGAGACGCAAGTCAGCAAGACTGGCGATCCGGCGCGCCTCAGCCTTGGCAAAATCCTCGTCGGTGGTGAGCTTCACGTTGCCACTTTCTCCCGGGAATACCGCGACCTTGAGGCCCGCCCATTCGGCCAGCGCCGCATCGTCGGTGAAATCATCACATCCGTCTTTCGCAGCGCGCCGGTGCGCCTCCAAAAGCGCGGGAAACGCGAACGCCTGCGGCGTCTGCACCGCGCGAAGTGGCGCACGATCCACGGTGCCCGCGACATGGCCGGCGGCATCGACACGCTTGATCGTGTCGGTGACCTGGAGTGCCGGGATTGCAGCTCCAGTCTCGGCACAGGCTGCTATTGCGCGCGAAACGAGCTCGGTGGAGCAAAACGGCCGTGCCGCGTCGTGGATCAGCACGATGTCGGGGCTCCTCGCGCTGAGTGCCTCCAGGCCGGCCAGCACCGAGGCTTGCCGCGTCGCTCCCCCCGATACCGGGGCAAGGAGCCGCAGTCCCTTGGCAGCCACCTCATAGACGCCCCGATCGTCTGGATGGATCACCGTTTGAACGGCGCCGATCTGTCCGTGCCAGGCGAACAACGACAGGCTCGAGCGGATTACGGGTTCTCCAGCCAACTCACGGTATTGTTTAGGTAAACTGCCGCCCGCGCGAAACCCGCGCCCGGCTGCAACAATCACGGCGGCAACAGAGGCGTCCATCCAGTTCCCGTGCAAAACAATGATCCCGTTGAGGCTTTAGCGCGTTCGAGGAATGGGCAAAAGGATTTCCACCGCGGTTGGAAATGTTGCAATGCAGCACTTGCGCTGCAGCAATAATTGGCTAAACTCTAAGCAGTATTATGACAGCTCAAAATCTAGGCAAACAGTGAAGCGCGCCAGCGAGACACAAGCAGCCGCTTTCTGCATCGGCAACATCGCAGTGCGGAATCCAGTGATGCTTGCGCCGATGTCTGGCATCACCGACGCGCCGTTCCGCCGGCTCGTGTCACAGCTCGGCGCCGGGCTGGTCGTATCCGAAATGACTGCAAGCGACGCGCTGATCGAGGGCCGCCGCAATGCCGTACTTCGCGCCGAAGGACAAGGCACCGGCATCCACGTGGTCCAACTCGCCGGCTGCGAGCCGCATTGGATGGCGGAGGGAGCGCGTATTGCGGAAGGCTCGGGCGCCGAAATCATCGACATCAACATGGGATGCCCGGCCAAGCATGTTGCCAACCGGCAATCCGGGTCGGCGCTCATGCGCGACCTCGACCATGCGCTCACCCTGATCGAAGCGACTTTGAGCGCAGTCGCCATGCCGGTGACACTGAAGATGCGGCTCGGTTGGGACGAGCGCACGATCAACGCGCCTGAACTCGCCCGGCGCGCCGAAGCGGCCGGTGTGCGCATGATCAGCGTGCACGGCCGCACGCGATGCCAATTCTATACCGGTACGGCGGATTGGGCTGCGGTGCGCGCGGTCAAGGACAGCATTTCGATTCCGCTGGCGATCAATGGCGACATCCGCAGCTTCGACGACGCCGACGCAGCGCTCGCCGCCTCCGGCGCCGACGTCGTTATGGTCGGCCGAGCGGCGCAGGGGCGGCCGTGGCTTCCCGGTCAGATCGCGCGCTATCTAGAGACCGGCCGGCGTGAAATGGCACCGCCGCTCGCCACACAATTTGCGCTTATCGCCACGCTATACGACGAGATGCTGGCGCATCACGGCCTGCGCATCGGGCTCAAGCACGCCCGCAAGCACCTCGGCTGGGCGCTCGACGCCGCGGCTTCGACCGCCGGCGTGGCCCTCGACACGCTCAAGCGTTGGCGCGGCAACGTGCTGACCAGCGAAACTCCTGCCGAAGCACGCACGCGACTCGCAGAGGCCTACGACGCCTTCGCTTGCGGGGCCACGGCATGACCGACACCGCGCTCCGCTCCACCGACCTGCCGCTCGGGGCCGCAGATGCGGTGCTCAATGCGCTGCCATTGCCGGTCATCATCATCGGTCCCAACGGCAAGATCGTGGACGCCAATGTCGCAGCGGAATCCTTCTTCGAGGCTTCGGTGTTGTTGTTGCGCCGGCAGGTGCTGCGCGATCTCGTGCCGTTCGGAAGCCCGCTGCTGGCGCTGGTCGAACAGGTCCGCCAGCGTGGAGCTGCGGTGAACGAATACAAGGTTGATCTCTCGACGCCGCGCAATCCCGGCGATCGGTTAGTCGACCTCTATGTCGCCCCACTGCCGGAGCGCGACGATCATGTCGTAGTGATGCTTCAGGAGCGCACCATCGCCGACAAGATGGACCGCCAACTCACCCACCGCGGCGCCGCCCGCTCGGTGAGCGCGCTCGCCGCTATGCTTGCTCACGAAATCGAAGAATCCGTTGTCGGGCATCCGCGGCGCCGCGCAACTGATCGAACAATCCGCCGGCGACGAAGACCGCACGCTGACACGGCTCATTTGCGATGAGGCTGACCGGATCGTGAAACTCGTAGATCGCATGGAGGTGTTCTCCGACGAGCGGCCAGTCGAGCGCGAGCCGGTCAACATCCACGTCGTGCTCGATCACGTTAAACGCCTGGCGCAATCAGGCTTTGCACGGCAGATCAAGTTCGTCGAAACCTACGACCCGTCACTGCCGCCGGTGTTTGCCAACCGCGATCAGCTCGTGCAGGTGTTTCTCAATCTGGTGAAGAACGCCACCGAGTTCGATCGGCGAAGCCGCCAACGACGGCGAGATCCAGCTCAGCACCGCGTTCCGTCCAGGCGTGCGGCTGCAATTGCCGGGATCGAAAACCCGCGTGTCATTGCCGCTCGAATTCTGCATCAAGGACAACGGGCCCGGCGTGCCCGAGGACCTGTTGCCGCATCTGTTCGATCCGTTCGTGACCACCAAGCCCACGGGAAGCGGGCTCGGCCTGGCGCTCGTCGCGAAGATCGTCGGCGATCACGGCGGCATCATCGAATGCGAATTGCAAGTTCGGCACACGGTGTTCCGCGTGCTGATGCCCATGTTCACTGGTGACGGCGTCGGGCCGGCACCCGCCTAATGGATCTGAGGACCCAAGAGGACTCCATGCAAGCGGGAAGCATTCTAGTCGCCGACGACGATGCAGCCATAAGGACGGTGCTCAACCAGGCGCTGTCGCGCGCCGGATACGAGGTGCGGTCGACCGGTAACGCCGCAACGCTGTGGCGCTGGATCAGCCAAGGCGAGGGCGATCTCGTCATCACCGACGTGGTGATGCCGGACGAGAACGCCTTCGATCTGCTGCCGCGGATCAAGAAGCTGCGGCCCCATCTTCCGGTTCTGATCATGAGCGCGCAGAATACCTTCATGACCGCGATCCGCGCTTCCGAGCGCGGCGCCTACGAATACCTGCCCAAGCCCTTTGATCTTAAAGAGCTGATCGCGATCGTCGGCCGCGCGCTCTCCGAACCCAAAGAGCGCGCGCGCGAGCCGGGCAAGCCCGACGACATCGACTCGATCCCCCTGATCGGCCGCTCGGCAGCGATGCAGGAAATCTATCGGCTGGTCGCGCGCCTGATGCAGACCGACCTCACGGTGATGATCTCCGGCGAGTTCGGCACCGGCAAGGAGCTGGTCGCGCGCGCGCTGCACGACTACGGCAAGCGCCGCAGCGGCCAGTTCGTCGCCATCAACATGGCGGCGATTCCGCGCGACCTCGTCGAGTCCGAGCTGTTCGGGCACGAGAAGGGCGCCTTCACCGGGGCCAACACCCGAAGCTCCGGCCGCTTCGAGCAGGCCGAAGGCGGCACGCTGTTTCTCGACGAGATCGGCGACATGCCGATGGAGGCGCAGACCAGACTGCTGCGCGTCCTGCAGCAGGGCGAATACACGACTGTCGGCGGCCGCACCCCGATCAAGAGCGATGTCCGCATCATCGCGGCGACCAACAAGGACCTGCGGATACTGATTCAGCAGGGCCTGTTCCGCGAGGACCTGTTCTTCCGGCTCAATGTCGTACCGCTGCGCCTGCCGCCGCTGCGGGAGCGGGTGGAGGATATCCCCGACCTGATCCGGCATTTTTTCGTGCTCGCCGAACGCGAGGGTCTGCCGCAGAAACAGATCGACCAAGCTGCACTGGAGCGGCTGAAGCGCTACCGCTGGCCCGGCAACGTGCGCGAGTTGGAGAACCTGGCGCGCCGGCTCGCTGCGCTTTATCCGCAGGAAACCATCACCGCCGCGGTGATGGATGCCGAATTGGCGCAACCCGCGGCTGCCAGTTCAGAAAAGACCTTCATTGAAGACACGCTCTCGGCTGCGGTCGAGCGCAACTTGCTGCGCTATTTCGGGAGTTTCGACAATGGCCTGCCGCCGCCAGGCCTGTACCACCGAATCCTGCGCGAAGTGGAATATCCGCTGCTATCGGCGGCGCTTGCGGCAACCCGCGGCAATCAGATCCGGGCCGCCGACCTTTTGGGCCTCAACCGCAACACACTTCGCAAGAAGATCCGCGATCTGGATATCCAGGTGATCCGGACCAGCGGCTAAAGCCCCGAATCTGGACTTTGCCGATTTCTGGGATTCGTTCCTGGGGGCAACTTGTGCCCCGGAATTGTCTCATTCGGGCAACATTGTTGTATAAAAGCATCAGTGGGCTAATTCAGTACGCCCGCAAGTGCGGCTTCTATCGGAGCCGCGGCAGCTTTTCTCGGGGCTAGATGACCAGCACCGCCAGCGTGGAGCAGACGACGCCCGCCGAAATCGCCGCGCCCGCGGCGGGCTTGGCGATGCGGGTGCTGGGCCCGATTGCAGCAGTCCTTGCGATGCTGTCGGCCTTCGCAACATTCGTGGTGCTGGCCGATCTGACGCCGATCACGCCTACCCATACGGTCGTCGTCACGTTGCTCCTCATCAATGCGCTGACTGTGTTCCTGCTGGTCGGCATCATCGCGCACGAAGTGTGGCTGGTGGTGCAGGCCCGCCGGCGCGGCCGTGCCGCGGCCCGGCTGCATGTGCAAATCGTTGGCCTGTTCGCCGTGATCGCGGCGGTGCCGGCGATCCTGGTGGCGCTGGTGGCAAGCGTTACCCTCGACCGCGGCCTTGATCGGCTGTTTTCGACGCGAACCCGCGCGATCATCGAGAACTCGATGATCGTCGCCGATGCATATTTGCAAGAGCATGCCCAGATGATCCGCGGCGACATCATGGCGATGTCGTTTGACGTGGCGCGCGCCAAGCCCTTGTTTGATTCCGAGCGCGAGCGCTTCAAGCAGTTTTTCACCGCGCAGGCGAGGGTGCGCGGGTTGGCGGCTGCGATGGTCCTCGGCCCCGACACTGCAATCATTGAGCGAGCCGATATCCAGTCCGACCAGCCGACTCCGCTGCCCGACGCCGCCGGTCTTGCGACCGTTAACGACGCCGAGCCGCAAATCGGCATGCTGCTCAACACCAATTCGGTTGCCGCCGTGGTCAAGCTGCGCGGCTACGACAATGCCTATCTCAGCATCATTCGCCCGCTTGATCCCCGGGTGGTGGCGCATTTGCGCGAAACACAGGCCACGGTCACCGATTTCGCCAATCTGCAGTCGAGACGGTTCGGCGTGCAACTTGCCTTCGCGCTGATGTACACCGTGATTGCGCTGGCCGTGCTGCTGTCGGCGGCATGGCTTGGGCTCAACTTCGCCAACCGGTTGGTCGCCCCGATCCGCCGCTTGATCGGCGCTGCCAATATCGTGTCCACCGGCAACCTGTTTGTCCAAGTGCCGGTGCTGCGTTCGGAAGGCGACCTAGCCCAACTTGGGCAGACCTTCAACCGGATGACCACGGAGCTCCGCACGCAACGGGACGATATCGTGCGCGCGCGCGACGTCATGGATCAGCGGCGGCGCTTCACCGAGGCCGTGCTTGCGGGCGCCAGCGCCGGCGTGATCGGTGTCGATGCCGAGGGCCGCATCAGCATTCTCAATCGCTCGGCGGAAAAGCTTGTCGACCGGCTGGAGTCCGACGTTATCGGCCATCCGCTGTCGGAAATCCTTCCAGAGTTGAAAGACATCTTCTCCAATGCCCAGTTGGGCATTCAACGACTGGTGCAAGGCCAGGTCACGATCAATCGGCGGAACCGCGAGCGCAACCTATCGGTGCGCGTTACCACCGAGCAGTCGCCCGATTCCGAACGCGGCTATGTCATCACGCTCGACGACATCACCGATCTCGTGACGGCGCAGCGCACGTCGGCCTGGGCCGACATCGCACGCCGTATCGCACATGAGATCAAGAACCCGCTCACTCCAATCCAGCTTTCGGCCGAGCGGCTGCGGCGCAAATATGGCAAGTCAATTACGGACGATCCAGCCGTATTCTATCAGTGCACCGATACGATCGTGCGCCAGGTCGACGACATCAAGCGCATGGTCGACGAGTTTTCGAAGTTCGCTCGTATGCCGAAGGCGGTGATTGAAGCCGAAGATGTCGCCGACACGGTGCGCCAAGTGGTGTTCCTCATGCGCGTCGGCAACGACGACGTCGACATCGATCTGGCGTTGTCAGAGGACCCGATGCCGGCGCGGTTCGACCGCCGACTGATCTCGCAGGGGCTCACCAACATCATCAAGAATGCGACCGAGGCCATCGCCGCCGTTCCCCAGAGCGCGCGCGGCCGTGGCCGCATCCGCGTGATCGCGACGCGCAGCGGTGATGGCATCTTTATTGACGTGATCGACAACGGCATCGGCTTGCCGAAGGAAAATCGCAACAGGCTGCTCGAACCCTACGTCACCACCCGTGAAAAAGGCACCGGTCTGGGCCTTGCCATCGTCGGCCGCATTCTCGAGGAGCACGGCGGTGGCATCGAGCTACACGACGCAGCCGAGAAGTTCCCGGGCGAGCGCGGCGCTTGGATGCGCCTGCACTTTATCGACGAGCGCACCACTTCAGCGCCAGGCCCTGAAGCACCAAGTTCCGAAGCACACCGTTTCGAAGCACCAACTCCCGCTCAAGCCGAAGTCCTCAGCGAGCATTGAGAGACAAAGCGAGTCCTAAGATATGGCGTCTGACATTCTGATTGTTGATGACGAAGCCGACATCTGCGAACTGGTCGCGGGACTGCTCCAGGACGAGGGCTATGCCACGCGCACTGCCCGTGACAGCGATGCGGCTTTGAACGAGATTAAGTCGCGCCGTCCCAACCTCGTGTTCCTCGATATTTGGCTTCAGGGCAGCCGCCTCGACGGTCTGCAATTGCTCGACTCCGTCAAGGAACAACATCCGGAAATGCCGGTGGTGATGATCTCTGGTCATGGCAATATCGAAACCGCGGTCGCTGCGATCAAACGCGGCGCCTACGATTTCATCGAAAAGCCGTTCAAGGCCGACAGGCTGGTGCTGGTCGCGGACCGCGCGCTCGAGACTTCGCGTCTCAGGCGCGAGGTCAAGGAGCTCAAGGCGCTGACGCCGGTGCCGGTCAGCATGGTTGGCCGCTCACCCTCGATCAACCAACTCCGCCAAACGGTCGAGAAAATCGCGCCGACCAACAGCCGGATCATGATCGTCGGGCCCTCTGGCGCGGGTAAGGAACTTGCTGCCCGACATCTGCATGGGCTGTCGGCTCGCGCCGATGGGCCGTTCATCGTCATCAACGCCGCCGCCATTACGCCTGACTTAATGGAGGTCGAGCTGTTCGGCGTCGAGCAGACCAACGGCACGCAGCAGCGCAAGGTCGGTGCGTTGGAGGAGGCTCACGGCGGAACGCTGTTCGTCGACGAGATCGCAGACATGCCGCGCGAAACCCAAAATAAGATACTGCGCGTACTGGTCGATCAGACGTTCCAGCGGGTCGGCGGCTCGACCAAGGTTGCGGTCGACGTGCGGATCGTGTCCTCCACCAGCCGCAATATCGAAGCGGAGATCGCCGCCGGCCGCTTCCGGGAAGATCTCTATCATCGGCTTTCGGTGGTGCCGATCCGCGTGCCGCCGCTCGCGGAGCGGCGCGAGGACATCCCCGATTTGGTGACGTATTTCATGGAGCAGATTTCGCAGTCCACCGGGCTGCCGCAGCGCAAGATCGGCAGCGACGCCATGGCCGTGCTGCAATCGCACGACTGGCCGGGCAACGTCCGCCAGCTTCGTAACAACGTCGAGCGACTGATGATTCTGGCCGGCGGCGAGCCGGACGCTACCATCAACGCCAGCATGCTGCCGCAGGACGTCGGATCAATGGTGCCGGCGATGCCCAACGGCAATGGCGGCGAACAGCTCATGGGTCTGCCGCTGCGCGAGGCTCGCGAATTGTTCGAACGTGAATATCTGCTTGCGCAGATCAACCGCTTTGGCGGCAATATATCCCGTACCGCCGAGTTCGTCGGCATGGAGCGCTCGGCGTTGCATCGCAAACTCAAGGCGCTGGGTATCGGTTGATCTGCAAAGAATTCCTCGATGTCACGCGTCGCCTACGTCAACGGCCGCTACATTCCGCTCGCCGCGGCGAGCGTCAACGTCGAGGATCGCGGCTATCAGTTCTCCGACGGAGTCTATGAAGTCTGCGAGGTGAGGGGAGGCCGGCTGGTCGACGAGCGCTTGCACATGGCGCGCCTCAAGTTCTCGCTTTCCGAGCTTCGCATCGCCATGCCGATGTCGCCGGCCTCGCTCAGCGTCGTGCTGCACGAAGTCGTTCGGCGCAATCGCGTACGTTGGGGGATTGTCTATCTGCAGATTACCCGAGGGGTGTCGCGCCGCGACCACGCGTTTCCACCGGCCGGCACGGCGCCGAGCATCGTGGTCACCGCGCGCAATCTCGATCTCGCAAGCGCGGAGAAGATGGCGGCAGACGGCGTCGCCGTCGTCTCGGTGCCGGAAAATCGCTGGGAGCGCGTCGACATCAAATCGGTGTCGCTCCTGCCCAACGTTCTTGCCAAGCAAGCGGCGCGCGAGCAGGGCGCCCGTGAAGCCTGGTTCGTGGACCGCGAGGGCCGTGTCACCGAGGGTTCGTCATCGAATGCCTGGATCGTGACACGCGACGGCGCCGTGGTCACGCGCCAAGCCAACCATGCCATCCTGCGCGGTATCACCCGCACGGTCCTGCTTGAAGCGATCGCGGCGCAGGGGCTCAAGTTCGAAGAGCGAGCCTTCACGCTGGAGGAGGCGCATGCCGCGCGGGAGGCCTTCATCACCTCGGCGAGCCAGATCGTGCTTCCGGTGGTGAAAATCGACGGTCGGCCGGTCGGCAATGGTGCGCCGGGGCTGGTTGCCTCCGCGCTCCGTCGAGAGTTTCACCGCTACGCCGAAATCTCCTGATGCCACATGGAGTTGGCTCAAACGCGTTTGCTCGTAAAGCACACTATTTTGTGCAAGCACGCCGCGAACTTGGGCTTGCACCCTCAACAGGCGTGCCATCTAATACCTGTGCCCCAAGTCCTATGGCCGATATTCGGGTGGCCAGACGGCTTGTGAATAACAGTCTCGCGGTGGGGTCCGCGGGCGATAAATAATGGAAACAACGGCAATGGCAGCCGAACGAGCACAAAATCTCCAGGACACCTTTCTCAATCACGTTCGCAAAAGCAAAGTCCCGCTCACCATTTTTCTGGTCAATGGCGTGAAATTGCAGGGCGTCGTGACTTGGTTCGACAATTTCTGCGTATTGCTGCGGCGGGATGGCCACTCGCAATTGGTCTACAAACACGCCATCTCTACGATCATGCCGGGTCATCCGATCCAGCTGTTCGAGGGTGGCGAAGAGTCGCCTGCCGGAGAGAAAGCCTAGTTGGAGCCACGACGCCGCGACACGCAGTCGGACGGCCTGAGCCCTACGAGCTCCGGCGTCGGCCGTGCAATCGTGATCGGCCCTTACCGCCGGCGCCCTCCCGTCCGTGGAACGGCGTCGCGTTTCTCGCAGAACGAGCGCGCACCGTCCGCTCGACTCGAAGAGGCCATTGGCCTCGCCCGCGCTATCGATCTTGAGGTGGTGCAGTCCGGCATCGTGCCTATCAATCAGGTCCGGCCCGCAACCTACATGGGCACCGGCAAGGTCGATGAAATCGCTGGGCTGGTGAAGAGCCTCGAAGCCGGCATCGTAATCGCCGATTGCGCGCTCTCGCCGGTGCAGCAGCGCAACCTTGAGAAGGCATGGAATGCCAAGGTGCTCGACCGCACCGGGCTGATTCTGGAGATCTTCGGCCGGCGCGCCCACACCAAGGAGGGCGCACTTCAAGTCGAGCTCGCGCATCTGACCTACCAGCGCAGCCGGTTGGTTAAAAGCTGGACCCATCTGGAGCGCCAGCGCGGCGGCTTTGGCTTCCTCGGCGGGCCAGGCGAGAGCCAGCTCGAGATCGACCGCCGCCTCATCGGCGAGCGCATCGCACGCATCGAAGCGGAGTTGGAGAAGGTCACCAAGCGGCGCAAGCTCCACCGCGACAGCCGGGCGCGCGTGCCGTACCCGATCGCGGCGCTGGTCGGCTACACCAACGCGGGCAAGTCGACCCTGTTCAACCGCATGACGAGCGCCGGCGTGCTGCAGGCCGACATGCTGTTCGCCACGCTCGATCCCACCTTGCGGGCGGTCCAATTACCCGGGGGCATGAAAATCATCCTGTCCGACACCGTAGGCTTCATTTCTGACCTGCCGACCATGCTAGTGGCCGCCTTCCGCGCCACGCTCGAGGAGGTGATCGAGGCGGATGTCATCCTCCACGTGCGCGACGTCTCGCACGAAGATGCCGAAGCGCAGTCGCACGACGTCGAAGAGGTTCTGACTGCGCTCGGGATCGACCCCAACGAAGAGCAGCGCCTTATCGAGGTGTGGAACAAGATCGATCGGCTCGATGCTGACGGCCGCATCCGGTTGCAGAATTTGGCCGAGCGGAAACCTGCGGACCAGCAGCCGGTGCTGGTGTCGGCGCTGACCGGGCAGGGCGCCGACGACCTGGTCAACGCGATCCAAGCCCGGCTTGCGCTCCGCCGCGTGGTGCTCGATCTCGTTATCGATCCGGCCGACGGCGCCGGCATGAGCTGGCTGCACCGCCACACCGAGGTGATGGAGAAATCGCTCGGCGAGAACGGCAAGATGGCGATGACGGTGCGGGTCGACCCGACCAAGACCGAGGCGGTCAAGGCAAAATTCCCGGCGCACTGAAGCATCGCTGCTGGGAGAGGCCGGTTATTTCTCCGCGGCCTTGGCCGCGTCCCACAGCGCATCCATCTCGGCGAGCGTCGAGTCCTGCGGCCTCTTTCCCTGCGCCGCCAGCGCCTGCTCGATCAAGGCGAAGCGCCGCGCGAACTTCTGGTTGGCCGCGCGCAATGTGGCCTCGGGATCGGCGTCGAGGTGCCGGACGAGGTTGACCACGGCAAACAACAGATCGCCAACCTCGGCCGCGGCCTTGGAGCGTTCGCCGGCGGCTATCTCGGCTTCGATCTCGTCGCATTCCTCGCGGATTTTGGCCAACACCGCCAGCGGGTCGTTCCAATCGAAGCCGACTTTGCCGGCCTTGGCCTGGAGTTTTAGGGCGCGGGTGAGGGCGGGCAGCGTTACCGGCACGCCGGCCAGCGCGCCGCTATCCTCGGGCTTGCCACCGCGAGCGACCTTCTCGGCCTTTTCCCCGGATTTGATGCGCTCCCAGAGCCCCTCGACCTGTTTCGGCGATAGGTTGCGCATCTCGCCAAACACATGCGGGTGGCGGCGAACGAGCTTGGTGTTGATGGCCTCGACCACATCGCCGAAATCGAACGCGTCTTGCTCCTGCGCCATGCGGGCGTGGAACACGACCTGGAGCAGGAGGTCGCCCAGCTCTTCGCGCAGGTCGGCGAGGTCGCCGCGGGCGATCGCGTCGGCGACCTCATAGGCCTCTTCCAGCGTATAGGGCGCGATGCTCGAAAAATTCTGCTCCAGGTCCCAGGGACAGCCGGTATCGGGGGTGCGCAGCGCCGCCATGATCTCCAATAGCCGGGCGATGTCGCGGGAGGGTTTCATAGCGCGAACCTACCAAGCGCGGTCCACCGGCGCGACCTACGCAAAGGGCACCGCACAGGATTGGGGTGCCCTCGAACGTCAACGCGCTTGCTTTGGTTCAGTGCCCGTCGTTGCTCGCGCCCCGCGCCGCCTCGAACAGGAACCAGGTCCGTTTCTCGGTCTGGTCGAGCCAGACTTCGATCAGGCTCGCGGTCGCGGGATCGTCGTGGTCGTCGGCCAGCTCATGGGCCTTGCGCATCGCCTCGGCGACCCTCTTGTTGTCGTTCATCAACTCGCGGAGCATTTCCCCGGGGGGCACAAACTCGGCGTCGTTGTCCTCGATGACGGTCTGCAGCTTGGCAATATGCCCAATCGAACGGAGGGTGGTCCCGCCGAGCTTTCGGACCCGCTCAGCCATGTCGTCGGTGGCGCCGAGGATGTCGGCCGCCTGTTCGTCGAACATGAGGTGGTAGTCGCGGAAATGCGGCCCGCTGACGTGCCAATGAAAGTTCTTGGTCTTTAGATAGAGCGCATAGCTGTCAGCCAGGAGCCCATTGAGGGCCTCGGAGACTGCCTTAACGGCGGCATCATCCAGGTCAGTTGGCGTATCCAGAGCAGCGGCGGACTTGGAGCGGAGCTTCGTCACTTTGTTGCTCACGGGTCACCTCGGGGTTGTCGCTATGGGACGGGCGGGCCTGCGGTTCCCGCAGCCGGTGGTTCCACAACCACGAAAAGCCCCATCTGTTCCGGCTCGTTGATCAACATCGGATTCGCATAAGACATATTATGGAATATGTATTGGCGATGTTACGCTTCGCACCAACCCCACGGGTTAGCGGTCTAGCATCCACGTGCCGACCTTTGGCAGGCTTGGCGTGACTTTTTGAACGCCTTATCGAAGGCCTTGGGGTCGTCATAAATGGCGGACTCCCGCGGTGACACGTGAGTTAGCGACGGCAATCCATTGAACTCGCTTGGATATACATAAATTTGAACAAATACATTCGGCACCGTGCAAAATTGCAAAATATGCGCAAGTTCCGAGTATTCGGTCGCCCAGCAGAGAAAGTACTTTAGCTGTGGAGTTCGACCGCCATGCCGTCGTATGCCGGCTCGACGTGCGACGGCAGCTCCCGGCGCAGGGTCTCATAATCAAGATCGGCGTGCAGGTTGGTCAGGATCGCCCGCTTGGGCGTGAGCCGCTCGATCCAGCCCAGGGCGTCAGCCAGGCTGAAATGGCTCGGGTGCGGGCTGTAGCGCAACGCATCGACCACCCAGACATCGAGCCCGGTCAAGGCCGCTACGCTTTCCTCGGGCATGCCGCTCAGGTCGCAGGAATAGGCGAAATCACCGAACCGGAAGCCCAGCGAGGCGATATCGCCGTGCTGCTGGAGGATGGGGAGGGCCTCGATGCCGCCCCCTTCCCCGTCGATGGTCACGGGGCTGCCGGGCACCAAACGGCGCTCGGTCACGATCGGGGGGTATTCGCTGCCGGGTGGCTTCTCGAAGCAATAGCCGAAGCGCTCTCGCAGCAGATTGGCGACCACCTCGCTGAGGTACATATCCACCCGGCGCCGCTTGCTGACGAATAATGCGCGCAAATCGTCGATTCCATGGGTGTGATCGGCATGCTCGTGGGTCATCAGAACGCCATCCAGCCAATCCACGTCGGCGTCCAGGAGCTGTTCGCGCAAGTCCGGTGAAGTGTCGACCAGGACCCTGGTCTGGCCTCCAGGACCGCGGCGCTCGACCAGGAGCGAGGTCCGCCGCCGGCGGTTCTTCGGGTTGTTGGGGTCGCACGCGCCCCAACCCAGCGCAGGCCGCGGCACGCCCATGGATGACCCGCAGCCAAGAATGGTGAAGGTGAGCCTCACGCCGCCACCGCCGTCGGGCGCGGCACCTTGCTGAACAGCCGAAAGAAGTTTTCGGTGGTCTGCCGCGCGATCTCCTCAGGCGTCACTCCGCGCGTCTCGGCCAGCACCTTGGCAGTTTCGACCACATAGGCCGGCTCGCAACGCTTGCCGCGGAATTTACCGGGAGCAAGATAGGGTGAGTCGCTCTCGACCAGAATGCGGTCGGCCGGCAATTCGGCCGCGATGGCCCGCAGCTCGTCGGACTTCTTGAACGTCAGGATGCCGGTGAACGATACGTAGAGCCCAAGCTCGATGCCGGTGAAGGCGAGGTCGCGCCCCCCTGTGAAACAGTGCAACACGGCAGTAAAAGCGCCCTTGTTCATCTCCTCCCGCAGGATTTCAGCCACGTCCGCGTCGGCCTCGCGGGCATGGATCACCAACGGCAGACGGGTCTCGCGCGCGGCCGCGATGTGGGTCCGGAATCCCTGTTCCTGCGCCGCACGCGGGCTGTTGTCGTAGTGGTAGTCGAGCCCCGCCTCTCCGATCGCCACCACCTTGGGATGGCTGGCATGCGAAACCAAATCCGCGGTGTCGATGTCCAACTCCTCGTGGGCGTGATGCGGGTGTGTGCCGACCGAGCAGAACACGTCGGGGAAACGGTCGGCGATGGCCAGGAGATCCGGCTGCCGGCGGACCCGGGTCGAGATTGTCACCAGGCGCTCGAGCCCGGCGGCTCTGGCTCGTGCAACCACGCCATCAAGCTCGTCCTTGAAATCGGGAAAATCGAGATGGCAATGGCTGTCGACAAGCATGGCCGTTACGCCTTCGCGGCCTCCGGCTCAACGTAACGTGGAAATACCGGCGCGGGCGCCGGCAGCTTCATGCCGGCTGCGAGCCGCCTATCCGCACTGCCGAGCCGATCGAACCGCCGCTCGCCCTGCGGCAGGCCAAGCAGGTCGAGCAGCTTGCCCGCCGATGTCGGCATGAACGGCTGGCACATGATGCCGACCTGCCGGAGCACCTCGGCGGTGACGTAAAGCACCGTGCCCTGTCGGGCCGGATCGGTCTTGGCCAGCGCCCATGGTGCCTCGCCGGCAAAATAGCGATTGGCATCCGCGACCACCGCCCACACCGTGTTGAGCACCTGGTGAAGTTGCTGCGTCTTCATGTGTTCGCGCGCTGCGCCGATCATGTCGTCGGCCGCAGCCAGAATGGCTTGGTCGTTGTCGCTGAACACGCCCGGCTTGGACAGCAGGCCCCCCAACTGCTTGTTGATCATGGTCAGGGAGCGTTGCGCCAGATTGCCGAGATCGTTGGCCAGATCGGCATTGATGCGGTTGATGATCGCCTCGTGACTGTAGTTGCCGTCCTGGCCGAATGGCACCTCGCGCAGGAAGAAATAGCGGAACTGGTCGACGCCGTAAGTATCTGCCAGCGCAAACGGGTCGATCACGTTGCCGACCGACTTCGACATTTTCTCACCGCGGTTAAACAGAAAACCGTGCGAGAAAATCCGACGCGGCACCTCGATTCCAGCCGACATCAGGAATGCTGGCCAATAGACCGCGTGGAAACGCACGATGTCCTTGCCGATGACGTGCAGGTCGGCTGGCCAGTAGCGCTTGAACTTGGCGCTGTTGGTGTCGGGGAATCCGACCGCGGTGATGTAATTGGTCAGCGCATCCACCCACACATACATAATGTGCTTGGGGTTGCCTGGCACGCGGATGCCCCAGTCGAACGTGGTCCGCGAGATCGACAGATCCTGCAAGCCGCCGCGGACGAAACTCGCCACCTCGTTGAGGCGCTCCTTCGGCAGCACGTAGTTATCGCGCGCATAGAGGTCGAGCAGCTTCTGCTGGTAGGCAGAAAGCTTGAAGAAATAGCTTTCCTCCTCCACCCATTCGACCGGCGTGCCGGTTTTGCTGGAGAGGCGGACCTTGTGTTCGTTCAGATGCGTTTCGTCCTCGGCGTAATAGGCCTCGTCGCGCACCGAATACCAGCCGGCGTATTTGTCGAGATAGATGTCGCCGTTTTTCTCCATCCGCCGCCAGATTTCCTCGGACGAGCGGTGGTGACGCTCCTCGGTAGTGCGGATGAAATCGTCATTCGAGCAGTTCAGCGCCTTGGCCATCGCCTGAAAGCGCGGCACATGACGGTCGAGCAGGTCTTTGGGGCTCAGACCTTCCTTCGCTGCAGCCTGCTGGATCTTCTGTCCATGTTCGTCGGTGCCGGTGAGGAAGAACACGTCATAGCCGTCGAGCCGCATGAACCGGGCGATGGCGTCGGTCGCAACCACCTCGTAGGCATGCCCGATATGCGGGGGGCCGTTGGGATAGGAAATGGCTGTGGTGATGTAGTAGCGGGGCTGATCGGACATGCGGTCCCGTAGGTATCAACCGCGCGCCGCCTCGGCAAGCGCACCTGACGCGATTAAGTTCGATCCAGTGGGGGTTCGAACTCTTGCGGTTTCGGCCAGTTGACCGAACACCGAAAACACCAGCGGCTTGCGATCGAGATTGTAGGCCTCGGCTTCGCGCGCCGCGCGATTCACGCTGGCCCAGACCTCGGCGACGCGCGCCAGCCGCGATCCGTCCTGCGACCCAGTGTTGAGCCGGGTGCTGAGCCAGGTGTTTACGGCGTCCATGAAAGCGGCCAGCGGCTCAGTCTGCGTACCGGCAATCTCATCGCCGAGCGCATGCAGCGCGCGTGGATCGAGCGCCGGCAAACGGTCGAGCAGGTCCACCACCTGCTGGCGAAGTTCAAGTGCATCGCCTTCAAGCAGCATCAAGGCGCGTCCGGCCGAGCCATCGGCAGCAGCGGCGGCGGCTCGAAATCTCATCGGTCGCAGTCCCCTCGCCCATCGCTGTGGCGGCGGCGCGCGCGACATCGTCGGCGGCGAGCGGGCGTAGGATCAGCGTGCGACAGCGCGAGCGAATGGTCGGCAGCACGCGGCCCGGCGCGTGGCTCACCAGCAGCAGCAGCGCACGGGCTGGCGGCTCTTCCAACACTTTGAGCAGAGCATTTTCGCCCGCGCGATTCAGGTCCTCCAACGGATCGACGATGGCGATACGCCAGCCACCCTCGCCGGCTGTCGAGCCAAAGAACGGCACGGTGCGGCGCACGTCTTCGACGCGGGTCACGGTGAAAAGCTTGCCGGTCTTTTCGTTGATGACGCGCTGGAGGATCAGAAGATCGCTGTGCGCCTGCCCGGCGATCCGCCGCGTCACAGGGTGGTCGGCCGGCACGGCAAGCGATTGTGCCTCTTGCACCGCGGGTATGGCCGGATCGGGATGCGCCAGGACGAAACGCGCCAAACGATAGGCGAGTGTTGCCTTGCCGATGCCGCTCTCGCCCCCGATTAACCAAGCGTGGGGGATGCGGCCGCCGCGATAGGCATCGAGCAGCGTCTGTTCGGCCTCCGCATGCCCGAACAGTTCGCTCGTCGCACGCGGATGCGGAAACGCGCCATCGTCGGAGTCCGCCGGGCTCACACTGCCTCGTCCTCGAACTGGATCGGCGCGGTGGCGGGATCGAGCTTTTTAAGCACCACACGCCAGATCTGTTCGCTGACCTCCTCTTTGGAGGTGGTGGCGTCGATCAGCACGCAGCGATTGGGCTCGTTTGCCGCAAGCGTCAGGAAGCCGTCGCGCAATCGTTCATGAAAGGAGAGTGCCTCGCCCTCAAACCGATCGGCGCCGCCGGCGCCGCGGCGCTTCTCCGCGCGGTGCATGCCTTCCTTGGCGGGCACGTCGAGGATGAAGGTCAGATCCGGCCTGGTGTCGCCGACGATGATGCGTTCCATCGCCCGGATCGCCATCGAATCCACATTGCCCGCTACGCCCTGATAGATGCGGGTGGAGTTGGCAAACCGGTCGCATACCACCCATTTGCCTTGCTCCAGCGCAGGACGGATCAGCGTGGACAGATGATCGTCCCGGGCCGCCGCGAACAGCACTGCCTCGGCGTTCGCCCCGAGCGGGCGCACGGCGCCAGACAGCAGGATGTAGCGCATGATTTCGGCGCCGGGCGAGCCGCCGGGTTCGCGCGTGAGCACGGGGCGGATGCCGAACTGTCGCAACCGCGTAGCCAGCATCGCCGCATGGGTCGACTTGCCGGTCCCCTCGCCGCCCTCGAATGTAATAAAGCGCCCACTCATCTGTTTGCCGCTGACTGATGGCTTCTTTCGATCCGTTTGAAGGCAGAGCGAAACAGGTTGATCACAAGTTCCGAGGCGGAATCGAATAAGCGCCGCGGCATCGAGCCTTCGGCGACGCTTTCGGATGCCTGCACCGGCACCTCAAGAACCTTGGCATCGCCGCGCCAGACCTGCAGGTTGCCGATCGCCTGGCCCTCGTGCACGGGGGCCCGGACCGGCCCCGTGTAGACGAGTTTCGCGACGATCTTATCGCTGACGCCGCGCGGCACCATCAGCCGGATGGTGCCCTTGGAGGCAACCGCCACGCGGCCACGCTCGCCGCCAAAAACCTTGGCTTCCGCGACGTTCTGGCCCTCGGCGAACAAGATACGCGCGTCGAAATTCTTGAAGCCGTAGTCCAGGAGCTTCTTGGCGTCGTCGGCGCGGTCCTTGGCATTCTTCAACCCAGTGACCACAACGATCAGCCGCACTCCGTTCTGCACCGCCGAGCCGACCAGATTGTAGCCAGCCTCGTTGGTGAAGCCCGTCTTCATTCCGTCGGCGCCTTCGACGATGCCAAGCAGCGGATTGCGGTTCTGCTGGCGGATCTTGTTCCAAGTGAATTCGCGTTCCCCAAACCATTTGTAGTAATCGGGGTAGTTCAGCACGGTGTGACGTGCGAGCTGGGCGATCTCGCGGGTCGTGACTCGCATCTTGGGATCGGTCAGGCCATCGACATTGGTGAAGTACGATTTGGTCAAGCCGATCTCGCGCGCGCGGTCATTCATCATCCGCACGAATTCGGTTTCGTTGCCGCCAATGCCTTCGGCCAGAGCGATGCAGCCGTCATTGGCGGACTGGATCATGACGCCTTTGAGCAGGTCCTCGACCTTCACCCGGCTGTGCAACTCCGCGTACATGGTGGACCCGCGTGACGGAGCCCCGCCCTTGCGCCAGGCGTTGACGCTGATGACGTATGCGTCGTCGAGGCTGATGTTGCCGAGCTGCAGCTGGTCGAACACCACATTGACGGTCATCAGCTTGGCGAGGCTTGCCGGCGCGACCAGATCGTCGGCCTGTTTCTCGAACAGGACCGATCCGGTTTCCGCCTCGATCAACAGGGCGTGCGCGGCCAGGATCGGCGGGGGTGCGGCCAGGCCAACAGCAAGCGAGGCCAGAACAAGGCCGGCCGATATCAATGCCAGAACGCTGAACCGCCGCATCAAGCACTCCCTATGGGAGATGCTTAGCAAGCCTTGGGGGGCAGAATAAAGAAACCTTCAGGACTGTATTCCTCAATGTCGCCAAATGAAACTCACTGGCGTGGCATGCATGACGTTCAGAGCTTGCTGAAAATACAGCAGGAAAACAGGCGCGAGGCGTCCACCGAAAGGGTCTAACGCGCATCTGTGGACCGCACGAAGCCGCCATCGCGCCTCCGGCCGATTCCGAAGATCGAGCTATTTCGTCTTCTGTGACGACACGGCTTTGAGCAACCGCACGCCCGGCCCGCCGCCATTGTCGTCGATGAACGCCACGCCGGCCTGTTCGAACGCGCGCTTGATGACCTCTCCGGTCGCGCGGCGAGGCTGACTTAACCCGGCTTCGAACTGATGCACCGTGACGATGCCGACGCCGGCGCGATCGGCCAAATCGTATTGCGTCCAGGCCAACAGGCCCCGGGCGGCCCGGCATTGTGCAGGGGTGATCATGGACGCTGGGGTGATCATGGAGACTGTTTGGCCCAAACCAATGATTTCTACAAATCCATAGAAGTCCTATTGAAGCAGGTAATATGTATATTATATATGGGAGTGTGGATATTCTACATAATATAGGAGGAGTGGATGCTAAAGGACCGAAAAGAGGATTTGGAAGACCGCAGTCATTTCATCGGCGGCTCAGACGCCCGCGTCATCATGGGCGGCGACGAAGCCGCCATGATCCGAGCTGTGGCAGCAAAAGCGCGGCGAAGCCGAGCCGCCCGGACCTGTCCAGCAACCTCATCGTCCAACTCGGGCTCGTCACCGAGGGGCTCAATCGCTTCTGGTTTGAGCGGATGTCCGGCCACCGCGTCGGGCAGTGCCAGACCCGCAAGTTTCACCCCTCCGTTGTCTGGATGGCCGCCACCCTGGATGGGCTGGTCGAGCAAACCGGTGCGGTGTTTGAATCGAAATTCATGCTGCCGTGGTCGTTTTCCGAAGAAGCCGCGGCGCAAAAGCACATGGCGCAGCTGCAGCACAACATGATGGTGGTGGGCACCAAGAGTTCGGTGCTGTCGATCATCACCGGCGGCGGCAAGTGGGTCGAGATCGCGATCGCCGCTGACCCGGTCTACCAGACCGCGCTCATCTACGCCGAACGGGCGTTCTGGCGCGCGGTCAGCAGCGGCGAGACGCCTCGCCTGTTCCATGCCGAGCCGCCGCGGGCGCGGATCGAGGCGGTCCGCGTGGTCGACATGAGCACATCGAACGCCTGGGCCGAATTCGCCGGCCTGTTCCGCACCACGCGGCCGGCCTTTCTGGAGCACGAACGCTCGAAGTCGGAACTCAAGAGCCTGATGCCGGAGGATGCCAAGGAGGCCATCGGCCACGGCATCCGGGCGCGAGCGTTCCAAAGCCGGCGCGGTGAGTTTCGATCTCGTGGAGATGGCCGATGCCGCGATGTAGTCAATCGGTGGCGGCGCTCGCCACAGCGCTTGCCAAAGCGCAGATCGAACTGACCAATCCGGAAAAATCGCTGATCGGCAACGCTGCCGGCCGATCGTGGCCAGCAACCGCGGACGTTTCGCTATGCCTCGCTGGCCGGAGGACTGGACATTGTTCGCAAAACGCTGGGCCGCCACGAGATCGCGACCATCCAATCGACCGCGATCGATCCAGACGAGCGGCACGATCAAACTCACCACCACGCTGGCGCATGCGTCGGGCGAATGGATTGCCTCCGATTGGCCGGTCTGTGCGCTGGCCGACCTGCCGACACCCCATCGCATGGGAGCAGCCCTGACCTATGCCCGCCGCTATGCGCTGTTCACGCATGGTTGGCATAGCCGGCGAGGATGATCTCGATGCTCCCGATCTGCCGGTGCAAGCGGTCGCCGCACGCGCGATGGCCGTCACCATGCCTTCGCCGGCGCCATCATCCGCTCGCGCCTGCAACAACGCGCAAATCGCAGCCGGCAAAGCCACTCGTCACATTGGACGCGGAAGCCTCGCTCCGACAGCGCGACGCGCTGCTTGCTGAGCTTGCGTCGGTCTCCACATTTGACGACGCCGCCGAATGGGCCAAGCGCATCATTCCGATCAAGAACACTTTGACCGTCGAACACGCGCGCGACGTCGAGGTGGCCCATGAGATCAAGATGGCCGAGGTCGGCAGCGCGCTTTGCCGACGGTCTGCCGTCGATTGCACCTGTCTATCCAAAAGCCACCCATCCAAAGATCCGGGCGATGACAGCGAATGGCTGGCCACCGCCGACCGCAGCACACTGACGTTCGGACATCCGCCGCGACGCCGCAACAAGGCCCATCTGAAGTTTGTCGCCTCGCAGCCCTGCCTGCTCTGCAACCGCCGACCATCGGATGCGCATCACCTGCGATTTGCGCAGCCTCAAGCGCTCGGCCGCAAAGTCAGCGATGAATTCACCGTGCCGCTCTGCCGGACGCATCATCGCCAGTTGCATCGGTCTGGCAACGAAGCCCGATGGTGGGAGGCGATGGATCGAGACGTCGACCCGCTCCAGATTGCCAAGAGCTTGTGGGATGAATCGCATGCCACGAACGGCGCATGGGCCCGGCGTCCCGTGGAGCAAGCTTAGCGCAACCATGCCAAACCACCCATTCGGATGACGGCTGATGCGCGCAGTCCCACTGGTGCTGGCTGTGATTGTGGCTGTGGCAATCTCTGTCCTGCGCACCCGCGACCAAGAGGACGACCGTCGCCGCGTAGTTGCGACCGATCAGACCGCCGAGTTGTTACGGATCACCGATCCGGCCCAGGCAGCCGGCGAATTGCGCAGCCTCATCCTGCAGAACCTGAAGCTCAGCGGTCCGTACATTGCCCTAACGATGCACGATACCGATGTGCAAGTCATTCCGGCCTCGACGCCCTGGACGGTGCGCTGCGACGGCTTTGCAGGGATCTCAATTGCATTTACGGCAAACGTAACCGACACATCCGGCGGCCTCGTCATGCAACTATCCGAAGCGCGACCCAACAAGACGCAATGTATTGAGATCGGCCTGGCGAGCGCGAAAGCCTTGGGCGCCATCCTTGCGGGACAATAGCGCTGAGGACGACTTCAGCGCCGCGCCACAAGTGATTGCGGTTGCAGCACACGGCCGTGTTATTATCTGAGGCGTTCAGTAAGTCCGCGGCCACTCATCACCGCACCGTTGGCCGGCGCGGACCCGGCAAAAGCCGAAACCGCGCGGCGCCCCCGGCGAAGCCGAAGATTACCGGCCGGAGCAAAGCGCTGCGAAGCTGCGTTCCCATTCGTCCGAAGGCGTTTTTGAAGTCGCGATCGCTGGGCACAGATCGGCCTCGGTCGTGAACGTGGCGACAACGCGGTCGGCCATCGACCAGATGGTGGAACTCACACGCCTCAGGTTGCAATGAAACCCTTGCTCAGACGGTGTAGATCGGCTTTCTTGGGGTCTTGGACCACCAGTGGAGTGAGTAATGCGTGAGCCATCCGACGTCATTCAGTTTCCTCAAGGCGGTGACACACTGGATCGCGTTGGCCAGGACGTTCTGGCGAGACTTCAACATGCAGCCGCTACGGCTGAGCAGAACGTGCAGCACGCGCTCGGTGTAGCACATCAGGCCTCGATGCAGCTGCGAGTCGCCGAAGACCGGATTGTAAAGTTGGAAGCAGAGATGGGCAGCTACAAGGAGCGAGCTGAACGCGCCGAGCAGTGGTTGCGACGCATCTCCCATGAGATCGAACAAACATTCCCATCGAGACGGCAGCCACAGGCGGAAGACTACGCTCCGAGGCAATCAGGTTTCCGCCGCTAAAAGGCGGCCCTCCTGCGACGCCGCGAACGAAGGCCGTTCTTGCGCCTCGCGCTCGCGTGCTCCATCTGGTGGCGCTTGCGCGCGCCGGGTGTCATGCCCTGCATGGCGGGCAGGGTCTGACGGAGTTGGCAGGCGGTCAAGGTAGTTTCCCAAAGTTGCAGTTGGTTGATGGTACACTTCAGGAACCGCTGGCGTCGAAGCTCGTTATGTCGCGATGACAATCACCAGCAAAACAGTCGCGCCCAGAGAAAAGAAAACTGTCGAAGAGCTTGAGACCGCGCTCGCCAAGGCCCTGCGTGCCCACCCAGAATGTCAGGGCATAAAAATCCTCAAAATCAAGCCGCTGGAAAACAGCGAGGACGGTCTTGCGAACTGGGACGCCGAGTTCGCCGCCGAGCCGGGCGTCACCATGTCGGCAGAGTGCAAGCGCGTTTTGTTGGGCGCAAAGCAGGGCGTGCAGAAACATTTCGATCTGGCTGACGGCGACTGATCAGCGCCTACGGCTCGGCCATCCGAGTTGCGGTATCCAGGCCGATCTCACGCCTCGTCAACTGCCGATCGCAGCACGATATGCGCGTAGTGCCTCGCCTGCCGTGATCGCTTGTTTCTCGACGACGCGCAGCCTTCCGAGCCAACCGTATGCCTGATCCCCGTGAGCTTTTAGGAACTGCGTGGACTTTTGTGGCGAGCTGCAACAGATCGGCCGCGAGCTGGAAGTAGAATTGCATTGCTGAAGGAACCCCCGCGGTTACTCCGGGTTTAACCGGAATGCCGCTGAAACGAGTTTTGCTAGTGCTTTTCCTATCGACGATCGGTTTGCCGAATCGAAATCCCGCGGCGCACCGGGTCTCTTACCGAGATGTGCTACACGGGCTTCTTACGCACGGCAGGAGGGACCTATGAGCATTGGTATTACGTGGCAAATTACGCCCATCGTCGAGAAATCGGGCTATTCCACCGAGCCGTCACTTGCCTTTAGTCCCTCCGGTCAGCCATCGATAGCTTACTCTGCCGGTTTCGCCAGCGCGCTGAGACTGGCCACCATGGGCGGGGACGGCATCTGGACATTCGAGACAGCGGACCAAGGATTTTTCGGCGCAAACACACCCTCTCTGCGCTTCCGCTTCAACCAGCCCGCTGTCAGCTATATTTTTCCCTCCGGCTATCGAGACAATCCGGGTCCCGACCAACTGCGTTTTGCGCTGCGCACTGGCGGTAGTTGGGAGATAGTCATTCTCGCACCTGACGTTACTTCTTCTCCTAGCTCGCTCGCAATAGATGCCTCACACCGAGCCGGGGTCAGCTACACCAAGGAAGATCATGTCGCTTACACCCACGCGGGACCGCCCTGGGCATCCTGGGCTGGCGAGACGGTGGATCAGGGCGAAGCCTACAACAATCGCTCGCGTTTAGTCCATCAGGACTACCCGCTATTGCTTACTCCGTTCTTGGTTCCATCAAGTATGCCGCGTTCGATGGTCACAACTGGCAGATCGAAACAGTGGCCAGCATCCAGACTCTCGGTGGCGATTGCTCGCTCGCTTTTTCCCCCTCCGGCGAACCCGCAATCTGCTACCGCGATATGCACCGGTCAGGTGGCCGAACGGGCAATCATCTGATTTTCGTGCAATTGCAGGGAACAAACTGGATTCGCGAGACCGTCGCCGAAGCTGCCGAAATGGGCTCGCTGGCCTTCTCACCTTCCGGTGAACCGGCGATCAGCTACCACGATATCTACAGTGAGGCGATTAAGTACGCGGTCTTTACCGATCGGCGTTGGCAACATTTCTTGGTGGAACAGGCCGGGAAAACACCGACGGGTGACTTCATTGGGCCTTTCCTCTGGACGTCACTAGCGTTCAGTCCCTCAGGCCAACCTGCGATCAGTTATCACGATCGCGCCATCGCAAACATCAAATACGCTGTTGGGACGGTGATCCGAGGGGTGCAAGGTGGTGGACTATTGTCGTGGCTTTGGGACCTGTTATCCCTGCTGCGCCCCCGGCGTCGACAATAACTGGCCATGGTAATCGCGGTATTCGGTAGCGATCCGCGCTCAATCTGCCGCTCGCCGCTCTATCCCGATAGACGAATAGATGGCCCGTGGCGCTTGTTGCAGCGGGTTGTGTCCGGTTAGGTGAGTGAGAACGGATATGCAGCTACGCGACTGGCCGTCGTGCGGTTCGAAGAGCCGCGAACCTGTTGCGCGTAACACCCCTCCACCGGATCTCTGGTCCGAAAGCTACGTCTTCTCGCAATGTGCTGACGTGGTCCCCCTCGGGGAGACCCGCAACTTCTCGCAATGCTGACGTGGACCCCCTCGGGGAGAATGATGCATGCAACCCGCGCTGTCGAATGAACGATAGTCATGCCCGCTTTGGGCCCGAAAGCAGACATGGGTCAGCGCGAGTTGGATGTCCGCTTTGTGCCAAAAGCCGACATCACTCGATCACCTCGTCGGCGGTGGCGAGCAGTGATCGCGGCACGGTGAGGCCGAGCGCCGTTGCGGCCTTCACGTTTACCACCAACTCGTATTTGGTCGGTGTTTGCACCGGAAGCTCGGCGGGAGTTTCGCCCCGCAGGATGCGGTCGAAATATGACGCTGCCTTAACGTACATCTCACGCAGGTTGATCCCTTAGGATATCAAGCCGCGACAGCACGGTATGCGCATCTTGCTGCTGATCCGATCAGGTCGGCGGCGGATCAAGTTTCGGCGAGCATTGCGGCAGCGCTGAATTAAGTAGCGTTATCTCAAGCATACAGCCGTGCCGGAAGCACTTCGGCGTGTTCCCAGAGTGGCAGCAACAAGTTGTAATAGGCGACATCGCGCGAATTCCGCGCCACTCGAAAGAATGTTACATCTGCTTCGGTCCAGCGCGAACGGATTCCTACTCATCCGAAGGATGGTTAGCAGCGTGATGAAATTATCCAAGCTATTACTAGGTGCCGGAGCCGCGCTCAAAGGTTTTGACGAGACCTTTGAAGGCCTTTTCAAACCATCCCGCGGCGATCATCTGACCGGGCGGGTTCTCGAGACGCTCGACCACGACAAGACGGTCGATCTCGCCGTTCAGGTACGCGTTGAGGAACGCAGGGTAATCGGCGAGTGACACGCATCCGTTCGACTGGCCGTTGGGACCCAGCAAATAATGATGCGCGAGGATGCCATCGCGGCCGAACATGTTGCTGCCGCTGACAGGGATCAATCGAATGGCTTGAACCCCGTGGAACAGATTCTCCCGCATTACAAGTCGATAGGTATTCGGCGGAGTTGCGCCTTTACGCTTGATGTGGACATTGCGCGGATCGTCCATGTAACTGCCGAGACCGGAATGCGCTTCGAGCCTGCGTCCGTTGGGCAGATACACCACATGTGCGCTGATGTCGTAGATGGCCGTCCGGTTCTGGCTATCCGGCGACGACGATAACGAAGCCTGCCGGACTCTGGGCGCGCGAACCCCGCTGTTGACGGATGCGTTTGCGATCGATGACGGAGCAGGCACGGCCGCAGCCGGTGCGGCTGCCAGCGAAGCCTGATCAGGCGCGGAAATGTGCAACCCCGTTTCCGCAGCGGTCGCATATCGAGGCAGAATAGGCTCCGTCTTCACGACGTTGACTGCGGCGCGCCGGATCAATCTGGCCACACCGACGTACCGCTCGTCGAACGATGCGAAACGCTCTCTGAAGGAATATCGCTCCTTGAAGACAGCGGCCTCGTCGGAGGAACCCACACCCACGGTCTCCCTTTCCGAACCGGCCGCGCGCACGCCGCCATCGTCGGGGACCCGCAAAGACACAGCAGTCCGGTAAGCCGGATTGTTCAGCTGCCATTGCTGTATGACCGAAACACCCAGGCGGTCGGCATGCCATCCGTCGTGGGCCGGGCGAGGCGTGTAGCTCCCGACCGACTTGACGACAAGCGCCACGGCCACCACCGCGATCCCAACAGAGATCGAACACATTCCGGCGCGCAGCACGACTGCCCCCTGCCCCTGACTAACGCGTTCACCCGTCTCTTCTTGATGACGAAGGAAAGTCGGGGATTGCGGCAATCGTTCGGCGGCGCCGTGGCGCACAAAATATTTAAGCAAGCGAATGTATCAGATTACCCGACGCAATTTTTGACGGTGCAGCCGGCCAATATCGAACGCGATTACCCCGAAGTTCTTGGCGATTTTCGGTATAAAACGAACAAAGATGGCTCCGTCGCTGCGATTGGAAGGACTGGGCAAAGGGAGCACTTTCCTCGATGTGATTATTGCTAAGCGCGAGTGTGCTTCCCAGGCGCCTCCCCAGCCGTTTTCTCGGGAAGCAGCGTTTCTATAACTAATTGATCTACCATCTCTAAATTGCATTTCGCTGCGCGTTGTACCGAGGCGGACACGGATCAGAGCGCGTTGAATGTCCGAAAAGTGCCAGAAGCAGACATCGACCTAATTTACTACTCGATCACGTTGGTCGCGAGCGCAAGCATCGGGGCCGGCATAGCGATACCGAGCGCCTTCGCGGTCTTCAGATTGATGACCAACTCGAACTTGGTTGATTGCATTACCGGCAGGTTTGCTGGCCTCTCACCCTTGAGGATGCGTCCCGCATAGTTTCCGGCTTGGCGATAGGAATCTGCCTGATCCGGCCCATAGCTCATCAGTCCCCCTGCCGTGACGTGATCGCTGCTGGAGAAGCTGGTCGGCAACGCATGGCGCGCTGCGAGCAGAACGAGTTGCTGGCGCCACATTCTAAAGTCGGCCTGCGGCGCGACGAACAACGCTTTGACGCCAAGCTTCAGAAGCGCGACGACCGGTGGCTCGACATCCCCATCGGGCGCCACCTTCGTGACGTGCAAGATACGTCCCAGCGCCTTGGCGGCGGCCATCGAGTCGTTCACGTCGGTGTCCGTGTTCGGATTGACCTGCGCGGCCAGCATGCCGATCGGGGTGGCGGGCGGCGCAACGTCGGATAGAAGCTCCAGGCGCTTCGCCACCAGCGTGTTGGATAGGAAAGTCACTCCGGTGATGTTGCCGCCGGGCCGGTTCAGGCTGGCAACGAGTCCGACCTTGACTGGATCGACCCCGGTGACGAAGACGATCGGAATGGCCGCTGTCGCGGCCTTGGCGGCGTTCGCCGGCGGCGTGGTGTTCGCGAAGATGACGTTGACCTGACGTTGTACCAGTTCGGTCGCGAGCGCCGGCAGCCTGTCGTTGCGGCCCTCCGCGTAGCGATGTTCAATCGTGAGATTGCGGCTCGGTTCGAAGCCGGCCTCGCGCAGGCCCTGCAAGATGGGGACCATCCGGCTCGATTCGGATTCCGGCGTCTGGCTATGCAGGATGCCGATTACCGGCATTGGGCCCTGTTGAGCGCGCGCCGCGAGCGGCATTACCGCTGCGCTGCCCAGAGCTACGATGAAATTGCGCCGCTTCACACCCGCCCCTAGGTTCAGGAGACGACATCGTATCGGCTCTAACGGGGGCGCTGGAAGGGCTCCGTCGATGTCCGCTTGTGCCAATAGCAGACATCGGCGCTTCTTCGATCATCTCGGCATGGACGAGCATTGCGCGAACCTGGCAGTCGGCATCGGGCTGGTCGGCGTGTCGCTTGCGTTCGGCCTCTCGGTGGTGACGATGGCCTACGCAATCGGGCGCATCTCGGGCTGCCACCTCGCAAGATCAGCTGCGCGTTTGGTCGGCAAACTGGCCTGATAGACGACAGCGTCGGCCTTTTCTTTCGCTGCCGTGGCAAAGCCAGCTTCGAGTTCATCCGGCCGCGGATCGTCAAGGAAATGATGTCGCTTCCTGTACCTGAGCCGGCGCGATGGGCCTGATCGAGGAATGACTTCGCAAACACCGGATCAGCAGCACGTCCTTAAAGTCCTGAAGCATTGCCCCTGACGGTCGCAACTAACGCTTCCGTGGGGGGTGATCGCGGCGCAGACCACGAAATTCCTTCGGTCCCTTCAGCAGCCGCCGTTTCCGGCTCGCTTGCTCTTCCGGCGAGGCTGACGGATCCGTCTGGCGGTCAATGGTTTCGGCAGCCAGCTCAGCAGCCTTGGCTCGCGTTTTTGGACTATGAGGGACTGCCAACGCGGAAGCGGCGAGCCCCAACTCCACCAACCGGCGGAAGGCCTCGGATCGGGCCGGCTTATGTGGCTGCCGATCAGCCCATCCCTCCACGGCCGCCGTCAGTTCCTTCGGAATCCGGAGGCTCATAATGGGATCGTTGCCAGTGGCAGGGCGACCTCTTTTTTTAAGTATTACTTTTTTCCTTGACTGCTTCATAATTTCAGTATTACTCTAATTATGCTTGAAAAGCAAACGGCCGCGCGAGGTGCGTCAACACCCCACGCGGCCTATCCCAGCCAGAATACCCGCGCGGTGGAGGGATGCAGGTTGTTGTACCCGCGCTCGACGAAGCCATCGCAAAGGCCACCCGGGCGGGCGGCCGCACTCTCGCAGACACATGGGACGCGGTGCTCTCAAACATTTAAACAGTCGGACCTCACGAGGGCCGCACGCCGACAAATCCGAGGCTACGACGCCTCCAGTTCCGTTCTGGCCGCAGTAGGCCGCGCTGACGGGCTTCGGCTACTCGCTCGTCTAACCGGGCCTCGGTGTGGAAGCCGTGCGCGGCACTCCGCCCCAAAGCCGCGGTCTCGCGATGGGAGCCTACACCGTCTTCCTTGACGTGGCGTGCGATCGACATCGGAGAGGCTCCCCTTAACCTTGGTATCATGCCAGTTGTCACTTTCGCGGAGCCTTTTTTAGAGCTGGTTCGTGTGGGCTGAAAACGATGATCAAATCTGAACTGGTAAAACAAATTTCCGACGCCAATCCTCACTTCTATCAGCAGGACGTGGAAATGATGTTATATCGCCCCCAAGAACCTGGCGGCCTTCCGGTCGCCACGGAAATGTGCCGAACAATCCATATTTGAGCCAACTGCAGGTCATGCGACTCGGCAATCTAGCCGGCTCCGCGTAGTCCGCTGGATTGTCTCATGAAACATTACTCTTCTATCTGCTTCGCGCCGATCCTTCTGACCGCAATGTCCGGCTCGGCTTTGGCCCAATCGGCTGACATTCAACGAATCATGCGCGAACAAGCCGCGTCAACGCGCGTAGGCGAAGTCCGCCATGCAAGCCGTCACGCGATGGTGCGAGCAAAGCACCCAGTGCGGCCGGTTAGAATAGCGCGACCTAAGTCTATTCTCTTGAAAACAGGGCCCGTCAAATTCGCTGCACCTCGCAGCGCACCCACCGCTCAAGTTGCCCCGATTGACGATACGGTCGTGAACAGCATTCCGATCATGACTGCGCCGGAGACCGTCACGAATCCTGCCGCCGCCGACCGTGTCACTCCAGGGATGAGTTACGGGCCCACCGCACGCACAGTTATTTCGGAAGCCTTCGATGCGATCGATCGCTTGGAGCAGGAGCGCTCTCTCGCGGCGCCGAAGAATACCGTCCAAGATACTTCGGCGGCAGCTCCGCCGGGCGACGTTTTTCAGTGGGTTTGGTCTGGGCTGCGCGACACTTGGGGTTCTCTTAGTCGCCGCGACTAACGGGCCTGATGGATCGATTGTGGAGTCGCTGTGCCAAGGCCTGGACGGAAAACTTGGGCCGACCCAGGCGGCATCCGAATGGTTTCCGGCGAAAATCCGTGGCTCGCTCGCCACTTTCACTTCAAGAACGATCTTGCCCGTGTCATCCCCAATGCAGACGCTCGTGTCCTTGACCGAAACGTCCAGTCCAGCAAAATAGTCCATGCTGCGCTTCGCCTTCTGATGCTTGAGGCCGCTCACCGGCGGACCTCGTTTCACCATCAGCCTGAAGCGCAGCACCAGACCCCAGACCGGGGGCCGAAGGCACCGATCGCGAGCAACGCGACAACGCCCGCCGCAAGTCCGACGCCGTTGTTTCAGAGGCTCAGGCTCGGGTCGCATTCGGTGGACGTGACATCGGAGCAGTCTGGCAAGACGTTCGCGATCGTCGGGGCCGAGAGCTTTCGCAAAAAGTAGCCGTGTGGCGACGCGCTCCGATCAGTGCGCCGCACTTTCGCGGAATCAGTTGGCCTTTGCCCGGGCCAGCACCTTCTTGATCAGGTCCAAGCCCTCCGGTTCCGCAGCCACTTCCTCGATGATCGTCCGTTGCAGGTCCGGATCATTCATCGCTGCGCGGCGGAATTTTTCGAACAGGACCAAATCATCGGCGTTCGGATTCTCTTCGATGATCTGCCGAAGCTTCTCTCGCGGTGTCATGGGCTGCCTCTCTTCGCACAGCGGACAATGCTGTCGCGTGTGGGCGTTTTTGGCAAGAAATATAAGGCGCGCAAATGTTGGCGCAGCTTCAGGCCGCCGTCGTAGCGCGGCGCTGCAGCTTCGTTGTATGTCGCGGCACGCCGGCATTGCCCGGCAGGATGGGCGCCTTAAAAATCTCGCTCTGGGCCTGACGAGCGGCACGGCTGACAGTGCCGTCGCCGATCTCGACGCCGTGCAGCAAGCTGGCGACACGGTGCAAGAATTTGTCGCGGTCAGCCGGCGGCAGGGGCTCGGCGTAATTCATCACAACGGAAAGTTGGCTGTCGCTGAGCGAGATCATGTGGCGGATTCCTCTGCGGGATGGCAGGATCATTCCGCGCTGTGCAACTACCTTGCGCCTCGCGTTGGTCCGATCCGGCGCGAGGCGCTTTCCGTTTCTTGAGAAGGGCAACGTAGGCCACGGTGTTCTCTCGTCAAAAATGTGGTTTTATAGAAGGCATGAAAGAAAGAATCGACCGCCACAAGGATGGAAGTATCAAAGCCAAGGGTCACATGATGGACGGTGAGCTTGAAGGGTATTGGGAGTGGTTCAGGCTGGATGGTAGCAAATTGCGCTCAGGCCACTTCAAGAGCGGAAAACAAGTCGGCGAATGGACCACCTATGACGCCACTGGCAAGGTCGTGAAGGTCACAAATTTCCCCAAGTGACAACTTTACCTTCGCGCCCTCACGCTGGTCATGGCCTATCCCTACTTGTGGTCTTTGGCTTGGAGGCCCATGACAAAGCGCGGGCCGTCCCAAATCTCTGCGTCATCGCCATCAATGATGAATAGCTTGGCTACTTGCCCAGCCTCTTGATCGTCGGCGCACTCAACAATTGCGGGTGGTCCACTAATGTGGCCGGCTCGGGTGATCGAATAGATGCGATACGCCGGCACGAGCGCCGTTCCTGTGCAGCCGGTAAATTGCATCTCGCGATCCTATTCTTGGTCTTCAGGTCTGTCGGTTCGCTTCCGGACACACGCCAAACGGGTCTGATGAGCGTTTTTGACGCATGCAGTTGATCATCAATGAGCGCGATCGGCGCATCGTCAGGGTATGGGGGATCCGCGCACAGGATTCCGACAAGACCCTCGCAAAGCGCGCCTTACTGATCGGCTGGCTTCAATTGCACGTTGGCCTGTTGGCCGTGACGGAAGTAGCTAGTCCTACCGTCATCCCATTTAACTTTGATATCGCCGTCGTGATCGACGACGGTGCCAAGTTCGCCCGTGTCCTTTCGGGAAACGCGCATCCCAACGGGCCACGTCGCGCGGCTCGCCGTAATGGGCTTAGGGGGTTCGATCATGGGCCAGCCTACGCCCAAAGGCTGGCTACGTCGTGCGTGTCTCGGCGCTGCGGCTGTGCGCCCGACGCCGGCAGCCTCGCCAACCGCTCCAGGCGCTGTTTCGCTGCGGCATCGGTAGGTGCCGCCAGTCGCGCCCCGTGAGCAGGTCGGGAGGGCAGCATACCCCAAAGCGGACATCGATCAGTGCGCGTTGAATGTCCGCTTGGTGCCAATAGCGGACATCGTGCATCTATTTCGACCAAGGCTAGTGTGCGGGTCAGATTGCGCCGTTGCGCGCACCGTGCCCAAGCCGTGATTCACGCGGTCGGCTTGCCAGGTTCTGCGAACGGAGAAATTCAATCGCTGTCCAGCATCGCCCGGATTCGCGATGCGAGCTGTTGCTGGGAGATTGGCTTTTGCAGAAGCTCCACGCCTTCGTCTAGGCGGCCCTGATGAACAATCGCGTTTCGCGAGTAACCAGTCATGTAGAGCACCGGCAATTCGGGGCGCAGAGCTTGCGCCCGCCGACCCAGTTCCCTGCCGTTTATGCCCGGCATGACAACATCGGTAAGCAGCAAATCCACTCGATGGTCATCCTGCGTTTCGAGGAGCGGTTCACTTCGCGGAGAATGGCTCAAGAATATGTTAGTTGCTACGAGGCCTTGGTGAGAGCCAAACCGAAGCTGCTCCTCGATCCTGCGCAGCCGAAGGCGACGGACGGCAACCTTTAGTCGGGCGCAGGGGGCCGTCAGGGCCGCACTCGACCCGCCGCACCTCGGGTCCCTGAGGACCTGTACTTACTAATTCGTCGGCTATCGCGCCTTGATGCTACCGTTTTTAGATTAGCAATGCTCTACTGCCCCGCTATCTGCATGCTCGGAGGAAAGAGAAGCCTCTTTACCCACCGGACTTCAAAGCAAAAACCAAACTTCCGTTCCGGGAATTGTCAACGCAGGAACAACGCAGGAAGAAGGATGGCTCTATGCGCGGTTTTTTCCTCACTATCTGTTTCTTATTCCCGTCTCTCGCGGCCCTGGCGCAATCGCCTCGGGATGGTCAGGCCGTTGCGATAGGCCCCTGGCTGATCGAAGCTACCTACAGAAATGGAAAGTTCGAAAGATGTGGAATGAGCCGCACAACTGAGGAGGGCATCGAGGCGCGGCTCACTAGGGCTGGAGGTGGGCTCACCCTTGCGATGACTTCCCCTCGCTGGCGACTAGAGCAACGCAAGAGCTACCCGATCGAGCTTGCCGCGGGTACCGTCACTTGGGCAACGAAAGTGACTGCTACGATCAATACAGTGCAAGTGGCCCTCACCGAGCCCCGCTTCAATGAAGGCCTACGTTTAGCCGACATTCTAGAAATTCGCGGTGCCGGATCCGTGATCCGCGTGCCTTTGGACAAAAGCGCGGCCGCAATGGAGCGCCTCGAGAGATGTTACGAAAACAACGCTCGGTCGATCGAGACGAACCCGTTTGTTGCTCCAAGTCGGAGGCCGTGATGGATCTTGGCCATGCAGCACTCCAACTCTCTGACGCTAGCACGTTCGCGTAACGATGCTTGTTTTCGGATTACTCGTCGTTACGAACTGCCAAGGCAATCGCTTGGGCGGGCATGCGCCGGGGCATCTATAACCGCCCAAGTCCGCCACATGCGATACATATAGAATAGCGGATGGCCTGTGGCCCGCTTCTGCCGAGAACACTCCCCAGCCCAGCCCCTGGCGCGCGGCCTCCCAGGCCAGCCAGGACTTTTCTAGGCCGCCCTGATGTGTCCAACTTTCGGGTACCGGCCTGTTACCGAACCGGTGGCCTAGTTTGCGGTTTGCCAGCGGGAACGCATTGTCTAGCCCCCGCGTGAACGTTGGACGCGATGTGCCAGGGTGTGACCCATGATGGAACTCGCAGCAATTTACAAACAACGAAGCGTGGAATGCGAGCGGAGAGCGGCAGAGGCAAGAGAGCCGTCAGATAAGGAAAATTGGCGAGCGCGAGCCGCAGATTTCAGAGCCCTTGCGGTCGAACTGTCTGAGGAAACCTCCCCTCGGCAGAGCTTGCACTAGCTTGCGCTTTTGCCGCGAGCCTGCCCTGGTTAGCGGCGAGATTGCGCCTTGTTGACTGGAAACGGCACCGCGCGCCGTGAGTGAGCGGGGATCGTTGTTGGCCGGATGTACGCCGCCAGCGGTCCCCGTTCTCGTGTTTCGGACACTACCAACTGAGGAGGACCTCGGTGGTGCGGGTGTTCGTGGTGTTCGTGGAATGTAGGGTCTTAGACGCGATCCAGCGCGGCTTCAGTGCTGCTGTACCAAGCCGGGCCTTCAGTCGTGATCCACAATGAGGTTTGGGTTTTGGTCTCAAAGCCGCCGATGTATTGAATGTGTCCATTGGCTCTGGTCATGCGGACACGCCAGCCTGAAATGGCGGGCTCGATCTCAAAGCGGTTGGGACGATCCATCATGCGGTGCAACATGCCCAACGCAGGATCGCTTGGCCAGAGTGAATTCATTCAGCACCCAATTTTTGGAGGCTGACGCTTCCCAGCTGTTTCCCAGAACTGACAGATTGCAGAAGCCGCCATTTAACGTGGCATTCGGCTCAATACCCTCAGACTATAGAACAGGGGCGACCCGCAGCCCCCTGTTTTTGACCGCTCTGAGGAACCAAGCTCCAAGACGGGCCATTAGTCTGGCGGGGGGACGGCGCGAGTGTGGGTCGATGTCCGGAGAACCGTCGAAGCGACTCAATGCCGAGTCCTGCCGCGTCAAGGCAGAGGAATGTCGGTGTTTAGCCCAGACTGACAGGAACGCTTCCCATCGCGTCATGCTCTTGCACATGGCCGAGACCTGGGAGCGGATCGCCAAGACATATGAGAATGGCAATTCGTCTGCAAACGCCCACGGGTGAGTCCAAACGAAAACGAGGGGCCGAGCATGGCCCCCCGCTTCATTCCGGCCAATCAGTAAATTACCCGCGCTTCGCCTTCGCGGGGGCCGCCGACTTGAACCCCAATGGATGCCACGCATCGCGCAAGAATGCAGCGGTCGCTTGATGCGAAGCGGCCACGGGATCAGGCTTCGCAGCCTTTCTCTTCTTGGCCGCGTCAGCCGAGGTCGAAAGTGATGCGGAAATTGCAACAGCAAACAAAAGTGCGATGAACTTACGCATTTTAGCCCCCAGGTTATGCCACCGGATTCCCGGTACCAGGAGATGATGCACCCTGCCCGCCGGGGGCGTCCAGGGCGTGTACTCATAAATTAAGGCTCTGAGGACGACCTTGCTTGATGTCCGCTAATGCCAGCCCGCGCGCAGGCTGCAGCAGGAACTCTGTTCTTCCAGACAAATAAACGCGGAACGGGCGGAGACCCGTTGACGTTGGTAGGGCACGGAACAAGGGAGTTCGACCATGTATGATGACCCCGACCCTCCTCGCCACCGGATCACGCAAGATCCAGACATCGGTTACTGGCTCCTTACCGCCGCCCTTGCACTGCTCATTGTCGCAGGCGCGATCATCTTCACGCTCAGCAAGAACGATGCGATTCAAACAGCCGACACCAACCGTCCAGCTGCAACGCAGCCTGCTTCGCAGCCAGCCAACCCGCCGTCCACGACTGGATCGGGCTCAACAACCGATAGCCGCTAACGAATGGAAGGCTATGCGCATCAGGAGGGAAGTTGAGCAGGGCGGCAATCGTATCGCTTAGCTCAGCCGATTTGGATTGGTCGGCGGGTTCTCATATTGGTCAAGAATTGCGCGAGCAATCGCCAACGCATTCTCATGCTGAACGAACAAAAGCACAGGATCGCGGTCTGAAAAATCGAACTTAAGAACTGACCCGTGACTGTTGCGGTCATAGCCCAGCGCCCATTTCTCAGTCTCAAGTACCTGAATGTTTGCCATTACGCCCCCCACACAACAAAAAGCTAGCGATCCGCGCGCAATCTGCCGCTCGCCGCTCTACGGCGGCATGAAGATAGAGGAGATCGATCCGCACGGTTCAGCTTACTTTCGAACACACTTCGCGGCGATGATCTTGATGTGCCCGGCCCACAGATCAAGCGCGGCCCGTTTCTCGGCGGCATAGGTGCTGCGATTGTAGATGCCAGCAACCCCGCCCTTATGGCCGCTGACGTGGTTTAACGCAGCCTCGATAACGTGCGGCTGCACTCCCAGATCAGCCATCCGCGTAGCAGCCGTGCGGCGCAGATCATGCAGCGTCCAGGGCTTCACCGCCTTGCCTAGACCTTCGTCCAGCGCGGCCTTGGCCTTAGACCAACCCGAGAAGCCGCCAGCGCCCTCCCCCGGCTAGCTCCCATCATGGGACAACCAGTGGTCGAGGGCAAGCTGTTCGACAACGAAAGGTTAAAAGTTTTCCGGCCACGCCAGCGCAGCACCCGTAAATAAAGAGGCCCGCGCCTACAAAAGAAAACCCGCCACGGTGGGGACTGGTCGGGGGGCCTGGGGTCCGTGGCGGGTTTATCTACGTCATATCAGCAACGGTGAAACCCGAGGGACGTACTCTGGTTCCTGACCTTCTGGCATTTTTTTTTCAGGCTGCGGTTGTTGCTGTTGTTGCGCCTGCGGTTGCTCCGGCAGGCGGCTGCGGGCTGTCGGGGCGTCCGCTACCCACGTCTGATAGCCGCACGGTTTGCAATGGTAGATCAGCCGAGGCGGCAAGCTTATGCGACCGAAATATTCTGTCGGGCCAGCACAGCGTTCGCACTTGGCGGAATCTAGCATGAACCGGTGCTCCTCTTAATTGGTCGTGGTGAGAGGGTTCTGGTTCAAAAAAAGCCCAGCCATTTCGGCTGGTTTCAAGGCCGCTAGAGGGCGTGCCTCGCTTCAAGTCTCACGTTGTCCGTCTTGATCATCGTCGGCCCTTCGCGCCATTGGCCGAGACGTTCGGCAATGATTTTCACCGAGGCCGATGCCGTATCACTCAGATGCGCATACCGCGCTATCTCCTGCTGGACGCGGTCGCCCTCCGACTTCAGGTAATTACGCACGGTCTCAAGATCGCTGATCAGCTTTTCAATCTCTGCAATCGAGGTCGTGCTCACGTTGTCAATAAGCGCGCCAATCGCTTGGTTCACGTCCCCGACCATGTCGGGCTGAGGCTTCAACCCAGCGAGGAAATCGGTGAGCGCGTCACTGCGCACGCTGTTGATAATTCGCTCGACTGAGATTTCAGGTTTCGAATTCATAAGTTCCTCTTGCCATCGTGATGGATTGCGCCACGCCACTAGCGCCGGAGGTACGCGAGAAAGTTTCTGCGCGATGTTGCTCACTAGTTATTAAGGCGCGCGCCAGGATCGCGGTGGAGCGGCTGCGGCTGATGTGAGCGAGCCTCCAAGTCGCGGCTTGGTCCGCAAATGTGACGCGGCGAGGAGGCTCGCAGCCCCTCCCGTGGTGTGCCAGACGGAGCCGACCGCAATGCTGAGATGGTTCGATTAATGAAATCCTTCGCGCGTGCGGCAGCGCGGGACCATGATACCGTTTCACGGATTTATTTTTCACTCGGAACTATTTGCCGAGTTCGCTCAATCGTACTTGCTCGTCGTCGAATTGGCGGATCGAAAAACCGCTTTTGCGTCTCGCGCAAATGAGATCGGCATGGCGGTGGCTCATGCCGGTCGATCAATCGACAATCTCAATGCTGAGATTAGTCCTCGTGGGAATAAACGAAAGACATGTCGTGAAGTTTCTGCACTGGAAGACTCTTGCTTACGTGCATCCGAGAAGTATCCAGGGAATTGTACGCCTCCGCTTCAGCGGGCGGCGCGGGGAAGAAAAATAGTTTTACTGCGAACCCAACCAAGACAAGTGCGACAATAGCGAAAACGTTACGTGCGCGCATCGTAGCCCTCCCGGTTGTAGAACAATTCATCATGATGGATTTGCTTGCGATCAGTAACTAGCAGCGGCCTTGTCCTAAATGGAACCGCGGGGAACGCTGTGTTGTGTAGCGAACCGAAACAACCGATCACCCAGCCGTACCATAGTAGGGTCGCGCCCGTGATTGCATGGAACTCGTCAAGAAGATGGGCCCTACCTCAGCCTCGACGCTGTTTACCATTGCCGAGGCATGGACTGCACTCGCTGAAGAAACTCAACACCGAGAGAGCTTTGAAAATTTGATGGAGCACAAGTCTAATGCTCCGTCCGTATCCAAGATCCAGTAGGCGGCCTGTCAGGCTGCGTTTGGAAACCGCTCGTTGAGAAGAGACCGCAAGGCGGCCTTTCCCGCCTTTATGGCTTCGGACATCGTCGCGAAATGGTGCTCGGACTGCTCCATTGCCTTGGTGCGGCCCGCAGCCCAAATTTCCCATCGCCAAGGCGTTTGGGAATGCTCACGACGTTTCACTGCGACGTGAAAGTCGTCCCGTTCGAGGTCTGGGTCATTAGACATAGCTACCCGCACGCAAATCGCGCGTAGTTTTTGATTTTTGGAAAGTCCCGGCAACAGACTGCGGCGGGATTTCCGGGTACGAGATAAGTGCCGTGAGCCAAAAAAAAGGCCCCGCTCTCGTGAGAAACGCGAAGGCCTTCTGCGCTCAGCCAGTGCATCCGTGACCGAGTTCCACAAGACAATGCGCGGGGAAACGGACGGTCCGCAGGCGACAGTGAAACCGAGACAACAGAGCAAGCAGGACGTGGCCGTCAAAAGCGGACATGACAGCCCGTAGTCGTGATGTCCGCTATACCCCTGCAAGCGGACAAAGGTCCTCGCGCGCCTCGCACCGGCGCATCGCTGTCTCGTAGAACAGCCGGTCCGCGCCGCGCCCCAACTTCCGCGCGAAGGTTCTCCCCCTAAAGCCACCTTCGCGCGGTTTTCTGGCGCTTTTTCGGCAGAGCGGTTCTGCCACTCGCGGGGCCGCGCACCCGCAAGGCACTGGATGACATGTTGAAGAAATAGAACGCCGTAAGTAGGAAGTTGGTCGGGGTACACGCGACGTTAAACGTGGGCGTGTTCGCGCTTGAACTCGCGGATCATTTCAGTATCGCACGCTGTGCAATGATATCGCGTAGTGTAAAGGTCGTCGGTAAACATGATAGGCCGGACGCTCTTAAGCACCATCGCGACCTTGCAGGCCGGACACTCGATGATTGGGAACAAGGGTTTGATGACATGATGCAGTGTGGGCATGATGCCCTCCAGCTGGCAACGTCGTCTTGCACTAGCTGACGCCCATTCAAAATCGTTTGCAATGATGACCGCACTGCAATACCCGCTGTTCTAATGTCAGGTATCTAACACACTTAGATCGGAAGATCAGCAAGCGGCAGTCGATAAGCGCTTATGCGGTTGAGCCAACTTTCGTGAAATGAGAGCGGAATAGTTCTGCGGAAAAAGTGCATAGTGTTTTCAAGCGTGCAAAAAAAGCGGCCCCTATTGGAGCCGCTGAAGCCTGCGCAAAATCGGTTGCTACCAGCGCCAACCACGTCGATAGCCATAACCGCCGTAATACCGGCGGGGACCATAAAAGCCGTACCCGCCGTAGTAATCAGGTCGAATTCGCCTCGGCGACGCTGCACGTCCGCCGCGTCAAACAGGGCACGCCGAGCACGCACCCGATCATTGGCGACGAGTTGAGGGCACTGCGGCGGCTTCAGCGCGAACGGAGCCAAAGTCGCCCTTCGTGTTTACGTCGGAGCGTGGCACACCAGTCGCGCGCCGCTGTCTGACATATCGCGATCACACAGTTGATCGAGGCACGGCGGTTGTCGCGTCAGGTCGGTGGTTCGAGCCCACTCACGGGGAGCCAAACATTGAGCAGACCGCTGCTTCTCCGCATCAATATCGTAGCAAGCTGGCAAGAGCGAGCCGCCGCTTCGCCCGCTCCATCTCGAACCGGACAAACGCCTTCTCAGCTCTTTTCCCGTCGCATCGGCGCGCTTCAAAAGCTCGCGTGCAATCTCTTCGGACACATCGCGAGACCAACCCTGCGCCGTGTTGAACGCCACGACGCGAACCGGCCGCCCATATCGGCCCGCGATCAGATCGCGGATCATACTCTCGCGGTCTGCGCGCTCCTCGTCTGTCTCGCGGTAGATGCGACCGAGATGTGAGTTCTTCCATCACGACATACACGTCGGTGTCGAACCCCTCGGCAGGCTTTGATGGGCTGGAGACTACAGACATGGCACGCACCTCACGCAACACACGGCGCACACGCCGCGCGACCAGATCAGGGGAGATGAGGAGATGAGCTGACCCGATCACGCGGCGGTGCGTAGAGAGAACGCCTACACTGTGGCGCTTGTTCCTCCTAGAACAGCATCTCATCGACCCAAAACGAACCGGGGAGCTTAGTCACGACGGAGGGTGGGTTTTGCAGCCACAGTTTTGGGATCGGCGCAGTCGGTCGGCTGGCGGTCAAGGCCGCCGCTACGATTGCAGCGGCGAACAGAAACACAACGAGCCTAAGAACCTTGACCTGGATCAATTCGGCTGCGTGCAACATTAGTTTACATATCTTGTGGGCAGAGCGCTTCAATGATTGCGATTGTCGATGACGATGAAGCCGTGCGCGAAGCGACGAAAACGCTCGTGAGATCTCTGGGCTACAAGGCTTCCACGTTTGGCTCAGCCGAGGAATTTCTCAAATCCAAGCAGTTCAGCAACACATCGTGCCTCATCACCGATCTGCAGATGCCGGGATTAAGCGGCCTTGACCTGCAAGCTCAGTTGATCGCCGACGGACATCGCATCCCCACCATTTTCGTCACGGCTTTTCCTGATAATACCGCGCGGACAAGCGCAATGAATGCCGGTGCGATTGCCTTCCTGAGCAAGCCGTACAACGTCGACGAGTTGCTCGGCTATCTTGAGAAGGCTTTGCAGGCTGCCTGACACCAAAAGTTGGCCTCGCGATCTCGCTGGGATCACGCGGCTGAGGGCGCAGCGTCAATTGTCGCGCGCTGGCATCCCGATCCGGAGCGGGCCTGCGTCGAGGCCGAGCGCGCGACGCCATGAAAAACGCGCGGTCGAACGTCAATTGTCGCGCCTCAACGTCGGTGCAACGCTGTCGTCTCCGAGGGAGCAACGGTAGCCCGCTTCTCGCAATATGCGAACGAGATGTTCGGCAATGCCCTGCCGTTCCTCTTGAATTTTTGGATCAACCTCAGGCAGCGCACCTTTGCGCGCCGCTTCCTTCCGAATGCGCCCCATCACCACTCCTCAACGCCCCCGCCGCAGGAGCAGTCCCGTCGCAAAGTCGGAGGTTGAGAGGCGGAATGCAACACGCAAATCCGTATTGAATAGCGTACATGCAAATAAGGAGGTGGGCTGGTTCATATTGGTGCAGTCTGGCGCAGTCATAATTCGTTTTCGTTCGATGCAAGCCCACATTTTGAGCAGTCAATGCCGCCCACATTTCAAGCAAGAATGCCGCGCGCCAAGCCAGAGCCACCGCCATGCCGATCTCATTGAGCGACGACGAACTTGATGCGGTGATGAGCGCCTGCAAGCCGCTGCGTCCTGGTGATCGCGATCCATTCCTGCGCGCGCTGGCCCAAGAGCTTGCCCGCGAGCCGCAGCTAGGCCCTGGTGTCATCCACCGCGTCGCGAGAGATTTGCAGCGGCAGTTTTTTGATCCGCCAATTTCGACGGCGAGCAAGTATGGGTGACCGCCGGTAGTTCAATCGGTGGCTATGTCCGCTTTACCCCCAATAGCGGACATGCGGAGGACGGGTTGGAATGTCCGCTTTGTGCCAATAGCGGACATTGTCAGGCCTTACTCGATCACCTCGTCGGCGCGGGCGAGCAGCGTCGACGGTACGGTGATGCCGAGCGCCTTGGCAGTTTTGAGGTTGATCGCAAGCTCATACTTGGTCGGCGCTTGCACCGGCAGGTCTGCGGGCCTCTCACCTCTAAAGATGCGGTCGACATAGACGGCCGCACGGCGAAACGGATCGGCCAAGTCGGCTCCGTATGACACCAACCCGCCGAGGCTGACGAAGTACCGGTTGTTGTAGACAGTGGGTAGCTTGTGCTGGTCCGCGAGTGCGACGATCAAATCCCGGTTGATGGCCGTCAACGGGCCGGCTGTGACGATCATGCCGCCGTTCGGCCGGCGCGCGAACTCCGCAATCATGCGCTGGACCTCGGAAACGTCGCAAGTCGACGGGGAAAGCTTCAATGCCGAGAGAAGGCGCCACGGATTGAACCACCGCAAATTGGCCGATGCCGGCGGGCACCGACGGGTCCCACAGAACCGCAACGCGCGTGACAGCTGGCGCGATCTGCTTCAGCAACTCCGCCCATTTTCCGGTCAGACTGTATTCGAATTGCATGAAGCCGGTGGCATTGCCGCCCGGCTGCGACAGGGCGCGAGATCAGTTGGAGTGCGGGGTGGCTGGTTGGTAGGTCGTCATGATACGGCTCCCTTGTCACAGGCGGGAGCGCGACCACTCTCAGTCACCGACGCCTGGCGCGCAAGCGTTTTAGAGGACCTCAGGATAACGGTACTGCCCGAATATTCAGGCAGTGGGGGCAGTCTCATCTGCGCGAACAAGGCTTCGCGCAGACCGTCAATTTCGATTGTCATGGGAGTGGCCCTTCAGAGAGCCAACAACCTCAACGGGCACAAAGTTCCAAAGATAAGGCCGCCACTCTGGGGAGCGACCGTTTAGGTGATTTGTGGAGGAGCCGCGCGGCTAGGCTCGGAAATGACCTGTGAGCGCGTAAAAAGCGCTTGTTGCATCGTTTGCCATGTCCGTTCTGGGTCAAAAGCGGACTTGGCTACGCCTATCGGTGATGTCCGCTCTGCCCCCGAAAGCAGACATCCGGTTGATGGGCCTGGATGTCCGTTAAGTGCCAATAGCGACCATTCGCGCCGCAGCAAAACAGCTATTCGATCACCTCATCTGTACGGGCGAGAAGCATCGGCGGCACGTCGAGGCCAAGCGCTTTGGCGGTCTTGAGGTTGATCACCAACGCGTACTTGGTTGGCGCCTGCACTGGCAGATCGGCCGGTTTCTCGCCCTTGAGGATGCGATCAACATAGCTGGCCTGTCGGAACTGCTCGATGAAATCAGGCCCATAAGACATCAAGCCGCCGGCGGTCACGGGCGAGCGATCCCAATAGACCGCAGGGTAGCGTCTCAGTTTGAATTTTCCGAGCCCAGTCATATATATCGCTTGTCATGGGGCTCATGGCATTCTTACGCCTTGTTGGGAGAAATTGTGGTGGCCCAGGCTCATCTCACTATCGGGAAGATGCTGAACGATATTTACAAATGCGAGTTCGATGCGGTTCAGGGGAAGCTAGTAGGCCAAGTGTCGGTCAGGCTTAGTGGCCTAGACGCCCGCTCGGACGACGAAAAGAAACAAGCAGCGCTTGGCAAATTCAAGGCGCTCGCACGCGCATTAGATCAAGCAATTATCGAAGTCTAACAGTACCGCGCCGCGTACGCCCTACTACCAATGCACGGGAGAGATGTTCACTCCCGATAATCAAGAACAAGAGCTGCAAGCCGTATACCACCGCAAGCGCCGCGTTGATGAAACGCTCAGGGAATGTTGAGGCATGCCTGGGGCCATGCAGCGGCGAACAAGGGCCACGACACACGCGCGCTGCAAGCCTACCTGGGCCACAAGAACATCCAGCACACCCTGCTTTGCAAAAGTCGGTCGAGCCGCGCATGTGTCGCTGCGGAGCGGTGGAACGCGTTGGAAGTTCTGCGTTCGCGCACGCGCCACACATATGTCTTGAACATTTCGTCGGCCACAGCGTTGTCATGCTGAGTTAGGGTGCATTTTTGCGCGCTACTTACTCCGCGCGCCGCGAAAAGTGCGCCGCCTAATTGGGGGCGAACATGCAGACGCAACCACGTACCCAGGCCATGTTTCGTCGCGACCGGCAACTGTTGGAGACGATCTGATAACGATGAGGTTTGCAACTCCAGCACTCGGGGCTTCACCGCAGTCGGAGAACCAAACGTGGTAGTGTGCCTTCTTCCCGGCACCGAGGTCGCGTTCGAAAAGGAGGCGGAGCGGCATCATGTTTTTGGCCACCTTTTACCGAGCTTGCGGTTCGGGAAGATCGGGCAAAAGGTGGCTCGGTTCCGGCAGGTAAACTTGGAAAATCCCCATACGCATCATGATGCGCTGGAATTCCCCAACGGGCAGATCGTGCAGGTCACATGCCTGCGCGAAGGGCAGCACTTGACCGTCCTGCAATTGCCAGCCTGCTCGAGCGCCCCAAACGTAACTAGCGCATCAAGCGTAGCTGTAGGCGAGGAGCGAACATCTGCTTTTCTGGCCGTCTAGTCGTACTTTGCAAGTTGCCGCCAAGGCGACCCAATGGCGGGCCGGAAATCGATCGAGTTACTGACATGTCACGACCACCTGAAGGGCCAAGCGGAAGCGACGGCCGATTGGGGTACTGAAAGAGTTCCGCGGGATACGCGGACGATCGGCCTGAAATAACTTCAAGTGAGGGAGGAGCAAATGGCTGACGAGAAGCACTATAATTCGCACGTTATCCCGAAACTGGTTGAGGACAGACCAACGGAGGACGACTTGGCTCGCGCGTCGTTGGGAGGGGCAAAAGGCAGTCCTGCTCTGCCGCCCGCGCCACTGACCAAAACTGAGGAGGAGCAGATGCCGTTGAACAATGAGCCGGGACACGTTGCGTAGCGGTCCACACCATCTGACTGACTCTCGCCTTTGTTTGAAAAACACGCTTCGGCATTGGCACGAAAGCCGCCGCTTTGACCAGTTCGTGTCCAGTTACGCCCGAATTCGACAGCGCGATGAGCCGATCTCGAACGCGTCACCTGTTCCTTGATCTCGCCTTCATGCTTTTCGAAAACGTCATGCAGGTCATCGTCTGCGCCGCGTCCGCCATCTCCGAAAGTGTTCCTGGAACTCCCATGCCGTATCCGCGCTTATGCCTATAGGGAGGTACAGGGCTATGAAAAAAGACACAGAGACGGAGCGGCGCATCCGCGAGCGCGCGTTTCAGATTTGGATTGAGGAAGGGCAGCCGCACGGTCGCGATAAAGAACACTGGGCACTGGCCGAACAAGAGTTGGGCGGGAGGGCTGAGCGCGGTCCGCCGCTCCAACCAGAGCAGCCTATCGGTAAAGTGAAGCGAGCGCAGGAATGGGTTCAGGACGCAGGCGAAGAACAGACCCCGAGTGCGGTGGGCGGCACCAATCCGGACGACGTGACGCGCTAACTGCAATACGTGGCTGAGGACATAGATCGAGCCGCCACGGAGAAATATCGCGAGCGCGTCATGCTGGATCATATTGCCGAGACATCGCTGCGGGTCGCGGCCGAAATCGACAAGACCAGTCCGTAGGCCGCCTGAGTTGGCGGAACTCATTCATGTGCGGCCGAGCTTCCCATTTTTGATTACGCACAGGCCCCGCTAAGCGCGACAAGAGCTAAGAGATTGTCCACGAGCGAGATTAGTCGGAGCCGTCGTCGGCTTTTCTCAAACGATCTACAAGTTGTTGCATGTCCGGCGAAAGGGGCGCGTGGCACGGTTCGAAGACGCGCCTTAGGCCATCCTCCAAGGTGGCGCATATCGGGCTGCGCGCTGTGTAAATTGCCTGGTTCACACGCTCCATGACAGATCACCAAGTCTGGCTAGTTCTGAAACGTTCCTTTTGGAAATCCTGCAATTAACGAATTTGTTAACTTTTTAAATGGGACGCTAGTCATATCCGCTGAGCGATTCGGGGGGCTGCTATGGAACTCCTTTTCTTCATCTGCCCTCGCTCGCATCAACTTGTCGATCCGGGCATCGCCCTTGATGTTGCGGCATTTCGCCAAACACGGAACGTCAGACTAAATCTTCGTTGTCCTGATTGTTCGAAGCAACATGAAGTGAAAATTAGCGAGGGGTTCATTTCGAACAACCCGTTCTCAAGCTACCGGGCTGCGGCATAAGGTTCACATGATCGCGACTAGTGTGGTGGACATTCCGGGAATGTCCAGCGCAGCCCGCAGCGTGACGACGATGGGATTTGAGTTCGTCTCCTTTTTTTATCCCTCGTCAAATGGAGTGCGCCTTTTCATCTTCCGGCGCATCCTTGTTGTATCTGACATCGCACCGCTAACAATTTTCATCATTCCTGAAATCCTTTCGCCAACTCCCGGCGACCGCTTTTTTGATTTCACACTCTTCTTTTTCCGCTTTGCGACAGAGCGCTTCACCTTTTTCCCTTTGCGAAGTTTAGCCATCGTATCCTCCACTTCAAATCGCGCAGCCGATTTTACCTCTGAATATGATCCGACCGCTCGGCCTTTCACGCGCGATGAAGTGATCCGGGAGCGGTCGCTTTACCGTTGAAGGACTAACTACCCAGTGAGCAAAACCCCGGAGATCAATCTCCGGGGTTTTTCGTGTGGCCTCGCGCCCTGTAGCGCTTGATGACAATCGCAACGAACGCGACTTACTCGGTTCTCGGAGGGAACAAACACGAACGAGTCAAGTTTTGGTAGAGGGGGATGGATTGGCTGCCGAATATGCTCGCCCCTCTTCCTCACGTTCCGTCGGACAATTATGGAGCTAGGATATTAGCGTGCAGCGCCCTTGGGCTAGCCATGTCTTGCGCGCTTTGGCTGTACGACGCGGTTGCTCACCGCGATCCTCTATACCCGACTTACGTTTTACCGCTGGCCGATTATGCTCGAGATGCCCGGCCGCAATCGCGCAGTCCGGATATGGCCTCGCCCGCTGTAGCGTATGCGAATGCGGACGTGCCGACGGCGATACCAACGGCCATGGCATCGAAGCAAATTGATCGCCCATTGAACCGAACTGCGGCCGCCAAAGCGGTCAAGACCGCTGCGATGAAAATTAGAAAACCTGTTCGGATTGCAAAAAAACGCCGGCCTGCTGAGGGGCGAGAGGTATACGCCCAGGCGCCAGCGTTCAATTTTTCCCCATTCGGCAGGTTTTAAGAAAGGCGGGCTTGAAGTGCTTAAAGCACTCCAAGCCGCCAATCTGCTTAGCTACCAGAACGCTCACTGTTGCGCTGGGGTAGCGCCTGCCAACACTGTCACCTTGACTGGTGCAAGTCCCGAAAGCCCTATTGCTCGGGCTCCAGCGGGAGTGAGATCTATTATTCATCCCCGCACGAATGGTCCGCGATCGGAGATCCGGACGACAACCCTTTTGCCGTTCCGCTTCTTCATCACACTCACCCGGGTTGCGAAAGGCAGTGACCGGTGCGCCGCGGTCATGGCACGCGGGTTCATCCGCTCGCCGTTTGCAGTCTTCCGCCAAGCGTAGCCATCACCGTTTCTCTAAACTGATGCAATGCCAGTGGCCGAACCCGCGACACTGGACGAAGAGCGCGACCGGTCTCTCAGTCACCGACACATGGGCTTGGGTCTTATGTCGGTCATCAGGCTTGTCCGCTATCGGACATAGAGAGTCTAGTGTCGAGAGACGTTGGTGGCGGAACGGACGGGTAAGCCTGCATGGTTTGCATGGACATGCACGACGAGTACCGGAAGCGCCGCGAGGCCGGACACGGAATCAGACCGATAAAGCTTCGTGGCTTCGGATCTCCCAAAGTTGGTTGGAGATGTTGCCCCACCCGCGACGTTCGGCGGAAGAACGCTTCGACGATCAGAGTACCGCCAAGGGCACTGGACAGGACGACTCTAAGTCATCGCATTAGCATATGAGGCTGCTTAGCGACGCGGGCTTACAGCGCGAACTTCATGCGATTGATGCCCTGGCGATGTGCCGGCTGCGGGACTTAGTACTTCGCGCTGAAAGTCCTGGGAGCATCCTCAGTCACATATCGGAATAGCAAATCCTCGTCGCATACTCCCTCTTCGGCCAAATCAACGAGCCTGCGCAATACTGCCAGTCGCATGCTCTCCTCCTCGACGGAGAGTGCTTTGACAGCTCGATGATATGCCCGAGACAACATCGTCTTTTCATCCGGCGAGAAAAAGGTATCGCGAAGAATGCGCCGCTCTTGAATGTTCAATGAACCGAGCCGCCGACGCCATGTCGTCATAACGTCTAGTGTGATCGGAAGAAAAAACATCATACCTCACTTTGCAAGACGCATTGCAATGCACCACGGCCCCCAACGTTCCAAAACCGAAAAGCCCAGCCTCATGGACCGGACTCTTCGCACCACTTGAATTTAGAGATCGTTCGATGCGTCGCACTTCAACTCTACTTGCTGTTCTCGCGCTGGTATCGGTCTTTGCGACCCCGGTCCACGCCGATCCTTATCGCTGGTGTGCGGACTACAGCGGCGGTCGCGGCGGCGGTGGCACCAACTGCTACTTTATGACTATCCAGCAATGTCGCGCGGCAATTTCCGGGGTCGGCGGCTTCTGTCGAGAGAATGGCTTTTATGACGGTCGACCTGTGAGGACCCCGGAAGACGGCCCCGCCCGCCGCAAACGTCGGTCGTGATGTGAGGTCAGGCGGCGCTGCCGTCAGACGAGTGGGGCAACATCGAAATCGAAGGGGAGGCACTCGCCGACGAACTCGGCAAGTTCGGCACCTGGACGGTGCGCGAGGAAACAATCTAGCGAACTGCCGAGTGCGGCTGGGCCTTATCAGGAATTTTTCGGCTCTGAATCGAGTCAATGGCCTGAGCGATCGCGGCCGGGTCAGCATGATGGACCATGTGTCCCGCATCTTGGACGTCATGCAGGACTGAGCGCGGAAGGGCTTGATGCAGTCGCCGGGATTGTTCTCGCTCGATGACCTGGTCCTGGTCGCCATGAAAGAGGCGGACGGGCTCCATGATGCGCGAATACTGAAGTTGCAGTTGTGCGACTGCGGGGATGAGGAATGCACTTTCCTCTGCCGCTGCCCTCAACTGCTTGGGGCGGAGCGCGAGCGAGATTGGAAACGCGCGTTTGAAGGCCTTCGGGACGGGCCGCGGCGCAAAAATCTTGCGAAGCAATGCCGGTAGAATGGCGAGAGAAAGAATAGGGGCGAGGGTGTAACGGAGCAGGTCACCCACAATCGGGACGGCAGGCCCTGACATCAGCCAGAAATCCAGCCGGATCGTGGGAAAATAGTATCCAGACGCGAGCACCAGCCCCCGGACCGGATAATCACTCCGCAGGGCAAGCGCGACCGCGACCAACGTGCCCCATGAATGCCCTACGACAACGGGCTCTCGAACACCGA
>CAWJGY010000015.1:0-370224 GCA_963842645.1 uncultured Alphaproteobacteria bacterium | reverse complement strand
CGCCGGATCTCCCCGTCGAGCGCCGCGTCGAGGTAGCCGTCCACCATGGCGACGATCTGGTCGATGGCGCGCCGCGTCCGCATCCCTGGCCGCGATCGCGCGCGCCTGGGCCTCGCCCTCGACCTCGGCATGGACGGCGCGGAACACCGCTTCCTTGCCGGCGAAGTGGTGGTAGACGGCGCCCTTGGTGACGCGGGCGCCGGCGGCGATCGCGTCGACCGACGTCGCCGCGTAGCCGACCTTGCCGAACGAGGCGCGCGCAGCCGCGAGGATGGCCCGGCGCGTGGCCTCGACGTGCTGCGAGCGGAGCGTTGCGTCCGTGGTCGCTCGCGGCGGCACGCGCGGAGTATGTCAACGGCTGCCGTTACCGATGCGGGCCAGCACGCGGTCGCTCATCTGCCGCCCGTCCGTCAGGACGGCCTTCAGCACGACGTCGACGTCCATCCTGTGGGCGTCGGGACCCCGGTTCGCCGAGTCGAGCAGTTCCACGTGGATGCGCCGACGGGTCACATCGGCCATGGTGGACGAGCAGTGGGATGCAGTCCGCGGATTTGGATACCGTTCGCGCATGAAAGTCGCCCGAATCGTCTGGCAGGGAGCAACCGTCCACGGCATCGTCGACGCCGAGGCGGGAACGGTCGCGCCGCTCGACGCGTCCGTCGACCTCTTCGCGGCACTCAGCGGCGCCGGGCAGCCCGGCGCGCCGGTCCCGCTCGACGACGTGCGGCTGCTCGCGCCGCTCGAGCCGCCGAGCTTCCGCGACTTCATCACGTTCGAGGAGCACATCGAGGGGCCGTCGCTGGCCCGCGGCGGCATCCCGGAGACGTGGTACGAGATCCCGACCTTCTACTTCACGAGCGTCGCCGCGGTGACCGGCACCGGCGAGGACATCCCGGTGCCGCCCGGGTGCGAGCGGTTCGACTTCGAATGCGAGCTCGCGGCGGTGATCGGTCGCGAGGGCGGCGACCTCACGCCCGAGCAGGCGCACGAGCACATCGCCGGCTACACGATCTTCAACGACTGGTCGGCGCGCGACATCCAGATGCACGAGATGCGCATCGGACTCGGCCCGGCCAAGGGCAAGGACAGCGCCAACACGATCGGCCCGTGGATCGTCAGCGCCGACGAGATGGAGCGCTACCGGCGCGACGACCGCCTGCACGTCGAGATGGAGATCCTGCGCAACGGCGAGCTGTTCGGCGCGGACACCGCCGCCAACATGCAGTGGTCGTTCGGGCAGCTGGCCGCCTACGCGTCGCGCGGGACGCGGCTGCGTCCCGGCGACGTCATCGGCTCGGGCACGTGCGGCGCGGGGTGCCTGCTCGAGATCTGGGGGCGCCGCGGGAAAGGACGATCCGCCGCCGCTCGCGCCGGGCGACGAGATCGAGCTGCGCGTCGAGGGCATCGGAGCGATCCGCAACCGCATCGTCGAGGGCGTCGCGAAGGTCGACATCGGGCCGGGCCGGGCGCCGGGCTTCCGGCGCGAGCGCAGCTGGTGACGTAACGTCGCGGCATGGCTGACGAACCCACCGTGATCGTGCAGACGCTCCGCGACGGCCCGGTCGCCCGGCAGCTCGGCGAGGCCCGCCCGCCGTCGGTCGTCGTCGAGACGTTCGCGGCGAACGACCTCCCGACCGCCGGCCGCGTGGTCATGTCCGTCCTCTCGCCCGAGAGCCTGCGAGGCGACCGTGCGGAGCTCGACCGCGCGCTCGAGGTCCGCGGCAGCGCGGAGCCGCCGGTCATCGTGATCGAGGCGGCCGACGAGCTTGCGCGACGACGAGCTCGCGGCGGTCGTCGAGGCGGCGCGCCACCGCCACGTCGAGACGGTCATCGTCAGGGTCGAGCGCGCCGGCTGACCGGCCCGCTCGCACCTGCTCGGCGGCGGGGGATGTGTCGTCGGACTGGCTCACGGCCGAGCAGCGATCCGAGGCCGGGATCTCCGCCGGCCTGAGCGCGTCAGGCCGGCTGCCACAGCTCGATCCGGTTGCCCTCGGGATCGGTGACCCAGCCGAACCGACCGACGCCCTCCATGTCCTGCGTCTCCTCGACGACGTCGGCGCCCTTGGCGCGCAGCTGGGCGAGCATCGCGTCGAGGTCGCCGACCCGGAAGTTGATCATCGTCTGCTGGGTGGCGGAGCCGAAGTAGTCGGTCCCGGACTCGAACGTCGCGAACACCGTCGGCCCCGCGTCCTGGTGCCACAGGCCGTTCTCGTCGGCGTCGAGGCCCAGGCAGTCGCGGTACCACGCGCCCAGGGCGACCGGGTCGGCGGCCCGCAGGAAGTGTCCGCCGATGCCGAGCACACGCTCCACGACGCCAGCTTGCCAGGACGGCGCCTCAGCCGTCCAACCGCGCGAACACGCGCCGCGCCAGACGCGACGCGAGGACGCGCCGCTGGCGGTCGGTCGATCCCGTCGAGCGTGGCCGTGACGCGCTGGATGCGGTCGTCGTGGATCGCGATGAGCCGCCTGGAGTCCGCGCTGCCAGTAGGCGCCGGCGCCGCCGTAGGTGTCGTCGTCGCCGACGTTCCGCACGAGCAGGAAGTTCTTGTGGTGACCGAGCAGCTTCGGGATCTCGGCGGCCTCGGTCGACATGTTGTAGTAGCGGCGCGTCGCGTCGGAGGCGCCGTCGAGCGACACGCGGACGAGCCCTCCCCGGCCCGAGTAGAGGCAGACCGAGAGCTGGTAGGAGTCGCTCGCGTGCGCCCGCAGCCGTGGGGTGTGGTGGGTGACGGCCGCGGTCGCCTCGGCGACCTCGTCGGCGGTCAGCAGGTCGCAGGCGAGGCGGTCGGGCGGGACGTCGGCGGCCGTCCGGCTGGTGTCCTTGCTGAGCCGGTTCGGGTGCTGGATGGTCGGCGTCCCGGCGTCGGACCCGCTCCCACCGCAGCCGATCACCGCAGTGACGGCCGCGAGCGCCACGAGCGTGGTCCAACGGCGCGCTGCTCCTGTCCTCTCGACGACGGCACCCATCTCCCTACGACGTGGGTTGCCCGTTCCCGACGCGTGTCACGCCCGGCGGCGGCGTGACGCCAACCATGCGCGTCGCAGAGCGCGCACGGAGCGCGGGGCGGACCTCGGCCGCGATGACGAGGCGTCGGCGATTATCGTCGTCGCGCTGGCTGCACGGATGGGCGCCGCATCCGCTCGCGGATCTCGTGATCGTTCCTCGCTCACAGCGCCTCGTCCGGCGGACGCGTGTGATCCGACCGATGAGTTCCGTCGGCTGGGCCCGTCTGGGGCCGTACGCAGGTGAGCAGCCCGACTGGAGACCCACCATGACCACTCCCGCACACCCCGGCCGCATGCTGTTCGTGAACATGCCGGTCGCGGACGTCGAGCGCAGCACGGCGTTCTTCACGCAGCTCGGGTTCAGCTTCAACCCGATGTTCACCGACGAGACGGCTACATGCATGCTGGTCGGCGAGCACGCGTTCGTCATGCTGCTCAGCCGCGAGAAGTTCGCGGAGTTCTCGAAGCTGCCGGTCGCCGATCCCACGACGCACGCGCTCGCGCTGTACTGCTTCAGCGTCTCGTCCCGCGATGAGGTCGACGCGGTCAGCGCCGCTGCGCTCGCGGCGGGCGGCACCGAGGTCGATGACCCCGAGGATCACGGCTTCATGTACACGCGCAGCTTCTTCGACCTCGACGGGCACGGCTGGCAGGTCATGTGGATGGACCCGGCGGCGGCGGCGCAGGGCCCCGAGGCGGCCGCGGCCTCCGTCCAGGAGGCCGGCTGACGCGCTACGTCTCGGCTCGGCAGGCTCGCCGAACCGCGGCGCCGTGCCGTCGTCCAGGTCCTGCTGATCGTCCCCGATCCAGGCGACGTGGTCCGTCGGGGCGCAGCAGGACGCACGGAGCATCCAGTTCCGCGGTTGTCGGGCAGGCGGCGGCCGATCGGATCGGCGCCGTCGCCGAGGTCCCAGCGGATGTCGATCGCGGTGATCTTCTCGATCAGACCGCGCGTCCGAGATCCGTCGCGAGCTCGGTGAGCAGCCTGCGCACGGGCCTGCGGTCCCGGTCGGTGGACAGCAGTTCCATCTGCGCGCGTGTGTTGTCCGGCACGTGCGCGCCAGGAGTCCACGCATGGTCCATCAACTCGAGACTGCGGACGTGCAGACCGACCATGCGGACGATCGACGCGCGCTCGGTCTCCTTCTCCAGCACGAGCACCCGCACATCGTGCAGCCACGGTTCGGCGGCCTGTATCGCGCCTGAGAGGCCCGCGATCGGCTAGGAGACGACTGCCTTCCGAACAGCTGCAGCGGTCCAGCTGCTCGTGCCGTGAATCGTCGGAACCTTCTCAGCGTTCAGCTTCTCGGCGATCTCCTGCAGCGACCTCCGCTTCCCGAGCAGCGCGTTGATCTTCATCCGCCATTGGTAGTCACGTCGGTTCCAGAGCCGGTGCCCGATCTCGGCTCGAAGTAGCTCCGGCCCCGGTGAGCAGTAGCACCGGGGCATCTCGCAACGCACGTCGATGAGCCGGCCATCGCGGGCGAGCTGCCACAGGATCCGCGAACTGCCTGGGCCTCGAGCCTCTCGACTGGAGTCTTCCCCGCGTCCGTCGCGCCCCTGGCGTCCCATCTCGAGGGCGCTGCCCTTCGCCGTCCAGCTCGGCGAGCCGTGAGGCACCCACGGTCGGAGCCGGTCACGATCCTTGACGCGCCGCGTACGGTTGCACCCGTCTCGACCATCGCCAGCGGAGGCCATCGTGACCGTCGACGAGCTCATCGCCCAGTTGCAGAAGTGCCCGCCGGAGTTCGATGTCCAGGTGCTCGAGCCTCGCAACGAGAAGGACGCGGACGGCATGTTCAGCGTCGCGATCGTCGTCCCCGCCGACAAGACGCCGACGATCTACCTGACCGCCTGACCACGCCCACGGCAGTCGGTGCGCGGGCCCTCGGTCACCGCTTCGGCACCAGGACCTGCGCGAGGGCGCCGCTTCGGAAGCGTTGCTCGTCGACGACGTCGAGCTTCAGGTGCTCCTCGAGGTCCGCGAACGGGCTGCGACCCGCGCCGATCGCGATCGGGACCGTCGACAGCTGGAACTCGTCGACGAGGCCCAGGCGCGTCAGCGACTTGGCGAAGTCGGGCCCACCATGGACCAGGATCGTCCCTCCGTCGTCCCGGGCCTTCAGGTCCGCGATGCCCGCGCTCACGTCCGCGAAGATCTCGGCCGGTCCCCAGTCCGCCTTCTCGAGCGTGTGCGAGAACACGGCCTTCGGCTTGCCGTTCATCGCCGTCGCGATCGGCCCGTCCGATGCGGCCCAGTGCGGGCCCATGATCTCGTAGCTGCGGCGGCCCATCGCGTGAACGCCGGCTTCCTGGAGCGCCTGGAGGTTTCGCTCGGTCGAATCGTCGTCGAACCACTCGAACATCCATTCGTGGGTCCCGTCGGGGGACGTGGCGAAACCGTCGAGGGACAGGACCATCTTGAGGACGACTCTTCTCTCGCTCATGGCCGGAGAGACGTGCCCGCTCGCAAGAACTCATCGCTGTGCACGGACCCGATGTCCGCGGAAACCGCTCAAGAGCGGGACCGACAGTCGAGTGAGACGATGCGCGTGTCATGACTGCGCGGCTGCTGGAGCAGGGGGCCAGAGACGGCGGTCGTCGCGGAGCTGCTCGCGAATGTGCGGCGTGGCGTTGGTGGTGTGCTCGTGCTCGAGGGCCCGACCGGGATCGGGAAGACGGCGCTGGTGGATCATGCGTCGGCGAGCGCCGGTGGTATTCGGGTGCTGCGGGCTACGGGCCGTGAGCGCGAGTTGGCGTTCGGCTTCGTGCGCGAGCTGCTCGCGCCGCTGCAACGCGCGTCGCCGGAGGACCTGGCACGTTGGTTGCGCGGTCCCGCCGCCGCGGCTGAGGCGGTGTTCCGCGACGCGACTTCGGACGCGGCCGATGTCGCGGCGGTGGCGTTCGGTCTGTACTGGATGTTCGTCGCCATCGCCGACGACGGCCCCGTCGCGGTGTTGGCCGACGATGCGATGCCGCCGATCCTGCGTCCGGCGCTGGATGGAGTACTTCGTGCGGCGGGCGGAAGGACTTCCGCTTGCGGCGCTGGTGGCGGGGCGTCCTGGCGTCGGCCCGGGGTCTCCTTCGGCGCTGGCAGCCGCTGCGGGTTGCGGGGTCACCCGCCTGCAACCGTTGAGCCGAACTGCCGTCGGGCGGCTCCTGGCGCGCGACTGCCGCAGTCGGCTGGCGGCCGAGTTCACCGACGCCTGTCATCGCGTCACCGGGGGATCCTGCTGGTCACCGAGGTACAGGCGGAGCTGCGTGCCGTCCGCTTGCCGCCGGATGCCGCCGTTGGCCAGAGGCTCGAGAACTTCGCGCAGGCGCATGACAGCGTCCGCGGCCGGCTTGCCCTGCTCGGGGCTCCGGCCGTCCGACTGGCGCAGATGGTGTCGTCCTCGGGGACGGCTGCGAGTTGCGCGACGCGGGCGATCTGGCTGAGCTTGGACCGACCCAAGCCAGTGCTGCCGTGACGGCACTCGTGAACGCTGGGTACCTGCTCGACGCGCCGCGGCTTGCGTTCGCGCATCCGCTCGTGCGCGACGCCGTGCGGTCCTCGGTTCCGGAGGCGATACGGGCCGCCGAGCACGCTCGCGCAGCCGCGCTCCTGCACGCGTCCGGCGCGGCCGTGGAGCTGGTGGCCGGTCAGCTGTTGGCGTCGAGCGCCGTCCGCGCGCCATGGGCGGCCAAGGCGCTCATGGACGCGGCGCGACTGGCCCTTGCGCGCTGCGCCCCCGAGGTCGCAGTCCGCCATCTGCGCCGTGCGCTCGCGGAGGTGGACGCCGCCGAGCGGCCCGGAACTCTCCGCACGCTGGGCAACGCGCTGGCGCGCCTGGGCGACCCGGAAGCCACGTCGATACTCGAGCAGGCTCTGGTGGCGACGTCTGACGCAGCGCTCCGAGCACGGATCGCCGACGAGGCGGTCGACCCGCTCATCTTCGCCGGCTTGGCTGAACAGGCGCGATCGCTCGTCTTGACGGCGTTCGCCGACGCCCCGACCCCCGTCGAGGCCGATCTGCTCGCCGGTCGCCTCGCCACGCTCCGGCGCTCCAGGCGGCAGTGCTCGTGGCGTCGCCGTCGCCGCCCTGCGCGCTCGCTTCCAGGGACTCGATGCCGACATGCGCAACTGCCGAGGCGCGCTACGCCGCCGCGGCACTGGCGCTGCTGCCGCCGTTCGTGACGGCACCGCGGCCGAGGCGCTCGCGCTCGCGCTCCGCGCCGTCGCACGAGTCGACGTGCACGAAGCCGACGACCGCCGGGCCGGCCGCCCGAACCACATCGCGCTTGTCGCACTCGCGCTGGCCGGAGACCCGGCCGGAGCGTTGCGCGCATCCGAGCGCGTGCTGACGTACGTGTCCCGCAGCGCGGTTCGCTGCTCGGGCAGGAGCGGGACTCGTATGGCGCGGTCTGCTCCAGCTGCTCGCCGGCGACCTCGTGCAGGCCGAGCTCGATGCGACGCGGCGCGCACGATCCTCAGCGGCAGCGGACTGCACGTGCACGAACCCGCGTCCGCGGTCACGATCGCCCTGGCGCTGACCGAGCGCGGGGCGCTCGAGGACGCGCAGAGCCTTCTGGACGCGCATCCTGCCGAGAAGGGCTGGCTCGGCGCTGGGTTGCGGTGCGTTCGGGCGCGCGTGCTTCTCGAACGCCACCGGCCGGTCGAAGCGCTCCGCGGAGCTCGAGCCGCTCCGTCAGCCGGGCGCCGACGGGACCGCGTGGCGCAGTGGCGCCGCGCTGCCCTGGCGATCGCTGGCGGTCTCGGCCCTCCTGCTCGACGGCAACCGTGAAGCGGCCGGTGCGCTGGGCGAGGCCGACGTCGCCGCGGCGGTGGAGTTCGGTGCGCCGCGCGACATCGGGGTCGCGAGGCGGGGATACGCGCGGGCGATCGGGTGCCGACGGCCTGCCCGTGTTGGAACTGGCGGTCGGCGATCTCCGGCGCGCTTGCGCTCCGCTCGAGCTCGCTCGCGCCCTGGTGGACATGGGCGCCACGCTGCGGCGGAGCAAGCAGCGGACAGCCTCGCGAGCACCGCTACCTGGAGGGTCTCGAGCTCGCACATCGCTGCGGGGCCCGTGCGCTCGCCGAGCAGGCACGCGTCGAGCTGCGAGCGGCCGGAGCCCGTCCGCGCTCGCCGATGCGGAGTGGAGTCGAGGCGCTCACGCCGAGCGAGTACCGCGTCGCGGAGCTCGCCGCACGCGGCCTGGCCAATGCCGGACATCGCCCGACCCTGTTCGTCACGACGCGCACGGTCGAGACCCATCTCACCGCCGCGTATCGCAAGCTCGGCATTGCGTCGCGCAGCTCGCTCGCCTCCGTCCTCTGACGGTCGGCCCAAGCAAGACCGTGGGTTGCCCACGATGCGAAGCCGCCCCTGCGGCTCCACGCTGCGCCCATGTCCACCACTGCAGACACCACTGCCCGCGTCGCCGAAGCCGGGCGCTTCGCAGGTCTCGCCGGCCGCATTCAGGGAGATGCCGGTTCTCGGGCGCGGCCGCTCGTCCTCCTGCACGGCCTCACGTTCGACCACGCCATGTGGAACCCCGTCATGGACGCCCTGCCGGCCGGTCACGTCGCGTTGGCACTCGACCTGCCCGGCCACGGCGACAGCCCCGGACTCCCCTCTCACGAGCTGGGAGCGGTGGCGGCAGCGGTGCACGATGCCGTCGCGGCGGCGGGCCTCCGCGATCCCGTGCTCGTCGGACATTCCATCTCCGCCGGGGTCGCCGGCGTGTACGCCGACCGTTACGGCGCCGCCGGCGTCGTCAACGTCGACTACCTCGTGGCGGCTGGAGCCTTTCCTGGATCTCGTGCACCAGCTGGCCCCGCGGCTGCGCGGGGACGGGTTTCCCGCGGTATGGGAGATGTTCCGTACGAGCATGCACCTGGACCGCGTCCCGAAGGCTGCCCGCCCGCTGCTGGTCGCCGGCGACGACGTGCCCGCCGAGCTCGTGCTCAGTTACTCGCAGAAGATGATCGACACCGACAGGCACGAGTACCTCGGGAGCTCGACGAGATGTTGGAGCGCGGACGCGATCTGCCCTACCTGATGCTGCTCGGGAGCGAGCTGGATCGCGACGAGAGGACGTGGCTCCTCGCCGGCTGCCACAAGCCGAGCTCATCGTGTGGCCGGTCGGACACCACTTCCCACATCTCGATGACCCACGACGCTTCGCCGAGTTGGTCACGGCGTTCACGGCCGCCCGACCGGTGCACCGGGTAGCGCACGACCGCCGGCGGCGATCAGAGGAGCGGGTCGCCGCGCGCCCGGACCCATCCTGCCGCCTCTTCCGCGAGCCCATCCACGTCACGGACCCCCGGGATGCAGCTGCACGCAACGCCGCGCTCAGTCCCAAACGACGCGCTGTGACGGAGGCCGCGGTGCGCGCGTGGGTTCGCCGCCGACGTGTCCCAAGTGGGCGGCGCGCTGTCGGGCGGACGGTGAGCTGGCGTTGCCGGACCGCTCTTCGGCGCCGGAGCGGGTGGCCAACCGCACCGCGGATCGCCGCGTCGCGTTGATCGCCGCACCGCGCCGGTTGCGGATGACCGGCCCGCAGATCGCTGAGGCAGCTTGGAGATTCGAGCGCGAACGCGCCACGTGGACTCAGCGCCGCGGACGCAGAAAACCCCGCCGGAGCGGGGTCCTCCTGAGGCGCGCCCGGCAGGATTCGAACCTGCGGCCTCTTGCGCATCGGAGGAGCCGCCTCCGGTTCGCAAGAAGACGGCTATTGGCAGGGAGAACGTGCCGATCCTCGGAGCGACGACTGGGAGCAGATAGAGAGCGATTGACGGCGATTTTCGGACGTTGAGGCACCAGATCGCGGCTGGTGCCCATCGCCCCGCCGGCTCTGACCCGCCGTACGCACTGCCAGGATCAGGCCGGCTGGATGACTCGCCGGGGCAGGGCTCTTCCGGAGGCCGGAGTCTGGTCGCCGCGGAGCACGTCGGGATCCAGATCGACGTCGCCCGGCCAGGCGATCGTGCCGAATTCGTCGACCGCCACCGCCTCGAACACTTCGCGCTCATCGCGGATCGACGCGAACACTCCGCCGGCTGAGAGGAGATCGGCGAGATCGACCTCGTGCACGGCGCCGTGGCCGAACGTCAGGCGCACCCAGCGCTCCGCGAGCGGCTCGACATCGGTAATGGTGGTGCGTGGCGCGGTCATGGCAGTGGCGCGATCGGGGCGGGGCTGGCGCTTTGGCGGTCCCTTGCCGGACGAAGGCCTTCCACAGCTTCGCAGCCGTGGGCAGCGTCGATCCAGATATTCGAGCCCGCCCTGTATCTGGTTTCGTCAGCACACGGCGCGGGCACGGCAATCTGTTCCATCTACTTATCGCCGGGCCCTTCTGCACTGAGGCTCGGGAACTGTTTCGTCACCATCACGTTCATCGGCCTACACGGTAGACAACGACAATTACGGCTTGTATTCGAGGAGAACCAATGGTTACTCATGCAACCAGAGTCGCGGTAATTGGCGGCGGGCTGGGAGGGCTTACTGCCGCGATAGCGCTTACGAGGATTGCCGGTGTCCAGGTCACGGTTTTCGAGCAGGCTGGGGAGTTGGCTGAAGTGGGCGCAGGCGTCGCGGTCACCCCGAATGGCCAGCGCGGACTCGACCATTTCGGTTTGCTTGATGAGGTCAAGCTCGCAGGTGCGCCAACGGACGGGCCTGGTGTGAACCTGAGCACAGATGGGCGAGTGGTAGCGGAGACGGCTTGGTCGGACTCTGTCGGGCGGTACCGAACCTTTGGCATACACCGAGCCGATTTCATCGATGTCCTGGGCCGGGCAATCCCCAGCGACGCGGTTCGTTTGGGGCACAGGTTGGCATCGATTCATGCGTTGGACTCAACCGTCCACCTTAAATTCGACAATGGTGTGGATGCTGAGTTTGACGCTGTGGTGGGTGCGGACGGCGTCCATTCGGTGGTGCGGGACTCAGTCACCCAGCCCTCGGATCCCGTCTATTCCGGATCTATCGCATACCGCGGAGTGCTTGACGCGAGCCTCCTTCCCGAAGACTGGCCGATGAGGAGCCAGGTCTGGATGGGGGGTGGAAAGCATTTCATGTGCTACCCACTGCGCCAGCGTAAGCTGTTCAACTATGTTGGCTTTGTCCCAAGTGACAGGCCCGTGAAGGAATCATGGTCAGCCGAGGGGGATGTGAGCGAACTCGCCGCCGAGTTCGGGGGCGAGGAATGGGACCCGAGGCTCCGCGGGTTCATCAAACTGATCGACAAGACCTTCTGGTGGGGACTTTACGACCGAGAGCCGCTGGCCAATTGGTCACGAGGTCGTGTCACATTGCTCGGCGACGCAGCGCACACCATGCTGCCGTACGTCGGCCAAGGGGTAAACCAGGCAATTGAAGACAGCGTGAGCCTTGCAATCTTCCTCAGGGAGGCCGATGGCCCCGAGGGCATCGTCGGTGCCTTCAAACGCTACACGACGGCTCGCTTGCAGCGGACAGCCATTATGCAGGCCAGCTCGCGCAGGACCGGTTCACAGCTCGACTCGCAAGCCGAGTTCGAGGACATCAAGAAACGCGACGCCGAGATGCGCGCCGGGCGTGAGTTTCGCAGAACTTTCCTCTTTGACTACGACGCGGTAGCTGTCGCTGAGAAGACTCTGACGCGATCACGATAGTGGAAGAAGGCCTTTGTTCGCATGACATCGATCAGCATCATCGGTACAGGGAAAATGGGTTCGGCAATCGCTGATTTGTCCGCAAGGGCGGATGCTGAAATCCAGATAATCAGACGCCGAGCCGGTTCCAGTTCATCGCCCGAGCGGCCCGATGCCGAGTACGGGGTGATCGGCGATGAGCTCACGGGTGAGCTCGTGGTCCTCGCCGTTCCATACGCCTCGATCGCGGACGTGCTTGGGCATTACTCGGATGGACTGAGCGGAAAGGTTGTCATCGACATCAGCAACCCGATCAACTTCACCACTTTCGATGAATTGGTCGTCCCATCAGACTCTTCTGCTGCAGCTGAAATCGCCAAGGACATCCCGGATGCGGCAGTCGTCAAGGCGTTCAACATCAACTTCGGCGAAACATTGGCGAGCGGCACCAATGGCGGAGCGCGCACGACGGTTGTGCTTGCCGGGGACGATGCAGACGCGAAAATCGCAGTCATCAGCCTGGTCGAGGCAGCAGGCCTCCGGGCGGTTGACGCCGGACCTCTTTCGCGTGCACGGGAGCTTGAGGCGTTGGGCTTTCTGCAGATCACATTGGCAGCACTCGCAAAGACCAGCTGGGATTCCGGGTTCGCGCTACTGTCGTGAGCAGTAAGCGGCAATCAACCTGTGTCACCCGGCGAACGGGTCGCGAGAGCGACAGCGAGCACCATCACTGCGCCCGAATCGTCGTTGGCGGGGCCGTCCGCCACGGCCACCGAGCGCCGCGAGCGCCGGCATTGTCGCCAGCACCTGTGCCGCCCTCGGTGACTCCAGCCCGCTCTCGGCCCGCGGCGGACTGGCCGTACTGCGCTCCTCGGCGCCGGGGCAGTACGCCGCCGGCGTCGGTGGCGTGAGCTTCCCTTGCTGCGACCCCACGGAGCCGGGCTGTGTCGGGAGGGGAGAGGGAGGCGGTGGTGGCGCTGCCGGTCCTGGTCGTCCTCCCCGCTGATCTCGGCACATGCGTGTGGACCCTGACAAGCGCCGGGACTCCGGTGAGGACTCGCTCGCTGAGCTCGCCCGCCTGGTCGCTGCCGAGGTCGTCCGCCTGCTCGACCTGCCGGCGCAGGCGGGTGAGGCGCTGATCGATGCTCGAGAGGTCGCGCGACGACATGGCATTGATCGCGCGTGGGTCTATGCGCACGCCGACGAGCTCGGTGTCGTACGACTCGGGGGCGGCTCGCGGCCACGCCTGCGCTTCGACCCGGCCGTCGTCCGTGAGGCGCTCACAAACGAACGGCGCACACGGCCAACGCCGGCACGCCCGAAGCCCCGGCCGCGCCAGGCTCGCAGCGACATCGAGCTGCTGCCCATTGGACCGGAGCGAAGAGTAAAGTCGCCGCGTGCGGCCTGAGGGAGCGCCGTGAGCGGCAAGGAGGCGAAAGGGCAGGTCCTCGCGCGCAGGCGTGCGCGCGGCACCGTCTACGCGTTGCGCTTCCACGCCTACGGCCGCCGGGAGTACCTCACGCTCGGCAGCTCGGCAGACGGCTGGGATCGGGCGAGGGCCGAAACAGAGCTCGCGAACATCCTCGCCGACGTCCGCCGCGGCACGTGGCGACCGGCGGCGCCCGAGAAGCCGCCCGAGCCGCTGCCGAACCCCACCTTCCACGAGTTCGCCTCCGACTGGCTCGCCGGTCGCCAGGCGGAGCTGCGCGCGTCGACGCACTACAGCTACGAATGGGCGCTGCGCCTTCACCTGCTGCCGTTCTTCGCGCGCCACCGCCTCAGCGAGATCACGATCGCCGAGGTCGACCGCTACCGCAGCTTCAAGGTCCGCCAAGGGCAGATCACCGCGCGCTCGATCAACCAGACGATCACGCGCCTGGCGCAGATCCTCGAGTACGCCGTCGAGTACGAGTACATCGCGCGTAACCCAGCGCGGGGGAGACGCCGCCGGCTGAAGGCGCCCACCGCGCCCCGGCCGTGGCTGGACCGCGCCCCCATCACGCGCGCTCGACGCCGCCGCGAGCTCGACCGCGCGGCCGCGACGACCGCAAGGCGCTCGCGCGCCGGGCGACGCTCTCAGCGCTCACGTTCTCCGGCCTGCGGATCGGGGAGCTATGCGCGCTGCGCTGGCGCGACGTCGACCTCGCCAGCGGGCGCATCACCGTCCGCACCTCAAAGACCGACGCAGGCGTGCGCCGCGTCGACCTCCTGCCGGCGCTGCGCGACGAGCTCGCCACGCACAAGGCCGCGGCGCCGGACATCAGCCCCGACGCACTCGTGTTCTCCTCCGGCACCGGGGGACGGCGCGACAAGGACACGATCCGCAACCGTGTCCTCAACCCGGCGATCGAGCGGGCGAACGAGAACCTCGCCAACCGCGGCGACCTGCCGCTCCCCGAGCGCCTGACGCTGCACGGCCTGCGCCACACCTTCGCCTCGCTGCTTGTCGCGCTGGGCGAGGATCCGCGCTACGTCATGGGTCAGCTCGGCCACACCGATCCGGCCTTCACACTGCGTCTGTACACCCACACGATGCGCCGCGAGGACGACGAACGGGCACGTCTGCAGGCCGTGGTCGAGGGCGTCGATTGGGCACCAGCGGGCACCAGCCTCAAGATCGAGCGGCAGCGCGCCACCGCCTCAAACACCCGCAGGAAGCGGAAAGCCCCGCCGGAGCAGGGCCTTCCACCAGCGCGCCCGGCAGGATTCGAACCTGCGACCTCTTGCTCCGGAGGCAAGCGCTCTATCCACTGAGCTACGGGCGCGGGACTGCGGGACGACTCTACCCGCGCCGCGCGACGACCGACCAGCGCGCGTCGTAGCGCACCGTCCAGCGCGCGTGCCGGCCGCCGAGCGTCGTCCCGACGCAGCGCCCGCGCGACGGGCGGCAGCTGAGGCTGCGGACCGCCCACCGCCGCGCGACGGCGTCCTCGGCCATCTCGCGGGTGATCGTCAGCCCGACGAGTCCCGCGCACGGCGCGTACGGCGGCCGTCCCGTCGCCTCGCGCGGGTCGGGGAACGCGTCGAGCGGGTTCGTCGACATGAGGCCGGTCCTGTCGTGCCACGCGTCGACGCCGCCGACCGGCTGGTAGCCGGCCAGGTGCCCGCGCTCGTGGACGGTGATCACGCACGCCTCGTACGCGCTGAGGTCGCGGCGGACGGAGTACGTGCACGTCCCGTCCCAGACGCCGTCCGCGTAGCCGAGGATGTCGTCGTCGCCGGCGATCTCGTCGACGAGCTGGACCTGCGCCTGCCCGGAGCAGCGGTCGCCGTGCGGCGCCCACACCGCGTCGGCGAGCCGGTTGTAGGCGGCGTAGTCGACCGCGGCGGCAGCCGTCGACGGCACCGCGGCGACGGCCAGCAGCACGAGCACGACCCAGGCGAGACGGCGACCCATGATCGAGCCGTCGACGCACCGCGCCGACGGCTCGACTCAACCAGGGTCAACCTCGACGAGGAGACGGCTCAGGTCGCCGCGAGCTCCCGGACCTGGGTCAGGCGGATGTGGTTGCCGGACGGGTCGCGGAAGCCGGAGTCGATGCCGTACGGGCGCTCCTCGGGCTTCTCGACGAACTCGACGCCGCGCGCCGACAGCTGCTCGTAGGCCGCGTAGCAGTCGTCGGTCGCGAGGAAGATCGTCCCCGCCGCGCCCTTGGACATCAGCGACCGCGCCTGCTCGGCGGTCTCGGCCTCGAAGACCGGCGGGCCGGGGATCGGCATGAGGACGATCGACACGTCGCTCTGATCGGCCGGCCCGACGGTGAGCCAGCGGAACCCGCCCATCTCGGGGAACGACACGTCCGCGTGGGTCACGAGCCCCACCTTCTCGGTGTAGAAGGCGAGCGCCTCGTCCTGGTCGTGCACCCACAGCTGGGCGCTGGCGATCCTGATCATGGTGTCCTCCTCGGGGTCGACGGTCGGTGTCGACGAGGACGCTAATCCTGGGGCGGCGCCCCGTCTTCTCGAAACGTGCGGCGTTGCGGACGGCCGTAGGCGCGGACGATGCAGGCGGGCACGAGCGCCCGGTCGGCGGCCGACGGGAACTGCGCCCGGAACGCCGTCGGGGACACGCCGTAGGTCCGCGTGAAGCTCGTCGTGAACGAGCCGACGCTCTGCAGTCCCACCTCGAAGCAGATCTCCGCGACGGAGCGATCCGTGGTGGTCAGCAGCGCCGCGGCGCGCTCGAGCCGGCGGGTCAGCAGATAGCCGTGCGGCGACTCGCCGAACGCCGCCCGGAACTCCCGGCTGAAGTGCGCGGGGGAGAGGCCGGCGGCCTTCGCGAGGTCGGCGACGTCGAGCGGCTCGGCGTAGCGCGCGTCCGCGAGGTCCTTGGCGCGCAGGAGGTGCCGGGCGGTCGGGGCGTACGCCATCGGCACGAAGTATCCCTGCCTGACAATGACCTGGGAGTAGCCTCGCTGAGCGAGATGGACCTCTCGCTGTTCTTCGCAGGCACGTCCGCATCCGCGCCCTCGGCGCGCCGCGGCATGCCCGCGCTGCTCGTGCGCCGGGGCGGCGACCGGATCCTCTTCGACTGCGGCGAGGGCACCCAGCGTCAGCTCACGCGCTCGGTCGGCCTCGCCGACATCACCGACGTCTTCATCACCCACCTGCACGCCGACCACTGGCTCGGCCTGCCCGGGATGCTCAAGACGTTCGAGCTGCGCGACCGCGAGCGGCCGCTCACCGTGCACGGGCCGCCGCCGCTGAAGGCGGTCATGGAGCGGATGCGCCCGATCTTCGGGCGCCCCGCCTACGGGCTGCACCTCGTCGAGCTCGAGCCCGGCCAGGCGATCGAGCGCGACGGCTACCAGGTCATCCCGTACCCGGTCCGCCACCGCGGCCCGGCGCTCGGCTACGCGCTCGTCGAGCCGCCGCGGCCGGGGCGCTTCGACGTCGAGATGGCGCGTCGCCTGGGCGTGACCGAGGGCCCCGCCTTCGGGCGCCTGCAGCGCGGCGAGACCGTCGACGGCGTGCATCCCGACCAGGTCGTGGGACCCGACCGCCCGGGCCGGAAGATCGTGATCACCGGCGACACACGCCCGACGGACGCTACCGTGGTGGCCGCTCACGGCGCCGACGTCCTCGTCCACGAGGCCACGTTCGCGCACGAGGATGCAGCCCGCGCATCGCAGACCGGCCACAGCACGGCACGGCAGGCGGCGCAGGTCGCCGCGGACGCAGAGGTCGCCATGCTCGCACTCACCCACATCTCCACGCGGTACCCCGCAGGTCGCCTGCGCGACGAGGCGCGCGCCGTGTTCCCCGGCGCGATCGTCCCGCACGACTTCGACACGATCGACGTCCCGTTCGCCGAGAAGGGCGACCCGGAGCTCATCCGCTGGGACGCCGAGCGCCGGCCCGCGGCCGGGGTGGCGACGGGCTCATGAGGCTCTCCGCTCCGACCTGGCCGACCGTCATCCTCGGCGTCGCGTGCGGCGTGCTGTTCGGCGCGCTCCTGGCGATCGTCGTCAACGGCGACGACGCCCCGGCCGCCTCTCAGCCGAGGACGATCACCGTCGCGAAGACCGTCACGGCGCCGCCGGTCACGACGCCCGGCACGGTCATCGTCCGCACGCTCGTGCCCGATCTCGTCGGCGTGCAGCTCGACGTCGCCAAGCAGCGCCTCGCGGCGCGGAAGTTCGAGGCCGACGTCCAGGGCGGAGGCGTCTTCAAGGAGATGTTCTCCACGCTCCACGTCGTGAAGCAGACGCCGAAGGCCGGCACCTACCTCGAGCAGGGCTCCGCGGTCCGCATCACCGTCGGGTAGCGACCGCGGGCAGCAGCCCGTGCAGCGCGTAGCGCAGGATGTCGACGACCTGCTCGGGCTCCCGGGCGACGGCCAGCGCCGCGCGGTCGACCTCCTTGAGGGCGTGGTCGTGCTCCTCGGGATGCAGGACGACGAGCGGCTTGCCGAGCGCCGCCGCGTAGCCCGCGTCGAACGCGGCGTTCCACTGGCGGTACTGCTCGCCGAAGCGCACGACGACGACGTCCGCGCGCTCGAGCAGCGTGCGGGTGCGGATCGCGTTGACCCCGGCGCCGAGGTTGTCCTTCCAGAACGGCCGCTCCTGCTCGCCGAGGATCGCGACGCCGGCGTTGTCGGAGGCGCTGTGGTCGGTCACCGGCGCGCCGAACTCGACGTCGAGCCCGGCCTCGGCCGCGCCGCGCTCGATCCGCTCGCGCCAGTCGGTGTGGATCTCGCCACTCAGGTACACATTCAGGGCCATGACAGCGAGGCTAGAGAACACCAGGGGACCCGCCTCACGGCACCCCTCCCGAGGGCTCACCCTCGCGCCGTTCAACGCGCTCAGCGATCCGCGGCTCCTCGCGGACCTCGCGGCCCGCGCCGAGGAGCGCGGCTGGGACGCCGTCTTCCTCTGGGACCACATCGTGTACTCGCCGCCCGCGAAGGCCGTCGCCGATCCGTGGGTCGCGATGGCGGCGATGGCGATGACGACCGAGCGGGTCCTGCTCGGCCCGATGGTCACGCCGCCGGGCCGGCGCCGGCCCCAGAAGCTCTCGCGCGAGATCGTCACGCTCGACCATCTGAGCGACGGTCGCGTGATCCTGGGGCTGGGTCTCGGCGCGGACAAGCACGGCGAGCTCAGCCCGTTCGGCGACCCGTCCGAGCCCAAGGAGCTGGCGCGCCGGCTGGAGGACACGCTCGAGAAGCTGCCGCGCTGGTGGGCGGGCGAGCTCGAGCCGGTCCCGCTGCAGCGGCCGCGGATCCCGATCTGGCTCGCCGGGCGCTACCCCAACCGCCGCCCGCTGCGCCGCGCCGCGAACTGGGAGGGCTACTTCGTCATCGACCTGCCCGGCCCCGAGGCGCTCACGGAGCTGGCCGCCGAGCTGCCGGGCCCGCCGTTCGAGCTCGTCACGGACATCGAGCCCGGCGAGGACCCGGCGCCGTGGGCCGCCGCCGGCGCGACGTGGGTCCTCACGTCGTTCGGCCCGGACCCCGATCCGGACGAGCTGCGGGAGACCATCGACGCCGGGCCGTGATGAGTCCGCGGCCGTGCGGGAGTCATCACCCACATGAACCACATCGACACCGTCAAGGCCTCCTACACGGCCTTCACCACGGCTGACCGCGACCTCATCGAGTCGCTGCTCGCCGACGACCTCGTCTTCTCCGCGCCGCCGGACGTCGGCATCGATCGCGCGACCTACTTCGAGCGCTGCTGGCCGGGCGCGGGCGGCACCGAGCGCTTCGACTACGTCCGCCTCGCCGAGGTCGGCGACGAGGTCCTCGTGACCTACGAGGCGACCCGCAAGGACGGCACCCGCTTCCGCAACACGGAGATCTTCGGATTCGACGGCGACCGGATCGCCTCGATCGAGGTGTACTTCGGCTGGGACCTCGACTAGCCCGGCCGAGCCGTCGGCGCCCGATGCTACGTTCCTGCACGACATCGCCCCTTCAAACCGGTCCCGTGAGGCCGGAAAGGAGCACCCGCAGACCATGCCTGACGCGAAGGTCGTCCTGGACAGGGACGACGTGCGGCGCACCCTCGTGCGGATCGCGCACGAGATCGTGGAGAAGACGCCCGAGCCCGAGCTGCTCGCGCTCGTCGGGATCCACCGCCGCGGCGCCTTCCTCGCCGCCCGCCTGAAGGACCAGCTCGACGAGCTGCTCGGCGCCGACGTCCCGCTCGGCGACATCGACATCGCCTTCTACCGCGACGACCTGCGCAGCCGCTCCGGCGCGCCCGTCGTCCACGCCAGCCACGTCGACTTCGACGTCGACGGGCGCACGATCGTCATCGTCGACGACGTCCTCTACACCGGCCGCACGGTGCGCGCCGCGATCGAGGCGCTCTTCGACTACGGCCGCCCCGGCCGCATCCAGCTCGCCGTCCTGGCCGACCGCGGCCACCGCGAGCTGCCGTTCCGGCCCGACTACGTCGGCAAGAACCTCCCGACCTCCCAGCAGGAGCGCGTGAACGTCCGCGTCGAGGAGCTCGACGGGGTCGACGAGGTCGCCATCACCGCCCTGGAGGAGGCCGTCGCATGAGGCACCTGCTGTCGATCGCCGACCTCACGCGCGAGGACATCGAGCGCATCCTCGACCGCGCCACCGCGTTCGAGCAGATCGCCGACCGCGAGGTCAAGAAGGTCCCGGCGCTGCGCGGGCGCACCGTCCTGAACCTCTTCTACGAGGCCTCGACGCGCACGCGCTCGTCCTTCGAGCTCGCGGCCAAGCGCCTGAGCGCGGACGTCGTGAACTTCGCGGCCAGCGGCTCGAGCGTCGAGAAGGGCGAGTCGCTGAAGGACACGGTCCTGACGCTCGGCGCGCACTCGCCCGACGCCATCGTCATCCGCAGCCCGCACGCCGGCGCCGCGGCGCTCGTCGCGGGCTGGACGAGCGCCGCGGTCGTCAACGCCGGGGACGGCAAGCACGAGCACCCGACGCAGGCCCTGCTCGACGTGCACACGCTGCGCTCGAAGCTCGGCGGCATCGACGGGCGCTCGATCTGGATCGTCGGCGACATCGCGCACTCGCGCGTCGCGCGCTCGAACATCCTCGCCTTCCGCGCCATGGGCGCGCACGTCACGCTCGTCGGCCCGCCGACGCTCATGCCGCGCGACATCGAGGCGCTCGGCTGCGACGTGCGCTACGACCTCGACGACCTCCGCGAGGCCGACGTCGTCTACGCCCTGCGCGTGCAGCGCGAGCGCATGGACGGCAAGGAGCTGCCGTCGCTGCGCGAGTACGCCGCCCGCTACCAGATCAACGGCCGCCGCCTGCACCCGCGCCAGGTGCTCATGCACCCCGGCCCGGTGAACCGCGGGGTCGAGCTGTCCGGCGAGGTCGTCGACTCGCCGCAGGCCGTCATCACCATGCAGGTCCGCGCGGGCGTCGTCGTCCGGATGGCGGTGCTCTACGAGCTGCTCGCCGGGACGCGGCTCGGACAGCCCGCTCGCGGATGCGGGAGCCCCAGCCGGCGTGACGACCCCGACCCTCACACGCGCGCCCGCGCGCCCCGCCACGCTGCTCGTCCGCGGCGCCCACGTCGTCGATCCCGTCGCGCGCATCGACGCGCTGCACGACGTCCTCGTCCGCGACGGCGAGATCGCCGAGATCGGAGACGCCGGCAGGCTCGACGCCGGCCCCGGCGCCGAGGTCGTCGACGGGACCGGCAAGCACCTGCTGCCCGCGTTCGTCGACCCGCACGTGCACCTGCGCACCCCCGGCCAGGAGCACAAGGAGGACCTCGAGACGGGGACCCGCGCCGCCGCCGCCGGCGGCTTCTGCGCGATCCTCGGCATGGCCAACACCGACCCCGTCGTCGACACCGCGCCGATCCTCGGCGCCCTGCTCGAGGCGGCGGCGCGCGACGCGCGCATCCCGGTCGGCTTCATGGCCTGCGTCACGCGCGGGATGGACGGCCGCGACCTCACCGAGATGGCCGAGCTCGCGGACGTCGGCGCCTTCGGCTTCACCGACGACGGCCGCCCGATCGCCGACGCCGGCGTCATGCGCCGCGCGCTGCAGTACCAGCGCCTGGCCGGCCGCGTCATCGCACTGCACGAGGAGGACATGTCGCTGTCGGGCACCGGCGCGATGCACGAGGGCGCGGTCAGCGCCCGCCTCGGCGTCGCGGGGATCCCGAGCGTCTCGGAGTCCACGCTCGTCGCGCGCGACTGCCTCCTGGCCGGCTACGAGGACGCCCGCATCCACCTGCAGCACCTGAGCTGCGTCGCCTCCGTCGAGGCGGTCGCCGCCGCGAAGGCCGACGGCGTCCAGGTGACGTGCGAGGCCAGCCCGCACCACCTCACGCTCACCGACGAGGACGTCGCCGGCCTCGACACGCGGATGAAGATGAACCCGCCGCTGCGCACCGAGACGGACCGCAAGGCGCTCATCGACGGCCTGCGCGACGGGACGATCGACTGCATCGCCACCGACCACGCCCCGCACGCGCGCGACGAGAAGGAGGTCGCGTTCGAGCAGGCGCCCATGGGGACGACCGGCCTGGAGACCTCCTTCGCGGCGGTCTACACCGAGCTCGTCCTCGGCGGGCTGCTCGGACTCGACGTGCTCGTCGACCGGCTGTGCTGCGGCGGCATCCCGTTCGGCATCCCGCAGCCGACGGTCGCGGTCGGGCAGCCCGCGAACCTCACGCTCGTCGACCTGCGGCGCAGGTGGGTCGTCGGGGAGAACGGCTACGAGAGCCGCTCGGAGAACTGCTGCTTCGCCGGCCGCGAGCTGCACGGCAAGGTGCTGCTCACCCTCGCCGCCGGTGCCGTCGCCTACCGCGAGCGCGCCTTCGCGCTCACCGCCGCCAAGTGACCGCCTACGTGCTCCTGGAGGACGGGACGCGCTTCGACGGCGACGCCGTCGGCGCGCGACACCCACGCCGTCGGGGAGGTCGTCTTCACGACGGGCATGAGCGGCTACCAGGAGTCGATGACCGACCCCTCCTTCGCCGGCCAGCTCATCACGTTCACCTACCCGCACATCGGCAACTACGGCGTGCGGGCGGCGGCGATGGAGTCCGACCGGCCCTGGGCCCGCGCGGCGATCATGCGCGAGGCCAACGACACCGACGACGCGCCGGGCGCCGAGGACGGCTGGCTGCGCTGGCTGCGGGCCAACGGCATCCCGGCGATCACCGGCGTCGACACCCGGTCGCTCGTCCTGCACATCCGCGACGAGGGCGCGATGCGCGGCGGCGTGTTCCCCGGCGTCGATCCCCGAGGCGCGGGCGCGCGAGCTCATCGACGCCGAGCCGTCGATGGTCGGGCGCGACCTCGTGCAGGACGTCACGCCGCGCGAGCTCACGATCCACGGCGACGGCGACGGGCCCCGGATCGTCGCCATCGACACCGGCATCAAGGGCTCGATCGTGCGCAACTTCACCGAGCGCGGCGCGATCGTCGAGCTGCACCCCGCGCGCACGACCGCGGAGGAGCTCCTGGCGCGCGGCGGCGACGCGATCTTCCTGGCCAACGGCCCGGGCGACCCCGCGGCGCTCGACCACATCGTCGACACCCTGCGCGCGCTCGTCGGCAGGCAGCCGACGTTCGGCATCTGCCTCGGCCACCAGCTGCTGTGCCGGGCGGTGGGGCTGGACACGTTCAAGCTCCCGTTCGGCCACCGCGGCGGCAACCACCCCGTCAAGGACCTGGAGACCGGTCGCATCGAGATCACGTCGCAGAACCACGGCTTCGCCGTCCTCGGGCCGAACGGCGAGCAGCGCATCGAGGCCGACGAGGCCGTGCGCTGGACGACCGACTTCGGCGAGGCGCGCCTCAGCCACGTGAACCTCTACGACCGGACCGTCGAGGGGCTCACGCTGCTCGACGTCGCCGGCGGCACCGTCCAGTACCACCCGGAGGCGGGCCCCGGCCCGAACGACTCCCTGTACCTCTTCGACCGCTTCCTGGAGGCCATCCGTGCCGCGGCGTGACGACCTCCGCAGGATCATGATCCTGGGCTCCGGCCCGATCGTCATCGGCCAGGCGGCCGAGTTCGACTACTCCGGCGTGCAGGCCTGCAAGGTGCTGCGCGAGGAGGGCTACGAGGTCGTGCTCGTCAACTCCAACCCGGCGACGATCATGACCGACCCCGAGTTCGCCGACGCGACGTACGTCGAGCCGCTGCGCCCGGACGTCGTCACGCAGATCATCGAGAAGGAGCGCCCCGACGCGCTCCTGCCGACGCTCGGCGGGCAGACCGCGCTGAACATCGCGATGGACCTCGACCGCAGCGGCGTGCTCGAGCGCCTCGGCGTCGAGCTCATCGGCGCGAAGGGCGACGCGATCGAGCGCGCCGAGGACCGCGACATCTTCCGCCGCACGATGGAGGAGGCGGGCCTGCGCGTGCCGCGCAGCGCGATCGCCCACACGCTCGCCGAGGCGGAGGACGCGCTCATCGATCTCGGCCTGCCCATCGTCGTGCGCCCCGCGTACACGCTCGGCGGCCGCGGCGGCGGCATCGCCCGCACGCCCGACGAGTTCCGCCGCATCGTGGCCCAGGGCGTCGAGGCGTCGCCGATCTCGCAGGTGCTGCTCGACGAGTCGGTGCTCGGCTGGGGCGAGTTCGAGCTCGAGGTCATGCGCGACCACAACGACAACGTCGTGATCGTCTGCTCGATCGAGAACATCGACCCGATGGGCGTCCACACGGGCGACTCGGTCACCGTCGCGCCGCAGCAGACGCTCCCCGACCGGCTCTACCAGAAGCTGCGCGACCAGGCGATCGCGGTGATCCGCGCGGTCGGCGTGGAGACCGGCGGCTCCAACGTGCAGTTCGCGGTCAACCCGGCGACCGAGGAGGTCGTCGTCATCGAGATGAACCCGCGCGTGTCGCGCTCCAGCGCGCTGGCGTCGAAGGCCACCGGGTTCCCGATCGCGAAGATCGCCGCCAAGCTCGCCGTGGGCTACGCGCTCGAGGAGATCGACAACGACATCACGAAGCTGACGCCCGCGTCGTTCGAGCCGACGATCGACTACGTCGTCGTCAAGTGGCCGCGGTTCGCCTTCGAGAAGTTCGCCGGCGCCGACGAGGGCCTCACGACCCACATGAAGTCGGTGGGGGAGGCCATGGCGATCGGGCGCACGTTCAAGCAGGCGTTCGCGAAGGCGATGCGCTCCCGCGAGCTCGACGCGCCGATCAACACGACCGAGGACGACCTGCTGACGCGCCTGGAGATCCCGTCCTGGGATCGCTACGACGTGCTGCAGGAGGCGTTCCGCCGCGGCGCGACGCCGGCCGAGGTCCACGCGCGCACGTCGATCGACCCGTGGTTCCTGCGCGAGCTGCAGTCCCTCGCGCTGGACCCCGACGAGCCCTTCCGCGGCGAGCGCGTGTACCGCTCGGTCGACACCTGCGCCGCGGAGTTCCCGGCCAGCACGCCGTACTTCTACTCGGGCTGGGAGCGCGGCGGCACCGCGCGCCACGAGGTGCGCCGCGGCGACCGCCCGTCGGTGATGATCCTCGGCTCGGGGCCCAACCGCATCGGCCAGGGCATCGAGTTCGACTACTGCTGCGTCCACGCGGCGATGACCGTCCGCGCGTCCGGCCGCGACGCGGTGATGGTCAACTGCAACCCCGAGACGGTCTCCACCGACTACGACACCTCCGACCGCCTGTACTTCGAGCCGCTGACGCTGGAGGACGTCCTCGCCATCGTCGAGATCGAGCAGCCCGAGGGCGTCATCGTCCAGTTCGGCGGCCAGACGCCGCTCAAGCTCGCGGCCGGGCTGCAGGACGCGGGCGTGTCGGTGCTCGGCACCTCCGTCGACGCGATCGACCTGGCCGAGGACCGCGGGCGCTTCGGCGACCTGCTCAACCGGCTCGGGCTGCGCGCCCCGCGGTGGGCGACGGCGCACTCCGTCGAGGGCGCGATCGAGGCCAGCGAGGAGGTCGGCTTCCCGCTGCTCGTGCGGCCGAGCTACGTCCTCGGCGGCCGCGCGATGGAGATCGTCTACTCCACCGACGGCCTGCACGACTACCTCCGGCGGACCGGCAACGGGCGGGCCCGGGAGATCTTCCTGGACCGCTTCCTGGAGAACGCGATCGAGGTCGACGTCGACGCGCTGTGCGACGGGGAAGCGGTCTGGATCGGCGGGATCATGCAGCACGTCGAGGAGGCCGGCGTGCACTCCGGCGACAGCGCCTGCGTGCTGCCGCCGCACTCGCTGGGCCGCGACATGCTCGACGAGATCCGCCGCGCGACCGAGGGCCTCGCGAAGGCGCTCGGCGTCGTCGGCCTGGTCAACGTCCAGTACGCCGTCGCCGACGGCGGGCTCCATGTCATCGAGGCCAACCCGCGCGCGTCGCGGACGGTGCCGTTCGTGTCCAAGGCGATCGGGGTGCCGCTCGCGAAGATGGCCTGCCGGCTCATGCTCGGCGAGCGCCTGGAGGACCTCGACCTGCCCGCCGACCCGATGCGCGGGGGCCACGTCTCCGTCAAGGAGGCCGTCCTGCCGTTCGACCGCTTCGCGGGCTCGGACGCCGTGCTCGGCCCGGAGATGCGCTCCACCGGCGAGGTCATGGGCATCGCGCCGGACTTCCCGACCGCGTTCGCGAAGGCGCAGGCGGCGGCCGGCTCGCACCTGCCGACCGAGGGGACCGTGTTCATCACGGTGACCGACTCCGACAAGCCGGGGGCCGGCGGCCTCGCCGTCCTCTTCAGCGACCTCGGCTTCCGCATCGTCGCGACGCAGGGCACGGCGGACGCCATCCGCGGGATGGGCGTGCGCGTCGACGAGGTGCTGCAGAAGATCGGCGACGGGTCCCCGAACGTGGTCGACGGGATCGAGCGCGGCGAGGTCGATCTCGTCATCAACACGCCGACCGGCTCCGGCGCACGCACCGACGGATGGGAGATCCGGCGGGCCGCCGTGGCGCGCGGCATCCCGTGCATCACGACCCTCGCGGGAGGCATGGCCGCGGCCCGCGCGATCGCCGCCGGGAGGACGCGGGAGCCCGGTGTCCTGTCGCTCCAGGAGATCCATCGCGAGCGACTCGGGGTATGAGTGGCGCCCACAACACTCGTCCCAGCGTCGAGGTGGCAGGAAATCCCTGCAAATAGCCACTTTCGCCTCGACCTGCCTCGATTCCCCTCAAGCTGAGGTGGAGGTCGAGCCATTTTGGGCCTCTGGGGGGTTGTTCGGGCCCGGTGAGTATGTAGACTCGCCGTCCCGGTGCCGCCCGCCCCGAACACCGCCACCAAGCCGCCCGCAGCGCCCGAGCGCTCACTGGCCCAACGCATGGATGCGCTCCAGCGCGCGAACGAGATCCGTTCGAAGCGTGCGCAGCTCAAGCGCGACCTGAAGGGGTCCCGCGCGTCCATCCACCAGCTCCTGCTCGATCCGCCGGAGTGGGTGGAGACCGCCAAGGTCTTCGACATGCTCCTCGCGGTCCCGAAGTACGGGCGCGTGAAGGTCAACAAGATCCTGGCCCAGTGCCGGATCTCGCCGAGCAAGACGATCGGCGGCCTCTCCCAGCGCCAGCGCACGGAGCTCGTCCAGCTCCTCCGCCGATAGCCGGCGCGATCGTCATCACCGGCCCCTCGGGGGTCGGGAAGGGCACGCTGATCCGCAGCCTGCTGGATCGCATCCCCGACCTGGAGCTCGCCGTGTCCGCCACGACGCGCCGTCCGCGCCCGGGCGAGACCCACGGCGTGGACTACTGGTTCCTCTCCGACGAGGAGTTCGACGAGCGCGTACGCGCCGGGCAGTTCGTCGAGCACGCGGAGTACTCGGGCCGTCGCTACGGAACCCTCAGGTCAGAGCTCGAGACTCGCGGCTCGGCCGGCCGGCCGGTCGTGCTGGAGATCGAGGTGCAGGGCGCGCGCCAGGTCAGGGCCGCGATGCCCGAGACGGTCCAGGTCTTCATCGCGCCGCCCTCGCGCGACGCGCTGCGCGCGCGGCTCATCGGGCGGGGCACCGACGACCCCGAGCAGGTCGAGCGCCGGCTCGCGACCGCCGAGCGCGAGCTGGAGGCGCAGGGCGAGTTCACGCGCGTGGTGGTGAACGACCGCCTGGAGGACGCCGTCGACGAGCTCGAGGCGATCGTCCGCGGCGCGATCTGAGACCACCGGGGAGCCCGGTAGAATCCTGGGAATGATCTCTCCCCGCATCGATCGTCTGCTCACCCAGGTGGACTCCAACTACGCCTCGGTGATCGTGGCCGCCAAGCGCGCCCGGCAGATCAACTCGTACTACCACAACCTCGGGGAGGGGACGTTCGACGAGTTTCCGCCGCCCATGGTGGACTCCGCGTCCAAGAACTACCTGACGATCGCCCTCGAGGAAGTCGCCGAGGGCAAGCTGAAGTACCACTACCGCTAGCCCGCGGCGACCGGGCCCCGGGGCGATGGCGCGCATCCTCCTGGGAGTCACGGGCGGGATCGCCGCGTACAAGGCGCTCGAGCTCGTCCGTCTCGCGACGGGCGCGGGCCACGCGGTCCGCGTCGTCCAGACGCCGGCGAGCCTCGACTTCGTCGGCGCGGCGTCCTTCGCGGCGATCACCGGCGCCCCGGTGCTGACCGACGAGCTGGAGCGCGACCCCGCCCGCGGCGCGTTCCCCGACCAGGCGCCGCCCGACCACGACCCGCTGAGCCACCTCGAGCTCGTCGCCAACGCCGACGTGCTCGTCGTCGCGCCGGCCTCGGCCAACACGATCGCCAAGCTCGCGGCGGGCCTCGCCGACAACCTGCTGACCACGTCGGCGCTCGCCGCGACCTGCCCGGTGCTCGTCGCGCCCGCGATGAACGACCGGATGTGGGCCCACGCGGCCACGCGCGCGAACGTCGCGCTGCTGCGCGAGCGCGGCGTCGAGGTCATGGAGCCCGGCGTCGGCCGGCTCGGGTCGATCGGCGAGCACGGCGCCGGCCGGCTGCCGGAGCCCCCCGCGATCCTCGCGGCGGCCGAGGGCCTGCTGCGCCGCGGCGGCGGCGTCCTCGACGGCCTGCGGGTCCTCGTCACCGCGGGCGGGACGCGCGAGCCGCTCGACGCGGTGCGCTACATCGGCAACCGCTCCTCGGGGCGGATGGGGTTCGCGGTCGCGCACGAGGCCGCGGCGCTCGGCGCCGACGTCGTGGTGGTCGCCGCGAACGTCGATCTGCCCCGGATCGACGGGGTCCGCTACGTCGACGTGTCGACGGCCGCTGAGCTCCAGGCAGCGTGCGAGGAAGGATTCGGCTCCTGCGACGTCCTTGTGATGGCAGCCGCAGTCGTCGATTTCCGACCCGCGCACGTACACGAGGGCAAGATGAAGAAGACGGGCGATCAGGAGGATCTCGAGGTGCGCCTGGAGCGCACGCCGGACATCCTCGCCGGCCTCGCCGGGCGCAAGCGCCCGGGGCAGACCGTCGTCGGCTTCGCAGCCGAGCACGGACAGGGCGCGCTGGAGTACGGTCGCGAGAAGCTGGCACGGAAAGGGCTGGACGCCATCGTGGTCAACGACGTGGGTCAGGCGGGCATCGGGTTCGACGCCGCCGACAACGAGGTGACGGTCATCACCGCCGACGGCGAGCACCACGTCCCGCGCGCCGCCAAGGCGGAGGTCGCACGAGCGGTCCTCGCCGAGGTGGGTCGCCTGCGAACGGCGGGTAGCCCCGCATAGCTATGGAGGGTCGAGTGGAGAGCACGGAGGCGGAGCAGCCGCGGGTCACCGGAGAGGAGATCGACGCGGCTGTCGAGCTCGGCCGACGGATCACGCGGAACATCGAGACCAGCGTCGAGGTGAAGGGCGAGGTCGTCGCCGACCTCGTCGTCGCGCTGCTCGCCGAGGGGCACGTCCTCATCGAGGACCTCCCCGGCGTCGGCAAGACGACGCTGGCCCGCTCGCTCGCCCGGTCGCTCGATCTCGAGTTCGCGCGCGTGCAGTGCACCGCCGACCTCCTGCCCGCCGACGTCGTCGGCGTCAACGTCTTCAACCAGCGCGAGGACCGCTTCGAGTTCCGGCCCGGGCCGATCTTCGCGAACGTCGTGCTCGTCGACGAGATCAACCGCGCGTCGCCCAAGACGCAGTCCGGCCTGCTCGAGTGCATGCAGGAGCGCCGGGTCACCGTCGACGTCTACACGCACGAGCTCGCCCGCCCGTTCGTCGTGCTCGCGACGCAGAACCCGGTCGAGTTCGAGGGCACGTACCCGCTGCCCGAGGCGCAGGTCGACCGCTTCACGATGCGCCTGTCGCTCGGCTACCCGTCGGCCGCGGGCGAGGCGGACATGCTGGCCGCGCACGAGCACGGCGACCGCGTCGCGGCGCTCGAGCCCGTCGCCGACGCGCCGTCGCTGCTCGCCGCCCAGGACGCGACGCTGCGCGTGCACGCGTCGCAGGCGCTGCGCCAGTACGTCGTCGCGCTGCTCGGGCGCACGCGGTCGGACCCGCGCGTCGAGCTCGGCGCGAGCCCCCGCGCCGGCCTCATGCTGCTGCGCGCCGCGAAGGCCCGCGCGCTGCTGCAGGGCCGCGACCACGCGCTGCCCGACGACGTGCAGCACCTCGCCGAGGCCGTGCTGTCGCACCGCCTCGTGCTCACGCCCGAGGCACTCGACCTGACCGGCGACCAGGTGGTCGCCGACGCGGTCGCGGCGACCCCAGCGATGTAGGGGCGCTTCGTGCGCGGAGCTCGCGACACCGGTCTCCTCGCACTCGCGCTGGGGCTGGCCGCCGCCCTGTTCGACGCGGAGCCGCTCTGGGTCCCCGCGGTCGCCCTCGCGCTGCTCGCGGGCGGCGCGACGGCCTGGGTCTCGCTCGGCTCGCGCGGGCTGCGCGTCCGGCGCACGCTCAGCGCGCGGCGGGTCGTCGAGGACGAGCCGCTCGAGGTGACGCTCGACATCCGCGCCGGGACGCTGCCGCTGCCGACCGGCCGCCTCGTCGACCCGCTGCTCGACGCGCCGGTCGCGCTCGCGACCGGGCGCCGCCGGTCGCGCATCCGCATCGATGCGCGGTTCTCCCGCCGCGGCCGCCGCACGCTGGAGGCGCCGAAGATCGTCGTGTCCGACCCGCTGTCGCTCGCGACCCGGACCGTGCAGCTGCCGCCGGAGACGGGCGACGACGAGGTGCTCGTGCTCCCGCGGATCGAGCGCGTCCAGGCGCCCGGGGACGGCGACGACAACCGCCAGCGCTCGCGCGGGCGCCACGTCGCCACCGCCGAGGTCGACATGGACGGGCTGCGCCCGCTGCGCGAGGGCACCTCCGCCGCGCGCATCTACTGGCCCGCGGTCGCGCGCGGCGCCGAGCCGATGGAGCGCAAGCTCGCGGGGGAGGGGGACGGCCGCCCGCTCATCGTGCTGGACCCGCGCGGCGCCTCCGAGCCCGAGGACCTCGACGCCGCCGTGCGCGCCGCGGCCTCGCTCACCGTCCACCTCGCGCGCACCGGCGGCTGCTCGCTGCTGCTGCCCGGCGACAAGCGCCCGACCGCCATCGACCCGACGCTCTCCGGCTGGCCGCACCTGCACGCCCGGCTGGCCGTCGTCCCCGAGGACGGTCGCCCGCTGCTCGCGGGGCTGACCGGGCGCCGCGGCGACGTCATCTACGTCAGCGCGCGCATCCGGTCGACGCCGCCCGCGGGCCTCGGGACCGCCGCGGGCGCGCGCATGCTCGTCGTGCCACGCGGGCTCGCCGGGCGTCGCGCGGTGTTCTCCGTGGCCGGGTGCCACGGCTACGCGCTCGAGCGCTCGCGTGCGAGCCGCAGGCCGGCGGTCGGAGCCGGCTCGCCATGACCGCGACCGCGCGTCGAGGGCTCTCCCGCCCACGCGCGCGGGCCGCCTACGCCGCGCCGCTGCTGCCGCCCGCGTGGGCGCGCCTGGTCGGCTTCGCCCCGCTCGTCGTCTTCTGCGCGTGCATGTGGGCGCGCACGCTGGAGCCCGCGCGCGTCACCGAGATGCTCGCGGCGGCCGGTGTCGCGATCGCCGCGTCCGTCGCGCTGCTCGCCGTGCGCGGCAGGTGGCGCCACGCGGTCCCCGTGGCAGCGGCCGCCGGTGCGCTGCTCGCGGCCGGCGTCGCGCCGCGGCTGCTGCTCCCGGGGCACTGGGGCGAGCTGGCCGCCGGCCTGGGCGGCGCCTTCGGCGACCTGCCGACGACGAACGTGCCGTACCGCGGCTCGGACGAGTGGTCGATCATCGTGCTGCTGCTCATCGGCGGGCTGCTCGGGATCCTCGCTGCCTGGCTCGCGTTCGCGCAGCGCCGGTCGGGCGGCCTGCGTGGGCCGCTTCCCGCCGCGGTCGCGCTCGGCGTCCTGTTCACCGTGCCCGCGGTGCAGGTCGAGGGCGGGCACCCGTGGCTGCAGGGGATCGCGCTCGCCGTCCTGCTGTCCGCGTTCCTGCGCCTCGAGCGCGTCGAGCGCCACGGCGCGGTCACCGCGCTGGCCGTCGTCGTGGTCGCCGGCCTCGCCGCCGCCGTCGCGGCGCCGCAGGCTCGACGTCGGCCGGCCGCTCCTGGACCCCGAGGCGCTGGCCAACGCGCTGGCTCCCGACCGTGGCCTGCAGTTCTCGTGGAACCACGACTACGGCGCGCTGCACTGGCCGCGCACCGGTCGCGAGGTGCTGCGCATCAAGGCGAAGACGGCGAGCTACTGGAAGGTCGAGAACCTGTCGCACTTCGACGGGCTGCGCTGGGTGGAGCCGCGCGAGCTCGGCCCGACGGAGCAGGAGGCGAGCATGATCGCCTCGCAGCGCGACTGGAGCTCGGAGATCCACGTGCGCGTGCGCGCGTTCAGCAGCCGCCTGTTCGTCGGGGCCGGGACGACGCTCGCGATCAGCTCGTCGCCGCGGACGCCGATCCGCAACGCGCCCGGCACGTTCCGCACCGGCCCGCGGCCGCTGCACGAGGGCCAGAGCTACGACGCCACCGTCTGGAACCCGCGGCCGACGAAGCGGCAGCTGCGCAGCGCCAAGGGCGAGCTGCCGGCGTGGACGTGGCCGTACCTGCGCATCGACCTCCCGCGCGCCCAGGGCGGCCCGGTGCTGCGCCCGCCGCCCGGCAGCGTCCTGACCTCGCCGCAGACCGCGCAGGTGTCGTTCCCGGGCTACGCGATCGACAGCCCGCCGTTCGTCGAGCGCTGGCCCGGGCAGGCGCCGGTGGAGATCGAGGACGGGCTGCGGCGATCGGCCTACGGCGGCGTGTACCGCCTCGCCGAGCAGCTGCGGCAGGGCACGAAGACGTCCTACGGGTACGTGCAGCGCGTGCTCGACCACCTCGCGCACGGCGGCTACACGTACTCCGAGCAGCCGCCGCCCAGCGCCGTCCCGCTCGCGTCGTTCCTGCTCACCGACAAGCAGGGCTACTGCCAGCAGTTCTCCGGGGCGATGGCGCTCCTGCTGCGGATGGAGGGCGTCCCCGCCCGGGTCGCGACCGGGTTCTCGCCGGGCACGACCGACCGTGACACCGGCGAGTTCGTCGTGCACGACACCGACGCCCACTCCTGGGTCGAGGCCTACATCGCCCCGTACGGCTGGGTCACCTTCGACCCGACGCCACCGGTCGGCCCGGCGCGGCTGAACGCCGGCGTCGGCGCCGCCGCGAGCGCGTACGCGCTCGCGGCGCCCGCCGGCGTGCTCGGCGCGGGCGAGCGTGTCGGCGACCGCAACCCCGGCGGCGGCAAGGTGGACGACGGCTCGCCGCTGCCGTGGATCCTCGCCGGCATCGTCGCGCTCGTCCTCGTCGTGACGGTCGCGCTGCTCGTGCGCCGGCGCCGCCGCGGGCCACCGCGCCCGGACTCGGCGGTCGCCGAGCTGCTGGCGGCGCTGGAGGGGACCGGCCGGACCGAGACCGGCGGGCTGACGCTGCAGACGATGCAGCGGCGCTACCGAGGGACGCCCGCGGAGCCGTACCTGCGCACGCTGGAGGCGGCGCGGTTCGCCGGGTCCGACGTCACGCCGACACCCGCGATGCGCTCGGCGATGCGCCGGGAACTGGTGCTCGGGCTCGGCCCCGCCGCGCGCTTCGGCGCCTGGCGCGCGATCCCGCCCGTGCTCATCCGGACCAACCGGCCACGCAGCACCTACCCTGACCCTCGATGACGCGGCCCCGAGCACGGCTCATCGCCTTCTTCGCGCTCGTGTCGTTCGGGGCGCTGCAGTGGATCAGGCTGCTCGACCCGGCGCCCGTCGGGCGGACGATCTGGTTCCTGCTCGCCGCCATCGTGGCCGGGATCGCCCTGCGCTGGTGCAACCGGCTCGAGCGCCGCCGGCGCTGGGCGCGCGACCGCCGGCATCGCCTTCGTGCTCGTGCTCATCGGCCTGCTCCTGGCCGGCGTGCCCTTCTCGCTCGTCGAGCCGCGCGGCTGGGGCGATCTCGTGTCCGGCCTCAACCAGGGCGTCGGGACGCTCCCGTCGATGCGCATCCCGTACCGGGGTGCGGAGCCCTGGGCGCACGACACGCTCGTCTTCATCGGGTACCTGCTCGTCGCGCTGGCCACGGTGCTCGCCTGCCTGCCGCGCGGTGACGCGCGCCCCGGCCGGCCGCTCGCCGCCGCGGTCGTCGTCGGCGTGCTCGTCGGCGTGCCGTCGGTCTCGCTGGAGAGCAGCTCGCCGGTGCTCATCGGCCTCGTCTTCACGGCGCTGCTCGTCGCCTACCTGCGCATCGACCGCGTCCGGCGCGACGCGATGGTCTGGGCGGGCGCGACCGTCGCCGGCGTCCTGCTCGTGGCCCTCGTGCTGGCGCCGCGCGTCGACGCGGACCGCCCGCTCATCGACTACGAGGCGATCGCGGCCTCGGTGTCCAAGACCGACGGCGCGAGCTTCAACTGGTCGCACAGCTACGGCCCGCTGAACTGGCCACGGACCGGCCGCGAGCTGCTGCGGATCAAGACCGACCGCGCGGCGTACTGGAAGGCGACGAACCTCGTCGAGTTCGACGGCGTGCGCTGGACGACGGGAGGCGACCGCTGGCTGCCGAGCGTCGACTCCTCCGAGGTGCCCGACGAGCGCGACTCGTGGCGCCAGCGCCTCCTCGTCACGGTCCGCGGCCTGCGCACGACGCAGGTCATCGGGGCGGGGACGACGCTGTCGGTGGCCAACTCGCCGCGGCCCGTCCGCGAGTCCGGCCCCGGGCGCTTCGAGACGGTCGGGCGATCCGCTCACCTCCGGGCCAGGCCTACACGGCCGAGGTGTACGTGCCGGCGCCGACCCGCCGGTGCCCTGGCGCTCGCGTCGACGATCTATCCGCCCTCCAGCCAGGCCTACCTCGACATGGAGCTGCCGACCCAGGTCGGCGGCCCGCAGTCGATCGACGGGACCGCGAGCTTCCCGGGCTCGCGCTATCTCGCCGCGGATCCGCTTCGCGCCGTGGGGCTCAGGTCAGGGGCCCGCGCTGGACCTACCGCCGTTCCGCCGCGACGCGGGCGACGGCACCGCCGCCCTGGAGGCCTCGCGCTACGCGCGCACGTGGGATCTCAGCCAGCGGCTGAAGGCCGAGTCCACGACGCCGGCGGCGTACGTCCGCCGCGTGCAGGAGTACCTCTCGAACGGCTTCGGCTACACGGAGACGCCGCGCGGCTCCGACGTCCCGCTCGACACGTTCCTCTTCGACGAGAAGGCCGGCTACTGCCAGCAGTTCTCGGGCGCCATGGCGCTGCTGCTGCGCATGGCGGGCATCCCGGCCCGCATCGCCGCCGGCTTCTCGCCCGGCACCCGCGACGACAAGCGCGGCGAGATGGTCGTCCGCGACGTCGACGCGCACTCCTGGGTCGAGGCCTACTTCCCCGACATCGGCTGGGTCACGTTCGATCCGACGCCCGCGGACTCGCCCGCCCGCGGCCGCGACGCCGAGGAGCAGGCCGCGGCCGACGGCGGCGCCGACACCACGGACGCTCCGACGCCCGCGCGTCTCCGAGGGGCGGCCGTTCCCCGGAGGCCCGACGGCCGGCAGCGACGCGACGGTCGACCGGCGACGCCAACGGCGGCTGGAGCCCGCCGCTGCTGCTCGTGATCGTCGCCGTCCTCGCCATCGGCGGCGGTGCCACGGCGCTGTGGACGCGCGCCCGCCGCGTGCGCCGCGTGCGCGAGGCGCGCCCGGCGATCCGACCGCCCTCGCGATCGACGAGCTGCACCGCGCGCTGCGGCGCAGCGGCCGGCGCGTGGGCCCGGACACGACGCTGCACGGGCTCGCGACGCGCTTCGCCGGGACCGGGGCGGAGGGCTACCTGCGTCAGCTCGCCACGACGCGCTACGGGACGACGCCCCGCGAGCCCGATCGCTCGGCGCGCGCCGGCCTGCGGCGAGCCCTCGCCGTCGGCGCGGGGCCGCTCGGCCGGATCCGCAGCCTGTGGGCGCTGCCGCCCGCGCCGCCGTCTCTGCGCAGGTTGCGCGGACGACGCCGCGACGGTTCCTGAGAGCGCTGGCGATCGCCGGAACCGCGCCTATCATTGGTGGGGGATGGACAACGTCTACGACCTCTTCCAGGCGGGGACGAAGCTGCTCGAGGAGGGCGACTACCACGCCGCCGCGGTGCCCCTGAGGCGGGCCGCGGACCTCGCTCCCGACAAGACCTCGATCCGCGAGGCGCTCGGCCGGGCGCTCTTTCGCACGCAGCAGTACGAGGCCGCCGCTGCGGAGTTCGAGGCCGTCGTCGAGCACGCCCCGACGAACGACTTCGCGCTGTTCTGCCTCGGTCGCTCGCTCCAGCAGCTCGGGCGCCACCGCGAGGCGCGCCACCCGCTCGCCCTGGCCGCCAACCTGCGGCCGGAGCGCACGGACTACCGGCGCTACCGCGACCTCTCCCGCCGGCGGGCGGCCTGAGCCACCGGCTCCGCGCAGCGCGCTATCCTCGGAGAGGACATCTTCGGACCGGCGGCAGGCCCGCCGGTGACGTACCGGAGCGGGCGAGAGCCCGCTTCTTTCGTGTCAGAGAGGAGGATCGAAACGTTGAGCACACCCCCCATCCAGCAGGAGATCGAAGAGCGGCTCGCGTCGGCACAGCCCGACGTGGAAGTGCTGCTGGCCGAGGTCGTCGGCGGGGACACCCTGCGGCTCTACATCGATCATCCCGACGGCGTCACGCTCGCCCTCTGCGAGCAGGTGACGCGCGACCTGGTCGCGCGCGGACCTCGGCGCCGATGCTCATCGCAAGCTGGCGGAGAATGGCCTGCTTCTCCAATTCGTTTTCGCGCGGCCTCAGCCGGGTGGAAAAAGAAAATGGCCCTCGCCATCGAGCGTCACCAGGTTGCTCCGAACCAGATGGTTCACAACCGAGTATTGCCAACACAGCTTTCGGATTGTCGTTTTGTACAAATTCGGCGCACGAATGAAGGTCGATGCGGTCAGGCCTCCGGCGTAGGCTTGATCGCGATAGGGATCGCCAGCGTAGCGGATTCCCAGGTTTTTTCGGACGATGCTCTGTCCGCCGTCGCATCCGACGAGATACTGACACTCTATTGTTGTCCGCTGTGACGTGGAGACTTCGGCGAGCCCCACTCGCACCCTGTCTCCCTGGTCTTCCCAGTTGATGCATTCCCAACCGAACTTGCACTCGATGCTTGCCGTTGAAAGAATCTGTTCAAGAAGAAACCGTTCGACGTACATTTGATTGCAGCGGAAGATCGGCTCGACGACCTGATCATCTGGCGCGGCATTCCGTAGTTTTTCTTTTTTTTCCGCTTCGGACGGCATCGGGATCCGAGCGATCTCCGGCCCGGACAGAGTTGTGAAGTATCCGACGTCCGTGGGATGCTGCTGTGGCATGCCAAGGGCGCGGATACCGTCGGACAATCCAAGCCGGCGGTAGTGCTCCATGGTCCTCGAATTGTGGGTGTTGCCTCTTGGGTGCCAGCCGGAGTCGGGCTCCTTGTTGACGATGAGACAAGGCACGCCAAGCTTCGAAAGCTGCAGCGCCAATCCCATTCCGACCGGACCGCCGCCGACCACAACCACTGGACACTGATGCATTGACGGCCCTGATCTGGCGCTGCCGGAATTTGGCCCAAGATCGCGCCTCAGGCGGCCGCGACGACCACCTTGGGGATGTTATTCAAATAGACATCGCCCATGTCCTGGCCGTTCGGCGCGATCACGTGACCGCTCCAACGCGAGACGTACGTGTCCGGTTTGTCGAGCGCCGCGGGCAACTGCCGGTCCTTCTGCCAAGCCCGCATCGCGTCGAGCATCTTGCGCCGGGTGCGGACAACGAGGAGATCGCTCTGAGCGAGATGTTCCAGTTCGTGATCGACGATCGGTCCCATGCTTTCGGTTACGGCCGTATCCTGGATGTCGAGCCCTTCAATGCCCGAATAACTTTGCGCCTTCTGGATATCGCGGTCGATCATGTGATCGTTGCCGAGATTTGCCGCAAGGCGCCAGCGCCCATACCAGTCGGTCGTATTGGGCAAGAACTTGTAGTTCGTCGTCAGACCCGTCTGCGGAATCGGGCGCTCTTTCGCGTTGGGACTTCTGGAAAGATGAAAGGTCTCAGTGGTGATCGAAAAAAACATCGTATGGGTGTCGTCCATCGGCACCCAGGCGCGCAGGATGGCTTCTTCGCCCAACCGGCAGGGAGGAACCTGCGAAAAAAACGGCAGAATGAAATTGGTAAATCTCCAATAGGTGCTTTGCGCGTCAGCCGGCCGGTACGCGCCCGCCATCACGCCGCAATCGGTGTCCATGACGCGGAATTCGGGGTCGAGCGTCGATATGGAAATCGAACTCAGGGCTCTTTTCTTTGACGTCTCCCAGGACACCCATGCCGCCGCCAAGATGCAGAAAGCCGGCGTGAGAGGTGTCGAGGTCGCCTTCGAGCGCCTGCAGATAATTACACTCCCGCTGCATGCACCACACGCTCACCTTTTCGCTCGGCATCATCATCACGGGCAGCTGCGGCAGCGGCGGCGCGACTTCACGTTGGCCCATGTAGACCCAGACCACGCCGTGCACCTCGGCGGTGCGGTGGGCCTTCGTCTTAATCGTCGGGTGAATTGGCTTGCGCGAACGAACGTTCGGGGCATCGACGCATTGCCCGTCCGCGTCGAACTTCCAGCCGTGATAGACGCACCGGATGCCCTCGTGCTCGTTCCTGCCGTAGAACAGTGAGGCGCAGCGATGGGCACAGCGATGATCCATAACGCCGACGCGGCCGGATGTCGTGCGAAAGGCGACGAGGCGTTCGCCCAACAGCATCAGGCGGACCGGCGCGCCGTCTGCTTTCAGCTCCGACGACAGAATCCCAGGAATCCAGAACTGACGCATCAACTCACCCATGGGAGTTCCCGGTCCGACCTGGGTCAGCAGTTGCGTTTCCATCGCGGTAGTCCTCCAGGAGGTTGATTGCGCCAGCCGGCGATCTTGCGCCGTTCGTTCTATGGTGCATCCCAAACAACTTGATCGTCAACTCGCGGGGGGAACGTCAACTCGCGATCCTCCGGGCGTTGTGCCTCGACGCCGCATTGTAAAAATGCGAGGTTTTTGCGCAAACACCATCGCGAGGTTTCTTGCAATGAATGAGAGGCCGACCGCGTCCGCGCCACTGGAAAAATGGCTGCCGGCTGCGACCCTGAATCAACTGCCCCCTGGTTCGGTGATAGGGATTGAACTCGACGGCCGCGATCTGGCGCTTTCGAATGTGAATGGAAATATCCATTGCACTGACAATGTGTGCACCCACGCCTATGCACTTCTGAGCGACGGATGGCTCGAGGGTACGGTCTTGGAGTGTCCACTGCATGGCGGCCAATTCGACGTCGTGACCGGCAAGGCGCTTTGCGCGCCGGTTACCGAGGATTTGGTTGTCTATCAGACCAGGACGATTGACAATCGGATCGAGGTCCTGATCCCGGAACAGGCGCCGCCCGCCTAGTCAGCGGCCAAGCTGGAGAGTGTGCAATGAGAAACCTGCTCGCGCTTGTTTCTATCCTGCTGCTGGCGGTGAGCCAGGCGCAGGCGCAGAGTTACCCGAACAGGCCGATCCGGATCGTCAACCCATATGCCGCGGGGAACACCGGCGACATCTCGTTTCGCACCATCGCACCCGTCCTCGAAGCCAGGCTCGGACAACGATTTGTCCTCGAAAACAAGCCGGGAGCGACCGGGAACATCGGTGCGCAGGACGTGATGCGTTCCGAGCCCGACGGCTACACCTTGCTGCTCGCTCCGAGCAACAATTTCGTCATCAACCAGTTCCTCTTCAAATCGCTCGGATACGATCCGATAGGCTCCTTCGAGCCGATTACCATCGTGTCGGATGCACCGTCCGTCATCGTGGTTCAGCCGAGCCTGCAGGTTTCCAGCTTGCGCGAGCTTCAGGCAGTGGCTCGCAGCAATCCCGACAAGCTCAATTTCAGTTCTCCAGGCGCTGGCACACCGCCTCATCTCGCGGTCGAATGGTTTGGGAAGCTGGCTGACGTCAAGCTGACCCACATCCCTTACCGAGGATCTCCGGCCGCGATCCTCGCGCTGCTGTCCAACGACGTGCAGATCTACGTCTCCATATTGAGCGCGGTCGAAGGGCACCTGAAGTCGGAAAAACTGAAAGCGCTTGCGGTTGCGGCACCAACCCGGCTCGGCTCGCTGCCGGATGTACCCACCACTGCCGAGAGCGGTTTTCCCGAGCTTGTCATGGGAACATGGTGGGCGTTATTCGCTCCCAAAGGCACGGACAAGCAGATTGTCGATCGCCTGGCCACCGAGGTGCGCGCGGCGCTTGCCGACGCAGCGGTCGTAAATCGCTTTCGCGAGATGGGCATGTCGGTCGGCGGCGAGCGTCCACAGGATTTGGCTGCGCGCATAGCTGCCGAAGCGGGCTCTTGGGAAAAGGTCGTCCAGAGCATCGGTCTGCAGCTTCAATAATCGCGGACACGATCAGATACGTGGCCGGCGCAACAACAACAAAAGGCAGCAAGAGATGTGGCAAGAGATGGAGTTGAAATCCGGTTGGCTCTTAGGAGCTGTGGCTTTCGTTCTGCTGGTGCCGCAAGGACCGGCCAATTCGCAAGCCTATCCTTCGCAGTCCATCACGATGACGCTGCCCTTTGCGCCGGGCGGCAGCGCCGATCTATCGGTCCGTATCATCGGCGAGAAGATATCCGCCAAACTGGGACAGCCGGTTGTGATCGAGAATCGCCCGGGAGCGGGCGGCGAGCTTGCTGCGTCGTCGGTGGTGCGGGCCGCGCCCGATGGATACAAGCTGCTCGCGACGTCCAACGGTCCCGTGGTCGTGGTCGGAAATTTCCGAACGATCAACTACAACCCGGAAACCGATCTGGTGCCTGTCGCAATGCTCGTAAAGGTTCCCGCTGCCATCGCGGTCAGCGCATCGCTGCAGATCCGGTCCATCGCCGACCTCATCAAGTATTCCAAGGAGAAAATCGGCGGGGTGAGCTACGGCAACGCCGGCGTGGGCACTCACATGCACCTGTCCGGGGAGATTTTCCGTGCCAAGACAGGAGCAAACCTGATCGCGGTTCCATATCGGGGGACAGCGCTGATCGCCCTCGCGGTCAAGACCGGCGAGACTGAGATGGGTGTGGCTGACCTGACGTCTCTGATGCCGTTTGCCGCAGAGGGTAGTATCCGCATTCTTGCTATCGTCGATTCGACGCGGACCTCGGTGGCGCCAGAGATCCCGACCGTTGCCGAAAGCGGAGTGCCGGGGTTTGGGCTTGACGCCTGGATCGGCATCTTCGCGCCGAAAGGCACGCCGCCCGATGTTGTGGCGAGGCTGAATTCCAGCATCAACGAGGCGCTGTCGCTTCCCGATGTCCGTGAGCGGCTGGTGGCCGCGGGGCTCGATCCGTGGCGGCTTTCAACACAAGAAATGAGTTCGTTCATCAAGACCGATTTGGCGCGGTGGAGCGTTCTTCTCCGCGAAGCAAATGTGAAGATCCAATAGACCCAACGCTTCGATCATCAGCGCCCACCGGGCCTTCGGCAGGTCTCGCTGATCCTGGTAATGTTGGGAAAAATCCGGCTATCATCCTCGCAGGCGCCACCACTCCCCCCCTCGCATTACAAAGGCCAGCACACATGAAGGCTGTCTACATCCAACAATTCGGCGGGCCGGAGGTGTTGAAGTACGGCGATCTTCCCGATCCGTCCGCCGGACCGGGTCAGATCGTCGTCGATACGTTTGCTGCAAGCGTCAACGGAGCCGATTGGAAAGTGCGCGCCGGCCACTACGGTCAGCCGAAGTTTCCACTGGTTCTGGGGCGCGATTTTTCTGGCGTGGTCAGGGCGCTCGGCGCTGGCGTCGAGGATTTGCGCATCGGTGATGAGGTGTTTGGTGTGTTGGAGGCGGGCCGGGAAGGGACATATGCCGAAAAAATTGCCATCGGTGGTTCCATTGTTGCGAAGAAACCGAGCGCCATGTCGCATGTCGACGCCGCGGCTCTGGCGCTCACAGGCCTCACCGCTTTGTGTTCGGTCGAGGACTCGTTGAAGCTGAAATCCGGTGAGACGATCCTGATCCAGGGCGGCGCCGGCGGCGTTGCCAGCTTCGCCATCCAGCTTGCAAAACATCTCGGCGCCCGCGTCATCACCACCGCCAGCGGCGCAAACTCGGCCTATTTGCGCGAGATCGGCGCGGATGAAGTCATCGATTACACCACCACCGACTTCAGCAAGGTCGTGAGCAACTGCGATGCGGTGTTCGACACGGTCGGCGGCGACGTGGCGTTGCGGTCTTTCGCGGTTCTGAAGCCGGGCGGGCGCGCGGCCTTTATCGCGTCCGGAGCAAAGGCGCCAACGTCCGATCGTAGCGACGTAACGGCTTTGCGGCCTGCCGTCGGCCGCGACCGGACGCATCTCGACCGCGTTGCGCATCTTTATCAGACAGGTGCTGTCTCCGCGCCGCCCGTCAAGCTTTATGGTTTGTCCGAGGCCGTTGAAGCCCTTCGGGTCAGCGAGGCGCGCCACCTCAAGGGCAAGCTGGTGTTCAAGGTACGGTGAGCGACCAATGTCCGACACTGGCACGATCCCTCCCGAAACAACGTTGCTGCTGAAAGGCGGCCAGGCGTTCACGCCAGGCACGGACTGGCACGATCCGCCGCGCGTCGATATCGCCATCGCTGGAGATCGGATCGCCGGCGTTGCGGCGGACTACCGGATCGACGGTCGTCAGGCTGTAGAGGTGATCGACGCGCGCGACCACCTGATCCTGCCGGGCTTCGTCAACGCGCATTACCATTCGCACGATGTCCTGGCGAAGGGCACGCTCGAAGAGGTTCCATTGGAGTCGTGGCGCCTCTATGCCCTGCCGCCGCAATATCCGCCGCGGTCGTCGGAAGAGATCTATGCGCGCACCTTGCTCGGCGCGCTTGAATGTCTGCGTTCGGGCATGACGACGATCCAGGACATGCTCACGCTATATCCGTATGAAGATCGTCATATGGACGCGGTAATGGCGGCCTACGAGAAGATCGGCATACGCGTCGTCTTCGCCTTGCAGTACGCCGACCGGAAGGGCATCGAGACCATTCCGTTCTGGAAGGATACCTTCCCCCAGGAGCTTCATCCGCTTCTGTCGACGGCCGCCGAGCCGGAACGCAAGCTCGACCTGATCGGGCATTTTGAAACGACCCGCCTCAAGGCCGCACAGCGTCCGCGCGTTTCCTGGGCGCTCGGCCCGTCGGCTCCGGAGCGTTGCTCGCCGACGCTGATGCAGCGAACCATCGAACTCGCACGCCGCTACGATATCCCGGTCTACACGCACATCTATGAATCGCGCGGCATGGCGCTGCAGGCCCGCCTGACGCTGCCCGAGTACAGCGGCCTCCTGATCCGCCGCCTGGCCGAGGAAGGTGTCCTCGATCCGCGGCTCAATTTCGCCCATAGCGTCTGGCTGTCGCCTGAAGAAATCGACTTGTTGGTCGAACACGGCGCGGGCGTCGTACTCAATCCGCAGGGCAATCTGAAGATGAAATGCGGCATTCCACCGATACGGATGCTGCAGGACTCTGGGGTGCGGGTGGGCTTGGGCTGCGACAATTGCAGTTGCTCCGACGCGCAGAACATGTTCGTGGCCATGAAGCTGTTTGCGCTGCTCGCTGCGGTCAGCGACCCGACTCCCGGCCCGCCGCAGGCCATCGCCGCGCTGCGGGCTGCGACCGAAGGCGGCGCGGACGGCGCCCGCCTCGGTCACGCGCTCGGCCGCATCGCCACTGGCTTCAAGGCCGACCTGACGTTGATTGACCTGAAGGATCCCAGCTGGTCGCCCATGAACAGCGCGGCCCGGCAGCTTGTCCATATCGAAGCCGGGCGCGGCGTGCGCCACGTCATCGTCGATGGCAAGATGGTGGTGCGGGACCGCCAGCTCACGACTGTCGACGAAACGACGATCTACGACGCCGTGAAAGCCGTGATGCCGGAGTTCCGGCGCGACTTCGCAACGATCTCAGCGCGCGTTGCCAAGCTCCAGCCCTGGCTCGATCGCGCGCATCAGCAAATCATGACGGCAGAACTCGATATCGAGCGCCTGCCGTTTCGATCCTGACGCTGCAAGATTCCCTGGGAGGTTCCGGCGCCGTCCGCACCGGCTATGCCACGGATGCTGCTCTCGCCCTACGCGGCATGAGAAGCGGTGTTATTTCCACGGCGGGTTTCGGCTTGCAAAACAGATAGCCCTGCATTTCGGTGCAGCCGAGCGTGCAGAGCACCGCCAACTGCTGCTCCGTTTCATGGCCCTGGAGCTGTTAGCTCCATCGACCTCGGCTTGAGCCCGCGCGACTGAGTCAACGGCCATCTAATCCACTCTGGCTATCGCCATGATTGGCCTAGGCAACACGTTCGCCCGGACCGGGCGCTCAACGTAGGGGAGAGAGCTATAATAATGGTTATGGTGTATTTGGTGCGCTTGCCATCAGAACGGGAATACGGGGGCGATGATGGTGCGGAGACCGCCAATGTCCGCCCGCCCCAACCCATCGGTCCGATGGGCGTGACAGTCCGTGTTTCAGAATTTCTTAACCACGAAATTGATTAAGGCACATCGCGACCGGCGCGGCGCGCTGCCACACGGTCTCACTGCGGCTCGATTTTCGCGAGCTTGGCGAGTTCCTCCCACTTCTTGATTTCCTTGGGAATGAAATCGGCCAATTGCTTGGCGCCACCGGCAAAGGGTGCGGCGTGGGTACTGGCGAGATACTGTTTCGTGGCGTCCATTTGGCTGATCTGGGCGAACCACGACTTCGAGGCGCGCGACGATCGCCGGTGGCGCCCCCGCGGGCAGCAGCACGCCCCACACCGGCGCGATGTCGAATTCGGGAATGTCGGCGGCCTCGGCCATCGTCGGAAGATCGACGCCGGGCACGCGCTGTCCGGAGGTGACCGCGAGCCCGCGCACCTTGCCGCCTTGAAGCAACGCCGTGCCCGCGGTGGAATCGATGAACTGGAAATCAATCTCGCCGCTGAACATTTCCGGCAGCGAGCGCCATGGAGGTCTTGTAGGGAATTCCGACGGCTTTCAAACCCATGCGGGCCTTGTAAAGCTCCGCGGAGGCCAAAGCCGGCGGCGCGCCATAGCCGTAACTCGCCTTGTCGCCCTTTATCCGCATCGCTTCGGTCAGCTCCGCCACGTTCTTCCAGGGCGCGTTGGCGCGCACCATCAGGATGAAATAGCTTTTGTGCAGCGTGGCGACGGGCGTGAAGTCCTTGATCGGGTCGTAGGGCAGTTTCTTGAAATTATAGACGTTGGCTGCGTGCGACGACGTCACCGACGTGATGAGGATGGTGTAGCCGTCCGGCGGCGCCTTCGCCACGGCATCGGCGCCGATCGAGAGGATCATGCCTGCCTTGTTTTCGACGATGACCGGCTTGCCCGAAAGTTGGGATAGCTTGTCGGCATAATAGCGCGCGACCACGTCGCCGCCGCTGCCCGCGGGCAAGCCGACGACCACCCGCATCTCCCGCGCGGGATAGGTCTGCGCCTGTGCGCAGACGCCGGCGCTCAACAAAGCCGCCGCCAGCACCGGCGCGATAGCGAGTCTCATGGCATTCCTCCTTGGTGTTTTTGACGCAACCAAGCACGTCCGCGATCAGCCCGTTACGATCAACGCGTCCAGCGCGGTCACTCCCTGTCCCTTGGCGTGCACCATCAGCGGATTGACGTCGATCTCGGTCAACTCGGGCATGGTCTGCATCAGGCGGCCGATGGCCGTCACCACTTTGACGACCGCCTCGGTATCGGCCGGCGGCGCGCCGCGGACGCCGGCCAATACCTTGGCCGACCGGAGCTTGCCCAGTGCTTCGGCGACCTGTTCCTCGCCGGCCGAGCCGGGCAGCAACTGCACGTCGCCCAGCGCTTCGACCCAGATGCCGCCGAGGCCCAGCAGCAGCACCGTGCCCCAGCCGGGATCGCGTTTGGCGCCGACCATCAGCTCGATGCCCTTCGGCGACATTTTCTCGACCAGGGCGCCGTCGAGGATGACATCCGGCGCGGCGCGCTTGACGCTTTTCATCATCGTATCCCAGGCGGCGCGGAGCGAAGCCTCATCGGCAAGGTTGAGCATGACGCCGCCGGCCTCGGTCTTGTGCGACAGCGCCGCGGCCTGGGCCTTTAACACCACCGGATAGCCGATGTGTTTGGCCACTGCGGCGGCTTCATCGACGGTGCGGGCAAGATCGCCGGCCGGCACGCGGATGCCGGCGGCGCCGAGTACCTTTTTGCCCAGCCATTCGGGCTGCGTGCCCTTGCCGAGCTTGGGCAGCCCCTTGATCGGCTCGGCTGCCGCCGGACGAGGCCACGCCAGCATTCGCCCATAACGCGTGTAAAGCGCGATCGCGCGCATCATGCGGTCCGACGAGCGCGAATAGACCGCCGGACCTTGCTTTACCGCTTCCGTGACATCGGGACCGAGCTGCCAGGTGTCGCCGAGGGCGACCATCACCTTGGGCTTGGGCGACTCCTTCATGCCCTCGTTGAACGCCTTGACCGGGATCGCTGTGTTGATTGGAAACGAGATGAACAGCATTCCGACATTGGGGTCGTCGATCAGCGCCTTGACCACGCCGGGAAGCATGCTCGGCGTGAAGCCGGCGGTGACGTCAAGCGGATTGCCATAGTTGCCATACGACGGCAGACCCTTCTTGACCGTCTCCAGCGTCGCCGGTGTCGAGTTCTGGCAGATCGAGACCGACGTCCTCGGCGAAGTCGTTGGTCAGCCCCACATAGGCGCCCGATGCGGTGAGAATGCCGGGGCCCTTGGTGGGCGGCGTCGGAAAGCGTTGCAGGATTTCAACGAGGTCCATCAGTTCGTCCATGCTGGCGACGACGATGGCGCCCGCATCCTCGACCTGGGTTCGCATGGTCTCCCAGTCGCCGATCATCGCACCGGTGTGCGACTGCGCCGACTTCCGCGCCTTGACGCTGCGGCCCGCGAGCATCGCGACGATCGGCTTGCCGGCCGCGCGGGCGCGGCGGCAGGCGGCGAGAAAGGCTTGCGGCCGCCTGATCTCCTCGCAATAGACCGCGATCACGCGGGTCGAGCGATCGTCGAGCAGGAATTCGAGGAAATCGGTAGTTTCGAGGCCGGCCTCGTTGCCGGTCGAGATGACATAAGAGAGCGGAATGCCGCGGCCATCCGTGGCGCGCTGGAAGTGGCCGAGCAACCCGCCACTCTGACCGACGAAGGCGACGCCGCCCTCGACGCCGCGCTGCGCCTCGCGCGCATACAGCATGTGCAGCATCATGCCGTCGACATTGTTGGTGACGCCGAGGCAATTCGGGCCGACCACGGCAAGGCCGGCTGCCCGCGCGGTCTTTGTCACGGCGTCCTGCGTCGTGTGGTCGCCGACTTCGGCAAAGCCCGCGGCGAATACCATTGCCGAGCCGACCTTGCGCCGCGCGCAAGCCTCGATGGCCTCGCGCACGCCCGCGGCCGGCAGCGTGAACACGGCAAGATCGACGCCCTCCGGCAGTTCTTCCGGACTCTTCAGCACCGGCCGGCCGTCGATCGGTTCGTCGCTGCGGCCGACCAGATGGATATCGCCCCGGAAGTTATTGACCTTGAGACATTGCAAGATGACCTGGCCGGCGCTTCCTGCGCGCGTCGACATTCCGACGATCGCGACCGACTTCGGCCGCAGAAACTTGGCGACGGCTTTCGGCCCGCGAGCGGCTTGCGGTCCGGTCATTTCGCGTCCTTGTCGGGCTGGAACATGAACAGATGCGTGCCATCAGCAAGCGGATGCCAGAACGGCTTCACCTTCATGCCGACCTTCAGTTCGTCGGGCGTGCAGTTCACGATGTTGGCGACGAAATTGACGCCGACGTCGAGGGTCACGCAGACCAGCGCGTAGGGCTCCTGGCCGCGGAAAGCAGGCGGGCCCCGCTCGGTGATGGTGTACGAATAGACTTGCCCCTTGCCGGAGACCTCGCTCCACTCGATGTCGCGTGTCCGCCCCGTGAAGATGCTCACCGGCCGCGGGAAGTGCTGATACTTCTTGGTGACCTTGCAGCGCTGAAGTACGAGCTTCTTCTGCTTGGTGCCCTCCCAGTAGGGCTCTGAGAAGTCGAAGTGCTTGATGCTGCGCTTGACGCTGAGAGTGTCGTTCAATGCCTTGGTCATGATCGCCTCGCTTATTCCGGGACTAGCACGAGGGCTGCACTTGAGCCCCAGTTGCGTCGCGTAGTTGATCCAGCCGATGCCGGTCACCAGCGCGTTGGTGGTGTCCTTGATCTGGCGGTCGCCCGCCTCGCGGCGCAATTGCCGCACCGCTTCGATCAGATTTTCCGACGAACCTGCCGCCTGTCCGGCCGATATCTGCCCGCCGCCGGTGTTGAGCGGCAGATCGCCGTTGTAGGCAAAGTTCATCTCGCGGACGTAAGGGATACCCTGGCCGGCTTTGCAGAAGCCGAAGGCTTCCATCTGCAGCATGATCGCGATGATGAAGTCGTCATACGGGTGGAAGGACTTCATGTCCTTGATGCCCAGGCCGGCCTGCTTGAGCGCCTTCTCGCCGCAAATCTGGTGGCCGCTCTTGGTCACGTCGACGAGATTCTCGCCGCCGAGATAATTCGTGAGCTCGGCATAGCCGATCGGAATGATGTTCTTGGTAAGGCCCTTTTCCTTGGCTTTCTTGCGGCTCATCATGAGGAGACCGGACCCGCCGTCGGCCCGCATCACGCAGTCCAGCAGCCGGATCGGATCGGCGATCATGCGAGAATTCAAGTAATCGTCGATGGTGATCGGCACCCGCAGCTTTTCGCAGGCGTGCTCGTTCATGATTGCGTGGTTGCGCTGCGTTACCGCAAGCTTGCCGAGCATGCGGTAGTCGAGACCGTATTTCGCCTCGTAAGCGCGGCTGCAGCAAACCGAAGGCGCCGGGCGGACCCATCAGGCCGTAGGGGTCGGTCCATTCGCGCCGATAGGTGTGGGAGTGATCGGTCCTGTCCTCCAGCACATGGGTGTCGGAGAACGACAGGAACGCGATTTCGCACAATCCGTATTCGATCGCGGCGGCCGCGCGCACCACGCAGCCCGCCGCCGAGCAGCCGCCGATATTCACCTGCTCGCAGAAGCCGACCTGGAGACCCAGCACGTCGGCTATGGTCTGCGGCCAGAAGATGTTGCCGGCGCCGGTGCCGGTCATCCCCGCCACCACGAGCCCATCGATCTCGTTCTTTTCAATGCCGGTGCTGTCGAGCAGCGACTCGAGCATTTCACCGATCAGGACGAAAACGTCGCGGTCGCTTTTCTCCATCACCTTGGTTTCGGCGTAGGCCACGATCGCGTGGTCACGCAGGCTCATCGTTTCACTCCCTCTAATTCTTGAATGTCGCTGTCGTATCAGTTGCTGATCGCGGACGCACCCGCGGCGCGGTCTTGTCGAGGAACTGATGCAGCCGCTGAATCGACTCCGGGCTGCGAGTGTATTCCGCCACCATGCGCTCGAAATAGAGGCCGTCGTCGTAGGACATATCCTGCAATCGCGGCAGGCTGTTGGTGATGGCGAAGTTGGACAGCGGTGCGTTCTTGCAGATTTTCAACGCCAGTTCCTTGGCCTTGGCCATCTGCTGGCCCTTCGGCACGACATATTGCACGATGCCGTAGCGCTCGGCTTCATCGGCCTTGAGCACGCGGCCGGTCAGCATCATGTCCTGCATGCGGGCAAAGCCGATCAGCCGCGCCACGCGAACCGAGCCGCCGCCGCCGATGAAGATGCCGCGCGTGCCTTCAGGCAGTCCGAAGAACGTGGTTTCGTCGGCAACGCGGATGTGCGCGGCCGCGGCCGTCTCGAGCCCGCCGCCAAGCGTCGCGCCGTGCAGCGCTGCGATGAAGGGGATGTTGCCGCGCGCCATCGCCTCGAAATAGCTGTTGCGGTTGAACTGGAACGGCAGACGCTCCGAGCGCCCGGTCTTCCAGCTTTCCGCGGCCCAGCGCAGATCGAGGCCGGCGCAGAAATTGTCGCCATGGCCGAAGATGATGCCGCACTTGGCCTCTTCACCGGCGCGCTCGATCGCCTCGCGCAACTGCTTCATCACCGTCGGATTGAAGCAGTTGCGTTTGTCCGGCCGGTTGAGGCCGACCAGGGCGATCTCGCCCTCCAGCTCGTAGGTGACCGTTTGCTCTTCGCTCATAAATCGCTCCTCATTCAGCGGGGCAAATCCAGCCCCCGCTGCGCGATGACGTTTCGCTGGATTTCGCTGGTGCCGCCGCCGATCATACCCATGATGGCATGACGCAGCAGTTGTTCCATCTCCCCGCCGATCGGGGCGCCACCGGCATCCTCGGACAAAAGGCCGCCGGTGCCCAGAATATCGAGTGCTGCCTGGCCCAGCCGCTCCTGCAACTCGCTGGCGAACACCTTGCCCATCGCCGCTTCATGGACCGGAACCTTGCCTTGCTCGATCAGCCGCGAATTCCGCATCTGGAACTGGCGTGCCACCTCGATGTCGGCGGCGAGCGCGCCGATACGATCGCGGATCACCGGGTCGTTCTTCAGCGCCTTGCCGCCGGCCACGGCAGTCTTCAGGTATTCGGTGAGATGGTCAAACGCGCGCTCGAGCCCCGCCATGCGTGTGCCGCCGATCATGACCCGCTCGGCGGCGAGCGCATCGGTGATGACCTTCCAGCCATTGTTGACCGCGCCGACCATGTTGTTTGCCGGCACCCGCACGTTGTCGTAGAACTGCGCGCTGAAGGTCTTGCCGTAAAGCGCAAGGCTCGGCCGGATCGTGACTCCGGGCGAGGCAAGATCGACCATCAGGACGCTGATGCCTGCGTGCTTTTTTGCGTCCGGATCGGTCCGCACCGCGAGCCAGATGTAATCCGCTTTGTCGCCGCCGGTCGACCACAGCTTCTGTCCGTTGACGACCCAGTCGTCGCCGTCGCGGACGGCGCGCGTGCGGAGCGCGGCGAGGTCGGAGCCGGCTTCCGGCTCGCTGTAGCCCAACGCAAAGGTTCGCTCGCCGCGGTGGATGGCGGACAGCCATTCGTCCTGCTGCTGCCTGGTGCCATGTGAAAAACAGAGCCTGCGCGACGATCGACTCGCCGGTGCTGTGCGCCTGGATGGGTGCACTGGCATTCGCCATCTCGGTGATGAATGCGATCTGCTCGGTCGGGCTGCGGCCCTGGCCGCCGAACTCCTTTGGCCAGCCGACGCCGATCCAGCCATCTCGACCCATCAGCTTGGAGAATTCCTTGTCCCAGCCGCGCTCCTTGAACGGCTTGCGCAAATGCGCCGCGCGCCGTTCCGGCGTCCAATGCCTGGCGAGCCAGTCGCGCACTTCTTTACGGAAGGCGTTCGCGGCCGGTCCCATGTCATGGGCGGGAAGGGCGCTCATGCTGCTGGACCGAGCACGAAATCGGCAAGCTCGGCTCGTGCGCGCGGCGCACCGCCGAATCGGGCGAGATCGGCGTGCACGCGGCGGAAATGCCGCGGCGCTTCATGCTCCTCGGCATAGCCGATGGCGCCGAGCGCCCGGTGTGTCTCGATCGACACCGTCCGCAGCGCCGGACCCGCGAAGGCGAGTGCCGACAAAGCGAACACGCGCCAGTCGGGGTTGTCGTTGTCGCGCGCCTCGGCTGCCGCTTCGAGCGTTAACCGCGCGCCGTCCAGGCTGATCAGGCAATTGACGAGTTTGTGCTGGACGGCCTGGAACTGGCCGATCAACTGGCCGAATTGCTTTCGTATCTTGGCGTGATCGACGGCAAGCTCGAATGCCCGCTCGCGCCGAGCCGAGCGCCCGGCCGGCGCAAGCGAGCCTCGCGACCAGCGCGATGTCCGCCAACGTCTCGGAAGGAATATCCAATGGCGCGGCCGGCGTGTTCACGAACGTAAGTTCGGAGAACGGTGGCACAGCGAGGCCGGGCGTGACTTGCATTTTCAATCCTGGCGCGCCACCTGCCACCAGCGCCGCGCCTGCTGGCGTGCTGGTGAAGACAAGGAAGTGCGTCGCCGTCTGTGCGCCTTCCACAAACGCGGCTTTGCCCGACAGTGTATCGCCGCGGATGTCCGCTCGCCCTGCGGCCGGGTCGCCATCGAACGCGCCGAGGGCTACTGCCATCATTGCGTTGCCTTGATGGAGGTCTTCAAGCATCGCATGTACAGTGTTCGAGTGCTGGCCGGCGAGCGCGAGATTGGCGGCCACCGCACCGAGTAGCGGCGCCGGGCAGGAAGCGCGCCCCAATTCCTCGAACACCAGCACAATTTCCCGCAAGCCTGCCTCGGCGGCATCAGCGCCGAGCGAGGCAAGGCCCTGACCGGCTAGCTCCCGCCATAGAGCCGCAATGGCATCCGCGCTGCTCGACTGCTCCACGGCATGCTCGGTTGGCCAACGCTTTGAGAGAAAATCGCGGACTGAATTGCGCAGCAATCCGCGATCGGCGTCCGACAGGGAATCTGCTTTGGGAGGGCTGGAGACGTTCATGGAGCCGCGTACGCAGATGCTTGACCGACCGCAGGGACATTCTTGTCCGGCATAGTGTGCGCGGAGAGCGCCATCCGTTTCAAGTTCCCGGCCCATGCGATCGCGAGGAGCCGCGTCCAGAGACGCGCATGGCTGGCAATTCCGCAGGATAGTTCACCTTCAGCGTCTGTTCGAACGAATTGATTGAGGGCATGATGCCTGGGCGGCGTGTATCGGGGGATGTTTTCGGTGATCGACAAAGCGCTCGACCGCATGGCGCGGGCCATCGAACTCGCGCTGGCGCTCGCTTTTATCGTGGCCGTCTTGCTCAACTTCGGCAACGTCGTGGGACGCTATGTATTTGGTGTCTCGTTGCTTGCTTCCGACGAGGTCCAGGTTTTCATCATGGTCGCCATGACTTTTCTCGGTGCGGTGGTGGTGACGCGCCGTAACGAGCATTTGCGGATGGACGTGCTTGTCCAGTTCATGCCAGGGCCATACGTCTTGCGCTGCGGATCGCCGAGCAGATCGTGCTGATCACTCTCGCCGGCTTCGTTCTTTCGCAATCCTATTTTTATGCCTCGCAGATGTTTCGGATCGGCCGCACCAGTGACATGGCGGGAGTCCCGATGTGGATTCCCCATGGCGTCGTGGCGCTGGGATTTGCCTTGATCTTGCTGATCGCGGGCTGGCGTCTTGTCACGGTCATGACCACGCGGATGGACGAGCATTCGGCGCCCGCCGACGGCGAGGTACGAGAATGACATTCGCCCTTTTCGTCGTGCCGGTCGCCCTGCTGCTGCTCGGTTTTCCGATTTTCATGGTGCTGCTGACTGGCCGTCACCGTCGCGCTGGTGTTTTTTATGCACGTGCCGCTGATGGTGGTGCACCAGAATCTGTTCGGCTCGGTCAATGCGACGCCGCTGCTTGCGGTGCCGTTCTTCATCTACGCCGGCGAGTTGATGGGGCGTGGCAGCGTGGCGCAGCGGCTGGTCGATTTCGTGCAGAGCGGCGTCGGCTCGGTGCGCGGCAGCCTCGGCGTCACGACGGTCGGCACCTCCGCGATCTTCGGCGCGATCTCCGGCGCCAGCGCCGCGACCGTCGCGACCATCGGCAAGGTCATGGTGCCGGCGATGCGGCGCGCCGGTTACCCGGAAACCTTCACCGCGGGGCTGATCACCGTCGGTCGGCGCCATCGACGTCATCATCCCGCCCAGCATTCCGATGATCGTCTATGGCGCGGCGGCGGAGGAATCGGTGGCGCGGCTCTATGCCGCCGGTGTCATCCCCGGGCTGATGATCGCCGGCATGATCGCGCTCTATGTCATGTGGCGGGCGCGGCGGGAGAATTTCGGCGCCGGGCGAACCGTTCGACCGCAAGCGGTTTCTGCACGCCGCCGGCCGCAGCCTGTGGGCGCTGGGCGCGCCGGTGATCATCCTCGGCGGCATCTACGGCGGCGTGTTCTCGCCGACCGAAGCGGCCGCCGTCGCCTGCGTCTATGCCGCCCTCGTCACCACCTTGGTGTTCCGCGAGCTGGGCCCGCGCGACATCGTCGAGGCGGCTGCCTCGACGGTGATGTTCACCGGCCAGATCCTCATCATCGTGGCCTGCGCCGGCGTGTTCGCCTGGCTGCTGACCGTGAACCAGGTGCCGGCCACCGATCACCGCCTGGCTGCAGTCGTTGAACGTATCGGCCTGGATGCTGCTGCTCGCCATCAACATCCTGCTGCTGCTGGTCGGCTGCTTCCTCGATCCGCTGTCGGCGATCCTGCTGCTCAGCCCGCTGCTGGTGCCGATGGTGAAGGCGGTCGGCATCGACACGGTGCATTTCGGCATCGTGGTGACCGTCAATCTGGCGATCGGCCTGTTCCATCCGCCGTTCGGGATCAATATCTTCGTCGCGCAATCCGTGCTCGGCCTCAAGCTTGAGATGATCTATCGCGGCATCATCCCGTTCGTGATAATCTATCTGATCGCTTTGGCGCTGATCACGTACATACCGGACATCTCGCTGATAGGTGTGCGGTATCTGCTCGCCAAATAATCCAAGTCAGTGCTTGAGACCAAATGTCAGGGAGGATCGAACAGATGACCACCACCATCCACGACGGCTTGGTTTGATCGGCTTGTTGGCGGCGGGCGTATTCGCCGCGGCGCCCGCAAACGCGCAACAGTTCACCATGAAGCTGTCACAGCCGACCATCAACGACGTGACCCACGAATATTTCAAGCGGGTGAAAGCCGGAATCGAGCAGCGGGCGGGCGGTAAGATCAAGGTCGATATCTATCCGGCCAACCAGCTCGGCCAGCTTCCGGCGGTGGTGGAGGGCGTGGCGCTTGGCACGATCGAAGCGGCATCGGCGGCCAACGGGTTCTGGGTGAGCCTGGAGCCGCGTTTCCAGGTGCTGGATGCGCCCGGGTTGTTCGACGATCTGTTGCACGGCAACAAAATGCTGACCGATCCTGACATCCGCGCCCGCATGGCAACCTGGGGCGCCGACAAGGGCGTCGAGATGCTGTCGCACGCCCTCTACAGCCCGCTGATGATTCTGAGCCACAAGGCGATCCGTACGGTCGCTGACTTCCAGGGGCAGAAGATCCGCACCCAGGGCGGCGCGCCGATCCAGGTCGACCCGCTGAAAAAGGTCGGCGTCATTCCGGTGTCGCTCCCGCTCGGAGAGGCGTTGCCGGCGATGCAGAACAAGACGATCGACGGCATGGTCGGGGCGGCGGCGCCCTATGTCGCCTTCAAATACTACGACATCGCCAAGCCCATGACCTTTCTGCCGGCGACGTTGTTCGCCGCGCCGATCGTCGCCAACCGGCAATGGCTGAAGTCGCTCGGGCCCGAACTCGAAAAGATTGTTCGGGAAGAAACCCGCAAGGCCGAGGTCGCATACGCGGATTGGAACATCGAAGACATCAAGAGCAAGGAAGACACTTGGAAGAAGAACGGCGGCGAGGTCATCACGATGTCGCCCGCCGAATCGAAGCGCTACGTTGATCTGGTGGCGCCGGTGGCCGCTACGATTCTGGCTGCCAATCCCAAGGTCAAGGACGACTACGAGGCGCTGCTCGCAGCCGCCAAGAAGTATCGGCAATAGAATCGATTGATCCGCCGGCGCGCCGCGTGACCAGCGGCGGCCGGCGTTATCGCCGGCCAACCGGGACGGTCGCATCCCATGAAGTTCGGGCTGTTCTACCTGCCGACCTATCTGCCTGCGGTGCGCGACGCCCAGACGCACTATCGCGGGATCATCGAGCAGATCGAGTTCGCCGATAGCGTCGGCATCGACTACGCCTGGATTGTCGAGCACCACTTCGTCCGCCACGGCGGACTGTTTCCGTCGAACTTCGCATTCCTCTCCTATCTCGCCGGCCGCACCAAGCGCATCCGGCTCGGCACCGGCGCCACCGTGTTGCCGCTCAACGATCCTGTCCGGGTGGCCGAGCAGGCGGCGACGCTTGACCAGTTGTCACAGGGCCGCTTCGACTTTGGCGTCGGGCGCGGCTTCATTCGTGACGAGTTCGATATCTTCGGCGTCGACATGAAGGAAAGCCGCGAGCGGGTCGAGGAGGGAGTCGAACTCGTCAAGCAGGCCTGGGCCGGCCCGACCATGGAGTTCAAGAGCAAGTTCCGGCCCGAGTTGTCGGGCATGCCGCTGTTGCCGCCAGTCTACCAGAAGCCGCATCCACCAATCTGGGTTGCCTGCCTGATGTCGCCGGAAAGCTTCGAGTGGACCGCGCAGCAGGGCCACAACCTGCTCTATGTCGCCTATCACGTCGATCATCCGATCGCGGTCGAACGCATCGGCTGGTATCGCGAAGCGCTGCGCAAGAACGGCCGCCGCGTCGAAGACCATGAAATCTGCTGCGTCTATCACGCGCATTTCCTGGAGAGTGATGATGACGACCGGCTGCAAAAGTTGGTGCACACGCCGATGAGCGAATATGCCGCCGCCGGCATCGAAGCGGCGCGTAAGCCTCCGGACCCGACTGCGTACAAGGGCTACGAACGGCGCGAAGCCGGCCAGCGCGAACTCGGATTCCAGACCTATTATCCGGGGCGCGTGGTGATGGGCGGCCCCAAGCAGACGATCGCCCGCATCCGGCAATTGCGCGACGCCGGCATCACCCAGGTCGGCCTGCTGACCGACTTCGGCTCGTTGCCGCAGGCGGAGATCATGCGCTCGCTGCGAGTCCTTGCTGATGAGGTGCTGCCGCACGTCCGCGACTTGTGAGCGGATGCGAGGCCGCCCAAGTTTTGGGCATGCTTTTTCATATTGTATGCAATTGATTTTTGCCCGTGCGGCGCCCGCAAGCCGGGGCCCGGCCTGCATTTTTGAAGAAATAGGCCAGGAAGCAAGGGCTTAGCGATTTCCGGAAGCTTTGCTGAAACTGGCATGACCCTTGCGGAAGCATCCCTCGAACACTGTCGGTTCGAGCTCGAGGGGGCTTCCCATGAAACGTCGCGATTTCCTCAAATCCACCGCCGCCGTGGCCGGGGCCAGCATGGTCACCGCGCCCGCGATCTTCTCGCCGGCCAAGGCCCAGTCGCGGCAGGAGACATTGCTCATCGTCTCCGAAAGCGGACCCAACAACATCGACATTCACGGCGTCGGCACCAACGTGCCGGGCTATGAGGTGTCCTGGAACTGCTACGACCGGCTCATTACCCATGAGATGAAGACCGGCCCGAACGGCCAGCTCTATTACGACAAGGACAAGTTCAAGGGCGAACTCGCCGAGGACATGAACGTCGGCGACATGTCCGTCACCTTCAAATTGAAAAAGAGCGCCACGTTCCAGGACGGCACGCCGGTCACCGCCAAGGACGTGAAATGGTCGCTCGACCGCGCCGTTACCGTCGGCGGCTTCCCGACCTTCCAGATGGGCGCCGGGTCGCTCAGCAAGCCGGAGCAGTTCGTCGTCGTGGACGACCACACCGTTCGCGTCGATTTTCTCCGCAAGGACCGCCTGACCATCCCCGATCTCGCAGTCGTTGTGCCCGCGATCTACAACTCCGAGCTGGTCAAGAAGAACGCCACGGAAAAAGATCCGTGGGGCATGGAATACACGAAGCAGAACACGGCGGGCAGCGGCGCTTATCGCGTGGTGAGCTGGAACGCGGGCTCCGAAGTGATCCTGGAGCGTAACGATAAATGGATCGGCGGCCCGCTGCCGAAGGTCAAGCGCGTGGTCTGGCGCATGGTGCCGTCCGCCGGAAACCGGCGCGCGCTGCTTGAGCGCGGCGACGCGGACATTTCCTACGAGCTTCCCAATAAGGACTTCGTCGAGCTCAAGGACGCCGGCAAGCTCAACATCATCTCGACACCGTTTTCCAACGGCGTCCAGTACCTTGGCATGAACGTCAAGAATCCGCCGTTCGACAATCCCAAAGTCCGGCAGGCCGTCGCCTACGCGGTGCCCTACCAGAAGATCACCGAGGCCGTTCTGTTCGGCCTTGCCAAGCCGATGTTCGGCGGAGCGGCCGACAAGGCGACCGAGGTCGCCTGGCCGCAGCAGCACAAGTACAACACCGACATAGCGAAGGCTAAGGCGCTGCTGGCAGAGGCTGGCTATCCCAACGGCTTCGAGACCACGCTGTCGTTCGATCTCGGCTTTGCGACCGTCAACGAGCCGCTTTGCGTGCTGGTGCAGGAGAGCCTCGGCCAGATCGGCATCAAGTGTACGATCAACAAGATCCCGGGCGCCAACTTCCGCACCGAGCTGAACAAGAAGGTTCTGCCGCTCTACACCAATGTGTTCTCGGGTTGGCTCGACTATCCCGAGTATTTCTTCATCTGGTGCTATCACGGCAAAAATTCGATCTTCAATACGATGAGCTATCAGTCGAAGGAGATGGATGGGTTCATCGACGGCGCTGTTACGGCCGCCGCCAGCGGTGACAAAGCGAATTACGAGAAAGACGTGAAGGGTTTCGTCGACCTCGCCTTTAACGACATACCGCGCATCCCCCTGTTCCAGCCGTACTCTAACGTGGCGATGCAAAAGAATGTCACTGGTTACCAGTATTGGTTCCACCGTCGTCTCGACTATCGGGCGTTTTCAAAGGGGTAACGAGCTCGTCATGCCTGCGTGACGCGCAGGCGTCCGTGCCCTTGGGGTGCGGATGGCCGGACCAGGGATGTCCGCTTGCGCACATCTGGTCCGACCATGGCGACCCAAAGTGCGCGCGGCGACTGAGAGGTCATCATGCTGAGCATGTTCTGCAAGCGAATGCTGATGGCGGTGCCGAGCCTGATCGGCGTTGTCATCGTCACGTTCTTGCTCACCCGCGCGCTACCCGGCGATCCGGCTGCCTATTTCGCGGGACCCGCGGCGACCAAGGAGGCAATCGAGCAGGTTAGGGCGCAGCTTGGCCTCGACAAGCCGCTGATCGTCCAGTTCGGCAATTACGTCAACGATCTGGCGCACGGCGACCTTGGCAATTCGCTGACCACCGGACAGCCAGTCGGCAAGGAGATCAAGGCCCGCTTGCCGGCCTCGGCTGAACTGACGCTGCTCGGCCTGATCGTGTCGATTCTGATCGCGGTGCCGCTTGGCATCCTGGCAGCAACCAAGCCTGGCTCGCTGATCGACCATGCCTGCCGCGTCGTCACCACTGCGGGCGTGTCGCTGCCGGTGTTCTTCACCGGGCTGATCCTGGTTTACGTCTTCTATTATCTGCTCGGCTGGGCGCCGGCGCCGCTTGGACGGCTCGACGTTTTCACAAGTCCGCCGCCGGCGTTCACCGGGTTCTATCTGATCGACAGCCTGATCGCCGGCAATCTTGAGGTGTTCTGGGCAAGCCTCAAGCAATTGATCTTGCCTGCAACGACGCTTGCGATCTTCTCGCTGGCGCCGATCGCGCGCATGACCCGCGCCTCGATGCTGGCGGTGCTGGCCTCCGATTTCGTGCGCACCGCGCGCGCCAGCGGGCTTTCGCCCTACATGGTCATCGTCACCTACGCCTTCCGCAACGCGATGATCCCGGTGGTGACCACACTCGGCATGGTGTTCTCGTTCCTGCTCGGCGCCAATGTGCTGGTCGAGAAGGTGTTCGCCTGGCCGGGCATCGGCTCGTTCGCGGTCGAGGCGCTGATCGCCTCCGATTTCGCGCCTTTGCAGGGCTTCGTGCTCACCATGGCGATCATGTATGTCGCGCTCAACCTCATAATCGATATCCTCTACGGACTGATCGATCCGCGGGTGAGGCTTGAAGCATGACCGACACCGTCGTCACGCCTCAACAATCGTCCAGCGGCATTGGTGCGCTGTTCCGGCACGGCCGCTATGTCGTCGCCGAGAACAGGGTCACGGGCTTTGCGTTCGGCCTGTTCATGCTGATCGTGGTTGCCGCCGTGCTCGGCCCCACGATCGTGCCGTACGATCCGCTGGCGAGCGACACGCTGGCCGCGCTCCAGTCGCCCTCGTGGAAACACTGGTTCGGCACCGATCAGCTCGGCCGCGACGTGTTCAGCCGTGTGGTCGTCGCCACCCGGCTCGATTTCTTCATCGCCGTCGCGTCGGTCGCATTGGTGTTTCTGATGGGCGGGCTCGCCGGCGTTGCCGCGGGATTCTTCGGCGGCTGGACCGACCGCATCGTCGGCCGCATCGCCGACACCATCATGGCGTTCCCGCTGTTCGTGCTTGCCATGGGCATCGTCGCCGCCCTCGGCAACACGGTGGAGAACATCATCCTCGCCACCGCGATCGTGAACTTCCCGCTCTACGCCCGCGTCGCTCGCGCCGAGGCCAACGTCCGGCGCGAGGCCGGCTTCGTGCAGGCCGCTCGGCTGTCGGGCAACGGCGAATTCCGTATCCTGCTAGGTCAGGTGTTACCGAACATCATGCCGATCATGATCGTGCAGATGTCGCTCACCATGGGCTACGCCATCCTCAACGCCGCCGGCCTGTCGTTCATCGGCCTCGGCGTGCGGCCGCCGACGGCCGAATGGGGAATCATGGTGGCGGAGGGCGCGGCCTTCATGGTGTCCGGCGAGTGGTGGATCGCGTTCTTTCCCGGCCTAGCGCTGATGATCGCGGTGTTCTGCTTCAATCTGCTCGGCGATGGGCTTCGCGATATTGTCGACCCGCAACGGCGAACCTGAGGCGCACGTCATGACCGCAATCCCGCTGCTCGACGTTCGCGATCTGACGGTGGAGTTTCAAACTCGCCGCGGCATCGTCACCGCCGTACGGCACGTCAATGTCTCGGTCGCCAAGGGTGAAACCGTCGCCATCGTCGGCGAGTTCAGGCTCAGGTAAATCGGTCACGTCCTACGCCGTGATGCGCATCCTTGACCGCGCCGGACGGATGGCCGAAGGCTCGGTGATGTTCACCAATATCGACGTGCGGCAAGCAAGCGAAGACGAGATGCGCGACATTCGCGGCCGCGAAATCTCGATGATCTTCCAGAACCCGCGGGCGGCTCTTAATCCGATCCGCAAGGTCGGACGGCAGATCGAAGACGTGCTGCTGGAGCACGTCAAGGCGGCACCCTCGGAGGTCACCGAGAAGGCTGTCGAGATCCTCGATCAGGTCCGTATCGCGCGGCCGCGCGAGCGTTATCACGCTTATCCGTTCGAATTGTCCGGCGGTATGTGCCAGCGCGTCGTCATTGCGCTGGCGCTGGCCTGCCGCCCGCAACTGCTGATCGCGGATGAGCCGACCACCGGCCTCGACGTCACCACGCAGAAAACGGTGATGGAACTGATCGTGGAGTTGACTCGCGCGCGCGGCATGTCGACGATCCTGATCACGCACGATCTCGGGCTTGCCGCCACTTACTGCGACAAGGTCGTGGTGATGGAAAAGGGCCAAGTCGTCGAGACCGCGACCGCACGCGGCATCTTCACCGCGCCCGAGCATCGCTACACCCGCAAGCTGATGCGTGCGACGCCGCGTCCCGGCGTGTCGCTGCGCGAATTGTTGCCTGAGGAGGAGACGCCTCCGGTGCCGGGCGGCACGATCACCAAGCTTCCGGTGGCCGATCGCAAGCCGCTGCTGGTCGTCGAAAAGCTGATCAAGGAATATCCGCGCAAGGGCCTCGAGGGCTTTGGAGGCGCCATGAGCAAGCTCATGCGCCGCGGTCCCGCGCCGGAGCCCGAGGTGTTCCGCGCCGTCGACGGCATCAGCTTCAGCGTTCACCGCGGCGAAAGTGTTGGTCTGGTCGGTGAGTCCGGCTGCGGCAAGTCGACCACTTCCACCATGGTGATGCGCCTGATCGACAAGACCGACGGAACGATCATGTTCGACGGCGAGGACATCGGCGAGATTCCAGCCAAGCAATTCGCCAAGCTGCCGATGCGCCGGCGCATCCAGATGGTGTTCCAGGATCCGACCGACAGCCTCAACCCCCGCTTTACCGCGGCGCGCGCCATTGCCGATCCAATTCTCCGGCTTAGCGATATTCGCGGCCGGGACGCCGTCCGCGCCCGCTGCGAGGAACTGGCGCTGCAAGTAGGTCTACCAGTCGATTTGCTCGACCGCTTTCCGCACCAGCTTTCCGGCGGCCAGAAGGCGCGCGTCGGCATTGCGCGCGCGATCGCGCTCAAGCCCGATCTGATCATTCTCGACGAGCCGACCGCGGCGTTGGACGTGTCGGTGCAGGCGGTCGTGCTCAATCTGTTGCAGGATCTCAAGGAGCAGCTTGGGATGAGCTATCTGTTCGTCTCGCACGATCTCAACGTGGTGCGGCTGTTGTGCGACCGGGTCATCGTTATGATGGCCGGAAAGATCGTCGAGGAGGGGCCGACCGAGCGGGTGCTGTTTGCGCCGGAAGCGCAGTATACCCGCGATCTGCTCGCAGCGATCCCGCATCCGACCTTCGAGCCGGAGCACGCCGACCCGGCCAGAGCCGCGGCGGCCGGGTCATGACGCGGCGTCCGCGAAAGGCGAAGGCCGTGCGTAAGGGCCGCAAGCCTGCCAGGCGCGTCAAGCCTGCATCGCGCGATCCGCTCGACGATTTCATCGCCGCAGGCAGCGCCGCGCTCGGCCTCACGATTGACAAGGCGTGGCTGCCGGCGGTGCGCAGCAATATCGAGGTCACCCTGCGGCTTGGCGCGCTGGTGACGGACTTTGCTCTGCCGGACGACGCCGAGCCGGGACCGGTGTTCAGGGCTTGAGGTCGCGGCGATGGATTGGACGAGTGCCTCGGAGATCGCACGGGCCGTTGCCGGCGGCGAACGTAGCGCTCTTGCCGTCACCGAGGCTGCGCTCGCGCGCATCAAGAGTCTCAATCCAAAGCTCAACGCCTTTACCGACGTCTTGGCCGACCGGGCGCGTGCCAAGGCCCGCGCGCTCGATCAGGCGAGGCGCGAAGGCCAGCCGCTCGGGGCACTGGCCGGCGTTCCTTTCGCGGTCAAGAATCTTTTCGACATCAAAGGCGTGACGACACTGGCCGGTTCCAAGATCAACCGCAGCACCGCTCCGGCCGAGCGCGACGCGACGCTGATCGAGCGGCTGGAGCGGACCGGCGCGATTCTCGTCGGCGCGCTCAACATGGGCGAATACGCCTACGATTTCACCGGCGAGAATGTGCACGACGGCGCCTCGTGCAATCCGCACGATCTGTCGCGCATGACCGGCGGCTCGTCCGGCGGTTCCGGCGGCGCGGTGGCGGGCGGGCTTGTTCCGCTCGCGCTCGGTTCCGACACCAACGGTTCGATCCGCGTGCCGTCGTCGTTCTGCGGCATCTTCGGGCTGAAGCCGACCTACGGGCGGTTGTCGCGCGCACATACCTTTCCATTCGTGTCGAGCTTCGACCATCTCGGGCCGTTCGCGCGGACCGCCAAGGATCTGGCGCTCGCGTATGACGCGATGCAGGGGCACGATGCCGACGATCCGGTCTGCGTCGACCGGGCGGCCGAGCCCACGCTGCGTTCGCTCAATCGTGGCACCGCCGATTTGCGGATCGCGGTTGCTGGTGGCTATTTCCGCAAAGGCGCCTCCACTGAAACTCGCGACGCGATGGACCGTGTCGCCATGGCACTCGACGCCCGTCGTGAGATTGAAATCCCCGAAGCCGCCCGTGCGCGCGCGGCAGCCTATGTCATCACCGCAACAGAAGGCTCTGCTCTGCATCTCGACCGCTTGCGCAGCCGCGCCGCCGACTTCGATCCTGAGGTGCGCGACCGGCTGATCGCGGGGACGATGGTGCCGGCGGCGCTCGTTAACCAGGCGCAGAAATTCCGCCGCTGGTACCGCGAGCGGGCGCTGGAGCTCTTCGAGAGCGTCGATGTCATCCTCGCGCCGGCGACGCCCTGCGTCGCGCCTAGGCTCGGGCAAAAGACATTTGTGCTCGACGGCGTCGAGATGCCGCTTCGTCCCAACATCGGCATCTACACCCAGCCCATTTCATTCATCGGTCTGCCGGTTGTGGCGGCGCCGGTGCCGCTCACGCCGCTGCCGATTGCCGTGCAGATCATCGCCGCGCCGTGGCGCGAGGACCTAGCCCTGCGGGTGGCACACGCGCTGGAACAAGCGGGCGTCGCAAGCGCCCCGCAGCCGAATATCTAGGGAGAGCGGAATGCGTCGGATCGTATCTGCGAAACAGTCGTGAGCATCGTTCTTCGCGAGGGCTGCCGCACGCTTGCGGAGGAGCTGCGCCTTCAACTCGCAGATGAGATCGTGCGCGGGACGCTTGAGCCTGGTGCTGCGCTCGACGAGATGGAGCTGGCGCGGCGCTTTCAGGTTTCGCGCACGCCGGTGCGCGAGGCGATCCGCCAGCTCACCGCTTCGGGCCTGATCGAGGCGCGCGCCCACCGTGCTGCGGTGGTGGCGCAGCCGAGCGAGGAGCGGCTGATCGGCATGTTCGAGGCCATGGCGGAGCTGGAAGCGCTGTGCGCGGGCTTTGCCGCCGAGCGCATGACGGGCGCCGGGCGCCGGGCCCTGGAACTCGCGCATGAGGAGATGCGCGCGCTCATCCACACCGGCGATCCGCAGCGTTTTCACGAGGTCAACGAAGCGTTTCACGGCGCCATCTATGCCGGCGCGCACAACGCCTACCTTGCCGAGATGACGCTGGCGACGCGGGCGCGCGTGCAGCCGTTCCGTCGCGCCCAGTTCCGCGCCTTGGGCCGGCTAGCACAATCGCATCTGGAGCACGAGCGGGTGGTGGTTGCGATCCAGCGCGGCGAACGCGAGCGCGCGGCCAACGCCATGCGCGCCCATATCGCGACGGTGCGTGAAGCCTACGAGGCTTACGCCGCCGGGACCTTGTCCCGCGCGACATAGTTGCGCCAGCCGCCGAAGCGCGAGATATCTTCTGCACCCGCGGTCGCATCGACCTCGACCAGGAAGCCTTTCACCGTTCGTCCATCGGCGAGCCGCAGCGTGCCGATGCTGAGCGGCGGCGGAATAGCCGCGACGAAACGGCCAAAGCCGTCGGCGGGCATGGCCCAGATCTCGAGCTCGATGGCCGCACCGGCGCCCTGCGCGACGCGCAGCATGCCCGGCCGGGGCACCTGGCCCCCGAGGGCAAAAAGCCGATAGTCGGGCGCGGTGGCCGTGACCTCGAGAAAGCGGGCTCGCTCCGACTTCAATTCGCCGTTGAGCGGCATGCCGGACAAATGGGCGCCGACCACGGCGATTGCGATTTCGTCGACTTTGCGCACCGGGGCAAGCGGCGCGAGCGACGGCTGCGGCGCTTTGAGCGCCCCCAGCGGCAGGGCGGTGTCGGCATGAAAGACGCGCCCAATGGATGACAGGAGCGCATCGTGACCCGAAGGCGCCAGCAGCGTGATGCCGCAGGGCGTGCCGTCCTCGCGCAGCGACGATGGCACCGCCAGCCCGCACAAATCGAGCAAATTCACGAAGTTGGTATAGGTGCCGAGCCTGCTGTTGAGCTGGATTGGATCGGTCAGCACCTGCTTGACCGTATAGGCGGTGGGTGCGGTCGGCAGCAGCAGCACGTCGATCTGCCGGAACGTAACGTCGCGCACCCGCCGCAACTCCTCCAATTTGTAGAATGCGGAGAATGCATCCACCGCGGTCGGGCGTGCGCCCTGCATGATGACTTCTTTGGTGACCGGGTGAATCGAGTCTGGCGATGACGCCAGCAGCGACTTGAGCACGATGTAGCGCTCCGCCACCCAGGGGCCTTCATAAAGCAGGCGTGCCGTCTCGTAGAACGGCTCGATGTCGATGTCGATGATCTGCGCGCCGAGGGCTGCGGCGCGCGCAATGGCTTCGTCATAGGCGTTGCTTGCGGCATGATCGCCAAAGAAAATCCGCTGGCCCGCGATCGGCACGCCGATACGGATGCCTTTTGCAAAGGAACCGATAGGCCCAAGCGGGTGCGCGCGTGAATAGGGGTCGGCCGGATCGGGGCCGGCGATGGCGCTGAGCGCGCTCCAGCAGTCATCGGTGGTCAGGGCGAAGATCGAAACGCAGTCAAGCGTGCGGCAGGCGGGCACCACGCCTGCGGTCGAGACGAGCCCGAGGCTTGGCTTCAGCCCGACGATGTTGTTGAGCCCGGCAGGCACGCGCCCGGAGCCTGCTGTGTCGGTGCCGAGCGACAGCGGCACGAGGCCTGCCGCGACAGCGACGGCCGAGCCCGAGCTTGAGCCGCCGGGGATCAGCGCGGGATTGAACGTATTGCGCGGGATGCCATAAGGCGAGCGCGTGCCGACGAGGCCGGTGGCGAATTGATCGAGGTTGGTCTTGCCGATGACGATCGCGCCGGCGTGCCGCAGCCTCGCGACCACGGTGGCGTCCTTGCCCGGATGGTAGGCAAATGTGGGGCACCCGGCGGTGGTCGGCAATCCCCCCACGTCGATATTGTCCTTGATCGCCACCGGGACGCCGTAGAGCGGGCGCCCCTCCGCACCGGCCGCCATCAACGCCTTCGCCTCCGCAATTGCGGATGCTTCGTCGCGCAGGCCGATGAACACCGCTGGGTCGGCGTGCTCACCAATGCGCGCATAGCTCCGCGCCACCGTCTGGGCCGGCGTTGCCGTGCCGGTCCGGTGCGCGTGGAGAATTTCAGCGACTGTTTCGGTCAATTCGATACCGGGAAAGCGTGTAATCGCGTGTGTGCTGCGCGCATTGAACCATAAATGATCTGTCAGCGAAACAGCGCGGCCTTCGCCGGCGATTGCGTCTTCGCGGGGAAGCAAGAGCTACGTTCACGACGCGGTGGTCGAGGCTTTCGAACAGGGCAAGCTGCCCGGCAAGGTAAAATCATCGAACGGCCGGCCGCCGCCGGCGCGGCGGATTCTGGCGGGCGTCGTCAATGCGCATGCGGCGCGATAGGGAAGCGCGCGTGCTGCAAGTCATTTCTTTCTTAAATCCCTGACGCGCACAGCCTTGCCCTGCGAGCGTGGCACTTCGCCGGTTGCCTTGATGACGACCTCGCAGCTTACGCCCAGCCGTGCCTTGATCTGGCCGACGATCTCCTTGGCGGTTCGGTTCCGATGCGATTCGTCGGCGGGAGAGCCGGGCGCCGTCTCAACCTCGACCGTCATGGCGTCGAGCGCGCCGTCGCGCGTCAGCACGATCTGGTAATGCGGCGCCACGCCCGCGACGCCGACCAGTACCGCCTCGACCTGCGAGGGATACACGTTGACGCCACGGATGATCATCATGTCGTCGTCGCGGCCGGTGACCCGCATGATGCGAACATGGCTGCGGCCGCAGGCACAGGGCTCGTGGTTCAGGCGCGTGATATCGCGGGAGCGATACCGCACCATCGGCAGCGCTTCCTTGGTCAGCGTGGTGATGACGAGTTCCCCGGCTTCGCCCGGCGCGACCGGCTCCAGCGTCTTGGGATCGATGACCTCGAACAGGAAATGGTCCTCCCAGCCGTGCAGCCCGTCGCGCTGCGTGCCGCATTCGCAGGCGACGCCCGGCCCGATGATCTCGGACAGGCCATACATATCGACGGCCCGGATGCCGAGCTGCTCATCGAGCTCGCGGCGCATCGCATCGCTCCACGGCTCGGCGCCGAAAATGCCGACGCTAACCGGCAGCTTGCGGAGATCGACGCCCATGCTCTCGGCCACCTCGGCGATGTTGAGCGCGTAGGAAGGCGTCGCGCAGAGCACACGCGGGCCGAAGTCTTGCATCAGGGTGACTTGCCGCTCGGTCATGCCGCCCGACACTGGCACGACAGTGCAGCCGAGCCGTTCGGCGCCGTAGTGCGCGCCAAGCCCACCAGTGAACAGGCCATAGCCGTATGCGTTGTGTACGATGTCGCCCGGCCGCGCCCCGGCGCAGGCCATGCAGCGCGCCATCAGATCGGTCCAAAGGTCGATGTCGCCTTGAGTGTAGCCGACCACGGTGGCCTTGCCGGTCGTGCCGGAGGAGGCGTGCAGCCGCACCACCTGCTCGCGCGGCACAGCGAACAGGCCGAACGGATAGGTGTCGCGCATGTCCGCCTTGGTCGTGAAAGGAAATCGCCGGATGTCGTCGAGGGATTTCAGCTTGTCGGGCGTGACCTGCGCGGCGTCGAACTTGGCGCGGACATGCGGGACCTTGGCATAGGCGTGCTCCAATTGTGCCTTGAGCCGCGAAACCTGTAGCGCGGCAAGCTCCGCCCGCGGCATGCACTCGGCGGCGCGGTCGAACATGAAGTTCAGGTCGGCAGACGGGCTCATACAAGGTCGATCCGATGGATGTACATGGCTATAGTAGCAGCGGCTGCCGCGAGGTGAACCCTGTCGATGGCGGCCGACGGAGTGCCGGAATGAATGACAATCGGTCGGGTTTGGCGGAGGCGTTTGCAGCGGCCGGCATCGTCTCGGGTGATGTGAGCGATCGCGCCCGCCAGTCGCGGGCGGGATTTCTTCATCGGCATGCCGACGCGGTCTACGACGCGCTGACAGGCGATCGGTCGCGCTTCGTGCGGATCAATGAGCTTGTGGAAGCCGCCGCCCGGCAATTCCCCGGCCTCGTGCCGACCACACAGGCCATCGCTGCCGAGGAAGGCTTGCGCCAAAGCCAGAAGGCGGGGCTGGAAATCGACCAGGGCCTGTTCCTTTCCGCCATTCTCGGCAGCCGGCAATCGGGGCCGCATCTCTGCCACGCCATGCTTTTGCCCAAGCCCGAGGCGCGAGCGCTGCTGCCCAAGTTCGAAAAAGATGACGTGATCGACACGCCCGGCGCTTCGATCGAGCGGCGCGGCAAGGCCGCCATCGTGACGTTCCGCAATCCGCGCTTTCTCAACGCCGAGGATCAAACCACCCTCGACGGCATGGAGACCTGCGTCGATCTTGCCTTGCTCGACGGGCGTATCGAGGTCGCTGTGCTGCGCGGCATGGCGGTCGAACATCCGAAGTACAAGGACCGGCGCGTGTTCGGCGCCGGCATCAATCTGACGCATCTCTATCACGGGCGGATTCCGTTTCTTTGGTATCTGGAGCGCGACCTCGGCTACGTGAACAAGCTCTATCGTGGCCTGGCGCTGCCCGATGGGCCGCCGCCGGACGAGTTCGGCGGGCAGACCATCGAGAAGCCCTGGATCGCCGCGGTGGAAGCTTTCGCCATCGGCGGCCATTGCCAAGTGCTGCTGGCGGTCGACTACGTGCTGGCAGAGCAGAATGCGTACATGACCTTGCCGGCACGCAAGGAGGGCATCGTTCCCGGCGCCGCCAACATGCGGCTGCCGCGCGCGGTCGGCGACCGCCTCGCGCGGCAGGCGATCCAATACGAGCGGCGGCTGGAATGCGACAGCCCGGAGGGACGGCTCATTTGCGACGAGATCGTGCCGGCGGGCGGCATGGATGCGGCGATCGAGCGTGTCACCAACGGGCTTACCAGCTCCGGCGTGGTCAGCGCGGCGTCGAACCGGCGCGCCTTCCGCATCGCGCAGGAGCCGCTCGAGATGTTCCGGCAGTATTTCGCGGTCTATGCGCGCGAGCAGGCCTATTGCCACTTCAGCCCGGCGCTGATCGGCAACCTGGAGAAACACTGGAACGCGGCGAGCCGGAAGCCTTGAGCCACGCTAGTTGCCCTAGCCCTGCGCGACGCACGGCGGCACAAGCGACATTACTGTTCGATCGTGATCCCAGTTCTCGCTAGCACTTCGCGCCATTTTACGATTTCGCTGGAAATGAATTGCTGGAGTTCGGCCGGCGTGCTCGCCATCGGTAGAGCGCCAAGTTCATTGAACTTTGCCGTTATGTTTGTGTCCGCCATCGCTTCGACGATCTGACTGTTCAATTTGTCGACCACCACCTTCGGTGTCCCTTTCGGCGCAAGCACAGCGAACCACCCGGCGGATTCCGCTGCGGGATAGCCGGCTTCTCGCATCGTCGGAACTTGCGGGAGCGCCCCCAGGCGCAGTGAGCTGGTAACTGCCAGGGCCTTAACTTGACCGGTCTGCATGGGGCCTGCAACGGCCGATAAGAAAAGGAAACTCAAAGGCACTTCTCCTGCGATGAGATCGCCGACGAGCTGGGTGGTTGAGCGGTAAGGAACGTGCGTCATTTTCAGGCCGGCGATATGGGCGAAGTAGGCGCCGGCGATATGTGTCGATGTCCCATTTCCAGGCGAGCTGTAGTTTATTGACGTCTCGGTTTTCTTGGCCAAGGCGACGAAGTCTGAAGCTGTTGTGACAGCCAACTTCGCACTCACCACCATGATGTTCGGCACAATGGCCACCAGAGAAATGGGCTCGAAATCGCGTTCCGGGTCGTACGGAAGATTTTTATAAAGCGATTTGTTGATTGCCTGAGGGCCGCTCGCATTGAAAAGGAGCGTATATCCGTCCGGCGGCGCTTTCGCGACCGCCGCCGTTCCGACGTTCCCACCGGCGGCGGGTCGGTTCTCGATTACGAAAGACTGATTGGTCCTGCTTCCGATACGTTCGAATAGGATGCGTGCGATCACGTCGCTACCGCTGCCGCCACCGAAAGGAACGATGACTTGAACCGGTCGTGTCGGATATTCTTGGGCAGCGGCGGGAAACCCGCCAAGCGCCACGGCCAGTGCCGCCACAAGCGGCATCCGAACAATTGTCATATCAGCCCCCTCGTAGCGCTCGCTACTTCAACGCATCTCTCCGCGCGGCCTTTGCCTTGAGCCGCTCGATGGTCTTGGCCGTGTCGACGACAAAGCGCGCGTGCGTGCCTGCGCTGATCGCTTCGAGCTCGTCCTTGGCCGACACTTCGAACATGACCTTGCGCCCTTCGACCGCGGTGACGCGCACGGCGATTTCCACGGTCATGCCGGGGAGGGTCGCGGCGAGATGCTTGACCGACACTTCAATGCCGACGGAATCCTCTCCGGCATCGGCGTGCTCCTTGAGCAGGTCGCGGCAGGTGCGCTCGATGTCCATGATCAGCGAAGGCGTGGCATAGACGCGCGCGTCCTCGCCCATGAAACCGATGGTGCGGTCGCGATCGATGGCGATGCGGCGGGTCATTGCTGCGCCAGCTTGCAGGCTTGGCTTCATCGGTTTCCCCACGCAGTGAATTGTCAGGGACTATAACCGACTTTCAGAAATCATAGAGGTCGGCATCGGCGTCGGGCCGACCTGTCAGCGCGCCGCAGATGACGTCGGCCGCGATCCGCGCATAGGTCGTGCCGTTGCCGCCGTAGCCGAGCGCGACCCAGCAGTTCGGCATTTTCGGCACCCGGCCGATGCGGGGCAGGCCCGTCGCGCTCGATCCGAACGATCCGGTCCAGGCGAAATCGACCGAGGCGTTGGCGTGGGGGATCAGGCGCTTGAGCTTGCGCTGCAGGACTTTTGTTTTGCGCGCGAGCAAGGCGTCGCGTCTGTCTTCGTCGGAAAAATCCTCGTCCTCGCCGCCGCAGATGATCCGTCCGTCCGAGGTTGTCCGCAGATAGAGATAAGGCTCCGACGCTTCCCAGATCGTGCATTGCTCCGGCCACAGGCGGCGCGGTTGGCGGACCGTCGCGATGGCCCAGGTCGAGATGATCTTGTGGCCGCGGCGGGGAACGCGATCCGGCAACTCGTAGCCGGTGGCAAAGATGAGATGGCGGCTGCGGATGCGCCGGCCGTTGGTCGCAGTGGCGGTGACGCCCGCGGGCTTGGCGTCGATGTCGACGATCTCGGCCGGCCAATAGATGGTCGTCTTGCGCGCGCACGCTGCCTTGAGAAGCGCCAGTGTCGCCTCACGCGGATCGATGACCAGACTGTCGTAGCTCAAAAGCGCGGCGCGCCGCGTGATGCCGAACCGGGCGCGCAGCTCTTTGCCGTTGAGATACCGGCTCGCGAGTCCAGCGGCGCGGCGAGCGTCGTGCTCGCGGTCAAGTTCGTCGCGATCAAGCAGATTGCCGGCCAAATAAAGCGATCCTCGCCGTCGAGCATCGCGAACATCGAGCTCGCTGAGCCGTGCGGCGATCGCGTCCACCGCGAGCCGCGACCGCCGCCAGGCGCGGATGGCGTCGGTCTTGCCGATTTTGCGGACCAGATGAATGAGCGGCGTGTCGATCTCGTGCTGCACCAGCGCCGTGCTTGCTGTGGTCGAACCCTTTGCCGGACCACGCTTATCGGCGATGACCACGCGAAGCCCGGCTTCGGCCAGGCAATCGGCCACCATCGCGCCGGTGATGCCCGCGCCGATGATCAGCGCATCGGTTTCGACATTTCGGTCAAGCGGATGGTGCGAAACACGCGGCGCCGGGCGGGACTGCCAGATCGACCGGCCCGTGCGTACGTCTTTTGATTTTGTGACCACGCCTGTCCGATCCCCCGCAGCTCAATTCTTACCAGCGCTTCATTGCCTTAGCGGTGCTTGCGCGGGACCTTCTTGCCCTTCTTCCGTGCCTTCGAGAGGCCGATGGCGATGGCCTGCTTGCGGCTTTTCACTTTGCCGCCCTTGCCGCCGGGGCCGCTTTTCGCTTTGCCGCGCTTATAGCGATGCATTTCGTTCTTCACGTCTTTTGCGGCACCGCGGGAGTACGTCCTGCGCTTCTTCGCCATCGTCGGCCACCATTCCTAGGAATATGAGCACTTGTGATTAAATCGGCAGAAGAAACTTGGTTCCTTTCAGCGCGAAATCCTCCGCGTTGCTGCGGATCAAGGATGAATCGGACAAGCGGCGAAGTTACCGGGCGTTCGTCGACGATCTGCGGCGGGCATCGCAAGCTATCAAGATGCGAGCGCGCATAGCTTGAAACCGGATCAGCCGACCATCCGCCGGCCGGCAGCGGCTTCAGGCGACAACGTCGACGGGCGCACGAAAACGGATTTCAATGCGCCGGCTTCGATTGGCTTTTGCAGGATGGGGACGCTGGCGTATCGAGGCTCGATCTCTTCGGCGCCGTAGCCGGTGATGAATACGAACGGGACGTGATCGGCGGCAAGCACATCAGCCAGCGGATAGATCAGCTCGCCGCCGAGATTGACGTCGAGAACCGCCGCGTCGATGTGGTTGTTTCGCAGCGCGATCATGGCTTCGGAGATTCGGTTGAATGGGCCGATGACCGAAAAGCCCAGCTCGTCCAGCGATTCGCGAAGCGCCATTGCGACAAGCGCCTCATCCTCGACAATCATGACGCGATTGCCCGTAACCGTGATTGTGGCTGGCCCTGCGGTCGCTGGCGCCTCCGGACTCGCCCGTCCGTTGCGGCCCTTCACGGGAGTCATGTCGTCGCGCGGCACCGAAAGGACGCATTGCAGCCCTTCGGGACGCCAATCGAACACGGTCTGTCCGGCGAGCTGCCCCTCGATGCTGGCGGTGATGATCCTCGTCCCAAAGCCCGGAGACGAGGGCGGCAGGGTCGGCGGACCGCCGCTTTCGGTCCACTTCAGCACCAGCGTTCCGGGATTGAGCTCCCAGGCCAGGTGCACGCGTCCCGACGTCGAGGACAGCGCCCCGTATTTGGCGGCGTTGGTGACGAGTTCGTGCAACGCAAGCGCCAGCGATTGCGCGGCCGCCGGTTGCAACGACACGTTCGGTCCCGATGTCTCGATCTTCGCCGTTTCCCCGGTCCGATAGGGCGCCAGCTCTTCCTCGACGAGGCCCCGCATATCCGCGCCCTGCCAGCGCGACAGTGACAGGATGGTGTGCGCGCGCGACAGCGCCCTGATCCGCCCTTCGACCGCTGTGGTATAGGCTGCAATGTCGCTGGCCCTGGTCAAGCGCACGATCGATTGCACCAGCGCCAGCGCATTCTTGGCGCGATGATCGACCTCGCGGGCCAGGAGCGCTTGCCGTTCCTCGGCGATCTTGCGATCGGTGATGTCCACCGTCACGCCGCTGATCCGCGTGACGTGCCCGGATGCATCGATACTGGGCGCGGCCGTGCCGATGCACCAGCGAATCTCGCCATTGGGACGCTTCACCCGGAATTCGTTTTGGGTTGGTTTGCGGTCCTTCAGCAGAAGCTCCAACGCGCTCTGCAGCCGCTGCCAGTCTTCCGGATGGATCAGCGCGCGAACATTCTCGGCCGTGACGCCGAAATGCTTCCGGTTCGACGCCAAAGATGCCGTATTGGCCATCGTCCCAAAGGCATTCGCCCCTGTCGCGATTCCAGTCCCAGGAGCCCATGTTGCCTGCGGCCAGCGCCAGGCTGCGGCTTTCCTCGCTTTGCCGAAGCTGCGCGGTGGATGCTTCGAGTTCGGCGGTGCGGGCCGAGACCCTTTCTTCGAGCTCGGCGTTCATCCGCTCGAGCTGACGCGTCTTCCGGTAAAGCTCGACGAAAATCTTGACCTTGGCCCGCAACACCTCGGGGATGACGGGAACCGGGACATAATCGACGGCACCCATCTCATAGCCGCGCAGGCGATCCATGTCGGTCAGGTGAATGGCGGAGATGAAGATCATCGCCGTCTCCTGGAACCGCGGATGCTCTCGGATCATCGCCGCAAGTTGGAAGCCGTCGAGGTCGGGCATGCACACGTCCATGAGGACGACGGCGACCTCCGACTTCAGCAGATATTCCAGCGCCTCCTGCCCGGACGAGGCCTTGATGAGATTTTCCTTCAACTCATGCAGGATGACTTCGTAGCTCAACAGCTTGGCCGGCTGGTCGTCGACCAGGAGGATGTTGACCTTTTCGTGTTCCGACATGAGCGTTGTCCAGGCTACCGATGGAGCCACATGCGAAGCGCAGACAGGAGTTGCTCGGTGTTGACCGGCTTCGCCAGATAGTCGGATGCGCCGGCCTCGAGGCACTTCTCGCGGTCGCCCTTCATCGCTTTGGCGGTCAGCGCGATAATCGGCAGCCTCCTGAATTCGCCCTTCTTCCGGATGACCTCCATCGTCTGATAGCCGTCCATCTCCGGCATCATGATGTCCATCAGCACGATGGCGACATCGGAAGTAGATTCCAGCAGGGCGATTGCCTCGCGGCCGGTCGTCGCGGTGAGCACATGCATGCCGCGGCGTTCGAGCACGCTGCTGAGCGCGAAGATGTTGCGGGCGTCGTCGTCGACCAGCAGCACCTTTCGGCCAACCAGATCCTCATCGGAGCTGGTGAGCCGGTCGAGCATCCGCTGCTTCTCCTGCGGCAATTCCGTGACGATCCGATGCAGGAACAGTGAAGTTTCGTCGAGCAGACGCTCGGGCGATTCGACGCCTTTAACCACGATGCTTCGCGCCATCGTGTGCAACTGGGCATCCTCCTCGGCCGACAGCTCCCGGCCGGTGAACACAACCACGGGAACTTCCGCCAGTGAGACGTCCTCGCGGATTTGCTCGAGCACGTCGAAGCCCGACATGTCCGGCAACCGCAGGTCAAGCACGACACAGTCGCACTGCCGGTCGCGAAGGATGGAAAGCGCTTCCGCCCCGGTGCCGGTCGAAATGATCTCGATGTCGTCGTAACCGAGCAGTTCGCGGATGCTCATCTGTTCGGCTTCGTTGTCTTCGACGACGAGCAGCCGCTTGCGACGTGGCGAGGCATATTCCTTGATGCGCGCCAGGGCCGCGTCGACGCCCTCGGTGGTTGTTGGCTTGGTCACGAAGGAGAATGCGCCGCGGGCCAGCGCGTGCTGGCGATCCTCGTCGAGCGTGATGATCTGCACCGGGATGTGGCGCGTGAGTGGATTTTGCTTGAGCTGGCTCAGCACCGTCCAGCCCAGCATGTCGGGGAGGAACACATCGAGCGAGACCGCAGTCGGCTGGAACTGTTTGGCCAGATCGAGCGCGTCCGCGCCACGAGCGGCCACCAGAACCTTGAAGCCCTGGTCGCGCGCGAGATCCAGGATGACGCGCGCATAATGCGGGTCGTCCTCGACCACCAGGAGAATGGTGTCGCCGGGCTGGATCTCCAGGCGGTCGTCCGGGATGTGTTCCACGGAACGATCGGGGACGGGAGCCGCGAGCGCGGCGGGGTTTTGCATCAGCGGGTTGCGCATCGTGCTGCTCGGGGCACTGGCCGCGTTGGTCGGGCCGACGTATTTCACCGGCAAATAAAGCACGAAGGTGCTGCCCTTGCCGGGCGTGCTGTGCAGTTGGATTTCGCCGCCGAGCAGGTTTGCCAGTTCGCGGCTGATGGCGAGGCCCAATCCGGTGCCGCCGTATTTGCGGCTGGTCGAGGCATCGGCCTGTTGGAACGCCTCGAAGATGATCTTCTGCTTTTCCAGAGGAATGCCGATGCCGGTGTCGGACACCTCGAAGGCGATGACGCCAGGCGACTGGTTGAGCACCGGATGATCCGGATTCCACCCGCCGATCGCGGCCGTCGCGCTCAGCCGCACTCCGCCTTGATCGGTGAACTTGAAGGCGTTCGACAGTAGATTCTTGAGCACTTGCTGCAGGCGCTTGGAATCGGTGGTCATGCTGCGCGCAAGATGCTGATCGATCTCGACCTCGAAGGCCAGTTGCCGGTTGTCCGCCTCGTGGCGGAACGGCCGTGCGATTGCATCGATCAGGTTGGATACGAACACTTCCTGCGCGTCCACTGTCACGGTGCCGGACTCGATCTTCGATAGGTCGAGGATGTCGCTGATCAGGTTCAAAAGGTCGGTGCCGGCGCCGTGGATGGTGCGCGAGAACTCCACCTGCTTGGGCGTAAGGTTCCCGTCCGGGTTGTCGCCGAGCTGCTGGCCGAGGATCAGAATTGAGTTCAGCGGCGTGCGCAACTCGTGCGACATGTTGGCGAGGAACTCAGACTTGTACTTCGATGTGAGCGCGAGCTCGGACGCCTTTTCTTCCAGCGCGCGGCGGGCCTGCTCGATTTCCTGGTTCTTGCGCTCCACCTCGACGTTGCGCTCGGCGAGCTGCTGCGCCTTTTGTTCGAGCTGCTCGTTGGTCTGCTGCAATTCCCTCTGTTGGGTCTGCAATTCGCCGGCGAGCTGCTGCGACTGGGTCAACAGGCCTTCTGTCTGCATCGTCGCTTCGATCGAGTTGAGCACGATGCCGATCGAATTGGTCAATTGCTCGAGGAACATCGTCTGCAGCGTCGTGAACTTGGTGACCGACGCAAGCTCGATCACCGCCTTGACCTGGTTTTCGAACAGCACCGGCAGCACGATGATATTGCGGGGCACGACCTTGAACAGCGCCGAGCCGATCGGCACCGCATAGGTCGGCAATTCCGTGATCAACAGACGGCGCTTATCGGCCGCGCATTGGCCGATCAGCCCTTCGCCGACCCGGATGCGATGCGGATGACCGCTGGCGCCGTCGTCGGCATAGGCGGAGAGGAGCCGCATGGTCTGCAGTTCTTCGTTTTCCACCTGATAGATGACGCCAAGCTGGGCGTTGACCAGCGGGGTGAGCTCGGAGAGCAGCAGCCGTCCGACTGTGGCCAGGTCGCGCTGGCCTTGCAGCATGTTGGTGAACTTGGCGAGGTTGGTCTTCAGCCAGTCCTGCTCGGTGTTGCGGTCGGTGGTGAGCCGCAAGTTGTCGATCATCGTGTTCAGGTTGTCTTTGAGCTCGGCGACTTCGCCGCGCGCGTCGACTGCGATCGACCGGGTCAGGTCGCCCTTGGTCACGGCGGTCGCCACCTCGGCGATGGCGCGGACCTGCGTGGTCAGGTTGGCGGCGAGCAGGTTGACGTTGCCGGTGAGGTCCTTCCAGGTACCGGCGGCGCCAGGCACGTTGGCCTGGCCGCCGAGGCGGCCTTCGACGCCGACCTCGCGCGCGACCGACGTGACCTGGTCGGCGAAGATCGCCAGCGTGTCGGTCATGTTGTTGATGGTCTCGGCGAGCGCCGCGACCTCACCCTTGGACTTCACGGTGAGGTTCTGCTTGAGGTCGCCGTCGGCGACAGCGGTCACGACCTTCACGATGCCGCGCACCTGTTCGGTGAGGTTCGCCGCCATGACGTTGACGGTGTCGGTCAAATCCTTCCAGGTGCCGGCGACGCCGGGCACCTCGGCCTGACCGCCGAGCTTGCCTTCGGTGCCGACCTCGCGCGCGACGCGAGTCACTTCGGAGGCGAAGCCGTTGAGCTGATCCACCATGGTGTTGATGGTGTTCTTCAACTCGAGAATTTCGCCCTTCACGTCCACGGTGATCTTGCGCGACAGGTCGCCGCGCGCCACGGCGGTGGTCACTTCGGCGATGTTGCGCACTTGTGTGGTGAGGTTGGCGGCGAGCAGGTTGACGTTATCGGTCAAGTCCTTCCAGGTGCCGGCCGCGCCGGGCACCACAGCCTGACCGCCGAGACGGCCGTCGGTTCCCACCTCGCGCGCGACGCGCGTCACTTCGGCGGCGAACGAGCGGAGCTGTTCGGTCGTGGTGTTGAGCGTTTCTTTCAGCAGCAGCAGTTCGCCGCGCACGTCCACGGTGATCTTCTTCGACAGGTCGCCGCCGGCGATGGCGGTCGCCACTTCGGCGATGTTGCGGACCTGCGAGGTCAGGTTGCCGGCCATCGAGTTCACGCTGTCGGTCAAATCCTTCCAGGTGCCGGCGACGCCCGGTACCTGGGCCTGGCCGCCGAGCTTGCCTTCGGTGCCGACCTCGCGCGCGACGCGCGTCACTTCCGAGGCGAACGAATTGAGCTGATCCACCATGGTGTTGATGGTGTTCTTCAGCTCCAGGATTTCGCCCTTCACGTCCACGGTGATCTTGCGCGACAAGTCGCCGCGCGCCACGGCGGTGGTGACTTCGGCGATGTTGCGGACCTGGGCGGTCAGGTTGCCCGCCATCGAGTTCACCGAGTTCGGTCAAATCCTTCCAGGTGCCGGCGACGCCGAGCACGTTGGCTTGTCCACCGAGCCGGCCTTCGGTGCCGACCTCGCGCGCGACGCGCGTCACTTCGCCGGCGAACGCGTTGAGCTGGTCCACCATCGTGTTGACGGTTTCCTTGAGCTGCAAGATTTCGCCGGACACGTTCACGGTGATCTTCTTCGACAGGTCGCCGCCGGCGATGGCGGTCGCCACTTCGGCGATGTTGCGGACCTGCGAGGTCAGGTTGCCGGCCATCGAGTTCACGCTGTCGGTCAAATCCTTCCAGGTGCCGGCGACGCCCGGTACCTGGCCCTGGCCGCCGAGCTTGCCTTCGGTGCCGACCTCGCGCGCGACGCGCGTCACTTCCGAGGCGAACGCATTGAGCTGGTCCACCATGGTGTTGATGGTGTCTTTCAACTCCAGAACTTCGCCCTTCACGTCCACGGTGATTTTGCGCGACAGGTCGCCGCGCGCCACGGCGGTCGTCACTTGCGCGATGTTGCGGACCTGCGTGGTCAGATTGCCCGCCAGCAGGTTGACGTTGTCGGTAAGATCTTTCCAGGTGCCGGCCACGCCGGGCACGATCGCCTGGCCGCCGAGTTTTCCTTCGGTGCCCACCTCGCGCGCGACGCGCGTCACTTCCGAAGCGAACGATCGCAGCTGGTCTACCATCGTATTGATGGCTTCCTTGAGCTGGAGAATTTCGCCGCGCACGTCGACGGTAATCTTCTTCGACAAATCACCGTTCGCCACCGCGATCGTCACCTCGGCGAGGTTGCGCACCTGGCCGGTCAGGTTAGACGCCATCGAGTTGACGCTCTCGGTCAGGTCCTTCCAGACGCCGGTCACCTCCGGCACCTGGGCCTGGCCGCCGAGTTTTCCTTCGGTGCCGACTTCTCGCGCGACGCGCGTCACTTCAGACGTGAACACGCCGAGCTGCTTGATCATGGTGTTGACGATCGTGGCCGACCGCAGGAATTCGCCCTGCAGGGGGCGGCCTTCAACGTCGAGGTGGACGGTTTCAAGCAGATCGCCTTGCGCCACCGCGGCGATGGCTCGCGTCACTTCGGTGGTTGGCCAGAGCAGATCGTCGATCAGGGTGTTGACCGAACTCTCCATCTCACCCCACGCGCCGTTTGTGAGAACAAACCGGACGCGCTGCTTGGTCTTGCCTTCCTTGCCGACCCGCTGGCCGACCCGCTCAAGCTGCTGCGCCATGCGCTGGTTGGCGGCGACGATCTCGTTGAACGTGTCGGCGATCTTGCCCTCGATGCCGACATGGTCGCCCGATATGCGAACCGAAAAGTCTCCGACGCGGACCGCCTGGAGCGCTGCAAGCAGCTCGTGAAGTTGATGACCGGTCCCGTTTGTCGTCTGCTCCGCTACCACAACGACACCATTGCCGGGTTTACCGGTTTTCTCGGTGGTCGGTTCCATCATGCTCTCCTGGCCCTGCAGGCCTGTGCGCCGTTTAAGCGCATGTCACGAGCGAATCTTCAGCGAATTTTGGGCACTCGGGGGGCAAGAACGCCCGGCAACGGCGACTGCCGAACTTCCCATACGGGAGCCATTCGGCCCGGCCGATGAACTGCGTTGATTTATCTAAACCCCCCTGCGGGTTGACCCCGGCGCACATACGTGTCCCGCCCGGACCCCCACATAATTTTTCAATGCGGAAGCTTGCGTTAGGTTCCTGCAGAATCAACATTTTTGCTGATTGCTCCCGCGGCCGGTCGCGCCGTTGGCGCTAGGTTTTTTATGCCTAAAATTATTTTGAAAAAACAATGACTTAAGACTGTGCACGGTACCGGTCGCAATCGCTTTAGCGTTGGTCCCGGCGTCGGGGATGTGTCTTATTTTAAGACTGCGGAAAAGCGCGCCCATCAGTCGGCAGCTGCAATCGTCCAGCAGCGTTCGAACCTTGGCGCCCAGATCGTTGAACGAGAACGGCTTGCCGATCATCTGCACCCCGGCGTCGAGCCGGCCATGATGGACGATGGCGTTGCGCACGTCTCGACCCACATCTGCCAAGGCAACTACGCGGTCGGCAAGGAATATGACGCCCAGATCGAACGTCGCGGGCGGCGCTTCGTCTTCTATCAAAGCGCAGGAGAGCACGATGGCACAGAATTTGGCGACGCATCAGCGCAAACGCGGGCTTCGCGGCCGGGACAAGCAGCAAAGCGATTTGACGGATCAGACCAGCGGGCAGGGCATCGTCCGCGATCAGCGCGGCCAGGATCAGCCGAAAGACCGGAAGCGGGCACAGCGCAGCGCAGGGCTACAGGCGCAGCAGGATGCAGCGCAAACTCAGCCACAGTCTCCCGGTCAGCCTGCGCGGGGCGAATAGTGCCACGGCCTGGAACCTGCACGCTTTGGAAAAAATTATTCCGTGCCGTAAGCGCGGTTTCCGGCATCACCCAGGCCGGGGATGATGAATGCGTCGCTGTCCAGGTGGTCGTCGATGGCGGCGCTCCATAACGTCACGTCCGGATGAATGCCGCGCAGCCGTTCAACCCCTTCAGGCGCCGCGATCAGACAGACTACGCGGATATTGTTGGCGCCGCGCTCCTTCAGCCGGTCGATCGCAGCGACGGCGGTGTTGGCGGTGGCCACCACCGGAGACACGACGATAACCTGGCGGGCGGCGAGATCGGCCGGTGTCTTCAGGTAGTACTCGACCGCGCCCTTGGTTTCCGGATCGCGGTAGAGCCCGATGTGCGCGACGCGTGCCGCTGGCACGAGATCGAGCATCCCCTCGACCAGCGCCAGTCCGGCGCGAAGGATCGGCGCGAACACCAGCTTCTTGCCGGCGATCTTGGGCGCTTTCATCCGCGTCATCGGCGTTTCGATCTCCGCCCATTCGAGCGGCAGATCGCGCGTGACCTCGTAGCAGAGCAGGATGCCGAGCTCGCGGCACAGCTCGCGGAAAGATTTGGTCGAGAGCTCCTTCTCCCGGATCAGCGTCAGCTTGTGCTGAACCAGCGGATGATCGACGACCGTCACGCCTTGCATGGTCTCCCCCTTACTCAAAACACCGTTCCATCGCTGACGATCTTCAGCGGCGGGCCGCCGTCCGGACGCAGTTGCCTGGCGACGTTGCGGCCGGCGGTCCAGGTGCCGCCTTGCAGGATTTCGCGCGAGCGGCAGCGTCTCGCGATCCATCTTCAACCGTGCGCGGACGACGTCCGCCAGGCGATCGAGCAATGCGACGGTCAGCGCGCGCCATTCGACCACGAGTTCGGAATCGACGCTGTGCTGCCGTTGGACGGCAGCCGGGTCGCGCAGCGCCAACACACCGGTGTCGATGAACAGCCCGCCGTTGCGGTATTCCGCGAGCCCGGTGAGTCCATCGATGTCGGTGACCTTGATGTCCGCCCATTGCAGCGGCTCGATCAGCGAATAGGCGAGCCATTGCGACAGCTTGTGCAGTGGCACCAACCCATTCGTCGCATCGTTGGTTTTCAGAGCGGAATGTTTCCAGCAGTCGCCGAGCGCCACGCCATCGAGCGTCAATCGTGACGGCCAGATCGGCCCGAGATGCGTGAGCAACTCCGAGAGGATCACCGGCGCGGCGATTGTGCCATCCTTGGCAAGCGCAGCCAGATGGTCGAACAGCCCGCCGGGGCGGGGCGCGTCGTTGCGGCCGAAAATCTCCGGCTTGGCCATCACGGTGCGTCCGAGCCGGCGCAACAGGTCGGCGCGTCCGGCGACACCCTGCAACGGGTTCTCATCGGACACCTGGAAACCGCGAACAAGCTTTGTCTCTGAGAGGTCGGCCAGGATCTCCGCATCGACCCGCAAAGGGTAGCTTGGCCATTTGGAGAATTCGCAATCGCGGAACATCACCAGGCTGGCGAGCGCTAGGCCTTCTGAGCGGCTGACGTATTCGCCACTCACGGGATAGCGGTAACGCCAGTTCGGTCCTGCGCCGGCATCGAGCAGTACGCTGACGATCGCCAGATCGAATGCCGTGCGGGCGCGTTCGGCCGCCGACGGCCACGCCATGGCCTGATCGATTTCATTCCAGTAATCGAAACCATCGATATCGAAATGCCGCCAGCGCGAATGGAACGGGATGTCGAGCGACGGATACGCCCCGCGCGTCGTGTCGATCACGAGTTGCGCGGTGTCGTCGAGCCGGCCCAGATCGACGCGGAAATTCGGTAGCCGAGCGCCGAGCGCCAGCATCTGGTGCGCGCGCTCCCGCACCGCACTGGCGCTGAGCAACGACTTGGCGCTCACGGAAGATTTGGCGGCGACCTCTTGCGACACGGTCAATACTTTTCGAGCGGCCTGCCGGATGTTTTCAGATCATCGGCCTTGGGCGCCTCCGGCGTGTAATAGCCGGCCGCTTTCTTCGCGGCGATCTCGACATGCGCGTCGGGCGGCACAAGATCGTCGGGGATCGGCACGCGTTCGACGATGTCGATGCCCTGGCTCACCAGGGCGTCGTGCTTCATGTCGCTCATCGACACGAAGCGGTCGATGCGCTTCACGCCGAGCCAATGCAGAGCATCCGGCATCAACTGCTGGAAACGCGCGTCTTGGACTCCGGCGACGCATTCGGTCCGCTCGAAGTAGGTCGCCGCCGCGTCGCCGCCCTCCTGGCGCTTGCGCGCGTTGTAGACTAGGAACTTGGTGACCTCGCCGAGCGCGCGGCCCTCTTTGCGGTTGTAGATGATGATGCCGAACTCGCCCTGCTGCGCGGCGCGGGCGCATTCCTCGATGCCGTGAATGAGATAGGGTCGGCAGGTGCAGATGTCGGAGCCGAACACGTCGGAGCCGTTGCACTCGTCGTGCACGCGGCAGGTGAACTTGGTGCGCGGATCTGACAGCCGCCCCATATCGCCGAACAGATAGACCGTGATCCCGCCGATCGGCGGCAGAAACACGCGCAGGTCCGGGCGCGTCACCAGTTCGGGGAACATGCCGGCGGTCTGCTCGAACAGGCTGCGCCGCAGCGCGGTTTCGGTGGTGCCGAAACGCTGGGCGATGCCGGGCAGATACCACACCGGATCGATCGCGATCTTGACCACTGACAGGCTGCCGTTGGCATGGATGGCGTTGCCGTCGGCCTTGAGCCGGCCGGCGGCGAGCGCATCGCGCATCTCGATCAGGTCGAGCCGGGCGCGGGTGATGGCGATGCTCGGGCGGATGTCGAGGCCCTCGGCGATCTCCGGCTTGAACACGTCGGCAACCAGATGCCCCCAGGGATCGAGCGATACGATCTTCTCCGGCTCGGTCCATTGCGGGAATGGTCCGATGGTGGCGGCGGGATGGGTGTTCGTCAGATCGGGCCGGCGGATCGGATCGAGCGTGCCGGACGACACCGCGAGCGCGCGGTAGAGCGCATAGGAGCCGCCGTGGCTGCCAATCACGTTGCGCAAGCCAAGTTGCGAGACGGTGCCGATCACCGGCCCGCGCTCGCGCGCGGTCGGCGCGCCCCAATGGATCGGGAAGCGGACCTTCGCCCCCGGGTCGGGGTGCGAGGTCAGACGGATGTGATCCTGGCGGTTCGATACGCTCATGGCAGCCAAGTCCCCAAAAGCCCCAGTCCTTAAAAGCCCAAAGGCCCGCCGCGATGACGGGCCGACATGACCGAATGTCACTATTTAGGGGCAGCCGATTCGTGCAACGGATCAGGTCGCCACTAAAGGAATAGTATAGCCATGGTCGGCTTGCGCCGCCACTGCCGTAGAATATTTCAATATTATCAATATCTTATGGAAGGTATGCGGCGATGGCCCCGAACTTGCCAGCCGATGGGAAGTGCGCGACGTTCGGCCTGGATCGGCTGAGCATTCGGCGCAAAAACAGGCATCGCCCGCCCACCCATGGGGAATGACATGCATCGTCCGCTGCGCCTGCTGCTCACCCTGCCGATCCTTGTCACGTTCGCCACGCCGCTTCACGCCGCGGACTGGCCGACCCGGCCGGTGACCGTCATCGTGCCGTTTGGGGCCGGCGGCAACACCGACATGATGGCGCGGCTGGGTGCGCAGCACCTGACCGCCAAGTTCGGGCAGACGTTCGTGATCGAGAACCGTCCGAGCGCCGGCGGCGCATTGGGCACGGGCCAGGTCGCGGCCGCCGCCCCGGATGGCTACACACTGCTGTTCTCGGCGTCGGCCAACATCAATCTGACGCCGCAAGTGCAGAAGCTTGCCTTCGACCCGACCAAGCAACTGGTGCCGATCACCAACGTCGGCACCGGCACGCAGATGATCGCGATCAAGCGCGAACTGCCGGTCAAGAATCTGCCGGAGTTCATCGCCTACGCCAAAGCCAATCCGGCCAAGCTGAATTTCACGGTCGCGGGCACGCACAACATCAGCCATCTGGCGCCTGTGCTGCTGTTCGCGCGCGCCGGCATCGACCTTGTCATGATCCCGGCCAAGGCCGGTCCTCAAGCAGTTTCCGACCTCATCGCCGGTCAGGTCGATCTCTATTTCGGCAATTCGTCCGAGCTTTTGCCTCACATCAACAGCGACAAGATCCGGCTGCTCGCTGTCGGGACAGCGGAACGCCTGTCGTCGGCGCCCGACATTCCGGCGGTCGCCGAAACACTGCCGGGTTTCGAGTTCTCATCCTGGAATGGCTTCTCGGCGCCCGCTGGCACGCCGGAGCCGATCATCACTGCCATCCGAAACGAAATCACCGCGCTCGCCAAGTCGCCGGCGGTGTCCGATCGGCTGACTAAGCTCGGCATTATTCCGGGCGGGTTGACCAAAGAGCAGAACGAAGCGGTCTTCAAGAAGGATCATGAATCCTTCGCCGCCGCGATCAAGGCGGCCGGCATCGCGCCGCAATAGCAAGACGAGGAAACGAATGGCCGTGACACCACCGCAGAAGCTGCGCGAACTTCTGGCTCAACCGAACGTCGAGATCATGCCGGGCTGCTACGACGCGCTCTCGGCCAAGCTCGTGGCCGACGCCGGTTACAAGGTCACGTTCATGAGCGGCTTTGCGGTTTCGGCCGCGCGGCTCGGGTTGCCGGACACCGGCCTGATTTCATTCACCGAGATGCTGGACAGCCTGCGCAACTGCTGCGCCGCTGCTGGCAAAGTCCCACTGATCGGAGACGGCGACACCGGCTACGGCAACGCGCTCAACGTCCAGCGGACGGTGGTCGAGTATGCCCGTGCCGGCGCAGCCTGCGTGATGATCGAGGATCAGGTCAGTCCGAAGAAATGCGGTCACACCCGCGGCAAGCAGGTGATCTCGCGTGAGGAGGCGCGAATGAAGATCCGCGCGGCGGTCGACGCCCGCGCGGGTGCCGACATTCTGATCATGGCCCGCACCGACGCCCGGGCGGTGATCGGCTTCGACGAGGCGTTGACGCGTTGCAAGCTTTTCGAGGAGGAGGGCGCCGATATCATCTTCTTCGAAGCGCCGGAGACCGAGGACGAGATGCGTCGCTTCTGCGCGGCAATGACCAAGCCCTGCCTCGCCAACATGGTGCCTGGCGGCAAAACGCCGGTCCTGCCGCCGGCGAAGCTGCAGGAGGTCGGCTACAAGCTCGCGCTCTATCCGGTGATGCTGCTGTCTTCTGTCATCACGGCGATGCAGAACACGCTTGCGGCGTTGCGTCCAGATTCGAAAACTCCGCAGCCGCCGGCGATCTCGTTCAAGGATTTGCAGGGCGTGGTGGGTTTCCCCGACTACTGGAGCAAGGAAACCAAATACCAGGCGAAGGAGTAGCGGCGGTTGCGCATCACCCTTCGGACCTCATCCTGAGGAGCATCGCAAAGCGATGCGTCTCGAAGGATGGGGCGAGTCCGGGCCTGTGGCCATCCTCCGAGACGCGGCGGGAGCCTGTCATCGGGCCGGCCTTCGGCCGGACCCGTTGGGCCGCTCCTCAGGATCGGAGCAAGTTGCCGATCTGCTCACTCGATCTCCGCCGCGCGCCGCATGCTGGCGATCATCGACGACCGCAGCATGTATTCGCGTGCAGAGGTCTTGTCCGCCGCAACCTTCCGCATTGCGTCGAGCGATTTCTTCCGCGTCTCCGGGTCGCGCTCGCTGATGATCTGTTGGTTGCGGTGGGTCTGCTGCTGCACCGCTTCGACGGCGACGGTTCGCCGCTGCCGGTCGTAGCGGTCGAGCAGACGCTCATCGGCGCCGGCCCATATCGCCTTGAGCTTGTCCGCCAGATTGAACGCATCCTGGATGCCGCCGTTCATGCCCATGCCGCCGAGCGGATTGTTGACATGCGCGGCGTCGCCGGCGAGCAGCACGCGGCCGTGGTGGAAGCTCTTCGCCACCCTTTGGTGCACATGATAGATTGAGCGGTGCGCGATCTTGTAGGGCTCGGGCCGCCGCACCACGCGTTGCAGCATCCCTTGCAGCGATTCATCGGAGAGTAGCTTGTCCCGGTCGGAATTGTCCGGCGCCGGCACCAGCACGCGCCACAGTCCTGGCACTCGCAGCAACACCAGCCATTCAAGTGGATCGGCGATGTAATTCACATAGGCGATGTCGGTCAGCGTATTCTCGAACGGGAAGTCGGTCGATGCGATCAGGAACAACTCGGCATAGGTGAAGCCCTCGAACTCGACGCCAAGCGAGCGCCGCACCGCGCTTCGTGCGCCATCGGCAGCGATGACATAACGGCCGGTCACCGACACGGGTCCCGACGCCGTACCGGCGATCACCGTAACGCTGCCGTCGTCCTGTCGCACCGCCGTGACCTCATGGCCGAACCGGATGTCGGCGCCTTCCTTGCGCAATTCTGCCTCCAGAAAGCGCATCAGCTTCCATTGCTCGCATTGCACGCGGTAGGGATGGTTGGTGTCGCCGGCGAGCAGCGAGAGATCGAAGGTGGCAACTGGCCCGGTCTCGCGGTCGCGGAACTGCCAGGTCGGCGCCTTGAGCCCGACCTCGATCATCCGCGGCACAATCTCGAACTCGTCGAGCAGGTCGAGGGTTGGAGGATGGAAGGTCGAGCCGCGGAGCTCCATGACGAGCTCTTGCTCGGCGGCGAGCAACACGGTCTGAATGCCGCGACGGTGAAGCGCCAGCGCGGCGGACAGGCCGACCGGCCCGGCCCCGACGATGATAACGCGGTCTTTTTCAGAAGGCATCGAACACGCACTTTCCGTGACCGCCGAGACATAGCAAAATGGCCGGCCTAAATCCCACCGGAGCGGTCCAAACCCTACTGGAGCAAAGATGAGAGACGTTCTCGGCTGGCGGCGCAAGTTTGGCGTGCTCGGGCCCTCGACCAACACGATCGTGCAGCCCGACTTCGAGATGATGCGGCCGCCCGGCGTGACCAACCATTACAGCCGGATTTTTACGCCCAACGCCAAGGCCGTGAGCAACGACACCTTCATGGCGGGCACGATACTCATCGGCGAGAACACGCTCGACGCCGTACGTAGCGTCATGACTTCAGAGCCCGACTATCTGGTCATGGGCATGTCGGCGGTGACGTTCTACGGCGGCGCCAAGGGCGCTGATGCGTTCCAGGAAAAGGTTGTGAAGACGGCTGGGGTCAACATCAGCATCGGCTCGCACTCGTGCACCGCGGCTTTGAAAGCCTATGGCGGTGTGAAGAAGATCGCGTTCCTGTCGCCGTATTATCCGGTGGCTAATGAGCAGGTGCGAAAGTATTTCACCGACTCCGGGTTCGAGGTGGTGCGCGACATTTATCTCGAATGTAAGAGCTGGACGGCGATTGCCGAAGTGCCGCCAGAATTGCTCCGCGGCAAGTTGATCGAGCTCAACGGCAATGGCCGCGACGTTGACGCCATCGTCCAGGTCGGCACCAATCTGAGCATGGTGCGTTTGGCGGCCGCGGCGGAGATGTGGCTCGGCAAGCCCGTCATCGCCATCAACACCGCGACCTACTGGCATGCATTGCGCCAGAACAAGATCGCAGACAAGATTTCAGGGCTCGGGCGCTTGCTCGAAGAGTTCTGATCAGTCAGTGGCTGGACAAGGCGTCGGTCAGCCGCCGCCACTCGTTTTCGCTGCGAGGAAGTCCCCAGCGCAGCCACTTTGGTTCTTGGCTGAAGCGCCGAACCAGAATTCCGGTGCGGCCGAGTTGGGTGAACAGTTTTTCCGCGTCGGACGAACGGGTCAGCCGGAACAGTGATGTGCCGCCCACGACTTCAAGTGCCGCGCTTGCAAGCAGGGCATCGAGCCGCATCACGGCCTCGGCGAGACGTTCGAGCGCCTGAGCTTTCCAAGCCTGATCCGCCAGTGCTTTCTCGCCGATGAAGATCGCCGGCCCCGTCACGGCCCAGGGGCCGAGCGTCGCGTCCAGACGATCGACGAGGCTCGGGGCGGCGAGCGCAAATCCGAGCCTCAGCCCGGCCAAGCCAAAGAATTTTCCGAACGACCGCAGCACCACGATATTGCCGCGCCCGACATCGCCGGCGAGGCTAGCGCCGGGCGGGGCGACGTCGGCGAACGACTCGTCGACAACGAGCAGCCCGCCGCGCGGTTGCAGTTCGCTTGCGACGTCCAGCAGCGCGGCTCTCTCGACAATGCGGCCATCGGGGTTGTTCGGGTTGACGACGATCGCGAGGTCGGCGCGTGCGAGCTGATCGGCGCTGGAGACTTCCGACACGCTGTGCCCGGCCAACGTCGCGGCTCGCGCATGCTCCGCGTAGGTCGTGCGCAGGATCGCCGCGCGACCCGGTGGCGCCAGCATCGCCACTTGCGGCAGCAGGATTTGGGTGCCCGGCGCCGGCAAAACGTGATCGGCTGACGGCGCGCCATAGGCTTGCGCGGCGATCGCGGCGAGCAGCCGCACGCTGGCGCGATCCGGCAGCCGCTCGAACAGGAGGGACGAAAGCTCCGGCACGGGGTAGGGAAAGGGATTGATCCCGGTCGAGAGATCGATGAAAGGTTCGGGGGCGTTCGGAAACATCTGCCGCGCCGCGGCCAGATCGCCGCCGTGCGCAAGCGGCTCCGGGGCTGGCGCTGCGGCCGGTGTGCCGATTTGGGATCGGATGAGCATCGCAATCACCTTACTGGCCTTGTTGGTCGAAGCAACACTCGGCTATCCCGATCGCGTGCTGCGGGCGATCGGCCATCCGGTGATGTGGTCCGGCCGGATGATCGGGTCGCTCGACGCGACGCTCAACCGTGACACGAGCTCCAGCGGCCGGCGGCGGGCGGCGGGATTCGTCACGGCCTTTGTGGTAGCGGCGCTGCCGGCCGCCGCGGCTTATGCAATCGAAAGCTCGCTTCTGCTGCTGCCACTTGGGTTAGTGGCGGTTGCCCTCATCGCCAGCACGCTGATTGCCCAGCGTAGCCTCCACGACCATGTCGAGCGCGTCGCGACGGCGCTCGAACAGGAAGGCCTCGCCGGCGGCCGCCAGGCGGTGTCGCAGATCGTCGGGCGCGATCCCGACGCGCTCGACGAGGCCGGCGTCGCGCGGGCGGCGATCGAAAGCCTCGCGGAGAATTTCTCCGACGGAGTCGTCGCGCCGGTGTTCTGGCTGGCGATCGGCGGCTTGGCCGGTGGCGCGGCCTACAAGGCGATCAACACCGCCGACAGCATGATCGGCCATCGCACGCCGCGTCACAGCGACTTCGGGTTTGCCGCCGCAAGACTCGACGATCTGGTCAACCTGCCGGCGTCGCGGCTGTCGGCGCTGCTGATCGTTCTGGCCGCGGCCATCAGCAACAATGCGTCGGCATCGAATGCGTGGACAGCGGTGTGGCGCGACGCACGCCACCACCGCTCGCCGAACGCCGGCTGGCCGGAAGCGGCGATGGCCGGCGCGCTCGGGCTTTCGCTCGCCGGTCCCCGTGTCTACGGCGGTGTCACGGTCGACGACGCAACGATGGGCGATGGCCGCCGCGAGGCGGGTGCGCAGGACATTCGTGCCGCGCTCGCGCTCTACCGCCGCGCCGACGTGATCCTGATTGCGCTGGTCGCGGCGCTTGCGCTCGCCGTCATCGCGCCAGGCTGAGCAGCCGGTCGAGATCGACGAAGGTCATCAGGTGCTTCGCCAGCCGGTCGAGCGTGCTCTCCACCAGTTCGTCATAGGCGACTGTCGCCGGGCCGGCGCCGAGTCGCGACAGCCATGCGCCGCGCTGCCGGTCGTCGGCGAACAGCCCGTGGATATATGTGCCGACGACACGGCCGTTCTTCGATACCGCGCCTTCCGGCGTGCCGTCGGCGAGATGGGCGAACGGCCGCGCGCAGTCGGCGCCCCTCGTCACGCCCATGTGCATCTCGTAGCCGGAAAACGAAATGCCGTCGGCCGTCGTGCCTGTCGCATTGGTCAGTTTCTTCTCGGACGACAGTACCGTCTCGACGTCGAGCAGTCCCAGGCCCGCGACCGCGCCGGCCGGTCCCTCGACGCCATCGGGATCGGCAACGCTGTCGCCCCAGCATCTGATAGCCGCCGCACAGCCCAAGCACCATGCCGCCGCGGCGCACATGCGCGGCGATGTCGATGTCGAAGCCGGCGTCCGCGCAACGCGTTCAAGCCCGCGATGGTCGTCTTCGAGCCCGGCAGGATCACAAGATCGATGTCGCCCGGCAGTGCCGTGCCGGGATGAATGCGGACCAGATCGACATTGGTCTCCGCCTGCAGCGGATCGAGATCGTCGAAATTGGCGATCTGCGGCAGGATCGGCACGGCGATCTTCAGCTTGGCGCCTTCGCGCCGTTCCGCCGGATGGTCGAGCGCCAGCGCATCCTCGGCCGGCAGATGCCGCGCGTCGGAGAAATACGGAACGAAGCCCAGCGCCGGCCACCCGGTCGCCTGAACGATCGCTTCCTTGCCGGTGATGAACAGGCTCGGATCGCCGCGAAACTTGTTGATGATGAAGCCCGCTACCAGGGCTGCATCCTCGGGATCGAGCACCGCCTTGGTGCCGACGAGGCTTGCGATCACGCCGCCGCGGTCGATGTCGCCGATGATGACGACCGGCACATCGGCGGCGCGCGCGAAGCCCATGTTGGCGATGTCGTAGCGGCGGAGATTGACCTCGGATGCGCTGCCCGCGCCTTCGACCAGCACTAGATCGGCCTCCGCCTTCATGCGCTCGAAGCTCTCCAGAACATGCGGCAGGAGCTTCTGCTTCATCCCCATGTATTCGGCGGCTTTCGCCGTGCCGAACACCTTGCCCTGCACGACGATCTGCGCGCCGATCTGGCTCTGCGGCTTCAGCAAGACCGGATTCATGTGGACGCTCGGTGCCACCCCAGCGGCGCGCGCCTGCAGCGCCTGGGCGCGGCCGATCTCGCCGCCGTCGTCGGCGACCGCCGCGTTGTTCGACATGTTCTGCGGCTTGAACGGCCGCACCTTCAGCCCGCGTTTGGTGTAGGCGCGTGCGAGCCCCGCGACGATGAGCGACTTGCCGACGTCCGAGCCGGTGCCCTGGAACATGATCGCGCGCGCGGCCAACGTCGGAACTCCAAATCTTAGAACTCGATGCCGGGCTGCGCCTTCACGCCGGCTGCGAAGTGGTGCTTGACCAGACTCATGTCGGTAACGAGATCGGCTGCGGCGACGAGATCCGGCTTGGCGTTGCGTCCGGTGATGACGACATGCAGGTCGGGCCGGCGTGCGGCCAATGTAGCGATCACCGATTGCAGATCGAGATAGTCGTAGCGCAGCGCGATGTTGAGCTCGTCGAGGATCAACAGCGCCAGCGTCGGGTCCGCCATCAGTTCGCGCGCCTTGGCCCAGGCGCGTTCCGCCGCGGCGATGTCGCGTTTCAGATCCTGCGTGTCCCAGGTGAAGCCTTCGCCCATGGTGTGCCACACCACCTGATCGCCGAATTTCTCCAGCGCATCGCGCTCCGCCGATTGCCAGGCGCCCTTGATGAACTGCACGACGCCGACGCGTTTGCCGCGCCCGAGCATCCGCAAGCGCGAGGCCGAACGCCGCCGTCGACTTGCCCTTGCCAGTGCCGGTATGGACGATCAGCAGGCCCTTCTCGATCTTCTTGTCCGCGACCTCGGCATCCTGCACGGCCTTGCGCTTCGCCATCTTGGCGCGGTGACGCTCGGCCTCGGTCTCGTCAACGGTCTTGTTCATGGCTGTCCCTTTACGACCATCGGCAGTCCGGCGACGAGAAGGACGACGCGGTCGGCGCGCGCCGCGATCCGCTGATTGAGCCGGCCCTGCAAATCGCGAAACCGCCGCGCCTCCGCATTGTCCGGCACGATTCCAGATCCGACTTCATTGCTGACCAGAACTGCTGCCGCCTGGCGCGCGGCCAGCGCTGTTTCGAGGCGTTGCGTTTCCGCGTCGATGTCTCGGCCTTTGAACATGAGATTGTTGAGCCAGAGCGTCAGGCAATCGACCAGCACTGCTGCCGAAGCGGGCGCGTTGGCAATCGCGCCCGCGAGGTCGACCGGCGCTTCGACGGTCTGCCATTGTCCGCCGCGGCGGCCGCGATGCTCGGCGATGCGCGCGGTCATTTCGGCGTCGATTGGCTCCGCGGTCGCCACATATATCCACGGCGCAGGCGACGCCATGACGACCGCTTCCGCGTAGCGGCTCTTGCCGGATCGGGCGCCGCCGAGGACGAGGGTCAATTGCGGGCGCTGGGTTGCCAAATGAACGACTCGAAATCGCTGGAAGCTCGCGGGTGCAGGCCCGCCGGAGCCTATACAGAGCCAGAAAAAGAGCCAACCGCGCTTGCATTGACAAAGCCGCGGTCAGGTCATTTATTGGCCTGGAATTGACGGTCTCTTCGCTGGGAAGAGTGAATAGGGAATGCGGTGCGGGATCGTGGTCCCAACTCCGCAGCTGCCCCCGCAACTGTAAGCGGCGAGCTCGTGCCACAATGCCACTGGGGTATCCCGGGAAGGCGGTGACGGGCAGCGACCCGCGAGCCAGGAGACCTGCCGTCAAATCAGTCGCGCGCCGGGCGGGGTGCTCTGGCGTTGGTTGACTCTGTGCGCTGGCCGCGGCCGGCTGCAGTCGTCAATCACGACCGCTGCCGCACCCAAGCTTTGATGCTGATCGCTCTTGAAGGAGCAGCGCGGGTGACATTGACGGACATTGCGAAGGGCACGGAAGCCGGTACGCGAAATGGCGCGTCGGCCGTGATCTATGTCTGCACCACCTGCCGCCGGCCCGACGATCCGGAAGATTATCCGCGTCCGGGCGCGGCGCTCGCAGCCGCCACCATTCGCGCAGCTGAAAACTCCGGCGTTAGCGTCCAGCCGCTGCGCTGCCTCGCCAATTGCAAGCGGGGTTGCAGCGCAGTGCTGCGCCGGACCGATCCCTCGATGCCCGCCTGGACCTATGTGTTCGGCAATCTCGATCCGCGCCGATGCGCAGGCGTTGGTGCAGGGCGCGCAGCTCCTGGCCGGTTCGGCCGACGGCCTGATGCCCTGGCGCGGCCGGCCCGAGGCGCTCAAGCGCGGGCTGATTGCCCGCGTCCCGCCGCTTGATTTCACGGAGCAGAGCGAATGACCAATTCCGTTGCGCGTATTCCCTGCACGATCGTCACCGGCTTTCTCGGCGCCGGAAAGACCACGCTGATCCGCCACGTGCTGGCCAACGCGGGCGGGCGCAGGCTCGCCGTGATCGTCAACGAGTTCGGCGATGTCGGCATCGACGGCGAAATCCTCAAGGGCTGCGGCGATGCGGCGTGCCCGGAGGAGAACATCGTCGAGCTGGCGAACGGCTGCCTGTGCTGCACCGTGGCCGACGAATTCGTGCCGGCGCTCGACGCCATTCTCGCCAAGATGCCGAGGGTCGAGCACATCGTGATCGAGACCTCCGGCCTGGCGCTGCCGAAGCCGCTGGTCCAGGCGTTCCATTGGCCGTCGATCAAGAGCCGCGTGACGGTGGATGGCGTGGTTGCGGTGGTCGATGGCGCGGCGCTGGCCGATGGCCGCGTCGCGTTCGATCTCGACGCGCTGGCAGCGCAGCGCAAGGCCGACAATGCGCTCGATCATGACGATCCGATCGAGGAGGTGTTCGAGGACCAGATCGCCTGCGCCGATCTCGTCGTGCTCAACAAGTGCGACCTGCTCGATCAGGGCGGCATGGACCGGGCTTCGTCGGCGATGGCGGACGCGTTGCCGCGCGCCGTGAAGGTTGTCAGGATCTCGGGCGGCAAGGTCGATGTGCCGGCGCTGCTCGGCCTCAACGTCGGCACCGAGGCCGACATCGAGAACCGCAAGACTCATCACGACGACGAGCTCGATCACGATCACGACGAGTTCGAGAGCTTCGTCGTTCCGCTGTCGGAGATCGACGATCCTCAGGCCTTGTCGAAGCTCGTTTCCGATACCGCGGAGGCTGAGGGCGTGCTGCGCATCAAGGGGTTTGCTGCCGTGCGCGACAAGCCGATGCGGCTTCTGGTGCAGGCGGTCGGGCCGCGCGTCACCACGCACTACGACCGGCATTGGGCGGTGGCGGAAAAGCGGCAAACGCGTCTGGTGGTGATCGGCCTCAAGGGCCTCGACCGGACGGCGATCACGCGCATGCTCAACGGATGACCGATGCATCTGCTTTCGACCAGCTCAACCAGTCTCGACGATATCGTCGAGCCGGTCGATCTCGGTCAGCCGCCCGGCGACATCGCTATCCTTTCGTTCGCCGATAGCGATCTGGCGGGGCTTGCGGCGGCCTGGGAGGTCGAGCGCGACGCGTTGCCGAGCGTTCGGCTGGTGCAGCTGCGCGATCTCAAGCATCCGATGTCGGTCGATCTTTGGATCGAACGCGTCGCTTGCCACGCCAAGGTGATCGTCGTCCGGCTGCTCGGCGGCATGGAATGGTGGCGCTACGGCGTCGATCGGCTCTCCGCGCTCGCCCGCGAACGCGGCATCGCGCTGGCGGTGCTGCCGGGCGAGGACCGCGACGATCCACGGCTGGCGGAGATCTCGACACTGCCGCACGAAAGAGCTCGCGGCGCTGCTCGGCTATTTCCGCGAAGGCGGGCGCGACAATCTCGCGCGCGCTGCTGCGGCGGCTGGCGCGGCATGCGGGCGTCGGAGCTCGATTGCGCCGAGCCTCGGATCGTGCCGCGAACCGGCGGCTATACGCCTGGCGGAGCAGGCCATCGATCTCGATCGCCTGTTGATCACGCCTGCCGACGGGCAAGCCCGTCATCCCCGTCGTGTTCTATCGATCGATGCTGCTTGCCGCCGATGTTGCGCCGATCGATGCGCTCTGCGAGGCGCTGGCCGCGCGCGGCCTGGCGCCGGCGCCGCTGTTCGTCACGAGTCTCAAGGACGCGGAATCGGCTGACTTCCTGCGCGCGGCCATGCCGCGGCTTGCTCCGGCACTGATCGTCACCACCACGGCCTTCGCCGCGGCGGGTGGCGCGGACGAGACCGACCCCGCTCGACGAGGCCGGCGTGCCCGGTGCTGCAGGCCGTCGTCGCCACCACCAAGCGCGCCGCCTGGGCCGACAGCTCGCGCGGTCTTGGCGCCGCCGATCTCGCCATGCATGTCGTGCTGCCCGAGCTCGACGGCCGCGTGCTGGCCGGCGTTATCGCATTCAAGAATCCATCGAATTTGTTCGACGGATTGGCGTTCACCGGCATCATCAACCAGCCGGAGCCGGATCGGATCGATGCCGTGGCGGATCGGATCGCGGCGCTGGTGCGCCTGCAGGCGACGCCGCGCGGTCAGCGGCGGATCGCGGTGCTGCTGCCGGATTATCCCGGTGCGCCGGGCCGCACCGGCTATGCCGTCGGCCTCGATGTGCCGGCGAGCGTCAATGCGATGCTCGCCGATCTTGCGGAGGCCGGTTACGCGGTCGCTCCCCCGCCCGTTTCGTCGAAGGCGCTGCTCGACGCGCTCAGCGGCGGCAATCGCGTTTCGATGCCGGTCGAAACCTATCGCGGTCTGCTTGCGAGACTTCCTTCGGATGTCGGGGAGAAAATCGCCGCCGCCTGGGGCGAGCCCGAGGACGATCCCGACGTGCAAGGACGGCGCGTTCCGCTTTCGCGCGCAGCAATTCGGCAACATCATCGTCGCGCTTGCCGCCGGATCGCGGCCGTCCAAACAGTCGCCGCGCCGACTATCACGATCCATCCTTGCCGCCGCGCCACGCATTGCTCGCCTTCGGGCTTTGGCTTCGTCATGTCGCGAATGTCGATGCCATCGTCCACATGGGCGCGCACGGCACGCTGGAATGGCTGCCGGGCAAGGCCGTCGCGCTGACGGCGGCCTGCTTCCCCGAGGCCGTGGTCGGGCCGTTGCCGGTGATCTATCCGTTCATCGTCAGCAATCCGGGCGAAGCCGCGCAAGCCAAGCGCCGGCTCGCCGCGGTGACGCTTGGTCATCTGCCGCCGCCGCTCGTCGGCGCGGACTTGTCCGGCGACGCGCGCGAGCTGGAGCGGCTGGTCGACGAATATGCCCAGGCCGACGGCCTCGATCGCCGCCGCCGCGAGCGTCTTGGCGCGGCTGATCGTCGAGGCGGCGCAACGAAGCGGGCTCGCCCGCGAGGCCGGCGTCGATGCTGCAGGCAGGTCCCGACGAAGCGCTGCGCCGCATCGACGCCTGGCTCTGCGATCTGAAGGATCTCGCCATCAAGGACGGCCAGCACATCTACGGCCGCGCGTCGACGATCGTCGTGGCAGGCGAGCGCCGAACGAACGCCGCGCTTTGATCGATGCGCTCGACGGCAAGCGTATCGCGCCGGGCCCCGCCGGCTCGCCGCACCGCGAGCGGCGCGACGTGCTGCCGACCGGCCGCAACATGTTCACCGCCGATCCGCGCACCCTGCCGACGCCGACCGCGATGGATCTGGGCCGGCTCGCCGCCGACGAGGTGATCCGCGGCTATATGCAGAGCCACGGCGAGATGCCGCGCGCGCTGGTGATCGACCTGTGGGGCAGCGCGACCTTGCGCACCGGCGGCGAGGAGATCGCGCAGGGTCTGGCGCTGATGGGCTGCCGGCCGAGCTGGGATCATGCCACCGGCCGTGTGCTCGGCGTCGAGGTGCTGCCGTGCGCCGGTCATCGGCCGCCCGCGCGTCGACGTGACGTGGCGCATCTCCGGCCTGTTCCGCGATTTGTTCCCGGCGCAGATCGCGCTGCTCGATGCCGCCGCGCGGGCCGTCGCCGCGCGCGATGAAACGCCCGATGAAAATCCGCTGCGCGCAGCGAGAACGCTCGGCGCGCATCTTCGGCACCGCGCCCGGCGCTTACGGTGCGGGTGTCGAAGGCGCTGCTCGGCCAGGACACCGGCCGCGACGACATCGGCGCGGCGTATCTTGGCTGCCGCCTCGCACACCTATGGCGGCGCCGAAGGCGAGGGCCACCACGCGCCCGGCGCGTTCGCCGCGCGCGTCGCCACGGCCGATCTGCTCATTCACGTCAGCGACGATCCCGCGCGCGATCTGCTCGAGGGCGCTGAGGACGCCGCCTTCGTCGGCGGTTTTGCCGCGGCCGCTGCCACGCTCGGCCGCAACCCCGACCTCGTCATGCTCGACATGACCGATCCGCGGCGGCCGCGCGCGCGGTCCTTGCCGGAGGCGCTTGCCCGGATCGTGCGCGCCCGCGCCATCAACCCGCGCTTCATCGAAGGTCAGATGCGGCATGGCCCGCGCGGCGCCGCCGAGCTTGCCGAGACCGTCGACCGCCTGGTCGATTTCGCGGAAACCACCGGCGCCGTGCCGAGCGTGCTGCTCGATCTCGTGCACGACGCCTACCTCGGCGATGCGCGGGTGCGCGACTTCCTGATGCTGCAAAATCCCGCCGCCGCGCGCGCCATCGCCGAGCGGCTCGATACGGCGCGCCGGCTCGGCCTGTGGCATCCGCGGCGAAACGACATCGACGCGAGCCTTGCGGCGGTGCGCGCGGAGGCTGCGGCATGAACGTGCCCGTCAGTGCATCCATGCGCCGCGGCGCCTGCCCGGGACTCTCCGCGCCGATGGCGACCGGCGACGGCCTGCTCGCCCGGCTGACGCCGTCCGGATCGACCATCGCGCTCGACGCGTTCGCCGGGCTGTGCGCAGCGGCGCGGACGCACGGCAACGGCATCATCGAGATCACCTCGCGCGGCAGCATCCAGATTCGTGGTTTGAGCGGCGACGTCGGCGCCGCTGCTTGCGGCCGACGTGGCATCGCTCGGCATCGAGGCCAGCGACGGCATTCCGGTGCTGATCGATCCGCTGTCCGGCCTGGGCGGCCATGAGCGGCTCGACGCCAATGCGCTCGCAGCCCAAACGCGGCAAGCCCTCGTCACGGCGCCCTTCGCCGCTCGCCTGTCGGCAAAGGTGTCGGTCGTGATCGACGGCGGCGCGGCTTTGCATCTCGATGCGCTCGCCGCAGACATCCGGCTGCGCGGCGATCGATGGCGCGCATGCCCATGTCGCGCTCGCAGGCGATGCCGCCGACGGCGACGCCGCTCGGCGTGGTCCCGCTGGAGCGCGCGGTCGAATGTGTCGTGCGGCTGTTCGAAACTCTTGCCGCGCCGCGCCGCAGTCACGCATGCGTGACGCGATCGAGGGCGAAGGTTTGAACGACGTTCAGAGCCGCCGTTGCCGATCTACTCGTCGATGTGCCGGCTCCCGCCGCGTCGTGCCGCCGACCCATCGGCATTCACCGGCTTTCACTGCACGGCAACGCGCTGGGTGTCGGCCTGCCGTTCGGGCATTCGGATTCGGAAACGTTGTCGCGCTTGATCGACGCCGCCCGCCGAGCCGGCGCATCCGGGCTGCGGACCTCGCCAGGCCGCGCGCTGCTGCTGGTGGGGCTGTCAGCCGCGGCGGCGCGTCAACTTGTTGCCGAGGCCCGCGACGCTCGGCTTCATCGTCGATCCCGCCGACCCGCGCCGCCGCGTCGTGGCCTGCGCCGGCGCGCCGATCTGCGCGATCGGGCGAGATTCGCCACGCGCGCGATGGCGCCGGCGATCGCAGAGCGCCGTGCGGTCGCTGCCCGATGGCGAAATCATCCATCTGTCGGGTTGTGCCAAAGGCTGCGCCCATCCGGCGCCTGCGCCGATCGCCGTGTTCGGGCGCGACGGCGCCTGCGACGTGTTCGTCGACGGCGCGTTGTCGTGCTCGGTGACCGCCGACGCCTTGCCGGGCCGCATTGCGGAGCTCGTTCGATCGCGCGGAGGATCTGCGATGAGCAGCCATGACTATATCCGCGACGGCGACGCGATCTACCAGCGCTCGTTCGCGATCATTCGCGCCGAAACCGACCTTTCGCGCTTTTCCGAGGACGAGGCTGATATCGTGGTGCGCATGGTTCACGCATGCGGCAGCCCCGACGCGGCCGCTCACATCGTGTTCGGTCACGGGCTTCGCCGCCGCCGCGCGACGGCGCTTGCCGCCGGCGCGCCGATCCTGTGCGATTCCGAGATGGTCGCGCATGGCATCACGCGCGCGCGCTTGCCGGCCGGCAACGAAGTGGTCTGCACGCTCCGCGATCCCCGCGTGCCGGCGCTCGCGAAGAAGCTCGGCACCACGCGCTCGGCCGCCGCGCTGGAGCTGTGGCGCGACCGGCTCGCGGGCGCGGTGGTCGCCATCGGCAACGCGCCGACTGCGCTGTTTCATCTGCTCGACATGCTTTCGAAAGGCGCGCCGAAGCCCGCCGCCATTCTCGGCATTCCCGTCGGCTTCGTCGGCGCGGCTGAATCCAAGGAAGCGCTCGCCGCCGATCCGTCCGGCGTGCCCTATCTGATCGTTCGCGGCCGCATCGGCGGCAGCGCCATGACGGCCGCGGCGGTCAATGCATTGGCGAGGGCGGGCTTATGACCGCGGGCGTTTGATCGGCGTTGGCGTCGGGCCCGGCGATCCGGAGCTTCTGACGCTGAAGGCTGCGCGAATACTCGCCGAGGCAGACGTCGTGGCGCATTTCGCCAAGGCCGGCAACGCCAGCAACGCGCGCAGGATCGTGGCGCAGCATCTGCGCCCGGGCGTTGAGGAACTGCCGCTGCTCTATCCCGTGACGACCGAGATACCGACAGCGCGAGCGCGTCGTACCGCGACGCCATCCGCGATTTCTACGACACCTCCGCCGCCTCGGTCGCCCGCCATCTCGATGCTGGCCGCGCTGTCGCCGTCCTCAGCGAAGGCGATCCGTTGTTCTATGGCTCCTACATGCATCTGCACGTGCGTCTCGCGCCGCGCTACCGGGTCGAGGTCGTGCCGGGCATCACCGCCATGTCCGGCTGCTGGTCGCTCGCCGGCGCGCCGATTGCGCAAGGCGACGATGTGTTCGTCGTATTGCCTGCGACGTTGTCGGAGGCCGAACTTGAGCGCCGCCTTGCTGGATGCTGACGCCGCCGTGGTGATGAAGCTCGGCCGCCATCTCGAAAAGGTGCGCCGCGTGCTGACGCGCACCGGGCGGCTTGCGCGCGCCATCTATGTCGAGCGTGGCACCACCGCGGAATCGGTCAGCGTGCCGCTCGACGACAAAGCGCGACGATGTCGCGCCGTATTTCTCAGTGATCCTGGTGCCTGGCTGGGAGGGAAACGTCCATGAACGGCTCGCTCTCCGTCGTCGGCCTTGGGCCCGGCAGTCCGCAGACGCTGACGCCGGAGGCGGCTGCGGCGCTGCAATCCGCCGATGCGCTCTATGGCTATGGTCCCTATCTCGATCGCGTTCCCGCGCGTGCCGGCCAGACGCGTCATGCCTCCGACAATCGCGAGGAGGGGGCGCGCGCCGCGGCGGCGCTGCGCCACGCCGCGACAGGGCGCGCATGTCGCGCTGGTCTCCGGTGGCGATCCCGGTGTGTTCGCGATGGCGGCCGCGGTCTGCGAGCAGATCGAGAGCGGCGACGAAATCTGGCGAAAGCTCGATGTTGCGATAGTGCCCGGCGTCACCGCGATGCTCGCGGTCGCCGCGCGTGTCGGCGCCCCGCTCGGTCACGACTTCTGCGCCATCTCGCTGTCGGACAATCTCAAGCCCTGGGAATTGATCGAGCGCCGTCTCGACGCCGCCGCCGGCGCGGGTTTTGTCATCGCGCTCTACAATCCGATCTCGCGGGCGCGGCCCTGGCAGCTTGGCAAGGCCTTCGAGCGGCTGCGGCGGCACCTGCCGGCATCGACGCCGGTGATATTCGGCCGCGCGATCGGCCGTCCGGACGAGAAGGTGCTGGTCTGTTCGCTCGACGCGGTCGATCCGTCCGCGGCCGACATGGCGACGCTGATCATCGTCGGCTCGTCGCAGACGCGTGTGATCGAGCGGCCGGGACTGGCGCCGCTGATCTACACGCCGCGATCCGCGGAAGGCTCGGCGGCGCATGATCGAGCCAGGCGGACCGCATCCTGCGCGGTTTCGACTGCCGGCACGTCTGGCAAAGTCGGCCGGCGCAGCATGATGACGTCGATGCCGAGCGCGCGCGCCGCAGCGATCTTGCCGTAGGTTGCATTGCCGCCGCTGTTCTTGGCGACGACGCATTCGATGCGATGCTGTTTCAGCAGCGCGCGCTCGTCGGCCTCGCTGAACGGCCCGCGCGCCACGAGTAGACTGCATGCGGCACGTTGAGCGGCGGCTCGACCGGATCGACGCTGCGGATCAGATAGTTGTGTTGTGGGGCGGCCGCGAATGCGCCGACCTCCTTGCGGCCGATCGCAAGGAAGACGCGGCGCGGCGCATGTGCCGAGCGCACGAACGGCATCGCCGACATCCTCGAGCCTCGGTCCATCGGTCGCCGGTGACCGCCGTCCAGGCCGGCCGCCGCAAGGCGACGATCGGGATCTTTGCAATCGACCGCGGCTGCCGCCGCATGGGCCGCCATGGTCGCGGCATAGGGATGGGTGGCATCGACCAGCATGTCGACGCTGCTGGGCGGCGAGATAGGCCGCCAGCCCGTCGATGCCGCCGAAGCCGCCGACCCGCACCGGGACCGGCTGGGCGGCGGGCTGGGCCGTGCGGCCCGCCAGCGAAAGCGTTACGTTGAGATCGGATCGGTCCGCGAGGACGCCCGGCCAGTTGCCGCGCCTCGCTCGTGCCGCCGAGGATGAGAATATTCCGCATGTCGTCCGCTAGTCCGCTCGCCGCTCACACTGCCGCACCGCGCCGCTGGCTGTCCATCGTCGGCATCGGCGAAGACGGCGTCGAGGGACTCACGCCGGTCGCGCGCGGGCTGATCGCGGACGCCGAGATCGTGTTCGGCGGCAAGCGTCATCTTGAACTCGCCGGAGCGCTTATTCGTGGTGCGGTACGGCCGTGGCCGAGTCCGTTCGATCAGGCGGTGGGCGAGGTCGTCGAGCAGCGCGGCCGTTTGGTGTGCGTGCTCGCCTCCGGCGATCCGTCCTTCTACGGCGTGGGCTCGCTGCTCGCGCGTCACGTCGATCCCGGTGAGACGCTGGTGTTACCGGGGCCGTCTTCGTTCAGCCTTGCCGCGGCTCGGCTCGGCTGGCCGCTGGCGGAGACCAAGCTCTTTCGCTGCACGGCCGGCCGCTCGATCTGATCCGGCCGCATCTGCATCCCGGCGCGCGAATCCTGGCGCTGACGCCCGACGGTGCGGGACCGCGCGCCTTGGCCGGCTTGCTGACCGACAGCGGATTTGGCGACATCGCGGTTGACGGTCCTGGAAGCGCTCGGCGGTCCGCGCGAGCGCATCCGCAGTTCGCGAGCCACTGATTTTTCGCTCGCCGATGTCGATCCCCTCAATGTGGTTGCCCTGGAGGTCGAAGCGGCGGCCCGGCGCGAGAATTCTCGCGCGCGCGCCAGGTCTGGCCGACGCGTTGTTCGAGCATGACGGTCAGATCACCAAGCGGGAAATCCGCGCGGTGACACTGTCGTCGCTGGCGCCGCGGCACGGCGAGCTGCTTTGGGACATCGGTGCCGGCTCGGGCTCGGTCGCAATCGAATGGATGCTGGCCGATCCCTCGTTGCGCGCAGTGGCGTCGAAGCCAAAGCCGATCGTGCCGCACGCATCCGCCGCAACGCCGCGGCGTTCGGCGTGCCGAGCCTGGAGGTCATCGAGGGCAGGGCGCCGGACGCACTGGCCGGATTGCCCGCACCGGACGCGATCTTTATCGGTGGTGGCGCGAAATTCTCGCTCGACGCGGCAATCGCGGCGCTTTGCTCCGGCGGCCGTCTGGTGATCAACGCAGTAACGTTGCAGACCGAGACGCTGTTGGCTACCCGCCATGCTGCGCTGGGCGGCGAACTCGTCCGCATCGCGCTGTCGCGCGCGGAAACGGTCGGCGGCGAGACCGGATGGCGTCCGGCTTTGCCGATCACGCAATGGGTCTGGACCAAGCCATGATCGTCGCTGGCGTAGGCTGCCGTGCCGGCGCCTCGGCAGGCGAAATCGAAGCGGCGATCGCCGCGGCGCTCGCGCGCGCGGGCCTTGCGGCGGGCGCACTCGGCATGATCGCCACGTCGTTTGCGAAAGGCGACGAGCCGGGCATCGCCGCCGCAGCATCCGGGCGCGGCGTGAAATTCGTCGTGGTGCCGCAGGCCGAATTCGAGGCTGCGGGGGCGCGCGCTGTCACGCGCTCGGAGCGCGTGCTGGCGCTGACCGGCGTGCCGTCGGTCTCCGAGGCAGCCGCGCTCGCGGCGGGCGGCCCTGCGTCGCGGCTGATCGCGCCGCGCGTTGCGGTCGGGCCGGCCACCTGCGCGCTGGCGATCACGGGAGACTCGCCGTGACCGTGCATTTCATCGGCGCGGGGCCGGGCGCGGCCGACCTCATCACGGTGCGCGGCCGCGATCTGATCGCGCGCTGCCCGGTCTGTCTCTATGCCGGCTCGATCGTGCCGAAGGAATTGCTGGCCTATTGCCCGCCCGGCGCGCGGATCGTCGACACCGCGCCGATGTCGCTCGATGAGATCGAGGCGGAGTTTGTCGCGGCCCATCGAAAAGGTCTCGATGTCGCGCGGCTGCACTCCGGCGATCTTTCGATCTACAGCGCGCTGGCCGAGCAGCTTCGCCGTCTCGAACGCCTCGGCATTGCCTACACGCTCACGCCGGGGGTGCCGGCATTCGCCGCCGCTGCCGCGGCGCTCGGCCGCGAGCTGACCGTGCCGGAGCTGACGCAAAGCGTGGTGCTGACGCGGATGCCCGGCCGCGCCTCGAAGATGCCCGAGAAGGCGAAACGCTCGCGGCATTTGCGGCAACCGGGGCGACATTGGTCATTCATCTGGCGATTCAGTCGATCGCCGCGATCGTCGAGGAGCTATCCCCGGTGTACGGCGAGGATTGTCCGATCGCCGTGATTGTTCGCGCGAGCTGGCCCGAGCAACGCATCATCCGGGGCGATATGCGCACGATCGTCGGCCTCCTCGCGGCCGAGCAAGCGGTGGATCGCACCGCGGTCATCTTGGTCGGGCGGGCGCTGGCGGCGCAGGATTTCCGCGAAAGCGCGCTATACGATCCGGATTATCGCCGCCGGTTTCGCGGCGGAGGCTCATGAGTAAGTCATTGGTATTATGAATAAAATCGACGCACTCGCGGAACTGCGCGGCCGCTTTCCGGTCCTGGAGCCGGGCCACGTCTGGCTCGCCGGCGCTGGCCCCGGCGACCCGGGTCTCTTGACGCTCGATGCGGTCGCGGGCCTCGCCCAGGCGAATGTCATTGTTCATGACGCGCTTGTCGATGCTCGCGTGCTCGCGCTCGCGAGCCCACAGGCCGAGCTCGAATTCGCCGGCAAGCGCGGCGGCCGGCCCTCGGCGCAACAGGCTGATATATCGAGACGTTTGATCGAGCTGGCGCGCGAAAACAAACGTGTGCTGCGGCTCAAGGGCGGCGACCCGTGCATGTTCGGGCGCGGCGGCGAGGAAGCCATCGCGCTGGCCGAGGCCGGCATTCCCTATCGCATCATCCCCGGCGTTACGGCGGGAATCGCAGCGCTGTCGGCAGCGTCGATGCCCGCGACCATGCGCGGGGTGAACCACGCCATTATTTTTGCGACCGGTCATGCCGACAGCGATTTCGACTGGGCAGCGTTGGCGAAAACCGGGCAGCCGATCGTCATCTACATGGCGATGCGCAACATCGAGCACATTGTCACCGAGCTGACGCGCGGCGGGCTTGCCCCCGACACGCCGGCCGCCGTCATCGTGGCGGCCACCACGCCCGAACAACGCGTGCTCGTCTCCAAACTGGCCCTGCTTCCGGGCCTTGTACGCGAGCTTGGCTTTGCCTTGCCCGGACTTGTTGTTCTCGGCGACATCGTCACGGTTCGCGAACGTCTGCTCAATCTGGTGGCGGAACCCGAGGCCGCACGGTGAGCGCTCGCGGGCTGATCGTCTCGGCGCCGCGCTCCAGTTCGGGCAAGACGCTCGTCACGCTGGGCCTGCTCGGCGCGCTGCGCCGGAAGGGCATCGCGGTGCGCGCGGCCAAGTCCGGTCCCGACTACATCGATCCCGCATTTCATGCCGCGGCGACCGGCGCCAAGGGCGTCAATCTCGACAGCTGGGCGATGCCGCCCGCGCTGATCGATGCGCTAATCGCGGATACGACGCAAAGCGCACAAGTGCTGGTGATCGAAGGCGCGATGGGGCTGTTCGACGGCGTGCCCGGCACACCTGGCCGCTCCGGCGCCGCTTCCGACCTGGCCGCGCGCCTCCGCCTGCCGGTGCTGCTCGTGCTCGACGTGTCCGGGCAGTCGCAATCGGCGGCGGCGGTTGCCGTGGGCTTTGCCTCGTACATGACCGAGGTTCGTGTTGGCGGCGTCGTGCTCAACAAGCTCGGCAGCGACCGCCATCGCGGGCTGATCGCGGATGCGCTCAAGCCGCTTCGGCATTCCGGTGCTGGGCGCGATCCCGCGCGACGAGACGCTGGTGCTGCCGGAGCGCCATCTCGGCCTCGTTCAGGCCAGTGAACACCCCGATCTCGCGGCGCGGCTTGAGCGTTTCGCCGAAGTAGCGGCGCGCCATCTCGATCTCGATGCCATTCTATCGATGGCTGCGCCGCTCGACCGCCTTGGCGCGACGGTCCACGCGACGTTGAAGCCGCCGGGGCAGCGGATCGCGTTGGCATCGGACGAGGCGTTTTCGTTTGTCTATGCGCATGTGCTGGATGGTTGGCGGCGGGCCGGAGCAGAAATCGTGCCGTTCTCGCCGCTTCGGGACGAGGCGCCGGCCGATGATTGCGATGTCTGCTGGCTGCCCGGCGGCTATCCCGAACTGCATGGCGGAAAGCTTGCGGCAGCGCGTCACTTTCTGAGCGCCCTCTCAAAGTTTGCCCAGAGTCATCCGGTGCACGGCGAGTGCGGCGGCTACATGGTGTTGGGCGAGGCCATCGAGGACGCCCAGGGTATACGTCATGCGATGGCGGGCCTGCTTGGCCACGCCACAAGCTTCGCCAAACGGAGACTTCATCTCGGTTATCGTCAGGCGCGTCTGCTCGCGGACAATCCGCTCGGAGCGATTGGTCAAATTGTCCGCGGACACGAATTTCACCATGCCTCGATCGTCGCCAAGGGAAACGACGAACCGTTCGTGGAAGTCACCGACGCGCAGGGCCGGCCCGTCACGGAAACCGGCAGCCGGCGTGGGCACGTGTCCGGCACGTTCTTTCACGCCATAGCGCGGGAAGGTTAGGGCGCGGAACTCTTTACGCGCAGCCATAGCGGTCCCATCAACCCGCAGAACGTCGGCTCGCATTGGCGAAGTCGGTTTCAGCCCCTATCAAAGCACTCGGTTGACCCGATACGATGCTGCCTCCTGTGCCGGGCGGGGTCCTCATGCAGCGGCGCAGCACAAGGTTCGATCTTCGCATTCACGCTGCCGATCACGGTTGAACGACGGGCGATGGCATCATGAGTAAGCTTATCTTGGCGGTCGAGGACCAGGAGGACAACATGCAAATCCTCCGTGACCTGCTGACCAGCGCTGGCTACGAGATCGTCGAGGCTGAGAACGGCGAGGAGGCGCTCGCGGCAGTGGCGAAGCGGCGTCCAGACCTGATCCTGATGGATATTCAGCTTCCGATCATGGACGGCTACGAGGCGACGCGTCGTATCAAGGCTGATCCAGTGCTGCGAACGATCCCGATCATCGCGGTCACGTCCCACGCGTTGAGTGGAGGTGAAGAGAAAGCGCGCGCAGCTGGATGCGATGACTTTGTGCCCAAGCCCTACAGCCCGCGTCAACTGCTGGCGAAGATTCGTGAATACTTGCCCTCGGAGAAGCCGCCGACGGAGTCAATTTAAAGACCGGCCAGAAAGGCACAGCACGAACCAGACCGCGATATTGACACCGCTCACAAGCGTCAGCAGAGCCCACCACCACACCACAGGGTTTGACCAAGCAAGAGAACCTGACCGCGCCCGCCATTCCAAACTCATGGATCACTCCGCGTGCAATCGACCTGACATCTATTCGTAGTATTTCTGTCACAATCAACGGCAATCGCTACGGAAGGTCTCCTTGCCGACGGCTTGCGGGATGACGCGCCTAGTGCGGCTTGTTGGCGACGCCGGCCTCGGCGAAGGTCGCCATGCCGGTGTGGCAGGCCAGGGCCGCGCGCAGGATCGAGACCGCCAGCGCCGCGCCCGAGCCTTCGCCGAGCCGCATGCCGAGATCGAGCAGCGGCTTGAGCTTGAGCTCGTCGAGCAGCGCCCGGTGCGCGGCTTCGGCCGACACATGCGCGGCTTGCGTATGATCGAGCGCATCGGCGCGGAGCTTCGCCAGCGGCGCTACCGCCGCGGTGCAGACGAAGCCGTCGAGCAGCACCGGAATGCGGCGATGTCGCGCGGCGAGCGTGGCGCCGAGGATGGCGGCAAGCTCGCGGCCGCCGAGCGCCGCTGCGACCAGCAGCGGATCGCCGATAATGCCGGCATGCCGGGCGAGCGCCTTGTCGATCGCGGCCTGCTTGCGGGAAAGGCCCTCGATCGTCGACGCCGGTGCCGCGGCCGGCCCATTGCGCGCCGTCGCCGCCGAACAATCCGGCCGCGAGCGCCGCGGCAGCGGTGGTGTTGCCGATCCCCATCTCGCCGAGGCAAATCAGATCGGCGTCCGGCCGCACCGCGCGGTAGCCGGCTGCGACCGCGGCGAGAAACGATGCCTCGTCCATCGCCGGTTCACGGGTGAAGTCGGCGGTCGGTATTTCGAGATCGAGCGGCGTGACGCGAAGCGTGGCGGACACCGCCTGCGCAAGCTGGTTGATCGCGGCGCCGCCTGCGGAAAAGTTCGCCACCATCTGCGCGGTGACCGCGGCCGGGAACGGCGACACGCCCTGCGCCGTCACGCCGTGATTGCCGGCGAACACCAGGATGTCGACGCGGTCGAGCCGGGGCGGGTTCCGCCCCCATTTGGCCAGCCACGCGACGATCTCTTCCAGCCGGCCGAGGCTGCCCGGCGGCTTGGTCAGCTCGGCTTGGCGCGCCAGCACGGTCGGCCGCGGCGGCGCTGTCGCCCTCCGGCAGGTCGAGGCACGCGGCGCGCAGCTCGGCCAACGAGTGGAAGGGGCCGGATCGAGTCCGCGCCGGCATTGGTGATGCAATGGTCATCGTTCAACTCGCCCGTTCGATCTTGGCGGCTACCATACCCAGCATGCCAAGATACCTAGCAAGTTCTTGGCCAACAATTCTATAAGTGCCGAGACCGAGACAGAAGCCATGACTGACGATCTCTGGGTGCAACGGCGCGTCAACGATCTCAAGATCGGCTTTATCTTCCTGACGCGCTTGCCGCTCCCCCATCAACAGCCGATCGCCAAAGGCGACCTGTCGCAGGCGCTCTGGACCGCGCCGATCGTCGGCGCTGGGTTGGGTCTGCTCGGTGCCGGCGTCTACGGGCTGGCGCAGAGCTTGCACCTGCCGCCATTGCCCGCCGCGGCGCTGGCGGTCGCGGCGACCGTAGTCGTCACCGGCGGCCTGCACGAGGACGGGCTGGCCGACGTCGCCGATGGCTTCGGCGGCGGCGCGACGCGCGAGCGCAAGCTCGAGATCATGCACGACAGCCGGATCGGCACCTACGGCGTCTGCGCGCTCATTCTTTCCTTCCTGCTGCGCGATCTCGGCGCTGGCGAATCTCGGCGATCCCGGCGCTGGTGGCCGCCGTGCTGGTTGCCGCTCACGCTGCGGCGCGTGCTCCGATCGCCGCCTTCATGCGGCTTGTTCCCGCCGCGCGAGCCGACGGCATGAGCGCCGACGCCGGCCGTCCGCCGCAAGCGAGTGCGATGGTCGCGGTGTCTGCTCGGGTCTCGTTCCGCTGGTGATCGGCCTCGGCTTTGCCGCCGGCGTGGTAGCGGTTGTGTCTGCTTTGCGCGCGGTTTCGGCTTCATGGCCTGGCTCTGCAACCGGCAGATCGGCGGCCAGACCGGCGACGTTCTCGGTGCGCTGGAGCAGATCGGCGAGATCGCCGTGCTGCTGGTCGCGGCGGCGGCGGCGAATACGCTGCGTTAGCGCAGCACTCTAGTTCTTCCGCAGCAGATACGTGTCCATGATCCAGCCGTGGCGCGCCCGCGCGTCGCTGCGGATTTTTTCGATCTCCGGCCCGCGTTCCTGCAGCTTGCCCGAGACGAGAATTTCGTCGGCGGTGCCGACATAGGCGCCCCAGTAGATATCGACGTCATTGTCTTTGACGTTCTTGAACGCGCAGTCGCCGTCGAGCATGACCACGACGTCTGTCTGCCGGCATTCCGTTGGCCGAGGAGGCGTCCGGTGGTGATGTGGATCGGCCCGCCGATGCGGTTGAGCGCGATCTTGTGCCGCGCCGCCAGCGCCTGCACGCTGGTGATGCCCGGGATCACGTCGAGATCGAATGTCAACGGTTTTCATCGCCGCGACCTGATCGACGATCCGCAACGTGCTGTCGTAGAGCGACGGATCGCCCCAGACCAGAAATGCGCCGTGCTGGCCGTCGCCAAGCTCCTCCCGGATCATCCGTTCGTAGATCGCCGCCCGTTGCGCGTGCCAGCCGGTTACGGCTGCCTCGTAGTCGGCGGCGTACGATCGCGCTCCGGGTCCTCGGCTTCCACGAATTCGATACGATGGGTTCTTGATGTAGCGTGCGCAGATGTCCTTTCGAAGCTGCGCCAGAGTCCTCCTTGTCCTCGCCTTTGCCGATCAAGAAGATCACGTCGACATCGCTCAGCGCCTTGATCGCCTGAACGGTGATGTGATCGGGATTGCCCGCGCCGATCCCGATGATGGAGAGCTTTCTCATCTTCAGACGCCTTCCAAGGTCGTTGGCGATCACCCTTGTTGACTCGCGTGGAACCCGATGCGAACATACTCAACGGTGGTACCCGCAAGGGATAACCAAGGGAATGCGGTGCGCGTTGCTCCGGCAGCAATGACGGGTATGCAATTCCGCAGCTGCCCCCGCAACTGTAAGCGGTGAGCCGACGGCCATAAATAGCCACTGGGGACCGATCGTCCCTGGGAAGGTGGCCGAAGGCGACGACCCGCGAGCCAGGAAACCTGCCATCGGTCGTGGTCACGCGCGAGCGCATTGGGCGGGGTGTCCCAAGGTGATGACCGGCCGGCGTCCCGCAGTAGCGGGGCGCAGGGCAGTCGTAGTTCGCGGTGACGGTCCACGTTCGCCGCGAGTTTGCGTCTTGATTTTCCTTGGTCCGAGTCGAATGGGTCTGGAACCGTGCGGCGGGGCACCGCTGGCGTCGGCGTTCAATTTATGTCGGCTGGATGCAGCCGCAATCCACATTTCCGAGCATTTTTCGCGTGCGCCATTGGCTCGCGGGGCTGTCGATCAAAATAATCCGTGGCGGGAAAAGCCTGCGCGGAACAAACGGGGGCGTATTTCATGTTGCTTAAAGTTGGAAGCGTGATTCTGGGCCGTAGCATCAAACGACGGTTGTTCGCCACGGCGTCGCCCTTAGGACTTGTTGCGGCTCTCTCACTGGCCACGGCGAGTCCCACGAACGCTCAATCCACGGCGCAAACCGAGACGACGCAACAGCAGCTCAAGCAAATCGATGTGACAGCCACTCGACGGAAGCCTCGACGCCGCGCCGCGCCAGGCAGGCAACCCGCGGTGGTGCCGGCGCCGACGCTGGTGCCGGTCGCCGTTCCAACCGCGGCCGAGAAGCGCGGCGCCAATATCGACGCCGCTCAACACCAACGTCATCGCCGAGAGCGCAAGCCGGCTCGGGCTTACGCCATGCCAGACGCCGGCGACGGTCGAGGTGATCGACCAACAGACGCTCGTCGACCGCGGGCTTGCGGACCACCTCGGAGGCGGTGCAAGCCGCGGTCGGTGTTACTGCCGGCGATTCTCCCGGCGCGCCCGCCGATCTTTTCGATGCGTGGCTTCGCCGGCGATCAGATCAACACGCTCTACAACGACATCAAGATCGGTCCGTCAACCATGACCGGCCGCCCCATGGACGTAGGCAATCTCGAGCAGATCGAGATCCTCAAGGGTCCGGCCTCGCTGTTGTCCGGTGAAGGCGCGACCGGCGGCACGATCAACTACGTGACCAAGAAGCCGCACACCGGCAAGATCGAGAACGAAGCGTTCACCGTCGTTACGATACCATCAGCGGCTTCCGCAGCGGATTCGGCTCCGGCGGCAGCTCGGCGATCAAGGGTCTGGACTACCGCTTCGATGTCACGGGGACGCAAGGCAAAAGCTTCATCGACGACACCTACAGCAAGCTCCTGAATATTTCAGGTCAGCTCGATTATCGCGTCACCAACAATTTCAAGATCTGGGGCGCGGTCGAACGCAAGGAGGACAAGGACCGGTTCTACTGGGGCACGCCGTTGGTGCCGGCCAATGCGCCCGGAATTGTGCCGACGAAAGGTATCGTCTCGGGATTGTGGACGCAATATTATCCCGGGCCCGCCGATTTCCCGGTCACGTCGGCGCGCTCGAATCCGGTCACGGTCGATGCCCGGACACTGCGAACCACCTACAACGTGCTCGACAACCACAGCGGGGCGCAGGAGCTGTGGCTGCGCGGCGGCTTCGACTGGGACATCGTCCAAGACGTCAAGCTCAAGAGCCAAGTCTATCACTACGAGGCCAAGCGCCACTGGTTCAACAACGAGGTCAATGCGTTCAACGATAGTCCCACGCCGACCGGCGAACTGCAGGGCGAGGTCTACCGCGAACGGCTTTCCGTCGATCACAATCAGAGGCTGACCGGCAACATCACCGACCTCGTCTGGAACGCCAATTTCGGCGGCATGGAAAACCGCGCGGTCGCGACCTTCGCGGCGAGCAGCCTGCAGTTCAATGTCGTTCAGGACGACGCCTTCACCAGCGACGCGGTCGAGTTTGGTCAATCCCGATCGCGGCCTCTATGGTTTTCAGCAAACCAAGCCGTTTTTTACGCACGTCGACAATATCTCGCTGTCGTTCGAGGACCGGCTGAAGCTGACGCCGTACGTTCGCCATGATCGGCGGCGTACGCGTCGAGCAAATCAAGCTCGATCGCGACCGCATTCGACGTCGATGGTATGCTGCGCAGCGCCGACGGCTATCCGTTTTCGACGACCTTCAGGCCGGTGACGGGCCGTGTCGGCTATACATGGGAAGCGCTGCCGGGCCTGACCTTCTACAGCCAGTACGCCACCGCAGCCGATCCGACGGTCGCCAACATCTTCAACCTCCGGCCGACCCAGCCGCTGTTGCTGACGACGTCGCGGACCTACGAGACCGGCGTCAAGCACCTGTTCTGGGACAAGCGCGCCGAGTGGACGTTCTCGGCGTTCGATATCGAGCGCGGAAAACGTCTACATCCCCGAAGAGCGGTCAACAGTTCAACATCGCCGGAAAGATCAAGACCGAAGGGCATCGAGGTGGCCGGCGCGGTCAATCCGATCGGCGGGCTGAAGCTCTGGGGCAACCTTGCCTTCGTTCAATCGCGCTTTGTCAATTTCGATTTCATCGACGGCAACGGCGATGCCGCAGTCCTATTCCGGCAACACGCCCGCCAACATGTGCCGCGATTTGTCGGCAACGCAGGAGCGTCGTACCGCTTCGCGACAGCCATGGCCGGTCGAATTCGGCGCGTCGGTCCGGCACGTCGAGCGACCGTTTCAATTTCCAGGACAACCTGGTGACGATGGACGACTATACGGTCGCCGATGCGTATGTGTTTGTCGACATTCCGAAGTCGGTGTTCCAGGCCGTCGATCAGACGCGGCTGATCGTTCCGGGTGCGCAATCTGACAAACCGGCAGTATGCCGATCTGGGGCGATCCCGGCTACACCGATCAGATCATGCTCGGGGCGCCGCGGAGCTTTGAAGTGGCGGCGCGCATGAAATGGTGAAGACGCGGCCAACGAGGCTTTTTCGCTCGGCACCTTGAGCCCGTCCACGCCGCTGACCTATCCTCGCGTGCGGGGATAGGGAAGGGCGTGCATCATGGACGAGGCGAAGCTGACCGGCGGCAGCGAAGAGGACCGCAAGGAAATCCTCCGGCTGCACGAAAAATACATCGACGTGAACACCCGTTTCGACTGGGAGGGCCTTACGCCGATCTACAGTCCTTCGCCGGAGGCGACCTACTTCAATCTCAACGGCCACACCTACAACGGCCGCGAGCATTGGCTCCGGCTCTGGAAGTTCTACGGCCAGAACGTCGCATCGACCTATTGGACGCCGTTCGACATCGGCGGCGTCGTGACCGGCGATCTCGGCGTGGTGTGGTGCCACCGCAAGACGCGGCGGCAATGGACCGGCAAGGAGCCGCCGCCGAAAAACATCAACTACGACAACACCGAATTCATCTCGCGCTCGACCATGGTGTTCCGCAAGGAGGACGGCCAGTGGCGCGTGGTCCACGCGCATTTCTCGCCGGCGGATTCCGGTCCGCGCCCGGGCGGCGTTTAGAGAGTGATGGCAGACTTCCGACGGCTCAGCGTCCGGCTGCACGGCGGCATGACCCCGCAGGCCTGCGTCGAACAGGCGCACGCCGCGGAGGCCGCCGGCATCGACGCCATCTGGTTTGCGGAAAATCCCTTCGCGCGCGGCATCGTGGCGGCGGCGACGGCCTGCGCGCTCGCGACGAAGACGCAGAGCATCGGCGCAGGCGTGTTCAATCCCTATGGCCGGCATCCCGACGCTGATCGCCATGGAGATCGGCGCGCTCGATGAATTGTCCGGCGGGCGCGTTCGGCTCGGCATCGGCTCGGGCCTCGGCCACGCGGTCGAGCGCATGGGCTTCAACACCAAGCGTTCGCTGACCACGCTGCGCGAAGCGATCGCCATCGTTCGCGCGCTGCTGCGCGGCGAGGAGGTCAATTACGCCGGCACGGTGTTCAATGTGCAGCGGGTCAAGCTCGACTATCGCGCCCGCGCCGACATTCCGATCTTCATGGCGGCGCGCGGCCCGAACGCAGTGAAGGCCTGCGGCGAACTGGCCGACGGCCTGATCGTCTCCAACATGTGCACCGCGGGTTTCGTCGCCAAAGTCCGTGCGCAGCCTGCATGAATCGGCACAGGCCGCGGGCCGCAGCGAGACCGCCGGGCGTGGTGCAATACATGCCCTGCGTTCCGCGCGCCGACCGGGACGAGGCGTTTCGCGCCGCCAAGCGCGCGGTCGCCGACATGCTGCCGGCCTATTGGACGCTGGCGCAGAAGCTGCCGGACGCGAAGGCCGCGCTGATGGACGGCAGCGGTATTTCCGAAGACGACTTCGCCGCCGCGGTGACGCGGCTCGAAGGCCGGCGAGCCGCCCGACGCGGTGCTGGACGAGCGATTTGTCGCGGCGTTCACGATCGCCGGCAATGCCGAGGATTGCCGCGCCCAGGCCGCAGCCTATGCCGCGGCGGGCGTCACCGAACTGGCGCTGACGTTCTTCGGGCCGACGGCCGCGGCCGATATGGCGTATATCGGCAAGGCGTTCGCCGCGAAATAGCAGTCACAGTCTTCTGCAGCTTCGCCACGTCGACGGCCTGCTTCCAGCGCACGCGCTCCTCGGCGAAGAACTTTTCGACATCCTCCGGCGTGCCGCCGACCGGCTCGGAGCCGACCGCGCGGAACTTTTCGATGACGTCGGGCTTGCGCAGGATGGCGTTGGCCTCGGTGCTGAGCTTGGTCACGATCTCGCGCGGTGTCTTGGCCGGCACCGACAGCGCGTTCCACGAACTCGCCTGATAGCCCTTCACGACGGTGCCGATCGGCGGCACGCCTGGCAGCAGCGAGACCGGCTCCGCGGTCGAGACGCCGATCGCGATCAGCGCGCCGGACTGGATGTGCGGCAGGATCGGCGCGAGATTGTCGATCATCACGGGAACGCGGCCGGTGATGACGTCCTGCAGCGACTGGCTGGTGCCCTTGTAGGGGATGTGATTCATCTCGATGCCGGCCATCGCCATGAACAGCGAAATGCAGAGATGGCTGGTCGAGCCGACGCCCGAGGTCGCGAAATCGATCTTGCCGGGCTCGGCCTTGGCCTTCGCGATCAGCTCCTCGATCGATTTGACGCCGAGCGACGGGTGCACCACCAGCACGTTGGGAAAGCTGCGCCACCATGGTGATCGGCGCGAACGACTTCTCCATGTCGAACGGCAGCTTGTTGTAGAGATAGGCGTTGACGGCGTGCGTGGCGGGCGGCGCCATCAGCAGCGTGTAGCCGTCGGGATCGCTGTTGGCGACGAAGGCCGCGCCGATGTTGGCGCCGGCGCCCGGCTTGTTGACGACGGTGAACGGCTCCTTGAGCGCGGTGGAATATTGATCCGCCATCACGCGCGTCAGGATGTCGGTGTTGCCGCCGGGCGGAAACGGCACGACGATCTGCGCGGGTCGCGACGGATAGTTGCCCTGGGCCATGCCGCGGTGGCCGCGGACGCGATGGCGAGAATCGAGGCCGCCACTCCGATGAAGATCGCGCGTTTCATGAGCACGTCTCCCATTTGACGATGGAGTTTTTCAAGCAAGAGTTGGGCCATCCGTGCCGATCAGTGCGCCGCCATGCCGCCGCCCATCGGGCCGAGGGTGTTCCGCCGCAGCGCGCGGCCCGGCCGCTCGCCGGTCGCGGCGCCATCGTTCCAGACCGTGCGGCCATTGACCATCACCAATGCGATGCCGGCGGCGGGCGTCTTCGGCTGGTCGAAGGTCGCCGTGTCGGCGATCGTGGCGGGATCAAACAGCACCAGATCGGCGCAGGCGCCGGTGTGCAAGCTGCCGCGGTCCTTGAGCCCGAACTGTGCCGCCGGCAGCGCGGTCATGCGCCGCACCGCCTCCTCGAGCGGGAACAGCTTCACGTCGCGCACGTAGTGGCCGAGCACGCGCGGGAAGGTGCCCCACAGCCGCGGATGCGGATGCTCGTCGTGCGGCAAACCGTCGGAGCCGATCATGGTGTGCGGATACGACAGCACGCGCCGCACGTCGTCCTCGCTCATCATGAAGTAGATGGCGCCGGCCGGCAGCAGCTGCGTTGCGCCGCCTCGGTCAGGTCGCAGTTGAGCTTCGCCGCGATCGCGTCGAGCGTCTGGCCGGCGAATTCCGGCATGGCTCTTCGACCAGGTGACGATGATCTTGCTGGCGAGCGGTATGCGGCGCGGGTCGAGCATGGTCGAGGCGGCGACGTAAGGATAGACGTCGAGGCCGAGCTTCTGTGTTTTCCGCGCCTCGTCGATCAGCTTCAGCGTATCCCGCACCAGGCCGTGGTTCGGCGTGCCGCTCGCCTTGTGATGCGAGATGACCACGGGAATGTCGCCGATGCCTTGCCGATCTCGATGGTCTCGTTGACCGATTGGACCAGATGCGAGGCCTCGTCGCGCATGTGGGTGGTGTGAATGCCGCCATAGGCGCGCATCGGCTTGGCCAGCGCGATCACCTCCTCGGTCGGCGCAGCTTTGGCCGGCGGATAATAGAGTCCGGTCGACATGCCGATAGCGCCGTTTTCGAGCGACGTCTCGAGCGCGCGCTCGCATCGCGCCGATCTCGGATGGCGTTGCCGCGCGGTCGAACCGGTCCATGGCGCCGGCGCGCAAGGTGGTATGGCCGACCTGGCACGCGGCGTTGAGCGCGGGCGGATCGCGGTCGAGCGCCGACAGGTAGTCGTCGAAGCTTGCGAAAAACTGCGTCGGCTCGCGCGCGATGATGTCGAGCGGCGGCGGCGGATAGCGGTCGATCGACAGCGGCGCGAGGCTGATGCCGCAATTGCCGGTGATCACCGTGGTGACGCCCTGGCTGATCTTGCATTCCATCAGCGGGTCGCTCAGCAGCGCGCGGTCGTCATGGGTGTGGGTGTCGACGAAGCCCGGCGCCAGCGCCAGGCCGTTGGCCTTGATTTCGCGAGCTGCCCTTCATTTGCGACAGATCGCCCATCGCGACGATCCGGTCGTCCTTGACCGCAAGATCGCCGCGCACACCGGGATTGCCGCTGCCGTCGATCAGCAACGCGCCGCGGATGACGAGGTCGGGCTGGGTGGTGGCGTCGGGCGGCATGAGAACTCCGGCAGGACAGGGCGTGGCAGTCTAGCGTCGCCGTTGTGCTGCCGCTATTGCGTGCCGGTGATCTTGGCGGCGGCGACCACATCCTTCCATTTCACGATGTCGGCCTTGATGCGCTCGCTGACCGCTTCCGGCGGGCCGGGCTCCGGATCGACGCCCTGGATCGTCAGCGCCTGCTGGATCTCCGGCGTGGCCACCGCCGCCAGCACCGCGGCGTTGAGCCGCTTGACGATGTCGGCCGGCACGCCGGCCGGCACCACGATCGCGGTCCACAGCGCGGCCTCGCAGCCGGGCACGCCGGCCTCGGCAACGGTCGGAATGTCCGGCAGCGAGACGTTGCGCTTCTCGCTCATGGTGGCGAGCGCGCGGAGCTTGCCCTCGCGGATGTGCTGCAGCGTCGGCGGGATCGTGCTGACCGAGAGGTCGATGCGGCCCTGCATCAGATCGATCATCGACTGCGCGCTGCCGCGATAGGGCACGTGCGTAACGTCGATGCCGGCCTTGCGCTTGAACAATTCGCCGGCGAGATGCGCGAGCGTGCCGGTGCCGGCCGAGGCGTAGCTCAGCGAGCCGGGCTTGGCTTTCGCCAGCGTCACGAAATCCTTCAGCGTCGGTGCCGACACCTGGGTCGCGCCGATCAGCACGAAGGGCGAGACGCCGATCATCGCGACCGGCGCGAAATCCTTCACCGGATCGAACGGCAACGTGGCATTGAGCGCGGCGCTGGCGGCGTGCGTCGTGGTGTTGGCGAGCAGGAGCGTGTAGCCGTCAGGCGCGGACTTGGCGACCGCGTCGGTGCCGATGATGGTCGAGCCGCCGACGCGATTCTCGACCACCAGTCTGCTGGCCGAGCCGCTCGCCCATTTTTGCCGCGACGATGCGGGCGATGGTATCGGAGCTCGAGCCTGCGGAAAACGGCACGATCATCTTGATCGGCCGGTCGGGCCATTCGGCGCGGGCCGCATTGATGCCGATGATGGTCGCGGCAATCAGCAGGAGTGATCATCCGCATCATCACGCCGCCTCTGTTACGCGATCTGCTCGGCCTCGCGCAGGCTTTCGAACAGCGCCGTCCGCAGCAGGAACTTGCGCGCCAGAATCGGGTCCTCGGCCTGACGCCGCAGCTCGTCGTGGTTGCGCTTTCGCACCGCCGGATCGCGCTCCTCCAGCAGCCGCTTGTTGCGGATGGTCTGCGCCTGGGTGTGCTTGACCGCCACATGTCGCCGCTGCCGTTCATACCTGTCGAGCTCCGTCCCATCGGCTTTGCCATGCAGGATGCGGGCCAGCTTGTCGGCGAGGTTGAAAGCGTCGTGCACGCCGCTATTCAATCCCATGCCGCCGATCGGGCTGTTGACGTGCGCCGAGTCGCCGGCCAGCACCACGCGGCCCTGGCGGAATTTTTTCGCGACACGCTGATGCACGGTGTAGAGGTTGCAGCCGCAGATCTCGAAATCGCGGTCGATGCCGAGAAATTTCTTGAGACGCTGTTGCAGCGCCTCGGGCCGTTTCAATTCGTTCTCGTCGTCATCGATCGCGGTCGGGAAATGGATGCGCCAGCGGTCCGGCGGGCCTTTCCAGTGGAACAGGTTGGAATACTCGTCCGGGTCAGAAATGTAGTTGCGCTCCGTGTAGCCGTGTTTGCGGAAGTCGTAGGCCACCTCGATGTTGATGGTGCGTTCGGGATAGGTGAAGCCCTCGAATTCGACGTCGAGCATCCGTCGCACGATGCTGCGCGCGCCTTCAGCGCTGACCAGATAGCTGCCCTCGATAGTTTCGGGATCCCCGGCGGCGTTCTTCACATCCGCCATGACCGAGTCGCTGTACTGCTCGAAGCTGGTGAATTCCGTCGCCATGCGCACCTCGATCCGTGGGTGCGCCTTGGCCATCTTCAATGCTTCTTCGATGATCTTGATGCGCTCACATTGCAGCACATAGGGAAATCGCGTGTCGTCCTTTAGCAGTGCGTGATCGAACTCGGCGATCAGTGCATTGTCCTGCCGGTCCCAGTACTGGAATTTCGGCGCGATGAGGCCGCGCGGCTCCATCTTTTCGTAGAGCCCGATGCGGTCGAAGAATTCCAGCGTGGTCGGATGGTTGGAGCCCGCGCGCGGCACCTGATCGAGAAAATTGTGATCCGACAGCGACTCGAGAAGGACCACCGCGACGTCCTGCTGCGCCAGCGCCAGCGCCAGGCACAGACCGACCGGGCCTGCGCCCACCACGATGACAGGATCGGGCTTGGCCATCTTGGCGCCGCGGCGGCGGGCTACTTCTGCGGCACCACGTCCTTCACGGCACCGGCCCAGCCCTTGTGGGTCAGGTCGAACACCAAGCCGGTCGGGGACTGATATTTCGCTTCGTAGAAGGAGTTCGGCGAGGTCGGGCGGCCCGCCAGATATTTGCCGCCGGCGTCGACAACCTTCTTTTCGGCCTGGTCGAGATCGTCGACCCACATGCCGAAATGATAGAGGCCGAGTCTTTTCGTCGCCCTCCTTTTTAAGCAGCGCCACATTGAAAATGCCGTCCGACATATAGATGCCGCGCCTGGCCGTGCCCGCGCGCTTCATGTCGAAGGCTTCCTCGAAAAATTTCGCCGAGACTTCCGGATCCTCCACTATAACCGCAATGTGCCGGAGCTTGGACATGGTTTGGTTCCTTCCGTTTGTTGCGCCATGATGCGGCACCCGCCGCCTGCGCGCAACCTTGTCAATCGTAGACCGTGTCGACGTAATGGTCGGAATCGACCACCGCCTCGATTACGGTCGGGCCCTTGGCCGACAGTGCTTTCGTCACGGCCTGTTCCAGCGCGTCGGCGTTGCGGACACCGACAGCCGGGACGCCGAAATAATGCTGCGGCGGTTCGGTGTAGTCCTCGGTCTGCAACTCGGTGCCGTACAACGGAAACTGACGGCGGATCTGCTTGACCTTGATCAGTGCGAGCCATTTGTCGTCGAGCACCACCACGGGAAGCGCGATTCCCATACGCTTGGCCACCGCGACCTCGCCGCAGGTCATCTGGAAGCAGCCGTCGCCGAGCAAGCAGACCACCGGCAGGTCGGGCCGCGCGAGCTTCGCTGCAATTGCGCCGGGCAGCCCGAAGCCCATCGACGACCAGCCGTTGGTGATGTGAAAGGTTTTGGGAGCGTGTGCGGTCCACTGGCTTGCGATCTGGTGGGTGTGGGCGCCGACGTCGAACGACAGCAGCCCTTCGCGCGGCAGCGCGCGGCGTACCGCGTCTATTGCGGCATGGGCGGTGAAGGTGTCGGTGACTGGCCGCAACGCGGCGTGAAAAGCGCGGCGGTGATCGGCAAGCGCCGCTAGGGCCCAAGTGTTGGTCGCGGCGGGCAGGGTGGCAAGGCGCGCGAGCGAGGCGTCGAGATCGCCGGTGACCTCGTGAACCACCTTCACCTGCGGAGCGACATCGACCTTTTCGATGTCGACCTGAAGCAGCGGCACGTCGCTGATCCAAGCTTCGTATTCCACCTCTACCGTGTCGTAGCCCAGGCCCACGATCAGGTCGGCCGAGCGCAGTAGCTTGCGCTGGATCTGGCGGCACGAGCGTTCGATCACGCCGATCGACAGCCGATGATCTTCGTCGATCATGCCCTTGGCCATGGTGGTGCTGGCGAAGGGCAGGTTGTGCCGCTCGATGACTTGCCGCAGCAGCTCCGGCTTGGTCATGCGCATTGCCGACGAGCCCAGCACCGCAATCGGCCGCCGGGCCTTTGCGAGCAACTCGGCCGCCTTGACGATCGCGGCGTTGGGCGCCGGCTCAAGCTTCGTCGGAGGTTTCATCGCCGCGGCGTCCTCGCGCGCAGGCGCGAGTGCTACGTCTTCCGGCAGGTCGAGATGCACTGGCCCACGCGGTTCGCTCATGGCAATGCGGATCGCTTCGTTGACGGTCTCGGCGATCTTGCCTGTCTGCAGCCGGAACGATGCCTTGGTGATCGGCGCAAACAGCGCGTGATGGTCGATCCACATCTGGATGCGCCGGCCGAGCTGATCGGTGTTCAGGTTGCAGGTGATGGCGATCAGCGGCGAGCGGTCGAGCCAGGCGTTGCCGACGCCGGTGGTTAGGTTGGTGGCGCCTGGGCCAAGCGTGGCGATGCAGAGGCCGGGCTTGCCTGTCATGCGGCCGGTGACGTCGGCGGCGAAGCCCGCGGAACCTTCATGCGCGGTCAGCACGAAGTCCACGCCGCCTTTCCGCATCGCCTCCATCAGCGGCAGCACGTTGCCGCTGGGAATGCCGAAGCCGCGGTCGATGCCCGCGGCCTTCAGGGTCGCGACGATGAGATCGGCATTGTTCATGGAGGGAAATGTGCCCCGGCTTGTGCCCGGGACATGTATCACACGGCTGCTCCGAAATGCTCAAGGGCGGCGCATGGCTGCGCCGCCCTTGCATTCTAGTCTGGCCGTCGATCAGGTGAAAATGTCGGCAACAATGCCAGCGTACCACCCCATGTTTTCCGCCTGGGTCTGTTTGCGCAGCTCGGCGGTTTCGCCGGTCTTGGAGACGAACGTCTCCGTCGCGGCGATCTTGCCATCCTTGGCTGCATAGCTGCCGCCGACCTTCACCGTGTCATCGGTTTCGATCAGGCTCCAGCAGGTGTTGGTGTAGCGCGCCGGGAAGGTGCGGCCGTTGGCGAGCTCCCCCCGGACCATCATTGCCGCGACCTTGGCCTGGCTGTTGGCCGAGAAGCCCGATTTCGGCATGTCACCCGGGATGCAGGCGTCTCCGACGATATACACGTTGGCGTCGCTCGCCGAGCGCATGTTCTCCGGATTGATCGGGCAGAAGCCGGTCTGGTTAGCGAGGCCGGCGTCACGCGCGATCTTGCCGGCCATCTGCGCCGGGATCACGTTGATGAGCTGCGCCTTGTATCTCGCCGAGGTCGGTCTTCACCGTCATCGACTTGGCGTCGACGTTCTTCACCCCGCCGTGCATCTTCGGGTCCTGCCACTCGACCATGCCGGGGTAGTGCTTCGCCCAGCCCTCCATGAACAGGCCCTGCTTGGAGAAGTTTTCCTTCGGGTCGATGATGACGATGCGCGATTTCTTGTGGCCCTTGGCCTTCAGCACGTGCGCCATCATCGACACGCGCTCATAGGGACCGGGCGGGCAGCGGTACGGATTGGGCGGCGCGATCATCACGATGGTCGCCCCGTCCGACAGTGCGTTGAGTTGACGCTTTAGCAGTTGCGTCTGCGCGCCGGCCTGCCAGGCGTGCGGCAGCTTGCGGCTCGCCTCCTCGGACCAGCCGGGAACTGAATCGAACTTGAGATCGATGCCGGGCGACAGCACCAGGCGGTCGTAGGGCAGCACGGTGCCGTTGGCGAGCTTGACGGTCTTCTTCTCGCGGTCTACCGCTGCAGCCATCTGGCGGACATGCTTGATTCCGTAGGCCTTGGCCATCTTGTCGTAGGAATGAGTGATCTCTTCCCAGGTCTTGAAGCCGCCGAGATAGAGATTGGAGTGGAAGCACGTGGTGAAGCGCTTGGCCGGCTCAACCAGCATCACGTCAACGCCGCCATCCTTCGCCACGTATTTCGCCACGGTCGCGCCGCCGGGACCACCGCCAACCACGACCACCTTCGGCTTCGCCTGCGCGAATGCCGGCATCGGGAATGTCGAAGCGGCCAGCGCCCCGATCCCTCCCATGAACTGTCTTCGGTTCGTTTTCATCATCGCCCTCCCTTGATGAATGTTTCAGGCTAGCAGTTTTTTGGTCCAGGCTCTTCAGTTCTTCGGCTTCACGCTGCCGAAATAGGCGGCCAGCGCCGCGACTTCATCATTGGAAAATTTGCCGGCGATGGTTTGCATCACCGGGTTGCTGCGCCGCTTGTCGCGGTACTCGTTCATGATCTCGGTGAAGGTTGCCTCCGGCCAGCCGACGATCGGGGGAATGCCCTGGTAACGGCCGCTGATCTGGTGGCAGGTCACACATTCGGATGAAAGATATTCGCCAAGCGCGCGGTCGCCGGCTGCCAGTCCCGGGTTCGGTCCGAACAGCAGCAGGTTACAGGCAACGGCGGCAACGAGGCACTTTGTCGCCCGCGCGCCGCGCATCGCTACTCCACCTTCGGTCCCTTGCCCGGGTCCGGTGTTACATCGATGACGCGGGCGCGGCCGGTGATGCTGGCCGTGCCGGGAAGACAATTCGTCATGCAAGGCGATTTGCGCCACAGCGACCTCTCCGCGACGTCGCGATCATCATCGCGGAAGTTGGGCTCGTTGGGAAGCTTGATGGATTTGAACGAATTGGCATTCAGCTCGAAATGCTCATCCTTGATTATGTCATTCAGATAGAAAACATATGCTGTCACCGCATAAAGCTCGTCGTTGGTAAGTGATTGCGCGTTGCCGAACGGCATGGCGCGGCGGATGTAGTCGATCACCGTGGAGGCATAGGGCCAGTACGAGCCGATCGACTTCACCGGGTCGTCGCTGGCGAGCGTGTTCTCGCCGCCGGAGATGATCGGCCAGCGGCCGGCGCTTTCGCCGAATTCGCCATGGCAGGCCGCGCATTGCTGCATGTAGATGGCTTCGCCCTGCTTCACGGTGCCTTTGCCGGGGGGCAGCCCCATTCCATCGGGACGGATGTCGATGTCCCAGCCGGCGATTTCCTCGGGCTTCGCCTCGCGCCCGATCCCAAGACGTTTGGCGCCTGCAGCATGGGCGGCCTGCTCAGCCTTCTTTGGAGCGGCGGCAACGCCGGCTCCAGCCAGGGCGAGAATGGCCGCGCTGAGCAACGCGCAATCAAGAAACTTCGACATTCTCAACCTCGCCATTTTTGCGCACGTGCCAGGTTTGGATGCCGTTATTGTGATAGATCGAATTGACGCCGCGGTATTTTCGCAGCTCCGCCTTGCCTGGCTGCACATAGCCGGCCTCGTCCATGGTGCGCGATTGCAGCAGCATTTCGCGGCCGTCCCAGTCGAGTTCGTAGTAGAAGCGTGCCAGCGCCTTGCCCCCGGCGGGACCGTCGATCTTGGCGGGCCGCCAGTTGCGGCCGCCGTCGAGCGAGATGTCCACGCGCGCGATCTTGCCGCGGCCAGACCAGGCTATGCCGGACAGAACGGTAAAGCCGGACTTATGGTTGATCGGCGCCTGCGGGCTCGGGTTGGTGATGACGGATTTCGCCTCCATCAAATAGGTAAAGCGGCGCGCCTGGCCGTCGGCCATCAGGTCGGTGTATTTCGAAGTCTCCTCGCGGGTCTGCCAGGGCTGATCGCCGACCTCGATGCGGCGTAGCCACTTCACCCACATGTTGGCCTCCCAGCCCGGCAGCACCATCCGCACCGGATAACCGTTCTCGGGGTAGAGCATCTCGCCGTTCATGCGGTAGGCGACAAGCGCATCGTCGAGCGCCTTGGCGAGCGGCAGCGATCGAGTCATCGCGGCCGAGTCGCCGCCCTCCATCAGCAGCCATTTCGCCTTGGGCTGCAGCCCCGCTTCGTTGAGCAGCACTTTGAGGGGGACGCCGGTGTACATCACGCAATGCACCATGCCGTGCGTGTACTGGCATCCGTTGAGTTGCGCGCCGCGCCACTCCATGCCGGAATTCGCCGCGCATTCGCAGAAATACGCGCGATTGACGCGGGGCATGCGTTTGATGTCGTCGAGCGTGAAGATCAGCGGCTTGTCGACGAGGCCGTGGAGCATCAGCCGGTAGTCGGTGGGATTGACCTCGGCGATGCCGGAGTGATGGCGCTCAAAACACAAGCCGTTCGGCGTGATGGTGCCGTCAATCTCGTGCAGAGGCGTGAAGCTTACCGAGCTTTGCGGCGAGGCGGTCAGCCACGCCACATCGCGGCGGCCGATATGTTCCTCGAATTTCGCTCGCTTACCATAAGGCCGCGCCGCCACGCCCTCGCCGAGCATCTTGCTCCAATCGGCGACGTTGGGCGGCAGGTTCGCCGGGTTTGGCTCCGCGGCGAGAGCAGGGCCCGTCAAAACGGCTGTGCCGCCGGCGAGTGCTTTGCGCAGGAAGCCGCGGCGCGAGGGCGGCGCGGATTTATCGTTATTGTTCATGATTTCCTCCCTGGCGCCTCATCTATGCACAAAATTGCATATGTTCGGCAAATTTTTTTCACTCCTGCCCGTGCTCTTTACGTCCCCAAGACGCGCACATGACCGGCACCGCTTGGAGCGACTACGCGCCTTCTCTGGATGTGGCTCATCACGACGTCCCAGATCGCCGGGCCTTCGGTGCCTTCGTTCACGCTGGCCCAGCCAGTGACGATATATTCTTTCGATGGCTCGAGCGGCCGCCCGGTCTTCAACAAAGACAGGTCGCTGATACGGCGACCGATGCTCTGGCTGACGTCGATGGTATAGGAGACCCCACCGACGCGGACCATGTCGCCGCCCTGCTGGTAATAGGGATCGGGGTTGAACAGGTTGTCGGCAACGTCTTCCAGCACCTCCTTGAGCCGCGCACCGGTCATGTTGGTGCGATAGGCGGCGGGATAAGTCAGCGCCGTGGCGTTGTAGACGTCTTCCCTGGTGATGTCCTGGCCGGGCAGCAGCGAATTGCCCCAGCGGAAGCCTGGCGATAGCGCAATCTCGGCGTCACGTTCGACGAGCAACGCATCGCAGATCACATCGTCGAGCGTGCCGTTGAAGTTGCCACGTCGGTAAAGCAGCGTCTCGGTGCGGCCGACGACTTCGCCCAGCATTTTTTGGTGCGGCGCACGGATCGCGCCGATTTTCGCCGCCATCTCGGCATCAGGCGCGATAACGTCAGAAAAAATCGGAATGAGCTTGAAACGGTAGTCCTTCACCTCGCCGTCGCGCACGTCTAGATCGAGCCGCGACACGAACTTGCCATGACTGCCCGAGGCGATGAGCAGGGTTCTGCCGACCTTCATTACGTCGGGAAGCGCGTCATGGGTGTGTCCGGTAAGGATGACGTCGATCCCGGCCACGTGCGCGGCAAGCTTGCGGTCGACATCGAAGCCGTTGTGCGAGAGCAATACAACCAGTTCTGCGCCTGACTTGCGCGCTTTCTCGACGTTGCCCCGCAGTTCGTCCTCGCGGATGCCGAACGACCAGTTCGGCATCATCCAGCGCGGGTTGGCGATCGGTGTGTAGGGGAAGGCCTGTCCGATCACCGCGATCTTGACACCGCCGCGCTCAAACATGGTCATCGGATCGAACGCCGCCTCGTTCCATTCGGTGTCGCGTACGTTCTGTGCCAGGAACGGGAATCCGAGCTTTTCGGCGATCGCCTTGACGCGCTCGGAGCCGAGCGTGAATTCCCAATGACCGGTCATGGCGTCGGGCTTCAAAAGCGCCATGCAGTCGACCATGTCCTGGCCCTTGGAGAGCATGGAGGTGTAGCTGTTCTGCCAGGTGTCGCCGCCGTCGAGGAACAATGTGCGGTCGCCACGCTCGGCGCGAATTGATTTCAGCACCGTGGCGATGCGGTCGAGACCGCCGAGTCGGCCGTAGCTTTTTGCCAGCGTGGAAAAATCCTCAGAGGTCAACGCGTAGGCTGGCGCGCTGCCAGCCGGGATTTTGTAGAGATCGAGAAAGTCGCGCCCCGTTACGTGCGGCACATGTCCGCGGGCGTCGCCAACGCCGAGATTGATCGAAGGCTCGCGAAACAGCACCGGCATGAGTTGGGCGTGGATGTCAGTCAGATGCACGAGCGTGACATTACCGACCGCCTCGAAAGCGAGGAGATCAGCTTGGGTCAGCCGCTGCTGTGCGAATGCGCGCGACCAGCCGCTCGGCGCGAGAGTTGCCGTCGCCGCCGCGACCTGGATGAATTCGCGCCTGGAGATCATGCGTACTCCGCGGGACAAGCCCGGCCGCGACGCTGTTGCAAGTCAATGCAACTACGTAACCGTGATCGTCTCTTCGCCGACGATGGTGGAGCCGTCGTCGTCGGTCCAGGTCAGCACCACCGGCCCGGACTGCTCCGCCTTGAACTTGAACTGGATATACGGGTTGGCCGAGACCGCAGTTTCGAAGTCGGCGGCGAACACCTGCTTGCCTGCGATTGTGCAGGTGAACTTGTTCAAAATCTTGCGCGGCACGATGTTGCCGGCGGCATCCCTGCGCTGTCCGGTTTCCATGACGTGGGAGACGAGCGCTTTCACCTCGACGACGTCGCCCTTCTTGGCTTCCTTCTTGTCGAGCTTGATGCGGGGTTTGACGGCCATTGCTGCCTCCTGAAAACGGTTCCGATTGCTGCGAGCCTGGTCAGCCGCCGCAGCCGCCGATCGTCACCTTGACCTGCTTGCTCGCCATGAAGAACGATCCGTCGTTCATCTTGGCGACCGCGATCACGTCCTGGGTCGCGGCCAGACGTATGCGGGTGTTGGCCTCGGCGACGCCGCTCGCGGGCGAGAAGTGGAACGTCACCACGCCGGAGCGCGGGTTTTCGTCGGCGACGATCAGCACGTCAGTGACATGGGACTGCTCGGTCATCGGGCTTTCGACCGTCACGGTCATCGGCACGGTATTGCCGTTCTCGGCGATCTCGGGAAGGTCGAGCTTGACCTTGCCCTGCACCGGGGTCTTGCCGCCGGTGAATTTTTTGATCGCCTCCTCGGAGTCATTCTTCGCCAGCCCAGGCAACGGGCCAAGAACCGCCACGCTCATCGCGCCGGCGCCGAGCGCCAGGGTCTGGCGGCGATTAAAGGTCGGTGTCATTTCATCGCTCCTCAAGCCCGTCACGGCAGACAATAGTATCATGCGTCCGGCGCGCCAATGCGGCGCAGGGTCATCGCCTGCATGTCGCCATGCGTCAAGCTCCTTACAGGCGGCGTTCGTTGGAGAACATATTCATTTTCATGAAAGTATCCAGAGGGGGCCGTCTTTGCAATCGGTTTTTGCTGCGACGCAATGGTATTCCCCGGATTGGGTGGCGCGCGCTTTCCCATTCCAGCCGGCGCCTATATCCTGGCATGGATCGGCTGCGACGATTGTCGAACTTGACTCTTGCGACGCGGCGACGAGACAAGACGACAATGATGGCGGAGGAATCGGCAGTGAAAAGAATTCTTATCATCCTGATGGCGTTTTGCGCGGCTGTCGCCTTGGCGTCGCTGGCGCGCGCGCAGGACGAGACCGAGAAGGCGATCGAGAAATATCGGCAGATGCTCAAGGAAGACCCGTGGAGTAACCCCGGATTGCTCGATGCCGACCGCGGCGAAGGGCTGTGGAAGACGCCGGCCGGCCTGACTAAGGTCTCGCTTGAAAAATGCGATCTCGGCAAGGGCGCAGGTGTAGTTGACGGCGCCTTCGCCGAATTGCCGCGCTACTTTGCGGACGCCGACAAGGTGATGGACCTTGAGACGCGTCTGATGTGGTGCATGGAGAAATTGCAAGGCCTCAAGCGCGACGATCTGGTCAAGCGGCCGTATCCGGCCGGGGGCCAGCCGGTGAAGGACCTCGGGGCGATCGCGACCTACGTTGCTAACAAGTCGAGCGGCATGAAGTATGCCGCCAAGCTCGACAAGCCGCAGGAAAAAGCGGTGGCCGACGAAGGCCACGCCATCTTCTTCCGGCGGCAGGGGCCGCACGATTTCTCCTGCGCCACCTGCCACAACGATTCCGGCAAGCGCATCCGGCTGCAGGGGCTGCCGTATCTCGCCGATCCGAAGGAGGCCAAGCAGGTCGTCGGACAATGGCCGGCCTATCGCGTCTCGACCACGCAAGTGATGACGATGCAGCACCGGCTCTACGACTGCTACTGGCAGATGCGAATGCCGGAGCTGGAGATCGGCTCGGATGTCAGCGTGGCGCTGATCGCCTATCTCACCAAGAGCGCCGAGGGCGGCGAAATTGCCGCTCCCGGGCTGAAGCGTTGAGCGGGCGGGAGAGCACTATGCGAAATATTATCCTCGTCGCCGCTGCCATCCTGATTGCTGGCGTCACCGGCTCGTCTGCGCAGCAGAAGCCGGTGGTGGACACCGCCAAGATCGACGCCGACATCGCAACGGCGTTCTCGACCGCGCCGGCGGACTGGAAGCCGCGCCTCGAGCAGGACGAGTCGATGAAAGAGTGCTCGATCCACGAGAACTCGCCCCCGAAGGCGGTGGCGGAGGCGATCGAGAAGCGCGAGAAAGCCAAGATCGAATATCCCGCCGACGGCAAGTTGATGGGTGACTGGAAATCGGGCGAGAAGCTCGCGCAATCCGGCTATGGGCTGCGTTTCACCGACTATCCTGCGCGTCAGGCCAACGGCGGCAACTGCTACGCCTGCCACCAATTGACCAAGAGCGAAGTCAGCTACGGCACCATCGGACCGAGCCTGATCAACTACGGAAAAATCCGGAATTTCAGCGAGGCCGACACCAAGGCGGCGTACGAAAAGATCTATAATGCGCAGGCGGCCTATCCGTGCTCGAACATGCCGCGCTTCGGCACCAACAAGGTGCTGACCATCGAACAGATCAAGGATCTGGTGGCGCTGGTCATGAGTCCGGACAGCCCGGTCAACAAATAGTTTTCAAGGAGACCAGCCATGCCCGCTAAAAAGTCCATCACCAGCCGGCGCGGATTTCTAGGCGCACTTGCTATCTCCGGTGCGACGCTCGCGGCATCGCGGGCAGGTGCGACGCCCGACAAGCTCGACCTGTCAAAGGTGAAAAAGGAAACCGACGTCGCCTGTCTCTATCACATGGATTTCGGCGATCCGCAGCGGTTCGGGCAGCTCCTCACCAATATGAACAATCACCTCAGCGTCTATGAATTCGACACGATGCGGGTGAAGCTTGTCGTGGTTGCCCACGGCCCAGGCCTCAAGTTCTTTCTCGACGATCTGTCCGGTACGCCCTGGGCCAACGACAAGATCGACCCCGACCTCTACAAACGCTTCAGCGGCCTGACCAAGTTCGGCGTCGAGGCCTATCTCTGCGAGATCACCTACAAGCGCCAAAATATCGACCTGGCCAAGACCAAGACGGATTCGTTTCTGAAATTCGTGCCGTCGGGCGTCGCCACCGTGGCCGAGCTTCAGACCAAGGGCTTTGCCTACCTCAAGGTCGGCTGAACTTGCCGCTCTGCGGTAGCCGCAGCACTTCGCCCTTTTCATAGGCGCGTTCCGCAACGAAGCGGAACATGTCGAGGAACGGCTGCGGCTCGATGTAGCCTTGTCCGCGAACGACCTCGCGTTCGCGTGGCGCTTTCTGGGCAAGCCCCGCAACGCTCTCGGGAAAGAATTGGAACACCGGCACGCCGCGCACGCCGTACTTCTGCGCGAAGGCCTTCTCGGTCAGCTTCTCGCCGTCGAAATCCGTCACCTCGCGCGAGCCGATGATGTTGAGCTGCAGAATCTCGAATCGCTCCTTGATGAAGCTCGCGATCTCCGGCTTGGCGAAATTGATCAGATGCGTTTCCCGGCAATACGGGCAGCCGCGCAGCTCCCACATGACGGCGAAACGCTTCTTGTTCTTGCTTGCCGCCGTCAGATCGTCGGCGAGCTCCAGGAAGCTTTCGAGAAACCATGGCTCGCGGTAGAAGCCGTCGTCGGTCATCACCGCCTCGGCGCGCGCTGCGCCCGCGCGAAGGACTAGGCTGCCCGCGGCCGAGCCGGCGAGGAATAGGCGGCGCGACAGCATGGGCGCTCCTGAAGTTCGCAATCTGGAAGTTGTATATCGACCATCGGGAGCAGACGGCAAGGGGCGAGCGCATGCCGCGAACCGGGCGTGCGGCGGCAGTATTGTCTCTCGCGTCTGCGGTATGGAGATAGAACTTTCCGTCCCTGGACATATTCAGAATGCACTATATTAGTGGCTGCCATGCCGTTGAGGTTTGTCAAACGTCTTGCATTCTACGCGCTCGCGATGTTGAGCGCCGTTGAGGTGCTTGCCAGCGCCGCAGACGCGGCCGAGCTCGTCATGTTCCGCCGCGATGGCTGTCCATGGTGCGCGAAGTGGGATCACGAGATCGGACCGATCTATCCCAAGACCGAGTTCAACCGCCGCGCGCCGTTGCGGCAGGTCAACCTCAGTCGCGATGCCGGTCCGAAATTCGCCCATGCGCCGGTCCGCTACACGCCGACCTTCGTGCTGGTCGAGGACGGCAAGGAGATTGGCCGCATCGAAGGCTATCCTGGCGACGATTTTTTCTGGGTCCGGCTGGAAAATCTGCTGACGAAAGCGCCGCAGCCTGCGCCCAAGGAAATGCCACCGGGTATGCCTGTTGCCGGCGCCAGCCCCGTCATGCCGGAGCCCGCCCGATGAAGGCTCGCGCCGGAACCTCGCCACGATCCGCCGCTGCGGCGAGGACCAAACTTTCGGCGAGCCTCGACCTCGATATGATGCTCGCCAATGCGCGGCAGGCGAGCGAATTCCTGAAAGCGCTGTCGCATGAGGTGCGCCTTCTCATCCTGTGCTTCCTGATCGAGGGCGAGAAGTCGGTGAGCGAAATCGAGAAGATGCTCAAGCTGCGGCAGCCCGCCGTGTCGCAGCAACTGGCGCGGCTGCGCGCCGACGGCCTGGTCGAGGCGCGGCGGAACGGCAAGAACATCTACTATTCGCTGGCCCGCACCGAGATCCGCGACGTCATCGGCGTCCTGCACGACGCCTTCTGCCGGACCCGCAAGACCCGCTGATGTGCTATCGAAATCCCTGAACACGGGGGAGGTGATATGGCCGGGCTTCTCGCGGGCCTGCGGGTTCTCGACCTCACCAATGTGCTGGCCGGTCCGTTCTGCTGCTATCAACTGGCGCAGCTCGGCGCCGAGGTGATCAAGGTCGAGACGCCGGGGACGGGCGATCTCGCGCGCCAGCTCGGCGCCGATCCCGAGCTCAACCGCCGCGGGATGGGCGCTTCGTTCCTGGCGCAGAACGCCGGCAAGCGCTCGATCACGCTCAACCTGAAGAATGCGAAGGCGCGCGAGGCGTTCACGCGGCTGGTCAAGACATCCGACGTCGTGGTGGAGAATTTTCGGCCCGGCGTGATGGATCGGCTCGAGCTTGGCTACGAGCGGCTCAAGGCCATCAAGCCCGACCTGATCTATTGCGCGATCTCCGGCTTCGGCCAGGACGGGCCGCTGCGGCTCAACCCGGCCTACGATCAGATCATCCAGGGCCTGTCCGGCGTGATGAGCGTCACCGGCGACGCGCAGTCGGCGCCGCTGCGCGTCGGCTATCCGGTCGCCGACACGATGGGCGGCATCACCGCGGCCTATGCGATCAGCGCCGCGCTGTTTCGCCGCGAGCGGAGCGGCGAGGGCGAGTTCATCGACGTGTCGATGCTGGAGTCGACGCTGGTCGCGATGGGCTGGGTGGTGTCCAACTGGCTGATCGCGGGCGTGCGGCCGCAGCCGCTCGGCAACGAGAACATGACCGCGAGTCCCTCCGGCACGTTCCGCACCGGCAAGGGCCTGCTCAACATCGCCGCGAACCAGCAGCAGCAGTTCGAGGCGCTGTGCCAGCTGATCGGCCGGCCCGGAGCTTGCCGTCGATTCGCGCTTTGCCGGGCGCGAGGATCGCAAGCGCCATCGCTCCGAACTGAACAACGAGATCGAGCAGGCGCTGGCGGCGCGCTCCGGCGGCGGAATGGTCGAGCGCTGATGAACGACGAGCGGCGTGCCGGCCGGCGAGGTGCTCGACGTGCCGGCGGTGCTGGAGCATCCGCAGATCGTCGAGCGCCGGCTGCTGCACACCTTCAGCGACGTGCCGAATGTCGACAACGATGTGAGCGTGGTGCGCTCCGGCTTTCGGCTCGCAGAGCGGCGATCCGAGCCGGCCTCGCCGCCGCCCGCGCTTGGCGCCGACACCGACGAGCCTGCTTGCCGAGCTTGGCTATTCCGAAAGCGAAGTCGAAGAGCTTGCGCGCGACAAGGCAATCTAAGGAGTGCGGCCCGTGGCGAAATCCCGAACGCCCAAAAGACGCCAGAAGAATGGTGGTCGACATCGATCATCGACATGAAGCCCGGGATGATCCGCTTTCGCGGCTACGCCATCGAGGACCTGATCGGCCGCGCCGGCTTTGCCGACATGGTCTATCTGCTGACGCGCGGCGAGCTGCCGCATCCGGAAGCGGCAAAGCTGCTCGAGGCGGCGCTGGTCGCCGCGGTCGACCACGGCCCGCAGGCGCCGTCGATCGCCGCCGCCCGCATGGCGGTCACCTGCGGCGTCGGCATCAACAACGCCATGGCGTCGGCGATCAACATGCTGGGCGACGTGCATGGCGGTGCCGGCGAACAAGCCGTCGCGCTCTATAACGCGGTTGCCGCGCGGCTCGGCGGCTCAGGACAAGCAAACGCATGGCGGACGCGATCGCGGTGGAGATCGACGCGCTGGCGCAGACAGGGCGTGCGTCACGTGCCGGGCTACGGCCACCGCTTCCATCCGCTCGACCCGCGCGCGCCGCGCCTGCTCGCGCTGGTCGATGCCGCGGCGAAGTCCGGCGTGGTCAGCGGGCGCTTTGCCGCGATCGGCCGCGCCATCGAGGCGCAGCTCGCGGAAAAGGCCGGCCATCCCGATCCCGATGAACATCGACGGCGCGACCGGCGTGGTCTATGCCGAGCTCGGCTTTGCGCCGCCGCTCTGCCGCGGCCTGTTCGTGCTGTCGCGTTCGGTCGGCGCGCTCGCCCACGCCTTCGAGGAAATGCAGTCCGGCGAGCGCAGCAAGGGCCCGATCCCGCGCCACCTGATCTGGAACTACACCGGCCCGCCGCCGCGCAAAGGTGCCGCGGAAAAAGTAATGCACGGGTTAGTGCGCGTCGCGCTCGTCGGTGTACCAGGACGGCTTCTCGGGATAATGCGGGCCGTCATAGACCTCGATCACGACCGTGTCCTCGTGCGCGATCGCGGGCCCGTGCACGTTGCCCTTCGGATTGCAGTAGAAGCTGCCGGCCGTCAGCGTCACGCCGGTCGCGGTGTATTCGTACTTGCCCGACAGGCAGATCATGAACTGGTTCGACGAATGATAATGCGGCTGCGGAATGCCCGCGCCCTTGGCGAATTTGATCATGGCGATCGAGGCGCCGGTCTCCTCGTCGCGCCACAGCATTTTTTCCGAAATGCCCTTCAGCGACTTTTCCCGCCACGGCATCTTTGCGGTGTCGACCAGGATCTCTTCGAGCTTCGGCGCGCCTTCGGGCAGCTTGACCATGGTTTCCTCGCTTAGACCGGCAATTGCTGAAAGTCGGTGGAGAACGAATGCATCCGCCGCGCGCCGTCGTCGGTGATGACGATGGTCTCGGCGAACACGCAGCCGGTTTCGCCGTTCATCCACTTCGGATCGAACAGGTCGATGTTCATGGCGAACACCATGCCGGTCTTGAACTCGTCGCCGATCGCCTTCAGCGCGCCCTCGTCGGCGCGCAGCGCATGGTGGCGGTAGCGCGGATATTCCAGCGAGGCGAGGCCGTGGCCGTGGATGCCGGCCTCGCAGATGCCGAAGCCCGAGCCGGTGATGACGTCGCGCACCGCGTCCATCGCCGTGGAGATTTTCGCGCCCGGCTTGAACAGGTCGAGTCCTGTCCGGTAGGCGGCGAGGCAGGCGTCGTAGATGTCGAGATAGCGCGGCTCGGGCTTGCCGAGGCAGAAGGTGCGCTCGACGTGGGTGAAATAGCCGCCGAACTTCGGATGCATCTCGCAGATGATCATGTCGCCCTTTTCGAGCGGCCGCATGGTCGGCACGCGGAACGGATGCGGATAGGGGTGCTTGTCGGAGGCCCAGAGGAACAGCGTCGGCTCCTCGCCGCCGTTCGCCAGCATCGTCTCCATCATGCCGGCGTAGACCTCGCACTCCTTGACGCCGGGCCGCGCGGTGTCGCGGCAGGCCGCGAGCATCAGGTCGCCGAGCCTCGCCGCCTTGTCGAGCGCGGCGATCTCCTCGGCGCTTTTCACGACGCGGAGCTTCTCCATCATGTCGTCGAGATTGACGAGGTTCACGCCCGGCATGCGATCCTTCAGCCGGGTGTAGAGGCTGTGCGGCGTCCAGCCGTCGGGATCGAGCGGCCCGGCGAGGCCGTCGATGCCGATCTTGGCGTTGGTCATCTTCAATTCGGTCAGGCGCTCCGCGATGCTGTCGGCAAAGCTGCCCTTGCGCGGCCGCACGTCCGCGACCCAGCTTTGCGCGCCCTTCCAGTAGTCGGTGAACACCGGCGAATAGATGAAGGTGGTCGGCTCGCCCGACAGCGGAAACACCAGCACGTTGTGCTCGGCGTTGCCGCCGATCGGGCAGAGATAGCGGGCGTTGGCGATGTTGAAGTCCCACATCGCCGGCCAGCCGCACAGCACCAGGCAATCGAGACCGCGTTTCTCCATCTCGGCGCGGGTCAGCGCCCAGCGGCGGTCGCGCTCCTTGAGCGACAGCGTCGGATATTCGGTGAGCTTGCGCATGATGATACCAGTCCTCGATGCTAACTCTTACGACCTCATCCTGAGGAGGCGCGAAGCGCCGTTTCGAAGGATGGGCTCCAGTTGCGGCCCATGCTTCGAGACGCATCGCGTCGCGATGCTCCTTAACATCAGGTTGAAACTTGTTGCGGTCGAAGCAATCATAACATCAGACACCGAGCTTCTTAAGTGCGCTCAAATAATCCGCGATGCCCTTTTTGAGATCATATTTGGGCGCGTAGCCCAATTCGGCACGCGCGCGCGAAATGTCGAGACGCCGGTTGCGGGACCTGCTCGAAATCGACCTTGTCGACGATCAGGCTGTCGTCGCGGTGGCGCACGAAAATCACCGGCCGGTGGCCTTCGTTGACGAACTTGCGGCTCATTTCGGCGCCGATGACGCCCATGCCGCCGGTGATCAGCACCTTCACGCGAGCGCCCCCGATTGCGCCAACTGGTCCTTGGCGTAGCGCCGGTATTCTTCCGGCGTGTCGAGGTCGTGCGCGAGGCCCGGCCGGCGCAGGATGCGGATCGTCAGGCCGCGCGTCTTGGCCGCCTCGATATGCGCCTGGAAGCTGCTCGGGCCGAAGCGGAAGAAATCGGCGTGCGGGCGGCGCCAACGCCAGCGCGTTGGTGCCTTCCTCCTGCTCGTCGGGCGCGATGACGCAGCCCGGCGCCGGACCCAAGCGTGGCCACGAGCGCCTTGACGTCGTCGGCCGTGACATGGGGCAGATCGCTCGGCAGCACCACGACGGCGCGCGCGCCGCGCGTCGGCGGCATGTCGACCGGCGAGGCCAAGCGCCGCGTTCAAGCCGCCGCCTGGGTCCTCCAGGCCGTGCAGCCCCTGGCCGCGGATCAGCGCGCAGCAGAAAGGCGTCAGCGGTGACGACCGCGATGCGGTCGGGCTTGAACACGCCGAGTGTCGCGGTGAGCACGCGGCCGAACAGCCGTGCGGTTGAGAGCGGCGCGGTGCTCGCGCCGAGTAACCGCCGCAAGCCGCGACTTGCCCGCGCGGAACGGTTTAACCGGAATGATCGCCCAGCACTCCATCACGCTATTCCACTGCTTCCTTGGCCAGTTCGAAAGCCAATTCTACCGTATCGTGCGCCAAACGACGCTTGTCGTCGAGCGTGCGCATGATGGTATTGCAGACCTTGACCCGGCAGCCCAGCGCTTCGATAGTCGGCTCCAAGCTCGCGATCCACATCGTCGATCACCCAGCCGTTGACCAGGCTCGCCATAATGCCGCGCCACGCCGAGCGCGGACGGTTCGACGCCGTGCTCGCGCATCATCTTGGCGAGCGGCCCCTTGACCGCCTGTGCCGCCGACGATTGGCGAAACCGCGACGACCGGCCGCTGCGATGGGCGGAGAGCTTCTTTGATTCCCGGCAAGGCCAGGATCGGATCGATGCTCACGAATGGATTGGACGGCGTGATGACGATGGCGTGCGCGCGGTCGAGCGCCTCGCGGAAGCCGGCGCTCGGTTTCGCGCTCGCAGCACCCTGGAACGTCACACCGTGGAACTTCGGTCTGCACTGCCGCCGCACGAAATAGTCCTGGAAGTCGAGCGCGCCTTCGTCGGTGTCGACGACGCTGCGTACCGGATCGTCGCTCATCGGCACGATCGCGTGCGCGATGCCGAGGCGGCGCGCCAGCAGCGCCGTGGCCTCCGACAAGGGTGCGGCCCGCCGCCAGGGCTTCGGCTCGCAGCACATGCGTCGCCAGATCGCGGTCGCCGAGCTTGAACCAGGTCGGGCCGCCGAGCTGCTCCATCGCTGCCATGAAATTCCAGGTCTCGCCGGCGAGTCCCCAACCGCGTTCCGGATCGTTCCGGTCGGCAAGGGCATAGAGCACCGAGTTGATGTCGGGAGAGATGTGCAGGCCGAGATGGACGAAATCGTCGGCGGTGTTGACGGCGATGGCAAGCTGTTCGGGCGGCAGCACGGCGATCAGGCCGCGGGCAAGCTTGCCGCCGCCGACGCCACCTGCCAATGCAAGAACGAGACGCTTGTCGGTCATGGCCTCTTACCGGAACAGGTCGATCTCGCGGGAACGGATCAGGTCGGCGGCCGATCCGTCCGCGTCGGGAAGGTCGAGTCCGCGTAGCAGTGCCACGGGCGTTCCCTCACCGGCCTGCCCCATCAGCATGGATGCCGCCGCCGCGATCTCGTCGGCGATGCCGACTTCGGTTGAGCGCAACTCGCGGCCGAACAGATCGGATTTGCCGCGAAGATCGAGCAGCGCCGGCAGGCCTGCGGCGCCAAGCGCTACGCCGACAGTGCCGTTGCGCCATGCTCGCCCGAGACTGTCGATGATGAGGACACCCACTGCGACGCCGGTCCGCGCCGCAAGGCGCTCGCGTATTGCGCGGCAGGAGCGGTTGCAATCTTGCGGCAGCAGCAGCACACGATGCTCGTCGCCTGCGACATTGGAAGCGTCGATGCCCGCGTTCGCCAGCACGATGCCGCTGTGATGCGCCACCACCAGTACGCCTTTGCGATGGCGCACCACCTCGGTCGATTCGCGAAGGATCAATTCGACGAGCCGCGCGTCTTTGTCCACCTCGGCGGCCAGCGTTGTCGCGCGCGCCGAAGGCGTCACGTCGCGGAGATCGACGACGCGCCCCTCGGCCTTGGAAACGATCTTCTGGGCGATCACCAGGACGTCGCTACGGCGCAGTGCCAGGCCGGACGAGGCGAGCCCATGCAGGACCAAGTCAGCGATGTCGTCACCCGCTTGTACCAGCGGAATTTCGGCCAGTGCTAATACGCGGAGCTCGGCGGCCGCCTTAGGCTCAGGCTTTTCCGCGGGCCTAGGCATCCGGCGCCTCCACCGGCAGTCCGGTGACCACAATACCGGAATGTTTCACCTTGAATTGGCGGTTGATGGTGATCAGCACCGAGGTCAGCGCCTCGGCCACCACGGAATTCGCCAGGGGACCTGCGTGGAAGGCTCGCATGCCTGCATCCCGCGCCAGCGCGATGACATGCGCCCGCGCCTCGCGGTCGTCGCCGCACACCAGCACGTCACAGTCGATCGCCTGCCCGATCTCGGACAGGAGTTCGGCCGAGATGTTCTGGAACGCAGAGACGACGCGCACGCCTGGGCCGAGCATCGTCTGGGCCTTGACCGCGGCCGAGCCGCCATCGGGCAGTTGGACGCGACCGACCTGCGGCGGCACCAAAGGCACGGTGACGTCGACCAGAATTTTCCCAACGAGCGCCGTCTTGACCTCATCGAGCGTCGACAGTTGCGCGGCATAGGGCACCGTCAGCACGACGATCTCCCCGATTCGGGCCGCAGCGGGATTGTCGGCGCCCTCGGCGCGCTCGACGCCGATATGTGCATTAATCGCGGCGGCGGCTTCCTGCGCGCGCTCGCGGCTGCGCGAGCCAATCACAATGCGGTGGCCGGCGTTGGCCCAGCGCAACGCCAGGCCCGAGCCCTCCTTGCCGGTGCCGCCGAGCACGGCGATCTTCGATCTCGGTTCGGGATGCATGGCGTTAGCCTGCCGCGACCGCGCGCGGACGTGCTGCGCGCCTGTCGAACACCAGCGGCGCTAACACCGGCGCGGCATATGAGGTGTCGCGGCGGCTCGCTGGGGCATCCCGATAGAGTGTCGTGCGCTGGCGCGGCGTGCGGCCGAGCGAAGCGATCAGCGCGTCCATCCGTTCGGGCGCGAATTCCTGGCCGTGTTTGGTGCCGGCGGCGCGCGAGATGCTTTCATTCATCAAGCGTGCCGCCGAGATCGTTGGCGCCGGCCTTGAGGCATGCGCTTGCGCCATCGGCGCCGAGCTTGACCCACGATACCTGGATGTTCGGAATGAGCGGATGCAGCACGAGCCGCGATACCGCGTGCATCAGCACGGTCTCGCGGAACGTCGGGCCCCTGCGGGCGCGGCCCTTCAGATAAAGCGGCGCCTCCATGTGGACGAACGGCAGGGGCACAAACTCGGTGAAGCCGCCAGTACGGTCCTGCAGATCGCGGATGTGCAGCAGGTGCCGCGCCCAATGCCCCGGCTGGTCGACGTGGCCGAACATGATGGTCGCGGTGGTCGGCAAGCCACGGCGGTGTGCTGCCTCGACGATGGCGAGCCACTCGTTCGTCGAAAGCTTGTCCGGGCAGAGCACTGCGCGAGCCTGATCGTCGAGAATTTCCGCTGCGGTCCCCGGCAGACTGCCGAGGCCCGCGCCGCGCAGCCGGTTAAGGTAGCTGCCGATGCTCAAGCCGAGGCTGGTTGCGCCGTGATGCACTTCGAGCGGCGAGAATGCATGGACATGGATGTTGTCCGCGGCACGCTTGGCGGCATCGAGGATCGAAAGATAAGTCTCGCCGGTGTAGCGCGGATGGATGCCGCCCTGCATGCAGACTTCTGTCGCGCCGCGTTCCCAGGCCTCGCGTACGCGGCGGGCGATTTCCTCGCGGTCGAGGTCGTAAGCCGGCCCGCGCAGAGTGTCGCCGAGCCTGCCCTTGGAGAAGGCGCAGAAGCGACAGCCGTAGGTGCAGATGTTGGTGTAGTTGATGTTGCGGTTGACGACGTAGCCGATGGAACCGCCGCTGACACTCGCGCGCAGCGCGTCGGCGGCGGTGCTCACCGCATCGAATTCGGCCCCACGTGCCTGGAACAATGTGACGATGTCGCCCTCGCCGAGCCGTTGCCCGGTGCTGGCGCGTTGGATGATGCGGTCAACCGCTGACGACACAACGGCCGGTGCAGCGGCGGAAAACTGCTTCGGTTGTTTTGCGGCGTTTAATCCTGGCGCCCATTCCTCGCCGCGCGCGTAGCCTTGTGTGTCGGAGGCGCGCAACACTGCCGTGTGCAGCGCCGGATCGAGCCAGCGCGGCGCCTCGCGGACATGCGACGGATAGATCGCGAGCCGCTCAGTCAGACATTTTCCCGCTGCCGCGGTACCCGCACGCAACTGTTCGATCGTGGGCCACGGCGCTTCGGGATTGACGTGATCTGGCGTCACGGGCGAGACCCCGCCCCAGTCATTGATCCCCGCCGCGATCAGGTCCCGGATCAATCCGGGGCTGAGATTCGGCGGCGCCTGGATGTTCATGGCCGGCCCGAACACGATCCGTGCCATCGCCACGGTCCAAAGCATGTCGTCGTCGTCCGGCTCCGGCGCATTTGCCATGCCGGTGTCGTTCTTGGCCCGGAAGTTCTGGATGATGACTTCCTGGATGTGGCCGTGGCGGCGATGCAGCACGTCGATCGCCAGGAGCGACTCGATGCGCTCGGCGCGGGTTTCGCCGATGCCGATCAGGATGCCGGTGGTGAACGGCACGTCCACCTTGCCCGCCGCCTCGATGGTGGCGAGCCGCGCCGCCGGCATCTTGTCGGGCGAGCCGTGATGCGGGCCGCGGCGCTCGCCCAGCCGCGGCGAAACATTCTCCAGCATGATGCCCTGCGACACCGACACACCCCGGAGCGCGGCGATGTCGGCTTCGGTCATCACGCCGGGATTGACGTGCGGCAGGAGCCCGGTTTCGCGCAGCACCAGCGCGCACATCGCAGCGAGGTAATCGATCGTGGTCCTGTAGCCGAGCCGGTCGAGCGCGCGCCGCGCCGCCTCGTATTTGAGCTCCGGCTTGTCACCCAGCGTGAACAGCGCCTCATGGCAGCCGGCTTGCACGCCCGCGCGCGCGATCGAGAGCACCTCGCCGGGCGATAGATATGCGGATTCGACCCCGCGCGGACCGCGTACGAAGGTGCAATAGCGGCAGGTGTCGCGGCAGAGCCGCGTCAGCGGGATGAACACCTTGCGCGAATAGGAAACGATGTTGCCGTGACCGAGATCGCGCAGCCGCGCCGCCTCCACAATGAGGTCGGGCAGGGGGGCACCGGCCCAGCGCTCGATCTCATCGCGGGAGGGCGCTGCCGTCAGCAAGTCCGGAAACTCCAGATGTCACGGTGGCGGGCCGCCCGGTGGGACGGCTCACGCAGCGCAGCATGGATGAAGACCCGGGGCGGGTGCAATTCGCGAATGCCGATGGCGACTATGCCGGTGAAGCTTGCCGCCGGGCGCGCCAGCAACGTTAGGTATTTGACCGCATTCAAACCCACTGAGTGTCATATTAACCTTTCGTTAAGGTTTTATTAACCAACCTTCTCGCCATTAAGAAGTTGTTAACCATAAATCGTAAGCTATCATTAACCCAGAAAAGTAAATGCGGTTTAACGATTACTATCAAGTGGTTAATTTAACTATCGATAGACTGACGAAAGTCTTCGTCGGGGACTGATTTCAGCGCGAGATGCGGCTCATTTCGCGCCGCGCGCTCGAGCTCGACCTTCGCAAGGCCATCGCCAATGCCGAGTTCGAGGTCTACTACCAGCCGATCCATTATCTGCAGACCGGCAAGGTGTCGGGTTTCGAGGCCCTGGTGCGCTGGAACCATCCCGAGCGCGGCATGATCTCGCCAGCCGATTTCATTCCGCTGGCGGAGGAAACCGGACTTATCCTGCCGCTCGGCGAATGGGTGTTGCGCACCGCCTGCCTGCATGCGGCCAAATGGCCGCAGCCGGTTGGGGTCGCGGTCAATCTCTCGGCCATGCAGTTCAAAGGCTGCAACCTCGTTCAATTGACGCTGAACGCGCTGGCTGCGTCGGGCCTGCCCGCGGGGCGTCTCGACCTCGAAATCACCGAGTCGGCGCTGCTCCAGGACGAAACCAACACGATCGCGCTGCTGCATCAGCTCCGCGAGATCGGCGTGCGGATTTCGATGGACGATTTCGGCACCGGCTATTCGTCGCTGGCATACCTGGGCAACTTTCCGTTCGACAAGATCAAGATCGACCGCTCCTTCGTCCGCGACATGCTGGTGCGCAAGGACTGCCAGACCATCGTTCGCGCCGTGGTGGGGCTGGCGCGCAGCCTCGGCATCACTACCATCATCGAGGGCATCGAGACCAAGGAGCAGCTTGCCGGCGCCAAGGCCGACGGCTGTGACGAAGGCCAAGGCTATCTGTTCGCCAAGCCGATGCCTGAGCCCCAGGTGGCTGAATTCCTCGCCAAATGCGAGCGCGTCGCCGCTGCCGCCTAGCTCGGCTTTACTCGCTTCAATCGATCGCTAAAGTGCGGCCGGACATAGGTTTTGCCGCAGGGAGACCGTCATGGGTTACGATAAGGGCCACAAGGAATTCTACGGCGTCGACATGAAGGAGGGCTTCCACACGGTGCCCGGCTATCCGTGGGGCTTCTCCGAGAAAATCCTGGCCGGCTCGCTCGACGAGAAGAACAAGGTCGGCAACCGCACCCGCATCCTGAAGATCGAACCGGGTGCGTTCTCGACCGTGCCGTTCGTGCACGAATACTGGGAGGAGGTGTTCCTGGTGTCCGGCGATCTCGTTTGCGGAAGCGACGCGCAGGGCAAGGGCGGCGAATTTTTCACCGGACCGACCTATTGCGTGCGCCCGCCCGGCGTCTATCACGGCCCGTTCACGTCGAAGAACGGCTGCCTGCTGCTGGAGACGCACTACTACGTGCCGAAGTGAATTGCGGAGCCACGGGGCGAGGCTATTGCTCGCCGGCGGCGGCTTGGCGTTAGCGGCTGGAATTGAACTTATACATTAGTTGGGTTGTTACGGTCTGGACCATCGGTTTGAAATTGATGTTGTTCCGGATGAGTGCAGCAGGGTTGGCACTTGTATCCGTGACCGTCTCGCTCCCGTAATTCGCGCGGCGGTATTCGTTTCGCCAGAACCAACCTGAGCCGAGCGAGGCCTCGACCCCGCCACCGACAAACCAGCCGTCCGCCGTGAATGACGGTGTGCTCAATCCGAAAAATGGCGCCGTCGTCAGCATGGAGTGCATTGTCGCACTGGAGAAGTGCGCCTGGGTGTAACCGGCGTTGACGTAAGCCAGGGTGTCGGAGGCGATGAGCAAGCCGGCGCGAGCGCCCGCGGCCCATGCCCAAGTCTCCTTGGTCTTACCCTCCAAGCCTGCAGCCGCATCCTGGATGGAGCCTTTCAGGCTCGAAATATCAACGTCGCCGAATACGCCGGCGAGGATGCGTTCGCTGAACCGATGATCATAGCCGCCACCTGCGCGTCCCAGCCAACCCTTACCGCCAAGGCGTTGGGTGACACGGACGGCAGGGTTAGCGGAGCCCGGGATCGCAGTTGTCGTTTCGTCGGCGACCCACATCCCGTATCCGCCGCCGGCGTTGACATAGGCGCCGCTGAAATTTGCGCGGCCGACCGTTACAGGGGTTCGGCCTGGGGCCGGCGCGCCAGTGTCCAACTTGTAGACAAGTTGCATCGTGATGGTTTGGACGGTGGGCTTGAAGTGGATGTTTTGGATTGCACCGAAGAACGGTGCGGGTGGCGTAGCGGAGGTGTCGGATAGGACCTGGTCGCCGTAGTAGGCATAGCGATACTCGGTTCGCCCAAACCATCCACCTCCAAGCGCAGTCTCAGCTCCGCCGCCGAGGAACCAGCCACCCCTTGAAAAGGCCGGTGTCGTATATCCCGAAAATGCGCTGGTACCGGTGAACGGGACCATGGTGCCTGACGACGAGAAGCTGATCGCCGCCGCCAACAGTAACCGCCACGGCCCCAGGGACGCCGCTATGATCCTGGTTTCCTTTGGCATGGCCTGCGAGCCAGTGAGCTGCGAGCTTCAGTGGTCCGACGTGGAGTTCGAGAGCGCAGCCTGCACCTGCGCCGATCTAAGGGCGGCACGACCAGCACCCATCCATTGATGGGGGACGAGCTGCGGGCGCTGCGGGCCCTCAAGCGCGACGCCAACTCGCCCTTCATCTTTGTCAGCGAGCGAGGCGCGCCGTTCACCGTGTCCGGCTTGCAGAAGATGATCGAGCGCGCAGGCATCGAGGCCAAGATGCCGTTCAAGGTCCACCCGCACATGCTGCGCCATGCGACTGCGGCTACGTGCTGGCGAACAAGGGCACCGACACCCGCACGCTGCAGGGCTACCTCGGACACCGCTCGATCCAATCGACGGTGCGCTACACCGAGCTGGCCCCGGGCCGGTTCAAGAACCTGTGGCGCTGACGCTGGGCATTGGCGCCCACACCGCGTAGCAATGGCCGGCTCAAACAGGAAAGAAGTGTCGAAGCATGAGTTTGTCCTTGGAGGGCCTGAGGCACTTAATGCGGGGCAGCAAAGGCCTTCCCGACAACCTGTCGGAGACGGAAATCAGGCACTACGCGGCGCAAGCACTGAGACGGCTGCAACGCGGCGACGATGTCGAAATGTTGGAAGTTTACTTTCGAGGTATCGACACGACCAACAATCGCCGTTTGCGTGTCTCGGTGGGCACCCATGCACTGGCACAAACAGCGCACGTGTTGTTCAACACGACTGCTGCGGGGCCGCTGCGCAGTTAGTTTCTATTGTGCGACGTGCCGTTCGCGGCGGTGTCGGCTGCGTCGATGATCGCGGCATAAAATTCGCGCGCCACGCTGGGGGGATCGATGCCAGAGCGTGATGGGGTGCAGCAGAAGACGAGAGCCAAGAGTTCTAAGACCAAGAAGCGCAAGCTGAGCTTTGATACCCAGTCGTGGTACGCCGAAGCGGCTCGCAAGATGAGCGCCGCCCGGAAGCCTGCAGAGCTGCCAAAGATTTCTGCTGCACCGCTCGTCCCGGACTGATAGCTGCCCCGAAGTGGCCTTCCGACGTGAGGACAACTGGCGGATTTCGTTGGCGAGCAAGTCAGCCGTTGGCTGGGCTGTATTGAAGGCAAGCCCTCGATTGATTTTCAGCGACTACTAGGCAGCGTCACGTCGATGGTGCCAACTGAGGCGGTCTCCATCATCACTGCACAAAAAATCGTAGATAACGCTTTCGCAGGTTGGAGCATGACCGGTTAACCTCATTTCCTTGCCGCAGGTCGGGCAAGGAGGAGAAATGGGAGTGACGTTTTCGACACGCATGAAATTGCTCCTTCACATGAATCGACTGGGCGGCTAATTCATCACTTCGGACGTATGCTCGGATCGCCGCCTGGGCTACCGGGCGGCGCGATAACCGGCATGCGGCCGCCCTGCGGCGTGGACGCCCTGATATCCAAATCGACGCCCGGCGGCGGGCAAAGGACGCCGTCAGAACGCGCCAGTTGCTCGCTCAAAGATTTGCCGGGGGTTTCGGCGCTTTGCAGTTTGTTGTCTTGTCCCACGATGAGACCCTGCTGAGCACAGGCTTTGGGATCGCGCGCTTCCTTCAACATTATTTCGGGCGGGGCCTTGGGCAACGGCGAAACTTGCGCCGACTGCCCTAGCGAAAGCGTCGGCATCAGTGCCGCCCCAAAAAGCAACGCGAATCTCAATCTAAGAAAACGATTTGATGGCGCCATTGCATCCTCGCTGTTGCGAAACGCACGCGGGTGCGGCGCTAGACAACGGCCGAGACAGCATCCCGTTCCTAGCTATTCGGCCGGCGCCACCATGTGTGCGCTTTCGACGCACAAGAGCCGTCAGAAGACGACGCCACACGAACTGCTCCCGAAAACTGTGAGCCCCTGACTCGCCGCTTACATTCAAATACATGGGGGTCGGGGCATACCTCATCGTATGAGGCTACGCACGTATTCGCTGCCCGGCTGATCCAAAACGCTCACAAGCGCAATAACGTGCCCCTGGTGCAACCAGAGCAGCGCCTGACGCAATGCCCCGGAACCAAAGGGTCTGACCGAACGTTGCCGCCCCAAGCAAGAACGCGCTGCGTCCCCCTTCCCCCCGAAGTGCAGTGCGTTTACGCCCGAAATGAACCCCGGACCCGAAAGGCTCCGGGGCTTTTTTTGCGCACTTGAGGCGACCTCTCTAAAATCTTTGTTGTTGAGATCGCCAAGAAAGCGAACGCGATCCATACTTGTTCGGTTTTGCCAGCATGATGATGATCGACGATTTTACGCTTGCTCGCGCTGTGCACGTGCTGGCGTTGGTGCACTGGATCGGCGGCGTAGCGGTAGTGACCACAATCGTGCTGCCGCGCGCCCGCACCTTGCCCGACGCGCGCGCGGCGCTCGCCGCGATTCGAGCTGTTCGAGGGCCGATTTGCCGCGCAGGCACGTGTCTCGATTTTGCTCGCCGGCCTGTCCGGCTTCTACATGCTGGAAAAATTGCAGGCCTGGGGACGGCTGCTCGATCCGGCGTTTTGGTGTGAATTCCTGGGCTGGCCCCCCAGCCAATGGGAGGCCGCTGTAGGCGGATTGCAAAGCGGAAGCTAGTGCAAGCTCGGCCGAGAGGAGGTCTCCTCAGACAGTTCGACCGCAAGCGCTCTGAAATCTGCGGCTCGCGCTCGCCAGTTTTCCTTGTCGGACGGCTCTTTTGCCTCTGCCGCTTTCCGCTCGCACTCCACGCTTCGTTGTTTGTAAATTGCTGCGAGTTCCATCATGGGTCACACCCTGGCACATCGCCCGCAACGTTAACGCGGGGGCTAGACAATGCGTTCCCGCTGTCAAACCGCAAACTAGGCCACCGGTTCGGCAACAGGCCGGTACCCGTCAGTTGGACACATCAGGGCGGCCCGACGTATTGCTGGCGGGGCTTGGCAGGCACCATCGCAATCGGGGCCAACCTTGGAGTTGTCCATGTCACGCTACACCGGCCCGCCGATGGACCTCGCCAACATGCGAGAGAATGGCGTACGGGCGCTGCTGGTTAACTGTCTCGATTGTACTCATCGGGCGGAGATCAACGTGGACGATCAGCCGGGGCACCTAGCGGTGAAGTCATTCGAGCCGCGCCGGTGTGTGGCAAGTGCGGGAGCCGGCGGATCGATGTCAGGCCGGCTTGGGGTACAAGGCCGCTGACGTTACCTAAGCCCTGACGGCTTAACCAGTGCGGCCATCCCTCTAGCATCACGAGCTTTTGCCCGGTGGAGCGATCCACGATCTCGATGATGTCGCCCTTGGCCTTGCTCTTGGCTTAGCGGGCGGCTTCGTAGGCGGTCGCCCTCGTATCCCGAAAGGTGCGCGGCACGCCGTTTGTGTCGAATTTCAAAGCCCTCGTTGTCGCGCATTGCTTTGGGCGTTCGGCCGTTCTGCATATCGGACATGCGTTGGACATCACGGATGGACACAAGCATAAGTTATTGAGTTTATTGGCGTCCACACGGGGAATTGAACCCCGGTATCCTCCCTGTCGGCGCGGCAACGTAGTGCTTGGGCCGACTCGGCAACAAGCGAGACCCGCGGAAATTTGCCCGAAAGACTGGGTGACGGGCCGAAAATCCGCCGGCCGTGGCGAGCCCGCCACAGTCAAAACGGCGTGATAAGGTTCTGACCCAGCACTCAACAGGGGACGGTCCGCATGCTGCGCACGGGGAAGGAGCATCTTGAGTCGTTGCGCGACGGCCGTGTGGTCTATGTCGGTGGCGAGCGCATCGATGATGTCACCACCCATCCGGCGTTTCGCGCCGCGGCGCAGACAGTCGCGGGCATCTACGACCTCAAGGGTGATCCGGCCAACCGCGATACCATGACCTACGAGGAGGACGGCGGCCGCCACTCGATCTATTTCCTCAAGCCGAAGACCCGCGAAGACTTGCAGAAGCGCTCGAACGGCCACCGCCGCATCGCCGAGTTCACCTACGGCATGTTCGGCCGCTCGCCCGACCACGTCGCGTCCTTCGTCACCGGCATGGCGATGGAGCCCGATGCACTGCCGGCGCCACATGCCTATGCCGACAACTTGCAGAAGTATTATCGCCACATCCGCGACAACGACGTTTACGTGGTCTACGCGGTGGTGCCGCCGCAGGCTGCGCGCAATCCGGAGTTCTACCATAAGAAGAACATCCCGGTTCCAACCTTGCGGGTTGTGCGCGAGGATGACGACGGCGTCGTCATCTCCGGCATGAAGATGCTGGCGACCGGCGCGCTCTACGCCAACGAGATCTGGATCGGCAACGTCATTCCTCTGGCGCCCGACCAGAAGAAAGAGGCAATCACCTGTGCGATCCCGTGCAACGCGCCGGGTCTGACGCTGTGGTCACGCAAGCCCGCCGCTGTAGGCCTCACCTCGGAGTTCGATTCGCCGCTCGCCTGGCGCTACGACGAAAGCGACAGCATGCTGATGTGCGATAGCATCAAGGTGCCGTGGGAAAAGGTGTTCGTCCACGACGATGCTCTGCTGTCGCGCGACATCTATATCAAGACCGCGAGTCACTGCTTCGGCAACCACCAGTCCAACGTGCGCTACTGGTCGAAGATGCGGCTCCTGCTCGGCCTGTGCAGCCGGATCGCCAACGCCACGGGCGCCGACCAGGTGCCGGCGGTGCGCGAGAAGCTTGGCGAGATGTCGGCGATCGAGGCCACCATCGGCGGCCTCGTTAACGGCCAGATCAATGCGTTCGAGAGCTGGCCCGAGGGCTACGTCTGCTTCAACCGCCGCTTTATGTATGCGGGACTGGAATGGTGCACGCAGAACTACAGCCGCTTCATCGACGAGCTTCGCACCCTCTGCGGTGGCGGAGTGTTCCAGATGCCGGCGGATATTTCGGTGCTGGACGATCCCGAGATGGCGAAGCAGTTCGACACCTTCTGGCAGACCCCGCAGGCGGATTCCGTCACCCGCATGAAACTGTTCAAGCTCGCCTGGGACATGACCGGCTCCGAGTTCGCGGGTCGGCATCTGCAATACGAGAAGTTTTATGCGGGCGCTTCCTTCATCATCCGCAACCACTCGTATCGCGAGACCGACTGGGCGGCGTTCAACACGCTGGTCGATCAGTGCATGTCCCGTTACGACGTGCCAAACGCCGGCAAGCACGCCGCGGCGGAATAAACTCCGCCGGCCGGCTCGCGCCCCCATCACGCGCCGTCGGTGACCAGGCTCGCCATCGCAACCTCGCCGTCGGTGACGTAGTGATTGACCCGTTCGGCGGGCAGATGCTGGCCAGGCCGGAATGAATTCACATCGCCGATCACGCCATGCTTCGTCAATTCGGCAATGATGAATTCGCGCTCGGCATTGGTGTCCGAATCGGTCGCATGGGTGATCTGGAATGTGAGCCGGGTCAGGGAGAAACCGGTGTCCCGGGTGCCAGCTCCGATCCAGAGGACGTGTGCGTCGTCCGGGGGCTGGTCGGTGTTCAGCCAGGAGTTGGACGTTGCCAGAGCATCTTCGGCACGCGCGGCGTTTAAAGCCCAGAAACGGATGTGGTGGCGCTTTCGCGGGCTGTTGTCGATCGCCTTCTGGAAGCCGATGTCCTGGCCGCGTCCGAACAGATAGAGGGTGCTGAACGGCGCGGTCGGATACGGCGAGTTGAAGACGAATGCCCGGATCATGCGCCACGAGCTTGCTAGACCCAACGTATCGGCCTCCGTCCAGCCGGCAATTGCAAAGGCGGTCCGGAGCTTTTGAAGCGTACCGGCAAGCACGAGATTGACGGGGTCGCCGGGCAATCCGTCGCCGGTAATCGTGAAGCGGGGCACCCGTTTGCGCTGAAGGATTTTGAGTCCGAGGCGGACGGCCCGCGGCAGGATAATGTACGCCGCGACGCCGTAGGTGAGGGCCAAGGCCACGCCCCACGGCAGCCGGCTGTCCGCCTCCTCGAAGACCACAAAGACGATCAGCCAGACGCTGAAGATGCCTAATCCCAGGATCAGCAGTCGCTGCAAAAGGCGTATGAGCAATCTCACGAGCTGCTTGTCCGATCAGGCGATGGGTTCGAGCTTGTTGAGGGTCGCAAGGTGCACACCATAGCGAGCGACGGGCGGGCATCCCATCCGGATCGCTCCTCTCCCTCACTTCCCCGGAACAATCGGCAACATCACATACGCATTCCGTCCAGGCCCGGCGTGCAGCGTCACGTCGCCGCCGAACACCGCCGCCGGCCGGTCGCGCGGGTCGTCATGCCGGAACGGGCCGACGCCGGTAAATGTGCCCAGCGTTTTGAGCCCGCCGCCCGAGCCGCCCGGATAAACGTAATCCTTGCCGCGCACCGACAGCGCCAGACGATAACCCGCCGGCACCACGATGCAAGTCGGCCAGACCTCGACATCGCACTCCACTACCTCGCCCTTCGTCAGCTTCTGCTCCTCGTCGTGGGTGTGGTACGGCCGGTAGGGCAGGGTGAGCTTCTTATCGAGCTTTCGATGCGAGACGCGCAGCCAGCCCTGCGCCAGCGGCGTGTGCGGATCGAGCGCGCCCTGAAACACCAGTTCCTTCATGTCGGGCGAGAACGCCCGCAGCACCAGGAACAGGTCGGCATCCTCGGTCGCCGACGACACCCAGACCTTGGCCGCGATCGGGCCGGTGATCTCGGTGTCTTTCTTCAGCGGCTCGGTCATGAACGTGACGCCGTCGCCGAGGCCTTTGTAGGTGACGGATGATTTCTTCGCTTGGCGCTTGGCCGACAGTGAAAAATCCGTTGGGTTGAGGAACATCCTGGTCCACTTGGTGCGTTTGAGCGGCCATTCCTTCTCGTGCCGCTCGACGAATTTGTCCTTATGGCGCACCTGCAGCAGCACCTTGGGTTGCTTGTCCCAGCCGGTCTTTTCGCCCTTAAGGAAATGGCCGAAGAATTTCTTCTGCAGCGCGACGCCGTAGTCCGTATAGAAATGCGTCCAATGCTCGAGGCCGTGGCTCTCCAGCCACTTTTGTTTTGAAGCGGCGCGGACGAAGCCCTCGAAGTTGCCGCGCGGATGCAGGCCTTGGCCGCCCCAGTTCGCCGCCGAGAACAACGGCACCTTGATCTTCGACCAGTCCGGCATCCGCGATTGCCAGTAGTCGTCGGTGTCAAGCTTCCGCGCGAGGCAGTCTTCGTAGAAACTGCGGCGGTTGGCGCCGAGTTCTTCATCAGTGAGTTCGAGCGGCCCCGACACCCAGTCGCCGGTCATGCGGCTCCTGAAGCCGCGCGTGCCGCGGCCGTGCTGCAGCGTATAGACTTGGTTCTCCGACCAGCCCTTGGTGAAGCCATTGCAGAAGATGCCGCCGTGGTGCGCCATGTCGCGGTAGAAATCGGCGGCGCCCTCCCAGAGACAGATCGCGGCGAGGTGCTTGGGCTGTAGCGCCGCGCACTGCCACTGATTCTCGGCGTAGTAGGAGATGCCGTTCAATCCGACCTTGCCGTTCGACCATGGCTGGACACCGGCCCATTCGACGCATTGCGCGAGGTCCCGTGCCTCCGTCAGCGACCAGATGTCGATCACGCCCGGCGAGCGGCCGGCGCCGCGGCTGTCGACGCGAATGCAGACATAGCCATCCGGCACCCACTTTTCCGGATCGACCACCTCCCAGCATTGGTACTTGTTGGTCGAGCCGGCCGGTACGTCGGGGCGGATCTCGCACATCCGCTTCCATTGCTCACTGTAGAGATCGTCGAAGTGCAGCCACTTGCCGTAGGGGCCGTAGGTCATGATCACCGCGTAGCGGCCCTGCTTGATCGGCCGGTAGATGTCGCAGCGCAGGACGGTGCCGTCGTCCATCTCGATCGGCATGTCCCAGTCGATCCGCATGCCGTCGCGGATTTCGCTGACTTCGCGATAGCTCATTTTCGTTTCCCCGGCGCGTTGTCTCTCGGCTTTGCCATAATCGTCTATGGCGCAACGGTGGTTGTCCAGGGCTTGCGCTTGCGGCACGCGGGTTGCTGAGACAAGATGCCTGCCGCCAGGCCGGTCGTTGCAAAGCCAGGTTTCATCGGGATTTGCGAGGGGGCTGCATGATGCGTATGGGGCGTTTGCTGAAATTTGTGGCCTTCGTTGCGGCTGGCGCCTGTTTCGGCGCGGAAGTGCAGGCGCAAAATACGCCGGTGACGTTCTCGCTCGACTTCCGCGCACTCGGCCGCCACGCCGCATGGTACGTCGCGCTGGAGAAAGGCTACTACAAGAACGCCGGCCTCGACGTCACCATCATCCCGAGCCAGGGCACCGCACAGGCGATCCAGAGCGTGGAGTCCAAGGCCGCGCAGTTCGCGTTCTCGGACGTCGCGGGCCTGGTTGCGGCCCGCGCCAACAGCCAAGCGACCGCCCAGATGGTCGCGGTGATCTACCAGAAGGCGCCGTACGCGATCTTCTCGCTGCGCTCGGGCGCCAACGTGACCAAGCCCGAGCAGCTTGAGAACCTCGAGATCGCCAGCGGCGCCGGCTCCTTCACCCAGAAGGTGATCGAGGCCTTCATGAAATCGAAGGGGCTGAAAGCAGAAACCGTGAAATACACCAACATCGATCCGGCGGCACGGATCGGCTTGTTGGTGACCAACAAGATTCCGGCGATCGAGACTTTCGCCATGTCGATGCCCGGCGTGATCAAGGCAGCAGGGGCGGGCGAAGCGCAGATTTTCCTTCTCGCCAACGCCGGTCTGTCGCTCTACTCCAACGGCATCCTGGTGCGGGAGGATTATCTTAAGGCCGAGCCGGCGAAGGTGAAGGGCTTCGTGAAAGCCTCGCTCGAAGGCTGGCGCGACACCATTGCCAATCCGAAGGAAGCCGCCGACATCGTTGGCAGGCACATCAAAGGCCTCGATCCGGAGGTTGTGTTCCAGGAGATCGTCATCGTCAACGCGCTGGTGGCGACGCCCGATGCGCGGGCCAAGGGGCTCGGCACCATCGACGCCAAGGTGATGGCCTCGAGCGTAGATCTGATCGCCAACAACACCGGCGCCAGCGGCAAGGTCGCGGCGAAGGACGTTTACGACACGAGCGCGCTGCCGCAGCCGCCGATCAAGCCGTGACGGCAGACGCGGCGTTCGGCGTTCTCGATCGCGTCGGCAAGAGCTTTGCGGGTCCCGCGCGCGGGGCGCCGGACATCGTCGCGCTGGAAGATGTCTCTTATTCCTTCAAGCAGGGCGAGCTGGTCTCGCTGCTCGGCCCGAGCGGCTGCGGCAAGACCACGCTCTTGCGCATCGTCGCCGGCATGACGCGGGTGAGCCGCGGAAGGGTCGAAATCCGTGGCCGCGAGGTCACGGGTCCGCAGGAGGATTTTGGTTTCGTTTTCCAGGCGCCGAACCTGCTGCCGTGGCGCACGGTGCTGGCCAATGTCCTGTTTCCGATGGAGATCGTGGGACGCAACGACGCGGCGGCCAAAAGGCGCGCGCTCGAACTGCTTGATCTGGTCGGTCTGTCCGCCTTCGCCAAGAGCCGGCCGCATCAGCTTTCCGGCGGCATGAAGCAGCGTGCCGCGCTCTGCCGTGCGCTGGTGCCGGGGCCGTCGCTGCTGCTGATGGACGAGCCGTTCGGCGCGCTCGACGAGCTCACCCGTATGGAGATGCAGGATCTGCTGCTCGACATCCGCCGGGTGTCCGGCACCACCGTGGTGTTTGTCACCCATAGCATCTCGGAAGCGGTCTATCTCGCCGATGAGGTGCTGGTGTTCAGCCGCAGGCCGGGGAGGGTGATCGACCGCATCCGGACCAGTCTGGTCTATCCGCGCAACGCGGCGCTTCGCTACACGCCAGAATTTACCGCGCTGGAGCACCGGGCCGGCGCGGGCCTCGGCGTGGTGCGCGAACGGGCGGCGTCATGATCGAAAATCGGCTCGTCCGTTTCCTCCTGCCGGTACTCGGCCTCGCGCTGCTGATCGCGGCGTGGCATCTCTATGTCGCAGCCTTCAATGTGCCGGTCGCGGTGCTGCCGCGTCCGGCGCTGGTGCTCGATTCCATGATCGCCAACTGGCGCCTGATCGTATCCGAAGGTTGGATCACGTTACTGGAAAGCCTCTACGGCTTTCTGCTGGCGTTCGCGCTTGGCGTGCCGCTGGCGGTCGCGATCGCAGGCTCGCGGACGCTCAACCTGATGTTCTACCCGCTGCTGATCGCAACACAGTCACTGCCCAAGGTGGCGCTCGCGCCGCTCATTCTTATTTGGCTCGGCACCGGAATGGAATCGAAGCTGGCCATCGCCTGGCTGGTCGCATTCTTCCCGATCGTGGTGGATACCGCGACGGGACTTCGTAATACGCCGGCGGAATTCCTCGACCTGGCGACGGCCGTGCGCGCGAGCGCATTCCAGACGTTCTGGAAAATCCGTTTTCCGGCGGCGCTGCCGTTTGTCATTTCCGGCTCAAAGGTGGCGATCACGCTTGCCGTGATCGGCGCGGTGATCGGCGAGTTCATTGGCTCGAACGAAGGGCTCGGCAATCTGCTCCTCGTCGCCAACTCACAGATCAACATTCCGCTGGCCTTCGCCTGCTTGATCGGGCTTGCCGTGATCGGCATCGGGCTCTATGCAGCGGTTGCAGCGGTTGAGCTCGCGCTGAAGCCTTGGTTCGGCGCGGCGGCGCACAGTTAGCCGGTGCGCCGGCTTTCGTCCAGTATCCGCTGCACCTGTGCGCTCCGCCCCTCGTGATCGCGCATCAAGTCGTCGATCGCCCAACTTACGTTCTTGTTGCTCCGTTGCTCGCGCGGCTTGAGCTGGTCGGAGATGTATGAGCCGTCACGCTGGCCCTGCCGCACGAGGCCCGCGCCGAACGCGCCTTGCTCGCGCTGGTATTTGGCCAGGCCCGCATCGATGCCAAGCGCGGCGATGGAATCGGCAAGGTGCTCGGCGTCCATCGCGCATTTTGTGGTTCCTGCGCCCGGGTGAGGCCGCGCCAGAAAGGCCGCGTCGCCCAGGAGCGCAACCCGGCCGAACACGATCTGCGGCGAGATGAATTCGAAGATGGCCTGGAAGAACGGCCGCGGGTCGCGCTCGAAAATCTCGGCCACCTGCGGCGCCACCAGGGCGCGGGCCTGGTCCTTGCTCCAGGCGATGACGTCGGGCCGCAGCAGCGGCGGCGCAATCGAGGTGCCGTGCTGGTTTCCGCTCTCGTCGGTACAGAGATCGGCGAGCTTTTCGGGAGTCGTCGGCCGGTACCAGACGATGTTGTAAGCGCGCTGGCCCGCCTGCGTCTCGTTGTTGCGGCCGGGAACAGGGTAGGCCAGGAACAGCTCGCCGGGCGGCAAGCAATACGTGTAGTTGGCGAACAATTCCGCGTGGATCGCGGGCGGCACGTTGCGCTCGTCGAGCATCGCCCGCCATGCGACATAACCGGCGTAGTTCGGCTTTTGGCCCGGCAGGAACAGCTCGCGCACGGTCGAGCGGCCGCCATCGGCGCCGACGAGCAGGTCGCCGTGCTCGCGCGTGCCGTCGGAAAAGATCGCCGTGACGCTCGTTGCGTCCTGCTCGACCCGGACCAGCGATTTGCCGAGGAGATAGTTTTCGGGCGGGATCGGATCGCGCAACGAGGCGAACACGCGGCCCCAAGAGCTCATTAGCCGCACCGTGGGTCGTTCGTCGGTGTGCCGGCCGTCATGATCGAGGAAGATCACCTTGTCGATGGCGATGCCCATCGAATTGTCGAACGGAATGCCGAGCCGCTTGGTGACGTCGTGCAACTGCGGATGCGTGCTGATGCCGGCGCCACGGCCGGACAACTCCTCGGGGTTGTGCTCGAATACAGTTGCGTCCCAGTCGATGCTGCGCAGCATGTTCGCGGCGAACAGGCCGCCGACCGAACCGCCGATGATGAGCGCGCGGGGCTTGCTCATACGGTCCGCCTACCGCGTGATCCGGTCGAGTTCGGCGATGTCCTCGGTCGACAGTTTCATCTCGCCGGCTTGCACGTTCTGTTCGACCTGCTCTGGCGTCATTGCCCCCGCGATCACGCTCGCCGTCACCGGACGAGCCAGCAGCCAGGCGAACGCGGCATCGAGCATGCTCCGGCCGCTCCGCGCGGCAAACTCGCGCAGTTGGTCCACCAGGGTCCAGTTCCGTTCGTTGATGACATCGGTGGCGTGGTGGCTACTGTAGGCCAGCCGCGCATCTTTCGGCAGCGGTTTGCCACGGAGATACTTGCCGCTGAGAAAGCCTCCGGCGAGCGGTGCGTAGGGCAGGAGCGTTAGGCCGCGCTTCCGCATCATTGGCACAAGGTCGCGCTCGACCTTGCGCACCAGCAGACTGTATTCGTCCTGGCAGGTGACGAAGGCGGCAGTGCCGAGGCGCGTCGAGGTGTCGAGCGCGGCGGAAACCTGGGTGGTGGAGAAGTTCGAGCAGCCGATTGCGCGCACCTTGCCATCGCGGACAAGCTCATGGAGCGCACGCAGGGTCTCCTCGATCGGCGAGTTCGGGTCGGGGTAGTGGACCTGGTAGAGATCAATGTAGTCGGTGCGCAGCCGCTTCAGGCTCGCCTCGACGGTGCGGCTGATGGTCCGCCGCGACGCGCCGCTCGGGCTTCCCCAGCCGAACTTGGTCGCGATCACGACCTGATGGCGCCGTTTGCCGATCGTCTCGCCCAGGAAGGATTCCGAGGTGCCGTCGCCGTAGGCGTCGGCGGTGTCGAACAGCGTGATGCCGAGATCGATGGCGCGGTCGACGACGGCGCGGGCGCCGGCGACGTCGTGGATGCGGCGCCCGAAATTGTTGCAGCCGACGCCGACGACCGAGACTTCGATACCGGAGGTTCCAAGCATTCGTTTTTGCATCTTTACGACCTCATCCTGAGGAGCCGCGCGCAGCGCGGCGTCTCGAAGGATGGCAACGATTCCGGTGCGGCCCATCCTTCGAGACGCATCGCTCTCCTTAGGATGAGGCCCATGAAGTTCACTGGGAACGCTGCAAACCCAGGATTTTCCTGGCTTCGTCGGGGGTCGCCACCTCGCGGCCGAGTCGCTGGGCAATACCGACCATGCGGTCCACGAGCACGGCGTTGTTCTTGGCGAACTCGCCCGGCGCGATGTACGGATTGTCCTCGTAGCCGACGCGCACATGGCCGCCCAGTGCGACGGCCAACGCCAGGATCGACCACTGCTTCTCCGGGTTCATCACGCTGACGTTCCAGATGACGTCCGGCGGCAGGTTGTCGACAAAGAATTGCAGTGCGCGCTCGGTCGGCGGCATCCAGGTGCCGCCTGGCCAGCCGATGAACAGGGTCACGTAGGTCTGCTTCTTCAGGTAGCCGGCCTTGCGAACGAAATCGAGATGCCAGAACGCGCCGGTCTGGAAGCACTCGCATTCAAGCTTGACCTTGTGCTCCTCGGCCGCCTTGGCATAGGCGATCAGCTCCTCGACCGGGTGGATCGCCATCATCCGCTTCGGCGGCAGCGTCGGCACCGGCTGAAAATATTCGTCGTGGGCGTTGAACGCGACCGCCATCATGTCTGGGCCGAGCTTCATCAGCTCGATCTTTTCCTCGATGCGCGCCGACGCCACGCCGTACTGCATGACCGTATCGACCTTCTCGGTGATCATGTGATGCAGCTTCTTCCAATCGGCGTGGTGGATGCGCGACACCATCTTGCCGTCGGCCTGGATCGATTCTTCCAGCGTGCGGCGCCCGTGGATATGTGAGATCGCAGCGCCAGCCTTCACGGCGTCAACGTACTGTTGCGCGCAGGCGGCGATGTCTTCCTGCACGGGGCAGAGGTTGTTGTGCGGGTAGGACGTGCGTGAGTCGCCGGCCACCGTGATGATCAATTTTTCCATGACGATTCCTTATTCGACCTTTTCAATCTGTCCACTCTTGCCCGATCGAACCACGGCGTCGAACACCGCCATGCCGTGCAGCACCTGGTCGATGGCCACAGGGTACGGTCTTTTCTGCTCGATGCATTTGGCGAATTCCACCAGCTCGGCGTTGAGTGTGTCGAAAGCCGGGGTCTCGATGGTCTCGTCCGGTGGCGCGGTCACCGGTCCGGTCGGAGCCACCGTCGAAACCGGCACGAACCGGAAGCGCGCCAGATTTGGTCTGGAAAACTCCGCCAGTCCCTTGGTGCCGAACAGCATGAAGCTCAGCGTAGTCGCGGTTGCGACCGAGCAGAACAACAGGCCCGTTGCGCCGCTTTTGAAACGGAGCATGATGTTGGTGGTGTCGTCGGACGGGCCGGGGATGTAACGGCTGGTGGTCACGAGAACGTCCGCAACCTCGCCGGCAAACTCGATCATGTGGTCGATCGAATGCACGCCGACGGCGGTGATCGCGCCGCCCGGCGCTTCGTCGGGCTGCGCTCGCCAGTTGTTGGCCGGGATGAACTGTCCGGTCGACGTGGTATGCGTTCCGACCATCGACATCACCTGGCCGAGCTGGCCGCTCGACAGGCGCTTTCTGATCTCGACCACCGATGGATGGAAGCGCCGGTTGAAGCCGACCGCCAGCACAATACCGGCGCGCTTGGCGGCGGCGACCGCGGCCTCTGCGCTCGGCCGGTCGAGCGTCAGCGGCTTCTCGACGTGGACATGCTTGCCGGCAACCGCCGCGGCCATCACCTGTTCGGCGTGCAGGCTGTGGGGCGTTGCCAGCACCACCGCGTCGATGTCGGGACTGGCAAGCGCATCCTCGAATCGATCCAGCAGCCGAATGCTTTTCTCGCGGCAATAATCCTCCGCGCTCGCGCGCGTGCGAGTGTAGGCTGCGGTGAATTTGATCCCGTCGGTCTTGCCGTGCACCGCATTGACCAGCGAGCGGCCCCAGCGTCCAAGTCCGATGATGGCGGCGCGGACGGTCATGCAGATTTCGGGATGATCGGCAGCAGCAGATACGGCGGGAACTTGCCGCCGAAATGCAGTGTGTTCTTGCCGCCGAAAATCGCCGGTGGCCGGTCGAGCGGGTTGGTGTGCGTGAACGGACCCACTCCCTTCATCGGGTAGGGCGCGTGCGGCAGCGCGGCGTCGGTGCCGTCGACCTCGTAGTCTTTGCCGCGCACGGTCAGCGCCACGCGGTAACCCACCGGCACCACGATCGAGGTCGGCCAGATCTCGACATCCAATTCAACCGGTTCGCCGGGCTTGAGCGGCTGCTCCTCGTCATGGCTGTGATAGGGCCGATACGGCTTGGTCTCTTTCGGATCGAGCTTGCGATGCGAGGCGCGCAGCCAGCCGAGCCCGACCGGCACACGCGGATCGTTCGAGCCGATGAACGTGACCTCCTTGCCGTGCGGATCAAACACCCGCAGCACCAGGAACAGGTCGGCGTCAGTGGTGTCCGACGAGACGTAGAGTTTTGCTGCGACCGGCCCGGTGATCTCGATTTCCTCGGTGAGCGGTTCGGTGGAGAAGGTGACCCCCTCGCTCGCGGTCTCATAGGTCAGCGTCGCGGGATCGGTGGCGGGTTCGAGCTCCAGCTCGCGATCGGAATGCAGATAGAGCCTGGTCCATTGCGTGCGCGCCAGGGGCCATTCGTTCTCGGCGCGCGCGACAAACTTCTCGCCGGGATGGCGGACCTGCAGCGCCACCTTGGGCCGCTTCTCCCAGCCGTTGTCGATCCCCTTGAGGAATTGGTCGAAGAACTGCCGCTGCAAATCCTGACCGTATTTGGCATAGAATAATGTGAAATGCGTGTCGCCATGCACCTCCAGCCATTTCTGCTTGGAGCCGGCGCGCAAAAATCCCTCGAAGTTGCCGCGCGGGTGCAGACCCATGCCGCCCCAATTGGCGGCCGAGAACAGCGGCGTCTCGATGTCCTCGAATTTTGGCAGCCGCGCCTTGTAATAATCGTCGATCAACCGGTGGCGCAGCGCGTCGCCGTCGCAGTCGGCGCGATTCCTCTTCAGTTCGTCATCGGTAAGGTTCAGCGGCCCAGCCACCGGCTCGCCGGTGACGACGCTTCTGGCGCCGCGTTCGCCGATGCCGTGCTGCACGGCGGTGACCTGGCGCGGGTACCAGCTTGAATAGAAGTCGCTGAGGATGCCGCCGTGCCGGCAAAGCTCGCGGTAGTAATCGGACGAGCCCTCCCATATGCACAGCGCGGCGAGGTGCTTGGGCTTCAGCGGCGCCGCCTGCCATTGGTTCATTGAGTAATACGAGATGCCGTGCAGCCCGACCTTGCCATTCGACCAGGGCTGCACGCCGGCCCAGTCAACGCAGGCCGCGATGTCCTTGGACTCGCGCGGCGACCATGTTTCGAGATAGCCCGGCGAGCGGCCGGCGCCGCGCGAATCCACCCGCGCGCAGATGTAGCCGTCCGGCACCCATTTCTCAGGGTCGAACAGCTCCCAGTTCTGATGCTTGTTGCTGGAGCCTTCGAGCACCTCGGGCGCGGCCTTGACGATCCGCATCCACTGGCTCTTGTAGCCCTCCTGCATCGACAGACCCTTGGCGTAGGGCCCGTAGCTCAGGATCACCGGGTATTCGCCGTCCGCGACCGGGCGGAACACGTCGGCGCGCAGCACGACGCCGTCGTCCATCTCGATCTGGGCATCCCAATCGATCTTCATTCCATCGCGGATTTCGGATTTCATGTCGAACGCGTCTGCTACTGTTATTTTGGCGGGCCGCGTGAACGCTAACATTGAAGATGGGAGCGACGAAAGAGCATGTTCGAAAACGCCGCCATCATCGGCGTCGGTCAGTCAGCCTACACGCGGCGCCCGGAGCCGGGCCAGACCGCGCTGCATTTCATGCGCGACGCGGTTGTGGCGGCGTTGAAGGACGCGGGGCTGAAGGCGACGGATATCCAGGGCATGGCGGTCGCGTCGTTCTCGCTCGCGCCGGACTCTGCGGTGGACCTCGCCTGGAAGCTTGGCTTGTCGCTGCGCTGGCTGGCGCAGGACACCAACGGCGGTTCCGCAGGCATGAGCATGCTCGGCAATGCGTTGCGGACGGTCGAAACGGGGGCCGCCGATGTGATCCTCATCCTCGGAGGCGACGCCACAGGCTTGGCCGGCTACGCCAAGGTTGCGGCCAACTACAACACCGCGACGCAGAAGCATCTGTCACCGCTCGGCCACGGCGGGCCGAACGGCGTCTATGCGCTGGTGGCGAGCCGCCAGATCAAGAAATACGGCCTGGAAAAATCCGACTATGGCCATATCGCCGTGGCTCAAAGAGAATGGGCGGCGAAGAATCCTTACGCGGTCTATCGCGCGCCACTGACGATGGACGAATATCTCGCCGCGCCCTTGGTCGCCGATCCGCTGTCGCGTTACGACTGCGTGCCGGTGGTGGCCGGTGCGCAGGCGATCATCGTGGCGCGGTCCGACCGCGCGCCGAAGGGCCGCCCCAGCGTTCGCGTGCGCGCGCACCGTGCGAGCTACAACTACGACAACCAGGAGGGCGACGGGTTGCAGACCGGCGCCAGCACCTTTGCCAAGGAGCTGTGGCAGGAGGCAGGCGTGCGGCCGGACGACATCGACGTCGCTTCGATCTACGACGACTATCCGACCATGGTGCTGGCGCAGGCCAACGATCTGGGCCTCATCCCCGGCAACGATCTTGCGCGCTTCTGCCGCGTTACCATCGGCGAGCAGCGGTTTCCAATGAACACCTGGGGCGGCATGCTGAGCGCCGGCCAGCCGGGCGGCCACGCCGGCGGCCTGAACGGCATTTCCGAAGCCGTGCTGCAATTGCAACATCGCGCCGGCGAGCGGCAGGTGAAAGATGCGCGACTCGCGGTCGCCACCGGCTATGGCATGACGATGTACCGCTACGGCGGCACAGCAGCGACGGCGATCCTGGAGCGCATGGAATGAGCGAGGGCGTCCCGATCTGGCGATGCGCCAACTGTCGCAGTGGATTTTTTCCGGAGCCGCTGCTTTGCCCGCGCTGTCACGGCGACAAATTCGAAACCGATCGCGTGCACAAGGCGGTGGTCGAGGAAGTTTCCGTCATCCGCCACATGATCGGCCAGGAGAACTGGCAGCCGCGCCGGATTGCCAATGTCCGCACCTCGGACGGTCAGCTCATCACGGTGGGGCTTCGTGACGAGTCCGGCCCCGGCGCCACCATCGAGTTGTTCGAAGAGGGCACCGCGCCGTTCGGAAAGGCAAAAGACAAAGGCGAGCGTGCATAGTCGCCGGGATCAGTGGACGACAGCCTCGTCAACCCGTTGATGGCGCTCGGCCGCGATTGGCTCAGGTTGATTCCTGTTACGGCGCTTCTGCTCGGCAAGTACGATTGCGACCAGGAAGCGAAATGTCGTTCGCAGCCGTTCGCAGCCGTTCTACGTTAATCGCAAAAGCGAGAGTTAGCCAAGCTGGCTCCAGGTTGGGAACTCTGGATTTTATTCATAAGGGCTGCTTCATCAGGTGCCCGCAATGCCAGCGGGACGTCGTCACCCGTCGCCCATTCGACGAACGCCTGAGCGACGCGCGGGACAGTTGCGCCTGACCGCCTTGATCCCGACTACATCGATCGGCGTTTTTGCTTCTGGGTCACCACCCCTCGTTTGCGATCGGGCTGGATGGGTGCCGTCTTCTGAACGGGCGAGATTTGATAGATGTCGAGCCGGCCGGAGTTACCTGGCGTGGTTTCCGCGAATGCCACAATATTTGCAAAGAATGCCAGTGAGGAGCCGCATAACAAAGCCGCTGCAAGTTTGGTGACGCGAATATTCATAATCGTTGTGTCAACAGATGGTGCGCGACATCGGAGGCCGGTTAGCGCCCCAAATAACAGAACGGCTGAGCTTTGCCAACCGAGTTATTGGTGTCCTCCAGCGCTAAAGGGCAAAGGTTTGCATGCGTTGCGGCAATGTCCGTTAAGTGCGGCAGCCACAAGCAGACATCGGCTCGCTTATTCGATCACCTCGTCCGCTCTCGCCAGCAACGTCGCAGGCACGGTGAGGCCGAGGGCGCGGGCGGTGCGGAGGTTGATCGCAAGCTGGAATTTGGTCGGCTGCTCGACCGGCAGGAGGTCTGCGCGGTTGATGGACGCCGGATGAGGGCACCCCTGCCGTCGGGGCTCTTCTTTGCCGGGAGAGTAGGTGCGCGGGTCGATAACCGAACGGTGCAGAAAGATAGCCTGCGGTTCACCATTTGTTGGGGCGTTTCATTGAAACCCGACCAAAGCGCTGGTAGACCGCGGAAGTTCTCACCAGTCCTCCATCGCGGCTGATTGAAGGTCAGCGACACATCGTGCCTCATCACTGATGTGCAGATGCCGGGATTGAGCGGCTTGGAGTTCAAAGCCAGCGAGCGGCGAGAGCGTCTGTTGCAAATAGCGCGCGCCCATCCATCAGTGGGCGACGCCAAAACTCTCGTACCTAGGCATGAGCCGCTCGTCCCGACTGTCATCGCGAGCGCTGCGGATCGCCGCGCGCGGGCCGGCCGGCGGGCCCCCGCTGGAACGACAAGGATGGGCTCTTTAGTGTTCTGGACCGCACAGGCTAAGCTCGCGCTCTGCACAAAAAACATTGTTGTGGAGATGCGCGATCCACTGCCGTCCGCTCGATGTGACATTGAGGTAGCGGATCGCGCGCTGGATATGCGGAGATATGCTGCTCCAATAGAATTTCGGATACTGATCGGTAAGATCGGCCGGCGAAGCATAACCAAGTTGCTTGTTCATTCCGACCTCTTCAAATTCGTAATAAAGTGCATTGGCTTTGCGCAGATAATGTGGGTCGCCCAACTGGCCGATAAGGTCGGCAGCGCGGACCAGCATGCCCTCCTCGCTGTTGATGTCGCCAGTGCCGGGAGGTGACGGAAAGCGCGTGAACTCGATAGCATTTGCGATGCGTGTGGCGTCGAGCAATTGGTTCTCTCCGAAACGATCCATCACGAAAAGTTTTGCCCGGTCGACGTGATACGGCAACAGCGCCGCATCGGACGCGCCGCGGGGTAGCTTGGCCGTATTGCCCTTGGCGTCCACAATATAGCCGGCGGCGCTGTCGCCATTAAGAATTCCGCGAACGTAACCAATGTCGTGAAACAAACAAGCGACGATTACGTGCGCAAAATCGCTGGCAGACGTCTCAATTAAGAGCCTGCGCCCTCTCAAAATATCGTAAGCGACGAGCGTTACGAGCATCGTGTGCTCGACGTTGTGATAAAGCGAGTCACTGTTGCCAATACAATCTATAGCAAGTCTGCTAGCCGACTGGACGCGCTCTATTAAAGCCGCGTCCGTCGATCCGAAACGGCGATTCATGTGATCGGCAAGGTGAGACCCTAAAGCCTCCGCCGCAAGCTCGGTCACGGTAATCACAACGCCCTCCCTTTCGCCGTCTAACCGGCGCCGCGGCGACTGGCTCTCATTATATTGTTGGAACCCCGTTTATGTTCCTACGGTCCGCAACATGTGGGGACTGATGGCCGATGCAGTGGGACAACCTCCGACGACTATCTCAAGATGTTCGAGACGAGCTTCAACATACCGGTGTGATATCGGCCCGCAAGGGGGTAGGTCCATCATGTGACGGTTCTGCGACTTGTCTATCGCAACAGGCGACTTCTGAACCATCCGCCCCAAATCGGATGCGGCTTCGGTTAGCAAAGGAATATTGGCTTTCGGAGGAAAGCCGACGTGGCATGACAGAGCAAATAAATGACCGCAAATCGCGAACCTTGCCCCGTGTCCGTTGCTACATCACAGCTTGATCAACAGGCGCATTGCTATGGCGGACCGCATCATCATTCACATGCCGTGCATGACCACGGCCAGCCGGCGTGCCTGCGCCACGATCGCCTTTTTCATTCCGCGGCGCCTGGCGATCTGCATCGCCTAAGCCAGGACCATTTCGGAGTGCGTACCAGCATGGTATGGGCCGCTTCGTAGAGCATCGCCCGCATCATCTCGTCGCCGCAGGGGATATTCTGCCACTCCGATCGACCTCGCCCGATTGACACTTGGAGCACATAAATCCAAATACGGCCCCGACTGCCTTGGATTTGCAGAAGCGAGCAGGCGCATCGACCGATATTGCGGTGAAGGGTTCATGGATTGGTCTCGGAAGGCTGCATCTCATTCCGCATGTCAATGCGCCGGTAGCAGACTTTCCGGTACGTCGCATTGTCGGTGCGCACCACTTAATCGCCGATGTTCCTCCAAGCTGATCAACGCACCGGTGACTGCGAGAGTTAGTGAATGAACATTTGAAGTCCAACCATAACAATTTCTACCGCGATGAGCACGACGATTATCAGCTCTAACCGCAACGATCGCTCCGTATCAATAATATCAGCGAAGGCCTTTGCGGAATCCGAGATCACGGTGAGTTTACGATTTAGAAAATCGGCGCGTTCCTTCAATTCGTATTCGTCTTCGAGTCTCGCGTAGAAACGCTCTAGATCGGGCCGCTCCCACAGAACATCAGGTTTTTCCGCTACTGCCACCAGACCAGAGACGCGATGTTGCACGAGCAACGCATTACCGATGTGTTTCAGGATTCCCCGGCGCCCCCCAGGTGTGCGGCCATGCTCCGCTAACTCCCGGGCAATCGGCTGGATAACGTCGAAGACCTTGGCCACATTCTTTTCGTCGTTCGCCAAGACAACGCTTGTCGCAAGCGCATCCGCGATGAGCAAGGCATGCTCGGTTGTGAGCGCCTTGACCGCAATCACACCTGTCGGTGTGATCTGATCATCTTTGTCCGGAGCAACCTCGATCTGAAACGATTCTTCTTCACGTGGCGCAATCGGACCGACCACACGGCCTTCTAATCGCCGGAGGACATCCTCTTCTTCCAGAGGAGACATCGCAAAAAGCACCGCTACTCCATATCGGAACAACGCGACAATTCCGTGCTCCCCGGCGCGAAACGCCAACGGTACTTTTGACAATACGTCATTACGTTCAAGGCCCGAAGTTTCGATCCGGTCGCCAAGCAATAGAGCTCTAACGGCGATGCGACGTTCCATGGTTGTAGGCGGCTCGGTCATAGAGCCCTCGTGTTTTCGCTCCAAGTTATCAGAGCGTGCGATTCACGATGATCACCCATATCTTCGAGTTAACGCTTAGTTAACCAAGGGGCCGCCAATACTGAGCGCAGTCATCGACGCATCGAGGCTCAAATACCATGGCCTATACCCTTAGAGCGGCCGCAGCGGCCACTGGGTTGAACAAAACAACTGTCCTGAGGGCTATCAAGTCGGGCCGAATTTCGGGGGTGAAAAACGAGCTTGGCAAATGGCGCATTGAACCAGCCGAGTTCCACCGCATTTACTCCCTTTGGTTTTCGGTTGCCTCAAGTCTCGCCGAGAACAGCGACATACAGCCCCCGGCGGCAGCGGGGAAACCTTAGCAGGGGGCGGCCCCTATGGCGCTGTCCCGATGCGCGCACCCAGAGACCAATGTCCAAAACCATCATGCTGATCCATGGCGCTTGTCGATCCCGACTTCGAGAAAGAAGCTTCTCAGGATATTCAAGAGCTGCCGACCGAACTCGTCGCCCGTGTTGAAAGTTGATGAGCCATAATAGCCCTCGGCACTCACGGATAGTTGCGCGGCGTCACATCCTCGACTTGCCCAGCCAAGAATTTTGAGAGATTTCCCAAGCTGAGAACTTTAGGCATGGATGAACGAGCCAGCAATGTCGCAGCGCCATCTACCTAAACAGTTAGGGCTAACGGCGATCTTTGGCTGGTTTGATGAATTGTGCAGCGGTTATTTTCGCGCTGCGGCCTCATCCAGCACGCGCCGTGCCGCATTCGCCATCGCCACGTCGATCATCTTGCCGTCAACGGTCGTGCTGGCGCTGCCCTGCTTCAATGCCTTGTCGAACGCCTCCAGCACGCGGGCGTAATAATCGAGTTCGCGCTGGCTCGGCGCATAGAGCCGGTTGCACGGCTCGATCTGCGAGGGATGGATGAGCTTCCTGCCGCGGTAGCCGAGCCGGCGCGACAGCGCGGTGTCCTTCTCGAAGCCCGCCGGATCGCGCACATCCGCGAACACACCGTCAAGCGGCGTGTCGAACCGAGCGGCACGGGCGTGCAACAGAGCCAGGCACCGCGCGGTCATCATCTCTGGGCCGTCGCTCGACCATGTACAGCCGAGATCGGCGTTGAGGTCGCCGTCCTGCGCGCCGCCGAACGACAGCGACGCGACGCGCGGCGCCGCCACCGACATGTCGTAGGCGTTGAGGACACCGAGTGCGCTCTCGATCGAGAGGACGAGCCGCGTGGCGCCGATGGTCAGGCCGCGCGCTTTTTCCAGCGCGGCGATCGTGGTGTCCCAGCGCAGCACCTCGTCGCGGGTCTCGACCTTGGGCAGGAATATCCCGGCAATGCCCGTGACGCCGATCACGGCGTCGAGATCGGCTTCGGCCATGCCCGTTTCGAGCCCATTGACGCGGACCCAAACGCGGTTATCGGGAGCCTTCGGCGCATAGGCTTTCACGCCGGCCCGGGCGTTTTCCTTTTCCGGCGCCGGCACCGAATCCTCGAGATCGAAGATGAAGGCATCGGCCGGCAGTCCCGTCGCTTTGTCGAGGAATTTCTCGCGGTTGGCGGGGACGTAAAGGAAGCTGCGGGGCAGGGGCATCGTGAAATTATTCCGCTGCCGTGATCTTCGGCTGCGGCGGCGTGGCAAGCTTGGTCACGCCCGCGGAAACGAGCTTACCGATCGCAGCCGCGTCATAACCAAGCTCGGCCAGAATCTCATGCGAATGCTCGCCGAGCATCGGCGCGGGCCGTGCGATGTCAGGGCCACCGTGGTCGAGCAGCACCGGGTTGCGCGTGACCTTCATGGTGCCGAGCCGCGGATGCTCGATCTCCTCGACCACGCCGCGCGCCACGATCTGCGGATGCGCGAACACTTCCTGGAAATTGTTCACGAGCGCACACGGCACGCCAGCTTCCATCAAACCGCTCTCCAGCTCGCTGGATTTCATTTTGAGGATCGCCGGCTCGACCAGCGCCAGCAGCGGGTCCTCATTCGCTTTTCGATTGGCATAGGTGGCAAAACGCGGGTCGCTCAGATGGGCGCCGAGCCCGATCACCTGCATGAACTTCTGGAACAGCATGTTATTTGGCATGCCGATCGCGACGTAGCGTTTGTCGCTTGTTTCGAACAATTGATATGGCGCGGTCAGGCGATGGCGGTTGCCCATCGGCTGCGGCACCTTGCCGGTTTCGAGATACTCCGCCGCCTCCCACGCCGCCGCCGCGATCGAGGCCTCGACCAGGGAGATGTCAGCGACGCGGCCTTCGCCGGTCCGACCGGCGCCGACGAGGCTTGCAAGCGTAGCGTAGGTGGCAAACAGCGCGCCGAACACATCGGCAGTCTGCACGCCTGGCCGCATCGGCATCTTGCCCGGCTCGCCCGTGACCGACAGCGCGCCGGAGAATGCCTCGATGATCAGGTTGACGCCGGCCCGGCGGCGATCCGGCCCGGTCTGGCCGAAGCCCGATACCGACGTATAGATGATCTTCGGATTGACCGCCTTCAGATGTGTGGCGCCGAGCCCCATCTTGTCGAGCGCGCCCGGCCGGTTCGCCTCCACGAACACGTCGGACTTCGCCGCAAGCCTGCGCATCACCTCCTGCGCCCCGGGCGTTTTCAGGTCCAGCACCAGGCTCCGCTTGTTGCGGTTGAGTGCGGTGAAGCTGACGCTCTCGCCATTCCTAATCGGCGGCGTGGCGCGGCTCATGTCGCCACCCGGCGGCTCGACCTTGACCACGTCGGCGCCCATGTCGGCCAGCAGCGTGCCGCACAAGGGACCGGCGATGAAGTTCGCAAGCTCGATGACTTGGATTCCGGCGAGCGGTTTGCTCATTGAATCTTCAAGCCCGCCTTGTCGATGACCTCTTTATACATAGGCACCTCGTGCTGGACGCGCTTCATGAACGCGGCCGGTCCATCGGCCACCACCGGCAATCCGATCTTGTCGAATTTTTCCTTCACGTCGGAGCGGGCGAGAATGGCGCTCAATTCCTTGGCCAGCCGGTCGATCACCGGCTGCGGCGTGCCGGCCAGCACATAGATGCCCTGGAAGGTGTCGGATTCGGCGTCCTTGATACCGATCTCGTCAAGAGTGGGCACGTTCGGCAGAGGCGTCCAGCGCGTTTTCGAGGTGACCGCGATCGGCCGCACCTTGCCGCCGTCGATCAGGCCCTGCACCGAACCGATGTTGGCGGTGTAGAGGTCCACGGTGCCGGCCAGCACCGCGTTGGTCGCAGGGCCGGCGCCGGGGAATGGGATGTGCTGCATCTTGATGCCGGTGCGAAGCTTGATCAGCTCGCCGGCAAGCTGCGGCGTCGTACCGGCGCCGGGGCTGGTCCAGTTGAACTTGTCGGGATTGGCCTTCGCCTTCTCGATGAACTCTTTCATGCTCTTGATGTCGGATTTCTCCGGCACCACGAACACGTTCGGCGAGGCGCCGAGCACCATCAGCGGCACGAAGTCCTTGATCGGATCGTAGGCCGCATTCGCGTAGAGGCTCGGGTTGACCACGTAGGCGCTGGAGCAGACCAGCAGCGTGTAGCCGTCGGCCGGCAGTCGCTTCACCACCTGGATCGCGATATTGCCGCCCGCGCCGCCGCGATTCTCGATGATTACTGGCTTGCCGAGCGCTTCGCCGAGCTGATTGTTGACCAGCCGCGCGGCGATGTCGGTGCCGCCGCCGGCGGGGAAGCAGACAACCATGGTGACCTGCTTGTCGGGATAGTCGGCGCGCGCGGGTGCAAACACCGCGTTGACCGCGGCTGCTGCACCCACCATCAGCAGCGTTCGGCGAAACATCATTGCCATCGCATCCTCCCGGGATACGCTTTTGTTCGGTTGTGTCGATTATGGCAGCCGATCGGGCTCGCGTCATGTCCGCCGTCTTGGCCCTGGCTTGGGACTTTGCCCTCCCGATGCGGCATGGTTGAATTGCTTGCAAGGCCGAAACAGGCGGCCAGCGGGGGATCCATGGCCGACAGTTTCGACACCATCATCGTCGGCGGCGGCGCCGCGGGCTGCGTGCTGGCCAACCGGCTGTCCGCGCGCTCGGGCCATTCCGTCCTACTGCTTGAAGCCGGCCAGGACACGCCGCCCGGCGGCGAGCCCGTTGACGTGCTCGATACCTATCCGGCGTCCTACTACAACGCCGCCTATTTCTGGCCCGAGCTGAAGGTGCACTGGCGGCTCGCCAGCAATTCGCCGCTCACCGGCTATTCGCAGGGCCGCATCATGGGCGGCGGTTCTTCGGTGATGGGCATGGTGGCGCTGCGCGGCACGCCCGACGATTACGCCGAGTGGGAGGCGGCGGGGGCTGCCGGCTGGGGCTGGAACGACGTGCTGCCGTTCTTCCGTAAGCTTGAGACCGACAAGGACTTCGCCGGCGGCCTGCACGGCAGCGATGGCCCGGTGCCGGTCTGGCGGCTGCGCAAGGAGCAGTGGCCTCCGATCTCCAAGGTGCTGGAGGGCTTTGCCGAGGAACGGCAGTTTCCATTCGTCGCCGATATGAACGGCGATTTCCGCGACGGCTACGCCGTCGTGCCGATCAGCAACTGGCCGGGGAAACGGGCCTCCGCCGCGATCTGCTATCTCACCGGCGATGTCCGCGCACGAAAAAATCTCACTGTCATCAGCGGCGCAACGGTGACCGACATTGCCTTCGACGGCCGCCGTGCGACCGGCGTCAACGCAAGCATCGGCGACGAGACAAAGACCTTCAGCGGCCGCGAGGTCATCGTCAGTCTCGGCGGCATCCATTCGTCGGCGATGCTGATGCGCTGCGGCATCGGTCCCGCGGCGCATCTGCGCGAACACGGTATCGCGGTGCGCGCTGACATGTCGGGCGTCGGCGCCAATCTGTCCAACCATTCGCTGCTGTTCATCGGGTTTCATTTGAAGCCCGAGGCGCGGCAATCGCCGGAGCTGAAGTCGCACTCGGCGACGGTGCTTCGCTATTCGTCCGGTGTGCCGGGCTGCCCACCGACCGACATGTACATCAACGTGCAGAGCAAGACCTCTTGGAGCGCGCTCGGCACGCGGATTGGCAATCTCGCGCCTTCGATCTGGAAGCCGATGGGCCGCGGCCGTGTGGCGTTGCGCTCCGCGGATTACCGGCAGGAGCCGCAGGTCGAGATGAACTTCGCCGGCCACGAGCTCGACCTTAAGCGCCTGATGCACGGTTTTCGGCTGGCGGTCGATATGCTGACCTACCGGAAGATGCGGGGCCTGTATGGCGTGAATTTTCCGGTGAAGTTCACCGACCGACTGCGCCAGCTCAATGTGAAAACCTCGTCCAATGCGGCCAAGGCCCGGATCATCGCGGGGCTGACCGACATGGTGCCGGCTCTGGCCGAGCCGGTGTTCGGCACGCTCGCCGACCGCAAGATCGACCTCACCGCGCTGGTGAAGGACAACGAGGCGCTGGCCGAGCATATTCGGCAAAATGTCGCCGGCATGTTCCATGTCGCCGGCACTTGCCGGATGGGCGCCGCGACCGACCGCGATGCGGTGGTGGACCCGTCCGGCCGCGTGCGCGGTTTCGACGGACTTCGCGTTGTCGATGCCTCGATCATGCCGACCGTGCCGCGCGCCAACACCAACATCCCGACCATCATGGTGGCGGAGAAGATTTCGGCGGCGATCGCGGCGGGCGGCTAGAGCTTCGGTGGAAAGCGCTCAAACTCAGGCAGTTCGTGCGCACGATTCATCCAGCCGATGCGGTCGGCGACCTGAATATGTGCCTGCGGCGGGACCAAATTGGGGTCGTCATAGGTCGCGCTCTGGATATCGACGATGTCAGGCAGCATCTGGTCGTTGACATAGAAAATTCCAGTGCCGCAATCGGGGCAGAAATGCCGCCGCCCATGTTGGGAAGACTCATAAACCTTGGGCGTGCCCTTCGTGACCTCGAACGCGTCCCGCTTGTACATCGTCCACCCGACCATCGGGGCACCGGAATGACGCCTGCAATCGGTGCAGTGACAAAGCGCGTGGACGATAGGGGCACCCTCGATCTCGTAGCGAATTGCGCCGCAATGGCAGCCGCCGGTGATCGTCATTGGCTCTTACCTCTGCGAGATTGTGCCTCGATCCCTATGATTGGATCACCGATCTGCGGCACGATTGTGCCCGACCGTCTTCATGTATTGCAGCGTCTCGTCCAGTCCCACCACGTCGGCATACTTGGCATTCAAATCGAACAGGCTCTGCTCGTGCGCCGCCGCCGACCGATCGCCGACCGCCTCGCGCACCACCATCGGGCGAAATCCGCTCTGCACTGCGTCGACCGCGGTAGCGCGCACGCAGCCCGACGTGGTGCAGCCGGTGATGATCAGCGTGTCAACGCGCTGGTTCATCAGCCGCGGCACGAGATCGGTGCCGAAGAAGCATGAGGCGTATTTTTTCACCAGCAGGCTGTCGGTCGGCCGCATGTCGAGGCGCGGGTCGACCTTCACCGCCTCGGTCCCGGCCTTGAGCGTCAGCGTGCCCTTCATCTTGATCGCCCAGAGGCCGGCATCCTTCAGGTCGTGCTCCTCATAGATGACAGTCGAGAAGATCACCGGGATGCCGCGCTCATGCGCGACGTCGAGCAGCGGCTTCTGCGCCGCTAGCTGCTTCTCAAGCGGTGCGCCGAGCGGCATCGAAGCGTCGGTAAAGCCCTTGATCATGTCGATGACAATCAGCGCCGGCCGCTCGCCGAAGCCGATCTTCACCCCGAAGCCGCGTTGTCTGAAGAACTCCTCGTCGTCCTTGCCGCTGGTCATCTCACGATCCCTTAGTCCCAACGCCACACGCCATAGGCGTGGCCGTTCTGCATCTGCGGCGCGACATAATTCGGCTTGCGGTTGCCGATCGCGCCCAGCATGGCGATCCAGTTCAGCAATTCGCCGCCGACATTGCCAGCCTTGAGCATCTGATACTGCGTCGATTCCTTGATCAGCGTGTCGATCTGCTGGCCTTCGAGCAGTTTGATGACGCGCGCGCACCAATCGGGCGCCGGCACGCCGTCGGCGCGGCCGGGCGCCATGCGCGGGCCGCCGACCTCGAGTGAGAAGCTGCCCGAGCCCATCACCACGACGCGCTTGTTCTGCGGCCACGCTTCGATCGCGCGGCCGACGGCCTGCCCGAGCGCATAGCAGCGCTGCGCCGAAGGCAGCGGCGGCACGTGCCCGCTGATGAAGAACGGCACCACGGGAATTGTCATGTCAGGGGTGAGGAAATGCAGCGGCACGATCACCGAATGATCGACCGAATAATTCTGTGTCATGCCGACGTCGAAGCCAGCCTCGATCCCGGCCTGGCGGATATGGGCGGCGAGATCGGGCGCCGACGGCACCACGTAGTTCGGCACGTCGCGCGGCTCGTCGTTCGGCGCCTTGAAGGTCTTGTCGACGCCCAACGCGAAGATCGGCAGGCTGTCGAGGAAGAAGGTGTTGAGATGGTCGGTGTCGAACATCACGATGATGTCGGGCCGCGTCGCGGCAAGCTCCTCCTTCTGCACGGCGAACAGCTTGGCGGTCTCGCAGTCCGGGCCGTCGCGCTTGACGAAATGCGGAAAGATCGGGGTGTGCGGGACGCCGAACCCGCCGACGATCTGCGCCATGCAGCCATCCTCCAGCGGCCATTCACGCGCGCGCGGCCACTGTGCCAATATTAGCCTGGGCAAGGTTGAGCCCACCAGCGTTTCGGAGGAATACATGGCGCGCAAATCTCGAAGGGCTGCTTCGGCCGTCCGCAGCGCGGTCCGCACGCGGGTGCGCCAGGCTACCGCGCCCAAGAAGGCAGCTGATGTGCCGCCGGTGGTCCCGCAGGCGCATGGGCGCTTCGATTATTCGCCGATCATCGACCGCCCGCTGCTGCGCTGGCCGAACGGCGCCCGCGTCGCACTCTGGGTCATCCCCAACATCGAGCACTTCCTATTCGACCGGCCCGCGGCGCGCATCTCAGGCGGCCCGGTGCCGCCTAGCCCGGACGTGATGAACTACTCCTGGCGTGACTTCGGAGTTCGCGTTGGCATCTGGCGGCTGATGGAAATCATGCAGCGGTTCGGCGTGCGCGGCACGGTTGCGCTCAACTCCGACGTTTGCCGCGAGTATCCGCGCATCATCGAGGAGGGCAAGAAGCTTGACTGGGAGTGGATGGGCCACGGCGTTACCAATTCCATTCCGCTGAACAAGCAAACTGAGGCGGAGGAGCGCGCGCTTATCAGGGAAACGGTCTCGACCATCGCCAAGAGCGTTGGTCGCGCGCCGCGCGGCTGGCTGAGCCCGGGACTGAGCGAGACCGTGCGCACGCTCGATATCCTCGCCGAGAACGGCATCGAATACACCGGCAACTGGGTCAACGACGAGCAGCCCTATCCGATGAAGGTGAAGAAGGGCTCGATGATCTCGATGCCGTATTCGTCGGAGCTCAACGACATTCCGGCGCTGCTCAGCCTGCACCAGAGCCCGGAGCGGTTCGGCCAGATGATCACCGATCAGTTCGATGTGCTCTACGAGGACGGGGCCACGACCGGCCGGGTGATGTCGATCTGCCTGCATCCGTTCATCATCGGCCACCCGCATCGAAGCAAATATCTCGCCAAGGCGCTGTCGCACATCACGACGCGGCAGGAGGTCTGGCTCGCCACCGGCAGCGAGATCGTCGACTGGTACAAGAAAAACTATGCGCGGTAGATAACCGCGTTCACATGATCGGCTGGCCGCGCACATCTGCCGCACGGTCGATCTTGATCAGCACGCCGATGCCCGTATCGGCGCCGACGTGCTCCTGCTCGCGCTTGAGCAGCTTGGCGAAGATCGCGTCACGCACCGCGCCGGACTCGTGCAGTTCGGCGGTGCCCCAGAACCGCAGGAATCCGAATTCCAGAGTCTTGTCCCGCTGCGCCTTGAAGTTCGAGTACATCACGATGACGCGGCGGTCGTGCCCTAGGTTCTCCAGCGCCTTCTTTTTGGAGCGCTCCCAGTAGGCGAGATGCTGGTCGTCGTAAACGAGCATGCTGCCCTTGGGGCTGATGTTCGGGCCATCCTTGCCCGAGGTCGCCAGCATGCAGGGATAACCGTCATCCCAGGCGTTGTTGATCAGTTTCTTGATCGTGTCGCTCAGCGCCATTGATTGGCTCTCCTGCTTGCGGTCAGCCGACCGGCTGGCCGATCTCGTCCACCTTCACCGCGCGCATACGTTGGTTGTAGTTCGCGGCGTTCAATCCACAGACCTCGAAGCGCCCCAGATAATTCATCAGGAAGGCGTTGGCGCCCATACGGTAGAGCGTGCCGACATCACCCGCGAGCAGCGCGCGCCGCTCCTCGTCGGTGAGATCGAGCGGAGCCAGCGCCTTCGCCGGGTCGGCCTTCATCGCCGCGCGGAACGCGTGATCGCGCAAGACTTCGCGGCAGAGATGGTTCACGGCAAAAATGGACATGGATCGGCCTTGCTTCGGATGGCTTACAAGTTACACCGCCGCCCGCCGATTGCCAGCGCGGTGGGCCGTTCGTAAGCTTGGAAAAAATGCGGATGACCGGGAGGTGGCGATGCTCAGGACGACGATTTTCGGGGCGCTGGCGGTCGCGCTCGTTCTGGCCGGATTGCCCGGCCGGGCTGGCGCGCAGAGCTACCCGGCCAAGACCGTGACGATCGTCGTTCCCGCGGCCGCCGGCGGTGGCATAGACCTCTCAGCGCGCTGGATCGCGGCCGAGCTCACGACCGCGCTCGGCAAGACCGTCGTGGTCGAGAACAAGGGCGGCGCCAGCGGCATCACGGGCACGCAGCAGGTGGCCCGCGCCGAACCGGACGGGCACACGCTGCTAGTGACGCTCTCGGGTTTCCTCGTGACCAGCCCGGCGCTGTTCAATTCCCTGCCGTGGGACCCGGTGAAGGACTTCGCCCCGGTGTCGATGCTTTGGACTTCGCCTCACGTCCTGGTGGTGAACAAGGATTCTCCGATCAACTCACTGTCGGAGCTGATCGCCTCCGGCCGCGCCAATCCGGGCAAGCTCACGTATGGCAGCCCGGGCCTGACGTCTGAAACCCATATCGGCTCCGAGATGTTCGGCCAGATGGCCAACGTCAAATTGACGCCGGTGCCGTACCGCGGCACCGGGCCGGCCTTCAACGATCTGCTCTCGGGACAGTTGGGATTCTTCCTCAACACCATGCAGCAGTTGATGGCACCGTTGCAGGGTAACACCATCAAGGGCCTAGCGATCGCCAACGCGACCCGTCATCCGCAACTTCCGAACCTACCGACCACGGCTGAGGCCGGCCTCCCGGGGCTCGAGGTCGACTCCTGGTACGGGGTCTACGCCCCAGCTGGGACGCCCCGCGACGTCGTGGAACGGCTCGCGATCGAGATCAAGAAGATATGCGAACGGCCGGATTTCAGAGAGCGCGTCGACAAGAGCGGCGTGACAATGTCCTACCGCGGACCTGACGACTTCGCGAAATACACCGCGGCGCAGGTCGTTCGGTGGAACGAGACGATTCCGAAGCTCGGTATTCCCAAGCAGAATTGAAACGCGAACTGCAAAAGAGGCCGCGCGCGCATGTCTGACTGCAAGCTATTCACCCCGATCACGCTCCGGGGCCTGACGCTCGACAACCGGATCGTGCTGTCACCGATGTGTCAGTACGCGTCGCAGGACGGCCACGCCAGCGATTGGCATATGGCGCATCTGGGGACTTATGCGCTCGCCAATCTGGGTCTCGCGATCACCGAGGCGACCGCGGTCGAACCCAAGGGCCGCATATCGCCGATGTGCCTTGGCCTGTATTCAGACGCGCATCAGGAGGCGCTCGCCCGCATCCTGCGGTTCTATCGCGAGTACGGCACGACCAAATTCGGCATTCAGCTCGCTCACGCGGGACGCAAGTCCTCGGTGCTGCCGTCGTTCATGATCCGCAAGGCTGTGCCGGTGGGCGAGGGCGGATGGATTCCAATGTCGCCTGCGGATTATCGCGACGACGTGCACACGCCGCCGGCGATTATGACGCTGGAGGACATCGAAGCGGCGAAGACCGCGTGGCGGGATGCAACGCGGCGGGCGTCGGAAATCGGCGTCGACCTGATCGAGTTGCACTTCGCCCACGGTTATCTCGTCAACCAGTTTCTGTCGCCGCTGATCAACACGCGCCAAGACCACTACGGCGGCAGCCGTGAGAACCGGATGCGCCTGGCGCTGGAGATTTTCGATCTCTGCCGCGGCGTGTTTGCGGCTGACCGACCAATCGGGGTTCGCATCTCCGCCACCGAATGGGTGGAGGGAGGATGGGATGTCGACGATTCGGTTGTTCTCGCGAAGGAGTTGCGGGCGCGGGGCTGCGATTACATCGTCACCACCAGCGGCGGCGTTTCGCTTAAGCAAAAGATTCCGGCCGGGCCGCTCTATCAAATTCCGCTCGCCGAGGCCGTACGCCGCGGCTCGGGCATCACGACCATGGCAGTCGGGCAGATCACCGAGCCGCAGCAGGCGGAATCCATTCTCGCGAACGGCCATGCCGATCTCATCGCCATCGGACGACGCCTGATGTTCGATCCGCATTGGGCGTGGAAGGCCGCAGCGGAGCTTGGCGTGTTTCTCAAGTATCCGGCGCGCTACCGCAATGCCAACCCACGCATCGGCCAGGCGATGGACTTTCCGGAATCGCCGGAAAAGCGCAAGCGGATGCTCGACGTCATGCGCGAGGAGGAGCGGCTTGCACAGGCGCAGGGCGCCGCGCGCTGATCTGGCGTCAGGCGGCGTTTGGCGGTCCGCCGCGCAGGTGCGAGGCGATGCGCCGGCGGACCAGTAAGGTCCAGAGCCAGGCCGCAGCCAGCAGCATCGCGCCGATGATCACTGGCCAGCGCAGCCCGAGGTGCACTGAGATGATGCCCGCGCCGAGCGCGCCTATCGCCGGGCCGCCGCGGAAGATCAGTCCGTAAAGCGACATCACCCGCCCGCGCATACTGATATCGCTGGCGAGCTGGACCAGCGTTTGCGTTGCGATGCCGGCGACGGAGACGCAGAAGCCATACGCCACCACGGCTGGCACCGCGAGCCACAGCCTGTCTGTGGCGATGATTGCGATTGCGGTCACCGCCTGGCCGAGCGTGGTGGCGAGCGTGACCGCCATCAGGTCGGACGAACTCGCGCGATGTCCGAGCCACACTCCGCCCGCGATAGCGCCGGCGCCGACAGCCGACGCCAGGATCGAGAGCCCACCGGCTCCCGCGTGGAACACTTCGTCGGCCAGCCCCGGCAATAATTCCGTCAGCGGCCGTCCGCCGATGCCGATCGCAATCAGCAGCGCGAACAGCGTGCCGATGAGCGGATGAGTCACGGTGTAGCGGATGCCGTCGCGGATGTCGGCTATGAAGCTGCGCGGTGCCGCCGCAACTTCGGCTTCGCCGGGAGGGATGCGGACGCGGGTCAGCGCCACCATGAACACGACGTAGCTCAGCGCATTCGCAGCGAATGCCAAGGCGACGCCGGACCAAAGGATCGCAAGCCCCGCGAATATCGGGCCGATGAAGCGCGCCAGATTGAAGATGACCGAATTGATCGCCACCGCCGCCCCAAGGTCGGCGCGCGGTACGAGCGAGGGTACCAGTGCGAGTCGCGCCGGCTGGTTGAATGCGACGACGATGCCATGGATCGTCATCAGCGCCACGATAAGCCCGACGGTGACGTGGCCGCTGGCGGTCGCTGCGAACAGCACCACTGCTTGCAGCAGCAGGACGAACTGGCTGATCTTCACGACGCGCAGCCGGTCCCAGCGGTCGGCGGCGGCGCCCGCGAACGGCGCGATCAGGATCACCGGGAAAAAGTCGGCAAACGCCACGACGCCGAGCCAGAAGCCCGATTCGGTCAATTGCCAGGTCAGCCAGCCGACCGCGATCCGCTCCATCCACATGCCGGTCAGCGACACCGCGCTGCCGAGCGAATAGATGCCGAAGCTGGCGTTCCGCAGCGGGAGCGCAATCAGCGGCGTGCGCAGAAGATCGGCAATCGGCATGTGCGGGGTAAACTTTTAGGCCGTACAGTCATGAATCAAGACCAGTGAGCGGTCGGTCAAATGCCGGAGTTTCCCAAATCCGGAAGCAGCCAGACCTATTCAATCGCCTCATCGGCCAGCGAGCGTGTCCGACCCTAGCTGAACGTCTGGCCCATGTGCTCGCGGAAAAACCGCGCCAGTTCGCCAATATCCTTATCGCCCCAGCCCTGTGCCACAGCGGCGGACAGCGCGGTCAGCACGCCGGTGGAGAGCGGCATGGCGGTGCCAGACAGCGCGCCGGTTGCGACCGCCGACATCATATCCTTGCGCAGGGTCTTGAGATCGAGCGTGACGTCGTCGGGTTCTCCGGCAAGGAGCTTCTTCTTTGCGGCGAACCAGCCGTTCGCGGTCGGCGCTTCGCCGAGCACGTCGAGCATCTGCGGCACCGACAGACCCTCACGCTGGCCGAGCGCGAGCGATTCTCCTGTCGCCTGGATGAATGCGGCGAGGCCGAGATTGACGGCGAGCTTCATGGCATAGCCCGCGCCGTTTGGGCCCATGTGCACGATCTTGCGGGTCAGCTTCTCCAGAACAGGACGGGCATGCTCCACATCCTCCACCCTGCCGCCGACCATCGCGAACAGCTTGCCGTCGCGTGCGGAAGGAATGGTGCCCAGCACCGGCGAATCGATCAGCTTGGCGCCGGCGGTTTCGACCTCCGGCGCAAGTTCGCGTCCGGTCATCGGCTGCAAAGTGCTCATCTCGATGAACAGCATGCCGCGTACGTCGCCGGAAAGGAATCCGTCCTTGCCGCGGAAGATCCCGCGCACACCATTGTCTTCGGTGATGATCGAAATCACCGTGCCGTCGGCGGCGTCGGCGACCGCACGCGGATGCGCCGCGATCGCCATGCCGCTCTTGGCAGCAAGATTAATCGCTGCCGCGTCGCGGTCCCAGCCGACCACGTCAAAACCATTGCCGGCGAGCCGCGCCTGGATGGCGCGGCCCATGCGGCCCAGTCCAACGAGGCCGATCTTCATCGGCGCCTAGGTCCGGCCGGTGGCTTTTTGCGCGGCAGTGAAATGCCCGTAGCTCTGCACCGGCGCCATCATCAGGAACCGATAGCCTTCCTTGACGATGCGCTCGACGTTGCCGGCCTCGACGTGCGGATGGCCGACCACGACGTTGTGCTTCTTGCAGGTATCGACGATGCGCTTCATCCACTCCAGCACGACCTTGTGCTCGTACTGGCGCGGATAGCCGAGTTCCTGGGAAAGGTCGCCTTCGCCGATCAGGATCGCGCCGATGCCCGGAACGTTCTTGAGCATGTCGTCGAGGTTCTCCACGCCGCGGGTGTCCTCGATCTGAAGGATGGCGAAAACCTCGCCTTGCGGATTGAGCGGCCAGACGTCGGCTTTCTGGTAGTACTCCTGCTGGCCGATGCCCCAATAGCGTGCCGCCGCGGTCGGGCCGTCGCCGCGGATGCCGGCCGGCTCATAGAGCGGCGCGTTTTTCATGCGCGGGTAGCGGCAGGCGCCGACCGCGTTGGCGGCCTCTTCCACAGTCGAGATATGTGGAAAGACGATGCCGTAGCAGCCTATGTCGAGCGCCTGCTTGGCCTGCCACTGCGCCATCTCGACGCCGTTGACCGGGATGCGGACCAGCGGATTGACCGGCGGCACGAGGCCCGCTTTGGCGATCTGCGCGCGGTTGAGCATGTATTGCAGGCAGTCGCGCAGGCGGCCGGAGTCCCATGGATTGTGCTCCATCTCGAACACGCAGCCGTCGTACTTCGAGGCGCTCATGGCGATCGCCGAATTGACGTGGGCGGGCGCAAAGCAGGTCAGCGCGTGCTGCCCGGCTTCCAGCGCACGAATGATGTTATTCAGACGCGGCAGATCGGCCATTTTCTAAATTCTCCCGTTGTATTGTCTTGATACTAGCCGCTTGCGCCCGGGTTTGTCGCGTCATGCCTGTCGCGGTCAAACCGGCCCCTTCTTGATCGCCCACACCAGCACACCCACCGCGGCTGCGAACAGGGCGATGGCGACCCAGAACACCATCGTCATGGTGGAGCCGATCTCCTTGGCGCGCTCTTCCTCGGACTTGTGGCTGATCACGAAGGTCTTGTTGGCGGATCCCTTCGCCGGCTTGCCGATCGTGCCGCCGGGCTTCACCTCGCCCAGGAGATAGGCGGGAACGTCGACCCCGAGCGCGTGTTCGAAATGGCGGGTGCTCTGATCGGCCACGAGTTGCGTCACCGCGTGAGCACCGTGACCCCGGCATTGGCGGCGGGCAGCCCCATGGAATAGACGACCTGCGGGGCCTCGATTTCGGCGCCATCGAGATCGACGGCGACGCGGCCACTGTCATCCTCGATCTCGCAGGGCACATAGCGGATGTAGGAATGCAGCGTGATCTTGCGCGTGTTGCGGCGCTGCTTGCCCTGGGAATCGGTGTCGTACAGACCTCGTCGCACTCAATCTCGGCTCTGAAATACACGCAAGCCTGGTTTGAGAATTCCGCGGTCAGTGGCTGCGCGCAGCGTAGCGTTCCCTTGATCTCGACCAGGGCGCCGGGAGCGAGCTTGGCGACATGGCCGTCTTGCTCGTCGCTGTCGGCGCCATCAGCGCGATCTCGCCGCCCATGCGCGTCCGTCACCACAGCGCCAGGAGGCCGCCGGCCGCGAGCACGGCGGCGAGCGCAGTCAGGCCAATGTTCAGCCCAGCCATGCGAGATGCCCTTTTCCTGGTTTGTCTGGAATGCCGTGCATCTTAGCGGAGTGGCGAAGCCTCACAAGTTGGCTTGAATTGACGTGGCATGTTTGCGTTCGTAGCATTATGACTTGAGCCCGCGCTCCCTTAGAGGTCCATTCCATGATTATCGACTGTCACGGCCATTACACGACCGAGCCGAAGGACCTGCACCGCTTCCGCAAGGATCAGACCGCGGCGGCCAACGCCAAGGACAAGGCGGCGATGCCGCCCCGCTCGGGCCTGAAGATGTCTGACGACGAGATCAAGGAAAGCATCATCGCCAACCAGCTCAAGTTCCAGAAAGAGCGCGGCACCGACCTGACGATCTTCTCGCCGCGCGCGTCGGGCATGGGCCATCACATCGGCGACGAGAGCGTCAGTCGTGAGTGGACCGAGATCTGCAACGACCTGATCCATCGCGTGGTGACGTTGTTCCCGAAGAACTTCATCGGCGTCTGTCAGCTTCCGCAGTCGCCGGGCGTGCCCCCGAAGAACGCCATCGCCGAGCTTGAGCGCTGCGTGAAGATGGGCTTCGTCGGCTGCAACCTGAATCCCGATCCATCTGGCGGCTACTTCAACGCGCCGCCGATGACCGACAAGTGGTACTACCCGTTCTACGAGAAGATGGTCGAGCTCGACGTGCCGGCGATGATCCACGTCTCCGGGTGCTGCAATCCGGCGCAGCACACCACCGGCTCGTATTACCTCAACGCCGACACCATGGTATTCATGCAGATCATCCTGTCCGACCTGTTCAAGGATTTTCCGACCTTGAAATTCATTATCCCGCACGGTGGTGGCGCGGTGCCGTTCCACTGGGGCCGCTTCCGCGGCATTGCGCTCAACAACGGCAAGCCCGAGCTTGCCGAGATCATGGGCAAGAACATCTTCTTCGACACCTGCGTCTATCATCAGCCGGGCATCGATCTGCTGACCAAGGTGGTGCCGGTCGACAACATCCTGTTTGCCTCGGAGATGGTCGGCGCGGTCAAGGGCAACGATCCGCGGACCGGCTTCGGCTTCGACGACACCAAGCGCTACGTCGATGCGGCGCCATTGTCCGCCGCCGACAAGGCGAAGATCTTCGAGGGCAATGCGTTCAAGGTCTATTCGCGACTGAAGAACCAGATCGCCAAGCAGGCGGCGTAGACATTTCAACTGAAGCCAACGGCAGGACCTCGGAATGAAATTCGGATTGTTCGGCAGCGCACTGGCCAAGCGCGGCGGTCCTGATCTTGACAGCGCTCAAGGATTCCATGAGTGGGTTGACTATGTCGTCGAGGCGGAGGGGCTCGGCTACAACAGCATCTTCGTCGTCGAGCATCACTTCACCGGCTTCGGGCAGGTTTCGGCGAGCCTCAATCTCCTGACCTGGGCCGCCGCGCGCACCAGCACGCTGCGCCTTGGCACCGCCGTGATCGTGCTGCCCTGGCACAACCCGGTTCTGCTGGCCGAGCAAGCGGCGACCATCGATCTTCTCTCGGGCGGGCGGCTCGACTTCGGTGTCGGCAAGGGCTACCGCCAGGCGGAGTTCGCAAGCTTCTGCATCCCGCAGGACGAGGCTGACGCGCGCTTCGACGAGGGACTCGAGATCGTTCGCAAGTCATGGACCTCCGAGCAGCGCTTCTCGCATCACGGCAGGTTTTGGCACTTCGAGGACATTATCGTCGAGCCGCCGACGGCTCAGAAGCCGCACCCGCCGATCTGGATGGGGGCCGGGAGCCCGGATTCGATTCGCAAGGTTGCGCGCCGCGGCGCCAAGCTGCTGCTCGATCAGCATGCGTCGATGGCGCTGACCATCGAGCGCTTCAACGTCTATCGGGACGAGATCGAGAAAATGGGCCGACGTTTCGATCCGATGGATGTCGGCGTCAGCCGCGCATTTTTCGTGGCGAAGAACGCCGAGGAGAAGGCCAAGGCTATCGAGACTCGCTTCGCCAACCAGCAGCGCCTGGTCAAGGCCGACGCCGCGCCCGGTGGGAAAAAGAGCACTGCTAGCCTTCTGTCGTTCGACCAGACGCTCGATGCGGCCGGAGACAGCGCATTGTTCGGGACACCGGACGAGATCGCGGCGAAGCTGGACATGCTGCGCTCAGCCGGCATCGAACACCTGCTGCTGAACGGCCCGACCGGCTCGCGCGAAAACCTGCGCGCCTTCGCGCGCGACGTGATGCCCGCGTTCGGCGGATCGAGCGCGGCGGCGACGCGGAAGCAGCCGCAACTCGCAACGTCCTAGTGCATAAGCCCGTTCCCCAGGCTCTTGGCGGCATCCCGCCGCTGATCAAGCACAACACCTTGCTGCTCGCGCTGTCGCAATCCTTCGTCGGCGCGGGAGCGCAACTCGCCTACGGCATCGGCCCGCTGATGGTCATCGCCGTCACCGGCTCGGCCAGCCTCGCCGGCCTGACGGTCGGCTTGTTCGGAGTGAGCCGCTTCCTGGTTTCCTATCCGGTTGGCAAGATCACCGACACTTACGGACGCAAGCCCGGCATCCTGTTCGGCCAGGGCCTGGCAATGATCGGCTCGTTCGTGTCAGGCTTTGCGATGCTCGCCGGCAGTGCCATTGGGCTTACCCTTGGCATGGTGATCTTCGCCATGGGCATCAGCGCGGGTCAGCAATTGCGTGTCGCCGCGACCGATATGTATCTGCCGCGCCAGCGCGGGCTGGCGTTGGGCTTCGTCGCCACCGGCTCGCTCATTGGGATCATCCTGAGCCCCCTGGTGATGTGGTTCGGCGATCTGGTCGCCGAGCGCACCGGCCACGAGGCGCTCGGCCTGCCGTGGCTGATGATGCCGGTGCTGATTCTCGGCGGGATCATTCTGGTGTTCTTCGTGCATCCCGATCCGAAGGAGATCGGCATGCACCTCGAACGCTACTATCCGGGCTACACGCCGCCGCCGAAGCTTGCGTCCGGTCAGGAAACGGAATTCAGGTCCTGGGATCTGCTCCGTCAGCCCAAGACGCGGCTCGCGATTCTTTCCAACTGTGCCGGGCAGGGCAACATGGCGATCGTCATGGTGCTGACCTCGCTGGTGCTGGCGCACCACGGCCACGGCCTCACCGCGATCGCGATCTCCCACTCCTTCCACGCCGCCGGCATGTTCGCCTTCACCATTCCGCTCGGCTGGGCGTCCGACCGCTATGGGCGCGAGTGGGTGATGTATCCAGGCGTCGGCATTGCGCTCATTGGCGCGTTGTTCGTCGCCTTCGCCGAGGGCTACGTGTCGGTCACGCTCGGCACGTTCCTCGTCGGGCTCGGCTGGTGCGCGGCGAGCGTGGCTTCGACCGCTCTCATTGCCGACTGCGTCGAGACGCAGCATCGCGGCCGCGCCATCGGCGTGAGCGAAAGCGGCGGCGGCGCGATGACGCTGCTGGCCGCCGTCGTGACCGGCCCGCTGGTCGAATGCACCAGTCTGCCAGCAGCAGGCATCGTTGCGGTGCTGATCGCGGTGGTGCCGTTGGTGATGCTGGCGTGGATCAAAGTTGTGCAGTTGCGCGTGGCTACTTCTTGATCTTGTAGCCGGTCTTGAAGAACCACCACACGATGGCCAGGCACGCTATGAGGAACACCGCGATCATCACGACGCTCGCAGTCAAGCTCACGTCAGTGACTTCGTAGAAGCTCCAGCGGAAGCCTGAGATCAGATAGACGATCGGATTGGCAAGGCTCACCGCCTGCCAGAACGGCGGCAGCACGTTGATCGAATAGAAGCTGCCGCCGAGGAATGTCAGTGGCGTGAGGATCAGCAACGGGATGATCTGCAGTTTCTCGAAGCCGTCCGCCCATAGCCCGATGATGAAGCCGAACAGGCTGAAGGTCGCGGCGGTCAGCACAAGGAATGCCAGCATCCAAACGGGGTGCGCGATCTTCATCGGCACGAACAGCCCGGCGGTGGCAAGGATGATGAGGCCCAGCACGATCGACTTGGTGGCGGCGGCGCCGACATAGCCGAGCACGATCTCGAATGCCGACACCGGAGCGGAGAGGATCTCGAAGATCGTGCCGACGAACCGCGGGAAATAGATGCCGAACGAGGCGTTCATCACGCTTTGAGTGAGCAGCATCATCATGATCAGCCCCGGCACGATGAACGAGCCGTAGCCGACGCCTTCGATTTCCGGGATGCGCGAGCCGATGGCGGCGCCAAACACCACGAAATACAGCGAGGTCGAGATCACCGGCGACACGATGCTCTGGAAGATCGTGCGCCCGGTGCGCGCCATCTCGAATTGATATATGGCCCAGACCGCGCGCCAGTTCATGCGTCTTTCCTCACCAGATCGACGAAGATGTCCTCGAGCGAACTCTGCGTGGTGTTGATGTCTTTCAGTCTGATTCCGAGCCGCGAAAAGATTTTCCAGCAGCCGCGTGATGCCATGCCGCTCGCCCTGCGCCTCGTAGGTGTACATCAGCGTGTGGCCGTCATCGGCGAGCGCGAGATTGTAGGAGGCAAGTTCGGGCGGAACCGCGCTGAGCTTCTGCTGAAGCTTGAGTTTGAGTTGTTTCTTGCCGAGCTTGTGCATCAGCTCGGCCTTCTCCTCCACCAGGATCATCTCGCCCTTGTTGATGACGCCGACCCGGTCGGCCATCAGCTCGGCCTCTTCGATGTAATGCGTGGTCAGGATGATGGTGACGCCGGAGGCGCGCAGGCTGCGCACCACCTCCCACATGTCCTTGCGCAGTTCGACGTCGACGCCGGCGGTCGGCTCGTCGAGGAACAGAATCTGTGGCTCGTGTGATAGCGCCTTGGCGATAAGCACGCGCCGCTTCATGCCGCCGGACAGCGTCATGATCTTTTGATCTTTCTTGTCCCAGAGCGACACGTCCTTGAGCACTTTTTCGATGAACGCTGGATTGTGCGGCTTGCCGAACAACCCGCGGCTGAAGGTGCAGGTCGCCCACACCGTCTCGAACGCGTCGGTGGTCAGTTCCTGCGGCACGAGTCCGATCATGGCGCGCGCGGCGCGGTAGTCGCGGACGTGGTCGTGGCCGTCCACCGTGATGGTGCCGGAGGTGGCATTGACGATGCCGCAGACGATGCCGATCAGCGTGGTCTTGCCGGCGCCGTTCGGCCCAAGCAGCGCGAAAATCTCGCCGCGCCGGATCTCCAGGTTGATGTTCTTGAGCGCCTGGAAGCCCGATTCGTAGGTCTTCGAAAGGTTTCGGATTGAGATGATGGATTGGGTTTTATTCATTGCCGCCGGGATATGAGCGCTTTGCGCGCCGATTGCCACCCCGGCCGGCAGATTTCAATTCTGTGTTGCGAGATTGCCCTCGGCGACGATCTTGCCGTATTCGCGCCGGTTCTTCTCGATGATCCTGCCGAATTCGGCCGGACCAACGACATTCAGCTCCGCGCCCATCTCGGTGACCCGCTTCGTCAAGGCCGCGTCGGACTGCAGGTGGCCGAAGGCGCGGGCGAGCTTTTCGACGATGGCGTCCGGCGTCTTTGACGGCGCAAGATAGCCGAACCAGATCGCGTTGGTCATTTCCGGGCGGCCGAGTTCCTTCATGGTGGGGACGCTCTGCATCGCCTCGACCCGCTTGGCGGCAAGCGTCGCCAGAGCTAGCAGCTTGCCCGCCTCGACGTGCTGCTTGATCGGCGGAATGACCAGGAACATGGCGTCGAGCCGGTCGGCGAGCAGGTCGACGATCGCCTGCGCCGCGGCGTTGTACGGCACAGCCGTCACGTTCATGCCTGCGGTCTTCTTGAACACCTCCAGCGACAGGTGCATCTCGCCGCCGAGGCCCTGAATCCCGAATGAGATCTTGCCGGGGTTATTCCTGGCGAAGGCCACGAACTCGTCGACCGTCTTGATACCCAGCCCCGGCCGCACGATCAGCAGCACCGGCTGGAACAGACCGATGGCGACCGGCCTGAAGTCTTTCGCCGGCTCGAAATCCATCTTCTGCGGGAAGTGCTCGGCGACGGTGATCACTGAGGGCGACGTGAACAGGAGCGTGTAACCGTCGGGTTGCGCCTTCGCCACCATCGCCGCGCCGATCCGCGATCCGGCGCCTGGCTTGTTCTCGATGACGAGCGTCTGGCCGATGTGTTTTTCGACGGCGGCCGCGGTCACCCGCGCGGCATTGTCCATGCCGGCGCCGGCGCCGACCGGTACAATGACGCGGATGGGGCGGTTCGGATAGTCACCGGCGTCCTGGGCGTGGCTGGTGACGGAGAAGCACAAAACCAGAAGCGCCGATATCAAATGCGACAGCTTTCCAAAACACATGACCGTCCCCTCTGAAACTCGGCGCCTGGCATTTTTCGCCCATTGCCGTGAAGTTTCCAGCATTGACGCTTTCACTGAATTGTTGCAAAGTCAACGTTGATTTATCAATGAATGACTCGGCCAGTGCCCAAAAAGACCCCCGCTCCGAGAACGATGCTGCCGCAGGACCGGCGCTTCAGCTACCGTTTCAACACGATCGCTCATGCGCTGGCGCAGCACATGCTGCTTCATATCGACCGCAAATTCGGCCTCAATCTCGCCGAGTATCGAATTCTGACCGTGCTGGCGGAACGCCAGGCGCCCTCGATCAAGGACATTGCCGGGCATACACAGATCGACAAGGCGCATGTGACGCGCGCCTTGACCGACCTCGTAGGACGTGGGCTTGTCACCCAGACCGTCGACAAGCAGGATCGGCGCTTACGCTTGGTCAAGTTGACACGGGCCGGAGAGGCGATGATAGCGGCCACGTTGCCGATTGCGATCGCGCGTCAGGAACGGCTGGAGCGCCGCCTGACGGCGTCGGAACTTCGAGTGCTATGGAAGGCGCTTGCGGCGCTGACGGAGGAATTGTGCGCTTATGCTCTCCGAGGTGGAGCGCGGCAGTCGGCGTCGACGTGATTTTGCGCCCCTCGGTGTGAGGAAATTCTGATGCGTCACCGCGATTTCGGGCTCATGTTTTGCGATCCGCATCGCGCTACGCCGGGGTTTACGCTGTTCTCGCCGTTGAACGGTAAGGCGACCTATATCATCGGGCTCCGCGGTGACGTGCTGCACCAGTGGCAGCACCCGCTGGTCAACGGCACCTACGCTTATCTGCTCGACAATGGCAATCTGCTCTGGACCGGCCGTCTCCCCGAGGGCCCGCAGCATATGGGCGGCCGCGGAGGCTTGTTTCGCGAGTACGACTGGAGCGGCAAGGTACTCTGGGAGTACAAGCACGTCGGCCAGCACCACGATTTCCGCAGGCTGCCGAACGGCAACACCATCTTCCTCGGCTGGGAGGTGGTGCCGCCCGAGATCGCGAAGCGCATTCCCGGCGGGCTCGCCGGCACCGCCCACGCCGACGGCTGCATGTACGGCGACACCATTGTCGAGATTACCCCCGACGGCAAAACCGTCTGGGAGTGGCAGGCTTGGCGCGACATGGAGGTGGAGAACTACCCGCTGATCTGCAATCAACTCCGCGACGAATTCGCTCACGCCAACGCCATCTCGCCGCTCGCCAACGGTGACATCTACATCAGCTTCCGCCGTCTCAACATGATCGGGCTGATCGACAAGCAGACCAAAAAAATGAAATGGCAGCACCGCGACGACAGCTACGGCATGCAGCACGATTGCGCGCCGTTGCCGAACGGCAACATCACGCTGTTCGCCAACGGCATCAACACACCGAACAACCCGTTCTCGCGCGTGATCGAACTCGACCCGCGCACCAAAAAGACGGTGTGGGAATATCGCGCCAAGCCCGCCTATACCTTCTTCAGCCCGCATATCAGCGGCGCGCAGCGGCTGCCGACCGGCAACACGCTGATTTGCGAGGGCCAGTGGGGCCGGCTGTTCGAGGTCACGCCGGAGGGTGAAGTCGTGTGGGAATACGTGAGCCCCTTCATGGGGCCGGACCGCGTCGGCGACCCTTCCAATGAGGTGTTCCGCGCCTACCGCTACGCTGTGGATTCGCCGCAGATCAGGAAACGAATTCAAGGCACGCCATGATCGCCGTCATCTTCGAAGTCTGGCCGGCATCCGGCCACAAGGAAGACTATCTCACGATCGCGGCAACGCTGCGCGCCGAACTGGAAAAGATGGACGGGTTCATCTCGGTCGAGCGATTTCAGAGCCTGACCGATCCCGGCAAGCTGTTGTCCCTGTCGTTCTGGCGCGACGAGGAAGCGGTGCGTAAGTGGCGCAACCATGACAACCATCGCCGGAGTCAGGCGGCGGGTCGCGGCGGGGTTTTTGCGGACTACCGGCTGCGGATTGCGGCGGTCGTTCGTGACTACAGCATGGCGGGTCGTGCGCAGGCGCCCGAGGATTTGCGGGCCTTTCACAAAGCGTAACCGGGCCTGTACGGAAGCCAGCCATTCCGCCCGCCCTTATGTTGTCGTCCGCCCCGTGCTAAATAAGCGCCAAACCGCACCGACACGGGACGTAACATGACCGCCCAATCGCTGGGTTATCTCGGGGTCCGCGCCAAGGATTTGGGCGACTGGGGCACCTACGGCAGCAGGATGTTGGGGCTGCAGCGCATCGACAAAAGCGCGCGCACGATGGCGTTCCGCATGGACGACCGCCAGCAGCGCATCATCGTCGATGCAGATGGCGGCGAGGGCCTGGGCTTCTTCGGCTGGGAGGTGGCGGACGCGACTGCGCTCGATGCCGTCTCCGGGCGATTGGAGAAGGCCGGCGTGCCGGCGGCGCGCGGCTCGCGTGCGCTGGCCGACGAGCGGCGGGTCAAGGACTTGGTCGTGACGCGCGATCCGGTCGGCAATCGGCTGGAACTGTTCCACGGCGCCGAGACCACGACCGAGCCGTTCAAGCCGGGCCGCTCGATCTCCGGCTTCCGCACCGGTCCGCTTGGCCTCGGCCATGTGGTGATGCACACCGCCAACACCGACGAGATGGTGACCTTCTACCGCGATCTGCTTGGGTTCCGCCTGACGGACTACTATTCGGCGCCGTTCAAGGCGACCTTCATGCATCTTAATCCGCGCCACCACAGCCTCGCTTTCATCGAGACCGGCAAGAACGCGGTGCATCACATGATGATGGAACTCTACAGCTTCGACGACGTTGGGCAGGGCTATGACATCGCGCAGGGCGAGAACCGCATCGCGACCACGCTCGGCCGGCACACCAGCGACTACATCACCTCGTTCTATTCGTGGACGCCGTCCAACTTCATGGTCGAATACGGCTGGGGCGCCCGCGATATCGACGTCCCGAACTGGAAGGCTTACGAGCGCAAGGAAGGCCCCAGCATGTGGGGCCACGACCGCACCTGGCTGTCGAAGGAAGACCAGGACAAGGCGCGCACGCTGCGGCTCGCCAATGCCGATAAAGGCTTCCGCCAGCCGGTGCAGGTGATGGACGGTAATTACAACCGCATGCCTGGGGTCTGCCCCTGGTGGGACCAGATGAAGGCGCAGGCGGTTGGCTGAGCCTCTTTCTTCCGGGCTTGCTCTTGATACTCTAGCGGTCAGCCAACAACGGGACATGCCAGGGAATCGTCAATGACCGTTCAAGCCTTGGGATATATCGGCGTCCGCGCCAAGTCTCTGGAGGAATGGGCCGCTTACGGCCAGAACTTCCTCGGCCTGCAGCGGGTCGACAAGAGCCGCCAGACGATGGCGTTCCGCATGGACGACCGCAAGCAGCGGCTGGTGGTCGACGCCGACGGCGGGCAGGGCATCGGCTTCTTCGGCTGGGAGATGGCGGACGCGGCCGCCCTCGACGACCTCGCCATGCGCCTGGAGAAGATGGGCACCAAGGTCGCCCGCGGCTCGCGCGCACTCGCCGACGAGCGTCATGTGAAAGACCTCGTCGTCTGCAACGATCCCGAAGGCAATCGGCTGGAATTCTTCCACGGCGGCGCGATCGCGTCCGATCCGTTCAAGCCTGGCCGCAACATTTCCGGCTTCCGCACCGGTGCGCTCGGCATGGGCCACGTGGTGATGCACTGCGAGAGCCTGAAAGAGGTGATGCCGTTCTACCAGGAGGTTCTGGAGTTCAAGCTTACCGACTACTGGCTCCGTCCGTTCGCCGGCTACTTCTTCCACGTTAACGGCCGCCATCACTCGATCGCGCTGGTCGACACCGGCAAGAAGATGATCCACCACATGATGCTGGAACTGTTCAGCCTCGACGACGTCGGCCAGGGATACGATCTCGTGCAGAACGATCCGGAGAAAATCGCCGTGACGATGGGCCGCCACTCGGGCGACTACGTCACCTCGTTCTACACCTGGAATCCGTCGGGCTTCATGGTCGAGTACGGCTGGGGCGGGCAGGTGGTCGACGACAGCACCTGGAAGCCGTTCGAGCGCAAGCACGGCCCGAGCCTGTGGGGCCATGACCGTAAGTGGATGTCGCCGGAGAAGCGCGAGGAATTGCGCCAGCTCTGCATCGAGTTCCGCCGAGGCGGGTCTGCGCCAGCCGGTGCAAGTGCTCGAAGGAAACTACAACCGCATGCCCGGCGTCTGCCCCTGGTGGGATCAGATGAAGGCGCAGAAGACGGGCTGATCGCGTCGCGTCGAAAGGGATTCCCATGAAAGCCGGTGTTGCGTCACCGAACGGCGTTGTCATCCTGGACGTGCCGGAGCCGAAGCCGAAACCGACCGACATCCTGGTCAAGATCAAAGCGATTGCGCTCAATCGCGCCGATCTCGGTTCGGCCAAGGGCGACACCAGCCACGGCTCCGCGGCGGGCAAGCCGATCGGCAGCGAATTTGCCGGCGAGGTGATCGAGGTCGGCTCAGACGTGCGCGACTTCAAGAAGGGCGACCGTGTGATGTGCCACAGTCCCGGCAGCCATGCCGAAGTCGCGGTGAGCGATCACGGCCGCGCCATGAAAATCCCCGACGGCATGGGCTTCGAGCAGGCCGCGACCCTGCCGATCGGGCTGAACACGCTGCACAACGCACTCGTCACAGCCGGCCGTCTCAGGGCCGGCGAGACCGTGATGGTGCAGGGCGCAAGCTCCGGGGTCGGCATCATCGGATTGCAGATCGCCAAGCTGATGGGCGCGAAATTCGTGGTCGGCACGTCGACCAACGATGCGCGCCGCGCCAAGCTCAAGGAATTCGGCGCCGATCTGGCCGTTAGCACCAAGGATCCGGACTGGCCCGAGCAGGTGCTCAAGGCAACTGGCGGCAAGGGCCTCGACCTCACCGTTGACATGCTGTCCGGCCCGACCGTGAGCCAGACCATGCGCTGCACCGCGCTGCGCGGCCGCATCGTCAACATCGGCCGGCTCGCCGGCATGAAGGCCGAATTCGATTTCGACGCCCACGCGCGCCAGCGCATCGATTATATCGGCGTCACGTTTCGCACCCGCACGGTCGAGGAGGTGCGCGAAATTCTCGTCAAGATGCGCGCCGACCTTTGGGATGACGTCAAGTCCAACCGCATCCGCATGCCGATCGACAAGACCTATCCGCTCGCCGAGGCCAAGGCCGGCCACGAGCACATGCGGACCAACCAGCACTTCGGCAAGATTTTGCTGATTCCTTAATCTGCTGCTGTCGTCACCGGTCACCACACATGCCGTCATCGCTGGGCTTGTCCCGGCGATCTCGATTCAGTTGGCAAGGGCGGTGTCTCGGGAATCGGGTTTGCCGTATCAAGTCCGGCAATAGCAACCGGGGGACTTTCATGGGCCGGACGCAACCACATTGTGACGAGCCGCGAAACGTCGCACACTCACGCGAAATCTGATCGCAAGGAAGGAAATGTTCATGGCCGTGAACGGACGAACCATCGTCGATGCCCAGGCGCATTTGTGGAAGGCGGAAAGCCCCGACTGGAAATGGGTGCCTGGCCGCAAGCCGCAGCTTCCCGATCCGTTCACCATCGAAAAGCTCGTGGCGCTGATGGACGAGGGCGGCGTCGACCGCGCCGTCATCGTGCCGCCGTCCTGGCCGGGCGATCGCAACGACTACGGCCTCGAAGCCGCGCAGCGCCATCCCAAGCGGTTCGGCGTCATGGGCCGCATCCCGATGAACCCGGATTCGGCCAAGCTCCTGCCGAACTGGATGCAGCAATCGGGCATGCTGGGCGTTCGGCTGACCTTCATGCGCGACCAGGCTTCGCTGCTCACCAGCGGCAGCGCCGACTGGTTCTGGCCGCTCGCCGAGAAGCACGCCATCCCGGTGATGTTCTTTGCCCCCGACAACATCCCGCGTTTTGCCGGCGTCGCCGAGCGCCATCCCGCGTTGACGCTGATCATCGACCACATGAGCCTGATGGCAGAGACCGCGCAGGAGCGCCGCATTCCCGCGGCCATCGACGAGTGTCGTCAAGCTTGCGAAATATCCCAACGTTTCGGTGAAGCTGTCCTCGGCGACGAACTTCTCGCTCGAGGCCTATCCCTGGCGTGACATGACCGAGCATCTGAAGCGCTGCTTCGATGCGTATGGGCCGCGCCGTTGCTACTGGGGCACCGACCTCACCAACACGCTCGCCAAGGCGACCTACCGCCAGCGCATCGAGCACTTCACCAAGGAGTTGCCGTTCCTCTCCGAGCAGGACAAGGACTGGGTGATGGGCAAGGCGATCCTGGCAACGTTGAAGTGGGCCTGAGCAATAGTCGCGAGCGGAGGCGATCATGCATGTAGGCTTTGTGGGCTTGGGCACCATGGGCGCCCGCATGGCGTCCAATCTCCAGAAGGCCGGCTACAGCCTGATCGTCAACGACCTGCGCAAGGACGCAGCAGCGCCGCATCTGAGCGCCGGCGCGCGCTGGGCGGAAATGCCGCGCGCGCTTGCCGAGCAATCCGACGTGATCCTCACCTCGCTACCGGAACCGCCCGACGTCGAGAAGGTCGCGCTCGCCGCTGACGGTCTGCTCGCTGGCGTGCGGCGCGGCGCCGCCTGGTTCGATCTCTCGACCAATTCGCCGAGCCTCGTCAAAAAGCTCGCGGCGGCGTTCGCGGAAAAAGGCGCTCACATGCTCGATGCGCCGGTGTCCGGCGGTCCGCAGGGCGCGGCCAGCCGCAAGCTTGCCATCTGGGTCGGCGGCGACAAGGCCGCGTTCGAGACCCACAAGCCGGTGCTCGACGCAATCGGCGATCAGGCGCGCTATATCGGCGAGATCGGTTCCGCCACGGTCGCCAAGCTCGTGCACAACATGTCGGGCTACGCCATCGTCTGCGCGCTGGCTGAGACATTCGCGATGGGCGTGAAAGCCGGCGTTGAACCGCTGGCGCTGTGGGAGGCGGTGCGTCAGGGCGCGGCCGGCCGCCGCTACACGTTCGATGCGCTGATCAACCAATGGCTGCCCGGCAAGTACGATCCGCCGGATTTCGCGCTCAAGCTCGCGCACAAGGACGTGGGACTTGCCACGGCGCTCGGCCGCGAGCTCGGCTTGCCGATGCGCATCTGCGAGCTGGCCTATGCCGAGATGACCGAAGCCATGAACCGCGGCTGGGCCGGCCGCGACTCGCGCGTGGTGATGATGCTGGAGCAGGAGCGCGCCGGCATCGAGGTCAAGGTCGATGCGGAACGCCTGAAGGAATCGCTGGCGCTGCCGTTTCCGGCGACGCAGGCGGCAGGAAAAAAATAGCGAGAACGTAATGGCTTCGAGCAAGCTCCTGCTCCGCGGCGGGCAGGTCTATGACCACGACGGCAACGTTCATAAGCCAGCCACTGCCGATATCCTGATCGCGAACGGCAACATCGCCGATGTCGGTCCCAACCTGGAGCCCGGCGGTGCCCAGATCGTCGATGCGCGCGGTAAGCTTGTCGTGCCGGGATTGATCAACGCGCATTACCACTCGCACGACACGCTGTGCCGCGGCTTGTTCGAGGAAATGCCGCTGGAGATGTGGCTCCTATACACGCTGCCGCTCGGTGCCAATCGCAGCAAGGAAGAGTTACGGGCGCGCACTCTGGTGGGCGCGATGGAATTGATCCGCTGCGGCATCACCTGCGTGCAGGACATGCTCGGCCTCATCCCGCTCGACGATGCTTCGACCGATGTCGTGATCGGCGCATACCACGACATCGGGTTGCGCGTTGTGTTCTCGCCGATGGTCTGGGACGTGCCGCCGATCGCCATGGTGCGCGACAAGGATCAGCTTCCGCCCGACGTGCAGGACATGCTGGGCACCACCGGGCGCCCGATCAAGGATCAGTTCGACTATCTCGAGAAGTCAATTCAATCGCCATCCCGCCGCCGGCACGCTGCACTGGGCGCTGGCGCCGTTCGCGCCGCAGCGCTGTTCTCCCAAAATGCTGCAAGGCTGCGCCGATCTCGCGCACAAGCACGACCTGCCAATTTACACCCATGTCTATGAGACCCGCGGCCAGGCGCTGATCGCACGCGAGCAATTCGCCGATCATGACGGATCGCTCATCAGTTACATGGAGGACAACGGCCTGCTCGGGCCAAAGCTCAACATCGTGCACAGCGTCTGGATCACGCGCGCCGAGATGGAGCGGATGGCGGAAGCCGACGCCGGCATCGTCCTCAACCATCTCTCCAACATGAAACTGAAAAGCGGCATCGCTCCAGTACTGGATCTCCGCGAGGCCGGGGTGCGGCTCGGACTCGGCTGCGATAATTGCAGCGGCAGCGACGTGCAAAGCGTGTTCCAGGCGATGAAGATGTTCTGCCTGCTCGCGGCGGTGAGCGACCCGGAGCCCGGCGCCCCGCTCGCGCACGAGGTCCTCCGTCACGCGACGCTGGGCAACGCACGAACCGCAGGCCTCGAAGGCCAGCTCGGCGCGATCAAGCCCGGCTATAAGGCCGACTTGGTGCTGATCGATCTGAACGATACGGCGTATCTGCCCTACAACAGTGCGGCTCGGCAGCTCGTCTACACCGAGGCCGGCCGCGGCGTCGAAAGCGTGATCATCGGCGGCCGCATGGTGATGAAGGAGCGCCGTGTCACGACCATCGACGAGGATGCGCTGCGCCGCGAAGTGGAAAGCCTGATGCGGCACTTTATCGCCGACTATGACACGGTGGTCGCCACGCGCGCCCGGGCGCTGCCTTATCTACGCGCCGCGCACCGGCGGATGTGGGAGACCGATGTGGGCATGCAGCGATTTATCGGACGCACACGCTAAGGCCCGGCCGTCAGCCCGCGATCTCGCCGCGGCGGTTGCGCACCGCGGGCAGCACGATCACCACCAGGATCAGGACCGTCACGACGATGAAGCCGAGGCTGATCGGGCGGGTGACGAACACCGACGGATCGCCCTTCGACATCAGCATGGCGCGGCGAAGGTGCTCTTCCATCATCGGCCCGAGCACGAAGCCGAGCAGCATCGGCGCGGGACTGCAGCCGAGCTTGATCCAGATAAAACCGATCACACCAAACAGCGCGGTGAGATAGATCTCGAACGAGGAGTTGTTGACGCTGTACACGCCGATCGCCGAGAACGCCATGATCGCCGGAAACAGGAATCGATAGGGCACTTTCAGAAGCTTCACCCACAGCCCGATCATCGGCAAATTGAGCACCACCAGCAGTGCGTTGCCGATCCACATACTGGCGATCAGACCCCAGAACAGCTCGGGGCGCGTGGTCATCACCTCGGGGCCGGGCTGGATGCCCTGGATGGTCAGTGCGCCGAGCATCAGCGCCATCACGCTGGACGCCGGCAAGCCGAGCGTCAGCATCGGGATGAACTTGCATTGCGCGTCGGCATTGTTGGCGGCTTCGGGGCCGGCCACGCCCTCGATGGCGCCCTTGCCGAAGCGCGAAGGGTCTTTCGCGAGCTTCTTCTCGACCATGTAGGAGGAAAACGACGCGATCGCCGGCCCGGTACCGGGCAGCACGCCGAAGAACGAGCCGAGCAGGGTGCCGCGGGAGATCGGGCCGATCGACGCCTTGAAATCCGCCCAGGTCGGCATCAGGCCTTTCACCTTGTCGGTGAAGACACGGCGCTCCTCAGGATCGCCGAGGTTCGCCACGATCTCGCCGACCGCGAACACGCCGACCGCGACGACGATGAAGCCGATGCCGTCGCTCAATTCCGTGATGCCGAACGAGAAGCGCTGCACGCCGGTGTTGACGTCGGTGCCGACGATGCCGAGCAGCAGCCCCATCGCCACCATCGCCAGCGACTTGATCATGTCGCCCTGGGCCAGGACGGCTGCGGCGACGAGCCCCATCAGCATCAGCGAGAAATACTCCGGCGCGCCGAATTTGAGCGCGAGCTCGGCAAGCGGCGGGCCCGCGACCGCGATTAGCATGGTGCCGAAGGTGCCGGCGATGAACGAACCGATGGCGGCGATGGCCAGCGCCGGGCCGGCACGGCCCTGCCGGGCCATCTGGTAGCCGTCGATGCAGGTGACTACCGCGGAGGTTTCACCCGGCAGGTTGACCAGGATCGCGGTGGTCGATCCGCCGTACTGCGCGCCGTAGTAGATGCCGGCAAGCATGATCAGCGCGCCGACCGGGGCCACGTTGAAGGTGATCGGCAACAGCATCGCGATGGTGGCGAGCGGGCCAATGCCCGGCAGAACGCCGATCAAGGTGCCGACCGAAACGCCGATCATGCAATAGAGCAGGTTCTGCCACGACAGCGCGACACCGAAGCCGAAGATCAGATTGTTGAACAGCTCCATGGCGGGGGCGTCACCAGGCCGTGAACAATGGATAGGGCAGGCCAAGGCCCCAGATGAACAGCGCGACCGCGAAAAATGTGAGCCCCGCCGCCAGCAGCAGCGCTTCCGTGAGCTTGAACTCGGTACCCGCGGCGGCCGAGCCGACGATCAGCACCATCAGTGCCGGGACGAAGCCCGCGTATTCCATCAGCAGGCCGAACATCACCAGCGATAGCGGCAGCACGATCAGTGCGCGCAGTGACCAGTTGCCCTCCATCTTCTCGTTGCTGCGCAGACCCGAGGCAACGAGATAGAGGCCAAACAGCACCAGCAGGCCGCCCAGCACCGAGGGAAAATAGCCGGGCCCCATCCGCAGCGAGGTGCCGAAGGCATAGTTGCGGGCAATAATCACCGACAACGCGCCGGTGGCGATCAGCATCGCGCCGGCCCAGACGTCCCTGTTGTTGCGGATATCGGGTTGCATGAAAGAGCGACCTGTCGGGCCAAAGCGTCACTCCGCCTTGATCCCGCCCTCCTTCACGACGCGTTCCCACTTGTTCATCTCGCTCTCGATGAACTTGCCGAAGTCCGCCGAGCTCATCTTCCGGGTGGCAGCGCCTTCCTTTTCGAACTGCGCCTGGATCTCCGGCGAGTCCTGGGATTCCTCCAGTGCCTTGTGCAGCCGTGCGATGACCGGCGCCGGCGTGCCGGCCGGCGCAAGCAGGCCCCACCAGTTGAGCGCCTCGTAGCCGGGGACGCCGGCCTCGGAGATGGTAGGTACCTCGGCCAATGCCGGGACGCGCTCCTTGCCGCCGGTGCCGAGCGCCCGCAAGCGGCCGGTCTTGATGTGCGGCACGGCCTGAACGAGCGACGAGAACATGATCTTGTTGTGGCCGCCGAGCACATCGACCAGCGCAGGCCCGCCGCCGCGGAACGGCACGTGCAGCAGGTTGACCTTGGCGTCGAGCCGGAACAACTCGGCGCCGAGATGCTGGAAAGTGCCGATTCCGGCCGAGGCATAGCTCAACTCGCCCGGCTTTTCCTTGGCCATCGCCAGCAGGTCCTTCAGCGAATTCGCCGGCAGGCTCGGATGCACGGTGAGCACATTGGTGCCGGTCCCCATGACGCCGATCGGGGTGAACGCCTTGATCGGATCGTAGGGCAGTTTGTAGAGCCACGGATTGACCGAATGCGCGATCGAGATGACCAGGATGGTGTAACCATCCGGCGGCGACTTGGAGGCCAGCTCGGTGCCGATCACGCCACCCGCGCCGGTGCGGTTGTCGACGATGATCTGCTTGCCGAGCCGCTCGCCCATCTGGGTCGCGATGGCGCGGCCGACGATGTCATTGCTGCCGCCGGCCGGGAACGGGATGATCAGCCGGATTGGCCGGTTGGGATAGTCCGATTGCGCTGCGGCCGAGGCCGTCAGCGCAATCAGCAATCCGGTGGCGGCGAGCAGCAGAGAGCGCGGTTTGCGCATTGTTGTTCCTCCCGGTTCAGTTCGATTGCGGAACGGTCACTCCGCCTTGATGCCGCCCTTCTTCACCACCTGCTCCCACTTTGTCATTTCGGCGGTCATGAACGCGCCGAATTCGGCAGGGGATTTCTTGACGACGGTGGCGCCTTCGCTCGCGAACTGCTTCTCAACTTCGGGCGAATCCTGAGCGGCGGTCAGTGCGGCGTGCAGCTTGTCGATGATCGGCTGCGGCGTTCCTGCGGGCGCGACGATGCCCCACCAGTTGACCGCCTCATAGGTCGGCACGCCAGCCTCGGCGACCGACGGCACGTCCGGCAGCACCTTGCTTCTTTCCTTGCTGCCGACGCCGAGCGCGCGGAGCTTCCCGGTCTTGATGTGCGGCGTGGTCTGAACCAGCGAGGAGAACATCACCTTGGTGTGGCCGCCGACCACGTCGATCATGGCCGGGCCACCGCCCTTGAACGGCACATGCAGGATGTCGACGCCGGCTTCGAGCTTGAACAGTTCGGCGCCGAGATGCTGGAAGGAGCCCACGCCGGCAGAGGCGTATTGCAGGTCGCCAGGCTTTTGCTTGGCGAGCGCAACCAGTTCCTTGATCGAGTGGACCGGCAGATCGGGATGAACCACGACGACGTTGGGTCCCGATCCCATCACGCCGATCGGCGCGAACGCCTTGATCGGGTCGTACGGCAGTTTGTAGAGCCAGGGGTTGACCGCGTGTGCGAGCGAAATGACCAGGATGGTGTAGCCGTCCGGCGTCGCCTTGGAGGCGATCTCGGTGCCGATCACGCCGCCGGCGCCGGCGCGGTTGTCGACGATCACTTGCTTGCCTAGCTTGTCGCTCAGCTGCGTGCCGATCATGCGGCCGACTACGTCGTTGCTGCCGCCCGGCGGGAAGGGAATGATCAGCCGCACCGGCCGGTTGGGATAGTCCGATTGTGCGGCGGCCATGGTGGTGAACGCCACCAGAAGACCGGCCACTGTCGGCAGCAAGGATCGCAGTCTGGGCATTGTTCTCTCCCGGTTGTTGCACCCGGTATATCACGCCCCGGAGCGCCAGCTAACCAGCACTCAAGGCTTGATGTCCTTGATCTGCTTGGCGCGAGTTGTCGCAGCCCCAAGCAGAAATGCGAGATCGGTGCCGGTCGAAACATAGCGCGCGCCCATCCGGACGTATTCGGCCATCAGGTCGGGACGGCTCGCGAGCCCGCCGACGCCGCAGTGCTTGCCGTGCTTGCGGCAGGCATCGATGACCGTCTGGTAGATTTCCCGCACGCGCGGGTGGTCGTATTGGCCGGCGAGGCCCATGTCGCCCAGCATGTCGTTCAATCCGACCAGCACGACATCGACCCCTTCGACCGCGATGATCTCGTCCGCACATGTCGAGGCAGTCCTCCGATTCGAACTGCACGATCACCATGGTGGCGTCGTTGATGGCCTTACAGGTCTCGTCCGCCGGGAACGAACGGTACTGCAGATGCGGAAACATCCCGGTGTTCGAGCGCTCACCCAGCGGCGGCAGCTTGGCGGCCTTGACCACGGCCCGCGCCTCGGCTGCCGAGCGGATATGCGGCGCGATGACGCCCAGTGCGCCGGCATCCAGGATGCGCGAGATATAGTCCGGCGTGTTGGCCGGAACCCGCACCGCCGGCATGATGCCGATGTCGAGGCAGGCCATGCAGATTTGCCCGGTGGCGTCCATCGTCAGCGGCGAATGCTCCAGGTCGATGTAGAGCATGTCGAAACCCGCGGTCTTCGCGATGCGGGCGATCTCGATCGAGCGAGACAGCCGCACGGTCATCGAGGCCACGACCTCGCCGCGGGCGAGCTTTTCCTTGACGTTGTTGCGAAGGATGTCGCTGGCCGCCACTCAAGGCACTCCTCGTATGCGGCCAATTGGCTTGGCCTGATCTGTCGGCAGGGGGTATGCTTGGGCGGACAGATGCGATCCCACCCCGGTTCAAAGTGTCATGAAATACGATACCAGCTTCAAGTCGGTCAAAGATCAGGTTTCGCCCGAGGAATGGCAGGCTCGGGTCGAACTCGCCGCCTGTTATCGGCTGGTCGACCAGTACGAGATGACCGACCTGATCTACAACCACATCACCGCGCGCATCCCCGGCACCGAGCACCTGCTGATCAACCTCTATGGGCTGCTCTACAAGGAGATCACCGCGTCGAGCCTGGTCAAGATCGACGTCGAAGGTGAGATCATTGCGAAGCCCGACACCGACTACGGCATCAACAAGTCCGGCTATGTGATCCACGGCGCGATCCACAAGGCGCGCCCCGAAGTCAAATGCGTGCTGCACACCCACACCCGCGCCGGCATCGCGGTATCCGCCATGCAGTGTGGACTTTTACCGCTCTCGCAGACCTCAATCCGCTTCGTCGGCCACATCGGCTATCACGACTACGAGGGGCCGGCGGTGGACCTAGACGAGCGCGAGCGGATCGTCAGCGACCTTGGTCCGCACGACGCGCTGATCATGCGCAACCACGGGCTTCTGACTTGCGGGCCGACGGTGCAGCAAGCGTTCAACACCATGTACCAGCTCGAACAGTCCTGCTGCTCGCAGGTCGACGCCATGGCGGCCCGCACCGAGCTGACCATGCCGGGCGAAAACGTGCTCGCCCACACCGCGCATCTTTACCAGCCGGGCACGCGGCGGCCCTACGGCGTATTGGAATGGCCGGCGATGCTGCGTTTGCTCGACGCCGAGCAGAAGAACTCCGGCTACCCGCCGTACTGGCATTAAATGAAGCCTGCCGCATTCGAGTATTCTCGTCCCACCAACATCGACGAGGCCTGCGCGCTGCTTGCGGCCGACGATGGCGCGCGCGTGATCGCGGGCGGCCAGACGCTGATGCCGCTGATGGCGATGCGGCTTGCGCGCCCGACACGGCTGATCGACATCGCGCGGATTCCCGGGCTTGCCTATGTGCGCGACGAGGGACAAGAGATCGCGATCGGCGCCACCACCCGGCAGCATGTTGTCGAAAGCGATCCGGTGATCCGGGCGAAGCTGCCGCTGCTCGCAAAAGTCATGCCCTTTGTCGGACACACTGCGACGCGGGCGCGCGGCACCGTTGGCGGCTCGCTCGTCAACGGCGATCCGGCCGCCGAAATCGTGCTGGTCGCGGCGACGCTCGGTGCGACATTGATCTGGCGCGAGGGCGGCAAGGACAATCCGATCGCGGCGTCTGATTTCTTTCTCGGGCCGATGGTGACCGCGCTGCCGCTCTCCGCCTGCCTTGCCGAGGCGCGCTTTCCGGTCTGGCCCGAGCCGCGCGTCGGCGTGGGCTTCCATGAGATCAATGCGCGGCAGAGCGATTTCGCTTTCGTGTCTGCGGCTGCGCAGATCGCGATCGATCCGGACGGGCGGTGCGTGCGCGCTGCGCTCGGCATCGGTGCTGCGACGGCCGTGCCGCTGCGGCTTGATGTGGTGACCGATGCCTGGGAGGGGCAGCCTTTCGACCAGAAAAAGATTCGCGAGGCCGTTACAACCGCACTCGCAGACGCCGAACCGCTGGCCGACCTCCACGCTTCGGTCGATTACCGCCGGCGCGTGGCTGTGACGCTGGCCATGCGCGCCATCGACGATGCGCTAACGGACGCCACGGGGCGCGCATGAAGGTCGAACTCGACATCAACAGCCAGAAGCACACGGTTGATGTCGAACCGCGCTTGAGCCTGCTCGACTGCCTGCGCGACAAGCTGCTGCTCACCGGGGCGCATGCCGGATGCGAGCATGGCGTCTGCGGCGCCTGCACCGTGCTCATCGACGGAGCTGCCGTCCGCTCCTGCCTGATGTTCGCGGTGCAGGCCGATGGCTACGCCATCACCACCATCGAGGGGCTGTCGCCTGGGCCGGGCGAGCTTTCGCCCCTGCAAGACGCGTTCTGCGAAACCCACGGCATGCAATGCGGCTATTGCACGCCGGCGATGATCCTCGCGGCGCACGCCTTGTTGTTGAAGAACACGTCGCCGACGCGGGAAGAAATCGTCGACGCCATTTCCGGCAACATCTGCCGCTGCACCGGCTATGCGCAGATCGTCGAGGCCATTGCGCTCGCCGCCGAGCGGGTGCGCGGCCAGAACATCAAGGCCGGCCAGCCATGACCGCCCCGGGCAAATTCCGCTTCGTGTCATCGGACCGCCGTGTGCGGGAGGACCGCCGCTTTGTGGTCGGCAAGGGCAACTTCGCCGCCGATATCGTGCCGCAGGGCGTCAAGCATGTCGCGCTGGTCACATGCCCGCATCCGGCGGCCCGTATCGTGTCGATCGACAAAGCCGCCGCGCTGGCGATGCCGGGCGTGCATTACGTGTTGGATGGCGCCGAACTTGCCGGCGCGACCAACGTATTGGCGGCTGGCCTCGATACACCGAACGTGCCGCGCTATCCGTTAGCACTGAAAGTGGCGCGCTACGCCGGTGAATGGGTCGCCGCGGTGGTGGCCGACAGCCGCGCGCTTGCCGAGGACGCCGCGGAGGCGGTCGCGGTGGAATACGAGCCGCTGCCGTTCGTTCTCGACGCCGACGAGGCTTATGCCGGCGGCGTGCTGGTGCACGAGGCGCACGGCTCCAACGTGCTGCTCGACCGCGCCTTTATCTGGGGCGAGGTCGAGAAGGATTTCGCCGCAAGCCCCCATAAGCTGAAGCACCGCGTCAAATGGGGCCGCAGCTCGACCGTGCCGATCGAGACCTTCGGCGTGACGGCAAGCTGGGATCCCTGGCGCGAGATCCTCGACGTCTGGGCCTCGATCCAGATGCCGAAATATCCCGACCAGACCGCGATGGCGCTGAAAATCCCGATGTCGTCGGTGCGCGTGCATTACGACGTTGACGTCGGCGGCAGCTATGGCGTGAAGCGCGGCATCAAGCACACCGTGCTGGTGGGCTATCTCTCCAAGCGGCTCGGCGTGCCGGTTCGGCTGATCGAGGATCGTCTGGAGAACATGCGCGGCGGCGACATGCATGGGCCGGAGCGGTTCTTCGATGTCGAGGTCGCGTTCGACGACCAGGGCGTGATCCGCTCGATGAAGATGCGCGCGCTCGACAATGTCGGCGCCTATGCCGGGCGGTCGCCGTTCCAGCTCGGCAAGCCGGTCGGCGCGATCGTCGGGCCCTACAAGATCAAGAGCGTGCAGTATCAGGCCATCGCCGTCGTCACCAACAAGACGGTGCAGGAGGCGGTGCGCGCCTTCGGCCAATCGCCGACCAACTACGCCATCGAACACACCGTCGACGAGGTTGCGAACAAGCTCGGCCTCGACCGTCTCGAAGTACGCCGCCGCAACATGATCCGGCACGAGGAATTCCCGTACCTGATCCCGAGCGGCTCAACCTACGACAGTGGCGATTACCACACCGTAGTCGACAAGGTGCTGGCGCATGCCGGCTACGACGCGCTGATCGCCGAGCGTGATCGGCTCCGTGCGAGCGGCGCGCTCGCCGGCATTGGCATCGCCGCCTGCCTGGAGCCGAGCGGCGGCAACTCATCGTTCGAGCCGCTGCTCAATCCCAAGGTCGGCACCACCACCTGGATGGACTCCTGCCGCATCAGCGTCGATCTCGTGGGCTCGATCACCGCGACCATGCACACGACCTCGGCCGGGCAGGGCCACGAAACCCTGGTCGGCACGGTGGTCGGCGAGGTGCTGGAAGTCGATCCCGACAAGGTGCGGGTGGTGCGGGCGGACTCGCTCAATTCATTGCCGAGCAACAGCCCGGTCGGCAGCCGCATGGCGATCATGCTGGGCGGTGCGGCTTTCCACGCGGCCAAACAGCTCAAGGACAAGCTTATCGCCATCGCCGCCCACGATCTCGGCGTGCCGGCCCAGCGTATCGCCTACAAGGACGGCAACGCCTTCGACACCTTCGCACCCGACAAGAAGCGATCCTGGGCGGAGCTCGTCACCACGGCGCACCGCCACATCCACAAGCTGCCGCCCGGCATGGAGCCGGGGCTTTCGGTGAGCCACATCATGCCGGTGCCGATGGGCGGCGGCTTGCCGGACGCCGACGGCCGGGTGCAGATGTATCCCTGCTATTCGTTCGAATTCCATCTCATCCTGGTGACGATCGACCCCGACCTCGGCAAGCCCGAGATCAAGCGCTACATCCTCGGCCACGACTGCGGCACCGTGATCAATCCGAAGATCGTGCGTGGCATGACCATGGGCGGCATCGCCCACGGCATCGGCGCGGCGCTCTACGAGGAGTTCGCCTATAACGACGACGGCCTGCTGGTGGCGCAGAATTTCATGGACTATCTCTTGCCGTCCGCCCACGAGGTGCCGCCGGTGGAAATCGTCCATCACGAGACGCCGTCGCCGCATACGGTGTTCGGCCAGAAGGGCTCGGGCGAGAGCGGCTATCTCGGTGCGCCGGCGGCGATCGCCAGCGCCGTCAACGACGCGGTGCGGCCGCTCGGCATCTGCGTCAACGCGCTTCCTATCAAAGTGGCGCAGCTTGGCGATATGATCGCCGCCGCACGCGAAAAGCAGAACAATGGCTAGAACCTGGAAAATGCATTCAATGGAGGGACGTCGAACCATGATCATCCATCGCAACCGGCTGCTAGGCCTTGCCGCAGCCGCCGCGGCCTTCGCCTTTGGCGCCGTGGCGGACGCGCGCGCCCAGGCTGCCGAGAAGCTCACCATCGTGATCTTCTCGCCGCCCTCGCTTGGCGCGCTGCTGCCGCCGGTGATCAAGGCGCAGAAGTTCGACACCGCGAACGGGCTCGATATCACGTTTGAAGAGCGTACGCCGGACGCCTATGCCACGCAGTTCAACTCCGGCGAATTCAAGATCGGTGGCAGTGCTTCGTTGACCACGATGGGCCTCGCCGACGTCCGCGGCGTCAAGGTGAAATACCTGTTCAACCTGTTCGACTACTGGGGCACGATCGTCACGTCGCGCGACACCGTGAAGACGCTGAAGGACCTCGAGGGCAAGGAACTCGCCGGCGCTCGCTCCACCACCAACTACCAGATGTCGGAGTTCTTCGAGAAGAAGCAGGGCGTCGACCTCTCCAAGGTCAAGGTCGTCAACACGGCGCCGCCCGGCCTGATCAGCTACGCGATCGCCGACCGCGCCGACGCGATCCAGATCTGGGAGCCGGCCTACACGCTGATGCTTGCCAAGAAGTCGAGCATCCGCACCATCGACCTCAACATCGCCAAGACCTGGAAGGACTTCAACGGCGGCGGCACGATCCCTTATCTCGGCGTCGGCGCGCACGCCGACTGGGCCGATGCAAACCCGGACAAGGTGCAGAAGCTCTACACGATCTACAAGGCGGCGGTGGAATGGGTGCAGAAGAATCCCGACGAGGCCGCGCCGCTGCTCGCCAAGGGCGCGCCGCCCGAGGAGCTGAAGGCCGTCGCCGCGATGATCAAGTCGAACGAGCGGCTGGCGATGAAGCTCACCAAGGCGAACGAGATCAAGAAGGACATCCAGGCGGTCTACAAGGCCGGCATGGAGATCAACTATCTGCCAAGCATGCCGTCGGACGGCTCGATCTACGACAAGCCGCTGAAGTGATCACTTCGGGCCGATGACGTTCAATCCTCGCCTCAGGCAAATTCTCCAGGCGGCCGCCAGCACCGTCGGTGCTGCTGGCCGCCTGGCAGATCGCGTCATTTTTCTTCCCGCACTATCTGTTCCCGCCGGTGCAGGACATCGTCGCCCGCACCGTCCGCATCCTGGTCAACTGGCCCGAGTTGAAGCAGGTGCTGGAAACCGCGATGCGGATTTTCGTCGGGCCTTGCCGGCGCCTTCCTCCTCGGCAGCCTGCTGGCGCTTCCGATCGGTCGCTACCCGAAGCTCGAAAGCTACATCACGCCGTTCCTGGTGTTCCTCCAGGGCATTCCGGCGCTGTCCTGGGTGATTATCGCCATCATCTGGTTCCACGGCACTGAATTCCGCATCGCCTTCATCATGATCATCACGACGCTGCCGGCGTTCACCTTCCAGGTGCTCGACTCCTACCGCTCGATGTCGAAGGACCTGTTCGAGATGACGATGTCGTTCCGGCCGAGCGGCTGGACGCTGTTTCGCGTGCTGATCGTGCCGACCATCATCCCGGGCATCCTGACCGCGTGGAAGATCAACCTCGGCAACGCCGCGCGCGTCGTCGTGGTGGCGGAACTGGTCGGCGCGACCGGCGGCGTCGGCTACGAGCTTCTGCGCCAGCAGCAGTTGTTCGACATGGCCGGCGCGCTGGCCTGGACCATCCAGCTCGTGCTGTTCGTGCTGGTGGTGCAGCAGATCATCGTCTGGATCGAGAACTGGCTGCTGCGCTACCGGCCGGTCTCCGAGCGGGCGGCGTGACGTTGATGGCCGATCCGCTCATCCGCTTCCGCGACGTGACCAAGGAGTTCGCCCGGCCAGACGGCGCGGGGACCTTCACCGCGGTCGACCGGCTGTCGTTCACGATCGAGAAGGGCGAGATCGTCGCTGTTCTCGGCAAGACCGGCTGCGGCAAGTCGACCATGTTCAATCTGCTCGCCGGCCTGATCGAGCCGACCAGCGGCAAGGTCGAGGTGACCGGCCACGACCCGTTCCGCGAGTTCAATTTCTTCCGCGGCAAGATCGGCATCGTGTTCCAGAACGACCGGCTGATGCCGTGGCGTACCGCGATCGACAACGTCGTGCTGGGGCTGGAAATCCTCGACACCAAGCGAACCGAGGCCGACACCGTGGCGCGGCGCTGGTTCTCGCGGCTCGGCCTGTCCGGTCACGAGAACGACTATCCGCACGCGCTGTCCGGCGGCATGCGCCAGCGCGTCTCGATCGCGCGCGCCTTCGCGGTCGAGCCGGATATCCTGCTGTGCGACGAGCCGTTCTCCTCGCTCGACGAGATGACGGCGCGCGACCTGCGCGCCGAGTTCGTGCGGCTGGTCAAGCAGGCCGGCAAGACCGCGGTGTTCATCACCCATCACATCAACGAGGCGATGGACGTCGGCGACCGCATCATGGTGTTCCACCGTCCGGCGCGGATCGCCTACGAGGCGCGGATGGATGCCGCGTCGCGAAGGGCGCCGGCCGGCAAGCCATCCAGGACGAGATCCTGAAGGTCCTTTCGCTGGAAGCCGGCGAGGGGATGCCCGCGGCCCCGGCCGCCGTGATATGACAAGAGCCTGAAATCGAGGGAGTGCCGTCCATGAAGAGCGTCGATTGGCTCTGGCCGAACAACAAGCGCATCGCGGTGGTGTTCAATGTCTGCCTGGAGCAGTGGTCGGACGGCAAGGCGCCGGGCATCAGCCCGATGGGCAATCCGCTGCCGGCCGGCGTGCTCGACACCATGGCGATCTCCTGGGCGGCCTACGGCCTGAAGACCGGCATCTATCGGCTGCTGGAGGCCTTCAAGCGCCATGGCGCCAAGACCAGCGTGATGGTCAACGCGGTGTGCGCCGAGCGCGCGCCGGAGGCGGTGAAGGCGATCGCCGACGGCGGCCACGAGGTGCTGTCGCACTCCTACGCCATGGATGTCGTTCCGGCGCTGCTTTCCGACGAGGACGAGAAGAAGAACATCGAGCGCTGCACCAAGCTTTTGGAGAAGGCATCAGGGCAGAAGATCCAGGGTTGGCTGTCGCCGCGCGGCACCTCGAAGCCGACCACGCCGAAGCTGCTCGCCGATTTCGGCTATCGCTGGTACGGCGACGTGTTCGACGCCGACCTGCCTTATGTGCAGACCTACGGCGACAAGAAGATCGTGGCGATCCCGCTGTCCTACGACGTCAACGACATGCCGTCGATGAAATACGGCCATCCGCCGAAGATGATGCTGGACTCGTTCAACGAGGTGATCGACATCGCACGCTCGCGCGAAGACGAGCTTCGCATCATCGACGTCACCAACCACGCCCATATCTTCGGCCATCACCGTGGCGCCTATTACTTCGAGAAGATCATCGAGAAGGCGATGGGTGCGCCCGATGTCTGGGTCGGCACCCGCGCGCAGATCGCCGATCACGTGCTGGCGCGCAACGCGCCCTGAGAAACCCCGTTCGCTTAGTTGCTAGGCCGAGCGGGCTGCGACGCGGCCGTCTCGAAGTGCGGGCACGGCCGCGCCTTGCGCCGCGGTGATGCCGGGCACCGCTTCGACCGCGATGCCGGCCTTGCGGCAGGCCGCGATCTCCTCGTCGGCGCAGCCGGATCGCCGCCCTTGAGCCGCACCACGCGGCGGCCGGCCTTGGCGAGGCCGACCATCAGGCGTTGATCTCGTCCTGCTTGCAGGGGCCGCCGGTCTTGCCGACCAGCATCTTCTTCGCCTCGCGCCGCGCGAATTCGAGGATTTCCGGCGACACCAGATCGTCGAACAGGATGACATCGGCGGATTGCAGCGCGCGCACCGCGCGCAGGGTCAGCAGTTCGGGATCGCCCGGGCCCGCGCCGACCAGGGTGACCGAGCCCTGTTCGGCGCTGGCAGCTTCGGCCGCGGTCTCGGTGAAGCAGGCGATCATAGTCCGCTGTGTTCGGCGCGCGGTCGGGATGCGTCGATCGCCAGCGCCGTGAACACCTGCCAGAAGCGCCGCCGGCCGTTGAACGACAGGCCGGAAACCTGAACCTGCCGCCGCCAGCGGCGCGCGGCCTCGGCCCATGGCGCGAAACCGCGCGGGATCAGCGCTTCGAGCTTGGCGCGGATGGCCTGGCCGAACACCGGCGCCGCGCCGTCGGTCGAGATGCCGATCACCAGCGGCGAGCGGTTGACGATGGCGCCGAAGGCGAAGTCGCAGAACTTCGGCTTGTCGATGACATTGACCGGAACGCCGGCGGCGCGGGCCGCGGCGGCGAAACGCGCCGCTTCGTCGTCGTTGTCGCAGGCGCCGATGGCGATGGCCGCGCCGCGAATGTCGTCGGCCCGCCAGGCGCGGCGATGGATGAAGATCGCGCCGCGCGGCGGGTCGGCTGCGAGCGCCAACAGTTCCTCGCAGGGCTCGGCGGCATAGACCTCGACCGCGGCGCCCGCCGCCGAGAGCAACTCCGCCTTCCAGGCCGCGGCCGGCGTGCCGCCGGCGACCACGGCGCGGCGGCCTTCGAGCGCGAGGAACACCGGCAGCCGCGCCAGCGGCTCCATGCGCGGCGGCTCTGCTTCAGACGGCGTGGGTGTGTTCGCGAGCATGACGCTCATGATCCACGATGCTCCTCAGTTCCGGCAGGCAGGTTCCGCATTTGGTGCCGGCGCGCAGCGAAAGTCCGATCTCGGCCGACGTTGGCGGCTTCGCGCGAGGCCAGCGCCTCATGAATCGCAGCGAGGCCGACGCCAAAGCAGGCGCAAACCACGGGACCGGATTGGGCGATGCCGGGGCCGCCGACCATCTGGCGAAGATCGCCCCATTGCGGCGGCGCGTCCGCCGGTCCGACGAACAGCGCGCCTTCGAGCCGGCCATCGACGAAGGCCGCGGCGCGATAGAGGCCGTGCTGGCGATCGACGTATTCGGTCAGCACCGCGCTGCGGAAAAAGATTCGGCGTGCGGTCGTGCCACGCCATCGGCGCGTCGTTGGTCGCGAACAGAATGCCGGCCGCGCCGGGCGAGCGCGACGCGCGCCCACCAGGTTTCGTCCGGCAGCGTCGAGCGGCTCGCGGGCCAGCGCAAAGCCGCGATAGGCGAAGGCGACCGGCGCGACGGCGACCGGCGTCGCCTTGGCTTCGGGCTGGCCGGAGAACGGATCGGTCTGCGGCGACACCAGATCGCCGACGCGCGCCGACGACGCATTGGCGTCGCTCCAGTGGATCGGCGCGAAGATCGAGCCGCGCTGCTGGGAGGCCGAGGTGACGACCTTGAGCGTGCAGGCGCCGTGCGCGCGAGCGGACGCGGGCGAAGCCGTTGTGCGAAAGCCCATGCGCCTTGGCGTCGAGCGGATGGATTTCGACAGAAACGGCTCCGGCTTGTGCGCGCCGAGCTTCGGGCTCTGGCCGCGTGCGCGTCATGCTGTGCCACTGGTCGCGCAGGCGGCCGGTGTTGAGCCGCAGCGGATATTCGGCGCTGGTCGCCTCGCGCAGCGCCGGCGCGCTCCGGCGCGATGAAACGGGCCTTGCCGGTCGGGCGTGCTGAAGTCGCCGTCGGCGAACAGACGCGCGGAGTCGGCCGGCTCCTTCCGCACCGGCCATTGCACCGGTTCGAGCGCGTCGTAGTCCTCGTCGGAGATCGTCGGCGAGCCCGCCGAGATCGAACGCGCGGGCGCCGTCGTTCTCGAAGGCCGGACAGCGCCGCATGCTCGCGGAACATATCGGCGGCGCTGCGATAGGCGAACGCGCCGCCATGGCCGAGATGCCGCGCCACCTCGGAGACGATCCACCAGTCCGGCTGGGCGTCGCCCGGCAGCGGCAGGAAGGCGCGCTGGCGCGAGATGCGCCGCTCGGAATTGGTGACGGTGCCGTCCTTCTCGCCCCAGGCAGCGGCCGGCAGCAGCACGTGCGGCGTGGCCGCAGACGGTGTCGTTGGTCAGCATGTTCTCGGAGACGACGAACAGCTCGAGCTTCTTCAACGCCTCGCGCATGGCGCCGGCGCGCGGCAGCGACACCGCCGGATTGGTCGCCATCACCCACAGCGCCTTGATCTCGCCGCGCTCGATCGCCTCGAACATCTGCACGGCCTTCAGGCCTTCGCGCTCGGCCATGTGCGGCGCGTTCCAGAACCGCCGCACGCGGTCGACGTCGTCGGGCGCAAATCCCATATGCGCGGCAAGCTGGTTGGCGAGCCCGCCGACCTCGCGGCCGCCCATCGCGTTGGGCTGGCCGGTCAGCGAGAACGGCCCCATGCCGGGCCGGCCGATGCGGCCGGTGGCGAGATGGCAATTGATGATGGCGTTGACCTTGTCGGTGCCCTGCGCCGACTGGTTCACGCCCTGCGAGAAGCAGGTGACGGCCTTCTCGTTGGCGCGGAACAGATGGAAGAAGCGCGCGACGTCGCCTTCGTCGAGGCCGGTGGCGGCGGCGGTGGCGGCGGCGTCCGGCGCGATCGTCCTTGGCGCGCGCGAGCGCATGCGGCGAAGCCCGTCGTGTGGGCGTCGATAGTAGGCTCGGTCGAGCGCGCCGATGTCCGCGAGATGGACCAGCAGCCCGGAGAACAACGCGCGTGTCGGTGCCCGGCGCAATCGCCAGGAACAGATCGGCTTCGTCGCCGGTCGCCGTGCGGCGCGGATCGATCACCACGATCTTGGCGCCGCGCTCGCGCCGGTTCTTGCGTCATGCGCTGGTACAGCACCGGATGGCACCAGGCGGTGTTCGAGCCGACCAGGATCAGAAGATCGGCCTCGTCGAGATCCTCGTAGCAGCCGGGCACCACGTCCTCGCCGAAGGCGCGGCGGTGGCCGGCGACGGTCGAGGCCATGCACAGCCGCGAGTTGGTGTCGACGTTGGCCGAGCCGAGAAAGCCCTTCATCAGCTTGTTGGCGACGTAATAGTCCTCGGTCAGCAACTGCCCGGAGAGATAGAAGGCGACCGCGTCCGGCCCGTCGCGCTCGATCACGCGGCGAAAGCCGTCGGCGACGGTGGACAGCGCGGTGTCCCAGTCGACCCGCGCGTGGCTGCCGTCGGCGCGCCGCAGCATCGGATGCAGCAGGCGGCCGTTGAGGCCGAGCGTCTCCTCCAGCGCAAAGCCCTTGGAGCACAGCCGCCCGAAATTCGCCGGATGGTCGGGATCGCCGGTGGTGATGGCGCCGCCGATGCCGTCCGGCCGCGCCGACACGCCGCAGCCGACGCCGCAATAGGGGCAGGTGGTGCGCGTGACGGGCGGGAGCGGGACCGGCGCGTGCATGGGATCAATACACGTCCGTCTGATAGCGGCCGGCCTTCTTCAGCTCGGCGACGAAGGCGACCGCCTCGTTGGTCGAGCGCGCGCCGTGCGCGGCGACGATGTCGATCAGCGCGCGCTCGACGTCCTTGGCCATGCGCTTGGCATCGCCGCAGACGTAGATGTGCGCGCCGTCGGCGATCCACGACCACAGCTCGCGGCCGACCTGGAGCATGCGGTCCTGCACGTAGAATTTCTCGTCGCCGTCGCGCGACCAGGCGAGCGAGAGCCGCGTCAGCACGCCCGCGGCCTTCATGCCGGAGAACTCGTCCTCGTAGAAGAAATCGAAGTCGCGCTTCTGATGGCCGAAGAACAGCCAGTTGCGGCCCGGCGCCTTGGTCGCCATGCGCTCGTGCAGGAAGGCGCGGAACGGCGCGACGCCGGTGCCGGGGCCGATCATGATGATCGGCACGCTCGGATCGGCCGGCAGGCCGAAGGCATGCGCCTTCTGCACATAGACGCGGAGCTTTGTCGCCGGGCTCGACGCGGCCGGCGAGGAAGGTCGAGGCGACGCCGAGGCGCTGGCGCTTGCCGATGTCGTAGCGCACCGTGTCGACGGTGAGCGACACGCGGCCCTTGTGCACCTTCGGCGAGGACGAGATCGAATAGAGCCGCGGCTGCAGCGGATCGAGCGCCTCGATGAAGGCCTCGGGGTCGGGGCGCACGCCGGAAAATTTCTCGATCGCGGCCAGCACGTCGAGCGTTGCGGCGTCGCCGTCCGGGTCCTCGCCGGCCGACAGCGCCTGCGCCTTCTTCCGCCGCTCGCCGCCGGTGATGTAGGAGAACAGCTGGAACAGCATGTCGGGCGCGGGCGACGAGCGAAACGCCGTCGATCAGCACCTCGCGCAAGCGTGCGGCCGCCGATCGGGAAATCGGCCGGCGCGTCGAGCGCCGCGAGCACCGCGTCGGCCAGCGCCGGATCGTTGTGCGGATAAAGCCCGAAGGCGTCGCCGACCTGATAGTCGAGCCCGCACTCGGTCAGATCGAACTCGATGTGCCAGGTCTCCTTTGCGGAGCCCTGCTTGTTGAGCAGCGTCGCGCGAGACGAAGGTCGCCTCGACGGGGTTGTCGCGCGAGCGGCCGGCCTCGCCGGCTGGCGCAGCGGGCGCCGCGGCGTCCGGCGATTTCAGCTGCGGCGGCGCGGCGCCGTGCCGATCTCGGCGTGCAGCGTCTTCAGCATGCGGGCGGTTTCCTTGCCGCCCGGCACGCAGAGATTCAGCCGCTCCTCTTTCTTGCTGAACAGCGCGTCCGCATAGTCCTTGCAGTCGTAGCCGCACTGGCCGCAATCCTGCTGGGCCATCGCCGCCATCATCTTGCGGCGCAGCGGGTGGCCTTCGGCGAGCTTCATGCGCTCGGCGAGCGGCATGGTCTGGTCGTGCCAGGGCGCGCCGTCGTCTTCGTCGGCGCGCCGCCGACCTGGACGCCGGGCATCAGCGCCGAGCGCCTCCTGCGGCGACAGCGCGGTGGCGTCGCCGTCGAGCAGGCCGGCGAAGAAGCCGTTCAGCCAGACGCGCTGCTCGGCGGTGAACGGCGCGCTCTCCGGCACGATGGACGGCAAGCGGCGGGCGCATCGGCGAGTTCATGCGCGCGGCCTCCGCGAACATCGCCGTCAGCGCGGGGATCTCGTGGCGGCGGGTGAAGGCCTGGAAGCTCTCGTCGGGCGAGGCGCGGCGCGCCAGATAGGCCTTGAGCATGCGCTCGATGGTCGCGCGGCGCGTCCTCGGCCTTCACGTCGCGATAGAGCTCGCGGGCGAGCGCCGCGTCCGGCCCGAAGCCGCCGCCGACGAGGATGTGATAGCCCTCGACCGTGTCGCCGTCCTCCGAGGTCTGCACCTTGCAGGCGAGCAGGCCGATGTCGCCGATGTAATGCTGCGCGCAGGAATGATGGCAGCCGGTGAGATGGATGTTGACCGGCCTGTCGAGCTCGACGCGCGCCTCGCACCAGCGCGCGATCTCCTCGGCGTGGCGCTTGGTGTCGGAGGCCGCGAACCGGCAGCCGGTGTTGCCGGTGCAGGCGACGAGGCCGGCGCGGATCGAGCTCGCCTTGGTGGTCAGGCCGAGCTTCTCGATCGCGGCTTCCGCGAGCTCGAGCTTGCCGGCCGGGATGCCGGAGATCAGCAGGTTCTGCCAGACCGTGAGGCGGATATCGCCGTCGCCCATCTGCTGGGCGATCGCGGCGAGGCCGCGCATCTGCGCCGCGGTGAGCTTGCCGACCGGCAGCACGACGCCGATCCAGTGCAGGCCCTTCTGCTTCTGCGGATGCACGCCGATATGGGCGGCGCGGTCGAACACCGGCCGCGGCGCGACGGCCTCGGCGGGAACGCGGACGAGCTTCGCAGCCGAGCTTCTCCTCGACCAGCGCGAGATATTTCTCGAAGCCCATGGCGTCGAGCACGTATTTCATCCGCGCCTTGTTGCGGTTGGTGCGGTCGCCGTGGTCGATGAAGACGCGCACGATGGCGTCGGCGACCTTGGTGGCGTCGGCGGGCTTCACGATGACGCCGGTGTCGCGGGCGAAATCCTTGTGGCCGGTGATGCCGCCGAGCGCGAGGCGGAACCAGACGCCGGGCTCGACGCCGAAGCCGTCCTTCACCTCGACCGCCTGGAAGCCGATGTCGTTGGTGTCCTCCAGCACCGCGATCGGGCCGGCGCCGTCGAAGGCGACGTTGAACTTGCGCGGCAGGCCGTAGAGCGCGCGCTCGTTGAGGATGTGGAAGTGCCATTCGCGCGCGTAGGGCCGGGTGTCGATCAGCTCCTGCGGGTCGATGCCGGCGGTCGGCGTGCCGGTGACGTTGCGGATGTTGTCGGCGCCGGAGCCGCGCGAGCAAAGCCCGAGATCCTGGATCGCCTCGAGCAGCGCGACCGCGTTCTTCGCCTCGATCTCGCGGATCTGCAGATTGGCGCGCGTGGTGACATGCGAGTAGCCGCCGCCGTAGCGCTCGGCGAGATCGGCGAGGCCCGAAAGCTGCCAGTGCTTGAGGATGCCGTTCGGCATCCGCAGCCGGCACATGTAGGAGTTCTGCGCCGGCGCGACGTAGAACAGGCCGTAGTAGTGCCAGCGGAAGGTGTCGGCGGGCTTGGGAAATTCGTTGGTCGCGGCCTGCTCCTTGAGCCGCGGATAGGCGTCGAACGGATGCTGCTCGCGCTTGAACTTCTCCTGGTCGTTGAGCTTGCCGCCGCGCAGCGACGGTGCGGTCCTGCGCGGCGATGTGCTCGGCGTCGGGGCCGGACGGCATCGCGCGGCGCAGGCTTGCCGCCCGCCAGACCGCGCCCGGCGCGCGCGATCTGCAGGCCCGACGTGAAGCCTTCGAGATAGCGCTTCTGCTCGGGGGAGAAGTCGCCCGACATCCGCCCCGTCAGGCCGCTTCGACGAAGTGATGGCGCTCGTAGAGGAACTCGAGCACGCGCTGGCGGCACTTCAGGTAGGTCGCGTCGCCGGCGAGCTGCGAGCCGCTTGCGCGGCCGCGGCAGCGGCACGTCGAGGATTTCGCCGATGCGCGCCGCCGGGCCGTTGGTCATCATCACGATGCGGTCGGACAGCAGCACCGCCTCGTCGACGTCGTGGGTGATCATCAGCACGGTGTTGCCGAGCTTCTGATGGATCGCCATCACCGAATCCTGCAGATGCGCGCGGGTCAGCGCATCGAGCGCGCCGAACGGCTCGTCGAGCAGCAGCACCTTCGGCTCCATCGCCAGCGCGCGGGCGAGGCCGACGCGCTGCTTCATGCCGCCGGAAATTTCCGCCGGCCGCTTGTCCTTGGCATGCGCCATCTGCACGAGATCGAGATTGTGCATGATCCAGTCGTGGCGCTCGGCCGCGACTTGGTGCCGGAGAACACCTTGTCGACCGCGAGCTTCACGTTGTCGTAGACGGTGAGCCAGGGCAGCAGCGAGTGGTTCTGGAACACCACGGCGCGATCCGGACCCGGATCGTTGACCTCCTTGTTCTCCAGCAGCACGCACCCGGCCGATGACCGGCAGCAGGCCGGCGACGATGTTGAGCAAGGTGCTCTTGCCGCAGCCGGAATGGCCGATGATCGAGACGTACTCGCCCTTCTCGATGCCGAGCGTGATGTCCTTCAGCACCTCGGTCTCGGTCGAGCCGCGGGTGAAGGTCTTGTCGACGTGATCGATCTTGAGATAGGGATAGTTGGTCATCGCGTTCTCCTCAGTTGGCGGCGGTGCCGCGGGTGACGATGGTGGCGACGGCGGCGACGATGCGGTCGAGCACGAAGCCGACCAGGCCGACGTAGATGAGCGCGAGGATGATTTCGCTGATGTGCGAGGAGTTCCAGGCGTCCCAGATGAAGAAGCCGATGCCGACGCCGCCGATCAGCATTTCGGCCGCGACGATGGCGAGCCAGGACAGGCCGATGCCGATGCGAAGCCCGGTGAAGATGTAGGGCGCGGCCGCCGGCACCATGATCTTGTAGAAGAACTCGAACTGGTTGAGCCGCAGCACCTGCGCGACGTTGCGGTAGTCCTGCGGAATGTTGCGGATGCCGACCGCGGTGTTGATGATGATCGGCCAGATCGCGGTGATGAAGATCACGAAGATCGCCGACGGCTGGCCGTCGCGGAACGCCGCGAGCGACAGCGGCAGCCAGGCGAGCGGCGGCACGGTGCGCAGCACCTGGAAGATCGGATCGAGGCCGCGCATCGCCCAGGTCGACTGGCCGACCAGCGTGCCGAGCGCGACGCCGGCGACCGCCGACAGCGCATAGCCGAAGGCGACGCGCTGCAGGCTCGCCGACAGGTGCCAGAACAGGCCCTTGTCGATGCCGCCGCGATCGAAGAACGGATCGACGATCAGCTCCCAGGTGTCCTTGAGCACCCGGGACGGCGGCGGCAGCGTGGCGCCGGCCTTGCGGCACAGCAGCTCCCAGACGCCGAGCATGAGCGGCGAGCACGACGATCGGCGGCACGACCGTGGCTCGCGACCGCCTTGGCGCGCGCGAGCGCGCGCGTCGCGAACGGCGTTCGCTTCGGTGCGATCGCCAGCACCTTGGCCGGCGCGGTGGGAAAGCCACCGCGGTCTCGGTCTTGAGAACCGGCATGTTCATTTCGGTCTTGCTCCAGTTGCGAAGAATGGCGGGCCGCCGGAGGGGATCGATCCCGCCGGCGGCCCAGTCGTTCAGCCGATCTCGGCGCGCTTGATCGGCTAGGCTCTTGAGGTAGGCCATCGGATTTTCCGGATCGAAGACCTTGCCGTCGAAGAAGGTCTCCTTGCCGCGCGACTTCGAGGTCGGGATCTGGTCCGCCGGCACCGCCGAGCGCCTTGGCGGCCTCGCGCCACATGTCCTCGCGGTTGACCTTGCCGATCAGCGCCTTGGTGTCGGTGCTCGGCCTCGAACTTGCCCCAGCGGATGTCCTCGGTGAGGAACCAGAGGTCGTGGCTCTGGAACGGATAGGAGGCGTGGTCGTTCCAGTAGCGCATGATGTGCGGGTGCTTCTCGACCACCTTGCCGGGAATGCCGTAGTCGAACTTGCCCTTCACGCGGTCGGTGACGTCCTCGACCGGGCAGTTGATCCACTGCCGCTTGGCGCAGATCGCCGCGACCTCGTCGCGTTGTTCTCCGGCTTCTCGCACCACATCTGCGCTTCCATCGTCGCCATCAGCATGGCCTTGGCGGCCTTCGGATTCTTGTCGACGAAGGCCGCGCGCATGCCGAGCGACTTCTCCGGATGCTTGTTCCAGAGCTCGCCGGTGGTGATCGCGGTGTAGCCGATGTTCTGGTGGATGAGCTGCAGGTTCCACGGCTCGCAGACGCAGAAGCAGTCCATGGTGCCGACCTTCATGTTCGCCACCATCTGCGGCGGCGGAACCACGATGGTCTCGATGTCCTTGTCGGGATCGATGCCGCCGGCGGCGAGCCAGTAGCGGATCCAGAGATCGTGGGTGCCGCCGGGGAAGGTCATGGCGGCCTTGATCGCCTTGCCGGACGCCTTCTTCGCGTCCAGCGCCGCTCTTGAACGGCTTGGTGTCGACGCCGACCTTGATGTCGGAATATTCCTTGGCGACCGAGATGCACTGGCCGTTCAGGTTGAGCCGCGCCAGGATGTACATCGGCGTCGGCTGGTTGTTCTGCGTCACCTTGCCGGCGGAGATCAGATACGGCATCGGCGTCAGGATGTGCGCGCCGTCGATGCCGTTGCCTTCGCCGCCGAGCACGAGATTGTCGCGCGTCGCGCCCCACGACGCCTGCTTCTGCACCTCGATGTCGGGCACGCCGTATTTGGCGAAGATGCCCTTCTCCTTGGCGACGAACAGCGGCGCCGCGTCGGTGAGCGCGATGAAGCCGAGCTTGGCGCCCTTCACCTCCGGTCCGGCGGCCTGCGCGAAGGCGCCGGAGGGAAATTGCGCCTGCGCGGCGCCGAGCAGCGCGGCGGTGCCGGCGCTGGCCTTCAGGAACGCGCGGCGGCTGATGCCTTCTGTTGCGGCTCTTGGTTGTCATTGTGCTCTGTCGTCCTCTCTGGTTCGAAACTCTGTTGCTGACGCCCGGCACGCGTTCTCGACGCTCGGCCAACAAAAAAACCGCAGCCTGAAGTCGGCTCTTTCAGCCTCCCCAGGTCAGCGGCGTTGCTTGTTGGCCCGTCGTTGGACCTGACACCGGCGCTTGCGCTCCAGCGTCGTCTGGTCCTCTTCAATTCAAGTGTCATGCCAGTCTGGCGCCATTCCAGACTAGTCAATGCAATTTCAATGGTTGACGGCTAGAATTGGCCGATTGTGGCGAATCACTTGGACAGCCGAAATGCTGCCCGCCGAGGCCGCACTCTGTTGAATTATTGTGCAGTGCAAAAAATTAGGCAGAGGGCAGATTTCAGGGCACCGGCACGCGTCCGATCCGCCAGGACGACGAGATGCGCGGCGATATTGCCGGGGTCGAACGCCGGGCCCGGCGAAGGCGCCGATCCTGCCGGTCGGTGTGACCGGTCGCGGCAGGTGCTGCCCCGACCGCTGCGTCATAGAGGTCGGGCCGGAACACCGCCCATCGCGGCCCGGCACATGTCGTCCGACAACGGCGCCTGGCCCCAGCGCACCATCTGCGCATAGAGCCACGCGGCCTGCGCCGGATCGGGCCGGCCGGCGCCTTCGCGGCCGATCAGCAGATAGTTGGCGTCGGTCCGCGTCGCGCCGTCGGGCGACACCTTCAACCGGCCGTCGAGCGTGCGGCGGATCACCTCGGCCGCGACGCCGATGCGGTTCGGCGCCGCGAGGATCGCCGCGACCTCATCGCGGTTGCCGACCTCCTCGACGAAATCCGCGGCGCGTGCGTGCGCCCGCACCAGCCGCGCCAGCATGATCGGGATGCTCCGCGCGCCATGCGGCTCTGGAACGCCAGCACCTTCTCGGCGGCGCGCGGCAGGATTTCCGACACGAAATGCAGGATGAAGCCGATGCCGAGATCGACCGCGACGGAATTCCACGGCGCGCCGACGCAGAAGGCGTCGACGTGCTTGTTGGCGAGGCTCTCGACCATGTACGGCGGCGGCAGCACCACGAGGCGCACGTCCTCGTCCGGATCGACGCCGCCCGCCGCCATCCAGAAGCGCAGATGATAGTTGTGGGTGGAGAACGGAAACGTCATGCCGAAGGTCAGCGGATCGTGGCCCCGGGTCTTGCGGGTCGCCACCACGCGCGCCAGCGCCCGCGCTGTCACCAGCGGGTCGGTCAGGTTTCCTTCGGCGGCTGCTGCGATCGAGGCGTAGAGCGCCGGCGACACGGTGATGGCATTGCCGTTCACGCCGAGCGCGAACGGCGCGACGATCGGCACCTTGACGTGGCCGAGCCCGAGGCTCGACGCGATCGCCACCGGCGCGATCAGATGGGCGGCGTCGAACACGCCGATGTTGAGCTTGTCGCGCATGTTCGACCACGACACCTCGCGGACGAGATCGACATCGAGGCCTTCCGCGGCGGTGAAGCCCTTGTCGACTGCGACGATCAGCGCGGTGGCGTCGCAGAGCGGAATGAACCCGATGCGCAAGCGGTTGTCCGCCAGATGCTTGTCGCGAAACGTTTTCGCTCATTTGAACAACTCCGCGGCGGTGATCACCGATTGCGCGACCTCGACGATCTTCTTGTTCTCGTTCATCGCGGTCTTGCGCAGCATCGCGTAGGCCGTCTCCTCGGTCAGGTTCTTGGCTTTCATCAGAATGCCCTTGGCGCGGTCGATGACCTTGCGTTCCTCGAGCGCGGAGCGCGTGCGGTCGAGCTCGTCCTGCAACCGGGAGAATGCGTTGAACCGCGAGATGCAGAGATCGAGGATGTTCTGCACGCGCTCCTTGCGAAGCCCGCCGACGATGTAGGCCGACACCCCGGCGTCGACCGCGGCCTCGATCGAGGCGGCGTCGCTCTGGTCGACGAACATGGCGACCGGGCGCCGCACGGCGCGGCTGACCTGGAACATCTGCTCGAGCACGTCGCGGCTCGGGTTTTCCAGGTCGATCAGGATGACGTCGGGGTCGATGGCGTAGATGCGGGCGAGCAGATGCGCCATCTCGTCGATCCGCACCACCTGGACATGGCCGGCCTCGCGCAACCCGTCTTCCAGGATTGCGGCGCGGATCGGGTTCTCGTCGACGATGACGATCTTGAAGGAGGAATCCATTGTCGGCTGAACAAAATTCAAGCAACGTGCCAACGGCCCTTTTGATAGAATTCTTGTTCCAGACCAGTATGTTAAGGGGTGCGCCCGGGCGTGTGGGAAATTTGCCGGCATCTGCCGTCTTGCTCGCCATCGGTCCAGGCCGCCTGTAATTTGTGCAACGCAAAATCCGGCCCGCGTGGTTCAAGCCCCGTGGTGTTGCGCAAGCGACTTGCATTCGGCGTCCGCGGCATGCTCGATCGCGCTGCAAAGACTGAAGGAACCGAGCTTTGGCGCCCGCGACTGACGAGACCGTGCTGGTGACTGGCGCCGCCGGCTTCATCGGCTCGCATGTGACGCGTCGGCTGCTCGAAGCAGGCTGCCGCGTCGTCGGCGTCGACGATCTAACGCCCTACTACGATCCGGCGCTGAAAGAAGCGCGCCTCAAACAGTTCGAGGGCCAGCCGCGGTTTCGCTTCGTCAAGCTCGACCTGGCCGATCGCGGCGCCACGGCAGCGCTGTTTGCCGCGGAGAAATTTCCCTACGTCGTCCATCTGGCCGCCCAGGCCGGCGTGCGCCATTCGCTGCGGGAGCCGCATGCCTACGTGGACGCCAACCTGCAGGGCTTCGCCAATGTGCTGGAAGGCTGCCGGCATCATAGCTGCCGGCATCTGGTCTTTGCCTCGACATCGTCGGTCTATGGCGCCAACACCCGGCTGCCGTTTCGCACCACCGATAACGTCGATCATCCGATCAGCCTCTATGGCGCGACCAAGAAGGCCAATGAACTGATGGCGCATTCCTATGCCCATCTGTTCAAGCTGCCGGCGACAGGCCTGCGCTTCTTCACGGTGTATGGGCCGTGGGGCCGGCCCGATATGGCGATGTGGATCTTCGCCGAGGCGATCATACGAGGCCAGCCGATCAAGCTGTTCAACAGCGGCAACATGCGCCGCGACTTCACCTACGTGGACGACGTGGTGGAGTCGGTCGTCCGCCTCATCGACCGTCCGGCGGCGGGCGACCCCGCATGGTCGGGCGATCGGCCCGACCCGAGCCGCAGCTCCGCGCCGTGGCGCATCTACAACATCGGCAACAACCAGCCGGTCGAAGTGCGCCACGTGGTCGATCTGCTGGAGCAGGCTCTCGGCCGCACCACGCGGCATGAACTCTTGCCGATGCAGCCGGGCGACGTTCCCGAGACCTATGCCGACGTCGATGATCTGATGCGCGATGTCGGGTTTCGCCCGGCGACGGCTATCGCCGATGGCGTGGCGCGCTTTGTCGCGTGGTATCGGGCCTATCATAAGCTTTAGGCGCGATTGCCCGCGAATTTTGCGAAACCTTAACCAACGATGCGCTCGATTGGGCGCCGCGCACGCCGCTGCGCGAGGGGCTCAAGCACACCATCGGCTATTTCGAAGGTCTGCTGAGCACCCAGTCGCTGCACGGCCGACTGACGACAGCGGTCGCCTAGGCCTTCCTGTCCGTCAGTTGCCGATCTTGATGTTGGCGTCCTTGATCATGTTGCTGAACTTCGCGATCTCGGCGTTTTGAAACGCGGCGAAATCTGCGGAGTTGGACCCGACCGGGATGAGGCCCTGCGCCGCCACGCGTTCGGTCACGCGCGGCGTCTTCATCGCTTCGGCGATAGCGCCATTGAGCGTGGCCACGACATCCTTGGGCATATTGGCCGGGCCCCACACGCCGTACCATGAACCGATCTCGAAGTTGGGAAAGCCCGGACTCTTCGAGTGTCGGAACGTCCGGCAGCGTGCTCACGCGCATCTTGGTGGCGACCGCGACCGGCCGGACCGTGCCGCCGCGGAACTGCTCGATCATGTTCGGCACCGGGCTGACCATGGCGCTGACCCGGCCCGCGATAAGATCGATCAGCGCCGGCGACGTGCCTTTGTAATGCACGATGAGGTTCTTGAAGCCCGCCTCGCGCTGAATCCGCTCCATGGTCAGGTGGCCGACCGCGCCGACTCCCTCGGCGCCCCAGGTGAACTTGTCCGGATCGGCCTTGGCGAGTGCGATGAACTCCTGCAGATTTTTCGCCGGGATGCCCGGATTGATGCCCACCGCGATCGGCACGGTGCCGAAATTGGAAATCGGCGTGAAATCCTTCACCACATCGTACTGCACGCTCATCAGCATCGGCGTGATGACGAACAGCGATGGATTGACCAGCAGCGTGTAGCCGTCCGGCGCGCTGCGCGCCACCTGGACGGCGCCGATCGTGCTGCTCGCGCCGGCGATGTTCTCGACGACGAACGGCTGGCCGAGCTTCTCCTGGAGAAACTGCGACACCGAGCGCGCCACGATATCGGTGAGCCCGCCCGGCGGCGCGGCCACCACCACGCGCACCGACCTCGATGGATATTGCTGTGCGGCGGCGCTGCCGGCCGATGCAGCACGACGCCAGCGCCAAAATCCATCCAGAATTCGTTTGCAACGATTGTGTCCTCCCGCGCGACATCTTTCCTCTTCGCCGCGCGACGTTGCTACCACCTCTCCGACGCGAAAGCTCCATCACGGCTAGCCACTCGTTCGCGAGCGATGTTAGGGTCAGCCTGCAACGTCCTGGCAATCGCGGAATGACACGATGAGCGGTATCGATCTCGACGGCACGGTCGTCGCAATGACCGGGGCGAGCGTCGGGCTCGGCCGGTCGATGTCGATCGCGCTGGCGCCGGCTGGCGCGCGTGTCGTGCTGGCGGCGCCGGAGACTCGATCTGCTGGAGGCGGTCGCTGCCGAGATCGATGCGAAGGCGGGGCCCGGCCGTGCGCTTGCCCGTGCAAACCGACATCACCGTCCGCGGCGATTGCGAGCGGCTGTTGGCCGAAAGCATTCGCCGGTTCGGCGCGACTGCATGTGCTCGTCAACAATGCGCGCCGTCCCGTGCGCGGGCCGGGCCTTCCGCCGGCGGGAAATTTTCTGCCGTTCTGGGAGTCCAATCCGGACATCTGGCAGGAGTCGGTCGCAGGTCAACGTCAACGGCACGTTCCAGATGTCGCATGTGGTCGACGCCTCATCTGATCCGGAACGGCTGGGGCAGGATCATCAACATCAACACCAGCCTCGGCGGGCTGTCGCAGAGCCGCAACTCGCCCTATGGCGTGACCAAGGCTGCGCTCGAGTCGGCCACGCTGATCTTGGCGGCCGATCTCGCCGGCACCGGCGTCACCGTCAACTCGCTGCTGCCGGGCGGGGCCTGCGACACCGATCCCAACCGGCCGCCCAATCCGGACCTCAAGCTGCTGCCGGTCGACATCATGAATCCGGCGATCGTCTGGCTTGCGTCGAAACGCTCCGACGGCAAGACCGGCGGCCGCTACATCGGCCGGCTCTGGAACGAAAGTCTGCCGCCGGACGAAGCCGCCGCCGGCGCGTTCACCCAGCCGGCGCTGCGGATGACCGGTGACTGATGGGAGGACGATGACACATGACCGAGCCTCGCGCGGCTTCCTGCCGACGCCGCTCGCGCGCATCGGCCTGATCATTCCGTCGAGCAACCGGCTGACCGAGCCGCAGCTGCGGCACTTCGCGCCGCCCGAGCTCGGCATTCACGTCACCCGCCTGCAGATGACCGGCAAATGGAACCGGCCGTTGTCGGCGCTCGGCGAAGACATTCAAGCGCGCGCGCCGGCGCGCTCGCCGACGCCAAGTGCGACATCGTCGTGTTCCATTGCACCGGCCACGCCATGGAGGAGGGGCCCGACGGCGACGCTCGGACGCGCGAACTGATCAAAAGCGCCACCGGCATCGAGGCGATGTCCACGGCATCCGCCATCCAGGAGGCTCTCGGCGTCTTGAAGCTGAAGCGGCTGATCCTGCTCACGCCCTATGACCAGGACACCAACGACCACGAGATCGATTATCTCCGCCAGATCGGCCTGACCGTCGTGCACGACGTCGCCCTGGCGCTGCCGGGCAGCGACGATTATCTGGCGCAGCCGCCCGAGCGGTGGGTCGAGCTTGCGGTCGGAGCATGCGCGCGACGACGCCGACGGCTATTTCCTGAGCTGCACCAACACCACCCAGATCGAGGCGATCGAGCCGATCGAGCGGAAACTCGGCAAGCCGGTCGTCAACAGCAACCAGGCCGTGCTATGGGCCTGCGTGAAGCGCCTGCGGCACAAGCTCGGGCCGGCGCGGCCGGCCCCGGGGCTTGGGCGGCTTGTCGCCGCGGCCTATAATCGGCCCGCACGGCTGGAGAGCGATGCTTATGAACGACGTGAAGTCCGCGACCGCGGCCCCGCGCTTTTCCATGCGCGACCGCATGGCCATGTACAACGACAATGCGCTCAAGATCGGCCTGTTCGGCTCGAACTGCTCGTCCGGCCGCGCGGTCACGCTGGTGCCGGAGCGCTGGACCGGCAACTGGGAGGACAATCTCGCGCTCGCCCAGCATGTGCCGACGCTGCCGGCATCGAGTTCATGCTGCCGGTCGGGCGCTGGAAGGGCTACGGCGGCGACACCGACTACATGGGCACGACGCTCGAGACGATCACCTGGGCGACCGGGCTTCTCGCCCACACCAAGCGGCTGATCGTGTTCGGCACCGTGCACGCGCCGCTGTTTCATCCGCTGATCGCGGCCAAGCAGTTCGTCACCGCCGACCAGGTCAGCGAAGGCCGCTTCGGACTCAACATCGTGGTCGGCTGGAACGAGGACGAGTTCCAGATGTTCGGCGTGTCGCAGCGCGACCACGAGCAGCGCTACGACTACGCCCAGGAATGGCTCGATGCGGTCAAGATGGCGTGGGGGCCGCAGGAGGACTTCGAGTACGACGGCCAGTTCATCAAGCTCAAGAAGGTGCGCGCCAAGCCCAAGCCCTATGGCGGCACCCGCCCGCTGATCATGAACGCCGGCGCCTCGCCGACCGGCCGCGCCTTCGCGATCCGCAACTGCGACGCCTTCTTCACCCAGGCCGACCGCACCTCGATGGAGGTGACCGCGCAGAGCGTGAAAGCGGCCAAGGACGAGGCCGCAGGCGCAGGGCAAGGATCTCGACGTCTATGCGGTCGGCGTCGTCACCTGCCGGCCGACCGCAGAAGGAGGCCGAGGAGTATTACCACTACGCCACGATCGAGAACGCCGACTGGTCGGCGGTCGACGGCATCCTCGGCAAGAAGAACATCTCCGTCGCGACCGTCGGCGAGGAGGAGTTCCAGAAGCAGCGCCACCATTATGCGCACGGCATGGGCGGCCTGCTGATGGTCGGCGACCCGGACCAGATCGCCAAGCAGCTCGCCGATCTGAGCCAGGCCGGGCTTGCGCGGCATCGGCTTCTCGTTCGTGAACTACCTCAAGGAACTGCCGTACTTCTGCGACGAGGTGCTGCCGCGGCTCGAGCGCATGGGCATCCGGCAGAAGCGGAAGGCGTGATGAACGACTGCGCGCGTCAACCGCAGCCGCAATCTCGGCTTCTTCTTCGACGAGACGGTCCGGCGGCTCCCGGACAAGGTTGCGATCATCGACCTGTTCGGCGGGCAGGAGCGGACCTCCACATACCGGCAGCTCGACGAGCGCATGGACCGCGTGGCGCGCGATGCTTGCCCGCCTCGGCGTGCGCCCGGGCGAGCGCGTCGCCATGCTGATCGGCAACCGCGTGGAGTTCATCGAGTTCTTCTTTGGCGCGATGCGCGCCGGCACCATCCCGCTGCTGCTCAACACGCGGCTCGCGGCCAACACGCTCGAAGGGTTGATCGCGGACGCGGCCTGCGCGCTCATCGATCGTCGATCCGTCCTGCAACAAGGACGCGCTGTCGATCGCCGCGCGGGTGCCGGTCCGCCACCGCATGCTGCTCGACAAGGACCAGCACGGGTTTCTCGCGTTCGAGGCGGAGATGGCGAAGCCCGCGCCGGCCGATCGCGCCGCCGCCGATCGCCGACGACGCGCAGGCGTTCCAGCCCTACACATCCGGATCGACCGGCCGGCCCAAGGGCGCGATCATGACGCACCACGGCATGCTGTGGTACGTCGCCTACAATCAGCGCTACTGGCCGTCGGCCGAAAGCTCGCGCGGGCTCGTGGCGCTGCCGCTGTTTCACAAGAACGCGCTCCGCGGCACGGTCAAGCCGATGCTGTATCGCCGGCGGATCGTTCGTGCTGATGCCGGGCTACGAGCCGCGCGGCTATCTCGAAGCGCTGGCGAAATACAAATGCACCTATTCGCGCGGCGTCGCTGCGGTGTTCACGATGTTCCTGCAGTTTCGCGATCTGCTCAAAACGCTCGACCTCAGCAATCTCGCGCAGCATGACGATCGGCTCGGCGGTGGTGACGCCGGAACTGCTTGAACTGGTTCAGCGCGCGCTGCCGCACATCAAGGTCGAGGAAAGCTATGGCCTGACCGAGGGCGGCAGCCCGCTGCGGCCGCCGATCGACGGCCGCCCGGTGCCGCGCGGCAGCCCCGGCGCGCCAGGCGCCCGAGATCGAGCTCAAGATGATCGACGCCGAACGGCAACGAGACGGACGACGAGGGCGAGCTTGCTGATCCGCTGCCCCTACGTCTGTCTCGGCTACTACAACGAGCCGGAGATCACCCAGCGCGAAACTGAAGGACGGCTGGCTGCGCACCGGCGACATCTTCGCCAAGGACAAGGACGGCTTCTTCTACTTCCGCAGCCGCGTCGACGACATGTTCAGTTGCGGCGGCGAGAACGTCTATCCGAAAGAAGTCGAGAACCTGCTGTTCGGCCATCCCGATGTGGTCAACGCCGTCGTGGCGCCCGTGCCGCATCAGGTGAAGGGCCTGGCGCCCGCCGCCATGGTGACGGTGCGCGAAGGCTCCGGCGATGACCGCGGACGAATCTGAAGGCCTATTGCCTCGACAAGGGCCCGGCCTATTCGCATCCGCGCTTCATCGACATCGTTCCCGCGCTGCCGCTCAACGGCGCCGGCAAGATCGACCGCGGCATCATCCAGGCGAAGCTTGTCGCCGCCTATGGCGGCAGCGGCGCCAAGGCGTGACCGCCGCCATGCCGGCCGATCTCAACTCCGTCACCTCGCTGATCACGGCGGAGCACGCCAAGGCGCTGATGATCGAGCTCGTGCGCGTGCCGAGTCCGCTGACCGAAAAGCTCGAGGCGGAACCGAAGCTCCGCGAGTTCATCGACATTGCCGTCGAACCGCGGCTCCGCGAAATGGGCCTGACCGATATCCGCCGCGACGGCATGGGCAATCTGCTGGCGACGCTTGGGCCGCGGCGAGAGCGGCCGCTCGCTCATGCTCGTCACCAACGCGATGACCCAGCCCGCCGCGACCATGCCCAATCCCTACGGCGGCGAGGTGCGCGACGGCGCGCCCTACGGCCTGCCGGGCGAGGTGGTGCTCGGCAAGGGCTTGAGCGAACAGAAGGCGCCGCTCGCTGCGATCCTGCTGGCGCTTCGATCCATCGTCGCGGCCGAGTGCCGCTATCGGGGCAGGTCCTATTCCTGTGCTGCGTGTCCGGCGAAACCGGCCGCCACGACGCCATCAAGAGCATCATCGAGGCAACCGGCGCGCGCGCCGAGATGGCGGTCCTCAACGGCACGGGCAACCGGATCAGCCTCGGCAACCGGGGGCGCGTCGACGTCACCATCGTGGTGCACGGCAGCCCGGGCCACAGCAGCCGCCCGGCCAGCGCCTGCAACGCCGTGACCGGTGCGCTGGAGGTCATCCGCCGGCTTGTCCGAAGGGCTCAAATTCACCGCTTCGCATCCGGCGCTTGGAACGCCGACGCTGGCGGTCAACCGCATCCGGAGCTATCCGGAGTCGACCCACACCATTCAGGACCGCTGCGAGATCGGCGTCGATCGCCGGCTGATGCCAGGCGAGGACCCCGACGCGGCGGTGGCCGAGATCGCTGCGATCGCCAAGACCGTGGACGGCGCGAAAGATCCAGCGAGCGGCAAGCCGTGGCGCGTGGAGGTCGTGAAGGGGCCGTTCATGTACCCTTCGCTCGTCACCGATGTCATCCGAGGTCGTGGCTGCGCTGATGCGGGCGTCGCAGTCGGCGCTGGGTGTGGCGCCGGAGATGTTTTACCAGACCAACGCGTTCGATCAGGGCTATCTGAACCACATCGGCATCGAGGCCTGCACCTACGGCCCGGGCGAGGAAAAATACGCCCACACCGATCTCGACATGGCTTCGGTCGAGCGCACGCGCGACGCGGCCAAGGTCTATGCCGCGATGATCCTGCAGCGGCTCGCCTGAGCGCCGCTTCAGTCCAGCTTCATTCCGACCGCCTTGATCACCTTCTCGCGCACCTCGGCCTGCGACTTGATGAAGGCGCCGAAGTCCTCCGGGCTCTTGCTGATGGTCGGCTCGATGCCGGCCGCGGTCAGCTTCTCGCGCAGGTCCGGCGTCGGCCATCGCCTTCTGCAGCGACGCGAACAGGCGGTCGATCGACCGGCCGCGGCGTGCCGGCCGGCACCACGACGCTCTGCCAGATGCCGAGGTCGAAGCCCGGGAAGGTCTCGGACACCAGCGGAATTTCCGGCGCAAGCCCGAGCCGCTTCTGCGCCGGTCAGCGCCAGGATCTTGATCTTGTTCTCGCGATAAAGCGGCAGCGCCACGTTGACGCTCTCGTGGCCGAGCGGGATGTCGCCGGCCAGCATGCTGGTGATCTGCGTCGTGCCGCCGCGATAGGGCACCATGACCATGTTGGTGCCGGCCATCATGTTGAGAAGGCCCGCGGCGACCTGCGAGGTCGGCGTGCTCACGCCGACCTGGAACGTGCCGGGCTTGGCCTTCTCGATGTCGATGACCTCCTTCAGCGAATTCGCCGGGTTCTTCATGCTGGCCGTGATCGCCGACGGCACCAGCGCGACCAGCGACACCGGCTCGAAGTCCTTGAACGGATCGTAGGCGAGCTTGGAATAGAGGAACGGGTTCATCACCAGCGTTCCGTCGATCGCCAGCAGGATGGTGTAGCCGTCGGGCTTGGCGTTGGCGACGGCCTGCGCTCCGATGATGGTGTTGGCGCCGGAGCGGTTGTCGATGACCACTTGCTGGCCGAGGTCCTCGCTCATCTTCATGCCGATCAGCCGGCCGAGCACGTCGGCCGGCCCGCCGGGGGCGAACGGCACGATCAGGGTGATCGAACGGTTGGGGTAGGATTGGGCGAGGGACGGCGAGGCGAGGGCGAGCAATGTCGCCATCGCAACTGCTAGACGCACAACACAGTTCATTTGTTGCCTCCCCGTTGGCTTTTCCCGGCCTCGTCCTTAGCAGCGGCCACAGGCGTGCTCCCACCGCAAGTGTAGGATTTCACGAAGGCGGCAGCCGGTGAAGAGGATCAGCCACAATATGACCTTGGCGCGCCCTGGCGCGTTCGGTGTGATTTTGCCGACCGCCGGCGATGGTGTAGCGCCGGACGGGCGGTCGGCCGCACGCGCACCCTGAAGCCGTTCACGGTGTCGTCCCGTGCTGTGAACTCGCTGCCGCTGGACTGAAGGACATCCACCGTGCGCATCGGTTGGGCTGTCATTGCTGCCCGCTGTTCGGTCCGGGGAAACACCAGGGGCATTGCCCGGAATTTCCAGGCTAGCAGCGTAGGAGCAGAAAAGCCCGTAACAACAAGACTTTTGTCGAAAGTCTAGGAATGCCAGGGAACTGGACAAAATGAGAATGCGAATCGGGGGGTCGGGAGTTCGAATCTCTCCGGGACCGGTGATGACCGCGGCGGTCCCAAACGGTCAGGACGAGCCTGCACTCATGGCGCGGAATATTGGTCTGAGCGCACGGCAATGATGCAGGCTTGGGCGGACTATCTCGATGAATTGCCAGAGGCAGGAAAAGTCATCACGATGCGACGCGAGAACTCCTAGCAGTTGGAATGAGCCGATTGAGTTCATGTCTAATTTGTTTTTCCCGTGGCCCTGGAGGTCGCAGCTGCAGCGCATTCGAATTCCTTCCCCTCGCCAAGAGATGTCGTGAAATCTCCAACCCCTGATCTGCTCTGCAGATTGGCAGACTTGTGCTCGATCGGATCGCGGCGACCGCATCGCCGCGATCCTCGATCATCGTCTCGGACGAGCCGCTGAGTAGGGAGACCAACTATCGCACCTAATTCGTCGCGGTGCTGAGCAACCAGCCTCAGGGCGGGTTCATAACGCGCCGGCCTACCACCAACGTCAACTTTGCGAGCGACGGCTTCTCGTTTTTCGGAGGCAATTGGGGCGTCCAAGGCAATACGCGTCGGCGCGGGTGGTAGGAAGCGGCATGCCACGCCGCGATCCTTATGTCCGCCATCAGTTCGCAGCGGCTTCAGAATATCGCGCGTAAAATTGGGACACGCGCTGTTGCCACATGGCGACGAAGGCGCCTGAGGTGACTTTATTGACGTTTTTCCAGACGCGTTTGATTGCCGGAAGCGTATTGCCCCAGATAGCGCGTTTGCACCACTTTTCGCCCTTTTCCTTGCCTTCGTCTGTAGCGCACATGGATTGCCACGCAAGCCGGTTAGGGTGGCTCAGGTGTTGTGCCGCGCCTTCCACCCCTTGCTGGTGAATGAGGTACAGGTCATTCAAGGTTGGCTTCCTGTGAGTGAACATCTCAAACAGGATAGCTTCAGTCATCATCTTCAAGGCAGCAGCGACAGTGTTGTCCCGCGGAACAAGAATGTCGCCGGATCCGTACTTTGCGAATTCATATTTGCTGAGTTGGAATAAGCCAATATACGAGCCGGTGCGCTGCTGGGGGTTAAAGCCAGACTCGATCTTTGCAATCGTCTTCATGAAAGCGAAGTCCAGTCCCAATACGTCTGCCACCCGCTTGATTTCGTCGATTGGCGTCCCGGACGGGATGCCCTTTAGAGAGTCGAGAACGGTATCCGCCGGTTTGGTCTCGGGGGGCAATTCCGAATAAGCGTAATAAGCCAGGTACGAGAGATTTTTCTTTGTGTCGCTCAGCTCAGAGTGATCGATGGCGCCGGGGTCGGCGGCGTCCTCGAGACGCGCTTCCTTCTGAGCATTGGGCAATTGATCAGGCTCCAAACCAGCAGGGGCCGGGTCAACGTCCTGCAACCGCCTCTCGTCATTGTAAGCAAGTGGCTGCTCTGGTTTTTGATCGAGTAGATGCCGTTCAGACTGCTCGGACGTTCCCGGTGACGCGGTTGGCAACGATTGATTGAAGAGTAGATACGCTGCCGAGCAAGTCAGGACCCCCACGACTATGCAGGCCCACCAGGAAGTTCGCATTCCCGATCCCCCAGCGCCGGGTCAAGTTCCAGCGCGCATTACCGGCATCCGACACGCATTATAGCCTGCAAGCCGTGTTGGATTCCAATCTTGAGGTACCTGTCTGTCTTCCAACGAACGTGGGCGGTATCTCGGTATTGCATTGGGCAGGGAAGCCAGTGAAACCTTGCGGGTGATCGCCACTCATCTAGGCTTAAGCATTGGCGAACGCCGCGATCAGGCAGATGCTCTGCTGCGTTTAATTGGCGATGTGCCCTTAACCACGGTGGTGATGGGCGATTTCAATGATTGGTTCTGGGTTGGCTCGGTCAGGAAGCTGTTGGCGGCACGCCTCCCGGCGCGCAGTCGCTTAAGGACGTTTCCATCGTTTTGCCCGACATTTCGCTTCGACCGCATTTACTGTAGTCCAGCGTCGGCGCTTCTCAGCGTGCACAGCGATCGCAACGCTCGAGAGATTTCGGATCATCTGCCGGTGATTGCGGATATCAATCTCGCTCCCTGAGCAATGCCGCCTTCTTGCGATTGCCTTATCGAGGGTATCTACCCGCCAACAAGGGCAATCGGGACTTGGAATCCGAGGCTCAGCGCGCTGCGCTCGCCAGGTTTGCCGAGGCGGAGGGAATGACCCTTCTCGGCGAATACTTCGAAGTAAAAACCGGCAAAGGCGCCGGTGCGCGGGATCGACGCCCGCAACTCGCCGCGGCTTCGGCCGCAGCCCGGGCTGCGAGGTGCAGCGCACTCGTCTCCAAGCTTGATCGGCTTTCGCGGGATGTGGCCTTCGTGTCCGGGCTGATGGCCCAATGCGTGCCTTTCATCGTTGCCGAACTCGGCCGGGACGCCGACCCGTTCATGCTGCACCTTGCGCGGCACTGGCCGAGAAGGAACGCCGGCTGATCTCTGAGCGGATCCGGGCCGCCTTAGCGGCCAAGCGCGCGGGCGGCGCGAGACTGGGCAATCTAATCAACATCGCAAGCGCGGGTGCATTCGGTCGAGTGGTTCAGATTGCCGCGGTTGATGAGTTTGTGGTGGGCTCGTTCCGATAATCGACGCGATCCGGAATACGGTGCGCAAACACTCGAAGCGGTCTCCAGCGCACCCAATCAGCGAGGCGTCCGCTTGCCGCGCGGCGGTCGATGGCACGCATCGTCCGTTTCAAACTTGCTGGCACGGGCGATAAACTGGCACAAGCGTAACACGCGCCTTTTATAGACGGGAAATTGCCTTCGAGGTCGTTCGCTGCTTAATCGCGTCGCATCCAAATTTTTGTCATGATCTATTGTAGACCATATCGCGCAAAATTCTCCGCGATAGTTGGGCTAATTGCGATCGCCGCATTCACGTCAGATTGGCCAGCGGCCTTGTCGTTCGTCTTTATCTTGGCGAGCCCACGTCCATAAAGTGACGTCGCGAAATTCGGCTCCAAACGAAGGGCGGAATTATAGTCGGCAATGGCCGCATCCCAATGACCCATCTTGAGATACGCAAACCCGCGCGTGTCGATGATCGCCGCGGCTGAAGGGTTTAATCGCAGCGCCTCATTGCAGTCCGCAAGCGCCGACAACAAGTCTCCTGTTAAGGCTCGCGTCCAACAACGCTCATTCCAAATGGTTTCAGAATTAGGATTGAGACGAATGGCCTCGTCGTAGTCTGTAGCGGCACGGTGATAGTCGCCCTTGCTCTGATAGGTCTTGGCCCGGTTTGCAAAGGCGCTGGCATAGTCTGGTTTCAACTCGACGGCCCGATCAAAGTCCTGAATCGCGCGACCAAATGCCTTCTTTTTGTAGTGAGCAACCCCGCGATTGTTAAAAGCTTCGGCGTAGTCAGGTTTGGAATTCAATGCTCGAATGTAATCATCGATGGCGCGATCGTAGTCACCTCTCCTCTGGTAGGCGTTACCGCGATTGTTGTGAGCGATCGCGACACCCTGTGGCATCAGCCCGCCCACCTGAATAAGCGCGGTACAGCCATTGATCTGAAGATCGGCCGAGATGTTCTGAAAATCGTTGCACAATTCCATGTTCTTGAGCTTGGGGCTTTGTGCAGCTGCCAACGATGCGAGCAATAATGCGCTTGCTGGCGACAGCAGGGCGCAAAGGAATGCACGGGCCAAGTGGAGTTGCATGTCTAGTTCCGCCGCCTCAGTTCAGAAACGTTTGGCGAACCGATCACGCGATATGCACTAGGCGGCAAACGTGATCATTAGCAACCTCGGCAAATTCTACCGTCAACGTCGCGAGGCCTTACCTTCTGCACTCCTTGACCGCGGGTAGCTCTAGAGCGCCCGCTGTCTCGAGCTTTGTCAGGGGCTTGGTTTACGGCCTGCTTCAATTCCTCGACAAGGGTGGAAAATCTTACGGACCCGTTGTCGAGTATCTCGACGCGCGGTGTCGTCCCCCGAATACCCATGACAGCAGCTGGGGTATCGACCTTCATGTCGCCGGTCTTGGCTACTGTGCCAGCGACAAAGGTGAAGCTGCCCTTGGTTAGGCTAAACAAGGCAACATTCGATGTCGCGGACGGGTCATAGACGAATTCATTTAAAACCATCCGGCCGTTACTGGACAAATTGAACGCGGTTCCGTCGGAAAGCGTAAGACCGACGTTGCCATCGGGCCCTGTCTGAATAACATCGCCCTGATAGACAAGATCGCCAACCTTCGCCTGCGCAGTACCAACAACATTGGCCTGAACAACGACGGCCGATGGATGTTCGATTGTGATCCGGCCCTTTGCGGTCACAACTCTGCCTATGGACGTTTGGTGGCCTCCGACCGCGGGAGAAAGTGTGCCCTGAGCCAGCACAGAATCTGAAACAATAAGTCCGCTGACAAAGGAAAAAAGGCCAAGGAGGAGGCGCAGGATAAGGGCGCGTTCACGCATCAACTCCTCCACTCGTCCATATTAGAAACGACGGTTGCGCTCTTTTAACAAGCCACCAAATGAGGTGCAACAACGCACTGAGCAATGACGGTTAAAATCGTCAATATCGCCCTGTCACCGAACGCACATCAATAGCTTGCAAAACGCACATCAATAGCTTGCAAAGTGGTATAGAATAATTTCAAGTGCTTCGGAACCAGCCAAGTCCTCGCGTGTTTAGGACCCCCCCTCGTCGACCGGAATGGTTATCGGTCCCTTCTAGTTCGGAACACCAGGAATGGTCGCGAACACGGTCATGCCGAAGGCTGCGCGCAGGAGCGGGATCGGTTCTCTCTCGGTTGCCTCATTGATTGCCGTCTTAACAGCAAAGGCTGAAGCCGGAAGCCAGGATATCACGTTTCTGACCAACGGTACGCTCGGCTACAAAGACCTCTTGCACGGGGTGGTAGAGGTCGAAACCAAGGGAGCCATTTCCCGCTCATATACCCTTGCAGATCCAGAGTTCTCGTTGGTGATCGAGCAAGTTGGTTCAAGCTACCTCGCCGAAATGGTGAGGAATAGCGCGGCCAGGATGGCTGAGCTCGAAGCCAATTCACATGCTGCGCACGTAATCTTCCGTATGGGCCAGGAAGGGCTTACCTTCCAGCGGCGAGCCGATGCAACATTCAGCTCCGGCACAGTGTTCGATTTGGTTCCGCTCTCATATAGCCCGACCAATTTCATCATCGTAACGCAGAACTCGACATTCGTGCCGCAAGACGTCACGTCACCGAATACGGACTCAAATCCGCATACTGTGGTGGTAATCTCATCGCCTCCGAATGGAACCTCTACGCTGCCGCCTCCAAACGATATCCTGCCGCCTCCAAACGATATCTCTACGCTGCCGCCTCCAAACGATATCTCTACGCTGCCGCCTCCGAACGATACCTCTACGTCTACATCGCAGCCTACCGCTGGAGGCTCGGCGCAGCCGGTCATTGTCAGCGGGCTGGACCCTAACGATTTCGATTATCGCGCCACCGGAACTAACCCTTCCGGAACCCACGAGGATGCAATAACCGTCATCGGCACGTCCGGTGTCGATACGATCTTGGGCGGAACTTCCACCCAGACGATCTATGGAGGCCCCGGCGACGACAAGATTTTTGGTAACACATCTACGGATATCGTATTTGGAGGCTCAGGCAATGACCTCATCATAGGTGGCAATGGAACAGACGAGCTTTACGGCGGCTCGGGAAACGATGAGATCCAAGGTGGCCAAGGGAGCGACATTATCATCGGGGGATACGGCGCAGATCTTCTAACCGGGGGTATACTGCCCGGGAACAGCGGTGCGCCCGATACATTCAAGTTTCTTAGCGTCTTGGATTCCCCCGCCGGCAGTGGGCAATTCGACGTTATTACCGATTTCGTTTCAGGCACAGACAAACTCGACTTCTCTAGTATCGATGGAATTGATTCGATCACTCCTGGGCCTCTATCCGACGTGACTCTCAACGCCCACAGCATTGGTTGGGTGACAAACGCGGACGGGTCGATCGATGTCTACGTTAATACGACGGATACGGCAGAAACGATTGGCAGCAGTGGCAGCGATGCGCCGAACATGCAGGTTCATCTTGACAGTGTGACGTCGCTCAATAACCTCAACGACTTCATTATTTGAGGGAATGCGGGTTCGGCCGACGGTGCATTACCTATCCGACATGGGTTGCCGTTGGGGAGGAGAAAGGCGACGCGCCATCGCGTGCCTGTCCCCGAACCCAGACCGGGATTTCTCGGCTGGGTATAAGAAACGTAACCCTGAAATAGACCGAGTGTGGCTGAGCCGCCGCTGCTATGGGACGACATTTTCGATGATCCGGACACCCGCGAGTTATGACGCATGGGCGCCGCTGCTAGCGGTTGCTTTGGTTCGAGACACGGGTATCATTTTTGATCGCTCCCTTCCACCGACTGCGCGCGCGCCGTGGCCCCCCGTGGTCTGAATTGGAGTACTGGTCATCGATCCCGAGGCAGTGCATATTGCCTAGCATGATCGGTTCAGAACCGTCGGTTCACTTTGAAATTGTGTCCGCCTCGGCGGGCTATCGCGTCCGCATGACCAGGCCCAACGGGTACATTCAATACATCGGTGGGTTCGAGACAAAGAGCGAAGCGTCGTCATGGATCGCGACGAAAGGTGCAGGCTGGTTCCGCAGCACTGAGGAAGCATTGGATCGGATTTGAGCGTAGTTCCTTTTTAGTTGGCGGGCGGCGGGGCACTAAGCTCGTCATGCTAAAAGAAGGCAGGACTGGCTAGAATGACCCATCGGCAGCAATCGATTCGCATCCGCGGTCGATGTCATGAGACTACTTTACCGCGCTCGGCGTCTATCGTTTACCGACCTAGTGTCTCGGGTCGCAGTCAAGGGTCCAGACTGGAAATGCGTCGGCAATTGCTTGGTCGTAGAGACCCTTCACATGATATCCAAGTTCCCGTGATTGCCATTCATGAAAATCGCGCAGCAAGTTTGAGCTTAATGTTGCGGCTCCACTCCTAATTTCTTCATTTCGCCTACACAGGCGCTCGATGGCATCCGAAATCGGCAATCGATCGCGTTTGGTATTGCAATTGCTACACGCGAGAACCAAATTCCAACTCTTATCTTCCAGAACAAAAGTCCACGGAAGGACGTGATCAACTTCCGTGTTTGGACTTGGCGGCTGGCAGTAAAAGCATTGTTGGTTCTGTAGCTACGCTACCTTCGCTAAAGCCTCGGCGGGCTTCTCAGGATGAGGTCTGTTATTTCGTCGGCGTTCAAACCGCCATCAACCTCCCGAGCTCCGGCATCGGCTTCACCGGCGCAACCTTCGCCGCGAGCCGCTTCAGCGCGCCCCACAGCACCGCCTGGTTTGAGTTGACCACCGGCTTGCCGAGCATTTTCTCGATGTCGGCGATCGCCTCGATCTGCCGGGTGTTGGTGCAGGACAGGAAAATGCCATCGGCGTCCGGCCGGTCGTTCTCCTTGGCCAGCCGTGCCCATTCTTGCGGGGTGACGCTGCCGAAGTTCGACGCCTCGAGTTTGAGAGCCACGTCCGCGACCACGGTCACGCCCGCGGCGCTGAGATAGTCGATCACCGCCTTGTTGCTCTTGTAGGGCGTGAGCAGCACCACCTTCTTCATGCCGAGCGCCTGCAGCGCGTCGAGCACCAGCCGGCTTGTCGCCATCGCGTCGATGCCGGTTGCGTCCTTGACGATGTCGAGGATTTTTCCCTCGCCCTGCGGCCCCTGCGTCATCGACGTGTCGGTGCAGTGGAACACGATGACGTCGGGATGGGCGTCCGATAACAGCTTCGCCGCGTCGGCGATTTCGCCCTTCATCTCCGGCAGCGGCCGCTTCCATTCGCCGGCCACGCGCGCCCGCGCGACATGAATGCCGAGCCCCTCCGGCGCGAAATGATTGAACTGCGGTTCGCTGTAGGTGTTGACCGACGGGATGATCAGTCCGACGCGCGCGCGCGGCTCCGCCATCGCCGCTGCGTCCTTGCTCATGGTGGGCATCACGTTCATGGCGTTCTCTCCGAATTATTGGTCGAGCTTGATCCCGCTTTCCTTATAGACCTTGGCCCAGCGTTCCGCCTCGTCGCGGAAGTATTTGTCGAACTCCACAGGCGTCGTGGTCACAGCGAGGATGCCGGCCTTCTCCAGCCGGTCGGCGACGGCAGCGTCGGCCATGGCGCGCACCACATCCGCATGGATTTTCTGCACGATGGCTGTCGGCGTGCCGGCCGGCGCGACAAGGCCGATCCAGCTCGACATCTCGTCGATAGGCAGGCCCGAGGCCTCCGCGAGCGGTCTGATGTCGGGCAGCGTCGGCAACGCCCGGTTGTTGAGCTTGGCGAGCGCCCGGAATTGCCCGCTGTTGATCAGCGGCAGGCTCGGCGCGATGCCGTCGACGATGAAATCGACGCTGCCGGTGAGCAGGCCCTGCACCACTTCGGAGCTGCCCTTGTACGGAATGAGCTGCACCTCAATGCCGGCTGCCTTGGCGAAGGTCGCGCCGGCAAGCCGCGTGATCGTGATGCCGGCGCCGTAGCTCAGCTTCTTGTCGCTCGCCTTGCCGCGCGTGATCAGTTCCTGGATCGTCTTTGGCCCGTCGCTGGCACGCACCGTGAGGAGGGACGTGTTCTTTGCAGTGAGTGTGATCGGGGCGAAGTCCTTGAACGGATCGTAGTTCATCGACGCGCCGGTCGCCGGATTCATGACGAGCGTGGTGTCCATCGCCGCGAGCAGCGTGTAGCCGTCGGCCGGCGACTTGGCCACCATCTGCGCGCCAATGCCGGTGTTGGCGCCGGGGCGGTTCTCGATCACCACGCCCTGGCCCCAGATTTCGGAAAGCTTCTGGCCGACGATCCGCATGTTGACGTCGGTCGGTCCGCCGGCCGGGAACGGCACCACAATCTTCACAGCGCGGTTGGGGAAGCCTTGCGCGTCCTGCGCGTGGGCGGGCGCGATCGCCGTGACGGCTAGGAAGGCAAGGATGGCGATCGTGCGCATGATCACGCGCCGAGCTTGCGCGTGAAGTCGTCGAACAACTCGTCCACCGTGACCTTTTTCTTGATCATCTGCTGCTTGAGCGAATAGTCGATCACCCGCTCCAGCGCCGCGCGGTTGGCCTCGACGCCGAACCGATAGGGGTCCAGCGCGCCCTTCGGCGCCGTTGTGTCGAGATCGCGCGCGGCCTTGAACACGCGGAAAATCTCTTCGACCACGTCGGGGCGTTCCTTGGCGATCTTGTCGCGTACGATCACCATGTGGTTGATCGGCACGCCGCCGTGTGTCTCTGCCCATTTCTTGTTGGCGGCTTCCGCGTCCGGCACCAGAGTTTTGAATCGCGGATCGGGGAACTTGTCGCCGATCAGTGCGGCGTCCAATTCGCCATCTATCAGCATCTGCGGCAGTTGCTTGGTTTCCGGCGCGCGCTTGACGAACGAAGGGTCCTTGTACTGCGCGACATGCGGGTCCTCCATGGTGGTGATCTCCACCTTGGACCAGTCGACGCCGAAGCTTTCGCCCAGGATGCCGCGCACCCAGATGCCCGTCGTCTGCGTGTACGACCGCACGCCGAATTTCTTGCCGTTCAGGTCGGACGGCTTCATCGGGCCACGCTCGGAATTGTAGGCGACGGTGTGAAGCTGGCCGCGCCCGACCACGGTCGCCGGCAGCAACACGTAGGGCAGGCCGAACTCCCGGGCCTGCAGGAAGGTGACGATGGCCAGCTCGCCGCAGTCGAACTTGTGCTCGCGCACCATCGGCTTGAAGCCGCGGTTCGGAACCGGGAAGTCCGGAAAATCAAATTCGACCAGGTCGGATCTCACCCGCCCGTCCTTCATCGCGACCGCGTTGGGATAACTGCCAAGCAGCGTGTGGAGCTTCATCTTGTCGGGTCGGGTCAGCACGGCGTTACTCCCATTAGTTCTTGGCAAGCGCCGGATAGAGCGCCAGCGCCGTCTTGTAGAAGATCTGATCTTGATCGCCTTGCGGCAGGAAGGAAAGCGCCTTGCGGGCCATCTGGATCAGCTCCGGCAGCGGCGGTTTGGCGGCCGGAAAGTTGGAACCCCAGCACATGCGCGCGGCGCCGAATTCGGCCACCGCCTTGCCGAGAAATGCCTCCGGCGTGGACTGTCCTTTCACCGACTGCTCGATCGGCCGGTGGGTGAGCTTGAGATAGACGTTCGGATATTTCGACAGCGCCCACAGCGGCGCGGCCGAGGCAAACGGCGGGCCGTCGGCGGCCTCCGCCCGGGCGAAATGGTCGAGGATGATCCGCACCTTCGGGAACCGCTTAATGACGGTTTCGAGCAGCGGGAGACCGACGACGCGCATCTGCATGCAGATCGACAGGCCCTGTTCGCTGGCGTATTGCCAGACCGGCGAGGCTGCCTCGTCGGCGAAGAACGTTTCCTGTTCGGCGTGGGTCGAGCCGGAGGTGAAGATGCGCATGCCGGTGAGGCCCTGGCCCATCCAGTGCTTCATCTTCTGCACGGCGTCGGGCGCGACGACATCGATGGAGAACACGCCGGTGAAGCGCTCGGGATGCGCCGCGACCGAGTCCGTCACGTAGGAATTGTCGAACGCATAGGCCGACGACGCCTGCACCAGCACGGACTTATCGACGCCGGCCGCCTTGTCGGCCGCCACCATGTCCGGGTAATCGAGCGGGTGTTCGGCCGACCAGTCGGACTGTTTCCCGAACAGCGGCTTGAGCGGATATTTCTTGGTGTCGGCGGCGATGACGTGGCAGTGGGTGTCGATGATCATTTTAGCTTTCTAGTAGCACTGAGCTAGACCCGTCATCCTGAGGTGCGCGCTTTTGCGCACCTCGAAGGATGCACGGCCTCGCGTCTCTATTTCTTCACCGGCAACGCCGCCGCGAACTTCGATCCGCGCACGCACATCTTGCCCTTGGGGTCCTGCCAGAGCTTCTCGGTCTTGTGCAGATGGCCGAGCGCGCGCGCCACTGTGTTGAAATCGTATTCCGCGAATCGCTCGGAGATGTCGGTGTAATACAGCGGCTCTTTGTCGATGGCGTCGAAAATCTTCTTCGCCAGCAATTCCACCTCGCGCTCGTCGCCGGACTTTCCCGCGCTGTCCTTCTTGCCCTTGACGTAGTCGTCCACCTTGGCGGTGTCGGCGTAGGCGTAGGTGATGCGCTCGTAGTGTTCCTTCGGGATGTGCTCGGGTATCGTAGCGTCGATGCCGACCTTGGCGCCGATCGGAACCACGCCGGCGCCCTGCAAGAGGCTCGGATCGAGCGGCTTCGCCCGCGCACCCGAAACGATCACGACGTCCTTGTCGCCCTGGACGCGCGTGGCGATCGCCCATTCCACGTCGGTCGGGTTGTTGATGTCGATGTCGTCGTCCACCACGACGACATGCTTGAGGTCCATCACCGACAGCGCCGCGAGCAGCGCATTCTTGCCGTCGCCCGCTGCGCCCTTTTTGATCGAGATGACGGCGTGCCAGAATGCGCAGCCGCCGAGCGTGACGTTGATGTCGGCGACCTGGACGTTGGCGACCTTCAGCGCCTGCCGGATCGCGGTGTAGCGCGTCGGCGCCGCGAGCCAGGTGTTCTCCCATGGCATATGCAGGTTGTAGTAGACCGCATCCTTGCGCATCGCGATCGCCTTGATGCGGACCAGCGGATTCCAGTGCAGCCCGCCCATCAGCCGCGTGAACTCGCCGAAGCGGCCTTCCGGCCACGTCCAGCCGGTCGGCAGGATTTCCGCCTCCAGAACGATCTCGGCATCGGCGATGTAGGGCACGTCGATGGTTGAGCATGGTGCGAGCTGCACCGCTTCGCCACGAAGCCCGCCGGCAATGCCCATTTCGTCGACGCCGAGCGGAGCGCGGAAGCCTGAGCCGGTGATCTCGAACGGGTGCACGCCGATGGAAATAGAGATCGGCAGCGGCTCCCCGCGCTCGAGCGCGCGCTGCGCGAACAGCCGCATGTTGTTCGGGGTGACGATATCGATGCCGGTGAGGCTCTTTTCCTTGACGATGAAACGGTAGATGCCGCTGTTGAAACCGAGCTCGGGGTCTTTGCAGATCACCACGCCCGCGGTGATCATCGGTCCGCCGTCGTAGATGGACGACATCGGGATCGGCAGCTTGTAGAGGTCGACGTCGTCGCCAAGCATCACCACGTCGCGGGTCGGCGAGCCGTTGACGTATTTCGGCGGAATGGGTTTGGCGATCGCGGCCGCGAGCTTGTGCTCGATCTCGCCGAAGGTCTCGCAGCCCATCGCGATGGTGGCGCGCTCCTTGGTGCGGATGATGCCGGACACCACCGGGACGTCGTAGCCGATGACCTTGTGGAAAAAGAGCGCGGTCTTGGCCTGATCGACCAGCGTCGCGATGTGGCGGATGTCGACCGCCTGGTGCAGGTCGACAAGTTCGCCCGCCTGCCGCAACCGGTCGAGGAACTGACGGAAATTCTCTTTCATGGGGTACTCCGGCGGGCGGTGGGGCAGGGCGCTAAACTACCCGGCGGTGGGGGCTTGCGGCAATCGTTTCGGTGCGTTGGTGTAGGACGGCAGCCCTGCCATTTCTGCACCTCTTCGGATATGCACGCTCATGACCGATACGAATTGGCCTAATCTCCGCGAAGACGACTTCATCCTCAAAAACTTCCGCTTCGCCAGCGGCGAGACGTTGCCTGAGCTTCGTCAGCATTACATCACGCTCGGCACGCCGAGGGCCGACGCCGTGCTTCTGATCCACAACACGACGGGCACGGCGAAGTCCTGGCTCGAACCGGCGCTGGCAAACGAGTTGTTCGGCCCTGGCCAGCCGCTCGATGCCGCGCGGCATTTTCTCATCATCCCCGACATCATCGGCTTTGGCGGCTCCAGCAAGCCGAGTGATGGTCTCCGCGCGCGCTTTCCGCAATACCGCCTGCACGATGTCGCTGTGGCGCAACACCGGCTCGTCACCGAGGGCTTGAGCATCCCGCATCTCAAGCTGGTGATGGGCGTCTCGCTCGGCGGCATGCTGAGCTGGATGTTCGGCGAGATGTTCCCGGATTTCATGGACGCGCTCGTTCCGATTGCAAGTCAGCCCGGTCCGATGAGTGGACGGAACTGGATGCAGCGCCGGATCAACGTCGAGGCCATCCGCAACGATCCAGAGTGGAACAACGGTGACTATGAGAAGCAGCCGACGAATTGGGCCCGCGTCGCGCCGCTTTCCGCTTTGTTCACTCAGAACGTCGTCCGCATCCAGGAGCGCGGCGCCACGCGCGAACAGGCCGATACATTCTACCGGCAGCTTGTCGAGAACGCGAAGAAGGGCGACGCCAACAACCGGCTCTATCAGATCGAGTCGACGATGGACTACGATCCGTCCGCCGATCTTGAAAGGATCAAGGCGCGCCTCCTCGCCATCAATTTCGCGGACGATGCGGTGAACCCGCCTGAGCTTGGCGTGCTGGAGGCGGGCGTCGCGCGTATTCCCGGCGCGCGCTGCGTGGTGCTGCCGGCGTCGCCACGATCGCAGGGGCACCAGAACGCGACGCAACGCGACGATCTGGAAGGGCCATTTGGCTGAATTTCTGGGCCAAAAATAACTTATCCCCTCCGAACCGCATCTATCTTGTCGGCAGCCTTGTTCATCGAGGGCGTCGTCGATCGCCACGTTTGATGACGGAACAGGGCGCGGCCGCCGACAACGCGTGCCGCGGGGGAGCCCGGGGAGGCGCAGCGGCCTACGTCACTGGCCGCGCGCACCCCGACAGCGGCGATCCCCGGCAACGGGGATATCGCCGTGGGTGCCCATCAGCGTGTCCGCTAAGTGCCAGGAAGCGACATATGCGCCGCAACAATTTGCACCATTCGATCACCTTGATCGGCGCGGCCAAGCAGCGTGGTTTCGGTCACGGTCGATTTTCGGGCTCGGCCACCGGCCAGACCTTCGCCATCAGCCAACTCACTAGTAGGCCCACAACACAGCCAAAGATGACCTCCGCAACCTTGTGCACGCCATTTTCGATGCCGCTCAGCTTGGATTGGTGTGTCAGTCCTGCCGCGATAACAAGTGCTGCTGTAATCGGTGCCTGACGCCACATTGTCGGGATCTGAACCGCATAAGATGACAAAAGGACGGTTATGGCCAATGCAATCGGTAGCTTCCACTCGCTCGATCCACCGATGACCACAAAGAGTAGTCCAACCGCACAGCCAACCAATACGTTTATGATGCGACTCTTGAACATCCGGGCCGCTTCTTGCACCCGGGGATCGGATGCCGCGACCATTGAGGCAATGGCCCAGATCGGATTGTCATCGTCGAAGATGTGCTTCAGCACGTACCAAGTGACGGTCGTTCCGATAAAAACATTGACGGCGAACCTCACCCCAACGATGTCTCGTTGAACCGAAGTGAGCCATGTCATGAGTGCCCTCGTCATGCGTATAAATTGCGATCGTTGCCCAAACCAGTTCGTTTCCTCGATCAAGATGGGGGCCGCAGTCAACTAGGCGACCCGTAACGTTCAGCGCTGGTGCAAGATCGGCTAGCCCATGCCAACCACGCGCTTGGCCGCTTTCAGGTAGTTGACGTTCGGCATCGAACCGATGCCCAAAGCCATGATCGCTTTGCGTATACCTGGGTAGTTCTCACTCTCGCTGCACGCAGACTCAAGCAGAGCACCATTGAACCACACCTGCGCATACTCACAGATGATCCCGTCAACCGTAAACCCGTAGCGCATCTTCTCGATTGTTACCGGCACGAGGTCCGGATGACGGCGCGCGATCTCGGTGAATTCCTCAAGCGCGCAGGTTTCCCGGTTGAGATCCGTCTTTACGCCGAGGTGCGATAGAATGGTCGTGAGGTCTGCCTTCTTCACTGGAAACTGAAACTTACCGCGAGGCTGGAAAATCTCATACCCTTCGGGAGTCTCGCCGGCCTTGGTTTTGATGTCGAGCAAGCCGTCACGCACCTTCACATTCGCCTCGTCGGTGTGCGCGGAAAGGAAATACGTCTCCGCCGGCATCTTCCGGGCCCTCCACAGTACCGCCCCGGCGTCCCACATCTTCTTTTGAACAGTCTCGATAATTCCGTGTCCGAACACACGAAACTCTGCCCGCGGGACAATTTTCGCGGATGCTTCGGCGGAAAGCGCTGTATTTATCGCAAAAACGTCCGTCACAGTAGATACTCTCTATGCCGCGGTCGGCGCGCGTTACACGTCGCAAACTGCGGCGCGCTGAATTACGACCAGCGCATGAACGGATTCTTGATAAGATTCGCGTTGTAATAACGGGGATCACCAGTGACTTCGTCGCCAAGCCATATGGGCTTGGCGAAGGCTTGGTCTTCGCTCTTGAGCTCCAACTCTGCAACGATCAATCCTGCGTTGTCGCCGAGGAACTCGTCGATTTCCCAGGTGAGATCGCCAGCGGGGATCTTGTAGCGCTTCTTCTCGATCAACGGCTTCTCGGCAAGCGTATCCAGCATCGCTTTGCCTTCATCGAAAGGAATTTCGTACTCGTATTCGGGCCGGGTCGCACCAACCGATAAGCCCTTAACAGTGAGGTATGCCTTGTCTTCTGCCGTCCGAACCCGGACCGTGCGCTCCTTGACACTGTTGAGGTAACCCTGCCGGTATGTTGTGCCCTTGGCGAGAGCTCGCCACGCATCGCCCTTCACTAAAAACTTGCGTTCGATTTCCTTGGTCATGGTCACTCACTCCCCGTTCGGTCACTCGTGAGCTGTCGGGGCATTGCCGAGCAGCCGGTACACTATACCGGTCTTCGTGGCATTCAGCGCGATCCAATCCTTGGCGGCATACTGCAGCGCTAGGAAGAAGCGCTCGGCCCTTTGCATCGCGTCCAGGGTCAATAGCTTCCTGTCGCGGAATCGGATCTGGTAGGCGAACTCCCCGATTAACGGCCTGTGTTCTCCGCGGGTGCGCCAGATTCCCACATTCGTCGTCGCTTTGAGTTCCTGAGCCGAAATCGATCGAGCCGATATCTTGAAGCACTTCCTCTATGATAGTGCCGTTGACCAAATCAAACTTTTCGTCCGGTGATTTCTTTAAGCGATTCAGCACCGGGAAGATTTTCGCAATCGTCTTGAATTGGAGTATGTCTGCATCGAGTTCGCCGACATGGGATCGCGGAAACTGAACGTTGTGAGAAAAAAGCATGCGAATTCCACCAAGACGATCCTTGAGGGGCAAGACTTGGCACTTGAACTTCACCCTATGGTTTCCAAGGATCTGGGGGCGTACGTCTGTCTCGGCCGCTTTCTGGATATCCGGGTGTCTGTACTTGAACACAATTTCCGGCTCTCCCGAAGGGAAACCGTCCGTATAGGGGATGCGCCGACGCAGGATGAATGCGTTGTTGTACAGCCGAAAGTCCTTGGTATCGATGAAGAGGACTTCACGGATCTTGAGCGGCGCGTTTTCGAACTCCTCTGTCGAGAATTCCACACCGCATTGTTCTGCAGCCGCCCGGAGTACCTTTGCGAAATCGAACAAGTTCTTGCGCGACCTGAACCTGTTCGGTTTCAGAACCAGCTTGCAAGCTAGATATTCGATTTCGTGAAAGGGCATACCGTCGGCGTATCTGCCGGGCTTCAGGTACGGAACTCGGCCTGCCCATGATGTCTTGATCCCGGACTTCGCTGCGTTTTTCGAGCGGGCTCCGCTGCCGACTTTCGCTTTCGGCATTGAGGTGGGACGAGCAGCAATTGCTGTGGCCATGATGTTCCTTCTGGACATTGCATCATAACGGCTAAACCGGGCCCGTTGATAGGGATGAAACCTGCTTCGCTACTGCAACATGAGATGCTGGCAGATGGTTGATATGGATCAAAAGCAGACATTTGTAGTGCAAAAACGCATGCCCGCTTTACCCCCAATAGCGGACATTCGTCGGGGGCTGGCACACCCTTATTGAGCTAGCAGTTCTAACAGCCGCTTGCTTCGCCTGCGCTCTTCGGCCAGCAGCATGAGTAACTGCGCATGGGACAGGAGGGGATTTCCCGGCGCTCCATCCCTCGTTTGAGGGGAGAAGGAAAACAGGGATGGGGGCTACCACGGGCCCGAAAAACAAAGAACAGGGGCGGCGGAGCGTTGGCTGACAAGGGATTCCGCGCTAGGCACAATGGAAACGAGACAAGGGCGGAGGAACACAGGTGGCCGGCAAAACGATGAAAGCACTGGTGCTGCGCAAGCACGGCGGTCTTGACGAGCTGCAGGTGGTCGGCGACTACCCGATGCCGCAGGTGATCGAAGGCCATGTCGTCATCCGCGTGCGCGCGTCGTCGTTCAACTACCACGACGTGTTCACCGTCAAAGGCATGCCCGGCATCAAGGTGCCGCTGCCGGTGATCCCCGGCCTCGACATGGCCGGCGAGATCGCCGAGGTCGGTCCCGGGGTGTCGAAGTGGAAGGCCGGCGGCCGCGTGCTGGTCAATCCGCTCAACAAGAAAAAGGGTCTGATGGGCGAGATGCTCGACGGCGGCATGGCGGAATATTGCCTGGTCGCTGCCGATCAGCTCGTCGCCGTGCCTGCAGGCGTCAGCTTCGAGGACGCGGCGTCGCTGCCGGTCGCCTACGGCACCGCGCACCGCATGCTGATCACCCACAACACCGTGAAGAAGGGCGACCGGGTCATCGTGCTGGGCGCCAGCGGCGGCGTCGGCACCGGCTGCGTCGTGCTGGCCAAGTTGCTCGGTGCCGAGGTGATCGCTTGTGCTTCAAGTGAAGACAAGATGCGCCGCTTGAAAGAGCTCGGCGCCGACGAGGTGGTCGACTACACCAAGGTCGACTGGTCGAAATGGGCGATCGAGAAATACGGCAAGCCGCAGCGGCGCTCCTACGAGGGCGGCGTCGACGTGGTGGTCAACTTCACCGGCGGCGACACCTGGGTGCCGTCGCTCCGCTGCATCAAGCGCGGCGGCAAGCTCCTGGTGTGCGGCGCGACCGCGGGCCACGACCCGAAGGAGGATTTGCGCTACGTCTGGAGCTTCGAGATCGAGATCAAGGGTTCCAACAGCTTCTACGACGACAACCTGTCGGCGTTGATGGAGATGATCCAGCAGGGCAAGATCAAGCCCGTGATCGACAAGGTGCTGCCGCTCGAACAGGCGAGCGAAGGACTTCGCCTGATCCAGGACCGCGAGATTTTCGGCAAGGTGGTGGTGACGCCGTGAACGACAAAGCAAAAAACCCCGGCGCGGACCTGACACTGGAGCAGATTCAGGACATCGTCACCCGCGCGCCGTTTCACAAATGGCTCGGGCTGAAGGTTGTCGCCGTCCATGACGACGGCATCGAGCTCAAAGCCACCTGGCGCGAGGAATGGGTGGTCAACATCGATCGCCGCTACACCCACGGGGGCATTCTTGCAGCGCTGATCGACTTGGGCGCCGACTGGGCGATGGTGCGAAAGCTCGGCCGCGGCGTGCCGACCATTGACATGCGGGTGGATTACCACGCGGTCGCATTGCCGGGCGATCTCACCATCAAGGGCAAGGTCGTCCGCATGGGCGGCCAGTTCTCGACGTCCGAGGCGTCGATCTACGACGCTCAGGGCAAGCTCTTGGCGAGCGGCCGTGGCACTTATTTCACCGCACCGCCGCCACCGCCGAAGGCCTGACATGAAAACGCTCATCTGCGTCGTTGCGATCGCGCTGTGGTCGGGCGCTGCTCTGGCGCAAGACGACATGGATTGGGCCTATCCGGTCACGCCCAAACCCGAGCCGCACGACACCGTGCATCTGAAGCAAGTCCCGGGCAGCACCAAGAAATACACTCAGGCGCAGATCGACGATCCGTTCAATCCACCCGACTGGTTCCCCGACGAACACCCACCGATGCCGGAGATTGTCGCGCGCGGCGGTGCAAAGCCCGCGGGCCGCGCCTGCGCGCAATGTCATCTGCCATCCGGCGACGGTCATCCGGAATCTTCAAGTCTCGCCGGATTGCCGGCGAACTACATCATCCGCCAGATGGCGGCCTTTAAGAACGGCGAGCGCAAGGGCGTGCGCGCGACCGTGATGATCGCCATGGCCAAGGTTCTGACCGACGCCGAGGTGAAAGCGGCGGCGGATTATTACGCGGCACTCAAGCCGACCGCCGGCTTCAACAAGGTGCTCGAAGCCGACAAGGTGCCGGCGAGCTATGTCGGACCGGGGGGCATGCGCTTTGCGCTCGGCGACGGCGGCTACGAGCCGGTCGGCAGCCGCATCATCGTGCTGCCGCAAAACCCCGAGCGCGCGGCGCTGCGCGATCCGAAATCAGGGTTCACCGACTTTGTCGCCAAGGGCAGCATCGCCAAAGGCGTCGCACTGATGACCGGCGGTGATGGCAAGACAACGGCCTGCACCATCTGTCACGGGCCGGCGCTCAAGGGCCTCGGCGAGGTGCCAGGCATCACCGGGCGGCCCGCGACCTACATGTTCCGGCAGCTCAACGACATGAAAACGGGCAATCGCAGCGGGCCATGGGTCGAACTGATGAAGCCGGTGGTCGCCAAACTGACCCAGGAGGACATGATCGCGCTGGCGGCGTACCTGGGCTCGCTCGATCCGTAGATGGCTCAGTTCCGGAACCTCGGCGACCTGATCAATCGCGATCGCGACATGACCAAGCTCGCGATCATTGATCTCGGCGGCGAGGAAACGCCCTGCGAGTACTGCTACGCCGAGCTCGATGCTATGACGACGGGCGTGGCGCGCGGGCTCGCCAAGCGCGGCCTTGCCCGCGGCGACCGCATCGCGATCCTCTCGGCCAACCGCGTCGAGTTTATCGCCGCCTATTTCGGCGTCATGCGCGCGGGCCTCGTCGCGGTACCGGTGAACTACAGGTTTCCGAAGAAGACAATCCATTTCATCATCCAGGACGCTGGCGCCAAGCTCGTATTCTGCGACCGCGCCAGCCGCGACAATTGTCCGGAGGATTTGCCCGCTGTCGTGTTCGGCGAGGAGGGCCATGACGGCTTCGACCGCTTCGTCGATCCCGGCGAATTCGAAACCGTGATTCCGCAGCCCGCGGAGCCGGCGATGTTTCTCTACACCTCGGGCTCGACCGGCGTGCCGAAGGGCGTCGTGCTTTCGCACCAGAGTCACATCTGGGTGGTGGAAACGCGGCTTGCGCTCGATCTCGAACGGCATCGTTATCTGATCGCGGCGCCGCTCTATCACATGAACGCGCTGGCGCTGGCCAAACTCGCCTGCGCTGCGCACGCCACCGTCGTGCTGCTGCCGCGCTTCGAGGCGAAGGCCTATATCGAGGCGATCGGCCAGTACCAGCCAACCTGGCTGACCGCGGTGCCGCCGATGATTGCCATGATGCTCCGCGAGCCGGAGACGTTGGCGAAGACCGACCTGTCGAGCGTCGAATTCATCCGCATGGGTTCGGCGCCGGTGAGCACGAGCCTGATGGCGTCGATCCATCGCGCGCTGCCGCAGGCCAAGGTGACCAACGCCTATGGCACGACCGAAGCGGGGCCGGTGGTGTTCGGTCCGCATCCGAAAGGCTTGCCGCAGCCGGACAACTCGGTCGGCTATCCGCATCCCAAGGTGCAGCTTCGCCTGGTCGATGGCGACAACCAGAAGGCCGCGCAAGGCGTGCTGGAAATGAAATGCCCGGCACTGATGAACGGCTATCACAACCGGCCTGACGTGACGCCGCCGTTCACCAAAGACGGCTTCTACATCACGGGCGACGTGCTTCGGCGCGACGACAACGGGTTTCATTATTTTGTCGGGCGCACCGACGACATGTTCGTGTCGGGCGGCGAGAACATCTATCCGACCGATGTCGAGCGCATGCTGGAGAAGCACCCCGATGTCGCGCAGGCCGTCGTCATTCCGGTCGACGACGACATCAAGGGAACGAAGCCGGTGGCCTTCGTCATTCCGAAGGCCGGCCACACGCCGACCGAGGCGGCAATCAAGAAATACGCGCTGGAAAACGCGCCGGCCTACCAGCACCCGCGTTTCGTGTGGTTCATGGACGAACTGCCGCTCGCCTCGACCAACAAGGTTGATCGCGGGGTGCTGCGAACGCTCGCGCAGGAGCGCATGGCGGCAGCGGCCAAGGCGTCCTGATCAGTTAGTCTTCAGCCCGATAGCATCGACCACCGGCTTCCAGCGCTCGAATTCCTCGCCCATGTAGCGTCGAGCGGCATCCGCGGTGAAATACGGCGCCGGCTCGAAGCCCGAGGCGATCAGGATCTTTTCGAACTCCGGATTGTCGACGGCCTTTTTGGTCGCTGTCGAAATCGCATCGACAGCGGCTTTGGGCGTGGCGGCGGGCGCGTAGATGCCGAGGAACAGCTCGCCGACCATGTTCGGCACGCCTTGTTCGATGGCGGTCGGGATATCCGGCGCGGCCTTGAGCCGCTGCTTGGAGTTGATCGCGAGGATTCTGATTTTGCCGGCCTGATGGAACTGCAGCAGTTGACCGTTGATGTTGGGTGACATCATCGGAATGTGGCCACTGACGAGGTCGGCGACGCCGGGTCCGGCGCCCTTGTAGGGCACGTGGACCACGTCGGTCATTTCAGTCCGAAGCTTGAACAATTCGCCGGACAGATGGCTCATCGTCCCGGTGCCGGCCGAGCCGTACGATAGCTTGCCGGCGTTGGCTTTGACGTAGGAGATCAGCTCCTTGACGTTCTGCGCGGGCACCGAGGAATGCACGGCGATTGAGGTGGTGCTGACCGCGAAGATGGCGATGGGAACGAAATCGCGGTTGGGATCATAGCCCACGTTGCTCATCGTCATCGTGTTCAGCACCATGGTGCTGGTGCTGCCGAGCGCGATGGTGTGACCATCGGGGTCGGAACGCTTGACCTCCATGACGCCGAGCGTGCCGCCAGCGCCACCGACGTTCTCGACATAGACCGAACCGAGGGTTGGCTTGACCCGCTCGGCCCATTGCCGGCCGACGATGTCGTTCACGCCGCCCGCCGAGAACGGCACCACGAGCTTGATCGGCCGGCTCGGGAATGTACTTTGCGCAAAAGTCAACGACGGCGCGAATGTTGCGGCGAACGTAGCGAGGCCGAGTTTCAGCGCGTCGCGGCGGTTCATCGGAATTGTTCTCATTGCTCCACTTTGAATCCAAGCTTCTTGATGATCGGCGTCCAGCGGGCGTACTCGCTGGCGACTTCTTGCTGTGCAGCTTCGGGCCCGGAATCGAGAACTGGCTCGAACCCCGAGGTGATCATGAGTTTCTGTAGCTGAGGATCGGCCATCGCGGCGCGTGTCTCGTCTGCAAGCGCGTTGATGATGTCTTTCGGTACGCCCACCGGGGCGAACAGGCCGTTGAAATTCGCGGCCACCATGCCCGGCAATCCCGCCTCGATGGCGGTGGGGATGTCGGGCGCGGCCTGGAGTCGCTTGTTCGCGGCGACAGCGAGAATGCGGACCTTGCCCTGGGCATGAAACTGCAACAGCGGTCCGCCGACATTCGGCGACATCATCGGGATGTGGCCCGAGGCGAGATCGGTCACGCCCGGCGCCGAGCCTTTGTATGGAATGTGGGTGATTTCTTTGACGCCGATGAGCTCTTTGAACAGCTCACCCGACAGATTGGTCATGGTGCCGGCGCCGGCCGAGCCGTAGGACAGCTTTGTCGGATTGGCCCTGGCGTAGTCGATGAACTCCTTCAGCGTGCGGGCAGGCACCGATTCATGCACGACAATGCAGGTCGGCGAGATCGCCATCATATAGACCGCCTGGAAATCCTTGACCGGATCGTACGGCGGCTTGTCGGCGATCGCCGGGATGATGACCTGCGTGCTGCTGTTGCCGAACAGCAAGGTCTCGCCGTTCGGCTTGGAGCGCGCCACTTCGGTCGCACCGATCACGCCGCCGCCGCCGCCTTTGTTCTCTGTAACCACGGTGCCGAACTTGCCCTTCATGCGTTCGGCCCACAGCCTGCCAACCACGTCGGTCGCGCCGCCCGGCGAGAACGGCACAATCAGCTTGATCGGCCGCTCCGGAAAAGCGGCTAATGCGGGGAGCGGCAGGGTCGAGGCCGCAAGTGAGGCCAATCCGTACTGAAGGAAATCGCGTCGATTCATTAGTTATCCTCGGTGGGCCCTGCGTGTGCCATTCTCCTTATGCTAGCAGAGCGGGTCAGAAAACAACCGCGACAAGACGGAGCAGGGGGTGACTGCAATTCGCGCATCGGGCACAGAAATCGACCGTCAACTGCCGGTTGGCGGGGAAATCTTTCTCGATCACGTCGGGCATTTCGTCCGCGATGCCGGCGCGGCCAGCCGGGCGCTGGCGCGGGCGGGGTTCACGCCGACGCCGCAGTCGGTGCAGGCCAATCCCGACGGCACGCCGACCGGGACCGGCAATGTCACCGCCATGTTCAGCCGCGGCTATATCGAGGTGCTGTTCAAGACCGCCGACACGCCGCTCGGGCACGAGCTCGATCTGGCGCTGGCTCGTCACGCCGGCGTGCATCTCGCGGCGTTCTCGATTGCGGACGCGGAGGGGCAGCACCGTCGCCTGACCGAGGCGGGCTTTGCCATGCGGCCGCTGGTGCAATTTCAGCGCCCGGTCGAAACCGCGACTGGTCCGGGCGTGGCGGCCTTCACGGTGGTGCGGCTCGAACGCGGCGCGATGGCGGAGGGGCGCATCCAGATGCTGGCCCATCGCACCGAGGACACGGTGTGGCAGAGGCGCTGGCTGTCGCATCGTAACGGCGCGCTGGGATTGGTCGATCTGGTGGTGGCTTGCGCCGACGTGGCCGAAGCGGCTGACCGCTTCGAGCGTTTCACCGGGCACAAGGTGCAAGCCCCTGCGTTCGGGCAAGCGGCCATCGCGCTTGACCGTGGACAGGTGCAGTTGTTCTCCGGCGACGCATTCGCCGCAATGTTTCCTGAGATCGCAATCCCGCAGCTGCCGTTCATGGGCGCCTATGCCGTGCGGGTCCAATCGCTGGCTACGGTCGAGGCCGTGCTGAAACGAAGGGCACTTGCCAATGCGCCGTCTCGGCGCGGCGTTGATCGTGCCGTTCCCGGCGGAGCTTGGCGTCGGCGCATGGCTGTTCGTCGAGAACGCCGGCGATCTGCCCTGGCGAAGCTGAAAAGAGCCCGCTATGGAAGACGAATGGAGCAGCGATTGACCGCAAACATCCGACCGTGAGCCGCAGCCCTGGCAGGACCAGCTGTTCGAGCTGCTCAAGGGCGCCGATATCCGCCAGGTCGGCTACGTGCCCGACGCCGGCCATTCGCGGCTGATCGCCCGCTGCAAGGCCGACCCCGGTATCCGCGACGTGGTGCTGACCACCGAGGAGGAGGGCATCGCGATGGCTGCCGGCGCCTGGCTTGGCGGGCAGCGCTCGGCGCTCTTGATGCAGTCGAGCGGCGTCGGCAATTGCGTCAACATGCTCTCGCTCATTCGCGCCTGCCGCTTTCCGATGCTGATGCTGGTGACGATGCGCGGCGAGTGGGAGGAGTTCAATCCCTGGCAGGTGCCGATGGGGTCGATCGTCGAGCCGACGCTGAAGCTCTGCGACACCCATGTCGCCAAGGTCGAACAGCCGAACGAGGTGGTGCCCGCGGTGCAGAACGCGCTGCAGCTTGCGTTCGGCGACGACCGCGCCGCAGCGGTGCTGCTGTCGCAGAAACTCATAGGCCGCAAGGTGTGGGTGAAGTGATGCTGTTCGAACGCCGCGCCGCGATGGCGACCTTGCTCGCCAACCGGCCGAAGAATCTTGTCGTCGTGCCGGGGCTGGGCTCCTGCACCTGGGACGCCTTCGCAGCCGGCGACGACGACCGCAATTTCTATCTCTGGGGCGCGATGGGCGGCGCGGCGATGATCGGGCTCGGCCTTGCGCTCGCCAAGCCGAACGCGCGCGTCGCCGTCATCACCGGCGACGGCGAAATGCTGATGGGGCTGGGCAGCCTTGCCACCATCGGCGTGCAGAAGCCGAACAACCTCGCCATCGTCGTGTTCGACAACGGTCTCTACGGCGAAACCGGCATGCAGGCGAGCCACACCAGCGGCGGCGTCGATTTGCTGGACGTGGCGCGCGGCTGCGGCATCGAGCGCGTGATGGACATCGAGGACGAGGCCGGCTTGCAGGAGTTGGCCGGGCTGCTGGCCACTTGCGACGGCACGCTGTTCGCGCGGGTTCGCATCACGCCGGACGATCCGCCGCGCGTGCTGCCGGAGAAGGACGGTGTCGTCATCAAGGACCGCGTCCGCCGCGCGGTTGAGAAGATAGGCTAGCTATTCGCCCTTGATGTTGGCTTCGCGGATCACGCGAGCGTAGTCCTCCGACTGCTGGCGCAGATGCGCGCCGAACGCCTCGGCCGAGCTGCCGACCGGCGCGAGGCCCTGCAGCTCCCATTTCGGCTTGAGCTCGGGCGCGAGCATCGCCTCCGCGCACCATTTCGACAGTTCGGCGATCTTGTCCTTGGGTGTCTTGGCTGGAGCGATCAGTCCGTACCAGACCTCGACCGCGTAGTCCTTGAAAGCCCTGCTCGGCGACTGTCGGCACGTTCGGCCACGTCGCGAGCCGCGCTTTTCCGGCGGTGGCGAGCGCGCGCAGCTTGCCGGCGTTGACCTGCTCGACGGCCTCCGAATAGTTCGACATGACGGCGCCGACGTGTCCGCCGAGCAGTTGGTTCAGCGCCGGCGTGTTTCCGTTGAACGGCACGAACACCATGTTGACCTTGGCCAGCAGCTTGAGCTGCTCCATGGCGATGTGCTGGGCGCTCGCCGGGCCGACGCTGGCGTGCGAGAGCTCGCCGGGCTTGGCGCGGGCGGCATCGAGCAACTCGGTGAGCGTCTTGTAGGGCGATGTGCTGTTGACCACGATCACCTGCGGCGAATTGGCCAGCAGGCAGACCGGCTCGAAGCTCGTCAGCGGGTCGTAGGTCAGCTTCTTGAAGTTCGGATGGATGATGAACGAGTTGGCGACGATCGCCACCGTGTTGCCGTCGGGGGCGGCGCGGGAAGCGGCTTCGGTGCCGATCACGGATGCTGCGCCGGGCCGGTTCTCGATCACGGTCGAGACGCCGTGAGCCTTGCCGATCTGCTCCGCGAGCACGCGCGTCAGCAGGTCCGCGCCGCCGCCGGCCGGAAACGGCACGATGAAGCGGAGCTGGCGAGGGGATTGCGCGAACGCCGTTGATGCGGACAGCACCGCGGCGAACACGGCCGCCGCCATCAAACCCTTGCAAAGCTTGCCCATTGTATTTTTCCCCCCAGCCGCCCGATGCCGTTCGCCGGAGGATAGCCTACCGGCTAGCGGTGGTCATGGTGGTGATCATGGTCATGGCCATGCAATGTTCATGACCGTGCTCATGATTGTGGCGATGCAGATGCGCCTGTCCGCGCGGCAGCCGCGGGTCCTCGCTGAACACCAGCGATTTGATCGTCACCGGCACGGTCATCGAGGGCAGGCGGATGCGGCCGAGATCGATGTAGTCGAAATCCCACAGCACGACGCCGTCGATGCAGAGGATTTCGCTCTGCACGTCGAGTTCCTCGCGCAGGATCGCGCCGAGCGTCTGCGCCACGTCGCCGTCGAGCATGATGTAGAGCGGCTTTTTCCTCGCGATGGTCTGCGCCATGCCGCGCACGATGCCCTGCGCGAACGCAAAGATGCGCTCGTGCGACGGCGCGCCGCGCCAGCGCAGCGCCAGCGCCACCTCGGTCTCGCCTTCGATGAGGTCGAAGGCGGTGAAATGGCCGCGGATCGCCGCCGCGAGCTTGTTCGGGATCGATCGTCTCGTTCGCAGACATAGGGCGGCTGCAGCACCTGGAGATTGCGGCGCGGCAGCAGCGCGCCGGGATTGGTGATGGTGCTGGTGTTGCCGGAAAGCTGCACGCTGTATTCCGAGGCGCCGAGCGCCGTGGCGCGGATGCATTCGCCGGCCGGCAACAGCGGCCAGGGCAGGGCGCCGGCATCGAGGCGCTGGCGCACCGCGTGGCCGAGCCGGCGGCCCATGTCGCCGAAATCGCGCTGCTCGCGTCCGTAAACGTATTCGCCGACGCCGCCGGAGAACATGACGCCGTCGATCTGGCCCAGCTCGGCGATCGGCTCGGTCAGATAGAGCGCCTTCAGCGGCGGCGGCAGCGGCCGCATGCGGATCGCGGCGACCAGCGCGTCGGCCATGTACTCGGCGACCTTGTCGAGCGCGGCCGGATCGGCGCTGTCGCCCTTGTTCCAGTGGAAGCCCGCCTGCGCGGCATGATGCTGGCCGGCCGGATCGAGCCGGACGATCTCGGCCGTCGTCGTCGACCACCTGCAGCCGGCCGCCGATGTGGATGGCCGCGGTCGCGATCACGCGGCCGTTCTCGACCAGCGCGAGCTTGGTGGTGCCGCCGCCGATGTCGATGTTGAGGATGCGCTTGCCCTGGTCGGACGACACGCGCGCGGCGCCCGAGCCGTAGGCCGCCAGCATCGCCTCCATGTGATGGCCGGCGGTGGCGGTGACGAAATCGCCGCCTTGCTCGGCCAGCAGGCCGGCGATCGCCTGCGCGTTGTCGCGGCGCAGCGCCTCGCCGGTGAGGATCACCACGCCGGTGTCGATGTCCTTGGCGCATGACCGAGGCATGCTTGTAGGCGTCGTCGATGATGGCGCGGAGCTTGGCATCGTCGATGCGCTCCTCGCTCTGATAGGGCGTGAGCGCGACCGGCGAGCGGAACAGCGTCTCGCGCCCGACCACGTAATAGCGGCTGGTCAGCTCCTCGCTCAGCCGCCGCAGATGCACCTTGGAGAAGATCACCTGCGTTCCGGCCGAGCCGATGTCGATGCCGACGCTGGTCAGCGTGACGTTGTCGGCGATCCAGAGCGGATTGTCCTCGATCGGCCCGTCGACGAAATCGTCGTGATCGTGATCGGCGTCGCCGTCATGGACATGCGCCAGATCGGTGCCGAGCCGATGATCGGCGACGGTGTGACGTTTCGGGGGTCTTCGGGATCGGCCATGGTGCCAAGCCACATACCGCAAATCGGGCCCCCAGGGAGCCCGCTACAGCAAAACGGGCTCCCGAAGGAGCCCGTTTTGCCGGTCGTTCCCGACAGAGGAACGCTACCACTTCTGCGTGCTGTACCAGTCGTCGATGTCCTTGCGGACCTGATCCTTGGCGATGCCGTAACGCTCCTGGATCTTGCCTTCGAGCTGGTCGCGCTTGCCGGCGATGACGTCGAGATCGTCGTCGGTCAGCTTGCCCCACTTCTCCTTCACCTTGCCCTTGACCTGCTTCCAATTTCCTTCCACGCGATTCCAATCCATTACCTGGGCCTCCTTTGTTGGGTTGTACCGAATCAACGGCTGCCAAGGATCAATGTTCCGCAGCGCGCAACGAGGTCGAGAATCGGCTATGGAGTCGGCGTGCGACGGAACTTTTCCGCGCCGGCGCGGTTGACTTGGGTCACTCAGGGGGATTGTCGAATGGATGCGTCGGACAACGACCGCGGCTTGTGTGAGCCACCCGGTTCAGACAGCATGGCTGTGTGCTCTGCTATGACGGAGAACTCCAGCCAGATGACCGGGCCATCCCGGCCACGCCAAGCGACGCATCCTCGTGGTCGAGGACGAGATGCTGATCGGCATGTTGCTTGAGGACATGCTGACCGATCTCGGCCATGAGGTGGCGGCCATCGTCCCGCGGCTGAAGGATGCCCTGGCCGCCGTCGAACGCGAAACCTATCGACCTGGCCATTCTGGACGTGCATCTGCACGGCGAAAGCGCCTTTCCGGTCGCGGAAGCGCTGATCGCCAAGGGCGTCCCGTTCGTGTTCGCCACCGGCTACGGCGAACGCGGCCTGCCGGAGAACTATCGCGGCCGGCCGGTGCTGCAGAAGCCGTTCGCCAAGGACGACCTGGAGCGCGTGCTCAAGACGCTCGCGCCTTAGGAAGCCGTTGTTCGACGGCTTATTCGGCTACTTGGCCCGGTTCTGCCGGGCCTTTGCTTTTCTGCCGCGGGCCGCCGGCAACCCCTGCTTGAGACGGCCGATTTTCTCCCACGGGTCGCGGCGCAGGCGGGCCAGCCGCTTCGGCAGGTTCTCGACCGTGAAGGCGTTCGGCGTCTTCTGCGAGCCGAGCTCCTCCCAGGTCAGCGGCGTCGACACCGTGGCGCCGGGCCGCGCCCGCGTCGAATAGGGCGCGATCGCCGTCGCCTCCCGGCTGTTGCGCAGATAGTCGATGAAGATGCGGTTGTTGCGCGCCACCTTCTTGATCGTCGCGGTGTAACGATCAGGGTTCGTCCGCGGCCATCTGCTCGGCGATGCGGCGGCAGAAATCCTTGGCGTCATCCCAGGGCACGGGCTTGATCGGCAGCACCACGTGCAGGCCCTTGCCGCCGGTGGTCTTGACGAAGCTTTCGAGCTTGAGATCGCGCAGCCGCTGGCGCACCTCGCGGGCGGCGTCGATCACGTCCTTCCATTCGACGCCGGGGCCGGGATCGAGATCGAACACCAGGCGGTCGGCCTCCTTCCAGATCGGTCGGTGCTCGATCCGCGAACGTGGATTTCCAGCACGCCGGCCTGCGCCAGCGAAACCAGGCCTTCGACACTGTCGACCGTGATCGATTTGTCGCCGTCGTCCGGCAACGAGCTTCAGATGCGCCGCGTCGATGCCGGCGGAGGCGTGCTTCTGGAAAAAGCATTGGCCGGCGGCGCCGTCCGGACAGCGCACCAGCGCCAGCACGCGGCCGGTGACATGCGGCCGCATCCAGTCCCAGACCTCCGTGTAGTACTCCGCCAGCATCTGCTTGGTGACGCCGGCATCCTCCCAATAGACCCGGTCGGGATGGGTCAACGTCACGCCGGCGACCTGCGCGGCCTGGCGATTTGCCGGACGCCTTTGCTCCGCCGGTCTTGGTCGGCGATTTCTGCCGCAGCGCCGCTCGCTTGATCTTTGCTGCCGGCATCTGTTCGACCTCCCGCACCACCTGCTTCGCCGGCTTGTCCTCGCGCACGCCCTTCAACGAACCCTGGCGGACCAGCTTGCCGCCGGTCCAGCCGCGGAAATCGACCTCGACCACGATCTGTCGGCTCGACCCATTTCACCTTCCGGCGGCGCTCCTCCTCGGGAATTTTCTCGAGCGGCGAATTCTTTCGACGCGATCGGGGTCGAGCCGCTTTTGCAGGTCGCGCTCCTCCTTCTGGCCCCAGCCGGTGCCGATCCGGCCCGCGTAGCGCAGCGCGCCCTTGTCGTAATAGCCGAGCAGCAGCGAGCGGATCAGCCGGCCACGCTTGTCGGAGGGCTCGTAGCCGATGACGATGAATTCCTGATTGCTGGCGGTCTTGATCTTGAGCCAGTCGCCGGTGCGGCCGGACCGGTAGGGCGCGTCGGCACGTTTGGAGACGATGCCTTCGAGGTGCATGTTCTCAGGCATGCTTGAGCATCGTCGGGCCATCTTCAGCGAAGTGCTCGCTCAAACGCACTAAGCCGCTTTCCGGCAACTCGGCCAGCAGCGCGGCGAGCGCCCGCTTGCGCTCGATCAGCGGCGCGGTCCGTCAGATCCTGGCCGTCGAGATGGAGAAGATCGAACACGTAATAGACCAGCCGATCGTGCCGGCCGGTCTTGAGGTCGTCCTGGAGTGCGGAGAAATCCGAGACGCCGTTCTCGTCGAACGAAGCAATCTCGCCGTCGAGAATGGCGTCGTGATCGGCAAGCGCCGCGCAGGCCTCGGCTATCGTCGGAAATCTCTTGGTCCAGTCGAGCCCGTTGCGGGTCTTCAGCGATACCGTGCCACCGTTGATCCGGGCCTGAATGCGATAGCCGTCGAACTTGATCTCATGGACCCAGTCGTCGCTGGCGGGGGCCGTGGCGCTTAGCGTCGCAAGCGACGGCGCGACGAAGTCTGGGAGCGGGCCGTTACGCGCGCCGGCGATTTTTGCGAGCTTTTTTTTTGAGCCTCGGCGCTTCGCCGCTTTGGCAGGTTTTGGCGCTGCTTTGGCTCGCTTGGCCTCCGGCTGATCGTCTGCACTGCGGTTGGAGTGCCAGACCTTTTTCTTTTGCGCGGCGATCTCGTCCATGGTCCGGCCGGTTGCGGCGGAATCCGGCATTTCTTCGAGAATGTCTGGATCGGATTTCTTGCGGGCGAACTCGTCGGTCGCCTTGATGAGCAGCCACGGCTCCTGCCGCTCGCCCGGGCGCTTGCGCATGCGCACCAGATGCCAGTGGCCCCTGAGCTTGTCGCCGTGCAGCTCGAAATCGAGATGGCCCTTTTTCATGCCTTTGTGCGGATCATGCTCCGGCGTCCAGCTGCCGCGATCCCAGATCATCACGGTGCCGCCGCCGTACTGATCGTCGGGAATGATGCCTTCGAACTTGTTGTATTCGATCGGATGATCCTCGACGTGGATGGCGAGACGCTTGTCGCCGGGGACAAGGCTCGGCCCGCGCGTCACCGCCCAGCTCAGCATCACGCCGTCGAGCTCGAGGCGCAGATCGTAGTGCAGCCGCGTCGCATCGTGTTTCTGAATGACGTAGCCGAAGCCCTTTTTTGCGGACGGCCTTGCCGCGCGGCTCGGCGGTTTTGCCGAAGTCGCGCTTGGCATGATAGGTCCGCAGCTTCGCCATGGGCGCGTGGTCTCTAGCTTGCCCGCTTGCGGGTTCGGTGCTGGGCGGTGCGTTTGCGCGATGAGGTCGCACTCGATCGACGCGCCGGGGCGCGGCGGGCGGGGGCGCTCCTGGCGCCGCCTTGTTCGGCCTTCACGCTGCGCTTGAGAGCGTCCATCAGATTGATGACGTTGCTCGGCTTTGCCTCTTCCAGCTTGGGGATCGGCTTGCCGGCGTGCTTGGCCTTGATCAAGGCGACCAGCGCGTCCTCGTAGCGATCCTCGAACTTGTCCGGCTCGAAGTGCGCCTTCTTGCTCTTGAGGATGTGAATGGCGAGGTCGAGCATGTCGGCGGGCACTTTAACGTTGGGAATGTCGGAGAAATAGTCCTCCTCGTCGCGTACCTCGGAGCGGTAGCGCAGCGCCGTCGCCATGATTCCGTCGCCGCGCGGCGACAGCATCAGGATGCGCTCGCGGCGATAAAGAACGACACGCGCGATGCCGACCAGGTCTTCCTTCTTCATGGCCTCGCGGATGACGGCGAAGGCCTCAGTGCCGACCTTGTCGATGGGCGCGATGTAATAGTCCTCATCGAGGTAGATTTCGTCGACTTCGCTGCGCGGCACGAAGGCCTCGATCTCGATGGTGTGAGTGCTTTCGAGCGCCACCTCGTCGAGCTCCTCGTCCTCGACCAGCACGTACTGGCCCTTCTTGATCTGGTAGCCCTTGACGCGGTCCTCTTGTTCGACCGGCTCTTCGGTCTCGGCGTCGACCACCTGGTTGTGGACGCGGTTGCCGGTTTTCTTGTTGATGATGTTGAAGCGGACGCGCTGGCTCGTGGAGGTCGCGGAATAGAGCGCGACCGAGCACGAAACCAGCGAAAGTTTCAGATAGCCCTTCCAGTTGGGACGCGGAGCCATGGGATCACCCGACGCTGTTGCGAAAACGGCATCGGACTCAACAAAATGGGTGGGAACCGGTTCCCGCCGCAACGCTACTCAATCGGCCGCTAGCGGAGTTCAGGGGCCCGGTTGGTAGAAACTCTTCGCGTCGGCGGTGAATCCGCGGCGTGAATCCGCGTCGAAATAGAACATGTGGCCGCCGCGGTAGAGCTTGAGCTGGGCGCGGTCCGGAGCGCCCATGTCGGGCAGGTGATCGAGCACATAGCGGCTCACGCCATAGGGTGTCACAAGGTCGGTGCGGCCATGCGCCACCAGCAAGCCGGAACGACGGCGAGAGCGCCAGCAATTCGCGCAGGTCGTCGCTGACGCCCGGCGGCTCGCGGCGGTTGCCCCAGTCCCAGCTCGACGAAACGTCGTGCGCCAGCAGGTTGTAGGTCATGTCGGTCTTGAAGCCCAACTCGTCGCGCGCATAACCGACGAAGGCGCCGGACAGCGCCCGCGTGAAGCCGTCCAGGATCGGATCGCTGCCGCCTCGCCTGTTTTCCGGGTACGGATCGGGCACGGCGAATGTCGCGTCGTAGCTGCTGACGATCTGTCCTTGCGCGCGCAGGTGCTGCAGATAGGCGCTGCGCACGAAGCCGCGCGACTTGGCAACGACGTCGGCTGGCAGCCCGGTCATCTCGGCGACGCGGCCGTAGAACGCCTTGGCCTTGTCGCCGGTCGGCGCCCGGCCCGCGAGCATTGCGAGATATTCATTCATCGCAAAGCGCTCGGCCTCGGCCATCGCCTCCGGCGTGAATTTTTTGGTCCGCTCGAGCTCGGTCGCCACCAGCGTCGGGAAATGCAGCGCGGCGCCGAGTGCGTATTGCGAGCTTCCCCACTGGAACGATGCTTCGAGCAGCGGCGACACCATGACGATGCCGGTGACGACGATGCCCTGGTCGCTCTGCAGCGCGCCTGCGACCTTGGCGGCCCGGAAGCCACCGTAGCTCTCGCCCAGCAGATATTTCGGCGACGTACCACGGCTGTTCTTGGCGACGTAAAGCGCGATCACCTTGGCCAGCACATTGGCGTCGCTGCGCACGCCCCAGAATGATTTGGCGTCGTCGGGCTTTGCCGTGCGGCTCCAGCCAGTGCCGATCGGATCGATCATCACCAGATCGGTGAAGGCGAGCCAGGAATCCGGATTGTCGACGAGCTTTGCCGCTGCGCCATCGCGACCATCCGGGCCGAAGTCGACGATGCGGGGGCCTGCGACTCCGAGATTGAGATAGACCGAGGCGGCGCCCGGGCCGCCGTTGAACGCGAAGGTGAGTGGACGGCGGGCGGCGTCTGCACCCTTGGCGACATAGGCGGTGTAGAATACGGCAGCACTCTTTTCACCGCTCTGGTCGAACAGCGAGAGCGTGCCCGCGGTCGCGGTGTAGGCGATCTTGCGGCTGCCGATGGTGATTTCCTTGTCGCTCACCGCATCCGGTGGCAGGAGACGCAGCACGCCGGGCCCCTGCTGCGCGTCGTCGGCGGGCCTTGCCTGTGCCGGTCGCTCCGGCCGGGCAGGGCGGTCTTGGGGTCGCTCTTGGCGATCTGGTCGTTCTTGGCGCTCCTGCGTCAGCGCGACGGGCGAAGCCGTGAGCAGGATCAGCAGTGTTAGAACGGACCAGCGGAGGAAACGCATGGGCGTGTCGCTATTCCAGCTCGATACTGTCGTTGATGGTGTGCGACAGATCGATGCCGCCGACGGTCAAGGTCATCTTGGCGGGCAGCGCTTCGTTGCCCTTGAGCTTGCCGCTCGCCACGGCAGCGCGCACGGCCTTCTCGATCTCGCGCTGGGAGGTGACGCCGACCGTCTTGAGAAATCTTCGAACACTGGTGTTGAGCACGTCCTCATTCATGCGTCTCTCCCGCCCTGAAGATCAGGCCCGCATATAGGAACCCCGGCAGGGGGTGTCATCCCTCACCGGCGGCCGGTATTTTCGCCCGGCTGGCGCCTTTGGCTTCAGTGCCGGTCTTTCGCGGCCGAACTGATGGCGTCGAGCATCGCGGCGCGGCCCTCTTTCAGCGTCTTGCGGATGGCCGGCTCCTTGCCGATCTGCCCCATCTCGCGCTGGCGGGCCGAGGTTGCGCTCGCCATCAGCGGATCGATGCCCAACTCGCGCAACGTCGCGGCGACCTGATCCATCTCGTCGGCTCGGCGCACGCCGTGGCTCGCCATGCGCTCGATGTTGTATTCGATCACCTTGTTCCAATCGAGCGTCGGATAGTTGTTCTTCAAGGAGGCGGCGACTTCGTCGACGATGCCGGCGCGCGTGGCTGCGAGGAAGCATTCCAAGGTCAGCGCCTCGATGCCCTTGATCATCACGCTGCGGATCATCTTGAGGCCCGCGGCCTGGCCGACCTCGTGTCCGGCGATGGCGCCGCGCATGTCGAGCTCGTCGATCAAGAGCGGCATGACGGATTCCGCATGCGGCCCTGCCAGCAGCAGCGGCGTCTGGTGGCGTGCGGGATGGATCGGCGCGAGGATCGCGACGTCCACGTAGCGCGCCTTGTCGCCTAGCAGCCTCTCGGTTTCTTTCTTGCGACCGGGCGACACTGAATTGATGTCGAGGAAATACGGATGGCCGGTCAGGTGCGGCGCGACCGAGCTGGCGGCTTCAAGGCTCGAAGCCGCAGTCACTGCGGAAATGATGATGTCGGCGCTCTGCGCCGCGTCGGCGGCCGAGCTTGCGACCCGCGCACCCATGCTAGCGCCGGCCTGCTTCAGCTTCAGCCCCTCGGCGGCGGGAAACAGGATGTCCCAGGCGGCGACGGTTTCAATGCCGGTGTCGCGCAAGCCACGTGCGATGGCCTGGCCGGCTTCGCCGAAGCCGATGAAGCATAGGCGCGGGGTGTTGTGGGTGGTCATGGGTCGTGTCCTGGCGGTGGCCGGGCCGAGGTCAGGCCCATCTATTGCGGAAGAAGCTTGTGGATTCCAGCCGCTCGTTTTTGGAGTCTGCCCCGATCATTTTTTGCCAAAAGCGCTTTATGGTCGATGCAATGCGCCTAAATTTTAATCAAACGAAGCTGCATATATCGTAGGCACCACTTCCCTGCCTTTCAAAAAATCCTCGTTCGATCAATTCGTTATCGAAAATTTACAGTTGGCACGTCGCTTGCGAAGACGAAACGCGCGCAGACCCCGCCGGGGCCAAGCGCTTGCGTCAACGCAGAGGGACATTCGCGATGATTCATTCCGTCCGTGCGGTCGCTGAGCGACCGATTGCCCGCCGCTGGCTTTTGGCCACCGGGTTCGCTTGTGGACTTTTGGCGGCCATGCCGTCCGCCAAGGCCCAGGACACCATCAAGGTCGGCATCCTGCATTCCCTGTCCGGCACCATGGCGATCAGCGAGACCACGCTGAAGGACGTGATGCTGATGCTCATCGACGAGCAGAACAAGAAGGGCGGTGTGCTTGGCAAGAAGCTCGAAGCGGTGGTGGTTGACCCCGCCTCGAACTGGCCGTTGTTCGCCGAGAAGGCGCGCGAACTGATCACCAAGAACAAGGTTTCGGTCGTGTTCGGCTGCTGGACCTCGGTGTCGCGCAAGTCCGTGCTGCCGGTATTCAAGGAGCTCAACTCGATCCTGTTCTACCCGGTGCAGTACGAGGGCGAGGAGAGCGAGCGCAATGTGTTCTACACGGGCGCGGCTCCGAACCAGCAGGCGATCCCGGCGATCGATTACCTGATGAAGGATGAAAAGGTGAAGCGCTGGGTGCTCGCGGGCACCGACTACGTCTATCCGCGCACCACCAACAAGATCCTTGAAGCCTATCTGAAGTCGAAGGGCGTCAAGCAAGAAGACATCATGATCAACTACACGCCGTTCGGTCATGCCGACTGGCAGACCATCGTCGCCGACATCAAGAAGTTCGGCTCGGCGGGCAAGAAGACGGCGGTGGTCTCGACCATCAACGGCGACGCCAACGTGCCGTTCTACAAGGAGCTCGGCAACCAGGGCGTCAAGGCCAAGGACATCCCGGTCGTGGCGTTCTCGGTCGGCGAGGAAGAGCTTGCCGGCATCGATACCAAGCCGCTGCTCGGCCATCTCGCGGCCTGGAACTACTTCGAGTCGATCAAGAACAAGAACAACTCGGAGTTCATTGCCAAGTGGAAGGCCTTCACCAAGAACCCGAAGCGCGTGACCAACGATCCGATGGAAGCCCACGTGATCGGCTTCCAGATGTGGGTCAAAGCGGTCGAGAAGGTGAAGTCCGTCGATCCCGACAAGGTGATCGACGCGCTGCCCGGAACCGAGGCGCCGAACCTGACCGGCGGCACCTCGAAAATGCTGCCGAACCACCACATCACCAAGCCGGTGTTCATCGGCGAAGTGCGGGCGGACGGCCAGTTCGACGTGGTCTGGAAGACGCCGGGCCTTGTGCCAGGCGACGCCTGGTCGAAGGAGCTCGATGGCTCCAAGGACCTGGTCGGCGACTGGGTCAACAAGAAGTGCGGCAACTACAACGTCAAGACCAACAAGTGCGGCGGCGCATGACGCTGTCGCACGCGTTGAGATAATGTTTGACAACACCGGGAGGCGGCGGATCCACCGCCGCCTCCCCAATAAGCCGCCGGGAAAACACAGCGATGCGTGTCTTGCCAGATCGTCTGGTCGCGCTCCTCTTTGCCTTAACGATTGCGCTGGCGGCGTCGGCGGCGACCGTGTCCGCGCAGCCCGGGCCTGATCAACCGGCGCAAGCCGAGACCGACCCCCGGCACAAGCCGAGCCCGCTCCCCCGGCGCCTGCGTTGACCGGTCTTGCCGGGGCACTGGCCCGCTTCCTCGAAGACGATTTTTCCGAGACCGACACGGGCATCACCGAGGTCGCGGCGTCCGGCGATCCCCGCGCCATCACCATCATCGAGGCGCTGCAGGATGGCCGGCTGTCCTACAGCGCGGAGCAGAAGAAGGTCTTCTACAAGGATGCTTCCGGCAAGCTGATCGAAGCCGCGACCGGCGCGCCTGCGCAAGGCGCCGAACCGGCCGACCTCGCCGACGTGCGTCTCAACAATCGGGTACGGCGCGCGCTCGATGCCGCGCTCGGTGGGCTGAGCCTTCAAGCCGCCGATCCTGCCAAGCGGCTGGAGTCGGCGCACGCCGTGTTCAAGTCGCGCGAGACCAGCGCGCTGCCCGCGCTCGACGCGGCGTTGGAAAAGGAAACCGACCCGAAGGTGAAGCAGGCGCTGACCGAGGCCCGCGCCGCCGTCGTGCTTTATTCCGACGATGCTTCGGAGGCAGACAAGCTCGCCGCTGTAGCCGTGGTCCGCACGCGTGGCGACCAGGAGTCGCTCAACCTGCTTGCCGGTTTGCCGGCCGGCTCGCCTGCGACGGTTCAGCGTGGCGCGCGTGACGCCGTGACCGCAATGCAGAACCAGCTCGCGGTCTGGGCCACCGTGCAGAATGCGTGGTACGGGCTCTCGCTCGGCTCGGTGCTGCTGCTCGCGGCGATCGGGCTTGCCATCACCTTCGGCGTGATGGGCGTCATCAACATGGCGCACGGCGAAATGGTGATGATCGGCGCCTATGTCACCTTCATGGTGCAGGAATACATCCGCACCAGCAGCCCCGGCCTGTTTGACTATTCGCTCCTGATCGCGGTGCCGCTCGCCTTCATCGTGGCAGGCTTCATCGGCATCCTGATCGAGCAGGGCATCATCCGTTTTCTCTACGGCCGGCCGCTGGAAACGCTGCTGGCGACCTGGGGACTGTCGCTGATCCTGCAGCAGGCGGTGCGCACCGCCTTCGGCCCGACCAATCGCGAGGTCGGCGCGCCATCTTGGATGAGTGGCACGTTCAGCGTCGGCCAGATCAACATCACCTACGGGCGTCTCTGGATCATCGTCTTCACGATGATGGTCTTCGTCGGATTGCTTGGCCTGCTGCGTTTCACCCGGCTCGGCCTCGAGATGCGGGCGGTCACGCAGAACCGCGCGATGGCGGCCTCGATGGGTATCCGCACCGCGCGGGTCGATGCGCTGACCTTCGGGCTCGGCTCGGGGATCGCCGGCATCGCCGGCGTCGCGCTGTCGCAGATCGACAACGTCAGCCCCAATCTCGGCCAGGGCTATATCATCGACAGCTTCCTGGTTGTGGTGTTCGGCGGCGTCGGCAATCTCTGGGGCACGCTGGTTGGCGCGCTCACGCTCGGCATCGCCAACAAGTTCCTGGAGCCGTTTGCCGGCGCCGTGCTCGCCAAGATTGCCATCCTGGTGCTGATCATCCTGTTCATCCAGAAGCGCCCGCGCGGGCTGTTCGCGCTCAAGGGCCGAGCGGTCGAAGCATGACGATGCCGCCGCTCATTCGCATCCTTGACCGCGGCTCGATGATCTTCCTCATCACGCTCGGCATTCTCACCGTGCTGGTGCCGCTCCTGAACCTTGCATTCCCACCGTCGTCGGCGCTGCATATCCCGACCTATCTCGTCGCGCTGTTCGGCAAGTACGTCTGCTACGCGATCCTGGCGCTCTCGATCGATCTGATCTGGGGCTATGCCGGCATTCTGTCGCTCGGTCATGGCGCGTTCTTCGCGCTCGGCGGCTACGCCATGGGCATGTATCTGATGCGGCAGATCGGCACGCGTGGCGTCTATGCCGATCCGATCCTGCCCGACTTCATGGTGTTCCTGAATTGGAAGGAGCTGCCGGTCTTCTGGTATTTCTTCGATCATTTCTGGTACGCCGCCATCATGGTCGTGCTGGTGCCGGGCGCGCTCGCCTTCGTGTTCGGCTGGTTCGCCTTCCGCAGCCGCGTCACCGGCGTCTATCTCTCGATCATCACCCAGGCGCTGACCTTCGCGCTGCTGCTCGGCTTCTTCCGCAACAACTTCGGTTTCGGCGGCAACAACGGCCTGACCGACTTCAAGGACATCCTGGGCTTCAACGTGCAGGCGCAGGGCACGCGCGCGGCGCTGTTCGCCAGTTCCTGCATCGCGCTGGGCATCGGTTTCCTGATCTGTCGCGCGCTGGTGACGTCGAAATTCGGCAAGATGCTGGTCGCGATCCGCGATGCCGAGGCGCGCACGCGTTTCCTCGGCTATCGCGCGGAATCCTACAAGCTGTTCGTGTTCACGCTATCAGCCTGCATGGCCGGCGTCGCCGGCGCGCTCTATGTGCCGCAGGTCGGCATCATCAATCCGAGCGAGTTTTCGCCGGCCAACTCGATCGAAGCGGTGATCTGGGTCGCGGTCGGCGGGCGCGGCACGCTGACCGGTGCGGTGATCGGCGCGATCCTCGTCAACTACGCCAAGACCACGTTCACCTCCGGCCCGCTCGCGCCGTACTGGCTGTTCATGCTGGGCGGGCTGTTCGTCGCGGTGACACTGCTGTTGCCGCGCGGCATCGTCGGCACCTGGCAGTGGTGGATGGAAAAGCGGCGCGCCTCGGCTTCCGCCAGAACTCCGGCTGCGCCGCCGGCGCCTCAGGCAGCGGAGTAGATCATGGTGGAGCCCAGCACCACCGCGTTGCTCTATCTCAACGGCGTCAACGTCTCGTTCGACGGTTTCCGCGCCCTGAACAATCTGTCGCTCGCGGTCGAGCCCGGCGAGATGCGCGCCATCATCGGCCCGAACGGCGCGGGCAAGACCACGATGATGGACGTGGTCACCGGCAAGACCCGGCCTGACAACGGCGACGTGTTCTTCGAGGGCAATCACGACCTGTCCAAGCTCGACGAAACGCAGATCGCGACCTTGGGCATCGGCCGAAAATTCCAGAAGCCGACGGTGTTCGAGATGCACACCGTCGAGGACAACCTGATGCTGGCGCTGAAAAGCGACCGGCGGCCGCGCGCTGCGGTGAAATGGGGCACGACCTCCGAGGAGGACGCCCGCATCAATCGCATCCTCGATACGATCCGCCTCACATCGCTGCGCGACCGGCCGGCCGGCAGCCTGGCGCACGGCCAGAAGCAGTGGCTGGAGATCGGCATGCTGCTCGCTCAGGAGCCAAAGCTGCTGCTGGTCGACGAGCCGGTCGCCGGCATGACCGATGACGAGACGCGTCAGACCGCGGAACTGCTCAAGGAGATCAACCGCGACAAGACCGTGATCGTGGTCGAGCACGACATGACGTTCGTGCGCGAGCTCGGCGTCAAGGTGACGTGCCTGCACGAAGGCACTGCGATCGCCGAGGGCACCATCGATCAGGTGTCGTCGAACGAGCGCGTCATCGAAGTGTATCTGGGGCGATGACGATGCTTGATGCGCAAGGCCATCGATCTGCACTACGGCGCGGCGCAGGCGCTGCGTGGCGTATCGCTGCAGGCGGAGGTCGGCGAGGTGACCTGCGTGCTCGGCCGCAACGGCGTCGGCAAGACGAGCCTGCTCGACGCGCTGGCCGGCCAGCAGCCGATCTCCGGCGGGGCGATCCATTGGGAAGGCGTCGACATCACCAAGCTCAAGCCCTACGAGCGTGCGCGGCGCGGCATCGCCTATGTGCCGCAAGGCCGCGAGATCTTTCCGCTGCTGACGGTGGAAGAAAACCTCAAGACCGGATTTGCGCCGCTGCCGCGCGACCAGCGCGACATCCCCGACGACGTGTTCAGCCTGTTCCCGGTGCTCAACGACATGTTGCACCGGCGTGGCGGCGATCTGTCCGGCGGCCAGCAGCAGCAACTCGCGATCGGCCGCGCGCTGGTGATGCGGCCGCGGCTTCTGCTGCTCGACGAGCCGACCGAGGGCATCCAGCCGTCGATCATCAAGGATATCGGGCGGGCCATCGTCTATCTGCGCTCGCTCAAGCAGATGGCGATCGTCCTGGTCGAGCAGTATCTCGATTTCGCCCGCGAACTCGGCGATCGTTTTGTGGTCATGGATCGCGGTAGTATCGTCTATAGCGCCTGGAAGGACGCGGTCGATGAGGCCGCGCTCAAGAAGGCGATGGCGCTCTGAGGGCGATAGCGTGCAAGAGGCGGTGGCCCTGCACGACTTAACAGAAAGTATTCGCGGCCAACCGTGCGGCCGGGCGGATCGCGCTCTCGGTAGCGTCGGCGGGCGGAGTGACGCGGCGCCGGCAGGTCTACGAAGACGGCCCGCTGCGCGTCCGGTTTCCCAACTCCAGCGCGCGCGCGCTCGAAGCCATGATCGTCAACACGGCGGGCGGCATTGCCGGTGGCGACCGGCACGACCTCGACATCAGCGTGGAGGACGGCGCCGAGCTCGCGGTCACCACCGCGGCGGCCGAAAAGATCTATCGCGCGCTCGGGCCCGATGCCGAGATCGCGGTCAAGCTTGCGATCGGCGCAGGCGCGCCGCCTGTCCTGGCTGCCGCAGGAAACCATCCTGTTCGACCGGGCGCGGCTCAAGCGCCGCATCGAGGTCGAGCTTGCGGCGGGCGCGTCGCTGCTGATGGCCGAAGCGGTCGTGTTCGGCCGCTCGGCGATGGGCGAGGCGGTGGAGCAGGGCGCATTCACCGACCGCTGGCGGGTGCGCCGCGACGGTCGGCTGGTGTTCGCCGAGACCGTGCGGCTCGACGGCGCGATCGCGACAAAGCTCGCGGAACCGGCGGTGGCGAGCGGTGGCGTCGCCATCGCGACCGTGCTCGCCGTGCCCGGCGATCAGGCGATGGTTGAGCGCGTGCGCGCGCAAACTTTCTGTGGCGAGGTCGGCGTCTCGGCCTGGAACGGGCTTGCGGTGGCGCGGCTCTGCGCCAAGGATGGCGCGAGCCTGCGCCGCGATCTTGCCGCCGTGATCGCTGCGCTCGGCGGCGCGCTGCCGCGGCTTTGGCTGAACTGAAGGGGCGCGTTGATGAATCTCACGCCGCGCGAAAAGGACAAGCTGATGATCGCCATGGCGGCGATCGTGGCGCGGCGGCGGCTCGAGCGCGGCGTCAAGCTCAACCATCCCGAGGCGGTGGCGCTGATCACCGATTTCATCCTGGAAGGCGCGCGCGACGGCAAGACCGTGGCGCAGCTCATGGAGGCGGGCGCCCATGTGCTGACCCGCGCGCAGGTGATGGACGGCATCGCCGAGATGATCCACGACATCCAGGTCGAGGCGACGTTTCCCGACGGCACCAAGCTGGTGACGGTGCATGAGCCGATCCGCTGAACGTATGAGGCGCCATGATCCCCGGCGAAATATTCATCAAGGACGGCGACATCGAGCTCAACAAGGGCCGCAAGACCGTGACGCTGATCGGTCGCCAACACCGGCGACCGGCCGATCCAGGTCGGCTCGCACTATCATTTCTTCGAGACCAACCCGGCGCTGAAATTCGATCGCAAGAAGGCGCGCGGCATGCGGCTCAACATCCCGGCCGGCACCGCGGTGCGCTTCGAGCCGGGCCAGAGCCGCGAGGTGACGCTGGTCGCGCTCGCCGGCAAGCGGACGATCTACGGTTTTCGCGGCGATGTGATGGGCAAGCTGTGAACGGCACGAGTGCAGCGCCAAAAATCATGACGGGCGAGCTTGCGCCCGCCCGTCACGTTCTCAGTGCTGCTACCGGCAACTGGGAACCAGGATCAAATCAGCCACATGGTGCGATGCTGGTAGCAACCTCAGCACCCAGGCCAATCTGGTCTTGGCGACACTCTCATCCTGCACTGTCGTTGCCGACAAAACCGAACCATGAGCGTCTGGAAAACAGGATACGCGCAACGCGGAAACGAGGCAATCGAAACTGCGTTTTACACAGCCCCGGTGGATAAGAGTGGGGACGAAATAAGACCGTTATCGAGGACAGACGATGTCATTCAAGATCGAGCGCCGCGCCTATGTCGACATGTTCGGACCCACCACCGGCGACCGCGTGCGGCTTGCCGACACCGATCTGATCGTCGAGGTCGAGAAGGATTTCACCACCTACGGCGAGGAGGTGAAGTTCGGCGGCGGCAAGGTGATCCGCGACGGCATGGGGCAGTCGCAGGTCACCAACAAGAAGGGCGCGGTCGACACCGTCATCACCAACGCGCTGATCATCGATCACTGGGGCATCGTGAAGGCCGACGTCGGCCTGAAGGACGGCCGCATCGCCGCCATCGGCAAGGCCGGCAATCCCGACATCCAGCCGAACGTCACCATCGTCATCGGCCCCGGCACCGAGGTGATCGCGGGCGAAGGAAAGATCCTCACCGCCGGCGGCTTCGACACCCACATCCATTTCATCTGTCCGCAGCAGGTCGAGGAGGCGCTGATGTCCGGCGTCACCTCGATGCTCGGCGGCGGCACCGGGCCGGCGGCCGGCACCAACGCCACCACCTGCACGCCGGGGCCGTGGCATCTCGGCCGCATGATCCAGGCGGCGGATGCGTTTCCGGTCAATCTCGGCTTCGCCGGCAAGGGCAACGCCTCGCGGCCCGCGGCGCTCGAGGAGATGGTCAAGGCCGGCGCCTGCGCGCTCAAGCTGCACGAGGACTGGGGCACGACGCCGGCCGCGATCGACTGCTGCCTGTCGGTCGCCGACGACTACGACGTGCAGGTGATGATCCACACCGACACGCTGAACGAGAGCGGCTTCGTCGAGGACACCATCAAGGCGTTCAAGGGCCGCACCATCCACGCCTTCCACACCGAAGGCGCCGGCGGCGGCCACGCGCCCGACATCATCAAGGTGGCGGGACTGAAGAACGTGCTGCCGTCGTCGACCAATCCGACGCGGCCGTTCACCCGCAACACCATCGACGAGCATCTCGACATGCTGATGGTGTGCCACCATCTCGATCCGTCGATCGCCGAGGATCTGGCGTTCGCCGAAAGCCGCATCCGCAAGGAGACCATCGCCGCGGAGGACATCCTGCACGACATCGGCGCGCTGTCGATGATGTCGTCGGACAGCCAGGCGATGGGCCGGCTCGGCGAGGTCATCATCCGCACCTGGCAGACCGCCGACAAGATGAAGAAGCAGCGCGGCAAGCTGAAGGAGGACAAGGGCGACAACGACAACGCGCGGGTGAAGCGCTACATCGCCAAATACACGATCAACCCGGCGATCGCGCACGGCGTGTCGCAAGCACATCGGCTCGGTCGAGAAGGGCAAGCTCGCCGATCTGGTGCTGTGGTCGCCGGCGTTCTTCGGCGTGAAGCCGGAGATCATCATCAAGGGCGGCTCGATCGTCGCGGCGCAGATGGGCGATCCCAACGCCTCGATCCCGACGCCGCAGCCGGTGCACTACCGGCCGATGTTCGGCGCCTTCGGCAAGGCGCTGACCGCGTCGTCGCTGGTGTTCGTGTCGAAGGCCGCGCTCAAGAGCGGTTTGCGCAACAAGCTCGGCGTCGAGAAGCAGTTCGTCGCGGTCGAGCACACCCGCGACATCTCGAAGAAGAGCATGGTGCACAACGGCGCGACGCCCGACATCACGGTCGATCCGGAAACCTACGAGGTCACCGCCGACGGCGAGTTGCTCACCTGCGCGCCGGCCGAAGTGCTGCCGATGGCGCAGCGGTATTTCCTGTTCTGAGATACACGCCCGGGCCTACTTCGCCCTGGTCCAGACCTCGGAGCCGCACAGCGCGCCGGAGCAGCCCTGCACCTCGAGCTCGCTTCGCCGCGCGGCACGAGCCTGCCCTTGTAGGTCTGGCCGTCGTCGGAGTTGTAGATGCCGCCGGTCCACGCGCCGGTGTTGTCCTGCTCCATCGCGAAAATGCGGATCCCGAGAATCTTGCGGCTGCGCTTGCCCGGATCGGGATTCTTGTCGTCCACCGGCGGCTGGCCGGTCTTCGCATCGACCGCGTCGCGGAGCCACGCGACGGTCCCGCACATGGCCTTGCCGCATTTCGCCACACGGATGTGGGCGTCGCCCTGCTGCGTGAGCCAGGTGCCGACCAATTCCTCCGCGCTCGCCGGGACGGCCGAGATGACAAACAGCAGGGCGAGAACGGCAGCCGCGGCGCGGCAAAAGGGCTTGCTCATGAGTTGTCTGATCTCGGGGGCGGAAAATATCGGGCGCCATTCCTAACCGCTACGGACAGGCGGTCAACCACAAGGCGATCGCTGGCGATAACAAATTGTTGTCTCAGCCCAGCACCGAGCCGGAACCCTTGCTGCCGGCGCCTTCGCCCAGGACGATCGGTGTCGTGCTCGGCCAGGATCTTGGCTGGTCAGCGCGCCATCGGCGAGCTGTTCGGGCGAGAGCGCCTTCATCGCCGTCATCATGCCTTCGAGGCCGGGCGGGCTGTAGACCATCAGCATCCGCATGCCTTCCTTGGAGCCGACCTTATGCGGCACGCCGGGCGGGATGTTGACGCAGGCGCCCTTCTTGGCGTGGAACACCTCATCGCCGAGCTGGAATTCGCCGCGAGCCGTCGACCACGTAGCAGACCTGGAACGATTTGATGTGCATGTGCAGGCGCGACTCGAAGCCGGGTTTGCAGTGCTCGTCGAAGATCTCGAACGTGCCGTCGGTGTCGCTGGCCGTGATCTTGCAGGTCGCGACGTTGGCGCGCGCATAGACATTGCCTTCGCCGGCGGCTGAATATTTGCCCTGGATGGTGCTAGGCTTCGACATGACCGTGTCCCGATTGATTTGCCCCGCGCCATTATCAGCACTTCGTGAGGCAGCCGTGAAGCGCGGCTGGGCCATTCGCCGCGCGGGCTTCTGGAATCCAGCCGACGCGGTCGACTCTGTCGTGCTCGATGCCGGCGACCGGCATCGCCGCCGCATCGTGCTCAAGGGCGAGCGGGGCACCGACTTCCTGCTGGACCTCGACGAGGCCGTGGCGCTGCGCGACGGCGACGGCATCATGCTGGACGACGGCGGCGATCGTGCTGGTGGCCGGGCAGGCCGAACCGCTGGCCGAGATCGCCGCGCGGACGCCGCTCGCGCTGGTGCAACTCGCCTGGCATCTCGGCAACCGCCACACCGACGTGCAGATCGTCGGCGACAGGCTGCGCATCCGGCGCGACCACGTGCTGGAGGAGATGGCTGCGGGGCTCGGCGCCACGGTCGACGGCGATCGAGGCGCCGTTCGATCCGGAGGCGGGCGCGCCGTACGATGATCATGAGCACGATCATGGTTCCTGAGAACCAAGAATCTGACGACGATGGTTCCGCCGCGCTCTATCGCCTGATGGCGTGGCTGTCGCCGTCCTATCCGGTCGGCGCGTTCTCCTATTCGAGCGGGATCGAATGGGCGGTCGAGGCCGGCGACATCACGGACGCCGACAGCCTGCGGCGCTGGCTCGCGGTCGTGATCGGGGAGGGCGGTGGCTTCTGCGATGCGGTGTTCTTCGTTCACGCGCATCGGTCATTGGCCGACGCCGGCGATCAGGCGCTGCGGGCGGTCGCCGAGCTTGCCGCTGCCTTCGCGCCCTCGAAGGAGCGCCATCTGGAGACCACGGCGCAGGGCGCGGCCTTCATCGAGGCGACCCGCGCGGCCTGGCCTTGTCCCGCGCTCGACCGGCTGGCGGCGGCCTGGACTGGGCCATTGGCCTATCCGGTCGCGGTCGGCGTCGCGGCCGCTGGCCACGGCATTCGCGCTCGAGCCGGCGCTGCATGCCTTCCTGCACGCGGTCACCGCCAATCTGATCTCGGCCGGCGTGCGCCTCATCCCGCTCGGGCAGAGCGACGGCCAGCGCGTGCTCGCCGCGCTCGAACCGGTGGTCGAGGCGACCGCGCAGCGCGCGCTCGTCACATCGCTCGACGATGTCGGCAGCGCGGCGTTCCGCGCCGATCTGGCAAGCATGTTGCATGAAACCCAGTACACGAGGCTGTTCCGCTCATGAGCATTTCCAAGCACGGTCCCTTGCGCGTCGGCGTCGGCGGTCCGGTCGGTTCCGGCAAGACCGCGCTGATGGACGCGCTGTGCAAGCATCTGCGCGACCGCTTCGAGATCGCCGCCATCACCAACGACATCTACACCAAGTGGGATGCCGAATTTCTGGTGCGCTCCGGCGCGCTCGCGCCCGAGCGCATCGCCGGCGTCGAGACCGGCGGCTGTCCGCACACCGCGATCCGCGAGGACGCCTCGATCAATCTCGCCGCGGTCGCCGACATGCGAAAGAAGTTTCCCGATCTCGATCTGGTGCTGATCGAATCGGGCGGCGACAACCTGGCCGCGACGTTCTCGCCGGAGCTTGCCGATCTGACGATCTACGTGATCGACGTCGCAGCCGGCGACAAGATCCCGTCGAAGGGCGGGCCCGGCATCACCCGCTCCGATCTCCTGGTCATCAACAAGGTCGATCTCGCGCCCTACGTCGGCGCTTCGCTCGAGGTGATGCAGCGCGACGCCAAAAAGATGCGCGGCGCGCGGCCGTTCGTGATGACGAATCTGCGCGTCGGCGACGGCGTCGCCGAGATCGCGCGGTTCATCGAGGAAAAGGGCGGGCTGGGCGCGTGAGATCAGCGTTTCCCGCGAAAAATTCGGCTTGCGCTTCTGCATGAACGCCTGCACGCCTTCGCGATAGTTCGGGTGCGAACCGGCCTCGCGCTGCAGATTGCGCTCGAGATCGAGCTGCGCCGACAGATCATTGTCCTCGGCGGCGTCGAGCGCGCGCTTGATCAAGCCCCAGGCCCATGGTCGGCGCCGTCGAGAAATGAACGCAAAGCTTTTCGGCTTCGGCCATCAGGTCGGCGTCGTCGACCGCCTTCCAGATCAGGCCCCATTGCTCCGCCTTTTCCGCCGGCAACGGCTCCGCCAACAGCGCCAGTCCTCGCGCCCGGGCCTGGCCGACCAGTCGCGGCAAGAGCCAGGTGCCGCCGCCATCGGGCACGATACCGAGCCGCGCGAACGGCTGCAGGAACGTCGCCGAACGCGCCGCCAGCACGATGTCGCAGGCGAGTGCGATGTTGCAGGAAACACCCGCCGCGGTGCCGTTGACGGCGCAGACGACCGGGAACGGCAGCGCGCGGATCTTGCGCACCAGTGGATTGTAATATTGTTCCAGCGCCTGCCCCCGGCACCGTCACTTCGCCCGCCGCGTTGATCCGCTCGCTCAGATCCTGGCCGGACGAGAATGCGCGCCCGGTGCCGGTGAGCAGCAGCGCGCGGCAGGTCTCGTCCCGTTCGGCGTCGGCGACCGCCGCGACAAGCGCCTGCTGCATCGGCTCGTTGAAGGCGTTGAGCCGCTGCGGGCGGTTGAGCGTGATCACGCGATAGCCATTGCGCTTTTCGATCAGAACGGGATTTTCGTTCATCCCACGCTCCTCTGCGGCGGCGGGTTCAGTTTCGAATTGATTTCGATGTTACAAGCTGGGATGAAAGTCAGGAAACTGTTTCCAAGGTGTCGTACTCCATGAGTCAACCGTCATCCCGTGATCGTGTCGAACAAGCCCTGGCTCGCATCGCCAACCCGGCCGGTGAAGGCAAGCGCGCCTGCCTCACGGTCTATGCCGATGCCGCGCGCGCTTCGGCGGATGCGGCCGACGCTCGGGTCAAGTCGGGCAAGCCGCTCGGTCCGCTCGACGGGGTCATCGTCAGCATCAAGGACCTCTACGACGTGGAGGGCGAGGTGACGCGGGCCGGCTCCCGTGTGCTTGTGGAGGAGGGACTCGTCGCCACGGCCGATGCGCCGGTGGTCAAGCGCCTGCGCATGGCCGGCGCGGTGATCATCGCCAAGACCAACATGAGCGAATTCGCCTTCTCCGGCGTCGGCGCCAATCCGCATTTCGGCACGCCGGGCAATCCCACCGATCGCGCGCGTGTGCCGGGTGGCTCAACCTCGGGCGGCGCGGTGGCGGTCGCGGACGGGATGTGCGAGATCGCTATCGGCACCGACACTGGCGGCTCCACCCGCATTCCTGCCGCGCTGTGCGGCATCGTCGGCTGGAAACCGAGCAAGCAGCGCGTTCTGACAGTCGGTGCGTTTCCGCTCTCCTACACTCTCGACTCGATCGGGCCGATGGCCAAGACCGTGGCGGAGTGCGCTCTGGCCGATGCAGTGATGGCGGGCGAGGTCGCTCCCAAGCTTGAGCCGGCGTTTCTCGGGGGGTTGCGGTTTGGCACCTTGCAGGGCATGCCGTTCGAAGGGATCGATGAGCTGGTTTCCAGCGGCTGGTTTGCCGCGATCGCGCGGATGGGCCGGGCTGGTGTGCGCTTCAGTGACGAAACCATCACACTCATCGACGACATGATGCAGGTCAACGCCAAGGGTGGCTTCTCGCCCGCTGAATCTTATTCGATCCACCGCGAGCGGCTGCGGCGCGACGGGGCTGGCGTTGATCCGAACGTCCGCGCGCGCATCGAACGCGGCTCCACCATGATGGCGGCCGACTACATCGACATGGTGCAGGCGCGGCGACGATTGGTGCAGGCGATGGACGCGCGGCTTTCGACGCTCGATGCCTTGATCATGCCGACCACGGCGATCGTCGCACCGTTGCTCTCCGAAGTTGCTACGCCGGAAGAGTTTGGCCGCAAGAATGCGATGTTGCTGCGCAACACCGCGCCGATCAACTTCTTCGATCTTTGCGCCATTTCGCTGCCCTTGCCGCGCCAGAACGGGCTTGCCGCGGGCCTTATGCTGGTGGGGCGCAACGGCCGGGACCGGCGCCTGTTCAACATCGCCGCGTCGGTCGAGCGATGCCTCAAGGACTGACCTAAAGTCGCAAGGCCGGCGCTTGCCTGGAGGGGCTGCACCCCTCTACCATGAATTCCAAAGTCCACTTCGACCGGGGAGCGAAGCCATGTCCGAATCGCGCAACACGACGACTGCATTGAACCGCCGCCGGCTGCTGGCCGGCGCTGCCGCTGCAACGACGGTGCTCGCAGCGCCCGCGATCGTTCGCGCCCAGGGTGGGCCGCTCAAGGTCGGCGTGCTGCTGCCGCGCTCCGGTGCCCAGGCCGGCATCGGCCAGGACTGCTTCCGCGGCGTCGAGCTGGCCAACCCGATCTTCAAGGAGATCGGCCTGCCTGAACTCGAGATCATGAACGCCGACACCGAAACCAATGTCGAGGCCGCGCGCTCGCGCGCCGAGAAGCTGATCGCCGACGGTGCGCAGCTTCTGATGGGCGCCTTCGATTCCGGGCAGAGCAGCGCGATCGCTCAGGTTGCCGAACAGAAGGGCATTCCCTTCGTCATCAACATTGCCGCCGCGCCGCCGATCACCGAGCAGGGCTACAAGTTCGTGTTCCGAAATTTTCCGACCGCGGGAACGATCCTCGGCGATGCCTTCGCCAACCAGAAGGAGGTGTTTGCCGAGACAGGCGTCGAGCCGAAGTCCGTGGTGTTCCTGCACGTCAACGACACGTTCGGCACCGCGATGAAGAACGGCGTCGGCGCGATGATGCCGAAGTTCAACATGCCCTACACCATCAAGGAGACGATCTCCTACGATCCGACCGCCCGCGATCTTTCGGTCGAGGTTTCCAAGGCCAAGGCCACCGGCGCCGATGCGCTTCTGGTGGTGAGCCGGCTCAATGACGCGATCCTGCTGACGCGTGAGCTGGTCAAGCAGCGCTGGTCGCCGATGGGCATTCTCAGCATGGGGCCGGGCTGGTACGAGGACCAGTATCTGAAGACGCTCGACAAGCTCGGCGACGGCCCGCTCAGCTTCGTGCCCTGGTACGATCCGAACAAGAAGCTGAGCAAGCAGCTCGAGGGCGCTCTGGCCAAGAAATATCCGGGCGTCAACATGAACACCAACCACGTCTACACGTTCGAGGCGCTGCTCGTCGCTTCCGATGCCTATAAGCGCGCCAAGTCCACTGATCCGAAGGCGCTGGCCGATGCGATCCGCGCGACCAACATCACCGACAACGTCAGCACCGGCCCCGGCATCTCGTTCGACGAGAAAGGTCAGAACGCCAAGCTGAGGAACTCCGCCATCCAGAACCGCGGCGGCAAGCTCGTCACCGTGGCGCCGAAGGGTTCGACCAACGCCAAGGCGCAGTGGCCGATGTTGGCCTACGACAAGCGCCGCTAAGCTCGATCGGTGCCGGCGGACATCTATCTCAACGTCGCGGTCAGCGGGCTTTTGACCGGCCTCGTCTACGGGTTGATGGCGCTCGGCCTGTCGGTGATCTTCGGCGTCGTGCGCGTGGTGAATTTCGCGCATGGCGAGATGATGACGATCGCGATGTATCTCGCCGTCGTGCTGTTCGCGCAACTCGGCCTCGATCCGCTCCTGATGATGCTGCCGATCGCGGTGATGTTGTTCGCCGCGGGCTACGCCATGCAGATGGTGCTGATCAACCCGTTCATCGCGCGGCCGGAGCACACCCAGTTCATGCTGATGCTCGCGGTCGCGGTCATCATCGTCAACAGCCTGCTGATTGTGTTCGGCCCCGACGCCCAGACGCGTGCAGACGTCCTATTCGTTCGACAGCTTCGCGATCGGTCCGCTGATCGTGGACGCGACCAAGCTCTACGCGGGCTTGGCGGCGATCCTGGTGGCGGCGGCGCTGTTTGCCTTCTTCCAGTTCGCGCCGCTCGGCAAGGCGATCCGCGCCTGCGCCGACAACTATACCGGCGCGCTGGTGGTCGGGCTCGACGTCAAGCGGCTCTACGCGCTGTCGTTCGGGCTCGGCGCAGCCTGCGTCGGCGCCGCCGGCGCGATCATCGTGCTGATCGTCGATGTCACGCCGCCGCTCGGCCCGGCCTACACGCTCCTGGCGTTCGTTATCGTCATCACCGGAGGTTTGGGTTCGATGCCGGGCGCGCTCTTGGGCGGCGTCCTGATCGGACTGACCGAGGCGATGGCCGGCTTGTTCTTCACGCCGTCGGCCAAGAGCATGTTCGCCTTCGCCATCCTTGTGCTGGTGTTGCTGTTCCGGCCGCAGGGCATCATGGGCAAGAGAGCTTGACATGATCGGCCGGCTCATCCACGGCGTGCCGCGTCATGCGCTGGCTCTATTGGCTCTGGTGCTGGCGGGACTGATCGCCGCCCCCATTTTCGCCAACGACTACCTCCTCACCGTGCTTATTCTCATTCTGTATTTTGCCTACACCGGACAGGCCTGGAACATCCTGATGGGCTTTGCCGGGCAGTTGTCGCTCGGCCACGCACTTTATGTCGGGCTCGGCGCCTATGCGACGGCCGCGCTCTACGTGCATTTCGGCATCGGGCCCTGGCTCGGCATGCCGGTCGCAATCCTGATCTCGGTCGCCTGCGGCGCCGTGATCGGCTTCCTGGCGTTCCGCTTCGGCGTGGGCGGCGTCTATTTCGCCATCCTCACCATCGCGTTCTGCGAGTTCACCCGGATCGGCTTCGACCACTTCGATTGGGTCGGCGGCTCGTCGGGGTTGTTTCTGCCGGTGGCGAATTACACCCGCAACGATCTCATCAACCTGCGCGGTCAGCCGGTGATGTTCTACTACGTGATCCTCGCGCTGACCGCCGCGGCCTTCATCATGTGCCACGCGCTGTTGCGAAGCCGTGTCGGCTATTACTGGCAGGCGATCCGCGAGGACGAGTTGGCGGCGCGTTCGCTCGGCATCAACACGTTCCGCTACAAGATGGCGGCGATCGTCGTCTCGTCCGCCATGACAGCGCCGGCCGGTGTCTTTTATGCCTTTTATTACAATAACTTATTCCCGGAGCAGACGTTCTTCATCCTGCGCTCGATCGAGATCATCTTAGGCCCGATCATCGGCGGCATCGGTACGCTGTTCGGCCCGGTGATCGGCGCTTTCCTGCTCACCGGATTGTCCGAGGCGCTGCAGGAACTGCTCACCGCCTACGGCTTGGACACGCCGGGCGCAAAGCGCGTGTTCTACGGCGTCTGTCTGCTACTGGTGGTGATGATCCTGCCGAACGGCATCTGGCCGCCGATCGCACGGCTGTTGCGCCTCGATCGGCGCGAAACGCCGGAGACCTGACATGGCGCCGTTGCTGCAGGTCACCAGCGTCTCGAAGAACTTCCAAGGCCTCCGCGCGGTCGCCGACGTCACCTTCGCCGTACCGGAGGGCGCGATCTTCGCAGTGATCGGGCCGAACGGCGCGGGCAAGACCACGCTGTTCAATCTGATCGCCGGCGTGATGGCGCCCGATGCCGGCGCCATCGCGTTTGAGGGTGCGCGCATCGACCGGCTGCCGCCTGACGAGGTGTGCCGCCGCGGCATCGGCCGCACCTTCCAGATCGTGCGTCCGTTTCCAGCGCTCAGTGTGGAGGACAACGTCGCAATCGGCGCCCTACTGCGCCATCCGCGCCCGCCTGAGGCGATACGCCGGGCGCACGAGATCCTGCGGCGGCTCGATCTGTTCGATAAGCGCCGCAGTCTCGCAGGCGCGCTGACCTTGCCCGATCGGAAGCGGCTGGAGGTCGCCCGTGCGCTCGCCACCGAGCCGAAGCTCTTGCTGCTCGACGAGGTAATGGCGGGGCTTCGTCCGACCGAGACCGACCGCATGGTCGATATCCTGAAGAAGCTCAACTCCGAGAGTGGGCTCACTATCCTGTTGATCGAGCATGTCATGCGCGCGGTGATGTCGGTGGCGACGCGCGTGTTGGTGCTGCATCACGGCGCCGCCATCGCGGAGGGCGCGCCCAAGGCGGTGGTGCGCGAGCCCGCGGTGGTGCAGTCCTACCTCGGTGCGGAGGCGGTGTGATGCTCACCGTCGAAAACCTCGAAGTATCCTACGGCGACGTCCGGGCGCTCAACGGCGTCTCGCTCGAAGTGGCGCAAGGCGCCATCGTCGCGATCGTGGGCGCCAATGGCGCAGGCAAGACCACGCTCATTCGCACCATCGCCGGCATGCTTCGGCCCGAGCGTGGCCGCATCATACTGCATGACACGAGCATCGCAGGCCTGCCGTCGCACCGGGTCTGCAATCTTGGGATCGGGCAGGTGGCCGAGGGCCGCCAGGTGTTTCCGACATTGACCGTGTTGGAGAACCTGGAGATGGGCGCGATGCTGCCGCGGGCGCGCGCCGACCAGGCGCAGAATCTCGATCGCATGTTCGCGCTGTTCCCGAAGCTTGCGGAGCGCAAGAGCCAGGCTGCCGGTACGCTATCCGGCGGTGAGCAACAGATGCTCGCCATCGGCCGCTGCCTGATGGGCAAGCCCGACCTCGTGATGTTCGACGAGCCGTCGCTCGGCCTTGCTCCCGCGATCGTGCAGGACGTGCTCAAGTCCATCCGCGATCTCAACCGCGACGGGCTGACCTGCGTGCTGGTCGAGCAGAACGTCGCGGTATCGCTGAAGCTTGCGAGCCGCGCCTATGTGCTGGAGAACGGCCGGGTCACGCTGTCGGGCACGGGCGAAGAACTGCTGGCCGACGATCGCGTGCGGCAGGCTTATCTGGGACTGTAACCTAGCGCCGTCGCAGGGCTTCCATCGCGCGGACCCGCACCGCCAGCGGTGAATCCGGGAAAGCGCGACGCAGCTCTTGCAGCATTTCAGCGGTGGAGCGCCGGCCGGCGGCGTTCAAGCGCGCGACGAGTGCGCCGGCGGTTTCGGAATGTGCGCGATCGCCGATTATGGGCGAGGCGTCTTCGATTTTTGGCAGCGGCATCCGGGCGTTCATGCGAATCATCCTTCAAACGCTAGCGCATGACCCCGAGGGATGTGAATCCACATTCGGAAAACATCATGCGTAAACAACAGGCTAGTGCCTATTTCCGATTCAATTGAAAGCGTTCCGGCAAGGCTTCCAACGCGCCAATCCTGGCAGGGTTCCGTTAACGACCGGTCGACGGGCGGTCCTTTGGTCGTCTATAGGGAGCGCCAGCCGAAGATAGTTCCGGCGCAGTGCGACCTATGCCCTACCGGTCGCCATTGCCGGAGCCGCTGAAGTCCTTCTCGACGATCGCGACGCCGGCAAAGGCGGGATATTTTTTATCGATGCCGGTGTCCAACACGGCGACGACCACGCCGTCGCCGGTCACCCGCGAGGTGTTAGCTTTGACCGCGGAGATGCCCCATGCATCAGCCGCCGCTGCGACTCCCGCGGGGACGTCGAACGGCATTATCAATTTGATAGGCATGGGGAGGGCAACCGCAGCCACGTCGGGATCGCGGGCGGCGCTAACGGCTTCATGAAAAGACAGATCCTGCGTTTCAAACTGCGGTTCTGGGGGCGTCGGATCGGGGCCGACGTTTTCGAAGGCCGCTCGCATTCCGGCGGGCCGCTGCATTGCGGAGAATTATGAATTCGGGCATTGGCACCTCCTGATCGCGGTCACGGACTGCTCAGGTAGTCGATCAGTCGCTTGCCTGGCAGAAAAAAGTAGCCGCCGCCCTTGGTGGTGATGAAGGCCGGCATTGGCGAGAGCGCGATCGGACCATCACGGCTCGGGATCGTGAAACCGCATGTCCCGGTCTCGCCATCGCCCAGCACAGGGTCCTTTTCGCACGATAAGCCGTGGAATGATGGGCTCATCAGCCAAGTCTGTTGCACGAATTCAAACTGCCGCTCAATGTCGCCGTTGAGGCACATGAACAGCAGGCCAGGATTTTCTCCGGGCTTTTCTTGGTAAACGCGCCCGACCCGCATGATGCGGTGGCGGTTTGTGATCGCGATCTGATCGTTCGAGCCGGGATCGAAGCTGTCTCGCGGATTGGCGCGGCGGATATGCGCACCGAACGGACATCGCAACGCTTCGGGATCTTCGGTTCCGAACAGGAAATCGTTGTCGCTTGTGTTTCGGGTCGGCTCCGCGGTTACGCCATCGGCCGTTCGCGTGGGGGCCGCACGCGCCGGCGCTTCGATGGCGGCTTGAGCGCGGTGCGCGCCCGCACCGTCTCATTCACCTGCACCAGGCCTCGCCGCGCTGCCTCGATCCTGCTTTCGTATTGGTAACGGGTGAGCGACGAGCCGTCCTTCCACCGGCCAATCAGCTTGGCTGCGATGAATTCATCCGTGATGTCGTAGGGCGGCGGCAAACGGTCTGCGAGGCGCCTCGCTTCCTGAGCGCAATATTTTTTGAATGCCTGGACATCCTGTTCAAGCTGACGGATCACCAGGAACGTCCCGTTGAAACCGATGTCGCGCTCGTTTTCCACGACGGCTTTGTCGAAGCCGCCTACGGCCCCCACAAGTGGAAGCTGATTGTCCGGATCGGCAAGAGCCGGCAGCGTCGGCCCCGGCGGCGTGTATTCCCGCGATTGTCCGGATAGCCGAGGATGAATTCACCGGGCTCCACCAGATGAATCGGATCGGCTTTGCGCAGTCCCTTGTAAGTGCCACGGATCACCGGCTGCGAAATTCCGTCAACGAAGCCGAATGGCTCCTCCTTGCCATCCGACACCATCCTTGAGTGGAATTTCGTACGGCTTCGCCATGCCCAAGTTCGCCGCCGCGTCCGTTAGGCTCTGTGCCAATTCGTCGGCGACAGTGCTGCTCGTCGCCATAGATCAGCAGCGCGACATCCGGCTGGGTCCGTCCCCATGCCCAGTGCTCGGACGTATTCTGATCGACGTCGCCGAGAATACGGGCCCGCGCCGCTGTCGTCATTCCGTCGAGGAAACGCAAACGGGAACGTCGCAAGCCCCTGCTCCGGCAATCCCAACCGTTGCAAGCCGCGTGCGCCAAGAGCCAACGTCACGACCGCCTCTCCTATCGACTCAGCCGTCGTCCGTCGTTAAAGGCGATATGCGGCATCACGGCCGCAAGCCATTTCCGGGCGGCTTGGAATGTCTTCCGGCAGTTCGAACAAACAGGCAGGTGCCGAACTTCAGAAAGCCCAGGCCGCCGAACACCAAACTCTGGATTTCGCTGCTGACCAGCTTCAAGCCGGGCGAGCGACCGATCCAAACAATGAAAGCCAGCGGACCGCCTCGTCCTCGGTCATCGTGCCCGACAAGCCGCGTCGGATTTCTGCATTGGTCCGGATGATCGTCGTGGTGAGTTCGCAGGATACGCGCTGTACCAAAACCGCGTCGGAACCATGCTCTGGCGTGCGTAACGCTTGAACCGCTCGCCGTCGGTCGCGCCGCCTTGGAAGAGATTTCGCGACCGCGGAAAACCGATGGAATTCGACCAGATCGCGGTCAGACCGTCGTGGGCGCGAGTGATGAAATCTTCCAGATAGCTTTCCCAACTGGCGTCGTAATTCGAGAAGAACAGAAGATCGGGACTTCTAGGCACAGTGACCCAGCGCGCGAAATGGATCGTGCCGATGCGTCCTGAGAAATCCAGGTCGGTAAAGTGTGTCGCGAACTGGCCGATGGCCCAGAATGCAAGACGTGTCGTAAACCAACGGATGACGCCCGGCTTGCGCTGCGTGACCGAAATCATATGGTTCTGAGCGTGGCCACGTTGGTTCTCTCGCGCGAACATCGCGGCATTGGTGGCGCGCGCCGACGCACGCTCCTCCAGCGAGTCATTCTCTTCAGCTCTCCGCAGCAGCACGTAACCCACTGCCGCAGTGAGCACGAGAATGACGAGAGCGACCCAGAAGCCCGTCCACAGCGCGGAAACAAACGCCAAGAGGCCTGCACTGATCATTTCCCAAAAGCTGGAAGCGTCGTAGCGGTAGCGATCGCACCGACGGTCACCGACCAGTCGCCAGCAGAACCACACCGACCGGCCACAAATAAGTCTTCAGAAAAGACCAACGACCGCTCGGGTGACGAAGCGCAGCCACGTGGGCTGTGTCGTACAGCGGTGCCGACGTGCCGAGTGCCAAGGCATGCTTGAATTCCTTTTCTTGCGCGACCTGCTTTCGTGCGTCTTCGACGCGCGCGAGAGCACTCCAATCGGCTGGCTGTCGGACGAGCCGAGCCGTCACAAACGCGGCAAGCTTGGCTTCGCGCGATATGCGGCCGACCGTCAGTCCGGGCGTGCCGGCAAAGAGCAGTCCAGGACTTGAAAACCAGCCATTGCCCAGGGTGACGCTATGGCGGCAAAGATAGGGGAGCAGATTCGCCACCAATCCAATCGTTCGCGAGCGTGAACACAGTCGCTGAGATGTTCGCCGATCTGGCGGTCGATCCGCGCCAGAGCGTCAGCTTCCGGACCGTCGGCGGAGAACTCGAACACGAGGTATGCACGCTTGTCATCCTGCGACTTGAATGCATGCAGGCTCGCGAAATGCGTGCCGTGCTCGGCGTCTTCGTGCCTGTCGAGTGCCGCGCGGATGTCGTGCCGTGCGGGGTTTCCCAGAATATCGATGGCGGCTTCGGCGTCCGCGACGCGATCAAGAGTCCAGAGCGGCGCGATGATGGTGACGAGAGCGTTGCTGCTCATGCCAGTCACCGCTCAAATCGCAATCGGAAGATGGGCCGGGAATGGCCCGGCCCATTGCATGGTGCCGGTCGACTTGATCCCGCGCCTCACCAGAGCGCCGACCAGTGCCGGGATCTGGAAGGCGTTGACGGCGCGGCCGGCGCAGGGATGAAGCCCGCCGCCAAAATGCAGGTAGGCGGCGGCTGGACGGTCGGGGCGCAGATAGTGCGGCTCCGGGAAGACTTCGGCGTCGAGCATCGCCGCCTGGGTCCAGGCAAAAATCCGGTCTCCTTGTTTGATCTCCGTGTCGGCGAGGCTGGTTTTAGCCGCGGCCTGGCGAGCCACGACTGGATTGTGCGGCCAGCGCCGCAGCGCCTCGCGGCACCAGCCTGCAAGCCGCGCTTCGTCGTCGACGTCAGCGGCGACGCGCTTCGCCAGTGCGCCGTCCGCCGCGATCATCGTGATGATTTTGGCGACGGAACTCGCGGTGGTGTCGATGCTCCCAACTAGCATGCCCCCCAACGTACGGCGCACACCGTCATCGTCGAGCGTCTTAGCCGCCATCAAGGCGCCCATCATGTCCATGCCGAGATTGCCGGACGCACGCCGTCGCTTGATTTCGTCGTCAAACCACACCTTCATCAGCACCGCCGCCCTCAGCGCACGCTGCCGAATGTCTTCTTCGTCAGTTACATTCAAAAAGACGTGCCCGAAGATCGCACGCGCAACATCCATGAACGTGCGCTCGTCCGAGCCGCGAATACCAAACAGCGCAGTAGCGGTGTGGGCAGCGATCGGCCGCGCGTAGGCATCGACAACGTCGATTTCGCCGCCTGCCCCGGCAACGCGCTGTGCAGCCTCATCTTCGATCGCGCGGCGGATGACTTTCAAATCAACCGCCGCCAGTGCCTCGTAGAGAGCGCGGCGTTCGAGAACGAGGGTGGCGCTGCGATCCATTCCCAGGACGAAGGGGCCGTTGACCTCGACAATGCGCTTCTCGTTGACAGGCGCGATGAGAAAGTCAAGGTCGCGATGTAGCACCTCCATCACGTTGGCGTGGCGCGCAACGATTACGACATCGCCAAAACGGATGGGATCACGCCACCACGCGGCGATCTTCGCTCCAAGACGTGCGGCAAATGCCGGCAGCGTCGGCCCTGCCAGCAGCGATGCGAAAAGCCCGTTTGAACCTGGAGGAGTAGCGATATCCTCCGATGCGCCGGTGTTGGCATTCATGAGCCACCCCCCATACGCCGCGGAAGCCGCCGTGCGGCCCCCTCGCTAGTTCTATGTTAGAGTTATGGAAGAGCCTGTCCAGCGGGTTACGGGGCCCGAATGGTACGGGGGTCGAAATGCCTAGGTGCGCGCCGGACAGCAAAATGCGGGCCAAGCAGAGTGGGGCAATACTGGTAGCAAAACCGAAGTTTGCCCAGGAGGATTTGAAGCCACCCAAGTAGGCGACTGCCGAACCTGTGATAGATGTGTGGGCGCGCTGTGAAGGTTTCTTTGTATTGGCTGCTAAAGGTTCTGCAGTAAAACGACATACGATCATAGGTTGCATGAACAACGCAATGAAAGGCGCAGCTCCGCACTCATGGGGCTTCTCGGCAGGTGTGCAGAGGATCAGGCTCCCGGCACTTCGCGGTTTAGACGGGAAGTGAGGTCTGGTCGCCTCGGCGGGTCACCCGCCCGTCCAAGTAAACCCAATCACACAGTTTTAAGTCTGCCGATGACAGCCAGGAGCCGCTCACGCTGCCCAGAATATCCGCCAATTGGCGCGCACTCGCTTCCAGATCATTCTCAATGCTGTCGAGTTTCCAGCGCGCGCGGCCTTCGTCAATGATGACGTCGATGAGATCCTCGGCTTTGTCGGCGTCGCCGGCATCAAAGGCCGCGCCCAACAGCGATAACGACCTTCGAGTCGGGGCTTAGGACAAAAACGATGGTGTCAGCCTCGATGATCAGCTGCTTGATGCGCGCCTACCACGCTTCGCCTTTCTGGATATCCGAACGATCGACTTTGGCGTCTATGCCGCGTTCGTTTTTCTCGCCACGATCATTCGGCAGGGGCAATCAACGAACTCGGAATGTTGAAGGTTCGGAGGCAAATGTGCAACGAGGTGGGATGGTATTTTGAGGTCCCTGCGGCCAAATCGTCGGAGGCCCTCCCAGACCTAGGGTGATAAAACACACATGTAGCGCCAGGTATGCACTGAGCTCGGCGTTCCGTCGGAGCTCTCAACTCGCAAACATGCCTGGGCAGGTCCGCATTCCGCGCCGCCCTTCGGCAGATGCTCAAACTCGGAGGCAGTTGACATGACCACGGAGTTGTCACTCGATGAATTGCGAGGGCAAGCCAAGGACTCGTTGAAGGACTTGCGCGACCTCTGTACGGACACGGACGTCGAGAAGGCCAAGAGCCTGATCGAGCCCCTGCGTAACGCCCGGCAGTATGACCTGATGGGACCGCTTGCTGAGGCGGTCAGCCGATACGATCACGAGGATCCGAAGACCCGCCGTCTTTACGCGCAGTACCTGATCGAGACCGGCTACATCACGGCCGCCATTGACGTCTTGCAAGCGCTTTCCAGGCGGCTCGCGGATGGTCATCCGGAACGCCTTGAGGCAAGCGGCCTTCTCGGCCGTGCCCACAAGCAGATCTTTTTGGAGTCAAGCGACAAGACGAGTGTCGCCGCCCGCCGGGCACTCAAGGACGCTATCGTTGCCTACCGCAAGCCCTACGAATCCGATCCGGATAACACCTGGCACGGAGTAAATCTTGTTGCGCTGCTGACGCGCGCCCGAAAGCTCGGCATACGCGTCGCAGCGGACCTCCAGCCGACCGATCTCGCGAACCGAATCATTGCTGCTTTGCAGGCAATACCGAGCAAGCGACGGGATGAATGGTACTGGCCGACGCTTGCCGAAGCGTTGCTCGGTGTCCGCGACTGGAAGGCGGTCGAGAAGGCCATCAGGACCTATGCCGTCGGCCCCGCAACGAAGGCATTCCTCGTGAACAGCACCCTTCGGCAGTTCACCGAAGTCTGGGACCTGGAGGCTGTCGACGATCGGGGGCGCGACATCGTGGCGATTCTGCGGGCCCGTTTGCTTCAACTGCCCGGCGGTGAACTGCGGCTCGCACCGCAAGAACTGCAGAGCCTTCGCAGCCGGTCGCCTGCGAAGCCCCAGCTGGAAGCGATTCTCGGCAAGGATGGGCCGCAAACATATCGGTCGATGCAATTGGGTCTTGAGCGCGCTCTGTCAGTAGCGTCGATCCGCCAGAAACTCGGCGGCCGGGTCGGGACCGGTTTCCTCGTCCGCGCGGGGAACCTGGGACTTTCGCCCGAAGAGGAGCTCCTGGTGCTCACCAACTGGCATGTCATCAATCAAGACGGAGCCTACCCGGGCATCCAACCACAAGCAGCTGAGATTGTATTCGAAGCCGTCGATCCAAACCGAGTCTATCATGTAAAGGATATCGTATGGTGTTCGCCTGTCGCGCAACACGACACATCTCTGCTGCGACTGGATGCGGCGGTGACAGGCATCAAGCCGTTGCCGTTCGCCGGCGCATTGCCTGTGGTCGAAAAGATGGCCCGGGTCTACGTCATCGGCTATCCGGGCGGCCGGGACCTCTCACTGTCGCTGCAAGACAACAAGCTGCTTGATCATGAGGGGCCAAAGAAGGGAAAGCCACAAATCCCCGGAGTCTGGCGGGTTCACTACAGAGCGCCCACGGAACCGGGCAGCTCGGGCAGCCCGGTATTCAATACGAGCCTGTGGGAGGTTATCGCTTTGCACCATGCTGGCGGAAAGCTCTCTTCCAAACTCAACGGCAAGAAGGGCACGTATGCCTCAAACGAGGGGATCGCCATTGAATCGATCAGACAGGCGATACGAAGCTAGGTCTGCTCAGGATGGCAACAAACTCCACCCTACCCCTTTAGAGATCGTAATCGCGGTTCTCGCCCACGTTGAGAATCTTGGCGGTTGTCCGTGAAGAATGTTTCCGGTCGCTGGATTAGCGCCCAACCAAGTTTCTGGTACTGCAGCTATCGAATAATAGCACGCTCAAGTTGCAAGGCATTGGCCGTCATCCGAACCGCGAGTTGAATCTGATGTCAGAGAACCGTACCGGCCAAGTTCCGCGCCAGGTGCTTCTGTTTTCGGGGCACATGATCGACGCCCCGGAGCGTAAGGAGCGGCGCTTTCCGCCTGACAACGAGAATATTGCGGCCGATGCCATCGGTGCGCTGCTGCACAAACTAGACACGGGCGAACGGGATCTCGCTATTTGTGGCGGGGCGTGCGGTGGGGACCTTCTGTTCGCCGAAGGAAGTGTGGCGCGCGGCGCCAAGCTCGAGCTCTACATTCCGTTTGACGAAGAAACGTTTTTGGCCCAGTCGGTCGACTTCGCCGACGCGAGCTGGCGCGAGCGCTTTTATGCCGCAAAGACTCGGGCCACGTTGCATGTCATGTCCGACGAGCTGGGTCCACTTCCATCCGGCGAAGATCCGTACGAGCGGAACAATCTCTGGATGCTGAAATCCGCGATGCGCTTTGGCTGGGACAAAGTCGCCTTCATCACCTTGTGGAACGGGCAGGGCGGCGATGGGCCTGGCGGTACCAAGCACCTCATGGACGAAATTAAGCGTAAGACGGAACGCGTCTATTGGCTCGATACCAGACAGCTCTGGAGCTGAGGATTGATTTCAATGCCAAAAAAGATCTGCTTCATGGTGATGCCGTATGGCCGCAAGCCGACCCAGGCCGAGGCCGGCAAGGGCCCTGCGCAAATCGATTTCAATGCGCTGTGGGATCGCTGCTACGTGCCGGTGATCCAGGCGCTCGATTATCAGCCGGTGCGGGCGGATCAGGATGCGGGAGCGCTGATCATCACCCGAGATGCTGGAGCGCCTCTACTTTGCCGATCTCGTGATGGCGGACATGACGATCGCAAACGGTAACGTTTATTACGAGGTCGGCATTCGCCATGCCGCCATGCCAGTCAATGTCTCGGACAGTCGCTTCCGAAATGACGGCGCCGTTTTCAAGCTTTGATTTGAGCGTGTCTAGATTCAATGCCTCAGCCAATCCACATGCGGTGTGTGGTTGCTTAATGGTGCTGACTGGCAGCACCGGATCGAAGCTCGTTGCTTCAGTTGGCTTCCAGACGGGAATGTCGTTGCCGAAAACGGCCTCCGGTTTGTCGCAAGAAGAGGGCGGCGTATAGTCAAAATTCTCGCCGCGTATGCACGGGTCAGCAACCATGCTCGACAGGCGACGGTACCGGCCATTTCAGGATTGGCAACGGTCGAGAGAATGTTGATATCCTCGTGCGTGCGACGGTTGGTGATGTCGACGAATGTTCGTGGCGGTCCTCTGAGGCAAGATTCAAAGAGGGTGGGCTACTGGGATGACTCCGCAGTCGAATTTCATGGTGGTCGCGCCGATTCTTGCAGATCGCATCGAATCGTTGAAATCCGTACTTGCATCCATGACCAGGCTTCCCGGCATGGCAAATCCAAAGAACCCAATCGTACCTTTTGGGTCGTTTGGAGAGATCCATTACGCGCGCTTTGTTATCCTCGATGACCAGACGCTCGACGATCTCGCGGCATTCGGGAAGGGCGTTCCTGTCTACCCGATCGCACTGGCATTCATCGTCGATTGCGACGGATCGGCAGACGACTGCCTTGCTCATTTGGTTCGCGACGCCGGCGACGGCTTGCGGCAAATATTCTTGCACTGCGAAGGAGTGCACGTCGGATTCCGATTTGCAGGCATGGATGAAAAGTCGTTTTCAACCCTCCGCCGCGTCGTACGTCAACTGGATTGGCCGCACGGTACGCCAGGTCCATGAAGAAGGGGCCTTGCGGGATTTCCTGCTCCACTATTTGAAGACGCAGCCTGTCGCGACGAACAGCCTGCAAAGTATTCGTGAAGAACTCGTCACGGTGGTACGTTCTGGTCTGCAGTCTGGAGCGCTGAAGCTCACGCCACCGGCCGCGATCCCGCTCGCGTGGACAGTGCGAAACCTTCTTCATTGCTGTACGATTCCCCTCGGCATCCTGGCCCTTGTCCTCCTGGTATGCCTCGTTCCGTTGCTTTTGGTGCCGCTTGTTCTCGTCACGTTGGCTTTCGTGTGGCTGCTTCGCCGATACGAAAAGACCGAGCCCGAAATTATTGTTCGGATGCCGCCACAACATAGCGGGATGCTGGCGCGGCTCGAGGACCATGATGTCAGCAACCAGTTCACGGTGCTGGGAAGCGTAAAGCCAAGCCTGTTTCGAGGCGTTGTTCTCACCACCATCCTGTGGCTGGTCGACTATGGCGCTCGCCACATCTACAACCGCGGCCGGCTCGGGCGAATTCAGACGATACATTTTGCCCGCTGGGCGTTTCTGGACGGCAAGAAGCGCGTTCTATTCATCAGCAACTACGACGGCAGCCTCGAAGCCTATATGGACGACTTCATCAACAAGGTCGGCTGGGGGTTGAACCTCGTATTCAGCAACGGTGTCGGATACCCACGAGCACACTGGTTGGTGCGCGACGGATCGAAGTCGGAACAGCAGTTCAAGTACACGCTCCGCAGGCATCAACTGCCGACGCAGGTCTGGTACAAGGCCTACCCCGGTCTCACAGCATTCGATATCGCGCGCAACGCCCGCATTCGCGAAGGGGTTGAGCGTAAATCGATGACCGATACCGAGATTCGTACCTGGCTGCAGGACCTCTGAGGGACGCCGATGCCATTCTCAAATCAGCATTTCTCTGAAATCGATTTCCAGGATATCCAAGGATTGGTCCGCTTTGGCCATGGTCATCTCAGCGGCGCACGCTTTTATTTGCTGAACATCGCAGATGCCGCCGCCGCGCGCGCCTGGCTTGCCGCAGCGCCGGTGACCAATGCGGCCACCACTCGGTTGCCAGACGTCGCGCTTCAAATCGCCTTCACGTATGATGGATTGAAAGCTCTGGGCCTTTCAGAGGACATTCTGCGAAGTTTTTCCGACGAATTCATCGTCGGAATGGCAGGTGACGAAAGCCGCTCACGCCGGTTGGGTGATGTCGGTCCAAACGATCCGACCCGCTGGCAGTGGGGTCGGGCAGGCGCAGTGCCGCATATGATGGTGCTGCTCTACGCCACACCCGAGCGGCTGGCGAGTCGGGAAATCGAGATCAAACGGGCTCCTTGGCTGACAGCGTTCGCTGAGCTCGGAATCCTTACTACAGAGGACAGTGGTGCGAATGAGCCGTTCGGCTTCAAGGACGGCATAAGCCAGCCGGCTATCGATTGGGAGCGCAACAAGCCAAAACGCCTGCGCGACACGGTCGACTACACCAACGTCGCCGCGCTCGGAGAGTTTCTGCTCGGCTATCCCAACGAGTACACGCGCTATACAGATCGGCCGCTGGTCGAGGAGCGAAACGATCCCGAGCGCATCCTTCCGCTGGCCGAAGACAAGACCGGCAAACGAGACTTTGGCCGCAACGGCACGTACTTGGTCTTTCGCGATTTGTCGCAGGATGTTCCCGCCTTCTGGCGATATATCGATGCACAGGCGGGACAGAATCCGGATGAGCGCTGGAAGCTCGCCCACGCCATGGTCGGGCGCACGACGGCGGGCGACCCGATCGTGCGGATACGTCCGGAATCGATCGACGGCGTTGCGACCGACCCTCAATCGGTCTGGGAGAACCAGTTCACCTATGAAAGCGACCCCGAGGGGATCGCGTGTCCGTTTGGAGCCCATATCCGGCGGAGCAATCCGCGCAACGCCGACCTGCCACCGGATGCAAGGCGGTTGTTGCGCCGCATTGTGCGCGTACTGGGGTTTGGCAGCCGCGGTCCGCGAGACGATCTACTCTCTTCGACCCGCTTTCATCGCATCCTGCGTCGGGGCCGCGAATACGGTCCGCGGCTTCGGGTCGAAGATATCCTGGGTGGAGATTCGCGCGATAGCGGCAGAACAGAAAGGGGCGTGTCCGAAACCGAACTGAATGCAGAACGCGGGTTGCGCTTCATCTGCCTCAACGCCAATATTTTGCGCCAGTTCGAGTTCATTCAGTCAGCTTGGATCGAGAACCCGAAATTCGACGGGCTGGATGAACGCGATCCTCTGCTGGGTGGGCGCGGAGCAAGTTCGACAGGTACGGCAACGGATACATTTACCCAGTCGCAGGACAACGGCCTGTGCACGCGCATCAGAGGTCTGTCCGAATTCGTGACGGTGCGCGGCGGTGCCTATTTCTTCATGCCCGGTATCTCGGCGCTCCGGTACATAAGCCGGATTAGTTGAACACCTCGTCGCCGGTCGGCTCTATGTGCGGCGTGTTGTTCATTCGCTGACGAAGGTTGCGAAGCTCGAAATACATCCGCTTGCGCGCCCGGCTCTGATTGCCCAGCGGACGATGGTCAGGCAGGCAATGCCATGGCGTGTATGACAGATTGTGGGCAAAGGCGAATTGTGCCGGCGAAGCGAACACCTGTTTTGGAATTCGTAGCGTCGCGACCGGAACGAACGGCGAAAGTCTTTCGGGCCAGCGAACGCCGGCATCCTCGACCGGCATCAGGTGCGGATCAGTCTGCACCTGCACCATGAAATCAAATTCAACATCCGTTTCCGACAACGTCTTGATCATCGCCTCACGAAGGTAGTTGTCGGATGGAGTCCCGAACGGCAGATTGGCGATCCGGGTGCGCGTTTTTGCCTTTGGCCGCACAGAGTACATCATGGCCTGGCCTGGCCCCAGCAGATAGGGGACGCAACTCCAGTATCGGGCTTCGAGCGGGCTCGTTTGCGTCTCGTTCCATAGACCCTGCATCAGAAAATCGAGAAAATGCGAGAAGCCGGTCGTAAAGAAATAGAACGCCGGTGTGCCTCGCAGCACATGCGCCTGCAACATCGCGTTCGAGTTGATATCGGGCGTGACGAATGTTGGCGTGCAGACCGAGATGAAGTCCTGCGTAAAGTTCTCGTCATCCAGAATTTTCGGTCCGCGTACGTCTACCAGCTTGATGGCACAACTGACAAACCCGACGTCCTCAATATCCTTGGGCATGTCGGGACCCGGACCTGAGAAACGCACCCAGGCGCGATAGATGTGCGGTTTGGCGAACACGCCGCGTCGCATATGCTCGGGCACATCCTCGCGCACGATGAATTCAGCGCGTACAATCCCATGCGTTTTGGTGTTGCCGCCACGTTGATATTCGCCGGGCCGGTAGTTCTGTCGCATGTAAGCGGCGAAGGTCTCGATGACGGAATCGAGACTTTCTTCTTCGCCCGGCAGGGCCTGTTCCTCCGCGAGTTTGAAGCCCTGGTCCCTTCGGCGCACGTTCATTATCCACTGGACGGCGCGCGCCGCAGGCTCGCGAAAGATCGCATTGAACGCAGGCCGAAAAAAAGGATCGATCCGGCGCATCCCACGCTGGATCGCACGGAATGCACGGTGCGCTGTCAGTTCCAACCAGGTTGGGGGCGGCAGCGTAATCATCGTATTGCGGACGCGCGCCGTTGCTCTCCGGGCCAGCAGTCTTCCGCGACGGCGTCGCCACGAGCAAACGCCGGGCCGTCGCCCGCGGCCACTTCGGCGTTGAAGAGCGTGAAATTTAGCAGGAAGGCGCGGTTCGCATAGGCGCGACCGAGGTACAGTCCGGGCCGCACCATCCGAATTTCGTCGCGAATGCGCAGGCCACCACGCCCAGCGAGCGAGTCTGGGCTCTTCCGATAGCCTTCGATGTCGTCGTTGTAGCTGTAATCGACGATCACCGATTCACGGCGCGCGTCCAGAAGGCTTTGTCCGCAATAGATCTTTGCCGGGAACAACAAGAAGACCTCATCCTTCGGGATGATCCGACGAAGCGGTCCCTCGCGTGGAATCGTGGTTTTCGGCACCATCTCCGGATTATCGACGGCGATGCCGAGTACCGCGAAATCTTCGATCATGTTGCGCAGGATCCGCTGGTCGCGCTTGATCTCTTTGCCTTTCCAAATCAAGCCGCCGACCTTCTCGAGCAAGCCGACGTTGACGCCGATGATGCGGCCCTCGATCCCTCCAACGATTTCCTCCAGCCGTGTGCGCAGGCTCTCGCCTCGTGCAAAGAACAGGTCGCCGAGATACTGCCCATCAGGGATCGGACCGGCGGTGAGGCGGCCGTAAATCTGGTCGATCTGCTCCTGAGACAAAGTGGCAAGGTTCTCCGGTGTGATTTTCATCAGGTCCGCACGGGACAGCGGAAACTGATGTTCGACGCGCGCGAGGTCCATCCGGAACACCTTTGCCGGATTGTCCGGGTCCGTGATCGAGCTGTCGACGGTGGGGGCAAAGGGGATATCCAGCGAGGATGACTGCGCTACTGCCCCGCCAGGGTTCATCGCGGCGAGCAACAGTGTCACCGCCAGGGCAGTTGGGCCGGGCATGATCGACCGAACGCTCATCATTGTTCCAGCCTCACAGAGTTGCCAGGAAAGCGATGAGCGCCCGCTTCTCGGCGTCGGACAAGTTCTCGCCAAAGCGATGTCCTTCATTCTCGACACGACCGAGAACGTTGGAGTAATAGGCCTGAATAAACTCGCGCTGCGGTTGAGAGATGTCGATGGTGAATCGGCCGCGGCTGTGGCCGATTTCGACGTCGAGGTCTCTGAGTTTTTCCCGGAGTTCGTGGAACTGCCCTGCTGTAAGGATGTCCTTGTACTTAGCCTCGAACTTCGCCGGATCGCGCCGCAAGAGCACGATGTCCTGCAACATATCCTTATAGCGCAAGCTATTGATCAAAACCGCCGGCTTGCCCTTGGGCAGCACGATGGCGAAGCCGCCCTCGACATCGCCAAGTTTAAAGTCGGGGGCCACATCGATCACGATATCCTCATCCGTGATCGTGACCTTGCGCAGACGTCGGCTGGGATTGAGCAGGTCCTGCATCGAATCCTTGTAGAGCCGGTAGCGGCCCTCGACGCTCGGATCGAATGGCATGCACGGCGGCGGATTGGCGAGCGGCCTGTCGCCCTGATCGACGTAAGGTGATGAGTAGAAATTCAGGTCGCTGCGCGATGGAGTACCGCACACTTCCGGACCGATCGCGTTATTATGCATGAACGGAGCTTGCGTCCATACGCTGAGCAATGAGGGCGGCCGGTAATAGCCCCGTCCGCTTCCCTTCATGATCTCGCGCAACGCCGGGTCGATCGGGCGCTCACGCAAAGTAATCGCTGCGTATTCGGCCCAGACTCTGCTCGGCATGTGATTAGAGTGCAAGGCGCGGCCGAGGTAAGTCCCGACGCGGGTCGCTAACACCGGCTGCTCATTGCTGAGAAAATCCAGCCGCAACGTCGGATCTTTTGGATCGGTCGCATGGAAATTAGCCATGTCAAAAGGCGGGCTCTGGCTGGAGTGGCAACCGGCGCACGTGCGGGCGAATACGTCCCGGCCAAGCGCGACCGCACCTTGACCGAACTCCTGGTCAAGTTGCGCATTGAGTTCCTGCCGAGACACGCCGCGAGCCACGTTGAGGTCTTCAGGACGGGCGGTCAGGAAAAAATCGACAACGTTCTGGAGCCGATCCTCAACCGCTCGGAAGCTCGTGCAATCGCGGCGACACTGACCAATATCGAGAGGTGTCTGGCCGTAGTTGCGTTGAGACGGATCGATCGCGCGCAAGTCGGGTACGTGATTGAGCCAACACTGCTCGGCGCAGGAGCCGATGTTGAAGTACACTCGTTGAATGGCCTCTGCCGCGCCAATGTTGTCTTCACCGCCCTTGAGAATATTTTGGACCGCTTCGACACGTTCGCTGCGCTGCCAGCATTTCCCTGGCTTCTGAGGCTCGCACCAGCACATTGCCTGCGGTCCCTCGGGACACTGGGACGCTTTGCGCCATTTGAGGATGCGCTGGTCGTGGGTGGGCCGCCGCGCAAAATTTACAACGGTGTTCATTGTTCCAGGATTCGACACAGTGTCCATTGGCAGCGCGGATGTGTCGACCACACCGGGTCGTGCCCGCGCAATCAGTTGCCACTCGAGAAGGTGCTGCGACATCCCCGAGGCCAGCAGCTGTGACACTCGGCTGAACTGATTGCCAACCAGCCCGTCGATGTTTTCCCATTTCGGATTGTTGGGATCGGTAGGAGGCTTTAGCGCGCTATAGGAGATGTGGCAGGCGCCGCAGGACATGCCAATTCGGAAGGGCGGTTCGATCGATCCGTCGAACAGGCGGTTGGTGCGGGAGTCGCCGCTGCCATCCTCCCCGGCCATGAACTTGGTATAGGCATCCCAACTCGCAAGCGATCCAGTGAGCTTGCGCCATTTCTCAGGATCAAAATTGGGATTGGGAAATTTGCGCAACCCAAGTGCGCCGGTCGAGGTGCCAAACCGTAGATCGCATGGATCCTGCCGTTGATCGACGCTGCCGTGCGGCGTGGAGGTGTCGAATGTTGCATCCTTGAAATCGCAAGCTGGATCGCGGTAATCGGATTTGCCGATTGACCGGAGTAGTGCGTCGTCGCCGGGGCAGTATTGAAATCCGTACGTTTCATCGAGGGTTTTGGCCGGGCAATTAGGTGATCCAGGCGTGCAGCAATCCGGATCGGGAATAGCGCCCCAACCTTGAAACAAGTCCGATTTATTCTGGGCGGCCAGGATGCGGTACCAGTTGATGGCGCCGCCGAGTCGTTGCGGGTAGGAATAAGTGTAGAAACGATCATTGAATGCAGTGGCGAAGAACCAGATCTCACGACCTGCGCGCTCAGAAGGAGAGAGCTTCGCATCGCCTTGCGCATAAGCGGAACTAAGTGCGCTTTGAGCGAACGCCGAGTTTGGGATCGTGCATGAATATCCCAGCGCAATCCCCACGACGGCCATCTTCAGGAACAGTTGACATGTGCGCATGGCCACGTTCCTCCTTGCCGAGAAATGGTAGCTAGGCAAACTGTCGAAGCGCGCGTCTCGTCTCCTGCTGGAAAGAAAACGTAATCACATTGTCGCCTTGCTGCCAAGTATGAACATCTCGAGTGGCCCGTCGTGTCGTGACGGTTTCCTTACACTTGGTGTGATACTTGAGTTGCGCAGCGCTGGTTGTATGTCTCCGAATTCACTTAACTCTCAAGCTGCAAACGTTCGGCTCATCTTTGTGCCGAATTCCTGCCGAAGCTATTGCGGCGGGGGGGCCTTCCAGAATGGAGTGACTCCCTGGCGCGTCATGCGATCGATGATCTTTGCAGCGGGTATCGCCTGATTGTAATCGGCCTTAGCGTACCGCGAGTCGCCTCCGGCATGGTGAAGCGCGACAAAATCGAGCGTCACCGAGAAGCACGGCGAACCCGACGATCCGGGAAGGGTGTTTGCGTCGTGTCGCAGGCGGCGCCCGCCACCCGCCATGTCGAGCGTTTTTCCCATGGTGAGCTTGAGCGGCTCCAGCTTCCAACTGACCGGGTTCTGAGGATGCTGCAGAATCAGCAACGGATCGTTGATATTCAATGCGTTCGGGGCGAGTTGCGTCCAGCCGCGGGCTGGGGCGTCGGGATTGTTGCCGGAGCCCGCCGGTTCGTTGCCAATCTCGCGGACCAGCCGTAACAACGCGTAATCCAGCTCATCGTCGGAAGGGTCTCCCTTCGTCAGATTGGGGTCGTTCGCGCTCGGCGGGCTCCAATCTACAATGTCGGGGGCGACATCAACCGTATGGCCCTGGTTGATCACCTTTCCGTCCGCCGATGCGGCAAAATCGAACCGGCAGGCCAGCTTGGTGTCCTTGGTGGCCTTCGAAACGACGTGGTGGTTCGTCAGCACGTAATCCGGGCCGACCAGAACCCCGCTGCCGTGGCCAACGCCGTTGAACTCGATAGAGCAGACTTGCTGCTCGATGCGTCCGAGCTTCGAGCGGAACGCGCTGGGGTCTAGAAATGGCGCGCCGTCGCGAACGATCTTCTCGAAGTTCAATGCCGCCGGCGGCAATTCGCGCGTGCTGGATAGAGTCAGCATTTCCGCGATCTGGTGGAGATTGGCATTGCCCGGATTGGCGATACGTGCCGCGCGAAGCAGGTCGAGGGTCCAACCTTCCATTTCCGCGGCGTTGATGACCTTGAAAACTACGGAGTTGAGAGGACCGCTCCCGGCAATGTTTTCCAGTTTCTTGTCCAACTCAAACAGCATCATCTCTTGAAAGCTGTCGTAGTTGAATGCGTTGACCAGCGCATTCCGCAGGTCTCTGAGCTGCGGTCCCGTAAGAGCCATCTGCGCGCTCCATCGCGGTACCCTGACACCGCCGGGCAGCCGGGGTGAGCGCCGAGCAACGCCGCTCACCGGACCGTCGAATGCCGCCAGGCGCAACTTCGACCACTAGTCGCAAGACATGATTGCGCTATAAGTCCTAGAAGTCGATACGCAATCGGTTATAGTTGATTTTGTTAGTATACCGTTGACGTCACCGGAATTCCGGCCGGTACCGGACTACGGATGCTGCTAGGTGTTGCTCGAATCGTCATTGGCCCAAGAGGGTCGAGATGCCTGGTTACGAGCTTGATGGTAGGCAGCGGGCTGATTTACGCGTCGCGATATCGCGTGCGTTTTCGCGCGATACCCTCAACGAAGTATTGCACTACAACAATCTTTTCTTTCTCAGCCATGACGCCTCAGACGATCCGGTATTCAACAATCGCATAAACAGTCTGATCGATGTCTTTTTCCGCGCGGGGCGGCTCATCGAACTGTGCGGCGTGTTGGCGGCGGCGTGCGTCGAGAATGAGCCCGTCCACGCTTCGATCGTCGGCGTACAAAAGTGGCTGATCGATCAGGAGCGCTTGCATACGCCCAAAATTCCAAGGCTGAGGGTTGTCCTCAGCTCGATGGGTACCGAAAGCGTATGGAAGGATAACTTCAAGACCAAAGGGGGCTTCTTCGAATGTTTGGCCTCGCTCGACAGCATCGATATTATCGACACTGCTGATCGCTTCAAGCAATCCAAGGCCAACGTCGAGAGTATCTTGCGTGATATTGAAGATACAAATTTATTTGTTGCCATCGTTACCAAGCGGTACATCAATGACCCGCAGACCATTACAGAGATTGAGCGCGCATTCAGCCGGCTAATACCTGGTCCTGATGCGCGCGTCCCGAAGCGGCATGTGCTCGCTCTGGCCCTCGATCAGGAGAGCCGAAACTGGCTGGCTGAAAGGGTGAAGTCCACTCCAGCAACACAATCGTGCGTAATCGTTGAAGAATTCTTCGTTGGTAATGTTCGGAAGTCGATTTATGTCAACGGTGCCACGGACGACGCGGTTGTCGAACAGATCCAAAGGGTGGCTGAGCGGCTGCGGGACTATTTCGATGGGAACGACGATGACGACGTTCCAGTGCCGCTGCCCCCAACGCCTGTAGATCCGAACATCACCCCCGCGGCCGTTACGCCGGGCGCTATCGTCATACTTGGCGAACCGAGGAATGTGTCTGCGCCGGATGCCGTTCTCGCCGCAGATGAATTGGCAAAGGACCTAGCCGGCAGCAACATGACTCCCACGCGCTGGGCCGATGGCTGGCGCGGAACAAACAAGCCTATTTCCGAAATTTCGAATCGCCCGGTGTTCGTGCGCGCGGTCATGGATAAATCGCAGGCGAGCCCGAGCGAAGCTGCGACCCTCCTGTCGTTCGAACTGAAGGCTGTGTTTGGATTTCAGTTCGACGACGAAAGCGAAAACGCACGGCCGTTGATTAATTGTCCGAAAGTGCTCTGGCGCCCGGGCGGGCCAGATTGGGTGCCGGCGGCGGCCGGGCCTTTGCTTTATTCGAGCGCCGATCAGCCCGCGGAATTCGCACGCTGGCTGGAACGACTTCTGGGCCGAAACCTGGGAAGCAGCGCCATCGTTCACTACGAAGACCCATCAGCCAAGGGCGACTTGGACAACTCGAGACGCCGGCAGTTCGTGAGGGACTGCCTGCTCTTCGCGATGACCAACGAGGAGCCGCCGTTGGAGCCGGACTCGTCGCCCTTTGGATACGACCAGTTGGTTGACGTCATCAACTCCGTCGGCAAGGACACGCTAACGGTGATCGCAGCACACGACCTTCGCACCCCGCCCGGCTCGAAGGAGGCGACGATCGAGCGGTTTCGCGAGATCGATCGCCGCATCGACCAGACCTTGGCCAGCAAGCGGTTCGAAAACCCGCCGTTGATGCGTATCGCCGTTCTGCTCCGCAACGCAAATCTGTTCCCGGCCCTGGAATTCAGCCGCAATTCGCGCGTGCGGGATTGGCAGTTGCTGCGGATCTTCAAGAATTCCGACGGTACGTATAAACCGGATGCGGCCAACTTGGAAAGGTTGCGCGAGTACGCGTCGGACTTGGCGCGGCGACAGCCTGAGTCGCGTGCGTCATGAACGATCAATCGGGTCTGGAGCTGGGTCGCAGGATTTCCGCGAGGCGGGAATTTATTGCGAACTGGAAGAGCGCGCGTGAAGGCTCGGCTGGCCCGCCGAACGATTTCGGCATTTATCCCTATCCTGGTTTGCGAAGCTTCCGGCCGAACGAAGCGGATCTCTTTTACGGGCGCGATTCGCAGATCAAGGAACTGCGGGACCTGCTTGCCGGTCACAACATCATTGTTGTGCTCGGCGGTTCCGGGTCAGGCAAGTCTTCGCTAGTTCGCGCAGGTTTGGTCCCCAAGCTCAACAGCACGTCACCGATCCCGGAGCGCCCCGGAGCTTGGTACGTGGTCGAATTTCGCCCAAAGCTCGATCCCGTGAACGAGCTTTTCGACGCGATCTTCAATCAGATCATTCTGCCGGCCCTCACGGTTCCGCCGCCGGTCGAGGATGATGAGACTTCTGACGGTTCGCACGCCCGCAATTTCGCCAAGGAACGCGCGCGCCGCATCGGCGCGGTGAATGCTGCGTTCAATCTCGAATGCGAGCCCGACGCGCCGAACGAACGCATCCAATGAGCAATGCCGTACGCGCCTTCGTGATGTGCTGTTCGAGGGCGATGTCATCGATGTGGGCGCGCTGTTCGATTTCGTCGACGAGCGGCTGCGGATGCTGGATGAGGCGCTTTCGGACGGCGCATCATCGGGCGCGCCGAACCTGCTGCTGCTGGTCGATCAGTTCGAAGAGGTCTTCAAGCCGAAGGTGGAGCCGGCCGGCTGCAAGATGGTCATGTCGCTGATCACCAGCATCCATACCTATCGGCCGTTCAATCTTTTCCTGATCATCACCATGCGCAGCGAGGAATTGCACCGCTGCTCGGAATTCCTCGGCGTCACGGAGGTCGTCAACAGTTCGATGTATCTGGTCGACTTGATCGGCGGCCGGGATATCGAACAGGCCATCGTGGAGCCGGCTCGGCGCGTGCTCAAGTCCTGGGACCTCGATCCGGGCGATCCCGAGACGGGGCCGTACACGCGGCGGGCGTTGAGCCAGCTTCATCAGGTGTTCGACGACGGGCGCGAAGCGCTGCCGCATCCGGCGGATCAACTGCCGCTGATGCAGCATCTGTTGCCTCTGGTCTGGGACAAGGCAATCGAGCGCTGGGAGGAGAAGGCGGGGCAGGCGACGTTCCAGATCGACTTGGAGGATTTTGAAGCATTGCCCGGCTGGAACAGTGCGGCAGGTCCGCTGATTGGAACCCTCAACGAACGGGCAGACGATGTCCTGCGGCGGGCGATCGCTTTGGGCGGCAGGAAGGCGGAAGGGGAACTTAGCGAAGAAGCCGTCGGACGGCTGCTGCGCGCTGCATTTTGCTGCCTCGCCCAATTGGACGACCGTGGCAATGTTGTCCGAGACTTCGCCACGCTCGATCAAATGTTGACGGCGTCGGGTGTGTACGAACGTCAGCCTGAACGACGCAGCGCCTGCAAGTCCGCTCTGCGATCCGCGCTCGACGTTTTTCAAACGGCCACGCTCGTCAACGTCGGAACGAGCTATGATGTCAATCACGAAGCGCTCATTCGCGGCTGGAAGACGTACGCGAGCTGGCTGAAGGATGCCCGGCGCCGGGTTGACCGGCTCGTCACCGTCGATCACATGATTGGCGATGACGGCGCGCCGGAACAGGCCGGCGGCTTGCCGAAGCTGTGGGCGAAATTGACGCCGCTCAGCAGCGACGTTGAAAGATGCGCGCGAGCAAACCAGATCGCAGGCGCGGAGACGAGCGCCGACCTACAGGATGTGCTGGGGCCGAACGGCGCCTTCAGCGACCAATGGGCGCGGCAGGTCCTGGAACGGTCCGATGCGGCCTCGCCGGATCCTCACGTCAGCAAGCGATTCCTCGATGATCGTCTTAATGCGGTCCGGCAGACGGTGCGGGATGCGATCAGGTATCCTGAAGTTAAGAACCGGCAAATCTTCGCCGTGGATTCTATGCGATATTGGGCATCTGTTTTGGTCTTCGGTTTAGGTGCGCTCGTATGGCGCACCATCAATCAGGAGGAACTCAACGAACAGTTCCGGTTCTTCCGTCTGCAAAGCGAGGCTACGGTGATGCCGCCCAACGGGGCCCGCTCTGCCGCTAACGATCGCGAGCTGTACGCGGCCTTGCATCTGGCGCTTGATCGCGCCAAGGGGAAGAAATCGAGCGCCGATGAAGCGTCGGCAGTATTCAGAACGTCCGTGCGACAGCTCGACGGTGGCTCAAGGGGAGTTCTGTCCAGTGCGTCTGTCCTGCGCAATTTAGACAATTCTGCTTCGGAATTGGCCAACCTGCAGACGTTTCCAGCAAACTGCGCGATCGCCGACCCCGACCAATCGAACAGGCCCTTGATCGGCCGGGAACCGGGCAGGCTTGGGCTCGAGTTGAGGACTCAAGACGCGGGTGCGGTGAAAACCACCGCGATGTTCCCGATATGGCGGGCACCCAATGGAACAGTGGAGACGCTTCCTTCGTCAAATCTTACCGGTCAGCCGCTGCCGTCGGGCGTTCTTGTGTGCCTATCTCAGGACGCCAACTGGCTCCTGACGTGGCCGCCTCAGCCGGATCGTCCTCAAAGTGCATCCGACTCCGTCCAGCCACCCACCCTACAGCGGATCGTCTGGATCAGGACCGGCCCCATCACGGACCGTGACAGTAAATGGTATGCGCAGCTTGCCGGGCCGCGTAATCCGGGGACCTCGCAATCCTACGATGATCTCACCGACAGCACCGATGGACTGAACAGGGAATATTCACGGCTGTATGAGGCCGTGCGTGAGGGCCGTCAGGTGTTTCGATTTTTCCGAAGCGGCGACAATGTCGGCTTTTTGATCGCGATGGCGCCGGACCGGACGGCAATGTTCTGGACCACCACCGGCTTGCTGGACCCCGACCTTGTTGAGTTCCCGTTGAAGCACCCACTTTCAGAATGTCGTTTCGGTCCTCATTCCAAGGCCGACGAAAAGGGTCAGAACACCCCGTTTATGCGTTGCGAGATGGGCCCAATTGCGTTCGATGGCTTGGCCCATCGGTTGATCGCGGATTACAAGGTTACGGTTAGAGCGCCTCAACCCGCCACGCCGGCCGAGGCCTTCAACTGTGAGCCGGAAGGTGAACTGTGCCGGACCGAGCTGCAGATCGTCTATGATCCGCCAGATGACGAGCGAGGATCGCAACGTGTTTCGTTTTTGCACGTCTCATCGACCATCAAGGCAGCCGCGATCTGGAACGATGCTCTTTGGGTCCGCGATGCCAACGGCCAAGTATGGCGTTATCTCGTGGGTTTGGGGGCCATCCAGGAACTCCTGCCACACCGTTGGAAGGGGGATCCCGACCTGGCCAAAAGCGTCTATTCGTCGGCGTGCAAGCAGGCAAAATGTGATAAGGTGCAAATTCCTGAATGGCCTTAGAGGCGACAGGAGCGTCCTATGAAGCGTCGGGTCAGGGTTCTGCTTTCTACGATTTCCGCGGCAGCGATGACGGCGATCTTTGGTTCGCCGGCTTCAGCGACCACGCCGCCCGCACACGGCGACCGGCCGCCGATCGAGCGGCTTTCGTCGATCCGCAAGGCTTATCTTTCGGCGCTCGCGGACGATCAGTCGGCGCCAAGTTCGCAGAACGGCGATGATCAGGTCGCGCAATTCCGAAACTTTCCAAATTTTCCCAATTTCTCAAACTGGCGAAATCGATGACCGCGATAGCGCCGGCCGATTGTGCCGGCCGGACGCGGCTCCTCATTCTGCAGTCGACGCCATTCTGTAACATCGCCTGCGAATATTGCTATCTGCCCAACCGCGACAACCGGCACCGGATGCCGTTCGACATTGTCGAATCGGCGGTGCGGTTTGTTTTTGAGAATTCTCTGGCTGCCCCGGATTTCACGATCGTCTGGCACTCCGGCGAACCGCTCGTGCTGCCGGTGGATTGGTACCGGCAGGCCTTTGCATCGGCCTCTCGCGGCGCGCCGGCAGGCGCAAACCTTCCTCATTCAGTGCAAACCAATGGCATGCTGGTGGACCAGGAATGGTGCAGATTTTTTCTCGATCATTCTGTTCGTGTCGGCGTGAGTTTGGACGGGCCGGCTTGGCTTCATGATTCCCGGCGGCGAACGCGGTCCGGAAAGGGGACGCATGCCCGCGTCATGCACGGCATCGATACCTTGCGCCGGAACAATGTGCCTTTCCACGTTATTTGTGTCGTCGGGGCGAAGACGCTCGATGCAGTCGACGAACTGTGTGAGTTTTTCATCGCCGAGGGCATTCGCGACATCGGTTTCAACATTGAGGAAATCGAGGGCGTCAATCGCAGCTCGACATTGCAGCAGAGCGATATCGACAACCGCTTTCGCCACTTCTTCAGACGGTTGCTTGATCGCGCACAGATCGCCAATCAGCCTTTAGCCGTTCGCGAGCGGGAGGAGTTGCTTGCCACCCTGCGGCATCCTTCGTTCGGACGCCTGGCGCGAAACTCGCAGAACGAGCCGTTCGGCTTCATATCGGTCTCTTCACGCGGCGGTCTTTATACGTTTTCCCCCGAGCTCGCAGGGCTGGCCGATCCGCGCTACGGAGACATGGCGGTCGCCCAATTGCCGAGTGCAGATCTGGCGACCATTCTTGCGGGACCCGTGTTTCGGCACATTTGGTCTGATATCGAGGCAGGCACCGCGATGTGCCGCCAGTCCTGCCCCTATTTCGATCTTTGTCTTGGCGGCGCGCCCGTCAACAAGCTGTTCGAGCTCGGAACGTTCGCGGGCAGCGAAACGCTGCATTGCCGGCTTTCCCACCAGGCGATCGCGGACACCGTGTTGCTTGAGCTCGAAACGAGTTCTGAACTCAAACAAGGCGACGGCTTGCACTTGATAGTTTGAGCTACAGCGAAATTCCTTCCGCCCGGCAGAACTCTGCGAATGTCTTGGTTTGACCGTAGCCCACGGCTCCGCCGGTTGCGGCGAGACAGTGCGCCCAGTTCGTGCGCTCTCCGCCCCAGTCACCGCCGTAGTGAAGGCCTGTCAGTGAAACGTCCTGCGGTGGGCCCGGGTGCCCCATCAGGAGGACCGGCGATCCGGAATTGCCGTTGATCGTCGTCGCATCGTGACACACGGTCCAAGCGGCAGGCCCGCTGTCTCCCACGAATGCCGTCGGAATGCCTGGCGCAAATCGCTTGGCCCCGCCATCTCCTTCCAGCAGCCGCTTGAGGACGTCGTCGTATTTCGATTTGAGCGTGCTGGGAACATACAGATCGGGGCTTGCGGGATAGCCCGCGGCGGCGACGATGCCCGCCGAAAGGTAATCGCTCTGACTGATGTGACCGGTAGTGAGGTGCCGATTTCGTTCGCCGTCGAGCGTTGACGGCGAAACACGAAGGACGGCGAGGTCGAGTTTCTTGTGGTCGACTGGCGCCGCCACCGCAGCATTGCCGGCGAATACGACGCCATCCACCGAGCGGCGGTCGAACGAGGCCTTTGCGTTCCATTGCTCTCGCCCGAAGTCGAGATGGACGTTTGGCTTGAGCAGTATCTGATCATTTTCGAATTTTGCGATAGACTGGGCGACGTGCCGATTGGTGATCGCCAGCGTTGGCGTGACGAGAAATGCCGTTCCGATATGGCGCTCGCCAAGCTCAACGCGCCCGATACACGATAAGGAAAATGTCAGGCTATCGATTTGGGGTTGGAGGTCGGTCTGCCACGTCCCCGTATTGAAGGATGAGGTGAAGTCGATCTGATGACTCTTGACCAGAAACGAGGGCCGGGTTCCGTCAAACATCACGATCGCCTCGAGAGCCGCAAACTGATCGCGACTGGGCTCCGCGTCGGGGAGCGTATCGAGGATGGAAACGGCTTCTTCGCTGGTGAGCGCAAGGTCTTCGACCGCTTTTAGCAACGCCGAGTCTCCGCCGAAATGATCTTTGATCTGACGGATCATGGCCTCGCGGGCGAGCCGGATTCGTTCGGAAGGGTCGGTTCGCGGCTCGATACTTTCGAGACCCCCGCCCAAGGAAAGATCATGACTACCCCTGGGTTGAATTCGTAGCAGCTTGCGCCACCGGTGTATTGCCTGAGGTCCGCTCATGACCTGACCCGTTATGTTGCGCTTTGTCAGAACCAACGATGGAAGAATGCCGAAGATTGTTCGTCGGTATCGATGGACTCAAGAGTGCCGCCGGACTTCCGGCGGACGGCTGCGGCGCCGGCAGAACTGGCACCCGCCGCCGTCAGATAGACAAGGCAGGCATTGAGGAGCGCCAGAGCATATCCGTTGATCGCGCTACTGTTCATGATTGCCAACCCAAGGCATAGGATAAGGGCGATCGCGAGACCGAGCCATTTCGGCGCCCAGTCGAACGCCCGAGCGGCCGTGTTGGTGACGACGACGGTCGCTCCCGTGAGACCGCTCAAGGTGCCGAGCGATGTCCACGTGAACAAGTCGGATGGGATTTCAGCCACAACAGGCTCCGTAAAATGGCGGGCTCCGCTTGCGCGATCCGCGTTGGTTTGAGGGTTACTCAGTCTTCAGGGCTCTCCAGTATCGGTCTGGAAGGTGGTCGGAGAATCCCGGTGGTAACAACCGCGAGGCTTGAATAATCGGGTGGGGGTCTGCCGGAAGAAAGCCATGGCGGAGGAAGAATTCGACGTATCCCCGCGGTCATTCCGCTCAGCCAGCTTTCCACGAACGGTGGCGCATCGTTTGGCTCGGCCGAGAGTTTGTCGATTGCAAACCTCCCTTCAGTCTTGCAGACAACGCAGCGACCAACGTGACAAAAGCCGAATTTCGTTGGCGGCACTGTTGGGACGATGTCGTCGCCATGAATCAGGCGATAAGTCCGGTCGCCCAACTTGCCGTTGTACGCAGCGGCGAAGGTCGGTGTTCCGACGCGCGGCATCCCGAACCCGTACACGGCCTCCGGCACGACTCCCAATTCATCGACAACACGATTGGCGCAGAGCGTTGCCAGAGCTGCCCCGAGACTGTGTCCGGCAATGAACAGACGCGGAATAGGCTTGGTTCGTTCGAGTGCTTTGATGATGTCACCCCAAACGACATCAAGTGCTTCGTGGAAGCCCTGGTGGATACCAAGCCGGTTAGGCAGGAAATTGAAATCCGACACCCAATTCGCCAGCAACAGCGGATCGGTTCCTTGAAAGACGATAAACGTCGTATTGTCATTGTAAGCGACGAAGCCGCCCGTGCTCGGCATGGGCAGAACGCTCGTGAATGGCCGGTTGTAGGAGACTGACCTCTTGAGACCCCAGTTCTCTAAAATCTTGTCCTGTTTTGCAGTCTCGTCTTCGTAGGAGAGTTGCGCGAGCCACATTGCCGCGCGCGCGGTCCCGATGCTAAACGGGCCATGTGCAAATCCGGCAAACGCATCCCCTTCGTAACGGTCAAGCGGAAGTCGGATGAGGAAACTCATGTCCCACTCCACCAAATAGCTCGCCAGCCAAAGGCGATACGCACGTCTACTTAATTGTCTCCGAATACGTGCATTTCGCCGCACCGTTTTGATCCTCGAAATAGTCGACTGCGACCGCGGACGGCTGAAGCCGCAGCATTGCAAATCCGTGAGCGTAGACGCCGTCGGACACCGAGAGTTTCGCCGCCTCGACGATGCCAGGGGGATTGTCGATTTCGCCGACAACTGTGTAGGGATTGTCCTGAGAGAAAACCGGGATTGCGCTGTGGCCGAGGCAGCGGCCGTACTCGAGTCCGAGATACGGCTCGTAGATGCAGAGATTGTGCTCGTGACCCCAGAACCATGCTGGAATCTTCTTGCCCGTGGCTTGTAGCCGTTCGAAAGCTGATTTCAGGCGTGGGTTATAGGCAAGGGCGTGGCCGTTTTGCTGCGCCTTTCCGATCTGTGAGAAAGCTGAAAATAGCTGATGATGCGAAAACAAAATCGTCTTGCCGCGAAATTCGCGAATGCGAGCTTCGTGCCAGTCAAGTTCTTCGTCTTCGACGTAAGTTTCCGCATGCGTGACGGCGACAGGGCTGAAGTCGTGTTTCCCGGTGTCCATGGCAAGCAACTGCCATGAATTGTCTTCCGCCCTCAGACAAAAGAAGCTTGCGGGTTGCGCCATTGCCGGCTTGTTCAGCCGCTTGAGCATTGCGTAGTAGCCGATACCCCCGCAATACATGTCGTGATTGCCGGCCAAAGTGTAAACGGCAATGTCCTTGCTGGCGCGCTCCAGAACATTGTCCACTACCGTTTCAAAGTTTGTGCGGCATTCCTCCTCAGTCCCGGAATAGTAGATGTCACCCAGATGGATGACGACGTCGGGCTTTTGCGCACCGAGTTGTGCGAGCACTCGTTTGGCTGGCGCTGCGCCGGTGCCCCAGTCGCCGATCAGCCCGATTTTAGCATTTGCCTTGATCGCAATGACTTTTGATCCGACTGCGCCTGGCCTGACGTATGGAATTTCTCGCAGTCTTCCGGCGGGGCCGAAGTACTTAACGTACTCATTAATGGTGGTGATCCACTTCGGATCGCATTTCGACCCAGGAAGAAACTCCTCTTCGATTTCCTTGGCTCTGGCTTGATTACCGGAAATCTTTGCAACCAAGAGGTCCTTGGCAAGGGCGGCGCAGACCTGGATATTTTCTGGAACTGACATATCCTCCAGGGCAGTTTGATCGAGTTTGGGTTCAACTCCAGCGGCTTTCATTTCAGCTAACGCCGAGCGGGCTGCCACGAGTTCGGCGGCCGCAACCTCATCCGGTTTCGGCGCGTCTTCATCATTGATTGCTTCCAGTGATGCGCCAGGAGAGTTGGCCTTGGCGATATCGGACATCATCGATTGATAGAGCGACAGAAAAGGATCCCGGAAGGTGCGAGGTCCCTGGCTCATGTGATGTCTCCCTCTTACAGGCGGTATCAGATTTTTGGCCAGACTTGCAGTCGCAGCAGTTCATCCATGGCGTGCGAGTAAATTCCATCCGCCCAGCCAAGCTTTTCGATCTGACGATAGATCAGATTATGCCGCGTGATCGGTCCGATCAGCTGCGATTGGTCTGGCTTCAAGCCGAGTGCAGCCTGCAGCCTTGTCACTGCGTCGCTTTTGGAGCCGGTTCTCAATCGCGTCAGCGCAGATTTATTTTCTCCAGAAACGCGGACATTCCAAGCCATCGCGGCATCGAGCCCGGTCAGCAGCACCAGCGAGAACTGTCGTCCGTCGCTTTGGTTGTCGATGCCAAGAGCATTTCGAAAATCGGCCCAACTTCCGGTATGCTGACCGTTCGCGTAGCGGCCGGGAAAGGTGAGGCACCCCGCGGACGAGAACCCCTGAGAAAGCTGCCCTGGATGAATATTGTTGGCTGGGGTCGTGCGATGGAAACAGTCGAAACGGTCGTATGACACGTCCGCCAGCGACCGCAATACGACGGCTTCCGAGGCGCCGGTTGGCGTCTTCGAAAGACGCAGCACTGTCGGGATTTCGCCCGGCGTTCCTTTCCTGTGCGTGCCCACGGTCATTGTGTAGCAGCCGGTCAGAAGAATGTTTCCGGTGAGCTTGTCGATCTTTGTCCCTGCGCTAGATTCGGAGAAGCATTTGAACACGTAGGCGGCATTCGGGACGGTGGATGCCTGGTAGGCCCAAAGGCGCCGGCCAGCCGGATCGTAAATTCCGATAATGCAGCGAAAGTCGCGATGATCGGGGCGCTGATCAGTAACTGTGATCGAAGTGACATTTTCCCGCTTCGCGCCGCCGACAAGCCGCGCGCCGCGAAGGCCAAAAATTATCTTCCCCGCAAGCGGCTGGAATGCGTTGGTGGTTATCAGGGTTGCCAGGTCGTCTGGAGTGAACTCGAACGTCTTGCCGGCCAATCGGGTATCGAGATGCCGATAGTCGGGCTGCTCATCGTCGACCGGAGTCCAGCGCACCGAGTTCAACAGTGAAGCCGGAGGCTTCTAGACCGGAATTAAGAATTGCCTCGAGTTCGGTCTCATCCGCACTGTCGGTCTGCTCAACTTCGACGTCTTCATGACTCTCGCTTGACGGGAGTTCATCTGTAGCTTCGAGGGTATTTTCAGCAGACAGTCCTTCGAGCAGTCTTGTCTCGTTTAGGCCAGCCTCAAACAGCTTTGCTTCGCTTTCGCGCCGTTCGCCAAGAGCAGACGTTTCGCCCCAGATGCGTTTCATGCTGCGAAATCTGCGCTGGGATCTTCCGGATGGATGCAATCGATCCGTTCCTCATCAATTCGCCGATCGCCCGCATTTCCGTGTAACGTTCACCGACCGACGCGAATTGTGCTCCCCGGTTGAACGCCAGGCTCAACAACGCTCCCTGGCAATGCGGGTGCAGCCGGTCGAGATTGTCCAACGCCCTGTAAAGTTCGCGGATGAAGGCGGGAAACTTGGCCTTATCGAACTGCTCGATGGCGGTGTCCCAAGACACCGTTATGTCAGAAAGGCTTTGCGCAAGAGCCTTGGCTTGAAGCACCTTTTGCGCGCGGCCGGGCTCCGTGGTTCGAAAGCCGATGGCCTTCGCTAGGCGATTGAAATCTGCGCCGGGCAATCGGCTGCCCCATTCAGCCTGGAAGTCAGACAACGTGTGGTAGCCGAGATCGTAACCGCACCCTATTGTGATGCCCGATTGAAATCCCGGCCATACAGGGCGGCCCTTCACAACGCGCTCGTAATAAGGTTTTCCGCCGGTTTCGAAACGAACGATGAAGTCGTATCCGGTCTGCGAAATGCACTCGCGCGGGTTGGCCGGCAACTGGGTGGACTCGAAGCTGCCGCTATCTTTCGGAGGAGGCGCTGGATCTTCGCGGTATCCCAGTGCCTCTTCCACCATGCTGTCGGAAACTCGTTCCAGCAATTGGTCGAAAAGCGTGAGGTCGGCTCTGGACATCAAAAGCTCCTACCACTGACCAGTTTAAATCGAGCGCTACATCCTAGCTGGCGCGTGCTGTCGTGTAAGGTGACGAAAATCACAATATTTCCGATTTCACGATCAGGACGCCACCTAACTTGATGCGAGACATGTTTCACCTTGCAATGACGAGTTGGCCGCCAGAATACGATCGCGGTCGCGGCCGACACGGCGAGCGGTATCGGCTTGGCCAAGTTTCCGATTCACGGCAGAAATCTGAAGTGCGGTGCAGTAGAACACGGCACGTTGCCGATCGAGCATGGTGCGCATGGACGCGTCGATATTTGGGTCAGCATCGAATTGTCGCCGTCGGCTTTCTACAAAGTCGAACGTGTTCCTGACGTATCTAATGCTGGCGTCTGTCAGTTGCTTTTTATCAGCCGCTGTCACTGACGCGCGCGGCTTGGCCTGGGTGCGGGCGATCAATACTGACGTACGGACGTGCGTGACAAATCCCGGCCCGACCTGGAGCAGGGCGCAGTCGCGAGCCGGCGTGAATTCGTTGCCGAGGATCTTGTCACACTCACCGCCTCCGGCCTGGATCGCTGCGTCGGCGGCTTGCAGGCCGGCATTGGTGCTGCTGTCCCAGCCGGCGTTGGCTGCCGAGGCGTACAGATTGATACGTGTCGCCCGATCTTGCGCGCGGCTTGCCTGATCAAGGCTGTCCTGGGCGATTTGGGCGAGCGCGGGTCCGAACTTGGATGAGCATGCCGCCAGTTCGTTGGTGGTGCGCGCCGCGCTACGGCAGCTTGCCATGTCCGTCTGAGCTTTTGTGAAATCCGGACGTTGCGTTGAAACCAGTCCGACATTGCCAATATTGCTGCAAGCAGGCACCAGCAACGCCAAAGCCGCAACAATGAACACAGACTGCAGAGCTTTATGCATCTCTCTGCTCCAGTTCAGACAGCAGCGATGCGATGCTGACGCCGGGTGGAAGTCCTTTGGCGAGGAGGTTCGCGATATGGCTGTCGAACAGCCAAAGCCATTCGCGCGCACCGATTTGTGCGGAATTCTGTGCAGCGGTCTCGTTCAGGATTTGGATGAAACGTCGCAACGACTCCAGATTGGTCGCCGCTTTGCCGGAGTTTCCGACCGCTGCCTGAATAGCGAGGATGGCCGCCTCGCGAAGCGTCTGTCCGAATAGCAAGCTTGCATCGGTGCGCTTGCCGTCCGGAAAAGATTGGGCGGCGCCTGCAAGCAACACATGAAGAATTTTGCCGGCAAGCTGCTGCTCACGCCGGTCGCCAAGCGAGATGATGCGGCCTGGATTGCGCGCCACCTCCACCGCGACGGTCTGCGCGACCGCGATCCAATCGTCCGACGTCAGCAGTTCTGAGCCCTGTGCGGTGGTTGCGCTTGCGATCGTCGCAACCAGGACCTGCGTCTCGTCGCTGACCTGGATGCCCGCAATCATGCCCGGGGTCTGGACGACCTGCCTCATGATCATCGCCAGCAGTTGAATCGTTTCTTCGGGCGAGAACATGTTTTCGAATGCCTTCTGGGCATCCGGCGCGCCGATGCTGCTTTGTAGTCCGCTGAGGACCTTCGTTGTCAGGTCGCCGGCTACGTTGCGCCATGCGTCGTCCTTGATCCGCAATAAGCCGGGTACGTTGACCTTCAAGGATTCGATTGCGGCAATCGCGACGTCGCCAGCGAGCTTCTTGTCAAATTGAGGCGGCGCGTTTTGTATCGCGGTTCCGATGCGCACCAGCAGATCGCGTGCGATGTCGGATTGCGGGCCTGTCGTTGTGACAAATAGCCGAGGATTTTTGACCGAGAGGTCCAATACCGAGCGGTAAAGCCGGACTTGGCCCTCTGGCGTGAACACCTCTCCGATGTCGCCTTCTGCGATTGCTCCAAGCAGCGCTGAGGTAACAGCGCCGACCGCCGTGGTGGTTGAAAATTTACTACCGAGAAAGCTTTGCTGGTTCTGCTGGACTGTCTTGAGCGCCGCTTCTGCGACCGGCCCCAGCAATGTGTCGCGAACGTCAATCCATCGCGGCCGGTCGTTAGGATTCCTGTCGAAGCCTTCGACGAACGGATCGACGACGTTTTGCAGCAGTTCGCGATAGTGGTCCCCTTCGACCAGCAGGTCGGGGTTCTCACTGATGGTTTTCAATCCGGCGTGAAGCGTGATCGAAAGCGCGCGCTCGACGAAGAATGTGGTCGCTTCCTTGCCCTTCCAGCCGTCCTTCTTGTCGACATCGGGCAGCAGCTTTCTGAAATTGGCACTAAGTGCCGTGATCAGCTTTTCACCGTTGCCGCCAACGCCGAGAATTCCCGGGTTGGAGCCGACATAATCGAGGGCGACATCGGTGAACGCCAGGACCAGACGTATCGCTGGTGTCGGCGGTCCGGTGCCATCCTTCCACTGCTTCACCAGCACGCCGGACATCGCCTCTTGCTGGAAGCGTTGAGCAATCCAGCTGCGGCGAAAGTCGCCGGGCAGTTGCTGAAGGATCTTGAGCTGTTCGGCTATGAGGATGTCGCGGGCTGCGGCGTCGCGCGGCACCATGTTGCCGCTTGGATCTTCGACCCAGAGTTCTTTGAGATCGCCGCCATCCTCGATGCGCTGCCGGCGGTCGCCAACGTCAAAAAAACCGAAAAGCGCTTCATCGTTCGAGATGATAGAGACCGGCAAGTCCGGAATGCGCATCGTGGCGTCGCGCACTGACTGTTCATAGGCTTGGCGTGCAGCCGAACCCAATCGCACGATGGAGCGCACGGCAAACGCTACTGTGTCCGGTGTCACTTGGAGCCCCCGGCACTGAAACAGAGCCCAACAAATTTCCGTGATACTATATATTGGCTTGGAGGCCGCGCCTACCATTTTTGCGAAAGACTTGGAACCGGGTAGGGGTGGCGAGGAATAAAGGGTTGGCCATTTCCTAATCTGACTCGCACCGCAGCGAGTTTGCTGGTGCCAAGCAATCGACAGGCTGAGACGGTGGCCTGCGAGCGCCGTTTTCTGAGTTCGCGTTCTAACGATGCTGCGCTCGACAGTGACCTACATGCAGTGGGGGCGTCATGTCGTCATCGCAATCTAACCGCATCGATCCTGCAGTCCTTGAGAAATGGTTTGCACGCCTGAAGTTACGTGACCCGGCGCTCTACAGCGAGCTGTCCAAACGTCGCAACAAGAGCGTTGTGGAAGCGGGAGAAGTCCACGAAGCAATGTCGCTTGATGCCGCCGGCGAGTATGACGCTGTGTTGGAGACGATCGTACGTGAGGGGCGCCCGGCGCTCCTTATTCAGGATGGAAAATTTGCACCGGCGACGCAGACTGACCAGGCATCGAGAGAGATCACCAAGCGGCTGATGGACAGCGCCGGCGTCCTCGAAGCCGCCGTTCCGCTTGTCGGCCGGATCGACGTGTCCAATTTTCCGGGAAGTGCGACCTACCTCGGGACCGGTTGGCTCGTGGCGCCGGACGTCATTGTAACGAACCGGCACGTTGCCGAATTGATCGCGCGATGGGACGGAGGGTCTTACCAATTTCTGCCCGGACGGTTCGGCAACCCCATCGGAGCAAGCATCGATTACAAACATGAAGCCGACAGTCCGGCTGCGGAGGTTTCCGATATCGAGGGAGTCATCTGGATCGAGCCGGCCGCCCGCAAAGCTGACATCGCCTTCCTCAGGTGCAAGCAGCGCAGCGATGGGACGCGTCAGGATCGTATCGAACTCATGGCCGTCGATGCCGAACCGGGCGCGCATGTCGCTGTGATAGGCTACCCCGCGCGAGCCCCCGCCAGCATCATTCCGGATCAAGAGCGGATGGAGCGCCTCTATGGCGGCCGCTACGACATCAAACGCGTCGCACCGGGCATGATGGACAACCCGAGCCGCGGCTGGGCGACGCACGACTGCACGACGCTTGGCGGAAACTCCGGCTCAGTCGTGCTCGACATGAAGACCGGACAAGCAGCGGCGCTGCATTTCGCCGGTCTTTACATGATCGAGAATTACGCCGTGCCCGCCTCGACGATCCGCGATTACCTAAAGACAAGGCCTTGGCAGGGGTCCTTTAAAGAGAGCCGGCCAGCGCCAACGGCGCCCGCGCAGGGTACGCCCCAGGCACCGACAAGCGGCGGCTCTGCCAGCATCACCATTCCCCTGACAATCACCATTGCTCTTGGAGGGCCGGGTTCGCCGGCGTCTTTGATCATTTCGGATGGCGGCGCGGGCGATCCGGCAAGCGCGGCGGAGGCATTCTGGGACAGGCGGCCCAACGGCGTGATTGCCGTTCGCGTCGGATTTTCGGAAGAGGGCGACGGGATCGGAGACATTCCCGTCATCGCCGCGTCAATTTCCGCCGATCAACTGGAAGCGGTGAGCGCAAAGGGTCCCAAGCAGTTCCAGGGATTTGATGTTCAGTATTTTCCGGCCGACGCGACCGAGATCGTCAACTCTTCGCTGCTTGTCGAGTCGGTCAATTCAATCGACTACGACGATGATGCCCGTGTCGGCAAAGGATTTTCGTTCGAACCAGTCGAAGAGACGATGGACGTTCGTGCTCATGTCGGGCCGGAGTATTCGTGGGAGGTGCTGCACGAATTCCTTTCGAGCGCCAAACGCTCGATGGTCTCGGCGATGTACGAATTCCATGCTCCGCAGATCAAGGATGCTATCGAAGAACGTTTGAACAACGGTGTGTCGCTGAAGCTCGTTCTGGACAACACCACCTTTTCCGAAGTCGATGACCCGGATGAAGAATTCGACCGGATCAAGGTATTCAAGAACTGGGAGCGCAAGTTCGGCAGCCGGTTCGAACGAATCATTGTTCCAGAAGGCAGGGCAGGCCTCATTTCGGATGCCTACCACATCAAAGTGAGCGTACGGGAAGACGACACGTTCTGGCTTTCATCCGGAAACTGGAAAAAAGGCTCCAGCCAGCCTGTGATCACAAAAGAGGATAGAGACAACGCTTCGAAAAAGGACCTCCGCGGCAATCGCGAATGGCACGTTGTGATCCAAAACAAGACCCTCGCCGATCGCTTCCGAAATCATATCAGCCAGGACTTCAAGCGGTCCAAGGACCTCGGCGGGGGCGCCTTCCCTCGCAACAAGGAAGGGCCTGACATATTTGTCGATATTCCAATCGAGGACGATCTCATTCTCGAGCGCAAGCCGGCGAGCCATCTTATTAAACCGCGCGACTTCCGTGGGAAGATCAGGGTACAGCCGCTACTCACCCCGGACCATGAGGGGGCCGTCTATTCAAAAGCCGTGCTCGATTTGATCCGCTCGGCAAAAAAGAGCCTGCTGTTCCAGATTCCGTATATCGGCATGCCGTCGAATCCGCGACAGGATCGCGGGTTTATCGATGCGCTTATCAAGGCGCTGACCGAGAAGCTCAAGACGTTAGGAGATGCGCGAGTGATCCTGCGATCCGGTGGGGTGAAGCTCTCCAGCCCCACTCATGCCGCTTGGTATTTCAAATCCAAGGGGGTCGATATCGATCGGCGGCTTCGCTGTATCGACGATCATCACACCAAAGGTATGATCGTCGATGGAAGGCGCGTGCTGCTGGGCAGTCACAATTGGAGCAAGCCGGGCGTCACGCTGAACCGTGATGCTTCACTGATCTTCGATGATGCGAACATTGCCGGATACTACGCGGAAGCCTTTGAGGTCGACTGGGCCCGTTCGAATCCGATCAAGCCGAAACGCCATGCCGACCGGTCGCCTGCTGTGCGCGAGGCTGTCGGCGTGCAGCCGTCTCCCGGCTATCGCCGCATCCGGCTATCGGAGCTTATGAAGGAGGAGGATTAGACGAGGCCCAGATGTCGTCTGCAAGATTTCGGGGCCCCTTGCCAATCCATAGTTCTAGGCCATCTGCATCGGCGCTGACGCGACGGCGAGCCGGCATCAAGTCCGCGAGGACACACTCTTTCGCAATTTCACGCTGCCCCGCTTCCCTGCTTGGGTGACACGTTCACCGTCGCCGACGCCTATCTATTCACCGTGCTGCGCTGGTCGGATCGCGTGAAGCTCGACTTGAGCCCGTACAAGAACGTCACGGCCTACATGGCCCGCGTCCAGGCGCGGCCGAAGGTGCGGGAGGCGATGAAGGCCGAGGGGCTCATCCAGTAGCCCTGCCGCCAACGCGCGGTCCATGCTCCCGGCGGGGACAAGCTTAAGCGCGACGCTGTCGCATCTCACCCCTCGGCGATCCAGACAATTCCTCGGATGCTTGCACGGCGGCGGGGTAGGACACCGGCGGGGGGCCTTCCACCGGCACAAGCACGGGAGCTATTCGCCTGCCGCCGGCCCATTTGGCGATCTTGCTTCGGAGCGCCTTCTTGGGCTTTCGCTCGGTGGGCTGCTCCGACGAACGGAAAAGCACGTAGTCGTGGCGGAACAGCCAGCAAGAAAGCTGGAAGATTCCGTTGGTGATGAACAGCGCAGCGAGAACGTCGATCGAATAGTGGTAGTGCCCGAGCAGCACGATGGTGCCGAAGAAAAGCGTCGACGCCAGGTAGAAAAGCCGCAGTGCGAGAATGTGCCAAAACGCCAGCGCGGCCAGGAACGGCAAACCGGTGTGACCTGAGAAAAACAGGTCGCCGCCATAGAAAATGGAATTGAGGAATGGCGCGGGCATCTGGGGATCGATCGGTGACGGTGCAATGTGGGTCAGCGATACGAACACGGCGCGCACGAGCAGGAAGAGCGCGATGGCTTTCAGCGCAAACGGCAAGCGATTGGGCCGCCACACGATGAGCGCCGCGAGTACCACGAATTCAGTGAACGTGCCGTAGATGAACAGAAACCGGACGTTCATCGGGCCGATGTTGCTCAATACGATATCGGTGACGTGGTTGCTGGCGTTGACCGTTGCGTAGGTCACAGCTGCGAAGATGGCGATCAGGCTTGCGGCCAGGAACGCCACGCCCTGGACGAGCGAACGGACGAAGCCCGGCTTGTTGAACAGCATTTGATAAAGCTGGAGCAAATCCGCGGCCGGAGCGGCCAGGCTGTTCGGGAGGCTACCCGAGCGCGGTGGCGCAGCGTGCATAAGCATCGCACATCTCCTGCTGCCCCCAGCCCGAAGACATGCCATGTTTGCGAATTCACAATCGGGACGCAACATGTTTGTTTTAATTGAGATTATAAGCAGCCTTTATGGTTATGCTGCGGTGCAAAAGAAAAGCCCGCCGGCAGACCGGCGGACTTTAGCAATTGCGGCTCGATGACCACTATTTCAGCGGCTGACCGATCGTCACGGTCAGCTTCGGCAATCCCTCGACCTCGCATTCGAGCTTGTCGCCAGCGACGGTCGCTGCAACCCCAGACGGCGTGCCGGTCATGATGATGTCGCCGGCTTCGAGCGCCACCATGTCCGACAGCTTCGAGATGACCTCCGGCACGTTCCAGATCATCTGCGCGAGATCGCCGTCCTGGCGGACCTTGCCGTTGCACTTGAGCGTGATCTTGCCCTTGCTGGGGTGACCGGTCTGGCTCGCGGGCTTGAGCGGGCCGCACGGCGCCGACGCGTCGAACGCCTTGCCGACCTCCCAGGGTCGCTTGATGTCGCGCGAGGCGATCTGCAGGTCGCGGCGCGTCAGATCGATGCCGACGCCGTAGCCCCACACGCAGTCGAGCGCCTTGTCGACCGGAATGTTGCGGCCGCCGCTTTTCAGCGCCACAACCAGCTCGACCTCATGGTGCATGTCCTTGGTCAATGATGGGTACGGCGCCGTGCCGCCATCGGGCACCAGCGCGTCCGCAGGCTTGGCGAAGAAAAACGGTGGCTCGCGCTCGTCCTGCCCCATCTCCTTGATGTGTTCCAGGTAGTTGCGGCCAACGCACCAGATGCGCCGAACCGGGAATAGGTCGCTGGACCCCGCGACCGCGAGGGCGGCCTGGGGGGCGGGCGGAATAATGTAACGCTTGCCGTTGCTCATGCTGGCTTTTTCGGTTGGAGATAAAGGGGACGGGGCAAAATTTGCTCCCGTCGGATGGACCGGCGAGGCTTGAGATAACACATCGATCTTTGGCGTCAAATCAGTGACGAGGCGTCTGTGCTACGCCCTGCCGATCGCGATCGGCACGACTGGCTCCGGCTCGTCCTTGATCTGGCGCCGGTAGAACGCCGCGTAGCGGCCGCCCTTGCGCAGCAGTTCGTCGTGGCGGCCGGACTCGACGATCGCGCCGCTCTCGACCACCAGGATGCGATCGGCGTGGGTGATGGTGTGCAGCCGGTGGGCGATGGCGATCGTGGTGCGGCCCTCGCACAGGCGGGTCATCGCATCCTGCACCAATTGCTCGGATTCGGAATCGAGCGATGCGGTGGCCTCGTCCAGCAGGATGATCTGGGCATTCTTGATCAGCGCCCGCGCGATGGCGATACGCTGGCGCTCGCCGCCCGAGAGCTGCGCGCCGCGCTCTCCGACCGGCGTGTCGTAGCCGGCCGGGAATGCGCTGACGAACTCATGGGCATGCGCGGCCTTGGCGGCGGCGAAGATCTCCTCCTCGCTCGCGCCGGGCTTGCCGATGGCAATGTTCTCGCGGACCGAGCCGTGAAACAGGAACACGTCCTGACCGACATAGGCGACCTGCCCGCGGAGCGAACGGCGCGAGACGTCCATGATGTTCTGGCCGTCGATTTTCATCGTTCCCGTATTGGGTTCGTAGAACCGCAGGATCAGGTTGAACACCGTGGACTTGCCGCCGCCCGAAGGTCCGACCAATGCGGTCATCTTGCCCGGCTCTGCGGTGAAGGTCATGCTGCGAATGACGATTTCGTCCGGTCGATAGCCGAACCGCACGTCGTTGAAATCGACCCGCGCAGTGCTGACCTTCAGCGCCGGCTTGTCTTCGTCCGTGGGCTCGGTCGGCGGGCTGTCGATGATCTCGAACAGGATGCGCACGCCGACCAATCCGGAATTGAGTTCGATGTTGAGGCGTGCCAGCCGCTTCGCCGGTTCGTAGGCGAGCATGAAGGCGGCCAGGAAGGAGAAGAACTGTCCTGGAGTGGCGCCAGTCTCCAGCACCCGCCAGCCGCCATAGATCAGCGCCAGCGCGATTGCGAAGCCGCCCAGCCCCTCCATCAGCGGGCTCGCGCGCTGCGAGACCCTGGCGAATTTGTTGGATTCGTTCTCGAGCTCCGTGATGTTGGCGTCGAGCCGTTGCCGCATCACGTCTTCGAGCGTGAACGCCTTGACGATGCGGATACCCTGCACGGTCTCCTGCATGGTTTCGAGGATGCGCGTGCCGCCGGTGAACTGGTTGCGTGCGATGGTGTAGATGCGGCGGATCAGCCCGCGCAGCACCAAGAAGGCCGGCGGCGCCACGATGAAGCTGATGAACGACATGATCGGGTCTTGCACGATCATCACCGCGAGCAAGCCGATCAGCGAGAGCAGATCGCGGCCGATCGCGGTGATGAGCATATTGATGACCTGACTCGCGGCGGTGGCGCCGGCGGTCAGCCGCGCCATGAATTCGGAGGAATGCCGCTCGCCAAAAAACGCGAGGTTCTGATTGATCAGCGCGTTGAACATTCGCCGCTGATTGAGCGCGACGATGCGGTTGCCGATCCGCGCCAGCAGCACTGAATGGCCATAGCTGGCGAAACCCTTAATGAGAAAGATCACCGCGGTGACCAGCGCCAGCGTGACGATCGCCGGCAGGTTCTTGTCCACATAAGCGGCGTTGATCACGTCGCCGATCAGATAGGCGGCAAGCGCGGTGGCGCTGGCGCCGACGGCCATCAGGGCGAAAGCCACGGCGTAGCGCTTCCATTGGCCGAATGCCTGTTCGGTCAGCAGGCGCCGGATGAGCGCGGATGGCCGGTCGCGGTCGGCCAGCGGTGAGTCAGGTTGCAATCTAGACATCCGGGTTCGGTTGGGCCCAAAAGAACGACGTGGCGGCGAGGCCTCTACCGCTGGCTGGCGGGCCTGGTTCGAGCCAAAACACGGTCCAAGAGGCGTTTCAAGAGACGTTCCTTGCCCGTCGTGGCGGTTTTTTTCAAGCTAAATCAACGGCAATGAACCGGCCGGCGGCGTCAAGCCGAAACGGCCTCGCGGAACCTGCGATCGCCCTGCGGTAGCTTGCTTTGGGCGATCAAATGGCCTTCCCACGCGAGCGCGTGGCCGACGATGGCGTCGAGGTCATCAAGCTCTGGCGTCCAGTCCAGCAGTTCCCGGATGCGGTTTGCGGCGGCGACAGACACCATGATGTCGCCGGGCCGGCGCGCGCAGAAGTTCACCGCAAACGCATGCCCGACCGCGCTGCGGACCGCATCCAGCACCTCACGCACCGAATAGCCACGGCCGTAACCGCAATTGAGCGTGGTGCTCGCGCCGCCGGTGCGCAGATAGTTCAGCGCCGCAAGGTGCGCGCGCGCGAGATCGCTGACATGGATGAAATTGCGGACGCAGGTGCCGTCCGGGGTTGGATAGTCGCTGCCGTACACGTCGATCTGCGCGCGCCGGCCGAGCGCTGCCTCGATCGCGACTTTGATGAGATGGGTCGCACCGGGCGTCGAAAGCCCGGTCCGCAATTGGGGATCGGCGCCGGCGACGTTGAAGTAGCGCAGCGCCACGTGGCCAAGCCCATGCGCCGCGCTGGCGTCGCGCAACATGATTTCGGTCATCAGCTTTGACCAGCCATAGGGCGAGAGCGGCACGGTTGGATCGTCCTCGGCGACCGGCACGCGGGCCGGATTGCCATAGACCGCTGCGGTCGAGGAGAAGATGAAATGCCGAACGCCGCCTTTGACTGCGGTCTCGATCAGGGCGCGCGAGTTGACGGTGTTGTTGCCGTAATAGCCGAGCGGGTCCTTCATCGATTCCGGGACGATGGTCGAGCCGGCGAAATGGATGATCGCTTCGACCCGGTAGTTCTCGATCAGCGAGGCCACCAGCGCCTGGTCGGCGACGTCGCCGACAATCGGCAGCATTTGTTTTGGCAGCGTGGTCGCAAAGCCGGTGGACAGGTTGTCGAGCACGACGACGCCTTCGCCGGCGTCGACCAGCGCGTGCACCGTGTGGCTGCCGATGTAGCCTGCGCCCCCCGTGACCAGCACGGTCATGGATCTGCCCCTTGGTTTGGCAGAACCCATACCGGCAGGGATGTATAAGCCCGGTTATTGCGGGCGGGTTTGCCCCGAACAAGTGGCCGGCGTGCTTAATGCCGGGTATAGGGAGCCCGAACGATTTGAATGATCCTCCATGTCCGACGTACTTTTCATCAAGACTTCGTCGCTTGGCGATGTGATCCATCACATGCCGGCGCTGACCGAGGCTCGTGCCCGGCGGCCTGAAGCCCGTTTCGCCTGGGTGGTGGAAGAGGCGTTCGCGCCGCTGGTGGCGCTGCATCCGGCGGTCGCGGAGGTGATCCCGGTCGCGGCGCGGAACTGGCGCCGCGCGCCGGCCCAGGCCGCGACCTGGTGGGAGGTTGCAAGCTTTGTGCGCAAGCTTCGCAGTCGCGCCTATGACACGATCATCGACACGCAGGGCCTGCTGTTCAAATCGGCGCTGATCGGGCGAGCGGCCAAAGGCCGGCGTCACGGCTATGACCGGGCCAGCATCAAGGAGCCGCTCGCCTCGGCGCTCTATCATGTCCATTATCGCGTCGAACGGAATCAGCACGCGATCGCGCGCAACCGCGCGCTGACCGGCCTGGCGCTGGCCTACGCGCCGAAAGGTCCGCCGGACTTCGGCCTTGACCGCGCGGCTCTGGCTGGGCCCGCCGCTGCGCAACCTTACGGGGTGCTGCTGCACGCAACCGCGCGCGCCAGCAAGGAATGGCCGGAAGCAAACTGGCGGATGCTTGCGGCGACGTCTGGGGACGGGGGTCGATCTGGTCGTGCCGTTCGGCTCCGACGCCGAACGCGAACGCGCGACCCGGATCGCGGCGGCGACGCCGCGGGCGCGGGTGCCGGATCGCGCGCCGCTCGATGCAATGGCGCAGCTGATTGCCGGCGCCTCGTTCGTGGTTGGCGTCGATACCGGCCTTCTGCATCTTGCCGCCGCGCTGGGCGTGCCGCTGATTGCGATCTTTTCGGCAAGCGAGCCGTCGCTGACCGGCCCGATGGGGCCGGGCCGCATCGACGTGTTGGGTGGCAAGGGCGCGCCGCCATCAGTCGGCGAAGTCGCCGATGCGGTTGGGCGGGTGAGAGCTTCGCGATAGTCTGCCGGCTAATGGCGCGCGGGCTTTGGCCCGGTTTCCTCCACCGCCGGAGCCGCCGGAGACTTGACGGCCGTGCCCAGCCACTGGGCTTTGACGACCTCAGCCTGGAGCATCTGTAGGATGCGCTGAAGCTCGACGCGTGCCACCACGCCCGCCGCCCCGACGCCGTTTTCTCCGTGCAACTCCATTCGGAAGTGTTGCCCCTGACTGGAAATCGTCAGCCGCTCCACGAGTTCCGCTGTGGCACCGCTGGTTTTGAGGACATTGGGCGGCGTCGTGCTCATGGCGCTGGCGGTCTTGGCGATGGCAGCATCGCGCTCGAACGCGACGAGGTCGCCGCGAATGTCGGCAGGCGCCCGCTGCGCCAAGGCAGATGTGGTCGCGACGAGTTTCGCCGCGCCTTCGAGCAGCACCAGCACCAGCCGCCGGGTCAGCCAGCAGGACCACGCCTCTGGGCTATTGGCATTGATGGCGGCGAGGATGCGGTCTTCTCGCTTGCCGTACACAAAGGTAACGGATTTCAGGACTCGCACTCTGGCCACTCCCTGTGAGGAGGCGCGTTGAACACGATCCTACCGCAAGCGGCGTCCTGTCGAAATGGTTGCCCAGCCGCTGCCAGCCTCCAATGCAATGTGGATGCGACGCGTTCAGATGTTTGCTTCGCCTCAAATCACAGACATTCGACGGATTGGCAGCCCTGTTTGCTGAGCGCCTACTCGCTGCCGCTCAATTCCTCGCGCAGGATTTCCAGCTCCAGCCAGCGGTCCTCGGCCTCGTCCAGTTTTGTCTGCACTTCGCCGAGCGCCGTCAGCGCCTGGTCGAACGCTGAACGGTCGCGCGCAAATAAGGCCGGATCGTCGAGCCGACGCTGGAGCGCGCGCGCCTCGTCATGCAGTGCGGCGATGGTCTTCGGCAGGGTTTCGATCAGGTGCTTTTCGTTGAAATTCAGCTTCCGCTTGCGCTGTGTTGCGGGCGCCGCCGATTTCGCTTCTCTGGTTTCCTTGGCCTCGGCAGCCTTGCGGGCCTCGCGCGTCAGGTCGGTGCCTCGCTGCGCCAGCATGTCGGTATAGCCGCCGGCATATTCAAGCCAGCGGCCTTGGCCCTCCGGGACGATCACGCTCGAGACCAGGCGATCGAGAAAGTCGCGATCGTGGCTGATGAGCAGGACGGTCCCGGCATAGTCGCCGATCATGTTTTCCAGAACATCCAGCGTTTCGAGATCAAGATCGTTGGTGGGCTCGTCCAGCACCAGCACGTTCGAGGGCTTCGCCAGCACCTGCGCCAGCATCAGCCGGCCGCGCTCGCCGCCGCTGAGCTTGCCGAGCGGTGTGCGGGCCTGTTCGGGTCCGAACAGGAAATCCTTCATGTAGCCGATGACGTGCCGCGGCTGCCCACCGACCATGATGGTTTCGCTGCCGCCGCCGGTCAGCGCATCCGCCACGGTGGTGTCGGGATCAAGACTGTCGCGATGCTGGTCGAGGGCGGCCATTGCCAGCGTCGAGCCGAGCTTCACGCTGCCGCTGTCGGGAGCAAGCGCCCCGGTCAGCATCTGGATCAGCGTGGTCTTGCCGCTGCCATTGGGCCCGACGATGCCGATGCGGTCGCCGCGCAGGATGCGGGTCGAGAAATTGCCGACGATCGGCCTGCCGTCGTAGGCCTTGCCGATACCCTTGGCTTCGATAACGAGAACACCGGACCGCGCAGCCTCGCTCGCCGTGATGTCCGCGCTCCCGGCTGGGCCGCGATGGCTGCGGCGCGTTTCGCGCAAGCTGTGCAAGGCGGCGAGCCGCTTGACGTTGCGCTTGCGCCGCCCGGACACGCCGTAGCGCAGCCAGTGCTCCTCCGCGACGATCTTGCGGTCGAGCTTGTGCTGGTTGCGCTCCTCCTCTTCGAGAACCTCGTCGCGCCATGCTTCGAAGTCGGCAAAGCCGCGCTCGACGCGGCGTGTCTCGCCGCGATCGAGCCAGACGGTGCTGCGTGACAGATTGGAGAGGAAACGCCGGTCATGGCTGATCATCACCAGCGCGGCGCGGCGGCCGTCGAGTTCGCGCTCCAGCCACTCGATCGTGGTCAGGTCGAGATGGTTGGTTGGTTCGTCGAGAAGCAGAATGTCCGGCATCGGCGCCAGCACGCGCGCGAGCGCGGCGCGGCGCGCCTCGCCGCCGGAGAGCCGGGCCGGGTTTTCGCTGCCGTGGAGCCCGAGCTGCTCCAGCAACTGGCGCGCCTGGTGCGGGCCGTCATCGGGTCCGAGCCCGGCTTCCACGTATGCCAGCGTGGTCGGTGCGTCGCCAAAATCCGGCTCCTGCGCGAGATAGCGCAGCGATGCGCCGGGCTGCACGAACACCGAGCCGCGGTCGGGGATGACGGCGTTGGCCGCGATCTTCAGCAGCGTCGATTTGCCGGAGCCGTTACGGCCGACCAGGCAGACGCGCTCGCCGGCGGAGACCGACAGTTCGGCGCCCGTCAGCAGAGGCGTGCCGCCGAAGGTGAGCGCAATGTCTTTGAGCTGAAGGAGAGGGGCGGCCATTTCAGATTGTCGGGCGATCCGTCCGCATATGTCGCACTGCGCGCGGGTTGCGGTGTGGGTCCGCAGGCGGCAGTATCGATGAACGTAGGCAATAGTCTGCAAGTGCAGCGGAGGCAACCTTGATCAAACGTGTGGCCCTCGGGATCATGACAGCATGCGTCATTGCGGTGACGCGGGCGCTTGCCGCCGACCCGTGGCCCACGCGGCCGGTGACGGTGATCTGTCCGTTCCCGGCTGGAATCAGCACCGACATCCTCACGCGTGCGGTGGCGACCGCGCTCAGCGGCGCGCTTGGCCAGCAATTCGTGCTGGAGAACCGCCCGGGCGCTAACGGCAACATCGGCGCCGGCGCGACGGCGAAGGCTGCGCCAGACGGTTACACGCTGATGGTGGCGACGCTTGGCCCCACTGTCGCCAACAAATTCATGTATAAGAGCATGAGCTACGATTCCGAGCGTGCGTTTGCGCCGATCGTATTGCTTGGCTCCTCGCCGCTGATCATCGTCGGCAGCCCGAAAATACCGCCAACGAATTTCAAGGAGTTTGTCGCCTACGCTCAGCAAAACCCGGGCCGGCTTAACGGCGGCACGGTGGGTCCAGGCTCGCAAGCCCACATCACGCTTGAGCTGATCAACAAGCTCGCCGGCACTTCGGTCATTCACGTTCCGTATCGCATCGCCACCCAGGCGCTGCCCGATCTGATTTCCGGCGATCTCCAGGTCGGGTTCAACTACATCCCGACCTTCGTCCCGGCCGTGCAGAACGGCGACATCAGAGGGCTTGCGGTCACGAGCCTCGAGCGGCTGAGCGATCTGCCCAATGTTCCGACCGTGCACGAATTCGGGTTCCCGGGTTTTGAGGCGAGCGGCTGGAACGCGCTGTTCGCGCCGGCCGGCACACCGCGCGAAATCATCGACAAGGTCAACATCGCCGTGAACGCCTACCTCAAGAGCGATGAGGGCAGGGCGCAGCTTCGGAAGATGGGGATCACGCCGCTCGGCGGCTCGCCCGAGGAGCTCGAAGCGCACCTAGATCGCGAAACCGCCAAATGGGGACCGATCATCAAGGAAGCCAACATCTCGCTGCAATAGGCGCCGAGAGAAGAATGGCCATGCCCGATCGCCTGCCGAGAAACTCCTGCGACGCGCATCTGCATGTGTTCGGTGACGTCAGGACCTATCCGGTCGGCAATCCGAACGCGCTCTATCGACCACCGCAGGACTGCACCTTCGAGGCCATGAAGGCGTTGCACGACGCCATGGGCATCGAGCGCGCGGTGTTCGTGCAGCCGACCATCTACGGCACCGACCACAGCCTGCTGCACGACGTGCTCAAGGCGGCGCCAAAGGGGAAATACCGCGGCGTCGCCATCGTCGACGACAGCGTGAGCGACGCTGAGCTGGCGCGGCTTCATGCCGTCGGCGTGCGCGGGGCGCGGTTTAATTTCGGCGGCAACTTCAAGCTCGCACCGAGCCTGGAAAGTTTCCGCCGCTCGCTCGCCCGCGTCGGCGAACTCGACTGGTTCGTCAAGGTGTTCGGCTTTGGCGACGACTTCCTCGCGGTCGAGGCGGAATTGCGCAAGATCAGGACGCCCGCGATCATCGACCACATCGGCGGCCCGAACGTGCGAAACGGCACAGCGGCGTCGGTGATCCGCATGCTTCTCGATCTGCTGCAGAAGCGACAACTGGTGGGTCAGTCTGTCGAACGGCGACCTGCGCTCGCAGGCCGGCGAGCCATGGGACGACGTGGTGGAGTTCGGGCGCGCGTTTTATCAGGCGGCGCCGGATCGCTGCATGTGGGGCACCGACTGGCCGCACGTGCATCGCTTCATCAAGCCCGGTCATGACGCGGCTTCGGGCCACGGTATCGAGCACGAATTCAAGATCGTGGAATTGCTCGAGCGTTATGTCCCCGACAGGGCCGCGCGCGACCGGGTGCTGGTCGACAATCCAGCGCGGTTTTTCGGCTTCGGCTGATCGTCACCGCGCCGGGCGGTGACGTGCCAGGCAACTCGCCACGAACGCATCGAGGTTACCGCCCGGGAACAGATATCCCGCGATGTCGGCGCTGCGCGCCGCCGCCATGTCGGTGTTCTTGTCGCCGATCAGGAAGCTCGCGGCGCGGTCGACCGGCCAGTTGCCGATCAGGTCGAGCAGCATGCCGGGCCGCGGCTTACGGAGGTCCGAGTCCCAGCGATAGGCCGTGAGCTTGGCCTCCGGATGGAACGGGCAGTAGCGCGCGTCGTCGATCCGCGCGCCTTGCGCAGCGAGCTCCTTCGCCATCCAGGTGTGCAGCTTGATCAGATCGTCCTCGCTGAACAGCCCGCGCCCGACGCCGGACTGGTTGGAGGCGATGAACACCAGATAGCCGGCGTCGTTCAACCGCCGGACCGCTGAAGTTGCGCCGGCGATCCAGCGGAAGCGCTCGATCGTGCCAACATAGCCGTCGTCGTGATTGATGACGCCGTCGCGGTCGAGGAATGCAGCCGGCTTGCGCTGCGACAGAGGGGCCGTGGCCGGCATGGCGCGCTCAGCCCCACTTCGCCGTGCCGAACAGCTCCTGCTCGACCAGGTGACAGATCGCGTGCGCGGCCGTGATGTGGATCTGCTGGATCAGCGCGGTCTCCTCGGAAGGTACCGCCAGCACGAGGTCGCACAGCGGGTGCATCGCTGTCGGCGCGTCCTTGGTGAAGCCGACGGTGACGAGGCCAAGCTCGCGTGCCGCTTTGAGCGCGGCGACCATGTTCGGCGACCGGCCCGACGTCGAGATCGCCACGAACACGTCGCCCTTGCGGCCGAGCGCGCGAAGCTGCCGCGCGAACGCCTGATCGAAGCCGTAGTCGTTGCTGATCGCGGTCAAGGCCGAGGTGTCGGTGGTGAGCGCGATTGCCGCGAGCGGCGCGCGGTCGTTCACCAGCCGCCCGACCAGCTCCGAGGCGATGTGCTGGGCGTCGGCGGCGCTGCCGCCGTTGCCGGCGAGTAGCACCTTGCCGCCATTTTTAAGCGAGGCGGCGATGCGCCCGGCGATCGCGAGTGTCGCCGCAACGAACTTGCTGTCCGCCGACGCGTGCTCAACCGCCTGCTGCGAGCGGCGGAAGTAGGCGACAACGGCTTCCTGACGCGGATCGGCCATGGCTTCTGGTAGCGGGCGGGGGAAGGAGGCGCAAGTGAGCATGATCCCGAAAAGTTGGTACCGGATTTCGGATAAAGATCATGCTCAAAAAATTCAGGCCGGGGCGGCCATCCGCCCGATTGCGCGGCGCACCGCCGGCAGCACCTGTGCCGCCGGGATATCGCGCATGCAGCGGTGGTGAAGGAGCCGGCAAGTCGGCTTGTGGCACGGTCGGCACGGCACGTCGGTTAACGTCTCGATCACCGCGGCGAGCGGATTGAGCGGCGCCCAGTGCCAGGGGCTGGTCGGCCCGAAAATGCCGATGGTCGGCGTGCCCATGGCGGCCGCGACATGAACGAGTCCAGAGTCGTTCGACACGCAGGCGCTGGCGCACTTCAGTGCAAGGATCGCGTTGCGCAGGTCCGGCGAGGTCAGGTCGCGAGCAGCGGGAGCAGGGGCGGCGATCGCGGCTGCGAGCGGCGCCTCGGCCGGGCTGCCCAGCACCCACACCGACAGTCCCTCTGCGGTCAGCGCCCGGGCCAGCTCGGCAAAGTACGTCCAGCGCTTGCTCGGGCCCACCGCGCCCGGCGCGAAGGCGACCACCGGCCGGCCATCGTCTTGCAGTCCGTGCTTGGCACGCCATTCCCGGGCGTCCTGCGCCGGCACGTTAAGCTCGGGCTTGGGCCATTCCGCTGGAGGCGTCTCGCCCTTCGGCAGCGCCAGCGCGCCGCAGCGGTCGATCATGCGTGGCAGTTTCTTTTCGCCGAAGCGGATGTCGTTGAGCAGGCCAAAGCGGGCCTCGCCAGAGAAACCTGTTCGCTCGGCAATCCCGGCGAGCCACGGCGCCAGCGCCGATTTCCAGGTGCGCGGCATCACCAGGGCGGAGCCGTAGTGTTGAGCAGCCAGCCCCGCCGCCAGCGCCCGTTGCTGGCGCAGCGCCAGTCGCCCGCGGGGCAGGTCCCAGACAATGCCCTTGCGCACGCCCGGCATATAATCGAGCAGGGGCGCGCACAGTGTGGTCGTCAGCACGTCGACCGGCCGCCGGGGGTAGCGGCCCCGCAGCAGCTTGACGACCGAATGGCAGCGGACGAAGTCCCCGATCCACATGTAGGGGACGAGGAGGATCGGGGAATCTTCCGCCGTCACAATGGTTGAATTAACATTCATTTCTTATAGCCCACCCGCTGGCGGTAGCCCGGCCTGCAAGGGCAGTCTAGCCCCCATAGAACGGCCAACCAGGGCGTTTTTGCCGTTAAGCACCCTTTGCGAAGCCATTCGACCAAGTTGCGTGCCCCTGCGGACTGAGGCAAAGGATGGCCCCAACCTAACAGCAGCAGGTCTTGGATGCTCTTGGTCACAGGCGGGGCCGGATTCATCGGCTCGAATGTGGTCGCCGCCCTCAATGAGGCCGGGCGGAACGACGTGGTCGTCAACGACCTGCTCGGCACCGACCAGAAATGGCGGAACCTCGCCAAACGGCAGGTCGCGGACGTCGTGGCGCCGGCCGACCTGTTCCGCTGGCTCGATGGGGGGCGCAAGCTCGATGCCGTTATCCATATGGGCGCGATCTCCGACACCACCGCGACCGACGCGGACCTGGTGATGGAGAACAATTTCCGCACCTCGGTGCGGCTGCTGGATTGGTGCACCAGCGCACGCGTGCCGTTCATCTACGCTTCGTCGGCCGCCACTTACGGCGATGGCGCCGAAGGCTTTAGCGATGACTGGTCGCCCGCGAGCCTGCAAAAGCTCAAGCCGATAAATCTCTACGGCTGGAGCAAGCAACTGTTCGACCAGGCGGTGGTCGAACGCTTCGTCAAAAAAGAGAAGCTGCCGCCGCAATGGGCCGGGCTCAAGTTCTTCAACGTGTTCGGCCCTAATGAGTATCACAAGGGCGAGATGATGAGCCTCGTCGCCAAGCGTTTCGACGACGCCAGGAGCGGCCGCACCGTGCGATTGTTCAAGTCGCACCGGCCGGGCATCGGCGACGGCGAGCAGCGGCGTGATTTCATCTACGTCGACGACGCGGTCGCGGTGGTGCGCTGGCTGATGGAGACGCCGCAGGTTTCGGGCATCTTTAATGTCGGCACTGGCAAGGCCCGAAGCTTTCGCGATCTGATCTCGGCGCTGTTCCGTGCGCTCGGCCTCGAGCCTCGGATCGAATACATCGATATGCCGGAAAACATCCGCGGCCAGTATCAGTATTTCACCGAGGCGAAGGTCGATAATCTGCTGCGCGCCGGCTACAACGCCGGCTTCACCTCGCTCGAAGACGGCGTCAAGCGCTACGTCACGCAGTTCCTCGACACCGCCGATTGTTACCGCTGATGTTCGACTTTGAGAAACGACTCACCGACATCGGCCGGCAGACGATCCTCTGCATCGGTGACCTGATGCTCGACGACTTCGTCTATGGCGAGGTGTCGCGCATCTCGCCGGAGGCGCCGGCGCCGGTCATTCGCGTGAGCCGCGAGGACGTCATCGTCGGGGGCGCCGGCAATGTGGCGCGCAACATCGCAAGCCTCGGCGCCAAATGCCTGTTCGTCGGCGTGATCGGCGACGACGTGACGGGTGAAATCCTGCGGGCTGAATTGAGCCGCAGTAAGAGCGGGATTGCCTCGCATCTCGTGGTGGATCGGTCACGCCCGACGACGCGGAAGCTTCGGTTTGTGTCGGAGCATTATTCGACCCATCTGCTGCGCGCCGACTGGGAGGTGGCGCGGCCGGTCGACGCCGCGACCGAGGCCACGCTGATCAAGCACGCGCTCAAGCTATTGCCGCGGGTCGGCGCGGTGGTGCTCTCGGACTACGGCAAGGGGGTGCTGTCGCCGCGCCTGATCCGCACCGTGATCGAGCGGGCGAAGAAGCTCGGCAAGCCGGTCATTGTCGATCCCAAGGGCAGCGACTTCTCGATCTATCGCGGCGCGACCATGGTTACGCCGAACCGCAAGGAGCTCGCCGATGCGACGCGGCTCCCGGTGGACAGCCATGCCGAACTCGCCGCGGCGACAAGCGCGCTGGCGCGTGTGGCCAGCAGCAAGGCGGTGCTGGTGACGCTCAGCGAGGATGGCATGATGCTGCACGCGGGGAGCGCCGCGCCGGTCCATGTGCCGGCCTATTCCGTGAAGGTGCGGGACGTGTCCGGCGCTGGCGACACCGTTGCGGCGGTGCTGGCGATCATGCTTGCGGCGGGTGCGGATTACGAATCCGCGATGCGGGCTGCCAATGCGGCAGCTTCCATCGTGGTCGGCAAAAGCGGCACCGCCACGGTCTCTGCTGCCGAGTTGCGGGTGCGCATCCTGCCTGCCGCGACACTCGCCTCCGAGAAAAAGATCGTATTCGACTGGCGCGAGCTGGATGCGAGGCTTGCGCATTGGCGAGCGCAGGACCTGCGCATCGGCTTCACCAACGGCGTGTTCGATCTTTTGCATCCCGGCCACATCAAGGTGCTAGCGCAGTCGCGGGCCGCGTGTGACCGTTTGGTGGTTGGCCTCAACAGCGACGCATCGGTCAAGCGCCTCAAGGGCAAGGACCGTCCCATACAGGACGAGCGCGCCCGCGCCGAAGTGCTGGCCGGACTCGAAGCGGTCGATCTGGTGGTGGTGTTCGGAGAGAACACGCCACTGGAGCTGATCCGCCACATCAAGCCGACCGTTCTGGTCAAGGGCGGCGACTACAAACCCGATCAGGTGGTTGGCCGCGAGATCGTCAAGGCCCAGGGCGGCGAGGTGATTGTGGTCGATCTGGTTAAGGGGTTCAGCACGACGCGAATTGTCGAGAAATCGCGCGGGCGCAAGAAGCGCTAGCGCATGATCCCGAAAAGTGGGAGCCGGTCTTCGGACAAGATCATGCGCAAAGCCGTAAGGGCCTGAAGTGGCAATTCACCCATCGCACGAACAAGAGCAGGCCCTGGTCCGCGAGTTTTTCGGCGGCGAGACATTCGGGCTATTTTGCCGAGGTTGGCGCCAATCATCCGACCGAAGGCTCGCAGACCTGGCATCTCGAACAAGCCGGCTGGACCGGTGTGCTGGTGGAGCCGCAGCCCGATCTTGCCGCATTCCTGGTGACCTCGCGCAAAGCGCGCGTGTTCGCCACGGCCTGTTCGTCGCCCGACAATGCCGGCCAGCCGCGGCCGCTCCACGTCGATGGCCCGCGATCGGCGCTCGATCGCGACCGCATGTCGCCCGGCGCACAAGCCGCTTACGTTATTGTTGTTCCGACGCGGACGCTCGACAGCATCCTGGAAGAAGCGCAAGCGCCAATGCCGATCGATCTTCTATCGGTAGACGTCGAAGGCCACGAGACCGAAGTGCTGCGCGGATTTGATTTTGCTCGTTGGCAACCGTTGCTGATCCTGATCGAGGATCACGTCAATCACCTTCGAACGCATCGCTATTTGAAGAAAAGCGGCTATCGCCTCATCCGTCGGTTGGGTCACAATGGCTGGTACGTTCCCGCCGGCAACTCCGTGAGCGTTTCGGCATCCGACCGCTGGGAAATTCTGCGCAAATACTATCTTGCGCTGCCATTCCGCGTCATACGCAATACATGGCGCCGGGTTCGGCGGCTCTGCGTTGACTGGTGGGTGGGACGCTAGCATGCCGCGACTGAGCGCCATCATCATCGCCCTAAACGAGGCCCGCAACATCGCGGGATGTCTCGACGCGCTTGCGTTCTGCGACGAGCGCATCGTGGTTGACGGCGGCAGCACGGACGCAACGGTGCAGATCGCGCAAGGCAAGGGCGCGCGGGTCATCTCGCGTGACTTCGAGGGCTTCGGCGCGCAGAAGGGATTTGCCTTGTCGCAATCGACTGGCGAATGGGTGCTCTCGATCGACGCCGATGAGCGCGTGACCCCGGCGCTGGCGCTGGAGATACGCAACGCCGTCGCGACCGGGAACTGCGGACTGCTACGAGCTGCCGCGGCGCTCGACATTCTGCGGCCGTGTGATGGACCATTCCGGATGGTCGCCCGACTACGTGCTTCGGCTGTTCCGTCGGGACAAGGCGTATTTCTCCGCCGACCTCGTGCATGAACGCGTGGTCTGCGACGGCACGATAGCGCGGCTGAACGAACCGCTGATGCATGATCCAGTGCACCGGCTCGAAGATGCGCTGTCGCGCATGGACCGCTATTCGACCGCGGGCGCCGAACAGCTTCTGGCCGCCGGTCAGAGCGTCTCGTTCATGTCCGGGATTTCGCATGGGCTGTGGACGTTCTTTCGCACCTATGTGCTGCGCGCAGGCTTCCTCGATGGACGCGAGGGGTTCCTGCTGGCCGTCGCCAACGCCGAGGGCACCTTCTACCGCTACATGAAAGCCTGGCTGAAGGGACGCGAGGGGCAAAAGCCGTGACCGGGCTGATCTCCGTCATCGTCACCACCTACAACCGCGAAGACGCGCTTGCCGCCGTGTTGCGTTCCCTTGCGGGTCAAAAGGACCGAAACTTCGAGGTCCTTGTCGCCGACGATGGCTCTTCGCCGGCAACCGCGGCGCTGGTCGAGCAATACAAAGCGGGGATAGGAGTGCCGCTGACACACGTCTGGCATGAGGATCGCGGGTTTCGCGCCGGCGAGATCCGCAACCTCGCGCTCCTCGCATCCCGCGGCGACTATGTGATTTTTCTCGACGGCGATTGCCTGGCGAGACCCGATTTCGTGACGCACCATCGGCGACTTGCTGAGCGAGGCTGGTTCGTTACTGGCAACCGGGCGCTGCTGACCCAAGCATTGACCGATTCAGTGCTGAGGAAGGGGCTTATGCCAGAGCATTGGGGTTTGGCCGAGTGGCTCCGGCAGCGTGTGCGGGGCGGATTGAACCGTTTGGCGCCGATCCTGCGCCTGCCGCTGGGCTCGCTCCGAAAAATACGCCCACAAGCCTGGGAGGGCGCGCGCTCCTGCAATCTCGCGGTCTGGCGTGCCGATCTCGACCGCGTCGATGGGTTCGACGCGAGGTTCAGCGGCTGGGGCAAGGAGGATTCCGACCTGCTGGTGCGGCTGCTGCACGCCGACGTGCGGCGCAAGGACGGCGCCTTCGCGATCGGAGTGCTCCATCTCTGGCATCCTGAGGCCGATCGTTCGCAACTGCCGATCAATCAGGAGAAGCTTGACGGCGTGCTGAAGGGGAACTGCATGCGGGCGGAGCGCGGTATGTCGACTGCCTGCGGCGGCGCACCTAGAATTGCGGCCGCGAGCGAATTGGCGGGTCCGCACGAAGACTCGAACGTGACGTCGATACGAGCATGAACGACATGACGACGAGTGGCGCGGCACAGCAATCGGCCGTCGGCCGGGCATTCGACCGTCAGCGTCTCACCAAGCTTGCCGACGGATTGGCCGTTGCGCTCGTGGTCTCGTTGCCGTGGTCCACGACGGCGACCGGCGTCCTTGTCGTGCTATGGCTCCTGGCCGTGTTGCCGACGCTCCGGGTCGCCGATCTGCGGCAGGTGCTGTTGACGCCGCCCGGCGGCCTTCCGGTGGTGCTGTTTATTCTCGCGCTGCTCGGCATGACATGGGCCACCAGCGTGCCGCTGGCGGAGCGCGTTGCCGGCGTGACCTCGTTCGCAAAGCTGCTCGTCATTCCGCTGCTGCTGGTGCATTTCCGGCGCTCGGATGCGGCGAAGTGGGTGATGGCGGGGTTCGTCTTCTCCTGCGCGGCGTTGCTGGTCGCGTCCTGGGCGTCATACCTGGCCGGGGTGAGCTGGCAGGGGAAGAATCTCGGCATCCCGGTCAAGAACTACAGCTCGCAAGCGGATATGTTCACGATTGCGATCTTCATTCTGGCTGCCATCGCGCTCGATGCCTGGCGCGCCGGAATGCGTGGAGCGGCTGTCGCCTACGCCGGTGCGGCGTTGGCGTTTCTCTGCAACATTCTCTACATCGCCACGAGCCGCACCGCGCTGGTCGCGCTCTCGGTTCTGCTGGTTGTCTTCGGCGTGATGAAATTTCAATGGAAGGGCGCCCTGGGCGCGCTGGTGGTGCTGGCCGCGGTCGGCGCGTTGGCCTGGCCGTCCTCGGAGTTCCTGCGCTTACGGGTCGAGAGCTTTACCAAGGAGCTCAGCCAGTACCGCACTGAAAATGCCCGCACCTCCGCCGGCGAACGGGTGGAGTTCTGGAAAAAGTCGGTCGCCTTCATCGCCGCGGCGCCGGTCGTGGGACATGGCACTGGATCGATCCAGGAACAGTTCCGCCGCGCCGTAAGCGGGCTCGGCGGTTCCTCCGATGTCGCATCGTCCAATCCGCACAACCAGACGCTCGCCGTCGGCATCCAGCTTGGGTTCCTCGGCATCGCCGCGCTCTTTGCGATGTGGGCGGCCCATCTGGCGTTGTTTCGCGGCAGCGGGCTCGTGGCCTGGATCGGGCTGGTCGTCGTCGTGCAAAACGTCGTGGGGTCGTTGTTCAATTCCGAACTGTTCGACTTCACGCAGGGGTGGGCTTATGTCATCGGTGTGGGCGTGGCCGGGGGCGCGCTGTTGCGGTCCGGCCCAGAGCCTGGCGCGCCGCCGACTGGATTGTCATGAAATCGCTGAACCTCACGCCACGCCAATGGCTGATCGTGGCCCACGATCTCATCGTGACCGCCGCAGCGATCGTCGCCACGTTCTTCATCCGCTTCGAGGACCAGAGGCTTACGGAGTATCTCGCCGATTTCGTGATCTGGCTGCCGATCTTCATCGCCTATGCCGGCATCATCTATTTTCTGTTCGGGCTGCACCGTTCGAAATGGCGGTTCACCTCGCTGCCCGAGCTCTCCAAGATCATCCAGGCTTCGGCCGTCCTTGCGGTGTCGCTGTTGGTGCTGGACTACGTCCTGGTTTCGCCGAACGTCCTTGGCGCGTTCTATTTCGGCAAGATCACCATCGCGCTTTATTTGATCGTGCAGATGGTGTTCCTGAGCGGCCCGCGCATCGCCTACCGTTACTTCCGCTACAGCCGGACGCTGCGCCACGCCAAGGCGGCCGAAGCCATCCCTGTGCTGATCATCGGGCCGGCCGCTGATGCCGAGGTGCTGTTGCGGGCGATCGAAAGTGGCGCCGTCAAGAAAATCTGGCCGGCCGGAATCCTGTCGCCATCGCCGGCCGACCAGGGCCTGGCGATCCGCGGCGTTCCGGTGCTCGGCGGCCTCGAAGACCTCGAGCCGGTGTGCGCCGATCTGGAGACCCGCGGCACCAAAGTCGCGCGCGTGGTCCTCACCCCATCGGCATTCGAGCAGGACGCCAAGCCTGAGGCTCTGCTGATCCGCGCCCGCAGGCTCGGCCTTGGCACCAGCCGGCTGCCGTCGCTGGACCAGAACGCCGAAGCGTTGCGGCTTGCGCCGGTCGCGGTCGAGGACCTGCTGTTGCGGCCGAGCGTCAAGATCGACTACGGACGGCTTGAGCATTTTGTCCGGGGCAAGTCGATGGTCGTGACGGGAGGAGGCGGATCGATCGGCGCCGAAATCTGCGATCGCGTCGTCACCTATGGGGCAGCACGCCTTCTGGTGATCGAGAATTCCGAGCCCGCCTTGCATGCCGTCCTGGAATCCCTTGCCAGCCTGCAAGGCCGAACCGAGACCACCGGCCGTCTGGCCGACGTGCGGGATCGCGACCGTATCATCCGCCTGATTTCAGAATTCAAGCCGGACGTCGTGTTCCACGCAGCCGCGCTCAAGCATGTCCCGCTGTTGGAACAGGATTGGGGCGAAGGGATCAAGACCAACGTCTTCGGATCGATCAACGTCGCCGATGCGGCCGTCGCGGCCGGCGCCACGGCGATGGTGATGATCTCGACCGACAAGGCCATCGAGCCGGTTTCGATCCTGGGCGCGACCAAGCGCTTTGCCGAGATGTATTGCCAGGCGCTCGACGGCGAATTCGCGCATCGCGAAACCGGCGGCCGGTCGCCGATCCGTATGATCGCGGTGCGCTTCGGCAACGTGCTGGCGTCCAATGGCTCCGTGGTGCCGAAGTTCAAGGCTCAGATCGAGGCGGGCGGTCCGATCACCGTCACGCACCCGGACATGGTGCGCTACTTCATGACGATCCGCGAAGCCTGCGACTTGGTGGTGACCGCAGCCAGTCATGCGCTCGGGCGCGAGCGCACCGATGCTTCGGTTTATTTCCTCAACATGGGCCAACAGGTGAGGATCGTCGATCTGGCGGAGCGGATGATCCGGCTGGCCGGCCTGGAGCCCAATCGGGACATCGAAATCACCTTCATCGGCGCCCGGCCGGGCGAGCGGCTGCATGAAATTCTGTCGGCGCGTGGCGAGCCGACTGGCGAGATTGGCATCGAAGGGATCGTTGCGGCCCGGCCCGTCGTTCCCTCGGTTGAAGCGATGCGCGGCTGGATCGCAGCGCTCGAACAGGGGCTCGCCCGTGAGGATCGTTCGGTGATCCACAATGTGCTGCACGATGCCGTGCCGGACTTCGGCGGCAAGGTGGCCTAGGCGACCTGCTCGCGTCCGCTGCGGGCCATCGCGGCAAGCCCGGCCCGCGTCTCGATGGAGGGCTGCCATCCGGCCAGCAGGAGCTTTTCGGGGTCGGCGACCAGGCTGCCTCCCAGCCGCTCCCATTCTTCGCCGCGGCCCATCGCCTTCAGCGTGAGGCCAATCAGGGAGGGAGGGACCGGAAACAGCCCCGGCGGCCGCTCTTCCCCCGCACGCATGGCGGCAACGATTTCTCCAAGGGTCAGCGGCGAGGGATCGGCAACGATATAGGTTTGGCCGAGCGCTCCGGGCGTATCCAGGGCGAAACGGATGGCGCCGATCAGATTCTGGCGCGCGAGCAGCGAACGGCGTTGCCGGAACATCATAAATGGCAGCGGCCAGGGTGATCGGGCCACCTCGAGCAGGCGGGCCAGATTTCCCCTGGCGTCGGCGCCATAGACCAGGACCGGCCGCAGGATGGTGTACGGAACATTCGCGGCTCGTACGGCCTCCTCGGCCGCGAGCTTCGAGCGGCCATAGGCATCGGTCGGGTGCGGCTGATCGGTTTCGCGGAGCGCCTGGGATGCCGCCGGACCGGACTGCGCTCGAATCGAGGAGACGAAGACGAGGCGGCGGATACCTGCCGCGCGGGCCGCAGCGGCAAGCTCCGCGGTCGCCAGGCGATTGACACGATCATAGGCGGTTTCGGCAAGCTCCCGGCTTGCATGCGCAATGCCGGCCAGATGTACGACGGTCGCGACGTCCCTGAGCAAAGCGCGCCACTCGACCGGCCGCGTGAGATCGGAGACGGCGACGACCTCGACCGACCTGGGGAATATATCCGCCGGCTGGCGCATCGCGGCGCGCACCGATTGACCTGCGGCTGCAAGCTCGTTGACCAGCGCGCGGCCGACGAAGCCCGAGGCGCCGGTGACCAGGATGCGGCTCACGGCTTGCCCCGCGCGAAGACATAAAGCAGCCACGCCACCAGGGCTGCGCCGCAACCGAGTGCGATGACGGAGTTCAAGCGTCCCGGCCAGAGCACGGTCGCGGCGGCCAGCGCAAATAAGATCAGATTGACCGCGAAAACGCGCCCGACGATCTGAGGCACGCTGAAGCCGTGATCTGTCGCCTGCTGATAGAAGTGGGAGCGGTGGGCCCGCCAGAAGGGTTCACGGTTTGCGATGCGGCGCAGCAGCGTCACCGTGGCGTCGGCCAAATAGTAGAGCGGAAGAATGGCTGCCGCCGCCAGATGCCCGTTGCTGGCCAACAGTAGAAGCAGCCAGCCGATCAGCAGGCCGATCGGAAGGCTGCCGACGTCGCCGAGGAAGATTCGAGCAACCGGCCGGTTAAACGGCGCGAACCCGATCAGTGCACCGCATAGCGCGATCGCCACGATCAGACCTTCTGCCGGCAACGCGCCGAACCATCCGAGCAGCGCCAGCCCGGCAGTCATCGGCACGAACTCGGCGACGGTCATCCAGTCGATGCCGTCCATGAAATTGGTCAGGTTGACGAACCAGAGACCGGCCAGCAGCACCAACGCGCGCTCGATCCACCACGGAAGCAATGGGACGATCCGCACTTCGGAGGGCAAGCTGGCAATGGCAACGCCGACAGCCAGTGCCTGGAGCACCAACCTTGGCATCACCTCGATGGGGCGAATGTCGTCGACCGCGCCGACCAGTGCGACAAACGCAGTGGCGGCAAAGAGCATCCAGAGCGAAGTCAAATCCACCGCCGAGTGAGCGCTGATCGTGACCACCGCGGCGGATGTGACGATCGTCGCAGCAATCACCGCAATCCCACCGCCCTGCGGCGTCGCTATCCGATGCGAAGAGCGCGCGTTTGGAGCTGCCAGAGCATGGCGCTTGAGGATCGGCAGCAACACCATGACCAGGCCGCCGCTTGCGATGGCGGCGGCCGCTGCAGTCCACAACAGGGCGTTGCTCATCATTGCGATCACGTCAGCTCAACCTGCGGCGCGAGACGGCGGTAGAGTTCGACAGTCTGCCGGCCAATGGCATCGTCTGAAAAGCGTTCGACTGCAAGTCTGCGCGCCGCCGCGCCATAGCGGGCGCGCAACTGCGGGGATTTTGCCAGTGTTTCGATGGCCGCCGCCAGCGCCACTGGATCGTCGACTGGCACCAGCAGTCCGGTCTCGCCGTGCCGAACGATATCGCGGCAGCCCGGAACGTCGGTTGCGACCATCGGCCGTCCGCAAGCCGCTGCCTCCAGGAGACTCTTCGGTATGCCCTCATGCCGCGACGGCAACACGGCGATGTGGGCGCGTGCCCAGACCGCGGGAATGCTGCGCACGTGGCCGAGCCAGGTCACCCCGGGCCGCTCCGACCAGCCCTTGGCCTCAGCATCGGTCAGCGAATCCGGATTTGCGCGGTCCGGCGCGCCGGCCACTAGAAGTTGGACGTCCGAGCCGCGCCCATGCAGCAGGGCGTGCGCCTCGACCGCCGTGCGGATGCCCTTGTAGGCCAGCAGGCGGCCGACAAAAGCCACGGTTGGCGGTGCGGCAGGTTCAGGCAACGGTGTCAGGGTTTCGATGTCGATCCCGGACCCCGGAATCAGGGCAATCCGAGACGGCGCAATGCCGATCGAAACCAGCATCGTGCGGTCGTCCTCGTTTTGTACGAGCACGGTGGAGTTGCCACGGGTCAGCAGGAAACGGATGGTGGCGATCATGAGGTGGCGCATGATGCGAGCCTTCGCCGTCGTCGAGGCAAAGGTGTAGCCCAGTCCGGTCAGCGCGTTGACGCAGGCGGCCGGCAGGCCGAAAGCCGCCAGCGACCCGAGCACGATGGGCTGCAGCGCGACGTGATGAACGATGTCCGGTCGGACGTCGCGGCGAACGCGGCGCAGTGCCTGGACCGTCTTGATCGAGCCGGCAGCCGACAGCCTTCCGCGCAGGAACGACACCGGATGTAGTACGAAGCCTTCGGCTTTGATCGCCGGGCCGCCTTCGGCGACGTTGGTTGCGATGTGGACTTCCAAGCCTGCGTCGCGAGCAGCCCTGGCCATGGGCAATCGATGCGACAGGAAATACCAGTCCTCGGTCACGACGTAGAGAATTCGGCCGCGTGCGGGGGAGGGACTCCCGGCCGTCGCCGCGGTCCTATGCATAGGCCGGACTCCGGACAGGCTTGCGCCCGGTCAATTTGCGCCCGGCGGCCAACAGAGGCCGCTCCAACAGTAGGTAAGACACCACGCCCCCGGCGATGCCGCACACCAGGGCACCGAGCACATAGAGCGTCAGCGCCACCGGGGTGCCGATCGCATTGATGAGATGATTTGTCGCGAAATACCAAAGCCGTTGCGCGAAGGGGTGCGCCAGGTAGATGGAATAGGAAGCGTCGCCAAGCAGTAGGCCCAGGCGACTGGGCGCAAGGCGAGCCTTAGGCTCAAACACCAGAGATCCCGTTACGATCAACGCTGCGGGAATTCCAAGCGCCAAGTACCGCTCCCCCGGCTGTTCGGCCCAAGCGTAATGCGCCACAGCCAGGATGCCTGCGCCAATCAAAGCCACACCGACCGGTAGTGGCAAACGTGCCAGCCGGGACCCTGCGGCGGCAATGATTACGCCGGCGAGGAATTCCAGCATGATCGAATTGGTGCAGTGAAACAGGATCGGATTGCTGGGCGAACTTAACCGGCCGACAGCGACAAGCCCGGCGAGGATGACCGCGATGGCGATCACCCGCAGATGCCGTTGCGGCACCAGCAGGCACAGCCCGAAGACCAAGTAGAAGAACATCTCATAGTTCAGCGTCCAGCCGAGCGTATAGACCGGCGGCAACGACGCGGGCACGAACAGATAGGATTTAAGGATCAAGAACGGGTCGAGCACCGGCGGATTGAACAGCGCCTGCGGCGCCACAAGGCTGACCGCGATGAACAGAGTGGTGAAAACCCAGTAGAGCGGCGCGATGCGTACGATGCGCGCGAGCCAAAACGACGACGGACTGGGGGGGCCCGCCGCCGTCGTTACCCACATGATGTAGCCCGAGATGACAAAGAACAGGTCGACGCCGAACTGGGCGAACTGGTGCGAGTAGTACGGCGCGACCGCAGGCGGCGCCATCGCGTGATGGAATGCGATCAGGCTCGCCGCGAGCGCACGAAGGTACTGGATGGTCACCACGGTCGGCACGCCGCCGACGCGGGCGGCCGCCGTCGGATCGCTAGCCGGGCGATGCAGGGGATTGGTCATGTCCAGAGCCTCTATGCCCCGGAACGCGCGCCGGCGCTAGGCCGCGCCGGCTCGCAGCAGGTCATGGAAATGAACGATGCCAACCGGCCGGCCGCCATCGACGACGAACAACGCGGTGATCTTCATGGTGTTGAGGATGTCGAGCGTTTCGCTGACGAGTTGGTCCGGCCTGATGGTCTTGGGCGCTCGGGTCATGACCTCGTCGACGCGAGCGTCGAGCAGATCGGGGCGCATGTGCCGGCGCAGGTCGCCGTCGGTGATGATGCCGACCAGCCGCCCGCCGCTGTCGGTGACGCCGATGCAGCCGAAGCCCTTGGCCGTCATCCGTACGACCGCCTCGGACATTTTCGTGCCGAGCGCGGCAACGGGAATCGAGTCGCCGGAGTGCATCACGTCGCGGGCGAATTTCAAAAGCGCGCCGAGACGGCCGCCGGGATGCAGCACGCCAAAGTCGACGGCGGTAAATCCGCGGCTCTCCAGGAGCGCAATGGCAAGCGCATCGCCGAGCGCAAGCTGCATGAGCGACGAGGTGGTCGGCGCGAGATTGTGCGGGCAGGCTTCGCGCGCCTGCGGTAGCACCAGCGTCACGTCGGCGGCCTTGCCGAGCGTGCTGTCGGCGACCGCGGTCAGGGCTATCAGGCCAACGCGGAACCGCCGCGAAAAATCGATGAGGTTTTTCAGTTCGGCGGTTTCCCCAGACCATGACAGCGCCAGGAGCACATCGTCGGGCGTCACCATGCCGAGGTCGCCGTGGCTGGCCTCGCCAGGATGCACGAAAAAGGCCGGCGTTCCGGTCGAAGCCAGCGTCGCGGAGATCTTGCGGGCGACGTGGCCGGATTTCCCCATGCCGGTGACGATCACGCGGCCCTTGGCGGCGCGGATCAGTTCGACCGCGGCGATGAACGGCTGGCCGAGCCCATCGCGCATCGCCGTTGCCAGCGCCTGGATGCCCTCGACGTTCGCCTCAAGGGTGCGCAGCGCCGAGTTCGATAAGATGACGGCGGGTCAGGTCGTTGGCGTCTTGGCCGTCTTGCAAACTCGGTCTCGCCATAGAACCCCTGGTTTCGATTTCAACTGGCATAGCACCGAGATCAGGAGCAAGCGAGCCGATCTTGGATGCTGGTCCTTGGGGAAGCTTCTCCTAATGGGCAAAAAAATAGAAAACATTGTGGTTTGGGATGTCCAACTGACCGGCGGGGCGCGTTTGGCCCATGAATTCACCGCTTTCGCAGAATAACGATTTAGGATGGATGGGCAGTCGGGCAGCGCTGACAGATTCAGCGAGCCTATGGGGGGCTCCTTGGGCTGTCGGAGGTTAGAAAACGGGCCAGCCCGCGAGTTCCACCTTGAGCCGTTGAGAGTGGTACCGTCGAACTTGGCAGACTTAAAGCACCCGATCCTATCGAGCCGATCTTGATGGCCGCGCCGCCTCTTTTCATCAATTCCCTCTGTCGCGGCAATCATCTTGACGACTGCGACGCCTGCTTCGAGCTGAGATGGGTTGGGCTCTCGCGTGCGTACAGCTTGTGTAAATTTCGGCAGCTCCACGGGTCAGTGACAATTGATCTTCATAGGGTGGGGAATGAAACCTTCCCGTGAGCGTCGTGCAGCGTAAGCTTCGTCTGTTCCTTGCGGTCATCGAAAACAAGCGTGCCGGCCTCGCATATGATCGTCAGTCGCCTGCATCGGTGTGATGACAGCCAACTCGTCGTGCATATAACGGATGATTTATCCAAAGGTGAACCTCGATAGCGCCGCCTGCGAATTTGCAGAACCGCAAAGCGGCCAGCTCTCCGCAGTCGAGGCGTCGCGCACCGAAAATCGCCCGGGCCATCGACAGATCATGCGGTAGCCAATCCCGAAAGCACGGACGTGTCGTTCCTTGGGCGATTGTTGGCGCTGTCATTGAGCACATATCGAATGCGACCGAGGCTGGGCAGGATCTTCAGCAACTTCTGAAAGGCCGGATGATGCAGGAAAAGATGACCGACAAAAACCAAGGCGCCCGAGCTCTGCGGCAGCATTTCGAAGCAGTTCGGCGTCGACGACGGACGCGGCCATCGGCTTTTCAATGAAAGTCGGCAGCCCACTGATGATGTACGGAAGCGCCACCTCAGCATCGGCTTGCGCTTTGGGTGGCGACCACCACCGCATCAAGCTTCGCGGCAGGCGGGCCGGCCCTTTCGATCGGGACAACAGAAACATCAGGAACGAAAGCAGCGTGCGCTCGATGTTTCTGCCCCAGGGTCCCCGCCCAAGCAGACCGAACCGAAGGACCATGCAACATCCCTTCCCCGATCAGATACAATACTTCGGGCTGCTCGCTTGCCTAGCGAGATACAAGCGAGACAGTCCAAGCCTCAAATCGACCTGTGGCGCATCGTCCAGATCCTGCGCTGACTTGGTCAGCTCGGGACAGCAACATCTCCAGTGCCCTGGACCAATCGGACCGTTCGGTGCGCAAGCGCCCACCGCGTCCGATGGGCCTCGTTTGGCCAAATCTACGAGGCATGGAGGGTGAAGGCACTTCGTCGGCAGCTCGCTGCTTTTGATTTTGCTGTGCGGGTTTTCGAAACAAATCCAACTGTTGTCAACGCACGACCTACAAAACCAGGTTCAGTCCGACCGAGAATCGCGGCTATTATCTGGCATGCTTAAAGCAGGATTCCAGATAACACTCATAATAGTGCTGGTGGTCATCGTTATGGTTGCGGCCCACTTTGCCCTTGTAATGATGGGGGTTGAGTAAAGACCAATTCGTCAGAGGCTGTACTATGCTGAAGTCGCATCGCAGTTTTGATCGGGTTAGCTCATCTGCTCAGAACACCGCGCGGCCGCTCGAGAATTTGCTTTCAGTGACGCAATGTTTCGCTTCGGCTTCTCTCTTCAACTCGATAAGCATGTCGAGGTTTTGACGATGCTCCGACCGATAGGCTATCGCATTGATGAAAGCACCGCCGGCGCCCTGCGATGCTCTCGCCATCAATTGTTCCAATTCGATCTGGCGAGCGCGCGTACCGTTAATAGTGCCTGCAATCTGGTCGCAAGTATAAAGGTTGAATCGACCGGACGCCATGGTCAGCGTAGCCTCGCTGACTGTCGGCGCGCACCCAGCAAGGCCCGCTCCCCAAATAAGACATGCGGTTATTGCAACTGCTATTGAGGGCCGTTCTGTAGGAATGATGCCTGCCATTTGGTCTTTGATCGGGTTTTACCGCCGCCGCTTAACACATTCGATAAGCGTTCACAGCGTAGAAGGAAGCATATGGTGCGTAGTTTCAACGGGGGCTCGGTTTAAGCGGCTAGTCCATCCTGCCTCTCTCAAACTTTGTAAGCTACCGTACGAAGGTTATTTGCCGGTATAGAAACCGAGCCACCGACTTATTTTTGCAGCCCTGGTAGATCGCGCGCACTGCCCGGCTCACATCGCCCAACGCTTGTACCATGCCTGAAACATAAGGATCGTCCAGAGCGGAAACTGCCGATCTCTACGCCCGCTCTGATGTTCGACGAAGATGCGTTCGATCAATGCAAAGTCGAATAACCCATGCTGTTTTAGCGACTGCTTGGACAATAAGTCTGCCGCCCAATCCGCGAGTGGGCCGCGTATCCAATCGCCGATTGGAATTCCAAAACCAGCTTTCTGTCGCTCCACCAGTTTCTTTGGTACGTACTTATCTAGGACGCGGCGTAGAAGGATTTTGCCCCTCGAACCTCTGATCAGCGCGGGTCGGGGAAGTCGCCACGCGTATTCGACGACACGGTGGTCGAGCAGCGGCACGCGGGCTTCAAGCGAGACCGCCATGCTGGCCCGATCGACCTTGGTCAGGATGTCGTCTGGTAAGTAGTGCATCATATCGAAATAACGGGCGCGTGCGCTCGCATCGGAAACATCGCAAGCGATGCTCTCGTCGTCCCAGACCGCCGGTGCCTCGATCACGCCGGGCATGACCTCCGATGGTTCCGGCCATTGAGCGATCATGCGGCGATAGATTTGCTCCGGGCTGCCCAAAACCATCAGTCCCGCCGCTTTGTGAATCTTGTCTCCCAAAAAGGTCGGACGCAGCTGTTTCGGCAAAGGACTAAAGATCGCGTCCCACGCGGCTGGAGACAGGATCTGCATGCCACCGCTGAGTATTTGTGAGATTGAAGGCGGTATGAGGCGGTTCCATGTCGCAATGCGATTGATCCAGTGATGGCGAACATATCCGCCGAAGCATTCGTCCCCGCCGTCTCCTGATAGGCTGACCGCGACAGAGCGGCGCGCCAGCTCGGAGACCAGAAATGTTGGGATCTGTGAGGAATCGGCAAAAGGTTCGTCGTAGATTTCCGGAAGTCGGGCGATCGTCGATCGAGCGACGTCAGGCTCCACGATAAGCTCAGTGTGATCGGTGCCCAGATGATTGGCGACTTGCCGCGCTTGGTGGGCCTCGTTGTATCGTTTATCTTTGAACCCAATGGTGAAGGTCTGAACGGGCCGGGACGATTGCGACTGCATCAACGCGACGACCAGCGACGAATCAATCCCGCCAGACAGGAACGCGCCGAGCGGTACGTCAGAAACCATTTGCCGCTTTACTGCATCCGCCAGCAAGGCTTCGAGTTCGTCTGTCAGTTCTTCTTCGCTTCGGGTTTCGATATGAGATTGCCCGCGCGCTGCAATTGCGCGCAGATTCCAATAGCAGGATATTGTCGGCTCCTTGCCTGGCTGCGCGCACATGAGATGCCCCGGCAGCAGTTTGTAAGTGTCGCGATAGATCGTATGTGGCGCTGGGACGCATGCCGAACGCAGGAAAGCTGCGACCGATACAGCATCAACGTGCGCAATAAAGGAAGGATGGCTGCGCAAGGCGCGCAGTTCAGAGCCGAACAGCAAACCATTATTCGGCAGGCGCGCCCAATAGAGGGGCTTGATGCCGAGCCGATCGCGGGCAAGCCACAATTGCCTTTCGCGGCGATCCCAAAATGCAATTGCGAACATGCCGTTGCAGCGCTCAATCGTCGGAGCGACGCCCCACAACGCGACGCCTTCGAGAATGACTTCCGTGTCGGAATGTCCGCGCCAATGTACGGCGGGATTTGCGCGCTCGATTTCGGTCCGCAATTCGGCGGTGTTGTACAGTTCGCCGTTGTAAACCGTGATCCACCGACCATTTGCCGAGGCCATAGGTTGCGAGCCGGCGGCCGACAGATCCACGATCGAAAGCCGACGATGTCCGAGCGCTATTCCTGCTTCGGGATCGGTCCATAACCCGTGAGCATCGGGACCTCGATGGACGAGCGACCCGGTCATTTGAGCGATGCGGTCCCTGATGTCGTTGGCCATACAGTTGGCCCGATCAAGGAAACCCGCAATTCCGCACATCGATGCTAATACTCCTGGCGCGCTCGACCGCGCGAGCCTCTGGGAACCTAGTAGCATTCAGAGACGGCGCACAGCAGGCCAAAAAGCCGCCTTCCTAACGCAAATTGACGGAAAATTAACCATATTCCATCTTCACTGACCCTCAGAAGCCCGGGAGCTAAAGGGATTCTGCGGATCAAATAAATGACATTGCCTCCTTACCCGGCAATCGCTCCTGGCCGACATGCAGCGTATGGAGCTTGGTTGCCATTGCTCGGCTTGTTGCAAAAGATTTCTTGGCTCGCGCTCTATCTCCTAATTATTCGCATTTGCTCCGCCGCAGGGTTCCTTGTCGCATTGTGGCTATGTCCAGTGCAATTATTTGCACAACTTGGCACTTATATCGCTTCGATCAGTTTAGCGTCGTTAGCGGTGTTTGGCCGGTATGAATTGCTCATCGTTGCGGCACATGACGAACGCAAGTGCGCGGATGCGGTCCACCTTTGTACCATCATCAGCGCCTCGGCAGTTGTTGCGGTTCTGCTCTTCTCAGCACCCGCTAACCAATGGGTCCCCGTAGAGGTCACTGTATTTTTTGCTGCGTCGCTATTCGCGCGAGCTTGGTTGCGCCTGGGCTTAACCTTAGCAACGCGATCTGGGCGATACGACCGCGCCGTTAAGGCGATGCTTCCACAGGCGATTGGACAGCCTCTAATTCTGGTTTACTTGATACTTGATGGACATAATCCGTTATTGGCTTTTGTCATCTCTGATTTTTTGGGTCATTTGATCGCCGCCGCCTGTGTGTGCATTGGCGAGTGGTACGCCTTCCACGCCTGTTTTTTTCGGCAGCAGATTCGATATCGGCAAATCCGACAGCTGGCGGCAGGAAATCTCGGTCTCCCGACACTCAATTTAACTGCGGCCAGCTCGGCATTTTTATTCGCGACCGCTCCACTGTTTTTCTTGGCAGGGCTGCCAAATGTCGTAATGGCTGGGACCCTTGCACTTCTGTTTCGTGTCCTTGATGTGCCGGCATCCCTGACTTCAGCCTCGGTTAGCCCGATCCTCATGAAGGAAGTAGCGGATCGCAACCGCAACGGGACGCAATGGATTTCGCCGAGCACCTTCCTAATTCCAGCTGCAATCGCAACTCTTATATTTGGTTTGATCTCGATCGGGGGCTTTATGCTCAACGGCCTCGAACTTGATCCGCGCTGGCATACGGCCCTCACGGTTTGACCAAAGTGTAGAAATATTTGCGCGGCTACAACAGCCTGTAACACCCTTGCTACAGGTAGAATTCTCGACAGTTGTCTCAATCCCCAGAATCCAATGGCTCCAAAAATAATAAGGGGTCCTATAACCAATCTCGGGAGCCAATATCCACCCCAATACACTTCAGCATCCATGAAGGGCAACGACCCGACGATAAGGAGGTACCAACAGAAAGATGGTAGCCAGGCCGAAATAAAGAAAATGACGGTGTCCGGCGGCCGACTGTACCGACCAAACCACCTAGCAAAACTGAACACCGCATAAATCACAAAGCAGATATTGGACAACAAGACTGCCAATGAAAATACAATCCCCAAATATAGGCTCGCCTTTTGAAATAGTTGGTTTTGAGCTGAACGTGCTGCGGACGGAGAGTGAAAACCGAACGCGATGTTCATAACATCGCTATAAATTCCCAGATGGAGCAATGCAGGATAACTGTATCGGTTGTCTATGAGAATTTGATAGCCCCAACGGCCAGCCTGATTATCGTCGCGGGCGCCAGAACTGTTTACAGGGATATGTTTTCCATCTTCAAGGATAGGATCAAAGTAGGCGGGCGCGTTAAAAATATCTGTGTCCCGCGGATAAGGAAGGAAGCTCCGAAGTGCGATCCGATTCTGGAGCTCAGGAAATCTCAACGAATGATTGCTATCGCCTTCATACCATTTGAGAACACTCATGTTTACCGTGAAGGGAATTAAGAAAATTATTAAAAAAATGAGCGATTTCTTATTTCTGCTAAAAGTGGGTCGTGCAGCTAAATAAACGGCCATGAGTAAAGAGGCTGGCGCAAAAGCAATAAAAGTAAATTTGGAAACTCCTCCCACAATTTGAACTAGGCATGACGCAACCAGAGTTCGCGTAGCCGGTCCTTTCTCGTGCATTAGTCTAATGTTTAGCGCGCAATATCCCAGGAAGGGCAAGATCGCGAGAGCGTCAGGTGCATAAACAACGGAAGTAATCACGTAAGCGGGTAGCGTCGCTGTAAAAGCAACGAACCAAAAATTCCAGCTCTCAGCTAAAACCGAACGCACCAACCTCCAAACCAAATAGAGGCTCGCCAAATTAAGAAATGCCAGAAGCCATGATACGATTTTAATGCCATAGGGTTCGCCGAACGTTTGTATTGCTATTGCCCCCAAAACAAAGAGAAGCGGTGGATTTGTGACGGGTAGGTCCGACAGGGATGGGTTGAAAACCCATGAGGACGTTCCGAGTATTATATCTTTAGAAAAATGAACCCATTTTGAATTATCCTGCGCTAGGTATCCGCCGTTCAACAAAATATGAGCGGCGAGCCACAGGTAGCAAGATGCGATGATGGCACATAACGCGTAGCGTCGGAGCAAACCAAAAACCCTTGCAAGCTCACTGCGCAAAATCATCTTCGCTTTCACTGCCATTCGTTGCGTCCTAAACGTCTGAAGAAACATTGCTGTCCGCGTAACAATTCATGCTCAGCCGGACGGCATTACGAGCTTGAAATATCATGCCTGTTGATATGCGCTGCTCGTGCTGCCGACGTGTTTTATTTGCAGGTGTCGCTGCTTTCGGATTGGGATGCTTGCGAGAAACAGCCACGCAATGATTGCGACCACAGCTAATATTTGAGCGAGAGTAAGCCAGTAGGGCCGGTACCTAAATTCGATCTCATACGATCTGGCTTCAGGAAGGAAAACCGATTTGAAATTGATGTTTGTCGGCTTTAGCTCTAGGGTCGCCCCGCTGACAAGATCGTGGGCGGTCCAACCAGGATAGATGCTGTCGTTAAGTGTCAATACTGACGGCCCCGGTACAGCAGCAAGTCGCACAGTAGTACCGCGATCTTCCAACACAGCAATAGTGTTCCAGGTGGGGCGTTGAAAGGCCTTGCAATCCGCCGCTTCTGAGCCAGTCAGCTTTTCAATTACAATGTCGCCTGGGCGAAACTCAGTTGCATTCTTGATCACGGCAGCAGCTTCAGCTGGGCTGGACACCTCACGGCAGGATCGTGAGACGAACGCACGCCCCGGTGAAAATGTGTCAAATTGAATTGTCTTTCCCGAGATTTCGTTCCAAACAACAACGCCAATATCAGTCTGTTTCCTTGCGGTTGAACTTACGATGATATTGCGTCCGGCCACTCGATAGGCACCTCGGACAAGTTCCGATCTGAGCGGCAAATATCCGTCCCAGTCAGTTTCGAACAACTTTGTGCGAAATAGTCGCGAGCGTTGGGTAACAATGGCGGGTGCGCCATTATCGATCGTCGCCACCCCCGCTCCTACATACCATCCTGAATTGCTGGACTCGCGAATATTGTGGCTCGTGATCGCACGCCTTGCTGCCTCTTCAACGATCGCTTGGCCAAGCTTGTCTCTATCGGCCACTTCTCTGTACTGCTCACTATTGTAGGCAATGAAATCAACGGGCTTATCGATGTAGCATTCTAACGCCAACAACAATACGACACCGACGCCAAGAACGTTAATGGCGTGGTCCGTGCGAACCAACGTGCAGACGTTCGATCCGTATAACAGCGCGATCCCGAAGAGGAAGGCGACGAAAATGAGGATCGAATATGAGAGCCACGACAACTTGATTTCGTGAAAGTGCCTTCCTGCAATTATTGCGAGGGTGATCACACCAATCACCGATATCGCAGAAACCATTACTAGTGTTCCAGAGCGACGGAGGATTAACTTAAGGGCGATGAAGTCCATTCCGCGCGCACAAAAATAGGCGAACCCGAATAGAAATATCGAGAAGAAATAGACTGTGAACCATGACTCTTGCAACAGAGGAAGGCTCGCTACTAACCGGTTGAATGCAGGCCATACTGGAAAGAACTTGAGCACAATGAAGACAATCGTCAGCAATCCAATTGCGTCGGCTACGCCAAGAACTTTCGGCTTCAGAAGGCGCGCTATCACACCCATCGAGAACAGCACTAGCGAAACGAACCCAAAAATATGAACCATTGGTCCAGGTGGGGCGGCGTTCTCAAATCTTGCAATCATCATCAAAAAGGGTTCGAACGACGTGAATTGGTCCAGCCCATGTTTTTCGCGGAATGGCTGGCCGACCAACGATACATATTCGAGGAGAGCGAAAATCTGAAAACTGGCCAACATGGCCCCTGTTATTCCCGCAAAGCCGCAATCCAATAGGAAAACGCGCGCAGCCCGCGGCTGCTTGAAAGCGTGTACGACGAACATCGGTCCGACGACTAGCGTACACAGCAGTGCCGACATCGCGGCCGCTTCAGGGAAGCCGCAGGTAACGAGAGAATAGACGCTCGCCGTTATTCCGAGCATATTGAAAAGGCGCCGTCGGCCCCACGGCTCAAGCGAAAGCTTGATTGCAACTCCGCTGAAATAGATTAGCCATATGCCTGCGAGCAACCCGTTTTGCCACGGATGGTTGAGCCACCGACACACAAAGACTGAATAAGCAAAGACAATCGTGAAGATCATTGCAGGAAACGGTTTCAGTCTCATGAGATGAGTAGCGACAAGGAACACTCCCGCCCCAAGGAAAATAGTTCTCATGGAGACAAAGGCATTCCAAAAGTACGGATCGGGAATCCAGATAAGGGCAAGCGTTAGAGGAAACATGGGAGCAGCCTGGATTTCATTGGCCAACGTTGGGGTACCCAGGTTTCTCAAGCTGGACCACAAGAAATTTCCATTCTCAAAGAGTTCAAATCGGAAAGCACTAATCCCAGGGATAAAATTGAGGAGGCCGACAACTGGGTCCTGCAGCGTCCAGGACGTCGCGAGCATCGGTGACTCGACGAACAAGAGTATGGTCGGGTACACCAGAAAATTAAAAATGGACGAGAAACAAAACGCCAACACAATATTGTTGTCGAAAATGGATTGTGCTTTTTCGATAGTCGAAGAGAACTTCATCAACGTTTCCTCAGTGTCGCTTTGAAATCGACTAACTAGCGATCAGTGTAGCCCCCGTCTCAGCAGGAAGATGTGTGATTTACGAAAGCCCTCGGTCATTAGAGCCACACTGATGACCCAAGGCAGCATGCCACACAGGCTACCGCTGCAACGCTATCGCATTCTTCAGAACTGAAACCAATGACGGCAATACTTTTTGTGTCGAATAATTTTGTTCGACCGTTTGCCGCGCAGCGATGCCGAGGCGGTTGCGCAGTTCTGGATCGGACGTCAACGATCGCAACGCTGTAATCCATTGCTCGGTTGTGTCGGCTAGGAAGCCATTAATTCCGTGATGCACGACCTTGCAATTTGCCCCGACGGGGGAAGCAATGACAGGCCGAGCGGCCGCCATCGTCTGCAGCAGTTTGTAAGCGCACTTGCCCTGTTCCCATAAGGTATTTGCTAGCGGCATGATTCCGATATCCATGTCGAGAATTTGCTCGATTTCTGTCACTTCGCTCCAGGGCACAGATGTTATGGGAAGACCCGCAAGAACAGCGGGAGCTTCTGCCCCCACGACTTTAAGCATGATCGGAGTGTCTGCGCTGACGGTGCGGAGCGCGGGTTCGATCGAAGCTAGATAGGGTGCCGTGATCGGAGTGCCAATCCAACCAATAACGATAGACTGATTGGCGGCGACCCTTTATCTGAGCTAAAGATGATCCAGACGGGTAACGATCGAGATCAATGACGCTTGGGATCAGAACGATGCGCCGAGCGCCCGCTTGGCGCGCCCGATCGGCAAGATAGTCGTTGCCGACCACCACCACCGACGCCTGACGCATCACTGTGTCTATTTTCCCTCCCAGCATCGAACGCAGGAATGCCGATGGTTGCTGGTCGTAGCGGTGAAACCATGCGTCATCGAGATCGACCACATAGGGAACGCCACTCAGCAACGGAGCTTCTATCCAATCGGGGATCCATGGCAGCGCCTCCTTCTCGAGCCAAATCAGGTCGTAATGTCGTCGCCGCAGCAGAGCGGCCAGACGTTGCCAATATGATGACGCGATACCCGCGAGAGGCGTTTTCTTGCTGCTGTATAGAGCATGAATGTATTCGTCGCCCAAAAGTGGGTGGACGTCGAATTCGAAACCCTGCGCGGCGAGTGCGGGCAAGAACTGGAGAAAGCGGACACGGCTACTGGCTCCCCGCGGCTATACCTCGTCAGCAGCAATATTTTCTGCGAGCTAGACGTATCCATAGCTTACCTTTGACTTATCGTGGCATTTGTTGGCAACAATAAACTGGACGCAGGCTGAGGCGCTCCGACCAAGCGCCAAGTCGCAAGTTTTTGGTGCGGAGACAGTGAATAGCATGCTCGAGCGAACAGATCCGGCGCCTGCTACGCTCTGTTGTACTATCGTCGACCAAACCCTATGCCCTGCTCTCAATGCATGAATCCGACCTTACACCCGTTGACCGGGCTGTCGCCGGCGCTCGCGCTAAATGGTCATCGCGGCATGGGTGGAGCACCCGGTTATTGCACGTCCTATGGCTTTGGCGGGAGAAGGGTGCCGATATATCGTGAAACGAGCGCATGACGCAGTTAGTAGCGGCGGATCCGATAGATCAGCCTGCGGGTGTCTAACGCATCGACGCAATTCCGCGGCAAATCTCTGACTCGCTCTTCGGCTCGCGATCGACTCGGTCCGTGCTCACCTTTACGATTATTGGGAGCTGTGCATCGCGGGACATAGTTCCAACAATCCCGATGTCGTGGGATTGTTGGACTCATATGCAAAGCAGGATGCGCGCCGGCCACGATATGTCGCCTGGGGGATCAGATATAGCTGGCGCGCGTGCTGTCGCACAGTGGACAGCAAAAATCGATTTGAGTAGCCTTCATTGGCTTCAATCTAAGCGCTCTAGTCATGCAGCTGCTCGCGAAAATTAGTAGTGCCTGAGGACTGGTTGCTCGCATCCTCGATCAAGCGACGACCCTGGTGATTCGTCTAAACGGGTTGGACAGTCAAGGGAGGACTATTGGCGAAGGTCCTGTTTTTGATGGTCGCCTTAACGCCGCCGCCTCGAAAAAATGACTGCAAAGTTTGTGCCGTCATTCCTCGCCGTTATCCCAACTTATCTATTAAGAATTAGACGCAATCCGACCAAGGGACGCCTCCGGATGAATAAATTCGATGATCTTGACGTGGTGATCCGCCGTAAGAACGGCAAAATTATCGCGGGGATTCCGGATCTCGGCCTTTTTGCCAGGGGCCATGACCTCAACGCTGCATTGGCTGCACTCGAGGCGAAAAAGCAAACGTTTTTGGCGGACCTTGAGGAGGCGGGTGAACTGGACACGCTGGAGATCGAACGCCAGCCAGTGGCAACCCGCGGTGTTGCAACGGTCAGGTCGGGGAGCGATCTCAGTCGTTTTGCGATGAAAGCAGGCATCGTAGTCTGCTTGGTCGTCGCCGCTTTGGCCATTTCTAGTGTCTTGATTGCGTCGACAGGTCGAACGATCAATTGGCTGAGCAACGTCAAGAGCGTTAAGTTTGGCGGTCACCAATTCTGGACACGGTTGGAAAACGAGCTCAATCGCATGGCGCGTACGGACGATTTGCCGGAAGCAAAGAAGCAAAAGTTGCTCGCGGACATTCGTGCGATCGCAGCAAAATGGCGCCCATTCATCGTCGAGATCCAATCGGTCCTCGGCGATCCGAGCAAGCCGCCTCGGCTGGAAGAAACGCCCACCAACAAATAGGGCTACCAATCTCCGCTAGCTATAAACTAGCGATGACCTGCGGACGTAATCTGCATACGCGCTCGTGCCGAGTTCGGCGAGCCACGGTTCCAGCTCACGTGGAGTGACATGACCAAGCCGCAGTGCGATTTCCTCTGGGCAGCAGATTTTTAGGCCCCGACGACGTTCTAGCGTCGCCACGAACTCGGAGGCTTCGAGCAGGGAGTCGGTCGTGCCGGTATCGAGCCAGGCATAACCGCGGCCCATGTGCTCAACATGCATGTTGCCAGCACTGAGATAGGGCCGATTGAAGTCAGTGAAATAGAGGCGGGTGACCGCCCAGATTGACTGCGGAGCTTTGGGCTTTTCCTCAATTGAAGTCACTTGGACGCAGGCTAAAGCGCCTGATCAAGCCAAGCGCAAGTCGGAATTTCTGGACGAAGACAGTGTATAGCGTGCTCGAGCGGACAGATCCCGACGGCGGCCGCTCTTGTTGCCGGCTGCTGATCACGACCGCCTAGTGATGGCGATCGTAACTGCCGTCCGCAGGCGAGCTCGGCTGACACGACCAAACAGCTCGTTAAACCTTTGTTAACCATTTCAAGGCAACGTCGGCTGGCAGGGTGCTGTCGCGTTTTAGCGTTCGCAACCTCGAACCTGTCCGAACGCGCCGGATTCCTTGAAATCCATGAAACTGCTGCGCCAATTTCAGACCCGTCTTTTGGGTCGATTCGCGACGCTGGCGGGCGCCATCATGCTGTCGGCCGTGGTCTCGGTCGCCCTGCTGCCGTTCACCACGAGCGTGCTTCAGGCCACTGACTACGGCACCTATGCAATGTTGATGTCGATTGTTGCACTGGTCAGCGCGGCTATGGACGGCGGCGCGGGGGTATTGTTGCCTGCGCACTATGGGTTGGCTTCGGCCCGCGATCGTGGCCCAATCCTTTCTAGCCTTGCGATTGTTGGCGGTCTGTCCGCGAGCGCCGCCGGACTGGTGCTGATCGGCGTTTGGCTGTGGTACGATTCGGCATTCGTGCAGGGGCCGGGCTGGCTGATCATTTCGATCACCGCAATCTTGATGCCGCTTCGCGCGCTGACCACTGTGGCGATGATCTCCTTCTCAGTGGTCGGGCGCACGGAAGTAATTGCCGCGATGATCACGTGCCAGGCGGCTGTAGTCGCCCTGAGCGTGCTGGTTGCGTTGTTCGGGTTCTCACTAGGTGGTGCGGCGCTATTCGTCGGGGCGGGTTGCGGCCAACTGGCAGCGCTGGCAGTGGGCCTCGGCGCCTTGATCAGGTGCCGTGAGATATCGTTGCCCTCCCTGTATTGGTTGCGGCAATGCTTTGTCAGCGCACCGACCACTGCCATCGCGGGGTTCATGGACGGCGCGAGAAACTTCGGCGAAAGCCTGATGTTGTCGGGGGCCGCGGGCCTGCATGCGGTCGGCATCCTGAGCCACGCCAAGATTTATTCCGGTCTGCTCAACACTTTTGCCAGCGCAGTCGCCCAAAACGTCTATTTGCAAATCACTTGAGGATGCACGGGACCCGCGCTCCAGGTTTGAGACGACAGAGAAGGCCTGGGCCCCGGTGCAAATCGTTATCAGTTGCGTCGCGATCGTATTTGTCTTTCTCGGCCACGACATTGTCGGACTTATCAGCAACGGCAAACTCACCGACGCATCCGACTACATTCCGGTGCTGTTGATGACCGCGTTGATCCAGAATTCGGAGCAACCTGCGGCGGCGGTGGTCTTCGCCTCGGGTCGCGGCTCGGCTGCCACCTGGTTCCGGTCGTTCCTGTTCCTGACCGCTTTGATCCTGCTCTATCCAGTCGTCCTCGTGGCCGGCATCAAGGGCATCATCATTCTCGGCATCATCGAGTGCTGCATCTTCCGCGGCTATCTGCGGCTGCTGGCGAGTGCCCACCGGCAGGTGCCATTCCAAGACCGGGTCAGCGTATTCGGATGTCTCGTCATTACCGTCGCGATGATCTGCCAGCACGTTGCCGCGCCTCAGCTGCCTGCGCAAATCCTGATGATCTGCATCGGATTCGCGATGATCGCAGCGGTCGGCCAGCGCTCGGTGGGCCAGACCATCGCTGTCGTGCGGCGAGACTGCTGGCCCTGATGTCGAGCCGTCGCCAGGTTGGCTGAAGCTGGCTGCTCTATTGTTCAACACGGGGTGCGTTCGGGGCGAACACAGTGCTACAATTCGTCGGCGGCATAGCTCCAGGAGTGGCCGCTGTGTCCAGCGCGATTGCTCGCTCAGGCCGACATCACTTCGTCCCAGCTTCCATCTGCCGCACAATACTTCTCGATCATCGGCGCGGCGCCGTCGAGCATGAACTCCTGCGCCGCCGCGTACCAGCGAGCCAGCATGGGCGTAGACATAATCTGTGGCGCGCTTGTATGAGGCAGTCTCGTAGTATTCCCGATGCGATTCGAGTCACACCGTAATGATTGCGACCTGCCAATGAGCGAAGCAGATGTGGCGGCTTCCAAAACCGCGACCTCGCCAGCCGCGGCTCCGGCGGGTCCTTCGCTTGTGGCAGACGACGGGGGACTGCTTACCGTTGCCCGCCGCGCCTGGCTCCGGTTTGGCTTTGTAGCGCGCAATTATTCCGACTGGGTTCGCAGCTACGACGCGTTGCGAGTGAAGGACGTCTCCCGGATTCGGGCTCGAATTGCCGGGTTCTCGTCAAAACCGACCATCGATATCGTCGTTCACGTCCAAAATGCCTCGCCAAGCGAAGTCGTTGCCACGATCGAATTGGTCCGCTCGCAATTGTATGAAAAGTGGACGCTGGTGGTGGCGCTTCCTGCCGAAATTCTTGATCGAGTTTCGCAGGCCATCGCGACCGATCCACGGATTGCGGTTCAAATTTCCGAAGGCAACGCGATCGCTTCGCTCAAGCGAGCGCTGGCACAGTCGGCCGGCGCATATTTTCTGATGCTCGATCCGGGCTGCAGGCTCGCCCCGCACGCCTTTTACATGGTTGCCGAGGAAATCCATTCGGCCGGCAATCCCGGCGTCATCTATTCCGATGAGGACGCCGCTGACGCCGATGGCCGCCGGCATGATCCGAAATTCAAGCCCGGCTGGAGCCCGGACCTGCTGCTGGCGCAAGATTATCTGGGCCCATTGACGGTCATCCGTCGCAACCTACTGCGGCTGGACGAGCTTGACGAGAGCGCCGCCGACTGTGTCGCGTACGAGTGCGCGCTTCAGGCGATCGAGCGAATTGCGGCCGAAGCGGTCAGGCATGTGCCGTTCGTCCTGGTCCACAACGGTTCGGCCGCAATTTCGAGCGGGCCGAACCGGCGACATCGTCCGACAGTCCGCGCAGGCGGTCCAGCGGCATCTTGTCCGCACCGGAATTGCAGCCCGCGTCGATCTTCAAAAGGACGGTCTGGGCTGGCGGGTGAGGCGAACTTTGCCGCATCCGCATCCGCGCGTGAGCATCATCATCCCGACGCGGGATCGTCTCGATTTTCTTCAGGCTGACCATGGACAGCGTCCTGTCCGCCACTCGATTACTCGAACTATGAAGTCGTCGTCGTCGACAATCAGAGCGTCGAGCCCAGGACGCTTGACTATCTGAAGCGGTTATCGACACTCAAGAATGTCCGTGTGCTGCGCTACGATCATCCGTTCAATTACGCGGCTATCAACAATTTCGCCGCTCGGCAGTGCGACAGCCCGGTGCTTGCATTGCTCAACAATGACGTCAAAGTAATCAACAATGACTGGTTGTCCGAACTGATATCGCACGCCCTGCGCCCGGAGGTTGGCGCGGTCGGCGCTCTACTGCTGTATCCAGGCGATGTCATCCAGCATGCGGGCATCATTGTCGGGTGCTGCGGAGCCGCGGTGAACTGCTGCACGGGAATCGCAATGGAGTCCGGAGGCTATTCGTCGCGCGCAGCCGTAGTGCAGAACTATTCGGCGGTGACCGGTGCCTGCCTGGTCACTCGCGCATCGGTGTTCGCCGAGGTCGGGGGGCTCAACGAGGCTGATCTGCCGATTGCATTCAACGATGTCGACTACTGCCTCAAATTGCGGGAAAAGGGCTATCTCGTCGTCTGGACGCCACATGCGCGGCTTCATCATTTTGAATCGGTATCGCGCGGCGACGACATGGCAGCGATGCACTTCAAGCGGTTCCATCGCGAGATGACCTATCTGGTCCGGCGGTGGCGGGACTTCATGACGGCCGGCGATCCCTACTACAGCCCCAATTTGTCGCTGGAGCAGCCGTTCGCGCTGGCGACGCCGCCTCGCGTGGTTCGACCGTGGGTTGTTTCACGGTAGTATTTTCTATGGCCAAAGTGCTCCGCGTAAATGCTGCTCTGCCGCGGGTGCTGGCGGTTGCAGCTAGCTATGGAGAGGTGTCTGGGTATGGAGCGCGCCCTTCGCGTGCCGCACGGGCTTACGACAAGCGCTGGCAGGCGTCCTCAGCCTTCGCGAATCGCGCCGCGAACATTTTTCTTATGGTCAAGCATGCGGTGCGGCCTGCGCGTTGGAATTAACGGCGTGCCAGCCGGCGCCAGGCGCAACGCGTCGGCTCCGATCAACAGAGCCCACGGCTTGGAGGTGATCCTTGTCCAAGTTGCTTCATCGAGCACAGGATGGATCTCCACCAATTCGATCTTCAACGAATTGGTATGAAATCCGGCCTGATAGAGGGTCACGGGATTGTTGGCGACAATCGCAAGGTCGTGTCGCTGCTCTCCGAGGAATAGTTCCGCGTATCGGCCGGCCCCATCGAAAGGTTGTAAGGCAGATTGCGCTGCAAGCAATCCGCGTTGGCTCGCGACGAGCCACGTCGCCGATATGAGAATCAAGGAGGCCGCATAGGCCGGTGCCGCGGAGGAAGGACGCCACGCCAGCACGGCGAGCGGTACGAGGCATGCGAGGGAGACGACGATGAACGCTGGCCGGCCACTCACCAGCATCCAGACGTCCGGGCTTTCGTTGATGCCGGGTGTGAAGAACCTGCGCACCAGAAAAAGCGATGCACTGGCAAGGACGATTAGCACGAGCGGGGGCAACCGGTCGCGCAACGATTGCTTGCTGTCGTCGCGGAGGCGCGACAGCCGCGCGAGCGCGTAGAGATAGGCGAACGGAAATAGAAAACTGTAGTAGCGCACGCTCAAACGCTGGATGGACTCATATGGACCGCCGTCCAACGCGAGTGCCGAAAAGACAATCGTTGCGCCAAGCACCGGAGCGAACAGCGTCGCAACTGCGATGGATAAACGACGCTCGCGCGGATTCATGGGGGCATATCGGTTGGACAAGAAAAGGCATGCAATGACCGTCCCGAGGACGATTACAACGGTCATGACATGGCCCCATCCGGCGTACAGCACGAGCTGCAGGTTTCCTACAAGCCACCAAAGGTCCAACGCATGCGCGAGCTGAGCGGAATAGTGCGCGCCGGTGAAGCTCAGCCCGTTCTTGCCAGCGAGGGCCACTGCAAGGACCGTCCGGCTCGCGAAGAACGCCGCGACGGCAACTGCCGACAGAAAGGCGAAGCGGCGCCAGGACCTGTGTTCAAACCAAGTCTCGATCAGGAAGAAAAAGATGAAGCCGACGAGGACGAACATTGCGTTCGTCTTCACAATGGCCATCACACCGAGCAGCGCGCCCCCGATGAGCGCGCCGGACGCTCCTTCCACCACCAAGACGGTGACGAGGAACAGCGCGAACAGCGCGTAATACATCGCGTCCGGTATGAAAAACAGAAGGAGAATATTGCTCGGCACGCCGAGATAAACGACGAGTAGAACGAGCGCGTAGCGCCTGTCCACGTACCGAAGGCATAACCAGTAAAACAGGACCGCGGAGCCGAGGAAGAACAGGACGTTCAGCGTTCGCGCGCAGTCGAGAAAGGCATTCCCGCAGGAATTCGTGACTTGGTAAACGGCATAAAACGCGAACGAAGGACTGTAGGCGTCCGAGATATGCTTGAGCCGAGCGGTCATGCTGTGCAGCGTTTCGTCGGCAAAGACGATAGGCCCGACTCCCAATCCTCTGAGCTGCTCCAGACAGGCATCGTAGCGGCTTAAACAAGCACTTGCAGACCGACTTGCGCTACTGCATACGCGAGATGCGGGCCGATGTCGCTCATGTTCGCGGGGTACTTGCCCAAACCGACCATGCACCGCCCCCTGTCAAGGTTGCGATCGATGTCGCTTCGATAACACCAGGTTTTATGTCACAATCAACGAGTTGCTGCCCCTCCAAGCCTGTTTGCACAATTTAGCCGGTCTGGCGTTTAGTGGACAGGCTACCCCCGTCGGTCTAGTTTGGAGCCGATTGTGGCTAGGGCCGGAAGAGGCTTGAAAAATCGAGTGCTGTCAAATGTCATTCACGAGCGACCACCTTGCGGAGACGAAACGGATCATCGACGGGCTTGATGTTGCGGTTATCGACCGGATGGCCGATCTGCTCGCCGCTGCACGTGCCAAGAACGGCCGGCTGTTTTTTCTCGGTGTTGGCGGCAGCGCGGGGAATTGCTCTCATGCAGTGAATGATTTTCGGAAGATCGTCGGCATCGAAGCCTATGCACCGACGGACAACGTGTCTGAGTTGACGGCGCGAACCAACGACGAAGGCTGGGAAACGGTCTTTGTCGAATGGCTGAAGGTGAGCCACCTGCATCGCGACGATGTCATCTTCGTGTTTTCGGTTGGCGGTGGCAACCTCGAGAAGAACGTCAGTCCCAATCTGGTTCGCGCGCTGCAATATGCCAAGGAGATCGGCTCGACGATCCTTGGCGTGGTCGGACGGGACGGTGGCTACACCGCCAAGGTTGGCGACGCTGTTTGCATCATCCCGACCGTCAATCCGGAGGCGGTGACGCCCCACTCCGAGGCGTTCCAGGCCGTGGTCTGGCATCTCCTGGTCACTCATCCGGCGCTTAAGGCACGGCAGACCAAGTGGGAAGGGGTCCGCTGAACGTGAGCGACCAGGCAAGGGCAGTGTTCCTGGATCGCGATGGCGTCTTGAACGAAGCGGTGGTCCGCGACGGCAAGCCGTTTTCGCCGATGAGCGTTGAAGAGGTCGTCATTCCTCCCGACGTGCCGGCTGCACTTTCGCTGCTGCGGCAAAATGGGTTCCGCCTGGTTATGATAACAAACCAGCCCGACATTGCCCGCGGCTTGCAATCGCGCGAGACCGTCTATGCGATCAACCGGTTCCTGCAGGATGGTCTGGGCGTCGACGCCTCGGAGACGTGCGAGCACGACGATTCCGACCATTGCGACTGCCGCAAACCCAAGCCTGGCATGTTGATTCGGGCTGCCGCGCGAGACCGGATAGCCCTCAGCGAAAGCTTCATGGTAGGAGATCGCTGGCGCGATATTGAGGCTGGGCGGCGCGCCGGATGCAAGACAATCCTGCTCGGCGATGGCTACGGCGAGCAGTTCAAATCGTCGCCGGACGTCACTTTTGCCACGTTCGGCGAGGCGGCCAAGTGGATTTTGCAGCAATCGGTGCAGCGGGGACAAACATGAAGCCGGTCGATCAACTCAAGGTTCAGATTTTTGCCGACGGCGCCGACAAGGCGAGCATGCTCGAGGTCTATCGCAACCCCCATGTGAAAGGGTTCACCACCAATCCCACGCTGATGAGGAAGGCCGGCATCTCCGATTACGAAGCCTTTGCCAAAGATATTCTCAAAGCGATCCCCGATCGCTCGATCTCGTTCGAGGTCTTCGCCGACGATTTCGCCGAAATGGAACGTCAGGCTCGCCGAATTACGACGTGGGGCAAGAACGTCTCGGTCAAGATTCCGATCATGAATACCAGGCGCGAAAGCGCAATCCCGCTGGTCCGCAAGCTTTCCAAAGATGGTATCGCGCTGAACGTCACCGCGATGTTCACGCTGAAGCAGGTGCAGGACGTGGTCGACGCCGTGAAGGATGGCGCGCCGTGCTTCGTCTCGGTATTCGCCGGCCGGATCGCCGATACCGGCCTTGATCCGGTGCCGATTATGGCCGAATTGGTGAAACGGCTGAAGGCCGCACCCAACACGGCTTTGATCTGGGCGAGCCCGCGCGAGTTGCTAAACATTTTCCAGGCCGATGAGATTGGTTGCCAGGTCATTACGGTGACCGGCGATATCCTCAAGAAGCTCTCGCTGGTCGGTAAGGATATGGACGACTATTCGCTGGAAACGGTGAAAATGTTCTACGACGACGGCAAGGCCGCGGGCTACAAGCTTTAAAAAGCGCGCATCATCCGCGTTGCTAGAGCTCTTGCGGATGGCAATGCGC
>CAWJGY010000014.1:0-654420 GCA_963842645.1 uncultured Alphaproteobacteria bacterium | reverse complement strand
GACCCCAATCGCGAAATGAAGGGAAAGGTCGTTCTCGTCACCGGCGCCGACGGCGGTACGGCAAGGCTCTGGTGACCGCCTTCCTAAGGCCGGAGCGTCACGCTGATCGCGGCAACCCGCAAGCGCAAGTCCGCTGGCAAACCCGTTGCCGGCGACGAAGAGACATATTGCATCGATCGACCGATGCGAAGAGCGTCGCGGCTGCGGCGAAGGCCGTCGCGCAGAGGTCGACATCCTTGTCGACGACGTCGGCGTCAGCGCGATCAGCGGGTCGCTGGACGAGTCGACACGCTGGATGCGCGCCGGGAGAAGCAAGTTGGAGTCAATTACTGGGTACGCTGAGCGTGATTCTGCACTTGCGCCGTTCATGAGAGGAGAGGAAACTGGTCGATCGTTAACGTTCTCACCGTGCTCGCTCACGCATGCCGGCCGTCGATGGTTCCTATTGCGCCAGCAAGGCGGCGGCGCTGTCGATCCACACAGGGCGTGCGCGCCGAACTGATGCCGTGGGGCGTCCGGGTTGCGGCAGTCTTCCCGAGCACGGTCGACCTCCACCAGCGCCAGATCGCCACCGCCCAACTCGCAGCCCGCCGAGTGGCTGAGGCCGTCGTCACCATCATCCTGAGTGGTACGGAGGACGACCCCGGCCGTATCGCGTTGCCACCTCTACGCGGGCTGGCGCGATAGCCAGAGGTCGTGGAGCGCGAGTGCGCAGATGCTTCCCCGAGCCGCGCTAGGGAGCAGCAACACACATGAGACCGGCGGCGGCGATCTGTGTCACGGGCTGCTCGTCGTGCTAGGCGTGCTGACGATTGATCCTGTGGCGACGCTGCTTTACGGCAGCCTGCACTCGATGCCGCCCGGCGTCCCCGGGGAATCGACCTCAACGGCTATAAAGCAGCTTTTTCCGCGGCCGACGTTCGCATCCTGCTCGACCGCTGGGCATCGCGTTCTCAAGACGGCCGATCGAGTGTCGCTGGCGGTGCTGTTTGCCTGGATTGTGGGCCCGCACGGATACGCCAGGCCGGCGCACCCTCGAAATTCTCGTCGCGCTGCCGTTCTTCTCCCCCGGGTCATCACCGCGACGGCATGGACCGTGATGGGCATCCGCAGGTCGGCACCATCAATCTGATCTGGCGGGTGGCTGACCGGCACCAACGGCACGGTCATCAACGTCTACTCCTACTCTGGCGTCATCTGGCACATGGTGCAGTATTCGACGCCGTTCATCTCCTATCTACTCCGTCGACGCGTTCCGCGCCTTCGATCCTTCGCTCGAGGAATGAAGCCGCATGTCGGGCGCGTCGCGCTGGCAAACTATGCGGCGCATCACGCTCTGCTGCTTTTGCCGATCATGACCAGCGCCTTGATCCTCGTCGTTCATAAGAGGCATCGAGGCGTCCGATCCCGATTGATCTTCGGGCGTCCCGCCAACATCTACGTCCTGACCACGGAGATCTATCGCGCCATCAACGTCACCGCGTCCTCCCCGAATACCAATACGCAACGGCGCTTTCCTTCTCCGTTCCGCTGTTGATGTTTCTGCTGGTGTTTTTCCAATGGGTGGCTGCTCGGCAACCGCAGCTATCAGCCGTCACCCGCAGGGCTATTCGCCAGGCATCGTAAAGCTCCGCCATGGCGTTGGGTCACGTTCTCGATCTGCGTGTTGTCCTTTGTTGCGGCTGTCGCGTTGCCGTTTGCGCAACTTCTCGTGGGCTCGTTCTTCCGCCTGTCCGAGCTAATCGGCAATTGGGCCATGTTGACGCTCGAACACTGCGAGTGGGTGCTTGAGAACCGTTCCGAGCCGTGGCGCGCTTTCTACAACAGCTATGTACGTCCTCGGCGTCGCCGGAGCCACCGCGACCATGATCCTCGGCGGCCTGGTGGCGTATGTCTCGCGTGCGACGCGCTGGCGCGGACGGCGGTTCATCGAGACGTCGCGTGGCTGCCCTGGATGAACGCCGGGATGGTGCTCGGCGTTCGGCTTCCTGTGGGGCTTTGCCATACCGCCGGGACCGATCGAGATCTACGGCACGGTGTGGGCCCTGCTGCTGGCCTACATCTCGCTCGGCACGCCACTCGCGGTGCGCATCATGAACGGCACCTTCACCCAGCCTTCGTTCGATATCGAGGAATGCTCGCGCGTGCACGGCGCAAGCTGGTTGCAGACGCTGTGGCGCATCCTGATTGCGCTGTCATGGCCGGCGTTTGCGGTCGGCTGGATCCTTACGTTTTTCGGCATCATGCGCGAACTGAGCGCTTCGGTGTTGCTCTATTCCGTCGGCTCCGAAGTGCTCTCGGTGGTGATGGTGCGTATGCTGATCGACGGTCAGCCCGAACGTGTCACCGTGATCGGGCTGATGATGATGCTTCTCGTTTTCCTGTTCCGCTGGGTGCAGCATCTGATGGTCAAGCAGCGTCTGGGGCTAAGCTGAGGAACAATGTCATGCCAGGGATAACGATTACGGGCGTCAGCCGGCGGTTCGGGAGCGCCGCCGCCGTCGACGACGTCGACCTTACGATCCGGCATGGCGAGTTCGTCACGTTGCTGGGCCCTTCGGGATGCGGCAAGACGACGACGCTGCGCATGGTGGCCGGGCTAGAACAGACCGATGGCGGACGGATTGCGATCGGCGATCGGGTCGTCAGCGATGCCGACGCCGGGATTTTTGTGGCGCCGGATCATCGCAACATCGGCATGGTGTTCCAATCCTACGCCATCTGGCCGCACATGACGGTGTTCGAGAACGTCGCCTATCCGTTGCGCATCGCCGCCGCCCCGCCTCCGAGGTGAGCGAGAAGGTCCAGCGCGCGCTCCGGCTGGTGGAAATGCAGCCGTATGCCGGCCGGCCGGCGCCGCTCTTGTCCGGCGGCCAGCAGCAGCGCGTCGCCATCGCACGCGCGCTCGTGTTCGAGCCGGAGGTCCTGCTGCTCGATGAGCCGCTGTCCAATCTCGATGCCAAGTTGCGCACGCAGACTGGCGACGAATTTCGGGCGCTGCAGCGGCGGCTCGGCATCACGACGCTCTACGTGACGCACGATCAGGAAGAAGCGATGGCGTTGTCGGACCGCATTGTCGTCATGCATGCCGGCAAGATCCTTCAGATCGGCACGCCGGAGGACATCTACCGCCGTCCGGTCTGCCGCGAGGTCGCCGCCTTTTTCGGCTCGCCGAACTTTCTCGAAGCCAGGGCTCTCGGAAGCGCGCCGGAGCCCGACGGAACTTATCGCGTTCGGGTGCGCGGCGAAGGATGGGGAGGGAATCTGCCGCACGGCTGAGGCTTTCACGGCTGACACAGCCGTCCTGGTCATGATCCGACCGGAAGAGCGCCCGGATCGGCCCGCTGGATTCCGCAGCGGGCAAGCAGATCGTGTGGCGCGGAAAAGTCATCGACACGATTTTTCGCGGGCCGCGCCGATCCATCGGCATCGATGTCGGAGGGCGGCGTTTCAATGTCGAGGCGCCTTCGCTGCAGACCGCCAGTCCGGGACAGCTCGTGGACGTTGCGGCGCTCGACGGTCAGGCCTGGGCCTTCAGGGTTGAGCCATGAAAGCCATCGTGCTGCGTGCAAACGGCGATCCTTCGGTCCTCAAGCTTGAGGAATGGCCCGATCCAAAGCCGCAGCCCCATGAGGTGCTGGTCAAGGTCGGCGCCGTCGGCGTGCCGTTTCACGATATCGTCGAGCGCAACGGAACGCTGCGGCCCGGGCACGGTCTGCCGAAAATCCTTGGCAACGAAATCGCGGGCACTGTCATGGCGCTCGGTGCCGCCGTCACGTCGCTCAAGGTCGGTGCGCGGGTGTGCGCGAAGGGTTTTCACTCCTGTGGTGAATGCCGCCGTTGCCGCAATGGCATGGAAACGCTTTGCCCGAAGCGCCGCATTGTTTCGGGTGGCTATGCGGAATATGCCGCCATACCCGCGGAGGCGCTGGTCGAGATTCCGCAGAGCCTGTCGTTTGCGGATGCCTGTATGCTTGGGTCGTCGACCGCGGTTGCGCTCGGCGCGCTGCGTGATACCGCCGGGGTCAGGCTTGGTGAGACCGCTCTTGTCACGGGCGCAAGCGGCGGCGTCGGATTGGCTGCGGTGGAGATTGCCAAGGCGGCCGGCGCGACGGTCATTGCCCTGACGCGCAGCACGGCAAAGTGTGACGCGATCACATCGGCCGGCGCCGATCATGTCCTCGTTGCCGCGGATGCGCAGGATTTCTCAGGCGAAGTGCTGGGGCTGACGAACGGCGAGGGCGTCGACATTGTCGCCGACACGGTCGGCAGCCGGGTCTTCACACCCGCCTTCCGGAGCCTGACGATCGGCGGCCGTTATCTGGTGATCGGCCAGCTTTTTCGCGAGGACGTGGCGATCAATCCGGCGCGGATCATCTTCAAGGCCGCGACCATCATGGGCATCACCAGCGCACGCCGTGATCAGCTTGAAGATACGGTGCGCCTTATCGCGGCGGGCAAGCTGCACTCGCGCGTCGCCCGGATCATGCCGCTGGCCGAAGCCGCGCAGGCTCACGCTCTCGTCGAGTCCGGCGATGTCATCGGGCGGATCGTGCTGCAGCCGTGATCGTCAGGGAATGAGCACGGTCGCGCCGATGGTCCGGCGCTGTTCGAGCGCGAGATGGGCTTCCGCGACGTTCTTCAGCGCATAACGCTGGCCGATGTGCGGTTTGACGGCGCCCGTTCGGATCGTGTCGAACACCTCCATGGCGGAACGCTGAAAGATTTCCGGTGTTGGATGGTATTGATGCGTCGAAGGACGGGACAGATAGAGACAGCCCTTGATCGAAAGCTCCGTCGTGTCGAACAACTCGACCGGACCTGACGAAAGCCCGTAGAGCAGGCAGGTGCCGCGAAACGCGAGACAGTCCAGCGACTTCATGAACGTGTCGCGTCCGACACTCTCGTAAACGACTTGCACGCCCTTGCCGCCGGTGATGTCGCGCACGCCTTTCACGAAGTCGTCGCGCGAATAAATGATGACGTGATCGCAGCCGTGGGCGCGGGCGAACTTTGCCTTTTCCTCGGTCGAAACCGTGCCGATCACGGTCGCGCCCAGATACTTCGCCCATTGCGCGACAAGATGGCCGGTCGCTCCGGCCGCTGCGTGGATCAGAACGGTGTCGCCTCTTTTGAGAGGATAAGCGTGATTGAGGAGGATGTTCGCCGTCATGCCTTTGCACAGCACCGCAGCCGCTACCTCCTCGGTGATGTAAGAAGGCAGCTTGACGAGCCGCGCAGCCGGATAGACCCGGGCCTGACAATAGGCGCCGCCCGGCGGCGAGTACCAATAGGCAACGCTATCGCCGACGCTCAAATTCGTCACGCCGGCCCCGCACTTCTCAACGACGCCGGCGCCCTCGGTGCCGAGAACCATCGGCAGGGGCGTTTCGTAGCGCGCTTCGGTCCGCAGCCCGCTGCGATGGCCGGGATCGACGAAATTGAGGCCGACGGCGGTGTTTCGAAGCAGAACCTCGCCGGGCCCGGGCTCACCGGTTTCGACCTCCTCCCAGCGCATGACCTCTACGCCGCCGCGCTCGTGGATGCGGATGGCAAAGGTGCGCATGAAACCTCCGTCTCATTTCTTGGGTCACCGGCCCGACGACAAATATTGGCGAACGTCTGGCTCCATGATCATAGCAATCAGCACAAACCTATCGTGTTTGCCTAATTGATAGGAGATGGGCCAATCTTCACCAAATCGCGGCTGATGGCCAAACCTTCGCCACGCAGGTGGAGGCCGGGCTGCTGCCAAAAGATGCTTCGCCGGCGTCGGCGACATACATCGCTGGCGACTACCTGCGCGACGCGCAGAATTCCTAGCGAGAGAGAGTGCCGTGACGCGTCCATTGTCTGGAATTCGGGTTCTTGAGTTGGGCAATCTTCTCGCCGGACCGTTCTGCGGCATGCTGCTGGGCGACATGGGCGCCGATGTCATCAAGATCGAGCCCCGTCGCTTCGGCGATATGATCCGCAACACGTCGCCGCATCTCCAGGGCGAAAGCGCAAACTATATCGCGATCAATCGCAACAAGCGCAGCATCGCCATCGATCTCAAGCAGGACGCGGGACGCGACATCGTTCTCAAGCTCGCCGAGACTTCCGATCTTGTGCTGGAAAACTTCCGGCCCGGTGTTATGGAGCAGTTGGGGCTCGGCATCGATCACGTTCGCGCGGTCAATCGCGAGATTGTCTATGTCTCTGTCTCCGGTTTCGGCCAGACCGGTCCGCTGCGCGACCGCGCCGCGGTCAACCTCGTGATCGAGGCCGCGTCCGGATCGCTGTCAGTGACCGGCGAACCCAGCGAAATACCGATGCGCCCGGGTGTGCAGACCGGCGATATGTTCGGCGCGATGTTTGCGACCTACGCGGCGCTTGCCGGGTTGATAGGCAAGGTCCGTTACGGCGAAGGTCGGCAGATCGACGTGTCGCTCGTCGAAGCCTCGATTGCCGCCGCCGTCTGGGAAACCTCCGAGTACCTGGCGACCGGCAACGTGCCGCAGCCGCTGGGCCATAAGCATCGCCTGACCGCGCCCTATCAGGTCTTCCAGGCGAGCGACGGCCTTCTGGTGATCGGCTGCCCGAACGATCAGCTGTTTTTCAAGATCATGCAGGTGCTGGGCCTGGCCGAGGCCGCGAAGGACCCGCGGTTCGCAACCTATGGGTCGAGAAAAGCGAACGAGCGGGCGCTGCTCGATGCCATCGAGCCGGCGGTTGCGCTGCGTCACGTGGCTGAACTCGTGCAGGCCCTGAGCGCGCTCGGCGTGCCGTGCTCCAAGGTCAATTCCTACAAGGACGTGTTCGACGACGAGCATCTGCGGCAGCGCAAGATCGAGATCGAAGGCGAGCACCGCCGCGCGGGCCGGGTTCGCATGGTGAGGAACGCCGTGCTGTTCGATCGGGATGGACCGGCCGTCGACCGGATGGCGCCGTTGCTCGGCGAGCAAACTGTCGAAATCCTGTCGCAGTGCGGCTATGCGCCGGATGCGATCCAACGGATGATCGATGAGAAGATCGTTGAAGCTCCGGCGGAGCCATGACGATGAGGGGTCCGTTGATGAGGAGCCTGTTGTTCCTGCCGGGAAACCGCGAGAAGTTTCTGGAGAAGGCAGCGGGGTTGGACGCCGACGGCTTCATCATCGATTTCGAAGATTCGGTTCCGGCAGCCGAAAAGGCCGCCGCCCGCAAATGTCTTGCGACCCATGCGCCAGCGCTGCGCGGCAAGTCGATCTGGGTTCGTCCCAACGCACCGGACACGCCGCACTTCGAAGAAGACCTCGCGGCGATCTGCGGTGTCTCCGGCGTTGCCGGATTGATGCTGCCGAAGGCCGAGTCGGTCGAAGCCTTGCATAAAACCAACGAGGCAATCGACGTGCAGGAGCGCGCCGCGGGATTGTCGCCGGGCACGCTCAAGATCATTCTCATCATCGAGTCAGCGCGCAGCGTCATGCGATCGTTTGATCTTGCGACAGCGAGCCCACGCACCAAGTCGCTTTGCTTCGGCGGCGCGCGCGACGGCGATCTGATGACAGACCTCGGCTGCACCTGGTCGAACCAGGGCGGCACCTTGGAGCACGCCCGCGAACACACGCTGATCGCCGCGCGCGCCGCGGGCTTCCGTTGTCCGCTCGACGGGGTCTTCGCTGACGTGAAGGACCATGCCGGCTTCGAGCAGGACACCCGCCGGTCGCGTTCGCTCGGGTATGGCGGACGGACGCTCATTCATCCTTCGCAGATCGAGGCCGCCAACCGGCTCTACAGCCCGGCGGCCGAAGACATCGCAGAAAGCCGGCGGCTCATCGAGGCCTTTGACGCCGCAGTCGCCAAGGGTCACGCCAGCGTCTTGTTCGAGGGGCGGATGATCGATGTCGCGATGGCGAAGGCCGCGCGTAACGTCATCGCCTGGGCCGAGAGGCAAGGCGTCAGATAAATGAAATATTCAAAATAGAGACGGGAGGAATTGAATGACGTGCATTCTTAGGCGGGCGCTGGTCGTGCTGGCTGCTTCGCTGGCGTACGGCGTCACGGCTGGGGACGGTTCTGCTCAATCGTATCCCACCAAACCGTTGCACATGATCGTGCCGTTTGCCGCGGGCGGGTCACCCGACATCATCGGTCGCATGGTGGCGGAGGACCTTGCCACTGCGCTGGGTCAGCCCGTGCTGGTCGAAAATCGCGCCGGTGCAGGCGGCAACATCGCGGTTCAATACGTGATCGATCAGCCGGCCGACGGCTCCACGCTGCTGCTCGGCACATCTGGCAACATGGCGTCCAACAAGGTGCTCTATCGAAACCTGAAGTTCGACACCGAGGTCGATCTCATTCCGATCTCTGTCGCTTATACGACCTGCAACGTGCTGATCGTTCCCGCGTCTGGTCCGATCAAATCGGTCGCGGACCTGATCGCCGAGGCCAAGAGAAATCCCGGCACGCTGTCGTTCGGCTCGCCCGGTGTCGGCACAGCGGGTCACCTGATCGGCGAGTTGTTCAAGACCACCACGGGAACACAATTGATTCATGTGCCCTACAGGGGTCAAAGCCAGGTCATCAACGATCTGCTCGGCGGCCACCTTTCGATGTCGTTCGAGGTCGCGGCCACGGCCATTCCGGTGGTCGAGTCCGGCAAGATGCGGGCGCTGGCGGTAACCTGCCCGCGCCGCCTTGAGAAGTTGCCGGACGCTCCGACATTCGCCGAAGTGGGGGTTCAGGGTTTCGTGCTGGAGGGCCTGGCGCTGATCGCGGTGCACGGCAAGACGCCGCCCGACATCGTGCGGAAGCTCAACGAGGCCGTCGTGAAGATTGTCAACTCTCCGAAGGTGACAGAAAAGGTCGCAGCGATGGGATTGCAGGCCAGAAGCTCCACGCCGGATGAGGCGCGGGCGATGCTGAGCGCGGACGTGAAGCGCTGGGCCCAGGTGGTGCGAGCGGCGGGTATACCTCCGCTCGACTAAGCGTATTGGCGCGGTTGAGATACGGAACGCGAGTTCGCCGAGCGTCGGCGCTCCCACATGAACCGCCAGGCGGCGAGCGCAAGGGAGCGCTCTTCAAGAGGCGCGCTGTATGGCTTTCTGGCAAGACATACAGCCCAGTTGAACTGATAAGGAATTACACAAAAGCTTATCAATTCGCGCTGGGCGCTCGGGCGAGACTTACGCTTCGACCTTCGACCCAGCGCCGCGCTCGTTGAGGCTACCGCGTTCCAGCGGCAGCGAGGTGCGCCGGGGGGAGTATCTTTGGGGGACACGCTGCCCGGCGCACACTGCCACAGGTCCTTGAGCCGTCCCGGTGCCAGCTCGGTGTAGCGTACCGCTCGTGGCCGTAGCCGCGCGACGGGCTAAAGGGCTTTCTGTGATAATGCCGGTGGGTAGCCGCACGTTGCGATGTCGGCACCTGGCACAAAGCAGACATCGTTAGAGCGCCACCAGATGTAGCTATCAGCGGCAAAGCGGACATCGCGGTTCCAGGGTGTGTCATGTGCCATTGACCCAAAGACGGCATCCCAGCGTTGTACACTGCGGCGCTTCGGTTCGCTTCGGATTGAGCTTGGTCCAGTGCGGAACTTCGCTACGATAGAGCTGAGCCGATCTCACGGCGAGCGCGCGTGCGTTGTTCATAAGCCTACCTGATGACCGTCCTATCGCCATTCAACGGAATGAATCTTGATCGGCTGCTTGACGCGCGTCAGCAAGAACGGCCCAACCATCCGTTGCTGATCTGGGCGCCATTTGAAGGCAAAGCAAAAACCTGGACTTACCGCGAATTCGCGGCCGATGCAGCACGGCTCGCCGGCGGCCTCGCTGCGCGAGGGATCGGCGTTGGTGACAGGGTTCTTGTGCATTTTGAGAACTGTCCCGAAGCATTGCTCTTGCGCTTTGCGCTCGCGCGGCTGGGTGCGGTCTGCGTCGCCACCAACGCGATGGCGGCGGGTCCGGAGATCGCGCATTATTCGGAAGCGTCGCGCGCCAAGGCAGCGATCACGCAGGCGAGTTTTGCCGAGTTGGTGTCCTCGCATGCGCGTGGTGTCGGTTGGGTCGTTGCGGCTGACCGCGAAAGCGCAGCCGGTTGTTACGGCGATGGCTCGCTCGAGGCGCTGTTCGCCGAACCGGCACCGGCCCATCCGGCGCTCCATTCGGAAACCGCCGCTATCATGTTCACAACCGGCACGACCGGAAAGCCCAAGGGCGTCGTTTGGACCCATTCGAACGTTCTGTGGGGCTGCTGCTATAGCGCCCATGTGTATGGCCACAGAGCCGAGGATGTCAGTCTGATATCGCTACCGCTATTTCACGTTGTTGGGCTTTGCTGGTCGTTTCTTCCGGTCCTCTGGGCGGGCGGTACGGCGGTACTGCAACCCCGGTTCTCCGCCAGCCGGTTCTGGCCGGCGTCGGTCACGCATCATGCGACGCTTACATCCCACGTTCTTTTCACATTGAAAGCGCTGCAAAGCCAGGCGGCGCCGGATCGGCATTTCTACCGGCAGTGGACCGTCGCCCGCGGCGATCTCCAGTCTCAGTCTTTCCACCGCGTTCCGGCCTTCGTGCCGTCGTGGGGCATGACTGAACTCGTTGCGCCGGGGATTTATGGCGATCCGAATTTCGCGCCGACCGAAGGTGCGCTGGGCAGACCATCGTTGGCGCATCAGGTCCGCATCCGAAACTCGGAGGGAAAACCGGTCGAACCCGGTGAGACCGGTGATTTAACGATCAAGGGCATCCGGGGATTGTCGATCTTTCAGGAATACGATGGCGATCCGGCGGCCACCGCGGCCGCATTCGACAGCGAAGGCTTTTTCCGCACCGGCGACCGCGTCATGCTGCTTGATGATGGTTGGATCAAGTTTGGCGATCGAGCAAGCGATGTCATTAAAGTGGGCGGCGAGGGGGTTTCGCCGTCCGAGATCGAAGTCGTCGTGCGAGGCGTAAAAGGCGTGCGAGATGTGGCAGTCGTGGGCGTGCAGGATGATGCTTATGGGCAGGTGCCGGTCGCCTTTGTGGAGGCTGAAGCTGAACCTGGACGCGATCTCGAAGGCGATATTCTGGCGTGTTGTCGCGCGTCGCTCGCAAAATTCAAAATCCCCCGGCGCGTGGTAATACTTTCCGAGCTGCCGCGCGTGGGAAATGCGAAGATCGCCAAAGCCAAGCTGCGTCAGATGCTCTAAACCAAAAATAGAAGTTACGGGAGCCAAGAATGCACCGATCGATTCTATGGATCATGGCCCTCGCGTTGATTGGGCATATCGCCGCTCCATCTGCGATGGCGCAGGGCTATCCGGCACGCCCGGTGCGCATCGTCACCCTGACGGCGGCGGGCGGCTCGCTCGACATCATGGCGCGGACACTCGCGCAAAGCCTGTCGGAATCTATGGGTCAGCAGTTCTATGTCGAGAACAAGGTTGGCGCGGGCGGCAATCTCGGCGTTTCGGAGCTCGCCCGGTCCGCTCCTGATGGCTACACGATCGGGATGATCACGGTCTCAACGCACGGCATCAATCCGAGTCTCTACGGGTCGAAGCTTCCGTTCGACGCGCTAAACGATTTCGAGTTCCTGGGCGTGGCGGCCGAATTGAAGAACGTTGTCGTCGTCAATCCGAAGGTGCCCGCCATGACCATGCAGGAATTGGTCCGCTACGCCAAGGACAACCCTGGCAAGATCAGCTTCGGCTCGGCCGGTGTGGGCACATCGCAGCACATGGCGGGCGAGCTATTCAAGTATCTCGCCAAAATCGACATCAACCACGTAGCCTACAAGGGTGCGGCACAGGCGGCACCTGACCTCGTCTCGGGCGAGATCCAGTTGATGTTCTCGAGCATCCCGGACATGCTGGGATTTATTCAGTCGAACAAGCTGCGCGCCATCGGTATCTCCTCCAAGAACCGCTCGCCGGTGCTTCCGGAAGTCGTGCCTGTCGCCGAGCAAGGCTTTCCGGATTTCGACGTGAAGGCCTGGTTCGGGCTCGCGGCGCCCAAAGGGACGCCGCCGGATATCGTCGCCGCGCTCAACAGGCACATCAACGCGGCGCTGGCAAAACCTGACGTTAAGGATCGGCTGGCGAAGATGGGCATGGACACCGCGGAGCCGGTGACGCCTGCGCAGGCGCGCGATTTCGTCCGACGCGAAATCGATCAATGGGCCGTGGTGGTGAAGGCGGCTCACATCCAACTGCCATGACGTTGCGAAGATTGGAACTGGGGGACTACTGCGGCGCGCGCCAAGTGTGGCGGGTGGCCCAGTGCTCGACCATCCACATCCGATCGACACCCCAGATGGGTTCGCCGTCCACGACGAAATAGGGGACGCCGAAAACGCCGGCCTCGATCGCGGCGTCGACCTGTCGCTTCAGAGCATCCTTGGCGCGATCTGTCTCGCTCTCCCGGAGCAGCGCCGGCACGTCTATGCCCAGATCTTTGGCCTCTTCGGCAATATCGTCGGCTGCCGTGATATTGAGACCGCGCACCCATAGGCGGCGGAAAATCTTCTGAGCCAGCGATTTTGCAAGGCCTGCATCGCGCTCCTTCAGCACAACGAAGGCACGGAGCGCGGCGAGCGAATTGATTCCAGTAAGTCCATGATAGCGGAACGGTACGTCGAAAAATTCCGCAAGTCGAACCGCATCATGTTTAAGATATGGGCCCTTGAGCGGCGTTTCAGGCAAAGGCTTAAGCCCCATCACCTTTAGAATGGTCACCCCGATCAGAACTGGCTTCCATTCAATCTGCCGATTGAGTCGCGCGGCGAGCCGTTCGATCTGAATGGATCCGAGATAAGCAAACGGAGATATGGGGTCGAAGTAGAATTCAATTTGTTGCATGAGCCCGTCCTATCCGGCAGATGGTTCGAGCAATGGAGCGCAGAGGTTAGGAACCGTTACCAGCGCCTATTCCTATGAGTTCACCAGGGACAGGTACATCCACAAGACTGATGTCTGCGATCCGCAGCTTGTCCAGGATAACAGTTCGGATCGTGACTATGCTGATAATTGGTTATGGCACCCTCGATCTGCTACGTCGTTTCAACGATGGCTTCGATGGTTGCACGGGTCCGTTGGATCGTACGGCGCATTCTCCGCCCGGATTTGAGACGCCTTACCAATGCCGGCTCGTACGCTTTGACCTTTCGCGCCTCCCACTGCGGTGATCGCCCGTCTGACCAGCAGGGGCCACCGGTTCGACCAACGACTGCGAAATTCAATGCGGCTAGCGCTGGTTGCCAGCCTAAGGATAATGGAATTTATTAGGTTTCAGATCGGACCCTTTGCTTGATGAATGACCTTGTAATCATTGCCGGTGGCGGCGTTGGCGGGCTCGCGACAGCTCTGACGCTCTGCCAAATTGGCGTGCCCTGCATTGTCTACGAAGCGGTCCGGGATATGCGCCCGCTCGGCGTCGGCATCAATCTGCAACCCAATGCCGTGCGAGAACTCTACGATCTCGGCTTCACACAGGGCGATCTCGACCGGGTGGGACTACCTGCAAAAGAATGGGCGTTGGTCGGCCTTAACGGCAATGATATCTACTCCGAGCCCCGAGGGCTCCTAGCTGGCTACAACTGGCCGCAATATGCGGTTCATCGTGGCCTGTTCCACATGCTGCTGTATGAAAAGCTGAGGGAACGGATGGGGCCGGAGGTGGTCAGGTTCGGAAGCCGGGTGACCGGCTACCAAAAGAATTCCGACGGCGGCGTAACTGCGCTCATCGAACACGTCGACGGCTCGACCTCTGAGACGACCGGCACGCTGCTCATCGGCGCTGACGGCATCCACTCGGCGGTCAGGGCGCAGATGCACCCCGCTCAGCCACCAATCCACTGGGGCGGAGCGGTCATGTGGCGCGGCACGACCTGGGCGAAACCGATACGCACCGGCTCCTCGTTCGTTGGTCTTGGCACGCATCGCCACCGGATGGTCTTTTATCCCATCTCCCATCCCGATCCGCAGACCGGCCTCTCAATGATCAATTGGATTGCTGAAGTCACGATGGACAATACCGACGGCTGGAAGCAGAGCGGCTGGTTTCGGCAGGTGGGTGTCGACGACTTCGTCCACCATTTCGAGGAATGGATATGGGACTGGCTCAATGTCCCTGCCTTGATCACGCAAGCGGCGAGCGCCTTTGAAAACCCTATGATCGACCGCGATCCTGTACCCGCTTGGCGTGACGGCCCGGTGGTGCTCCTCGGCGATGCCGCTCACGCCATGTATCCGACCGGCTCCAACGGCGGGAGCCAAGCTATCGTCGATGGCCGTATTTTGGGAGCGGCAATGGTCGAGCACGGAGTCACGCAGGACGCGTTTGCCGCTTATGATGCAAAGTTATGCGGTCCCATCTCGCAGCTGATCCTGCGCAATCGTGGCGCAGGACCTTTTGGACTCCTCAATCTCGTCGACGAACGTTGCGGCGGCACATTCGACAACATCGACGACGTCATTCCGGCTAAGGAGCGCACTGAATTTATGGCGGGCTACAAGGCTGCTGCAGGCTTTGCCGTTGAGAATCTCAACAAAGCTTCGCCGACGATCTCAAATGGCTCGCGTGCTCGCACCGCCCGAGCCAATTGAGTTCTCTTTCGTCATGGCGCCTTGCGTCGTGTTATGGAATAGATGCGCACTAGCGCCAAGAGAGGCGCTCACGAGTAGAGTATATCCATCAGGTTGCTCTCTGCGCTGCATCAATCGATCCGATAGAAGCGCCGTGCGTTGCCAGCAAAGAATGCTTCGAGCTCCGCGCGAGACCGATCTTTGAGGATTTCAAATATACCGCGGAGGATCGTAGCGTAGGACGCGAACAGACTGGCCACCGGGTAGTTGCTGCCGAACATGCAACGTTCGATGCCGAAAATCGCGATAGCATCGAGGACCACGCCGCGATTGCCTTCGACCGTCCAAGGACGGTCGGGCAGGCCGAGTTCTGAAACCTTGACATGAACGTTGGGCGAGCGCGCCAGCGCCGTCATGCTCTTCCGCCATCCCGCGAGTCCCTCGGCGCTGCGGTCCCATGGATAGCCGGTGTGATTGAGCGCGATCGGCGTGTCGGGAAAGTCGCGGGCGAGCGCGGCCGCTTCGTCGAGATGCCAGTACGGCACGCGGAGGTCGTAGGACAGGCCGTGCTGGCGAAGCAGCGCATAGCCGGCACGCCACTTCGGATCGTCCATGGTGCCCGGCTTGCCGCGCATGTTCTCGCCGGGGCGCTCGGTGGTCACCGGCTTCGAGCGGATGCCGCGAAACAGCGGAAACGCTGAGTGCCGGGCGAGCTTTTCACTGCACTCCGGATCGGTGAACCAGACGTGGCCGACCACGGCGTTGGGAAAGCCGTATTGCGCGTTGACCTCGTGCAGCCAGTTGGTCTCTTTGACCTGCTCGTTGCGGTCGTGTTCGGCCTCGACATGCACCGTCTTGACGACGCGGAAGGCTTGCGCGTCGCGCCGGTAATCCTCAGGCTTGTAGCTTCGCCTGATCCCCAGATAGTCGCCGAGGATTTCGCTTCGCTTGGGCTGGTCGGTCAGCCAGGGATAATAGTTGCGTTCGAGGTCCCACAGATGATGGTGGGCGTCGATGATGTCGCAGCTCCTCGAACGTCGTCATGTGCTTACGAGCTCGACAGCGCGCGCGAACCGAACAGCCGGCGCACGAACACCATGATCGAAGCGCCGACCAGGAGCTGGAGTATCGACAAGCCGGCCAGCAGCGAAAAGACGCCGGTGCTCCAGGTCTCGAACGCCAGCACCGAGAAGGTCCGGGTGTTCGCGGTGTAGAGGAGGATCACCATCGAGAGCTCGGTCATGAAGATGCTGAACAGCAGAATCCAGCTTGCCACGATGCTGGGCCGGATCAGCGGCAGCGTGATGTAGAGAAGCGTGCGGAGCCAGCCGAAGCCCGCGACGCGCGCGCTCTCTTCCAGCTCCGGATGCACCTGCATCAGGCTCGCGCCGATCGGCCGGATCGCATAGGCGGTGAACCGGCCGACGAAGGCCAGGATGATGATCCAGGCGGTGCCGTACACGTCGACCGGCGCGCGCAGCCACAGGAACATCACGCCGACGCCGAAGGCGATACCCGGCACCGACACGGGTATGAGCGCCAGCGTCTCCAGCATCCTCCGGCCGCGCAGTCTGGTGCGGTTCGCGAGCCAGGCGATCTCCAGCCCGAGCACGAGTGCGATCGTGGCCGAGACGATGGAAATCCAGATGCTGTTCTTCAGCGTGTCCCAGACGTCGGCCGAACCGGCAATCTCGGCGACATTGTCGAGGGTGAACTTGCCCGACCAGGTGTAGGTCGACAGGCATGCCGCCAAGCAGGATCGCCAGCGGCGCGACGACGGTCAGCAGGAGATAGAGAATGACCAGCGCGAGGCACGGCCCTCGGGCGCGGCCGAGCTGCGATGGCGTGCGGCCGGAAACCCTTGCCGGTCACGGTGACGAACGAGCGGTCGGCCAGAAGCCAGCGTTGCAGGCCGTTAGCGATCAGCGACAGGGCGATCAGGTAGATCGCAAGGATCGCCATCGCGCCGTAGTCGGGCGGCACCGCCTGAGACGAAATCCAGATGCGCGAGGTGAGCAGCAGGATCTGCTTCGCCCAGCCCAGCACCACCGGCGTGCCGAACAGGCCGATGGCGATGGTGAACGCCAGCACCGCGCCGGACAGGATCGCCGGCGCGATCAGCGGCAGGGTGATGCGCGCTGCGGTTCGGACGCCGTCGAGCCCGCCGACGCGTGCGGCCTCCTCAAGGCTCGGGTCCATGCTGCGCAGCGCGCCGGCCACCATCATCATCACATAGGGCGCGAGGTAGATGCCGATCACCCAGGCCATGCCGACCGGCGTGTAGATATCGAGCACTTCGGGCAGGCCGAGATTGCGAAGCGCCACGTTGAAGGCGCCGATGCGCGGCGCCGACAGCAGCGTCCAGGCGACGGCGCCGACGAATGGCGGGATGAAGATCGGCAAGGTTGCGAGCTGCTCGAACAGCGCGGCGCGCGGCAGGTCGGTGCGGCCGAACAGCCAGCCGAGCGCGAGGCCGAGCGCCGTGGCAAACAGGGTGGCTAGCAGCGAAATGCCGACGGTGTTGCCGAGCGCCTGCCAGTAGATGCTGTCGGTGAGCAACGCGGGCGAGGGGGCCGAGAGATACAGTCCGCTGTCCGCCTTCGAGCGTGGTGGCGCCGTAGAGGATCAGCACGGCGAGCGGCAGCAGCATCGTCACCGCGACGATGCAGGACGGCCGGCGTGTGCGGCAGATGCCGGGCCAGGGCTCCGGAGGAGTTGCGCATCAGGCCGTTCCGGCGAGCAGATGGATGCGCTGCGGATCGGCCACCAGCATCGACCTCGTCGCCCACGCGGGCGGCATGAAAGCCGAGTGTCACCACGGCCTGCGGGCCGAGCGCGGTGTCGACCACGAGTTCCTGCCGGTCGCCGATGAATGTGCGCTCCCGCACGTGGCCGCGAAGTCCTCGGCCTGCCGCCGCTTCGGCGATCCGCCAGGCCTCCGGGCGGATGACGCAGACCACCGGTCCGCCCTCCGCGCCGCGTTGTGCCTCGATGACAGCCAGTTCGCCCTGACTGGTTCGCAAGCTGAGCCGGCCCGCTCCATCGGCGTCGCGATCGCCTCGACGAAATTGGTCTTGCCGAAGAACTCCGCCACATAGCGGCTTGCCGGCCGGTGATAGACCTCCTGCGGCTTCGCCTTGTTGCAGAATGCGGCCGTCATGGAACACGAAGACCTCGTCGCCGAGCGACATCGCCTCGTCCTGGTCGTGGGTGACGAAGATCATCGTGGTGCCCAGCTCACGCTGCAGCGCCTTGAGCTCCTTGCGCATGGCGATGCGGAGCTTGGCGTCGAGATTGCTCAGCGGCTCGTCCAGCAGGATCACGCGCGACGGCCGCACGATGCTGCGCGCCAGCGCCACGCGCTGTTGCTGGCCGCCCGACAATTGCGTCGCCATGCGTGCGCCGAAATCGGCGAGGCCGACCAGGGCGAGCGCCCGGTCGATGGCCTTGGCCGATTCGTGGGCGGTCGGCGCCACGCGCGCGCAATGGCAGCCCGACGTTCTGGCGCACCGTCATGTGCGGCCAGATGGCGTAGGACTGGAACACCATGGCGAGTTCGCGCCGCTCGGGCGGTAGCGAGACGCCGCCGCCGCTCCAGAACACGTCGGTCCCGTCGATCGTGATGCGCCCGTCGTCCGGTGTTTCAAGGCCGGCGATGCAGCGCAACGTCGTGGTCTTGCCGCAGCCGCTCGCGCCCAGCAGCACCGAGATCGCGCCAGGGCGGAACGTCGCCGACAGCGCATCGATGACGGTGGTGGGTCCGAAGCGCTTGCTGACCTGTTCGAGGGTGACGGTCATCGCGGGAGCCGGAGCTAACGAATCCCGGTGGCCTCCTGCCAGAACTCGATCAGCGGCTTTTGATCCGCCAGCGCCTTGCGGAAATCCGTCGGCATGATCTTGATGGTCTTCAGCTCCGGCATGCCTTGCGGCGGCGGCGCATCGTTGCTCAGGGCATATTCGGCGCGGCTGGTGACGACCTTCTGCCCTTCGGAGAGAATGAAGTCGGTCCACAGCTTGGCCGCGTTCGGATGCGGCGCGTCCTTGGCGGCCGCGACGCCGAAGTGGGTCCCGATCGCTCCGGACTTCGGCACGTTGAAGACCAGAGGCGCACCTTTCGCGACTGTCGCGCCATACTGATTGGTGAGGATATAGAACATGATGGGCTTCTCGCCCGACAGGAGCTTGGTGACGCCGGCCGGCGTGCTCGACGACAGCTCTGCATCCATCGACTTCAGGCCCGCGTAGATCTTTCGCGCACCCTCCGCGCCCAATTGCTGATGCAGTGTCGCCAGCACGGTAAAGGCGAGCGACGAGGTACGTGGATCGTAGAACGAAATCTTGCCCTTCCACTGCGCGGGCGGGTTGGCGAAGTCGGTCCAGTCCTGCGGGACCGGCTGGCCTTTCATCTGGTCGGTGTTCAACGTGAAGGCCGCGAGCAACGCTTTGTAGCGGATGTAGTTGGCGTTGACCGGCCGCACGTTCGCCGGGAAATGCGTGAGCTCCGGCGAGTCGTAGCCTTCGAGCATGCCTTCGTCGTCCATTTTCATGAAAACGTCGTCGGTCGAGACGAAGGCGTCGGCGATCGGCCGGCCGGCGCCGCGCTCGGCAGCATGACGGTTGTAAGTTTGCCAGCAGGACGCGACGTAGGTTGTGACCTTGATCCTGGGATAGAGCTCGCTGAAGCGTTTGACCTGGACCGGAGATTCGCCGATGTCGCAGTTGTAGATGGCGAGCTGGCCCTCTTGCTCGGCTGCGGCCACCAGTTTTGGATCGGCGGCGGACGCAGCGCGATCCGCAATCGCTCCACACAAGCAGACCAATGCCAAAATCGCGATCCGTCGGCTTAGCATGTCAGCCTTCTCCCAATGGATGGTGGCGTTGAGGTCGTAGTGTGCGAACTCATACCAATACCCGATGGTTGCTCCGAGGCATATGGCGATGCAGACGTTTCCGGTTGTCGACACCGTGCCGCCGGTAAAGCCGATGGTGCGCCGCCAAGCCTACCGCAACGTCCGGCCGGTTTGCAGGAGTGATCAAAGCTCTCCAGTTTGCAATTGATAAGGAAGTTGGCCCTTCCTTTCAGCCTGAGAAAAGCGCCAGGGTACGTCCTTAGCTCGTCAGTCGCGCTCTGATCTTGAAAGACAGTGGAGCCGGGCTGCCTGGTCCTTGACTCCATATTGGCAATTAGTAAAGTTACTTAAGGAACTGCCGGTGTCCAAGGGGACGTGTTGTGGCGGAGCCATCGAACGTTCGTCGTTCTTCCAATCAAGGCCTTGACGCATCGCTGCGCGGGCATCTGGAAACGAACGCCGACATCGTCACGCGTATAACGAAGCCGGTGCGGATGGACGATATCGGTGCTCTGTCCGCGCAGAGCGATCAGCCGATCCTGTTCGAGAATATTGTAGAAAAACCGGGTTTCCGGCTGTGCGATATCCTGGTCAAGAACCGACGGTCGCAGGCGCGTGCGATCGGTGTCGATCCGGCGATTTACCTCAAGACGCTCGCGTATCGTCTGCGCCAGCCGCCGCGTGGCTTCAAAAACGTAAAGTCCGGCCGGGTGAAGGAGGTCGTCCAGCTTGGTGCTGATGCCGATTGGACCAAGCTTCCGATTCCGTTTCACAAGGACAAGGATACTGCGCCGTATGTGACGGCGATGAACATCATCAAGGATCCCGAAACCGGCTTCTACAATTCGTGTCACGCCGGCACGCACGCAGTCGGTCCGCGGCGCGGATTGATCAGCTTCGCTACGCCGCACTCGCATATCGTCATGCGCAAATACCGTGAGATGGGCGCCGAATACATGCCGATCGCTTTCGTCTTCGGAATTCCGCCGGCCTACGAGATCATGGCCAATTTCTCCGGACTCCACATGGATTCGTGGGGCGAGATGGAGATGGTCGGCACCATCATGGACCGCGACGTTGAGATGGTGCCATGCGAGACGCTCGATCTCACCGTGCCAGCTGAGGCGGAGATCGTGGTCGAAGGCCGCGTCAAACTGAACGGCAAATTCCGCGTCGGCGACGTCACTTCGCCGTCGATGTACCACCTGCCGCACTACGAGGAGTTGCCCGAGGTCGAGATCACCGCGATCACCATGCGGGCGGACCGACCCATCTACCGGAACCACCAGACCACCCCCGCCACCGACCATCAGACCCTGCCGCGTCTGTGTCACGAGGCGGTGCTGTATAACCGCCTGACCGAAATCGGCCTCGACGTGAAAGATGTGCGCTTCCCGACCTGGGGTGCCGCGCTTTCCTGCATCCTTCAGTTTGATTACCCGCGCGAAGGCTTCGTCAATGACGCGTTGATGACGGCGATGGGCGCGCCCTGGCTTAACACCAAGATGGTCGTTGCCGTCAGCCCCGACACCGACCTTGACGACCCGGGCGACGTGTATCACGCCATCGCAACCCGCTGTGATCCATCGCGCGACATCGTCATCGTCGGCAATACCCGCGGCTCGCCCTACGATCCTGCCGCCAAGCCGATCGAAGGCCAGCATCCATGGCGGTTGGTCGGAAAAATCGGCATCGATGCGACGGTAAAATCGCGGCACGACCCGGCGGATTTCGAACGGGCCTGGCCTCGCAACTGGGGCAAGGTGAAACTAGAGGACTATCTCTGAGAGGAGCCTGTTATGGACGCAATCACCCCTCCGAAACCGCAAGTACTAGTCGAAGCGCAGCCATTCATCCCGTATGTGAAAGAAGAGAACTTCGATCCGCGGCTTAAGCCCGTGCTCGATCCCTACAAGAAGCGCATGGGTTTTTTGCCCAACGCGCTCAAGCTTTACGCCCACCGCCCCGAAATTGCCGAGACGCTGTGGAGCCTCAACAGCAAGATCATGCGCGATCCAACCTCGACGCTTGATCAACTGCTCAAACGCAAACTCGCCGCCGTTGCCTGCGCCACCAATGGCTGCGCCTATTGCACGGCGCATAGCTGCTCGATGCTAAAGAAGCCAACGCAAGCAGGTTTCGAAGGCTGGAACATGAGCGAGAAGGAGTTGCAGGAGATTATCACCGGGGACAACGAGCCTACGAATGAGATGGAGAAGGTCTGCTTCGACTATGTCCGCTCGGCGTCTGAAGATCCAACCTCAGTGCCCGATGAGATTCTGCAGCGCTTGAAGAAACATCTCACGCCGCCGCAAGTAGTCGAACTCGCCTGCGTGGTCGGATTCTGGAAGTTCTACAACACCGTCCACGATAGCCTGCACATTCCGGTGGAGTCCCAACTCCTGGGCGATACCGGATATGTCAATCTCTAAGGTCCGGCGCGACCGCGCCGCAAAGGCGGAAAGAGCTCTCGACTCCGGGCCGTATGCCTTGCCGGCGACGGTCACACGCGCGCCACTTCTCAAAGACGGCTCGGATCAGCGCTTTCGAGTCCTCGTCGCGGACCTATTCACCATATCTACACGAATGGAGATGGTCCGCGAGCACCTCGGCGAACGCATGGGCATCAGTGGCCCTCAATACAGTATCGTGGTGGCCGTGGCGCACCTTCAGGGCCGCAACGGCGTCAGTGTCGGGGCGCTGGCGCAGGCGCTGCACGTTTCAAGCGCTTTTATCGCGACTGAAGGTGGCAAGCTCGTCCGGAGCGGGCTCTTGCTCAAGCGGACCAATCCGCTTGACCGTCGCGGCGTGTTGTTAAGTGTTGCGCCAGCCGGTCGTCTCGCCGTTCATCGTGTCAGCGATGAAATTCGTGCCGTCAACGATCTATTCTTCGGGGCACTTGATGCGGTGTCGTTTGCGGCGTTGAGCGCCGCGGCGGGCGCGCTGGTGGAAAGTTCGGCGAAGGCAGTACGATATATCAGCCCGGTGCAAGGTTCGCCGCAGTCGTTGCGAGATGCTGGATGACGCAGGAATGAGCAGGCGCGGTGCGTGGATGCGAGCAAAGTGACCTTGTGGTCTCGCCGCGATATGTCAACGTGAACATGGTGGCTTAGCAAGGCTGCGGCGCGTCCGAGTGAGAAGGGGCTAACCAGTATGGTGTCCTATTTCGTACGGTATCGCGGTGCGTCTCCCAGTCCGGCCGCATTCCATGCCTATTACGAGACCCGTCACGCCGACATCTTGAAGCAGTTCCCCAAAATACGTTCGCTTATTCTCCACAGCCCGGCTGCATGGACCGATCCGTTTGCAGTGCGGCGAGGCGAGACCATGCTGCTCGCCCAAATGCAGTTCGATAATAGCGGCGATCTCGACCACGCGCTGCGCTCCCAGGCGCGACGCCTGGCCCGCGACGACTTCCAGCGATTTCCGCCATTCGACGGCGAAGTGACGCATGAAGCGATGACCGGGAAGGTCATATTCTAAGGCAGTCACGGGCGGCACATCGAGGGGCGGACCATTTTCTCTCAGCAGATCGTCAATGGACTGATGCTCGGGTCGATCTACGCCATGATCGGCGTCGCGCTGACGCTGTCTATTGGCGTGCTGAAGTTTCTCAATTTCAGCATTCCTGGGCTTGTTCATGATCGGCGGCATGTCGACGTGGGTGTTCATTCGGCATGGCATGCCGTGGCCGCTCGCCGGGCTTTGTGCGCTCGCGGTCGGGGCTGCCGCTTCGCTCGTGGTCGAGCGCTTCACGTGGCGCTGGATGCGAAACGCCCAGGAGTTCGTGCCGCTGGTGAGCTCGATGGCGTTTCTGATTTTATTCGAAAATCTCGCCGTCGCCTATTGGGGCTCGGAGTTGCAGAGCGTGCCGCCGCTGTTCGGCAGCGCAGACTGGCGGATCGGCGGCCTTGTGATCAGCATTCCCCAGCTGTTGGGGCTGGCATCCTCGGTCGTCTTGATCTGGGGCCTGTCGCTGCTGCTTGTCGCGGACGCGTCATCGGCCGAGGATTGCGGACCATCGCCGAGGATTCCAACACGGCGCTTCTGCTCGGCGTCGACATCAATCGCATCGTGCCCCTGGTGTTCGTCATCAGCGGGTTGTTCGCTGCACTCGCCGGCGTGCTGTTCGCTCTCAACTATCGGCAGGTGCATCCATTCATGGGCGAGGCGCTTGGCCTCAAAGGCATCTCCGCCATGGTGGTCGGCGGGATGGGCAATATCTGGGGCGCCATTGCGGGTGGGCTCATCATCGGAATGACCGAGGCCTTGTCGATCCGCTACTTCGGCGCCGACTTTGTCGATATCTCGGTCTACGGCTTGCTACTGTTCATTCTGATCGTACGGCCGACCGGCCTGTTCGGCGGCGCGAGCGCCGGAGCGCGCGCATGAGCGGCTATCTTGAAGGCGTGCTGGTGCTGCTGGCGATCAATATTGTCTACGCCTACGCCGCGTTCCTGCCGATCGCGGCCGGCCAGCTCAATCTCGGTGTGGCCGGCTTCGCTGCGATTGGCGGTTACGCCTCGGCCTATCTCAGCACCACGCTTGCGCTGTCGCCGCTGATCGCCATACCTCTTGGGAGGTGTTGCCGCGGGTCTGGTCGGTATTGGTCGTGGCGGTGCCGGTGCTGCGGACACGCGGCATCTATCTCGCGCTCGCCACCTTTGCATTGGGCGAGATCGTACGGGCGATCGATCCTCAACCTCGATGTGGTCGGCGGAGCGGCGGGTTATCCGGTCACCGCGTTCATACGTTTGCCAACGATCGCGATGTTTGCGCTCGGTGTCACCGTGCTGGTTTGGCTGCTGTTTGCGACCCGCTTTGGTATCGCGATCACCGCGGTCCATGATGACGAGCGCGTCGCCGACCTGATGGGCCTCGACGTGCGTGCGTTCCAGGTTGCCGCCTTCACGCTCGGCTCGGTCATTGCCGGCATCGGGGGAGGGCTCTACGCGCATCATTTCAGCTACATCGAGGCGCAATATTTCTCGATCTCGCTGTCGATCTCGATCGTGCTCTATGTGTTGTTCGGCGGAACGCAGAGTGTTATTGGGCCGTTGCTCGGTGCGGCTGTCTTCACGCTCTCTGCCGGAGCTGCTGCGCGGCAGCGCGCAATGGCGCTACGTGCTGTTTGCCGCGATCCTTATTGTCGTGATGGTCATTCGTCCGCAGGGCCTGGTCACCGGCGCGCAAATCCGCCGATTGCTCGGCTTGCGGAGCCGCGCGAACCGGAAGGAGCAGGCCGCATGAGTGCCACCGGACCCCATCCTGACCCTCGACAACGTGAGCAAGCGCTTCGGTGGCCTTGCCGTGGTCGAGAACCTAAGTTTCTCGGTTCGTCGTGGCGTCTGCACCGGTCTGATCGGCCCGAATGGCGCCGGCAAGACCACCGTGTTCAACCTGATCACTGGCGTCTATCCGATCGACCAGGGCCGCATCGTCCTCGACGGGGTGGACATTGCCAAAATCCCGTCGCGGCGACGTATTCATCATGGCGTGGCGCGCAATTTCCAGAACATCAGACTGATGCCGCATCTCAGCGCCCTGGAAAACGTGTTGGTGGGCCAGCATTGCCAGAACGGCGGATTCTTTGGCGTACTTCAGCCGGTCAACCTCGTTCCAGGCAACCGATGGCGCGAGGAGGCGCGCGCGGCCCTCGAGGAAGCGGGGCTGGCGGCATACGAGCGTGCGACCGTCGGCAGTCTGCCCTACGGTCTGCAGAAGCGGATCGAGCTTGTGCGCGCGCTGATGGCGAAGCCCCGGCTCCTGCTGCTCGACGAACCGGCGGCGGGCCTTAACCCCGCCGAGACCGACGCGTTGCGTGAGCGCATCACCACGATCTGCCGTGATCGTGGCATCACCTTGCTCGTGGTCGAGCACGACATGCACTTCGTCGGCGCGTTGTGCACGGAGGTGATCGTGCTCAATTTCGGCCGCAAGATCGCCGAAGGTATCGCCCGAGCACGTGCGTGAAGATCTGTTGGTCCGTGAAGCCTATCTCGGCACCGACGCCGCGGAGGCGCGTCATGCGTCTTGAGGTGAACGATCTTCACGTTCGCTATGGGCGCGTCCATGCGGTACGCGGCGTTTCGCTGACGGTGGAAGAGGGCGAGGTGGTGGCGGTGCTCGGCGCCAACGGTGCGGGAAAATCGTCGCTGCTGAAGGCGCTCATGGGACTGGAGCCTGCGGCGGAAGGCGCAGTCAAGCTGAGCGGCGCCGACATCACGCGCTGGCCGACCAGCCGCCGGGTGCGACAGCATCTCGCGCTGGTGCCTGAGGGCCGCCGCATCGTGACGAGCCTCACGGTGCACGAAAATCTGTTGATGGGTGCGTTTGCGCGCAAGGATGTGCGTGCGGTCGACGGCGAAATCGCGGAAATCTATTCGCGCTTTCCGAACCTTGCCGCGCGGCGGGATGCGTTTGCCTCGGTGCTGTCGGGCGGTGAGCAGCAGATGCTGGCGATCGGCCGTGGACTGTTGTCTGCACCGAAGCTGCTGATGCTCGACGAGCCGTCGCTGGGCCTGAGCCCGCGTTTGACCAACGAGGTGTTCGCGCTGATCGCCGAGCTGAACCGCTCGCGCGGCCTTGCGATCCTGCTGATCGAGCAGAATACTCACAAGGCGCTGGAACTCGCCCATCGAGCCTACGTCCTGGAGCTTGGCCGCAAGGTGATGGAGGGGCTGCCGTCCGAACTGCGCGACGATCCTTCCTTGCGTGACGCCTACCTGGGTCGCGCCGAGTCGCGCAAACAAGTTGCCGGATAGAATCTGTCGAACCACGAAGAGGAGCAGAGAGCAATGAAATCGAAACTTTTGGGATTGCTGGCCGCGACGGCGTTGTCGGTCGTTACCGGTCAGACGCTGCAGGCGCAGGAAATTCTGCTTGGAAATCTGTTCGCAGGTGCGGGTCCCTTCGCGACCCTCGCCAAGACCAACGAGATCGCCGCGCAGATGGCGGTCGAAGAGGTCAACGCCGCAGGCGGCGTTGGCCGGCAAGAAACTCAAGATCATTTCGTTCGACACGGCCGGCAAACCCGAACAGGCCGTGGTGGGCGTGCGCAAGCTCGCCGAGGACGACAAGGTGATGGCAATCATCGGGCCTTTCAGTTCGGGCGAATGCCGTGTGGCGTTTCCGGCCGGAGAACGATCCGGTGTCGTGATGATGTCGATGGCCTCTTCGGCGCCGAAGCTGGCCGAGCCGTTCACCTACGGACTGCGCAACACGTCGGACGAAGGCTACATGTTCCGCAACGTGATGAAGACGCTGCAGGAGAAGAAATACCCGATCGCGACCGGAGCCACGGCCTACGCCACGGATGACGTCATCTCCAAGACCATGGGCGAGATCGTGCTGCCGAACATCATGAAGGCGGCCGGCACCGAGATGAAGGTGGCGGTCACGTTCCAGACCCAGGCGTTCGACCTTGCGGCCCAGGTGTCGGAATTGAAGGCGACGCCGACCGACCTGATCGGGGTTGGCTCGGGGCCCGACGCCGCGATCCGTCTGGCGCAGGAGCTGCGGCGGCAAGGTCACAAGGGACGGCTGGTGGCCGGCTCGACCATCGCCAATTCCGAACTCGCGATCCGCATGGGCGCGAGTGGCAACGGCACCGTGATCCCGACGACATTCTTCGGCGGGGCCAACGACAAGGCGAAGAAGTTCGAGGCAGAGTTCGTCAAGCGCGCCAAGGCCGCCGGCCTGGAGCGGACTGGCGCCTCGCAGTTCGACGCCGCGGCCTACGACATCGTGCTGTTCTATGCGCATGCGATGAAGGAAGGCAAAGTCACCGGCGATCCGGCCAAGCTCGCCGACGAACGGACCAAGGTCCGCGATATCCTGCGTTCGATGCCGCCGTTCCCCGCGCTCGAGGGGCCGATCTCGTTCGGCAAGAACGGCGACGCGCTCAAGCCGGTCTACATCATCGAGATGCAGGACGGGAAATGGAACCTGATCGGGACGCACGCCTCCGGGTCTTGATGGTTGCGCCGGGCAGCCCGGCCGATAGCCAACGACGGTTTCCTCCTCCGCGCGTTGCGGGGAGGGTCGTCTTTTGCAGAGGTTCGTTGTGGCGACACGCGACGGGCCTGTCGGAGTAGGCTTGGACCATGTTGATGACCGGCAAGGAGTATCTGCAAAGCATCCGCGACGGCCGCGTCATCTATGTCGGCAAGGAGCGCGTCAAAGATCAGACGACGCATCCGGCCTTCGCCAGCGGCGCGCGCACCTATGCGGCGCTGTTCGATATGAAGGCCGATCCCGCTCTCCGCGATGTCATGACGTTCGAGGAGGGCGGCGAGCGCTACAGCATGTACTACCTGCAGCCGCGCTCGCAGGAGGATCTCCGCCGCCGCAACCGCGCGCACCGCAAGATCGCGGACTTCTGCTTTGGTTTGATGGGACGTACGCCTGACGCCTTCGCGGGCAATCTCACCGGGCTTTCGATGAAGCCCGAAGTGTTCGACAGCGAGCCAGGCGGCCACAAGAACAATCTGCTGGCGATCTACGAACACGTGCGGCGCAACGACCTGTTCGCGACTTATGCAATCGTGCCGCCGCAGGGCGCGCGCAACAAGGACTATTACCTGTCCGAAGGGCTTGCCGCAGCCGGCACTGCGGGTGACCGCCGAGGACGACAAGGGCGTCACGCTCAACGGCATGAAAATGCTGGCGAGCGGGGCAGCCTACGCCCACGAAGTGCTGGTCGGCAATGTGATGCCGCTTGCGCCCGACCAGCTCAAGGAATCCATCACCTGCGTTATTCCGCTGAACCTGCCGGGGCTGACGCTCTGGTCGCGCGAGCCGTTCAACCGGCCGGGCATGAGCTCCTTCGATCATCCGCTCACCACGCGCTTCGATGAGTCCGACTGCATGCTGGTGTTCAAGGACGCCAAGGTGCCGTGGGAGAAGGTGATCGTGCACGACAATCCCGCGCTGTCGCGCAACATCTACATCCAGACCGCGGCGCATGTGATCTCGAACCACCAGTCGAACGTGCGGTTCGGCGCGAAGCTGCGTTTCATGCTCGGGGTGGCAAGTCTCGTCACGCGCTTCACCGGCGCGCGCGACATTCCGGTGGTGCGCGATACGCTCGGCCGGCTTGCCGCAATGGAGGCCGGCTACCAGGCCATGATCGACGGGCAGATCGAAGCCTGTCAGCCATTCGACAATGGCTTCATGGTCTTCAATCGCCGATATCTCTACGCCGCCATTCACTGGGCCATGGAAAATCATTCCCAGTTGATCGACATCATGCGCGAACTGATGGGCGGCGGTCATTTTCAGTTTCCGGCCAGCATCGATGTGCTGGAAGACCCGGAACTGCGCGACCTGTTCGAAACGTTCTGGACGGCGGGCGAATTCGCCGCCGCCGACCGTATGAAGCTGTTCAAGCTCGCCTGGGATCTGGTCGGTTCCGACCACGCCAGCCGTGCCACGTCCTACGAGAAGTTTTTCGTCGGCCCGGCCTTTGCGGTGCGCAACTATAATTTCATCAACGCGCCGTGGGACGACTTGCATGCCGCCGTCGAGGGATTCATGGGCACCTATGGCGCGGGCGATGGCGCGCTCCGTTCCATGTAGAACGCCCTAGCGCGAAGATCGAGCCACGTGCGCCTTTCGCCGTTACATCACGTCGAAAGGAACCTTGATTGCCAGTTATAAACTGGCACGTGGCCGAGCAGTTTCACTATCGCATGAAGATGTGCAGACTTGAGCCGGTCTCGGGGAATTGGCAATCGATGCGAGCGTCAGTGCTGGTTTGAATAAGGGGATGGATCAGATGAGAAGGCGTGATTTTGTTCGGTTGGCCGGCGCCGCCGCATTGGCGTTGCCGACGACAGCGCGGGCGCAATTCATCGCATCCAAGCCGATCACGATGATCGTGCCATTTCCCGCCGGAGGCGGCGCCGACATTCTGGTTCGGATGCTGACCAAGTACATGAGCGAGAACCTCTCGCACTCGATCATTGTTCAGAACCAGCCTGGTGCAGGCGGCGGGCTCGCGTTCGGTCAGTTGGCGCGTGCGGCGCCGGACGGGCATACGCTCGGCTGGATATCGACGGGCTTTCCCGTCATGGCCGCGACGCTCAACAATCTCAGCTTCAAACCGGAAAGCGACTTCATTCACATCTGCAATGTGGCCGAGAACCCATTTGTGCTGGTCGTCAATCCGCAGGTCCCGGTGAAGACCGTGAAGGAATTGGTCGATCTTGCGAAGGCACGCCCCAACACGCTGAACTTTGCCCACAACGGCGCTGCGACCCTCACCAACCTCGTGGTCGAGCTTCTCAAGATTTCAGGCAGGAATTGAGGTAGCCCAAGTCGCTTATCGCGGCGATAATTTTTCCGTCACGGATGTCATCGCAGGCCACGTGCAGGCGATGTTCTCGAACAGCCCAGTTGCTCTGCCGCACGTGGCGGCAGGACGGTTGCGCGGCCTTGCCGTGACTTCGCCGAAGCGGTCGTCAGCCGCGCCCGATCTGCCGACGATGGCGGAGACGGGCTATCCGGAATTCAAGGCGGTGGTCTGGCAGGGTTTCAGCGCGCCGGCTGGCACGCCGCGCGCGGTCGTCGACCGCCTCAATGCCTCTGCGCGCGAAGCGCTGCAGGCGCCGGAGGTGGTGACGCGTTTTCAGGAGCTTGGAGCCGAACGCGTCGGGTCAACTCCGGAGGAGGTTGCGCAACTCGTGGCGCGCGAGATCGACGTGTGGAGCGATGTCGTCCGGCGCTCCGGCGTCAAGGCGAACTAACGTTTTCCTACCGCACCTTGGCCGGCATGATCATGTTGATGATAGCGCTTTTGCCGGAGGCCAATGATTTGAGCGCCTGATCGAGCGCTATCTTCAGTTCTGCCGGCGTCTCGGCGCGGGAGGCGTGGCCATCGACCATGGTCGCTGCCTGTTCGTACTTCACGCCCTTGAGTTCAACGCCGTAGTAGTCCTTGGCGGCTATCGCCGTGCCGGCCGGATAGAACTTGTCGTGGTAGTACTGCATGGCGGCGTATTTGGCGTTGTTGAACACCAGGATCAGCAGGGGCAGCTTGTGTTCGTCGGCGAATGCAAGCGCCGGGATCACGGGATTGTACAGGAAGGTGCCATCGCCGATGGTGACGACGACCGGGCGCTTCGGCATCGCAAGCTTGATACCGAGCGCATAGCCGAGGCCCTGTCCGAGCCCGTTCGGCGCACGATAAAAGCCGAACGGTTCTTCCCACTTCAAGTGTTCGCGGACGAGTTGTGCATGCACGATTGTCTCGTCAACATAAACGGCGTCCGGCAATGCCTCGTGAAGCATCTTTGCGACAAGCGGAACCGTAATGGTCGGCTCGGCGGCTGCTTTCTGCTCGGCGGCCTCCAGCTTTTGCCGCAACTTGTCGTGCTCTGCTTTCCAGCGGGCACGACGCGCGGAGATCGCGGCGGCATCGAGTTTCCGTCCGTGCAGTGCTTCGATCAGGAGGCGGAGCGTGGCGGCCGTGTTGCCCTCGAGATATTGCCCGGCATTGGTGACCTGATAGACCAGCGTATCCTTGAGGGGATTGCTCCCGACCGCGACGATGTTCGCATTTTTCGGCGCATTGCTCGGCGGATACCACGGCGCTTCATTCTCGACGAGAAGCGCGAAATCCATTTCGGCGAGATAAGGATTCGTATCGAGCCCGAGGTAAAGTTGGTGTGACTTCGGGAAATTAGAAAGGCACGCACCTGGCGCGTCGATCACCGGGATCGCGATAAGCTCTGCGAGTTCGACAAGCGCGTCGAAGGTGTCCTGATCCGATCCCGCGCTCTCCACCAGGATGAATGGCGAGCGGGCTTTGGCGAGTTCGTCCGCGACTTTCGCGATGTCGTCGTCCGATGGTCGCAGCGCCGGCGCTGGTGCGATTGCGCGCGTTGCTTCCGGTCTCGACCATTCGGTGATCATTGCTTCCATCGACACGCAAAGATAGGTCGGTCCGCACGGCGTACGCTGGGCGAGTTCTCCCGCGCGCGCGACGCTATGATAAAGCGTATCGACGGACGTGGACTGAAGCGCGACTTTGACGATGGGCTCGACCAGCCTTTGCGGGCCACCGACGACGTTCAGGCTGCGATACCACTGCGGGCCGGGGTCGAATTCGCCCTCGCCATAACCGGACGATTCCCCGGACATCACCAGCATGGGAGTCGCAAAGGTGCGCGCGCCGTAGAGCGCCATGCTGCCTTGCAAGAGGCCCGCCCCGGCGTGAAGCAGGACAGCTTGCATGCGGCCGGTTACCTGCGTGTATCCGGTGGCCATTGTGACCGCCAAGGTCTCGTGGCCGCAGTCCAGATAGGTCGGACCGGGCGTGCCGTCCGCCCTCTGCCGTGCCAGCGCTTCCCACAACGACGGCCACTCCGAGCCCGGAGATGAAATGATGTATTCCACGCGGAGACTCCGCAGCGCTGCGAGGATCGCTTCGCCGCCGTCTTGGATATTTTTCAAGTTGGAATCTCCGGCAACTACAGAAACGGAAATTTCAGTTATTGTTTATCCTAGTCTCCGGAATGTACCATAATCGATGCTATAACTTAGGCATCAGCGAACGAAAATGCACGGAAGGACCTGCGTTCTCGGGTTGCCGTGGCGCTATCCAGAACGGGCTGCTCACCGCGATCGTGACCGATGAAGAGGCGGCCGAGATCATGGAGGTTTTGCAACAAACGCAAGAATTGTCGATCACCGTTGATCTCGAGGAGCAGACCATCCTGTGCGGCAACCGCACCTATAAGTTCTCGATCGATCCGGTGCGCCGCATGCGGTTGCTCAATGGGCGGGATGATATTGCGTTGACCGAGAACTATCGTGACCGCATTTCGAAGCTCAAGGCGAGCGACCAGAAGGCACGACCTTGGGCAATTCCGAAAGCAGAAACATGAAAAGGCCCCGTGTTATCATTGCGGGCGCCGGTCCCATCGGACTAACTGCGGCACTGCTGCTCGGCAGCAAGGACATCCGCGTCACCATCTTGGAAGCCGACGATAAGATTTCAGATGCGCTGCGCGCCTCGACCTGGCATCCGCCGACACTCGACATGCTGGCGCCCTACGGCCTCACCGATCGCATGCTGGCGGCTGGCCTGCTCTGTCCGAGCTGGCAAATCCGTATGCATCCGTCGGGCGATCGTGCCGTGTTCGACCTTTCCGTTCTCGCGGACGAGACCGATCACCCCTATCGGTTGCAATACGAGCAATCGAAGTACGGTCAACTGGTGCTCGATGAGCTCGGCGCGTTGCCGAGCGTGAAGATTCATTTCTCGACCGCAGTGACCGGATTGCGCCAGGCCGCCGACACGGTGACTGTGCTGGCCTCGTCGCAGGGCGAAGAGCGGGAGTTTACCGCCGACTATGTGATCGGCGCCGATGGCGCACGCAGCGCGGTACGCAAGGCGATCGACGTGGAGCTTTCGGGGGACATCTACCCGGAGACGACAATTCTGGCGACAACGTTGTTTCCGTTCCACGAGTGGCTCGAAGGCCTGTCCAATGTTTCGTATTGCTGGAAACCAAGCGGTACCTTCAGCCTCTTGCGCTTGCCCGGCGTCTGGCGCGCAAGCCTCTACGCGCGCGAGGGCCAGAGCATCGAGCAGGCGCTGACCGACGAGGGGCTGCAGGATTTGCTGCACGACATCATCCCAGAGACGGGGCCGATCGAGGTATTGGAGAGCCGGCCCTACCGAATTCACAAGCGGCTGGCCTCCACATATCGCCAGGGCCGTGTGTTCTTGGTTGGAGATGCCGCTCATCTCAACAGCCCGTCCGGCGGAATGGGGATGAATGGCGGTCTGCATGACGCCTTCAATCTCACGGAAAAGTTGGTCTCGGTTTTGCAAGGCGATGCGGACGAGCGCGTGCTCGATCGGTACGAACGGCAGCGCCGCCCGATCGCCGAGGAGGAGATCATCCAGCAGGCACACCGCAATCGGACCCGAATGCAGGAGCGCGATAAGGAGCGGCGGCGCGAGATGCTGAAGGACTTGCAGCGAACGATCGACGATCCGGTGAAGCTGAAGGCCTACCTGATGAAGTCCTCGATGATCGATGGGCTGAGGCGCGCCGCGGCAGCGCAATAGAAAGACGACGAACGATGATGACAACAGTCATTGAAATAAGGCAGACGCTGGCGGTACTGGGGGTATCGGCGCTGCTCGCCACTGTTGCTGCGGTCTCCGCCGAGGCGCAGTCGGACTATCCGTCGCGGGCGATCACTTTGCTGGTGCCGTTTGCTGCGGGCGGCAGTTCGGATGTCGTGATGCGGCTCGTCAGCGCGAAGGTTTCCGAAAGCATCAAGCAGACGATCGTCATCGAAAATCGACCCGGCGGTGGCGGCAATGTTGCGGCGTTAGCGCTCAAGAATGCCCCGTCGGATGGCTATACGCTGATGATGGGACATACCGGGACGCATGCGATCAACGCCACACTTTATCCCGACTTGAAATTCGATCCGATTAAAGATTTTCAACCGATCACAGCGCTTATCTCGTTCAACAACATCTTGCTCGTGCCCGAAGCGAGCCCGGCAAAAACGGCGGTCGAGCTAGTAGCATTCGCGAAAACCAAGCCGGACGGCCTAACCTATGGATCGCAGGGTGTCGGTACCGGCGGACACCTGCTGGGCGTCATCCTGGCCAAGCAGACCGGCATCAAGCTCGTTCATGTGCCGTACCGCGGCGTGGCGCCGGCGGTGACTGACATGGTGGCGGGCCGCGTCGATATGATGTTCTCATCCTATCTCACGGCCTCGCCGCACATCAAAAGCGGCAAGCTTCGCATGCTAGGCCTCGCGGGCGCGCGGCGGCATCCGCTGAATTCCTGAAGTGCCGACTATGGCCGAGGCGGGATTCGCCGGCGTCGAGATGGAGCAATGGTTCGGCCTGTTCGCGCCAGCCGGCACGTCGGACCCGATCGTGCGGCGGCTCAACCGAGAGTTTGTCGCGGCGTTGCAAAGCGACGAAGTGAATAAGACGCTGCTGCCGCAGGGCTCCATCATCATTCCTGGAACGCCTGAAGATCTGGCCGCTCGGGTTGCGCGCGACGTCGTCGCGCTCGGCAAGGTTGTCAAGGATTTCGGTGCCACGCCCACGGAGTAACATGTCGCTCGAATACGCAGCGCGCGGTCTGGTCGGCATGCTGACGCCGCAGGCTAACACCACAGTGGAGCCGGAGTTCAACCTGCTCTGGCCGCCGCGCGTCGCGATGATCAACGCGCGACTGATGAGCGACAAGCCGGGGATGGACGCGCGTCTGGTGGACTATTTCGCCAACTATGGCGGAGCGCTGCGGCAGTTCGCCAACGCCCCGCTGAAGGTCGCCGCCGCCGCCTGCACTGGCGCGTCCTATCTGGCGGGGCGCGAGCGCGAGGCGAGTCTGCTGGCGGAGATTACTGCGCGCCACGGCTATGCCTTCATCACTGCGGCAACGGCTGTGGTCGATGCGTTGATGGTGTTGAGCGCGCGGCGCATCGGCTTGGTCTCGCCGTACCCGGCTGGGCTGAACGAGGCGAGCGTCGCTTATTGGCGAAGTCACGGTTTCGATCCGGTCGAGATTGCCAACGTGTTTAACGCCGAAAGCGCTTTTCATCCGATCTATAGCCTCGAAGGATCGGCGGCGATGAAGGCGCTGCGCTCCCTTGAAGGCAAGCCACTTGACGCGATCGTTATGTTGGGAACCGGTATGCCGACGCTGGCGCCGATCGCGGAAACAATCGGATGGTCCGGTGCGCCGGCAATGTCATGCAACCTGTGTCTCGCTTGGCGTGTGGTCGAGGCACTGGACGGGCAAGTGCCCAGCGCCGCGACGTTGGAGCCGTGGCTCCGCGGTGAGGGCTGGGTCGGCCGCCTCAAGGCTCAGATGCAGCTCTAGCGGTTGTCCTGCGTGCGCCATGCCTTGGCCCGCCAAACGTCCTCCATCGTGGGTTGCGATCGAAATTTTCGACGACTATCATCGAATTCTTGCAGAAAACGGCAACCGCAAATCGGAAGGAGGCGCTCATGTGCCGTGGCCCCCGCGGGGGGTGTATTTCTTCTTTGAAGAGGGCGAACAACGAACCGAGTTCGGGCCAAGGGCCTCGCGTGGTGCGGGTTGGCACTCACGCATTGAACTACAAATCAGGTACCACGCTGTGGCGCCGATTATCACAACATCGGGGCGTGGCCGCTACCGGCGGCGGCAATCATCGCGGCTCAATTTTCCGGCTGATTGTCGGCACCGCGTTGACCGGGAGAGATTCCAGCTTGGCCGTGCCGACCTGGGGCAATACTGCGGATCGGCCCACGCGTGCGGGCGAAGTGGAGCACGAACAACGGGCCAGTGTGGTGATTGGATCGATGCCGTTTCTATGGCTGTCGGTGGACGATGCGCCGGCGCCGGATAGCTTGCGCGGGCTAGTCGAGCGCAATGCGATCGCGCTGCTCAGCAACCATCAAAGGCCCGCCCTGGATGCGGCATCACCAAACTGGCTTGGTCGCTTCTGTGATCGTGAGCGTGTGCAGCACCTCGGGTCTGTGGAATCAACGGCACGTCGACGAGCATTACGACCCGGGCTTCCTTGCGGTGTTGGCCCGCCTAGTGACGCAAGCGGAAGTCCAAATGGTGGCACCCTGCTGCGCTTTCCTTCTATTTTTGCCTCAGATGTGGATCTCGAACTCGCCGTTGATCTCGACGGGAATCCCATGCGGCAGTTCGGCGAGACCGACTGCCGACCGGGCATGCTGGCCCATTTTAGGTCCAAGCAGTTCGTAGAAGAAATCGGATGCTCCATCGATGACTTGCGGCATGCGATCGAAGCCGGGCGCCGCGTTCACCATGCCGAACAGCCGCACTAGCCGCTTAACGCGGTCGAGATCGCCGAGCTCGGCCTTGAGGCTGGCGAGGATCGACAGCGCGACGGCACGGGAGGTCGCATAGCCTTCCTCGATGGTGACGTCCTTACCGACCTTGCCAGAGTGCTTCACGCCCGGCAGCGCCGGCAGATCGCGGCCGTGACCCGAGACAAACACCACCGGGCCGACTACCACGCAACCGGTCCGGTTAGGATTGGGGAACTTGAAGGGGGCCGGGAGCGTAAATCCCATCTTTCGGATTTTGTCTTCGATAGCGCTCATCAATATTCCTCTGCGTTTGCCATTTATGGATTAAACTTCGAAACCATCGCTCTAGCCACCAAATAAACGTGTCACATCCCGGCATCTTTACGACCCTGCGGGTTTCGGGAAAATTCGGGACATTCAGAAAGTCAGCATGTAGCCACCAATGAAGAAACCGACACCCCAGGCGATCTTACCCGTGGGTATCCCAGGCACGCCACACTGCCTGGCGCGCGGCATCCGGGCGGGCCGATGGCTCTTCGCCACCGGACAGGCGGGCACGGACTACGTCAATGGGATCGCGCCAGAGGTGCTGCAATCCGGCCATCCGTTCGACGGACCGTCGAAAGCGCACCGCGAGGCACGGCGGCTATACCAGAATCTCGATGAAGTCCTTGTCGCGGGCGGGTCGAACGCGGCCAACGTGGTGCGTATCGATCAATACTACACCTCGCCGGACGTGGTCCCCGCCTACCATGAGACCCGACGCAAGTACTTCAAGGGCAAGATCCCGCCGTCGACTAGCGAAGAATGACAAGGATAGTCAAATGACGATGCGGGACACCGCGATCATCGCTTACGCGGAGACAAAGATCGTCGCCAAGGGCGACAAGGATGTATGGACGCTCGGGGCCGAGGTTCTTGAAGATCTAATCCGCACCACGGGCGTGGACAAAGCCGAGATAGACGGTCTGATCCTGTCATCCTCGCAGACCGGAGCGGGCAATCCTTTCTGGGCGCAGACAACGGCTGATCAACTCGCATTGGAAGTTGATTTCTGCAACACCGTCGACATCGGCGGCTGTTCTCCAGTCGGCGCCGTTGCGCGTGCGGCGATCGCAATCGACGCGGGGCTTTGCGAGACCGTCTTCTGTCTATTTGCAGACACAGCAAGCCGCGAGAACAACTCGCGTCCGCGACACTACCAGGCTGAGTGGACTGCTCCACTCGGCCTCCTCGGCCCTCCGACGTCCTTTGGCTTCTTGACTTGCCGCTATCAGCAGCAGTTCGGACTTGATTTTCGGATGTTGGGGAAGCTTGCCGTCGCTCAGCGTAACGGCGCGCTGCTGAACGATCTTGCATGCGAGAAATTGCGGGTTCCGATATCGGTAGAGGATTATCTCCAGTCGCGGATGATTGCCGATCCGATCCGTCTTTTGGATAGTGTCATGGTATGCGATGGCGCCAGTGGTGTCTTGATGACAAGTAAAAAGAACGCCGCGAGGAGGGGATTTAAGCACGCAGTCTTTCCGATCGGTTACGGCGAAAAGACAAGCTACAAATTCGCGGAAAGTATTGTTGACGTCACCGATACCGGTCATTTGCCGGCAGGGGAAAAAGCTTTCAAGCAGGCGGGCATGAAAGCTTCTGAAATTGGCTCCTTTCATCCCTACGACGATTTTATCATCGCCATAATGCTGCAAATGGAAATGCTTGGCTTTTGCAAGAAAGGGCAGAGTTGCAACTTCATTCGAGAGCGCGATTTCAACTTCAATGGCGACTTGCCATTAAACACTGGGGGAGGACAGATTTCTGCTGGCCAAGTGGGTTTGGCCGGTGGTGGCACAAATCTCGTAGAGGCAGTGCGCCAACTGTTTGGGGAGGCTGGCACGAGACAGGTGAGAAACGGAAATACCGCGTTGGTCACCGGCATAGGCGGCATCCCATACGCGCGAAATTGGAATAGCTCCGTGGTGATGATCTTAACGGCGAACGGATAGGCGATATCCATGCAAATCCACGACACACGCCACATCGAGCGCCAGCCTCCGGCACATCGCTCCTACTCGCTACCGTATTGGCAAGGAACGAAGCAGAAGAAATTGCTCGTCCAATACGACAGGAAGGTTGGCCGCTATCAGTGGTATCCGCGACCTACAAGCCGCTTCACGGGCCAGCAAAGCAACCTGGAATGGCGCGAAATCTCCGGAGACGGTGAGGTCTATTCCTTCACTCTGGTGCGGCGGGCGCGCCCGCCTTTTCAGGGGCATGAGCCGTTTTTCATTGCCGTCGTGACGATGCCCGAAGATATCCAAATTATGGGGAACACCGTTGGCATTTCCCACCAGGAGATGATGGTAGGGCTGAAGGTGAAGCCTTATTGGCACCCTCTACCGGACGGCTTTCACATGCTGATGTGGCAGAAGGCGGCGGGCTGAATCTGATGCGGGGTGCTTAAACGCGCGCTTGGCATTACGCGCCAATCGTGATGAGTTTTTCTTCCTCGATAGTCCCCCAAAAAAAGCGCATCACTTTCACGATGTCACCCGCTGACGTGGACTCTGCGGTCGCTGAGATTTGGTTTTACCCGTCCGAGCGTACCGTGTGAAGGTCACTATTCAATCGCCACAGGCCTCATTCCCGACCACGCGACCCAGACGGATTCGCACAATGACAGGTTACGGAATGTCGAGAACGATGGCGCAGAACGGAGGTCGTGCGCTCAGCAACACTGGCGAGATGCCGATAGCGTATTGCCGACCGGCGGACGCTGCAAACCGCGGGAATGTCAGCGCTTCGAGCTCTGGATTTGCCGTACGATGGGTCGCCACGTGTCCCGTTCGTTGCGGACAAAATCCGCAAGCTCCTGTAACGACATTTGGCGCGTGAAGGTGCCAAGCTCCTCGTACTTCTTTTGCAACTCCGGGCGAGCCAGCGCGGCACGCAGATCGGTGTTCAGCTTTTGCGCGATGTCGTTTGGCAGCCCCTTAGGTCCGACCAGGGCAAGCCAACCCGAGGCCGCAAAGCCAGGAAGGGTGTCGGCGATGGGCGGAATTTGCGGAAGCGTGGCCAGGCGCTTTGCCGAGGTCACCGCGAGAAGCTTGATCTGTCCCGCCGACACCGGCCCGGACGGCTCGTGACTGCGTCCCAGATCACCGGCACCCGTCCGGAGATGACATCGTTGATGGCCGCGGCGGTGCTCGGATAATGCACCATCGTCAGGTTGGCGCTGGAGCGCGCGCGGAACCATTCTAGACTCATGTGCTGCAAGCCGCCTTGTGTGCCCGCGACGGTGTTGAGGCCCTCGGGGCTCTTCTTCGAAAAGGCGATGAATTCGTCCACCGAGTTGACGGGAAGCGAGGTGGCGAACTCCGAGCGCGAACGGCTGCTCGCCGATGTATCCGATCGGAACGAAATCGCTGACGTCGAACGGGAGGTTGGATTGCAGTTCCGGGAGGCTGACGAATACGGACGACGCGGCCATGAACAGCGTGTAGCCATCGGGCGCGCTTGACGCCAAGGCGCGGGCGGCGATCAGTCCGCCGGCGCCCGGCTTTTCATCACCAGCACCGGCTGACCGAAGAATCGGGCTCAGGGACTCGCCAAGGATGCGAAGGGCAATATCGAGCGATCCGCCGGGGCCCTGCTGCACCATGATCTTCACGGGCTGGGCTCTGCGCTGTCGCGGCCGGCATGCAAGCGGCGGATACGATCAGTGCGCCGACTGTGCCGACGGCCAATCTTGCGGAACGCATAATAATAGCGAAGAAATACGACGAGGGGATGATGCGCATGTCGCTTCCTCGGATGTGCAGAAATCAGGGGGCCGCCGGTGATTTATTGCGCCGGCGCGTGCCGCTAGCGTGTCTTCGTGTTCCCGTTCGTCATCGCAACGATCTTCTTGAACTTGTCGGACTCCTTGCGGACCCACGCGGCGTAGTCTGCCGGCGAACTTGGAGCGATGGCGGCGCCGGTGGCTTCGATGCGGCGACGGACTTCTGGATTCTCAAGCGAAGCAACGAGATCGCTATGCCAGCGGGTGCGGAAATCCGGCGGGGCCCACAAGGCCATACCAGGACACAAGCTCAAAATCCGGGATGCCTTGCTCAATGAAGGTTGGCACGTTGGGCGCATTGGCCAGCCGCGCGCTCGTTGCGACACCCACCTGATAGATCGAGTCCCTGCGCGATGTAGCCGTCAGCGGCGACGCCGACCCCCATAAACATCAGGTCCGCGTCGCCCGCCACCAGTGCCTGAATGCCCTGGGGAATACCGCGGAAATTGACGATCAGGACGTCGATGCCGGCGATCGCCTTGAGCCATTCCACCGCAAGGTGATGCGGTGTCGCCGGGCCGATCGATGCCGCGGTTAGCTTCCCGGGGTTGGCTTTGGCGTATGCGATAAGACCCGCGAGAGTCTTGAGCTCCGGTTTCTTGGCGCTGGTGAACATGCCCATCGGCACGCGGATCAGTTGCGAGATGTAGGTGAAATCCTTGTCCGCGTCGTAGCCAAGATCCTGTCCCAGCGCGAGGTTGACGCAATGGACGTCGGTCAAAAGCCCAACCGTATGACCGTCCGGTGCAGCGGACGCGATCAGTCGCGTGCCGATCAGACCCGATCCTCCGGCCTTATTGTCGACGATGACGCGCTGGCCGAAGCGGTTGGATAGCTCCGCACCGACAACTCTTGAGATTGTGTCGGCGCCCCCGCCCGGCGCGAATGGGCAAATCCAGAACACCGGCTTGTCCGGCCACTCGTTGGCTCGCGCCTGAGGTGCAATCATCGCGCCAAAGGCCCCGGCGATGGCGTGGCGGCGTGTGATCTGCATTTTCTTCTCCCGAAGACGTCCTATTCAGCGGTTGTTCCGCATTGGCGCGCCGCGGTTATCCTCCCGACGCGCGCTGGAAAAACGGAAGCTTCTGTCCTTCGATCTGCACGAACTCGACCTTGACTCGGTCGCCGACCGCGACCTTGTCCCGATCCGGGCCGACCAGACGGCTGAGCATCCGCACGCCTTCGTCAAGATCGACCAATACCGGCGTATAGGGCAGCTGGGATTTCCATTTGTCACCGTAGAACGAGACGTGGACGTGGGTGAAGGAAAAGACCCGCCCGTTCCCGGTCGACTTGTGCGCGTCGAGTGTGGTGCTGCCGCAATGTGGGCAGCTCCGGCGCGGATAGTAGAAGACACGGTCGCACTGCATGCAGTGCGGTAGTTGCAGTTCGCCGCTGTTGCAGGCCTGCCAGAATGGTCTGCTGGCATCAGTCGGCGTCGGCAGGATCGCGATCAGGTCTTCCACGTCAGCACCTTTCCATCAGCATGGCGCCGCAGATCGAGAAAATCCCGCCATTGCCGCTGACCAGCGCGATGCGCGCATCTTCGACCTGCCTGCGTCCAGCCTCGCCGCGCAGCTGTCGCACGGCTTCAACGAGGTGGAGTATGCCGCCGACGTGACCCTGCGACATCAGGCCACCATGGGTGTTGACGGGGCAGCGCCCGCCGAGCGTACCGGCGCCGCTGCGCATGAACGCGCCGGCTTCGCCGTATTTCGTGATGCCGAGTGCATCGAGCGTCAGCAGCACAGAAATGCTAAACGCATCATGCAATTCTGCCACATCGACGTCCTCCGGACCGATGCCCGCGGCTTCGAAGCATCGTTTGCCGGCATCCCACATCCCGAGCTTGTCGAGATCGGGATGATTGGCGACGGTATTATGCGTGCCGCGCATCGCCATCGAGCGGACGCGCACCGCCCGCGCGCCCATGCGTCGAGCCTGTTCGGTGTTGGTGAGCACCAGCGCGCCGCCGCCGTCGGTGACGACAGAGCAGTCGAGCAGCCGCAGCGGCGAAGCTATCATCCCGGCTGTTACGATGGTCTTCGAGCGTGATCGGCTTCTTCATCACTGCGTTATCGTTAAGCAGCGCATGCTGCCGGGCCGATACCGCGACCGCGCCGAAGTCTTCGATTGTCGCGCCAGTTTCGTGGATGTAGCGCTGCGCCGTCAGCGAATACATCATCACCATGCCTTGCAGGCCGAACGGCTCCTCCCACTCTTCGCCGCCGAGTGCGTTTTTGAGCATGAAGCCGTGGGTGTCCGGCGGCCGGCTGGTCTGCGGATTCTCGCCGAACACGCATACGACGTTGCGGCAATGGCCCGCGTCGATGGCCCAGACCGCTTGCTGGAGCATAGTCATGCCGGTGACGGTGCCGCCGACGTCAACAGTCGTTACGATGCTGATCGGCGCGAAATTCTTGACGGGATCGTAGCTTAGCTTAGTGGTGGTGGCCCCGACGGCGAAATCGTTCGTCGTGATAAAGAGTGTGTGCCCGTCGGGCGGTGCATTGGCCGCGATGCCGGCGCCAATGGCGCCCCCTGCGCCAGCCAGATTTTCGACGTAGAACTGCTGGCCGAAGTGCTCCGACATTTTTTGGGCCACTACACGCGCGATCAGATCGGTCGGGCCACCGGGCGGGTAAGCCACGATGACGCGCACCGGGCGGGTTGGATAGTTGGGCGGAGTTGTTTGTGCATGGCTTGCGCCGGCGAAAAAGAGCGCCAATAGCGCAGAGATGATACGGATCGTAGTAGTCATGGCGTGACCTCCCTGATTTGCCGCTGCAAGTTGTCTTTCAGCCCCCAAAGTCCATAATGAAAGAAAAGCCCAACACAAACGGTGGTACACATTCAATCTTTCGTATCTGAAAAACCAATTGGAGAAGAGTCATCGGTAACATCTACGAGAAACCCAGAGCTGCTCACTTCAGATAAGGAGCAAGAGCGTCGATAATTTCCCACTTTTCTGTTCGATCACAATGAAGCGGACAAAATCATCGGGAGTCCCTGCCGAGCAGACCGACAGCAGCGCGCGAAGGCAGTGTTCGGATAGTGCAATGGTTCCCGCCGCAAGCCTATTCGAAGTCACGCGGTGGTGGTACCGTTTTGCTACTTGCGATCAAAAAATCTGGGAGAGGACGACCATGTTGACACGGCGCACCACGCTAGCCGGGCTCGCTGCGGGCACTGCGACGCTCGGTTGCAGTTCGGTGCCGGCCTCGAGCCAGAATTTCACTAAACAGGTGCACATGATCGTGCCCTACGGACCGGGCGGTACGTCGGACATCCTGGCGCGGCTGATCGGGCCGAAGCTGTCGGCGGCAATCGGTCAGCCGGTCATAGTCGAGAACAAGCCGAGTGCATCGGGCAACATCGGTGCCGATTTCGTCGCCAAGCAGGCCGGCGACGGCCATACACTGCTGATCACCGACGTCGGCACCATCGCCACGCAGCCCAGCCTGGTGAAGAAACTGTCCTTCGACGTGCAGAAGGATCTGGTGCCGGTCGGCATGGTGATGTTTTCGCCGTATTGTTTTGCCGTGCATCCCTCGCTCCCGGTGAGCACATTTGCGGAACTCATCGCTTACGACAAGGCCAACCCCGGCAAGCTCAACGTCGGCAACAGCGGCGTTGGCTCGATCCAACATCTGCTGGCAATTGTGATCGCCAAGAAGTACGGGCTCAAATGGGGCATGGTGCCGTACCGCGGCGGCGCGCCGGCGGTCCGTGCTGTGGTTTCCAATGAAAGCAACGTGATCTTCAACGGTGCGCTGGCGACCATGCCATTTGTCAAGCAGGGTCAGCTCAAAGGCCTCGCGGTTTCGGGCGACAAGCGTTTGCCCGGTTTGCCGGACCTGCCGAACTTCAAAGAGCTCGACATGCCGATCGTGGAGGTCGGCTCCTGGCAGGGCTTCCTCGCGAGCAAGGGTACGCCGCCGGCGATGGCGGCGCGGCTTAATGCGGAAATTCAGAAGATTTTGGCGATGCCGGAAATCGCGAACAAGATCGTCGAATTGGGCGGTGAAGTGCGCACCGACACTCCGGAGCAATTCGGCGCCTGGATCGCCAAGGCGATTGCCGACTGGGGCGCGGTCGTGAAGGCCGAGAACCTGCAGACCGACGGGTGAGAACGCCGCGCGAGCGGGAAACATGACCTTGCGCGTCAATATTCCCGATCTCGCCTTCGCGGCATTCCTGGTCGCGCTCGGTGCATTAGTTGTTGCGCTCGCGTCCGACCTGACGGTCGGTACCGCGGCGGCGATGGGGCCAGGTTACGTGCCGCGCGGGCTCGCCGGCATCATCATGGTCTACGGAGTAGTGCTCGGCCTGCGTGCGGCGTTCACCGGGCGGCAAGCGTTTCCTGTTATCGCGTGGCGCCCGCTGCTACTGATCTCGGTAGCGGTCGCGCTGTTCGCGGTGCTCTTGCCGATCGTTGGTCTGGCGCTGACAAGCCTCGCGGTGGTGATCTGTTCGGGGCTCGCCGCTTACGACGTCGCGGCTGCGTGAGAACGCGCTTTTGGCGGTCGCGCTCGCGATCTTTGCGGTACTTCTGTTCGTCACGGTGCTCGGATTGCCGATCCCGGTGTGGCCACAATGAGTGGAGCGCCGGAGTGGACCTGATTGCCAATCTCGCCACTGGGCTTCGCAGTCGCGCTTACGCCGGCCAACCTCGGCTTCTGCTTTCTCGGCGCGCTGATCGGCACGCTTGTCGGCGTGCTGCCCGGCATTGCACCGATCACCACCATCGCGATCCTGCTGCCGTTCACGTTCTCGCTGCCGCCGACCTCGTCGCTGATCATGCTGGCCGGTATTTTCTACGGCGCGCAATACGGCGGCTCGACCACCGCCATCCTGGTCAACGTCCCGGGCGAATCGTCGTCGATCGTGACCTGCCTGGACGGCCATCAGATGGCGAAGCAGGGCCGCGCCGGACCTGCGCTGGCGATCGCAGCGATTGCCTCGTTTGTCGCCGGTACGATCGCGACGGTGGTGATCGCGACGGCGAGCGCGCCGATGACCTGGCTCGCGTTGAAATTCAACGCTGCCGAGTATTTCAGCCTGATGGTGCTTGGCCTCACCGGCGCCGTCGTGCTCGCGCATGGCGCGCCGGAGAAGGCAGTGGCGATGGTGCTTGTAGGCCTCCTGCTCGGTCTCGTTGGTATTGACGTCAACAGCGGCGCGCCGCGCATGACAATGGATATCCCCGAGCTGGGCGACGGCATCGGCTTCGTGCCGATTGCCATCGGCATGTTCGGCCTAGGCAGAGCTCACGGTCACGCTTGGCAAGCCGCAAGACCGCAGCCTCCTTTCGTTCAAGCTCAAGAACCTTTGGCCGAGCTGGGCGGAGATCTGCCAGTGCATCCCCGCCATGTTGCGCGGCACTGTGCTAGGATCAGTGCTCGGCGTGCTGCCGGGCGGCGGCGCTGCGCTGTCATCGTTCGCGGCCTACGCGATGGAAAAGAAGCTATCGCGCAACGCTGGGCAATTCGGCCGCGGCGCGATCGAGGGTGTCGCGGCACCCGAGGCCGCCAACAACGCTGGCGCGCAGACGAGCTTCATTCCGTTGCTGACGCTCGGCATTCCAGGCAACGCCATCATGGCGCTCATGGTCGGTGCGATGATGATCCAGGGTATCCAGCCAGGACCGCAGGTGATGATCGCGCAGCCGCAGTTGTTCTGGGGAGTCATCGCCTCGATGTGGCTCGGCAACCTGATGCTGATCGTACTCAACCTGCCGCTGATCGGGTTGTGGGTCGCGCTGCTACGAGTGCCATACCGGCTGATGTTTCCGGCGATCGTGCTGTTCTGCTGCATCGGCACCTATACGGTCGGCAACACCGTGTTCGACATCTGGGCCATGCTGTTGTTCGGCGTGCTCGGCGTGTTCTTCTACAAGGTGGGCGCCGAACCCGCGCCATTTATTCTCGGGCTTCATCCTGGGGCCCTTGATGGAGGAGAATTTCCGTCGCGCCATGTATCTCTCACGCGGCGACCCGACGGTCTTCATTGAGCGGCCGATCAGCGCGGTGCTGCTGCTGATGTCGCTCGTGCTGCTGGTGATTCTGGTGCTACCGGCGGTAAAGCGGAAGCGAAAAGAGGTTTTTCAAGAGTAGACGCCGGATTTACGGCAGCTTGTGACGCAAGGCTGACGTTGATTTCACGGATGCATGGATAGCGCTCCACAGCCGTTCAGCGGTGGGCGGCATTTCAATATCGATGACTCCGAGAGGACGGAGAGCGTCAAGCACAGCTCCGACAATCGCGGTGGGTGCGCCGATCGATCCAGCTTCGCCGCAGCCCTTGGCGCCGAGCGAGTTGTGCATGCAGGGTTGGCTTTCGTCGAGCTCGGACACGATCTCGGGCATGTCATTCGCGCGCGGCACGGCGTAGTCCATGAATGAGCCGGACAGAAGCTGTCCGCTCTTGGGGTCATAGAAGCAATGTTCGCGTGTGGCCTGGCCCAGACCCTGCGCGATGCCACCCTGGATTTGTCCTTCGACGATCATCGGATTGATGACGATGCCGACGTCGTCTACGCCCCCAGTAGCCAAGGATATGAATTTCGCCGGTTTCACAATCCACCTCGACTTCGCAAGCGTGTGCGCCATTGCTCCAAGCGAAATTGCTGGGGTCATACACCGCGCTGTCCTGGAGCCCGAGCTCCATGTCGGCCGGATAGCTGGTTGGATGGTGCGCAACACAGGCGACCTCGGGTAATGTCACGCGCCGATCAGTGCCAGCGAGGGTGAAAAGTCCCTCGGCAAAAGCGATGTCGCCGACAGACGCTTCGAGTAGATGCGCGGCGATCTTCTTGGCTTTCTCGATAATCTTCATCGCGGCGCGGTCGAGCGCAGAGCCGCCGACTGCGATGGACCGCGATCCGAACGTGCCTGAGCCATAGGGCACTTGATCCAGCTACGGTCGCCACCGCCTGATATGGGCTATCCCGTCGCCGCTATTACAACCGCAGACGGCGGCGCACCGTTTGCTTCCGCGATCTTGCGGTCGAGTGCCGCCGCGGCGTATCGCGCGAATGGACCAAAATGGATGTAGAGCGTGATAATTAGTAGCGCTGCTCGAAGTGCAGCCGGATTATGTCGGACGCAGTCGACCACTGTTTTCCAGACCTCGCGCCTCATCTCGGCGTCCATCCCCAGGCAATGACGGCCAAGTCGAATGATTTGATAGAGGTCTCGGCGCAAAGGAGCCGCCGCGTGATAACCGGTGCAATCGAGCACGCGTGCCACGCGGCGTAGCCTGCCGAAGTAGCGCTCTGGTCGATAGACCTCAGCGATGAGGTCGCGTGCATCCGCTAACACCGCGTGGCGCGGCCGCAGCGTCGTGAAGTTGAGACCCTGAGTGCATTGGTCGCCATCGTCGGAGAAGAACAACTCATAGTCGACGAACAACCGGCCTTCGCGTTTCAGCCGTCGCGCCAATTGGGTATTGGGTAGCGCGGTGAGGAGCCCGATCATGCAGATTGAGATGGCGGACTCCTCGATCAGCCGAGCGGTCGAATTGGCAATGCTATCCTCTTCGCTATCAAAGCCCACAATAAAGCCGGCGATCACGAAGATTCCTGCAGAGTAGATGCGATACACGCTCGCCGCGATGTCGCGCCGCGTATTCTGCTTCTTCCGTGTGGCGATAAGGGTCGCTTCATCGGCGCTCTCGATGCCGACGAATACAGCGAAGAAATTGGCGGCGCGATCAGCGCTAGGAGCTCGGGATCGTCGGCTAGATTGAGAGAAGCCTCGGTCGAGAATTCGAACGGATAGTTACGCGCTTTCAGCCACTCGGTGAGTTGGGGAAGGAAAACTTTAAGCGCCTTCTTGTTGCCAATGAGATTGTCATCGACGAAATCGACATGGCCGCGCCAGCCAGCGGCGTAGAGCGCATCGAGTTCAGTGAGCATTTGGACGCCACTTTTGGCGCGTGGAACGCGACCGTACAATTCGATAATGTCGCAAAACTCGCAAACGAACGGGCAGCCTCGCGAGAATTGGACGCCGATCATCAGATAATGATTGAAGTTGAGCAGGTCGAACCGCGGGATCGGCGCGGTAGCAATGTCGGTCGAAAATCTTTCCGCCTCAAATCTTCCGCTTGTGACTTCATTGTCGACGGCGGCGACGAACTGGGCGAGGATCGGCTCGATTTCACCGAGTACTAGATAGTCGGCCTCGCAATAGAGGTGGGGGCTCGACGTTGCGTCGGGCCCGCCCACCGCCACACGAAGCTTGCGAGAGTGGCAGCGCCGGATGATCGCGAACGTTTCGCGCTGCTGGACCAGCATGCCGCCGGTCATCGCAAGATCGGCCCAGGCAAGATCATCATCGGTCAACGCCTCGGCGTTGCAATCGATAAGCCGCACTGTCCATTCCGGGGGGTAGCAGCGCGGCCATCGTGATCAGCCCAAGCGGTGGCGCCGGGCATCGCCGCCCCACTGCCTCGCAGCTGGAGCGATAGTTCCAGAAGGTACCCGTGAAAAAGCGCGGATAAATCAGCAGGACGTTGCGAGGTCGCATGTCCATCTCCGCCAGCGGCGCTACAATTTGTATCATGGCGCCGCAGCCGTGCCAACGAACGGCACCAATGCCCGTCAGAGATTGGGAATCTGTAACAGCCTACCGTCGATCCCCGCCCAGTGGCGGATCGGTCTCGGGAAAACACCCGGTCGTGCCTTGGGTCAGAAGGCGACATGACCGCCCGTTTTGGCGATGTACGCTATCCACCCGAAAGCGGCCATTCGGCGGTAATCTTCTAACGTCCGTTTGGTGCCACTTTCAAACATCAGCAGATTATTCGACCACCTCGTCCGCACTCGCGAGCAGAGTTTGCGGCACGGTGGATGGGCCTAAGCCGTCGCCGCAATTGCAGCCGTGGCCGGGGCGGCATCCGCGACCTTGCGGTCGAGCGCTGCCGCGGCGTGCCGCGCGAATGGACCCAAGTGGATGTAGAGCGCGGTAATTCGCAGCGCTGATCGAAGCGCAGCCGGATTATGTCGGACGCAGTCGACCACTGTTTTCCAGACCTCGCGCCTCATCTCGGCATCCGCCACCAAGCAGCGCCAGCTAAGTCGACTGATTTCATAGAGGTCGCGGCGCAACGGGATCGCCGCGCGATAATCGGTGCAATCGAGAGCGCGTGCAACGCGGCGGAGCCTGCCGAAGTAGCGTTCTGGTCGATAGACCTCGGCGATCAGTTGGCGCGCATCCTTGAACACGGCGCGGCGAGGTCGCAGCGTCGTGAAGTTGAGACCCTGGCCGCCTGCAATGGTCGCCATCGTCGGCGGCGCTTAACTCATAGTCGACGAACAACCGGCCTTCGCGTTTCAGCCGTCGCGCCAGTTGGGTATTGGGTAGCGCGGTGAGCAGCCCGATCATGCAGATTGGGATGGCGGACTCCTCGATCAGCCGAGCGGTCGAATCGGCAATGCTATCCTCTTCGCTATCAAAGCCCACAATAAAGCCGGCGACCACGAAGATTCCTGCAGAGTAGATGCGATACACGCTCGCTGCGATGTCGCGCCGCGTATTCTGCTTCTTCCGTGTGGCGATAAGGGTCGCTTCATCGGCGCTCTCGATGCCGACGAATACAGCGAAGAAATTGGCGGCGCGCATCAGCGCTAGGAGCTCGGGATCGTCGGCTAGATTGAGAGAAGCCTCGGTCGAGAATTCGAACGGATAGTTACGCGCTTTCAGCCACTCAGTTAGTTGGGGAAGGAAAACTTTAAGCGCCTTCTTGTTGCCAATGAGATTGTCATCGACGAAATCGACATGGCCGCGCCAGCCAGCGGCGTAGAGCGCATCGAGTTCAGTGAGCATTTGGACGCCACTTTTGGCGCGTGGAACGCGACCGTACAATTCGATAATGTCGCAAAACTCGCAAACGAACGGGCACCCTCGCGAGAATTGGACGCTTATCTGGATATAATGATTGAAGTTGAGCAGGTCGAACCGCGGGATCGGCGCGGTAGCAATGTCGGTCGAAAATCTTTCCGCCTCAAATCTTCCGCTTGTGACTTCATTGTCGACGGCGGCGACGAACTGGGCGAGGATCGGCTCGATTTCACCGAGTACTAGATAGTCGGCCTCGCAATAGAGGTGGGGGCTTGACGTTGCGTCGGGCCCGCCTACCGCCACACGAAGCTTGCGAGAGTGGCAGCGCCGGATGATCGCGAACGTTTCGCGCTGCTGGACCAGCATGCCGCCGGTCATCGCAAGATCGGCCCAGGCAAGATCATCGTCGGTCAGCGCTTCGGCATTGCAATCGATAAGCCGCACTTTCCATTCTTTGGGCAGCAGCGCGGCCATAGTAATCAGGCCGAGTGGCGGCGCCGGACATCGCCGTCCCACCGCCTCGCACGTCGAGCGATAGTTCCAGAAGGTGTCCGTGACAAAGCGCGGATAGATCAGAAGGACGTTGCGAGGTCGCATGCCCATCTCCGCCAGCAGAGCTTATTTACGATTTATATCACGGCGGCGCGGCGCTGCAAACGAGTTGTCCATGAGGCCGCTGCGTCTGATCAGGCGAAGCAGAGTTGAAAACTGAAAGTAGGCATTGCTTATTAAGCCACACTCGCCGTTTTTGCCCAAGCGAGTGTGCGCGCTCGCGCTAAGTACTTTCGCTCTTCTGTGATGAACGTCCATTTTTCGTCTCAGTCATGCCGCTATGCCGCGAGGTCCACCTCTGCAGCTCTTGCGCCATATTAGTCTGAACGCATCTTGGATTGAGCGAATAGCGAGTCCGGAATGAGTCGCCCATTGCAATGCGGTGTGGCAGAGGCGAGGTGATAGCGCTCGAAGGCTCGATGGAAAGCCTCTAGGGCCGCCGGCGTGGGAATACCCGTGTCGGGCCGCAACGCTGGATCCTGCAGGGCCAACGGACCAGCAAAAACGCACGCTGTGTAGTCGCATGGCTCACGTTGAAAAGCGGCGATGAAGTTTTCTTCCCCATAAGCACTCAAAAAGGGGCGGGCGCTGTTGGGGACGTAGAATGCTTCTCGCACCGGCCCAGGCAAGCGGGCAAAGCCGCCCGACGCGATCACGACATCTTGGCTCTCATCCATTCGTCGCCAAGCCACGGCGGGGTCAAATGTGGGTGGATACGAATCGTCGAGCAAAATCGTACCAGGCGTGAGTGCTAGTGGATCGATCACACCAACACGATCGACGGCCGAAACGATTAGATTTGTTTCGCGCACTGCGCTGGGCAATCCAGCGTCGCCGGCCACGACGTCGATCTCACCACTGTAATTGAACTCGTCTTGAATTCTCCGGCGCAGTGCCTCCAAGTCGCCGGCCTTGACATAGAGATCGCAAAGCACGAGCCCACGAGGACGAGACAAGGTGCGAAACAACAACTCCAAAACGGAGCGGCCGACCGAGCCCAAGCCAACCACGGCTAGTCGCTCAGTTTCGAATTGGCGTCCACATCGTCTCAGCAGGTCGGTCAAGTTGGCGATGATTGTGGCGGTGGTGAGTGCGTGTCCTGTGGTCACCGACTGACTGGAGTGCTGACCGTTGGAAAGGTTCAGGGCCTTGCCGTATGCCGTTGCCGCTGGCAATAGCCCCGTCAGTGTCATGACCCGTGAACCCTGCTGAGATGCTAGCTGCATGGCACGAAGAACCAAGTCTCGGGTTTGCTCAGGATTTAAAAATAATTCAGATGCCCGCAGCGGCAACATGAAAGTACCGACGCGCCCAATAGAAGCCTCGACCAGACCACTGAGGAATGGCTCGGTGCCAAGCGCCGCCTGAAGTTCGGCGGGACCGAGGCCGCCTTTGGTGGAGAATTGCTCAGGAATATAGGTGAGTGCAGCGGCTTCGAACTGCGTATCCGGCTCCACCAGCAACGTCGCGGGCAGATACCTCAAGCGAATGTCGGCGGTCTTTGTGCTTGCATCCTCCGCGCGCGTGGTGCTCGAGGCGATGTGCGGGCCACTGTCCTTCTTCGCGCTAAAGAGCACCCGCTCCATTTGATCCGCCAAGCCCTGCACCGTTCGATTGCCCTGCAGCGCCGACAACGGCAAATGGCTGCTCAACTTTGACTCGAGCAGCGCGGACAGTTCAAAGGCCATCAGGGAATCAAGCCCGAGGTCGCCTAACGGCTGATCTTCCAGGATCTCGTCCGTGGCAACACCTAGCACATTGGCCGCTTGCGTCTTGATCAGATCGATCAGCAATTTGCGGCGGCGTTGGGGCTCGGCGGCGCGGAGTGTGTCCGCTAGTTTCGCATCGCCCCGCTCATCCACCGCGTCCAACAGGTGGCAAAATCTCGCGTCTTGCTCGAACCCGCCCATTGCGGCGGCCACCCGGGACCAGTCGACTTTGCATGCCGCGACCGAGCCCTCGCCGGAGCCGATCACGCGACAGAATACGAGTTCAATGGTTTCGGCGTCGAGCGGCGTAAAACCGAGGTGCTCAAAATAGTGCTGCAGCCGCTCAGAGCGTGCGACGACACCGGTACCTGCAATAGGACCCCAGGCGATCACCTGGGCAGGCCGACCGCTGCGGCGCCGCTCCGCAGCAAGCACCTCAAGCAAATGGTTTGCCACGACATAATTTGATTGTCCCGGCGACCCGAGTGCTGCTGCGATCGAGCTTTGTAAGACAAAGAAATCAAGATCGTCGCACTCGGTCAGCGCGCTTAAATTCCAAGCGCCCCAGGCCTTGGGCTGAAGCACACGATCCAGATGTGTTGGACCAAGGGCAACCACGGGCACGTCGTCGAGCACCATGGCTCCATGAACAATGCCGCGGATCGGTGGCATGTCGCGCCGAATTTGTTCCAGCACGGCTTTGGTCTGATCAATATCGCCAAGATCGCAAGCTGCAGAGATGAACCGTGGCGCCCCGTGCGCGAATGTCGTTCAAACCCGAATTGTCACTCTCTAAAACTACGCCCCGGCGACTAAGCAGAACCAGATGGCGCGCTCCTGCTTTGGCCAGCACCTTCGCAATGAGAAGTCCAAGCCCGGAGGTGCCGCCCGTTATCACATAGGTCGCATCGGCGCGAACGACGTTGCGTTCTGGATCACGGACTGCAGAGGGGACAGTGTCGGGACCCACCCGCAGCACCAGCTTGCCAATGTGTTGGCCCTGCGCGATTGCGCGAAAACCATCAATCGCAGCACAAATCGGCAATGGCCGGATCGGAACGGGTTGAAGCTGTCCTTGCTCCAGCAGATTTCATAATTTGTCGAAGGCGTTGTCCTGCGACCTCTGGACACTTTTGCAACCACAGCGCCAAATCGACTGTGAAGAAAGCTCGATTGTCGCGCAGTGACTTCAGATCAATGGGTCGATTCGCAAAGATGTCGCGTTTGCCGATTTCAACAAAACGGCCAAACGGTTTGAGCATTTCCACGCTGTGGATCAACGCTTCGCCGGCAAGCGAATTGAGCACCAGATCGACGCCAGCGGGCGCGACACTGCGAACGCCTTCGGTGAACGACAAGTCGCGGCTGTCAAAAACGGCGTCTGCTCCCAATTCAGCGACCACGGACTGTTTGTCTACGCTGGCCGTTGCCAGAACACGGGCGCCCAGCCAGCGCGCGATCTGCACGGCCGCTTGGCCAACGCCGCCAGCGGCGGCGTGGATCAAGGCCGTTTCACCGCGCTGCAGTCGGCCGCATTCAATCAGTCCGTACCAGGCTGTGAGAAAGGCGATCGGCACGCCAGCGCCCAATTCAGGGCTCAGCGCAACTGGGCGAGGCGCCACAAGCCGCGCGTCGGCTAGCACATCGGTGGCTATGCAATTGGGCGCGATGGCGACAACGGGGTCTCCAACACTAAAACCATGAACGCCTTCCCCCACCGCGGCCACGCGACCGGCACATTCGTCGCCCAGCCAGCGCCACTCCGATCGATCCAACGGATAGAGGTCAAGGATTTTAAGGACATCACGAAAATTGATTCCGCTCGCCTCAACGCAAATGGCGATCTGCCCAGCCTGCGGGATGGGGGCGGAACGGCCATACCATCTTAACGCCTCGAACCCGGCATGATCCGCAAGCGACAAGGCATAACCCTTGACCTTGTCCGTAGAGATGGTTCGTTCTGAAAAAGTGTCGGAACGGGCGTGGCGTCAAGCGGTGTTCGAACCGGCGTCCGCCGCGCCAAGCCACCTCCTCGGCGCCGAGTTCAAGATCGGCGCCGATCTGCGACAGCGCGACAGCCAGATCCGTTCCAGCCTCGAGGTCAGTCATCCCACTGATTGCTACCGCACCCTCGGTGATCAGCGATCGTCCGAGCGCCCAGACCGCTGCCGCGGCGACATCCGGATGCCCGTTCTCGGCATGTCCCGCAGTCGCGCCTTCGGTCACGAGATGAAGCCGCACGCTGGAGCCGGCGAGCTGTCTTATCAATTGGGCAAGCGAGAGCGTTGCGGCCTTGGTGTCGTCCCTTGGTGCCCCACCGGCCAAACGAAACCAGCAGATCAGAGAGTCTTTGGCCGTTGTCGTCTCGTTCAAGAGCGCTGCGCAATCGCCACCAACGTGATCGCTGAGCTCTTGCTTCTCGGCCGCGCTGAAATCCGAACACGCGCCAGGACGAGGATCGGGCCGCGACAGGCTCGGCGGGTTTCGGCTCCCACTGCCAAACCATGGTTTGGACGGCTGAGTCTGTTCGGCGAGTTCGCCTCGATGGCGCGACACCGACAACCTTCCAACACTGCAATGGGGGCTTGGGATTGATCGTAGACAAAAATATCAGCGCCTAGAATGCTATCGTTACGGTACGCGTTGCGAACCAAGCAATAGGCGTTCGCTGCCAACGGCTCGGCTCAGCGTAATGCGGTCGACTCCGAGTGGCACATACAGCTCGAGACGGTCATCAATGCGCAGCAACTCGAGCACCATCTGCAGGGCTGCGTCGAGCAAGGCCGGATGAAACCGATAGCGTTCAGCATCCTCGCGAGAGAGCGAATGCAGCGCCAAGAGGCCCCAAGCTTGCCGGCCATCGCTGCGCAAACTCTGCACGCAGCGAAAGCGAGGACCATAGTGATTGCCGCCTTCGTCCAACCGGCGATACAAGCTCATCAACCGAGACGTCTTTGCCCTGATCAACGGTCGGATAAGGCGGCGCGTGCAAAAGCCCGGCCGATGGCAACACCCGCGCATGCGCGTGCGTGGGCCAGCTGTCATCTGTTGCATCGTTACTGGAGATGCTTATGCGACCGCTGATCTCGTTGCGAGCGACAATCACCGGTCGCGGGCGATCCAGCACCAGCATCCGATCAAGCTCGAGATGGCTAATGACCACCGGTACATTTCCAAAAAGGGCATGTCCGACAGCCAGCATCTGCTCGACGTAGGCCGCAGCGGGCATCACGATGTCGCCACGAATTTGGTGATCGGCCAGGTCGGGTAGTCGCGCGAGGTCGATGTGCACCTCCCAGCTCGCGGCGGGCCCGTAGCTTCGCCGTCCCAGCAAGGGATGGTCCAACGGCTGCGTTCGATAGGCCCGCACCGCCGGCGCTTCGAGCCAATAACTTTGCCGCTGCCACGGGTGATCTGGCAACGATTTATGGGGGCTTGGGCCCGGGTAGACGGCGGACCAGTTCGGCTCGAGGCCGTGGCACCATGCCTGGCCCAACGTTTCCAGCAACGCCCGTCGCGACGAGACACCACGCTGCAACGTTGGTAGCACGTTGATGGTCTCGCCGAGCTCAGCGGCACATTCCGCCACCATTCGCAGCAGAGTTGGCTGCGGTCCCAATTCAACGACGAACCGGTGTCCGGAGCCGCACCGCCAGAGAAACCGCGTCCGCAAAGAGAACAGGCTCACGCAAGTTCTTCCACCAGTATTCGGCGTCTAACAACGGCCCCTGTTCATCCCGACCGCTGACAGTGGAAAAGAACGGAAGCCTTGCATTCTGAGGAACGATGTCCATGAGCGTGGCGATCAACTCCGCACGAAGTCCGTCCATATGCGGTGAGTGAAAGGCATAGGGCATCGGCAGGTGATGGACGAACACGCCGTCGGCACTCAAGCGCGAACAGAAACCCTCCAACTCGGAGACATCTCCGGCCAAAGTGGCCATCGCTGGTGAGTTGATGGCCGCCACATGCAAATCGCGATAGGCCGAGAAGTCTTTGCTGCAGGGCCATCGCGGGCAGCCCAACTGCCGCCATGCCGCCACTACCTCGCGTTTTTTCCTGGAGCTGGCTGCGATGAATAACGATGGCGATGGCGTCTTCAAGCGTCAGGGCGCCCGCCCAGTACGCGGCCGCGATCTCTCCGACACTGTGACCGCACACTGCGTCCGCTTTGATTCCCCAGCTGTCGAGCTGCGCTGCAAGCATGAGCTGCTGAAGGAACAGCAGCGGCTGAACAACGTCGGTGCGATCGAGGTGATCTGGATCGGGTTCCTGCAGCGCCTGCAGAATGGGCCGTCCGGCGATGCGGGGCATCAGCCGCGAAATGCGCTCCGCCAGATCCGCCGCAGCCGCGCCCACCTTTGCCAAATCGCTCGCCATGCCAGACCATTGGCTTCCCTGTCCGGAAAAAATAAACAAGCAACGGCCCAACTGGTCACGGCTGGGGGCCGCTTTGCATTGGCGGTTTGGCGGTCTGCAGCGACGCCTGCAGCTCCTCTTGATGATCAGCAACAAATGCAAGCCGATGCGAATGGGCGCTGCGTCGGCGGGATTGCGCGATCGCGCGGTCACGGATCTCGGTTTCGTCCAGGCTTTTCAGGAATTCGTGGGTTTCATTCAGGCTCGTCTGCAGCGCCGGCCCACTGCGCGCCGACATTGGCCACAGCATTGGCCCTTCGACCGCGATCGCCGATCTGTTTAACGGGCCGGCCGGTGGCGTCGCCAACACGGCATGAGCATTGGTACCGCCAAAACCAAAGGAATTGACCCCGCCGTAGCACCGACCATCCGGTGCAACCGGCCACGCCTCGATTGAAGTGACCACCTGCAACCCGAGACCCTCGAAGTCAATTTCCGGATTGCCGCTTTGAAAATGAAGATTTGGCGGTAACTTGCGGTGGTAAAGCGACAACGCAAGTTTCGCCAAGCCGGCCGCGCCCGAAGCCGGCTCCAAGTGACCGAGATTGGTTTTGATCGAGCCGATTCGCAGCGCATTGTCTGGCGAACGTCCGTGCCCGAGGGTGGTGCCGAGTGCATGCGCTTCGATCGGATCGCCGACCGGCGTGCCCGTGCCATGGGCCTCGATCCCACCCACCCACTGCGGATCAACGATGCCGTCATAGGCGGATTCAATCATCGCCTTCTGCTGCGATCCACTCGGCACGGTGATGCCTGGCGTCTGACCGTCTTGATTGACGGCGGTGGATAGCAGGCAGGCATAAATACGGTCGCCGTCCGCCAACGCGCGCTCCAGCGGCTTGATCAACAAAGCGACCGCTCCTTCGGCGCGAACATAGCCGTCGGCGCGAGCATCAAAGGCTTTGCAGCGGCCGTCTCGCGCCAGCATGCTGGCTTTGGAAAAGCCGATCGTCGCTTCCGGCATAAAAAGCGCATTCGCGCCACCGACGACGATCGCCTCGCATTGACCATTGCGGAGGGCGCGCGCTCCGATATCGAGCGCGACCAGAGACGACGAACATGCGGTGTCAATGACGAGACTTGGTCCCCGCCAATCGAACGCATAAGACACGCGATTGGCAATCAGACTGACCGCCGCGCCGGTGTTGGTGTGCAGATCGGCGTGATAGTGCCATCGTCGTTGAATTTCGCCATAATCCGAACTCGAACATCCAACATAAACGCCGACCGACCGGCCGCGTAGATCTTCAACACGCTGGCCAGCATCCTCCATTGCTCGCCAGGTCGCTTCCAGGAACCAGCGTTGTTGGGGATCGAGCCGCTGCGCTTCTCGAGGCGTGATGCCAAAGAAGGCGGCGTCGAACTGATCGGGATTTTCAACAAGACCAGCCCAGCGGCTGTAGCTCATGCCCAACGCCGCGGCGTCCGGATGATGGAACGCGCTGCGGCTCCACCGCGATTCTGGGATCTCGCCAACCAAGTCGCGAGCCTGTGTCAGCGCGTTCCAAAGGGCGGTCGGCGCTTCGATGCCTCCCGGGAGACGACAGCCAATTCCCACAATGGCCAGCGGCTCAATTGCACTGGGCACGAATGCCTCCAAACCGGAAGGCAGGACGTCGAGGCCAGTTGCGCACCTGGTGGCTCCTCCGACCTCGCGTGCTGTGCCCTAAGGACGTCCTTACGCCTATTGTCGATCAAGCAATCATGGATCGAAGCGCAGCCCTTGAGCAATAGAAAATTGCATCCATCGGGTTTCAAATTGAATTGGGAACCCGTGAGTGGTCGGCCGTGGATTGCGATGATCGCCGAAAGCGATGAACAGCCGTCAAGCGGACAACACCGCGCCATCACGAAGTTGGATGCACTTGCTCGCCGCCGTCATGATCCGTTCGTCATGGGTGGAAATCAGGACCCCACAATGCAAAGTCTGAGAGGCAAGGATGATCTGGTCCATTACCAGCTGCGCTGATGTTCGATCGAGCGACGCGGTCGGTTCGTCGGCAAGCAGCAACTCGGGAACGGCGACAAGGGATCGCGCGACCGCCACCCGCTGTTGTTGTCCAACCGAGAGCTGGTCCGGCCATTTTGCGCCTTGGTCGCCCAGACCGAGCGCTGCCAGCAAGGCCGCTGACCTTGCTTCATGGTCTCGCAGGCCGTCTGTCTGCTGAGACATAACGCCCGCCATCACATTTTGCTGGGCTGTCAGCGAGCGAAGCAGATAATGTTTTTGAAAAATAAACCGAACCCGTCGGCGCAGCACAGCAATTTCGTGTTCGCTCGCCTTTCCAAGGTCGGTGTCAAACAGGTGGATGTGGCCGGGCCCCACCCGTCGCATCATTCCCAGCAGTGACAGCAGTGTCGTTTTGCCAGAACCCGACGGACCGGTGAGCGCCACAATCTCGTCGGCGTGAATGGTGAGCGAGATGTCACGCAGAACCTCGGGCTCGTGCGGCGCATATCGGTAGGATAATGAGTTTGTCCGTGCGAGAATTGGTTGCGACATCCTCGAATCCTACATTAAGGCTGCTGGGTCGATGCGATGCAATCGGCGCTTGGCAAACCATGCTGATGAGGCCGCGACGAGAATGGTCAACGCGCCGACGCCAAGCACTCGCGTGATGGTCAATTCCAAATCCAGAAGCGTCGCAGCTACGCAAATCTCATAGACGACGTAGGCCGCCATAGCAGCCGGCGGGATTGCGGCCAGCGCCAGAATTGTCGCCGTGCAAACCACCAACACAGTAAAAAACGATATTGGATAACCCATGCTTTTCAAGACCGCGTATTCGGCCAGGTTTTCATCGACGATCTGAAATAGAACCTGATAAATATAGATTCCGCTTATCAGAAAGCCGATCAGGGCACCGAGATCAAATAAAAAGCCGATCGGCGTCTCTTTGCTCCAGAAGCGCTTTTCCAATTTTATGAAGCTTGGCACCGTCATGGCTCGCGTGTCGTCCGGCAGCAACTTCTGCAATTGCAGGGCCACCTCAGAGGCATCGACATTGGCACGGAGCTTGACGACGCCGATGTTAATGCGTTGCAGTGGTTGACCACTGATGCTGGTCAAGGTCGCGGCACTCATTAAAGCAGTGGCAGGATACACCACGGTGCCGCCAAGGACGTAACTGCCCACCACAGTGAGCGGCTCCTGCAGCGCGGTGGCATAGGATGCGGTGGTCATTTCAACTCTGGTTTCGCGCTGCAAGCGACCAATGACGTCGCCATATTGAGGTTGAGACTTGCGATCAAACAGAATTCGTCCCGGAAGCCGCAGCAATCGCAGATCGGCGTCCAAACGGTCGACCTTCAATGCGGGGTCATCCAATTCGATACCAATCCCGAGCAGGGTTCGAACCGTCCGGTCATCGATATTTCGGACCGCCACCGGACACAGGTACAGTGACGCAACTGATGCCACCGCTGGATGGGCCTGGGTCATCACCAGCCATTCACGGGAAAACCAAGTCGGGTCCTGGATGGACCGAAATTCGCTTGCGATGACGACAATTTCGCCATTGAGATTTCGATGCAAACGAACAGCGCTGTCGTAGAGTGCGCTTTGAAACCCTAGCTGGACAAGGACGAGAACGATTCCCCCTGCAATCCCAGCGAACGCCACGATGTTTCGGCGAACCTTGGCGCCCGCCTGTTGAAATGACAGCGTAATCGCGAACCTGACAAGATGAGAACTGAGCATTCATCACGGCGCTTGGATTCGAACAAGCAGCTCCAGCCCGGCAACGGGTGGCAGTCCGGAGGCGTCCGACAAGATGGCTTCGACTTCGACGATCCGGCCGCCGGTCCCCGTCACCGTATCCGTCGATATGCGCGTTTGCGCGAGGACCACGCTACCAATTCGCGAAATCGTGCCGCGCCATTCCGCGTTTTGACCGCGCAGCGTCGCGCGTACGGTTTGACCAAGGCGTACGTGGGGCACCAATCGCTCATCGACCTCGGCAACGACCTTAGGAACGTTGATGTTACCGATATCCATGATCTGTCGATGCGAAACCAGTTCACCCGATTTCGCTCGAATTTTGAGCACCGTGCCGTCAACAGGGGAGCGAATCTCGGTCAGCGCAAGTTCTTCCATCGCGCCGTTCAGTCGCGCTTTGGCAGCAGCAACCTCGGACTCCGCCAACATGATTTCCTGTGCCGGCACCTCCGTAGCGGCCCGCAGTTGAGCGCGCGCCTCCTCCAACCGCGCTTGTGCGCGCGTGAGTTCGGCGCGCCGGATTTCTCGTAACTCGTCCGATGCGACGCCACGTTGGTGCAATTGTTCACCGCGACCGAGCTGGGATTCCGCCAGGCCGACCTCAGCGACGCGGGCCTGCACGGTTGCTTGGTGCGCGTTGATGGCTGCATCTTTGTAGGGTCGTCGTATGAATTCGAGCCGTCGTTCCGCGACCATGACGGCGGCTTTAGCCGTTTCGATACCAGCGACAGCCTGCGCGTGACTGCGCAGCCTGGCAACGAGTTGTCCCTTGCTAACGGTCTGGCCTTCGGACACCACGATTTCGCCGACGGCCGTAGTTGGCGCGATCGAAAATGCCCCGAGTTCGTAAACGCCTCCACTTGGTTCCAAACGCCCTCGCACCACGATGTCTTGCGGTGATGACAATGGCGGCGTTCGGTCGTTTTTGGTCCAGAGACCGCGCGTTTCGTAACCGGCTGTAGCGATCGCCAAACACACGCCGGCCGCAACCGGCAGCAACGCGATGCGAATGAGCTTCATTGTCGTTTTCCGATAATTGCCATCAGCGCATACCAGCTCGCCCATGCGCGAGCGCGCCCTTAAAGCAACTCCGAAGTTTTACGCATATCAATTATAATTGAAATGTTGCTGGCTGCCCAACCCGAAAAGTGTAGGGATCGGGGCAGCTGCGCTCAGCTAGGCGACACTCACCGTCAAGATGACGTACGAGCAAGGCGCGTCTGTCAGTGCCTGCCGACTATATCGGTGCTCATCTGGAAATAGGCAGCAAGATACCCGCGGTTTGGCATATATTGGCCGGCGACGAATTGCTTCCTGTTCGATCCGTACGAAGGATCCAGTATTTGTATTTTGATAATCGCGTCGTCCTTGTGACCGGAGCGGCCAATGGGGTGGGTCGCGCCCTCTGTCAAAAAATCGGCAGGGAGGGTGGGCGTGTAGGCATGATCGATCGCGATGCGACCAATCTCGGGACACTCGGAGCTGAGTTAAAGGAGGCCAACGCCACCTGTTTTGCCGTCGTGGCTGACGTGGGCGATCGAGATCAGCATCGGGCGGCTATCAAAAAGATCATAACGGCACTCGGACCGGTAGACATACTGATTGCCGCAGCCGGCATCTGCGACATCACAAATTTCGATGATCTTCAAATTCCCAAGCTTGAGGACATTCTGCGAATCAATTTCCTTGGCGTGGTGTACGCTATCGACTCCGTTTTGCCGGAAATGCTGCAGCGGGGCAATGGCCGGATTGTTGTCCTCGTTAGTCTTGCGTCATTTGTTCCGCTGCCGTTCGAGAATGCCTATTCAGCGAGTAAGGCTGCTGTCACCGCCTATTTGCAAAGTTTGCGACCGCCGCTTTGGCGGCGCGGCATCCAGGTGGTAAGCGTGTATCCAGGATTTGTCCGCACCACCCTGCTTCAGAGTTTGGTGGAACGCACAAATGGCCGAATGCCGCTGGGTTCGATATCGGCTGAGACGGCAGCCGAAAGGATCGTTTCCGGGATTCGTCGCAATCGCCGGGTCATCGCGTTCCCGCGACGAACGGTGTGGCCGGCTTATCTGATGCGATTGCTTCCGGCTGCAATCCAAGATCGAATAGTCACGCGAATAAGCGCCGGACAAAAGATGCTGTACTAACGCCCGTCACGGTATCACGGGTTTTCGCTCGACAAAGCCCGTTCCAATAATCCCTCTTCAACCAGCCAATCGCAACAGTCCTTCAGCATCTCACGCAGCGGCACAGGACGATAGTTGAGTTTTTGCGTCGCTTTATCACTGCGGAAACTCCCGTTGATTGTAATGAGGGCGGCTGCCTCTGGCGTGATCAACGGCTCCTTGCCACTGAAGTGCGAAACCAGGTTAAGCAGGGTCGCGCTCACGCGAACGATCGGCGCGGGGACAGTGCGGGCCTCAAACCTCCGACCCAGCAGATGACCTGCGGTTGCCACGACTTCCGCAAATGTCGCATTAGCGCCAGCGAGCAGATAGTTTTCGCCCTTTTGCCCCTTGGCAACCGCTGCAATGTGGGCGCGCGCAACTTCGCCGCCATGGCAGAAGGAACCGCTTCCCGGTGGTATCCGCGGCAGCCCACCTTTCGCGGCGAGCAGGATGAGCCTCGACCAATTATGACGATCGTAGCGACCGATAACGTGAGTCGGATTTAAGATAACAGCATCGAGTCCACGCTCTATTCCCTTGCGGACCTCATCCTCAGCCACCGTCTTGGTGTGAATGTAATTGAACCAGGATCCACGGCCGAGCTGCGGCGCGGTCTCATCGACGAGCGTAGAAACCAATCCATACACGCTCGATGTCGACGTATGCACGAACCGTTTTGCGCCGCGTTTGAGTGCAGTGGAGACGACATTGTGCGTGCCATGGATATTGGTTCGGGTCTGGCGCTCGTTGTTATGCGACCACGAGCTGAGATCGGCGGCCGTATGAAAAACGGCATCTACTTCTTCCGGCATTGCACGCTCGACGGCGGCGATATCGGCGATGTCGCCGATCACGCGGCGGACGTCAAAACGCTGCAGATAAGTGAGATCGGAGCTCTGCCGGTGCAGCGCCACGACATTCCACCCTACCGCAGTCAATTGTTCGATCAGGTTGAGACCGATGAAACCTGTCGAGCCTGTGACAAATGCAAGCATAGTCTAATCTTATAGCGCAACAGAATGAAGGTTGCAGAAATGCGAAAAAATTTCAGATACTTACTCATCCGGTGTAGGCCGCGAATGCCAGATCCAATCTCGAACATGCCTACAAAAACTCATGCGTTCGATTTCGAAGGGACTATACTTTGCGGTGCGTCGGCGCGATATTTGGCGCGCGGCAGAGGAGCGGTACATGGAGAAGGTCGCATATTTGCTGCTCAAATTGCCAAACGCGGTCTTCGGTGCTTCCAAGACTTGGCACTCGCGCCCCGTTCTTTATCCCCGCATTGACACCATTTGTCCTGCGCTGCGACATCTGGAGCAAGCGTATCCTGCGATTCGGGAAGAATATTTGGCTCTCCGCGGGCGATTGGATCTCGTACCTCGCTATCATGAAGTCGATCGACTGCAGCACGAGATTTCGAATTCGAATGTCGCCTCAAAAAACTGGCGCGTTTTCTTTTTAGAGGCAATGGGACGCAAGGCCAAACGCAACCGTCAACAATGCCCAAAAACAGCGGCCGTGCTCGATCGAATTCCCGGAGTGTTTCAAGCGTTTTTTTCGATCCTGCAAGGCGGCAAATCTATTCCGACCCACTGCAGCCCCTACTGGGGCTATCTCCGTTACCATTTGGCGCTTGAGGTGCCCAAGCAGGGTCCACAACCGCGGATGCGTGTCCGCGATCAGTGGGTGAGTTGGGAGGAGGGCAAAGGCTTCCTGTTTGACGATTCATGGGACCATGAACTGGTCAACGAAAACCCAAATTTGCGGTCGGTGTTGATTGTCGATATCGCCCGCCCGACGGGACGAATTTGTCGGACTGTCCACGCGCTGATGCAGTTTATCATGGGCCAAACTTATGGCCGGTGGGTGCTGCGCCGGAGCCCGCTTTAGGCAAGGTCATGGGAGGGATGTCTCGTCTCCGTTCCGATCGATTTGGGTGGGCACGTTACGGGCTCTCGACTGCGACATGTCTCATTGCCATCAGTGGGATCTTCCTTGGCGGATCTGCTCTTGCCATATCGATCCTTGTCATTATTGGCACAGGCTTTGTTTTGGATGACCTGATTGGTGACGAACATCTGCAGACCGATCGGCCGCCAGCATTTTTTTGTAACGCCAATTTGTATTTGGCCGCGCCTTTGCTGATTTTCCTAAGCATCGTTCACATGCTGTTGGTCAAGCGAAATGGGCACTGGGAGAGCGGAAGCGTCCTCGAAGTGGCCGCAGCTACGGCGCTAGTAGGATATCTATATGCATTGTTAGGGGCGACCGTCGGACATGAGTTTGTTCATCGCACCGACAATTTGCCAGCGTCTATCTGTGCCAACATATTGTTTGCATTTACGTTTAACACCAGTTTTGCGGTTTTCCATCTCGCCGGCCATCACCGTTACGTCGCCACCTTGCGCGACCCGGCGTCAGCCAGACGAGGGGAGACGTGGATGGCATTTCTTTTGCGAACCGTTTGGTGCCAAACAGCGATGGCAGTCAATGTCGAGGCGGCACGGTTGCGCCGACATGGTCAATACTGGGTGTCATGGCAAAATCGGATTTTGCGGGGACAGATTTATACGGCCGCGATATTGGCCCTGGCCTACAGTCTTGCCGGCCTCAAAGGCATGTTGGCGTTTCTCGCCTCCGCGTTCATCGGTCGGATTGTCCATGAACTGGTAAATTACATTCAGCATTACGGGCTGGTGCGTCTGGAGGGCCAGCCGGTCGAGGATCGTCACACTTGGGATTGCAAGCGAGTAATTTCCAATGCGCTGCAATACAATTTGCCACGCCACGCCGACCATCACGTGCATGCAGATCGTTTGTTCTGGCAGCTCACTAGCGACACGGGAGCGCCAGCGCTTCCCTACGGTTATCAAACTATGGTCATGATAGCTTTGATACCGGCGTGGTGGCGCCGATTGATGGGGCCGCTTTTGTTGCAATGGGATCGAGAGAGGGCGTCCCCCGCGGAACGCAGAATTATTGAGGAACGCGGCTGGGTAAAACTCCGCTGATATGGCCATCGCCATGTGGGAAATTTCATAACGCAGCGCGCCGCCGGCGCGCGCCCACGCTTCCCACACGTGCTGTCAAGCGTCCAACGGCACTGGTCGTGTCCGTCGTCGTTTATCGAACTAGGGCGTGACGCCGGCTGTTTCGACGACCGACGGTATATTTGACGGTATTTGCACGGGGTCACATTGGAATTTGATTTGTTATCTCAAAGGATTAGAGCGCTAACTCAATTGCGCCCCTGTTACGGGTAACACCTCCCTGCCGGTCGGGCATAATGTGGTGGCAGACCACACTCACGTCGCCCCGCTGACCTTCGACCCTGGTCAAGGCCGACCATTTGCGACGACCGGACATTGCCAAGCATTAATAAGGGGCTTCATCGACTTTGGGTACGCGCTATCATGTCTGATCTTCGGGAAGGCCCGGAAGCAATTCATCATGCGCAGGACCGCACTGGTTGTTAGTTTATTGGTCGGACTGAGTGTCCCGGCTTTCGCGCAGAAAGCTGATATTGAGGCGGTCAACTCGAAGTGGATTGAATTTTTCAACAAGAACGACTTCGCTGGCGTTGCGTCGCTTTACGCCGAAGACGCGACCGCATTTCCACCCGGCTCTGGCATGGTGAAGGGAAGAGCCGCGATCGGTGAGATGTGGAAAAGCGTGGCAGAAAAAGTGAGCGATCCGAAACTCAATACTCTTGACGTTAAGCTGCTAGGGCCATCTGCTGCTCGCGAGATCGGCACATTCAGTCTTAAGACGAAGGGGCCAATCCCTCAGGAAGTTACTGGCAAATATGTCGTGGTGTGGGAAAAGATTGGGAACCGTGGAATACAAGTATGTTGGCAGCTTTAATGCATGAGTAAGAATATTCTAGCACTTACCTTGCTATCATTCGCGTTAGGTGGCTGCGCCGTTCCTCCGTCCTTAAATCCGTTCTCCTCGACGGAGACTCAGACGGCACCTCCTTCCCCACCTAACCTGGCTTGGGCCCGCAACGATGGGCAGCTCATTTCTGGTAGCCCAGAGCTGACGGCTCGAGCACAATCTGACATCTCAGAATGTCGTGCGACAATTCCCCCAGTTAGGACGCAAGTGGGCGTGGCTGGAGAGGCATGCATGAACGAACGGCGGTATCACGTTCGCGAGATTCCGTGAGGTCTAGTAAAACTTTGCTACGGTGCGAATGTCGGTAAGGGCACAATTGCGGCCGTCATTGCGGACGGGTGAGATTCGGCAGGAATGTTACAAGGCTGGGATTCGACTTGGTTGCGACCCACAGCTTGGAAATGGGACGGTATGTCTGACGGTATTTGCGCCGGGTTACATTAGAGTTGAGCTGTTCTTTCAAAGACTCATGACGCCAATGCATTTGCGCCCCTGGCACCACTCATTCGTTTCAAATTCAATTGCCTACAGGTTTTGCTGTTTGTGGACCAGCTAGCAAAGCTTGCTTGGGCCTGTGACGAGAGCGGGTCGAAGGACCCACGAATGCGGTGACAGTCCGCCTCCTGCGAATGACAGCGAATCAAGTGCGGAATATTCTTCCTCATCCGTGAGCAGACTGAGCCAGACACGTACCTGCATTCGACGGTCCCGCCTTTTCGCCGCGACCCGACGCGTTCGCCAAACACGGTGAACTTATCCTGACGCGATTGGCCGCCATCGCGCTGACGCAGAGTGCAGCGATACGTGTCGCCGCCAACGCGCGGCGGCGGCTTGCGCGCGTCGGACGGGGCGGATCGAATTGGCGGAAGAGCTGGACGCGGCAGCAAGCCGCCTTGCCACGCGGTTCGAGCAGACGTTCTGGTGCCCCGATATCGGTACCTATGCGCTGGCGCTGGATGGCGCGAAGCAGCCCTGTCGGGTACGGACCTCGAACGCAGGACAAGTGCTGTTCACCGGGATCGCGCAGCCGGATCACGCCGCCGAGGTGGCGCGCGGGCTGCTTAGCCCTCGGTTCTTCTCCGGCTGGGGCATCCGCACCGTGGCGAAGGACGAAGCGCGCTACAATCCAATGTCGTACCACAACGGCTCGATCTGGCCGCACGACAACGCGCTGATCGCGTTAGGCCTTGCGCGTTATGGATCGAAGTCCGCGCTCAACCAGCTGTTCAAGGGCCTGTTTGACGCCGCGACCTACATGGACCTGCGGCGCCTGCCGGAACTGTTTTGCGGCTTCCAGCGCCAGCGCGGCCGCGGCCCGACGCTCTATCCAGTCGCCTGTTCGCCGCAGGCCTGGGCCGCGGCCACGCCGTTCACCTTGCTCGAGGCGTCGCTCGGTCTGGAGTTCGACCCGCAGAAAAACGAGATTCGCTTGCGCAACCCAAGACTTCCTGAATTCCTTGACGAGGTCATGCTGCGCAATCTGCAACTCGGCGAGGCGCGTATCGATCTGAAAATTCGCCGCTACAAGGACGAGGTGTCGCTCGATATTCAACGCACGGAAGGCAACGTTCAGGTGTCCATCGTGTTTTCCCCCTAGGGAACTTCTGGCCGCCGCTGCGGGTTGGTGTTGACGGCTTCCCCCTGTCCGTCGGAGGGCCCATGCACCAGCAGCACCGAATGGTTTTGGTTGCAGCCGCGCTGTTCGCCACGATCCAATCCTTAGGCGCGGCTGAAATTGCTCCTTCGCGCTCGGCGCAAAGTGCTGAAGCACTGCCAGGCCCACCGGCCGAAGCGCCTACTGCTCAGCCGGCGAATCCAGTCCCGGACCGCGGCGCGATCGCCGGCTCAGTGTCGGCGGCGACGGTATTCGACAACCGCGAGGTGTCGGGAATTCTCGGCCGGGAGGTCCGCGGCACTGCGGACGAGAATATGGGCCGCATCATCGACGTCATCGTCGATCAGACCGGTCACCCCCGTGCCGCCATCATCGATTTCGGCGGATTCCTCGGCGTCGGCAGCCGCAAGATCGCGGTCGACTGGAATGCGCTGCGCTTCTCGCCCGGCCAGGAGCGCGGCCGGGTCGTCCTTGAGTTGACGCGCGACCAGGTGAAGGCCGCGCCGGAATACCAGGAGGGCAAGCCCATCGTCGTCTTGGGCTCGTTGCGGGGCTTCGATCACATTGGCCTGAATACGCCAGCGACGCCGGAGAAGTAATCCTGTCTAGAAAGCTCTCCTTGCGCGCACGCGAGGACCCGGATCAAGGCTCGCTGGAGCCTTCAATCGCGGGCAACCGGACATTGGCGGTCGTGCCGCAGCCTGCATCGCCGGATGGATCTCCTCATCCCTCGCGAAGGAGTCTTCGCGGCCTGGATTGGTTCGTGTTCTGCATTGCCGACGTGCAGACTGGATTCGGGCCATTCGTCGCGGTCTATCTGACCACCCAGAAATGGACGCAGGCCGATATCGGCATGCTGTTGTCGGTCGCTGGCCTTGTCGCGCTGGTCGGGCAGATGCCTGGCGGCGCGGTGGTCGATACCGCCAAGTCGGAAAGGTTCGTCGCGGCCCTTGCTATGATCGCCATCGGCGCTGCCGCGCTGACCTACGCGGCCTGGCCGATTTTTCCCGTGGTACTGACCGCGGCCGTGATGCATGCGGCAGCAAGCTGTGTGCTGGGCCCGGCGATCGCGGCGATCAGCCTTGGTCTTGTCGGTCACGCGGCGATCGGGGAGAGGCTCGGCCGCAACGCCCGCTTTTCCGCGATCGGCAGCGGTCTCGCCGCCGCCGCCATGGGCGCCTGCGGCTATTTCTTCTCAGCGCGCGCGGTATTCATCGTGACCGCGATGCTCGTGGTTCCGACGTTGATTGCGCTGCGCATGATAGCGGAGCGCGAGATCGATCCCGATCGGGCGCACGGTGGCGCGCTCGCACGGCGGGAGAGCGAACATCCGCACATTCCCGTCCTGCTGCGGAAGCGTCCTCTGCTGATCTTCGCCGGCTGCATCATGTTGTTCCACCTGGCCAACGCCTCCATGCTGCCGCTGATGGGTGGCGCGCTGACGGCGCGGTCGAGCGAATGGGCCACGGTTCTCATCGCCGCCTGCATTGTCGTGCCGCAGCTCGTCGTTGCCGTGATATCACCCTGGGTCGGGCATCAGGCCGGGATTTGGGGCCGTCGCCGGCTGCTCCTGATCGGTTTTACCGCGCTGCCGATCCGCGCCATACTTTTCGCCACCGTCACCGATCCGCACCTGATTGTCCTGGTTCAGGTGCTGGACGGCATCACCGCCGCCATGATGGGCGTCATGGTGCCGTTGATCATCGCCGACCTTACGCGCGGCACCGGGCGGTTCAATTTGGCGCAAGGCGTCATCGGCACCATGACCGGGCTCGGAGCCGCGGCCAGCACCACAGTCGGCGGCTACATGAGCGATCATTTCGGCAGCCAGACAGCCTTCCTCGGGCTCGGCGGCATTGCCGCCGTTGCCTTGATTGCGGTGCTGGTGCTGATGCCGGAAACCCAGGAAAATCGCCGCGTGTCCGCCGTTCGTCCCGTTAGCTGACCGGGTGCTGGATGGTCGGTGCGTCGCCGGCAATCAAGCGCAGGTGCGGCTGCTCCGTCTCCGTCAGGCTGCGATACACCGCGAGATAATCCTGCGCCATCCGGCGCGCGGTGAAGCGCTCCTCGAATCGCTTGCGGATCTGGTCGCGCGACAGCTCGCCCAACCGGTAGACCGCGCCGATCGCGCCCTTCTCGTCCTCGACGACAAATCCGGTGATCCCGTCATCGATAACCTCCGGCACCGAACCGCGGTTGAACGCGATGACCGGCGTGCCGCACGCCATCGCCTCGATCATCACCAGGCCGAACGGCTCGGGCCAATCGATCGGCACCAACAGGACCATCGCGCCGCTCAGAAAAGCTGATTTGTCCTTGTCGGCGATCTCGCCGATGTACTCCACGTTCTTACCGTCGATCATCGGCTTGATCTGCGTCTCGAAATAGTCGCGATCGACCTTGTCCACCTTGGCGGCCATCTTCAGCGGAACCCCGCATTGCAAAGCCACCCTGATCGCACGATCGACGCCCTTCTCGGGCGCAATGCGGCCGAGAAACGCGAAGTATTGCGGCCTCACAGGATGCGGGGTGAGCAGCTTTTCCGGCAGGCCGTGATGAATGGTGCGCACCCAGCCGGCGTTCGGCACCGGCCGTCGCTGCGAATTGGAGATCGACACGACGGGCATTGACGAGAATGTGGAGAACAGCGGTTGGTGCTCCGGCAGGTCGAGGCGGCCGTGCAGCGTCGTCACAAACGGCGTCGATTGGCGCGAGAACAGCGAGAACGGATAATAATCGAGATGGAAATGCAGGAAATCGAAGTCGCTGGCGCACTGCCGGACCCGCTCCAACATCATGACATGAAGAGCATTGGGATCACGGATCGAACTGTCGAAGCGCAATGCCCGCGGCCATGCCGCCTCGAGCTTCGCCGAGGTGCAGGAGTCTCCGCTCGCGAACAGGGTCACGTCATGCCCCAGTGCCACCAGTTCCTCGGTGAGCCAATGAATGACGCGTTCTGTTCCGCCATAAAGTTTCGGCGGCACAGCTTCGGTCAGCGGCGCGATTTGGGCGATCTGCATAAGGTACTCCTGTAGGGGTGAAAAGACGCGGCAAGACTCATGCAACTGTTGAACGTAACGCCGAGTGATCGCGTCGCAACAAAACGAACCCACAATAAATTTCAGAAATTTTCCGGAACTATTTCTCCGCGCCAACGTCAATATTGATTACGTGTTGCGGCACTCCTTCGAGAGTGGCGTGGAATAGTTGCGCCAGCGGGGCGAGGATCACACCGGAACCCAGCCAGTAGCCGATGGACGCACAGCGCCACATACACCGGCCGTTCGCCTTCATATTTCATTACGCCAGGCAGCGCCCGCTGGCCCACGGCATCATTTTAGCGTCGGTTCTCGCCGCGGTAATCTGCTCGGTGTGCACGCAATATGGCGTGAAGAAACTGGTCGACGTGCTTTCGGGCGCCGACACGGCGCTAGGCGTGTGGGGCGCGTTCGCGCTTCTGGTGTCGCTGATCGCGGCCGACAACCTGCTGTGGCGACTCGCCAGTTGGATAGGAAGTTATGCCTTCGTCGGCGTCACCGGCGACGTACGCCGCGACTTGTTTCGCCACCTGACCGGTCATTCACCCAGCTATTTCACCAATCGACTGCCCGGCACCTTGAGCAGCCGCATCACCGCGACATCCAACGCCATCTACACTGTCGAAAACATGTTCATCTGGAACGTGCTGCCGCCCTGTGCGGCGACGGTGGCCGCGATCGCGTTGATGGTGACGGTGAGTGCGACCATGGCCGCAAGTCTCGCCGTTGTCGCGGGCCTCATGGTGTTCGCGATGTTCCGCCTGGCAGCGGCCGGCAAGCCGCTGCATCACGACTACGCCGACAAGGCCGCCGCTATCGACGGCGAGATGGTTGACGTCATCAGCAATATGCCTCTGGTCAACGCTTTCTGCGGGCGCACACGCGAGCACTATCGGTTCGACTCGATCGTCGACCTGGAGATGACCGCGAGGCAGCGCAGCCTGCGGTATCTGGAGAAACTACGCATCCTGCACGCCGTCGTCACCATCTTGCTGGCGACCGGGCTCTTGGCCTGGGCGATCGTTTTGTGGCAACGTGGGTCGGCCACAACCGGCGACGTCGTGCTGAGCTGCACGCTCGGGCTTGCCATTCTGCACGCCACGCGGGACCTCGCGGTAGCGCTAGTAGATGCCACCCAGCATGTGGCTCGTCTGGCCGAGGCGCTACCGGCGCTTCTCATCCCTCACGAGTTGCGCGATCATCCCGAGGCGACGCCCCTGATAAAGCGCGGGGCGCGTGTCGTGTTCGAGAATATCTCATTCCGATATACCGACGGGCACCAGGTTTTCTCTAACGTCAACCTGCATTTCCAACCCGGCGAGCGGGTCGGCTTGGTCGGCCGGTCCGGCAGTGGAAAATCTACGCTGTTCGCGCTGCTGCAGCGATTCTACGACCCGCAGGGCGGCCGCATTCTTGTCGATGGTCAGGATATTTCGAAAGTGATGCAGGAAAGTCTGCGCGAGGCCATGGCCGTAGTGCCCCAGGACATCTCCATGTTTCGCCGCACGGTAATGGAAAACATCCGCTACGGCAGACCCAATGCCACCGACGAGATGGTGCTGGCCGCGGCGATCGCGGCGCGCTGCCACTTCATCGAGGAGCTGCCAAACGGATTTGCCACCCTGGTCGGCGAGCGCGGCTTGAAACTGTCAGGCGGGCAGCGCCAGCGGATCGCGATTGCGCGCGCGTTCCTCAGGGACGCGCCGCTGCTCTTGATGGACGAGGCGACCTCGTCGCTCGACAGCGAATCCGAAGAAGCGATCCGGGAGGCTGTCAATCGGCTGATGCAGGGTCGAACCGTAATCATCATCGCGCACCGGCTGTCGACGGTTCGCAATCTCGACCGCATCGTCGTGCTGCAGGAGGGGCGGGTCATCGAGGATGGCTCGCCGGACCAGTTGATCACCAACGGCAAGCATTACCGCAAGTTGGTGCAGCGCGAAGTCAGTCGGCTGTCGCAGGCCGCCGCCTGAGACGCAAGCGAATGCTTGCACTTCATTCGCACACGCCTACTCGTGTTCTGGGTTAGCTGGCGACCTTCGGTCTACTGTCAGCGACCCCGGTCCTTGATCCGCAAGCTGAAAGCGCTCGAAGCGGTGCAATTCCTCCTCAATACGGCCCTTTAATTCTTTACGCGGACCGCTACCGGTCCAGGTCCATTTCTGCACCAGCAATTCCTGCTTCTTGCGATCCGTCTTGAGATCGATGGCGGCGACGATCTTGTCGCCCACAAGGACAGGCAGAGCGAAGTATCCGATTAATCGCTTCTCTTTGGGGACATAAGCCTCGAAGCGATGCTCGTAGTCGAAGAAGAGACGAAGCCGCTTGCGCTGGATGATGAGAGGGTCGAACGGCGAGAGGATGTGGACCATCTCCGAGGCGGGGCCGTTGGCTTCGATGACACCGGGACTTGCCCAATGCTCAAGCTTGCCCGCGCCCTCGAGCTCAACCAGAACGAGCTCTTTGCGGCGAATCCTGGATTCGATCAGCTGACGGATGGCCGGCTTGCTCTTGGCGTCCAGGTGGCAGACCGAATCGAGACTCACGATCCCCTGCGAGCGCAGCGCCCGGTCGAGCAGATAGCACGACATTTCCTTCGCCGCGGCCGGCTTGGGCAGCTTGTCCCAGCCGAAGTGCCGTTCCATGAGCTCGTATGTCTTGAGCATGCCATCGCGCTCGCTGATCGTCAGCACACCGGTGTAGAAAAGCAGTTGCAGCGCCCGCTTCGACGGCTTGCGACTTGCCCACAGATGGTGCTTTTCCACCAGCACGTCGTCGTCGATGTCGCGGATCGTCAGTGCGCCATTCTTCCTGATGAGCGTCAGGACCTTTTGCAAATCAGCCTTGCTGACCGAACCAAACCAACGGTGACCTTCGCGCCGATGCCGCTTCATGGCGGCGATGAAAAAGCGCAGATCTTTCGTGGGCACGTAGGACAGGGCGTGCGTCCAGTATTCGAAAACGCTTTTGTCGATACTCTGGGCCTGTTGCAGATGCTCGCGCCGATAGGCGGGGATGCGCGTCCACAGAATGTGGTGGTGGCACCGCTCAATGACATTGATGGTGTCGATCTGCACATAACCCAGATGCTCCACCGCCGCGAGAGTTGCCTCCGGCGTGTCACCGAAGGGCCTGCGGGTCGTGAGCCGCTGGGCGTGCAACCAGAAGCCTCTGGCTTGGGCCTTGGTCAGCGGGTGGGATTTTCTTGAATGGGAGGGCATCGAGCGGGAATGTAGCCGAATTCGTGTACGTAACCATTGAGCAAAGCTTTGGCGCCGTTAGGCGCGGCCGCATCTGCTACACTCCCAGTGGGGCCTCGCCGGTAGCCGAGAACGGATTCTCACGTTGTTCGCGGGCTGCTGCACGCGTCGTGGCATTCGCTGGTCAAATATGGCGACGATCAGATCGTGGTGCTAGCTGGAATGGGGTTGGTTGCAGCCGCGGTTGCGGCGTGCGGGCTGCCGGTACCACCGTTGGCGGTGTGGCTGGTGATCGCCGGATTGGTCGTTCTGCATGTTGGCTACAAGCTTGCGCTGGCGCGATCGTACCGCCGCGGCGTTGATCGTATGGGGCTTGGTCGGGATCGCGGTTGCGCGCTAGGTGAAATAGAACAGCCAGATTGCGACGAACGCCACGACAACCGCTGCTGTGCTGATCATCAGCACATAACGCACTCCGTGCCCGGTGACGCCTTCGCGCGCCTGCGTGGTGGTGCGGACCACCGGCGTTTCGGTTTGATTCATGCTGGTCGCTATCGCTTCGATTCCTCGCTCAATGGAGCAACTTGAGAGAGCGGCAATGGTTCCCGATACCGGAACAATTCCGGCTGTCCGTCACATCGGCGGGGCGTCAGGGCCCGATGCGCTCCCAGGCCAGTTCCTGATGCTGCATGATGCCGGCATAAAGCCGCCGCGGCGGCGCCAGCACCATCGATCCGTTCTCGAAGCGGACATGGCGGATTTGATCGCCGCCGACCCGGCTGGCGTCGGACGAAGCGTCAACGCGCGTCGACAGCGTCGTGCCGTCGAACGTGTAGTTGCCGGCGTAGGACATGAACTGCCGCGGCTCGCCGGCAGGTAGTGCCAGCCGGCCGTCGCACAGAACGGCCATCATCCGCCCGTCGGCTTGGAATACGACAAGGCCCATCGCCGTGGGCCCGTAAGGCGGGGGCAGCACGTTTCCGGCATCGTCGCGGCCGATCGTGGTCTTCATTCGCCATGTCCCGACAATGCGGGGATCGATCCCAGTCATGCTCCGTCCTTCATGCTCGCTTCCAAACGGCCTTCTCGTCGATCACGCTGACATGGGCCGCGACCACGTGCCAGCCATCAGGGAATCTAACCCAGGTCTGCATCTGCCGGCCGACCATGCCCGGCATCGTGGCGCGATGAAACAGCGTTGAAGCCACGGCACAGTCGCGACCATAAGCTGTGATGACGGTTTTCGAGATCGTGCGCGCGAGGCCGACCGGCGAGCGCGCCGCGCGAAACGCTGCGATTTCGTCGTGGCCATAGAGAATTTCGGTTACGCCGTAGCGGATGGTGCGTGGATCAACGCGGAACGTCTCGTCCAGCACGGCGACGTCATTAGTCACCAGCGCCTTCTCGTAACGGTTGAACGCGGCCGTGACCTCAGCGACGACATCCGGCAAATCGATTTCCGAGTCCTGCACCATACGAAGCTCCCTTTCTTGTGCTGGTGCACTGTGCCTCAAAACGCGTCCGGCCGCAGCGATGGCTGCGGCCGGTTTGGAAAAACGCTCGAGAGCGCTGTATCAGCGCGGGACGACCCGCCGCTCGTTGGCGCCGACGCGGGCGCGCGGCCTTGGCGCCGGTGCCGGGCCGCCGAACAGGTGCTCGAAGAACGACCCGCCGCCGCCGAAGAAGTTGGTGCCGCTGCCGAAGGAGCCGGGCGGCATCCGGACGGGCGCCGAAGAACTGCCCTTCGGTCGGTCGATGGCGGAATCCGCCATTTTGCGCTCGGAGCCCTTGAGGACCGCCAGCAGGCGCTGATCGCGGCCGTAAACGTCGTCGCGGATCTGGAGCTTGCCGTCATCGTCCACGAAAGCGGTCTGGTAGGTGATGTGCACCGGGATGTTCGCCGGGAAGTTGATGTTGATTTCCGATCCTCCGAACATCTTCTGCAGGCGCTCCGCGGTGTAGTGCTCGTTCGGCAGCGCCAGGCCCAGGATCACCTCGCCGTACTTCAGCGGGTTTTCGACGCGCATGCAGCCGTGGCTGTAGGCGCGTTTGTCGTGGGCGAACAGGTGCTTGTCCGGAGTATCGTGCTGATACACCAGGAACTTGTTGGGGAAGTTGAAACGGATGCGGCCGAGCGCATTCTTGTCACCCGGCGGCTGGTAGATGCGAATGGTGCCGTCGCGATTCTGCTCGACCTTGAGGCCGATCCGTTCCATCGCTTGCGGGTCCGCCTGCAGCGCCGGCAGGTATTCGTTGTGAATGATCGACGGCGGCACGTTCCAGGTCGGATTGACGGTGATGAACTTCATCTCCGCGCTGAGCAGCGGCGTCGGCAGGTCGGGCTTGCCGACCACGACCTTGGTCTTCCAGACGAGCTTCTCGTCGCGCATAACGCGCAGCGTGTAGTCCGGGATGTTGACCATCACATGGGTGTTGCCGAGATCGCGTGGGACCCAGCGCCAGCGTTCCATGTTGGCAAGAATGATGTCGACGGTTTTCTCGCGCTTGGGACCGTTGAGTGCATCGAGCGTCGCCGAGTTGAGCTGGCCGCTCGGGCTGATGCCGTTTTCCTTCTGGAACTTGGCGATCGTGTCGGAGAGCGCCTTGTCGTAGTTGATGTCGCCTTCCGGCGCCTTCAGGCCGAACCGCTCGCGCAACGCAGGTACGCGCGGATCCTCCATCAGGACCTCATTGATCTCCTTGCCCTTCTTGTCCTTGCTCGCCTTGCTGTACTTCAGCACCGGGCCTTGAGCGATCGTCGGCTTGGCGATGTCGCTGGCGCCATTGCGCGCTTCGGCGAGCTTCGCCTTCAATGCCTTGTACAGCGGCTGCGGCGGGTTGAGGCTGTCGAGCGCTGCGCCGGCATCTTTCGCATTGACGATACGGGCCAGCACATTCGCAGGATCGGGCTTGGCGAGTTCATAGACGGCGTCGACTGTGACGCGGGAGTAATGCACGCGGCCGCCCATGGCATGGCGCGCGAAGGTGAGCACCGCGTCAGTAAACTTGATCTCGGCTTCGGCCAGAGCTTCGGGCGCTATGCCGGCCTTGATCTGTGGCACTGGATATTCGCTCGGGTCGAGGCCATCGGCACTCACGCCCGCGAGATAGGCAGCCGCGGCCTTACCGCGTTCGCTGATGGCGCCGTCGGCGATCCAGAGCGGCGCGAAGTCGCGGCTGGAGTAGAACGCTTCGATCGTCGAGCGCTCCTTCTTGCCGCCGAGGATGCGGTCGAACTTTCCGGCGGCCAGTTGGTCGCGAAGCTTGTCGACGATCGCGGTGTCACCGGCCGCGGCCGTGGTGAACTTGGCGCCGTCGGATGCCGGCACCGAATTTGTGGTCTCGGTCGCGGCCGGCACGGGCTTGCTCGCCACGGTATCGGCGGGGGTCCCGGACTTGATGGCGAGGTCGGACGGGGCAAGGTCCTTGATGCTCGGCGGCGGCAGGTCGGCACTCTCCGGCACCGGCACGGCGACCGTGATCGGCGTATCGGCCGCGGCAAAGGCGCTGCTGGCGTAAGGCGTTAGCGCCAAGGCCAGAGCCACCGCTGTTCCCGCGAGGAGTTGTTCGAAGCGCGCACTTCGCATCGGGCTTTTCTCCAGAATCCCCTGATGGAAGGCGGGGGTCATGGGTGGTGTCGGATTAGGCAAACAAATACCAGGGTTGCCGGATTATTGATACCGCGGCGAATGGCGGAGTTAGGGCTATTTCACTGGCAGACCTGTGGAATCCCCGCGTAACCCACACAAATTCCAGCCGGTGTGGCGTTGCCGCACCACCGGCCTGCCGGGTGCCGGTATCAGGGTCTTCCTACTGCACCGAGGGGATGATTTTGGCCGCCGGCACAAGCTGGCCGAGCAGGCTGGGTGGCCAGGGGATGGACATGAACCAGTCGAAGGCCACGTAGACTCCGAGGATCAGGACGACCACATAGGGAATGATCAGCTTCCAATTTTCAGGCCCTTCCAGCCGCATGAACACGATGACGAAGATCGCCGCTGTCGGAATCAGCCCTATCAGCGCCATCAAACCCATGAAGGCCAGCAGATAGCCGAAGAAGCGCGCCGCTCGCGTCACGATCGTGCGTACCGGTAGGTGCCCGGTGTCGGATTCGATATCCATGTGGATCTTCTGTTCGACCTCCGCCTGAGCCTTATCGACGAGGCTCACGCCGGCTGCGGCCGTCGGCTTGCGGCATAGTTCGTTGAACAGACTCAAGCCGGCGACCAGGAGCGCAAGGCTGCCGACGATCATCGGCACGAGCTTGGCGGCGAAGGCCCAGGGCAGCGCGCTCGCCATCAGCATGGCGATCAGCGCAATGAAGAACATCGTGAACAACTGCTGCGGATGGAACGTCGGAGCCTGGAAGCTCGACAGCAGCTTCATGATGCCGCCTTGCCGGCGCACATCGGAAATGAATGGACGCACCACGCCGACGATCGCCATCAGCAGCAGGATCGCCACCACCGGGCGAAACAGCCAAGTGTAACTGTAGCGCTCGATCGAGATGAACATGTAGCGCTCGATGCTGTCGCCCAGCACCAGGCCCAGCACCAGCGGCGGCCGGGGCCATTTGTACTGCTTCATCACCCAGCCGAACACGCCGAACAGCAGCAGCGCGAACAGATCGCCCCAGCTCCGTGATGCTTCGAACGCGCCGATGTACACGATACTCAGCACTGCCGGCAGGATCAGCGTGTAGCGCAGCGTGGCGAGGCGGGCGAACTGCGGGCTGAACGCGTAGCAGGCGCCGGCGCCGAGGATGTTGGCGAGTGCCACCGACCACACCATCGCATAGGTGATATCGAGGTTCTTGTGCAGCATGTCCGGGCCCGGCACGAGGCCGTGGATTAGGAACGCGCCGAGCAGGATCGCCATCGTCGCGCTGCCGGGAACGCCGAAGGCCAGAGTCGGCACCAGCGCGCCGCCTTCCTTGGCATTGTTGGAGCTTTCCGACGCGATCACGCCGCGCACGTCACCCTTGCCGAAGGTGAGGTGCGCGCCTTTTTCCGTCTTGAGCGCGTGGCCGTAAGCGAGCCAGTCCACCACCGAGGCGCTGATGCCGGGGATCGAACCGATGCCGCCGCCGATCCAGGAGCAGCGCACGATCAGCCACCAATTGTCGAAGCAGTCCTTCACGCCCTGCCACTGGCCCTTGTAGATGTTTTTCTTGTCGATCTCCTTCGAGATCGTGGTGCGGGCGATCAAGAGGTCGCACAGCTCCGGCAGCGCGAACAGGCCGAGTAGAATCGGCGTCAGCGGCAGACCGTCCCACAGATAGAGGCTGTCCATGGTCCAGCGCAGCGTGCCGGTTTGTGGATCAGAGCCGATCATCGCGATCATGATGCCGAGACAGCCGGCGGCCACGCCCCGCAACGGGGCGCTGCCCGACAAGACGGCCACCATCGATATGCCCAAGACGGAAAACGCCAATAGCTCGGGCGAGCCGAGATACAGCATCACCGGCCGCAGAATCGGGATCGACACCGCGAGCAGCATCGCGCCGAAGATTCCTCCCATCATCGATGACATGTAGGCGGCGCTGAGCGCGCGCCCGGCCTCGCCCCGCTTCGCCATCGGGAAACCGTCAAGCACCGTTGCCGCGGAGGCTGCACCTCCGGGCACGCCGAACAGAACTGCAGGGATCGGATCGCCGGTGGCGGTGGTCGCGCCGAGGCCGAGCAGCAGCGCGAACGCGGAATAGGGGTCCATGCCGAAGGTGAACGGCAGGAGCATCGCTGTGCCGGCGAGGCCGCCGATGCCCGGCACGATGCCGAGGATCAGCCCCATCATGCAGCCGGCCATCAGATACATCAGGCGTTGCGGCTCCATCAGCGTGACGAAGGCCTTGCCCGCCGCGGCAGCCATGAAGGCCGCTTCCGTTCCAATGCCTTCCATCGCTCAGGCGCCTCGCGAGATTGTCGGGAGCACGATCATCACCGCTGCGGTTTGCCGGCCAACGGTTTGGCCGCGAGCGCCAGCCGCGCCCGCTCGATCAGGCGCGGCGGTGTGGCATAGAGTTCGGCCACAAGCTTCTGCAACTCGTCGCCGGTCATCGGATCGACATCGAGCTGCATCTTATCGGCTTCCGCCCGCAGGTTCTTGTCGTTCAGCGTCTGCAAGAATGCCTTGCGCAACGCCTCGACCCGCTCCGGCGGAACGCCCGGCGGCAGCACATAGGGACGGCCGAAGAGGCCCTGGCTGAAGACGAGCTCGATCACCCGGCGATCGTCTTCCTCGCGCGCGAACTCGCCCGCACGCGGCACGCCGCGCCTGTTGAGATCGGGGTGGCCCTTGGTGCTGAGCTGAACCAGCACCCGGACCGTATCCTTGGCGAACCAGTCCGGATACATCATCTCGATGCCGGTCCAGCCGATGCCGCAGGCGCCCTGAACCTCGCCGCGTTCCAGCGCAAGCGTGATCTCGCGGCTGCCCGGATAGCCCGTGACGATGCGAAACTTGGCGCCGAGCACGCTGTTGAGCACAAGCGCCAGATCGTAGGTGGTCGCGCCCGGGTTGCTTGCGCCGATAATCAGCTCCTTGTTGAGAACATCCTTGAATGTCTTCACCGCCGCATCGGTGCGCACGTAGCAGACATAGACGTCGCTGTTGGCGCTGCCGAGGTAGATCAGCTTGTTCGGATCGTGCGGCACCGGCACGTCGCTGAGCAGCGGTTGCAGCACCGCGCCGGGAAAGATCGCAGCCGTGGCGGTGCCGTCCTTCGGCGCGACCGAATAGATGTAGCCCGCGGCGCGGTTGGATCCGGCGCCGCTCATGTTCTGCACGACGACGGTGGGGTTACCGGGCATCGCGCTCGTGAAATGGCGCGCCAGCAGCCGCGCATAGGTGTCGTAGCCGCCGCCGGCCGATGAGCCGACGATCATCGCAATCTGCTTGCTCTTGTAGAACTGCTCGACCGATTCCTGCGCCGCCGCCAAAGCGGCGCTCAGCAGCAGGCAGCCGAATATGCTGGCGGCAAGCCGGACGCAAAATCCGATCGGCATCAAACAATCCCGCGATTCTTCTCTAGCGGCCACCTAATCCCCCCGCGGATCGCTTGCGCCGGAGGGTTTCAGGCAGGGTATCCGCTGTCAACTGCGCCCGGTTTTGGGCAAAGCCGATCATAGCCGAGGGCTGTGGCAGCCGCCCAGACGACGCGCTAGGCTCGCGCCCGCCGGCTTTGCGACATGCGGACGCAGGCGGAGAGAAACAAACCCAGTTGGTGAGGATCATGATCGAGTTCTATGGATTGACCAGCCCGAACGTGCAGAAGATTTTCATCATGCTCGAGGAGACCGGGCTTCCTTACAATTTCAAGCCAGTTGACGTGTGGGCCAGCGCCCAGCACTCGCCGGAATTCGCCAAGCTCAATCCGAACAAGAAAATCCCGGTGATCGTCGACACCGAAGGTCCCGGCGGCAAGCCCTACACGGTATTCGAGTCTGGTGCGATCCTGATGTATCTCGCCGACAAGACCGGCAAATTCATGCCGAAGGACGCGGCAAAAAAATACGACGTGGTCCAATGGCTGATGGTCCAGGTCTCCGGCATCGGGCCTGCATTCGGCAACTTCACCCATTTCAACCTGTTCGCGCCCAAGCCGGGCAACGAATATTCATTCAGCCGCTACAAGAGTGAGATGCTGCGGCTCTACGAGCTGCTCGAAACGCGGCTCAGCCAGGCCAAATATCTCGGCGGCGATGAATATTCGATCGCCGACATGGCGACGTTCCCATGGACGCGCCAGCATGCCGCGCACGGCGCCAAGATCGACGCAATGCCGAACTTCAAGCGCTGGTTCGAGGAGTTGTCGGCCCGGCCGGCGGTGAAGGCGATGATCGCCAAGCAGAACGACATCAAGTCGAGCCGCGAGACCGCGACCGACGACAATAAGGACCGCTTCTTCAACCGCGGCAGGTACGCGAGGGCTTAGTGTTCAACCGCTGCAGCGTACGCGCTTATCCCTCCCCCGAAGGGGGAGGGTGGACGCGAGCGTCAGCGAGCGGCCGGGTGGGGAGTGCGTTTCATTTGATACTCAGTCCCCACCCGTCTCGCGCTCACTCTCGCTTCGCGCGAGCCACCCTCCCCGAACGGGAAGGGATACAGCGCCTCGTGCTCGCGTTCTGCTTTCTTCTGAGCTTTGCAAGTACAGCGCCCGCCCAGGACAATTACCCCTCCCGTTCCATCACGCTGATTGTGCCTTACGCCGCCGGGGGCTCGATCGATCTCGTGGCGCGCATTCTCGCCGAAGGCCTCACCGCGCGGCTCGGCCAGACCGTCGTGGTCGAGAACAAGCCCGGCGGCAACGGCGTGATCGGCATCGGCGCGGTCGTCAAGGCCAAGCCCGACGGCTATACGCTGCAGATGGGCGCAGTCGGCGCCAACGTCACGCCCGCCGCGGTGCAGAAGGATTATCCATTCGATCCGCTGCGCGACTACGTGCCGGTGGCGATGGTGGCGGAATGGTCGGCGATCCTGGTGGTGAAGAAAGATCTTCCGGTGAACACGCTCGCCGAATTCGTCGCCTATGCGAGGGCGCGGCCGGGCGCGCTCAACTTCGGCACCACCGGCTACGGCAGCTTCGCCCATCTGGTCAGCGAGGTGTTCATGCAGCAGACCGGCATCCAGATGCAGCACGTGCAGTACAAGGGCGGCGCGCCCGCGACTAACGATCTGCTGGCGGGCACGATCGACGCGCACATGATGAGCTCGGCCGTCGGCGCCGGCCAGGCGGAGAATCCGCGCTTGAAGATGCTCGCGGTGGCGAGCTCACGGCGGCTGCCGTCAATACCGAAGGTGCCGACGATGTTGGAGGGAGGAGTGCAGGGGGTCGACCAGACCGCATGGCTCTGCGTGTTCGGGCCGCCCGGCGTGCCCGACGCGATCGGCGAGCGGATCGCACGCGAGGTGGTCGTTATCGCGCAGGAGCCGGCCTTCCAGGCGAAGTTCCGCAACACCGGATTCGAGCCGCTCGGTCTCGACGCGCAGGCCAGCGCCCATATGTACCGCGAGGAGGTCACGCGCTGGACGGCGTTCATCAAGGAGCGCGGGCTTTCGGAGAAGGACAGATGATGATCTGTCGATATTTCGTGGCCGCGGCCATGCTGGCGAGTCTGTTTGTTGCTGGGGCGCAGGCGCAGGATTTCCCCACCGGGCCGGTCACCTTCGTGGTGCCGTTCCCGCCCGGCGGCAGCATCGACGTGGTTCTGCGCGCGATGGCGCCGAAGCTGCAGGAGCGGATGGGCAAGCCGGTGCTGATCGAGAACCGCGCCGGCGGCGGCGGCGTGATCGGCACGGCCTAGCTGTCGCCAAATCCCCGCCCGATGGCCACACGCTGTTCGCCGCGGCGAGCCTGTTTGCCGCCAACCCCAAGCTCTACAAGACGCTGCCGTTCGACACGCTGAAAGATCTGCAGATGGTGTCGCTCTTGTTCCACACGCCCTTGGCGTTGGTGGTCAATCCTGACGTGCCGGCAAAATCGGTTGCGGAGTTGGTTGCGCTCTTGAAGGCCAAGCCCGGGGAGCTTTCGTTCGCGCACAGCGGGCCGGGCTCGTCGCTGCACCTGGCGGCCGAGCTGTTCCAGGCCATGACCGGCACCAAGATGAACGGCGTTGCCTATCGCGGCGCGCCGCAGGGCTTGAACGACGTGATGGCCGGACACGTCTCGCTGATGTTCGCCGACACCGGCACCGTGGTGGCGCAGATCGCCGCCGGCAAGGTGCGCGCGCTCGGCGTCACCTCGACCACGCGCGTGCCGGTCGCCCCCGACATTCCGACCATCGCGGAAGCCGGCGTCCCCGGCTTCGATGCCGTCGGCTGGACCATGCTTGTGCGTGCCGTCGGCCACGCCGAAGCCAGTCGTCGACCGGCTGCATGCCGAGTTGAAGGCGGTCGCTGCCGCGCCGGACATTCATGCGCTGATCGATCCGGCTTGGCACCATTCCGGTCGAAAGTCCGTCGCCGGCCGAATTGCAGAAATTCCTGGCGACGGAAATCGATCGCTGGGGCGGCATCATCGAACGCGCCGGCGTGGCGAAGTCGCAGTAGCGTCAACGCTGCCGAGAACTCACGCGGAGGTTGCACCGTCATGAGCGATGAAGCGTTGCTGCGCGAAAAGACCGCGACAATGGCGCGAATGCTGAACTTGCAGGGTACCATCGGCATGTTCGGGCACGTGTCGATCCGCGTGCCGGGCACCGAGCCGCGTCTTCATCAGTCCCGGCGCCAGCACCGAAAAGACCACGGTGCGCCCGAAGGACATCTTCGTGTTCGACATCGACGGCACGATCATCGAGCATCCGGGCGGATTGATCCCGCTGGAATGGCGCATCCACACGCAGATCCACCGCGACCGGCCCGACGCCATGTGCATCGCGCATCTTCATGCGCCGCATGCGCGGGCGCTTGGGCATTGCCGGCAAGGAGGTGGTCCCGGTTTTCCTGCACGGCTCGTTTCTCCGCACCGGCGTGCCGACCTGGAACAATCCCGCGCCTCGTGGTCAACGACGAGCAGGCCGCCGATCTGTCGCGCGCGCTCGGCGACAGGATCGCGGTGCAGATGCGCGGCCATGGCTGCGTTGTCGTCGGCGCCACGGCCGAGGAGGCGTTCTTCGCCTGCACGTTCCTGGAGGAGAACGCGCAAATCCAGTTGCAGGCCGAAATCATGGGCGGCGCGATCCCGCTCAGTGCGGACGAGGCGCGCGATTGCGCCGAAGGCACCTTCAATCCGCGGCTGTTCCCGCTGTTGTGGACGTTCTACGAACGCAAGGTGCCGCTGCCTGCCGGATTGGAATGAGCCGAATGCCGTTCAATAGCACTCGGAACCCGAACCGGTTCCGGCGCGTTGGAATGCGACTCCTCAAACGGGATTTCCGCAATGGCCGCGCGCTCGAATGCTTTAGTGTCCGCCTTGGCAAGTGCCGTCCGGCTGCACCCGCGGTTGAGCGCGGGCTTGGCGTTCGAGCTCGGCGTGATGGTCGGCTCGTTCATCAAGGCGGCGCGGGGTCGCCGGGGCCTGGCCGGCGCGACGGCCAAGCTGATCGATGCGGTGCCGCTGATCTCGCAGGCGCCTGCGCGCCGGGCTGTCAGGCGCAAGCCCGCGGTGCGAAAGCGGAAGCCGGCGCGGCGCGCGGCTTGAGCTTTCCCTATGCCGCGGTCGCCTCCGGCACCGGCTGCTTGTAGGCCTTCAGCCGCGGCATCACATGCTTAGAGAACAGCTCGAGATTGCTCATGGTGTCCTCATGGGTGAGGAAGCCGGCGTGGCCCATCATCAAGAGGTTGCCCATGCCGCCGCAATATTCGGTGAAGTCGATGATCTGATCGTGCACCTGGTCGGGCGTGCCGCAGAACAGAATGCCAGCGTCGATCAGGTCCTGCACGCTGCCGTGATGCATGTTGATCGGGCGGCCGTCTTTGGTGAAGCTTCTCGGCGCACTCTGGCCGCGCAGCATGCGTGCGTTGTCATCGACGGTGAGGAAGCCCGGCGGATTGCGGAACGGCACGTGCACGATCGCCGATGAGCGGAGATATCCTGCAACCAACTCGCCGCGGCGGCGCGCCTCGGTTTCGTCGTTGGCGACCGCGACTAGGCCGAGATAGGCGACACGGTCGGCCGGCGCGGGCTTCTTCCATTTTGCCAGATAGCCGGCGCGATAGGCGTCGTACAGCGGTCGCGTGCCGTAGCCCGAGCCGAGCGTCGCCATCACGTAGCCTTTCTCGCCGAGCAGCCGCGCTTGCGACTTGTTGCCGGTGGTGGTCCAGACCGGCGGATGCGGCTGCTGCACCGGGCGCGGCCAGACGTTGACCTGCCGGTAGTGGAAATATTCACCCTCCCAGTTGAACGGTTCGTCGTGGCTGGTCATCGCCTTGAGGATGAAGTCATGCGCCTCCCAGAAGCGGTCCATCACGCCGACCGGATTCTGGTTCGACGCCGGGAATTCGTAGGGCACGCCCTTGATGAAACCCATGTCGAGCCGGCCGCGCGAGATCACGTCGATGGTGGCGAGCTCTTCCGCGCAACGCAGCGGGTCGGGACGGTGGCCGATCGGATAGCCGAGCACCAGGATGCGCGCTTTTTTGGTTTCGCGCGCCAGCACCGACAGCCCGACGATGACGGTCGAGGACATGCAGGTCGCGGTCTGATGGTGCTCGTTGACCATGATGTTGTAGCCAAACTCGTCTGCCGCCTTCCACTCGTCGTAGTAACGGTGGAACAGGTCGCCCGCGGTAATCGGGTCGACCACCTTGTTGGGCAGATTCACGCGCAGTGAGCCGGAATGGCTGTTCCAGGTCGGGTAGTAAGGCTGCTCGGTGAAATAATAGACCTGCATGACTCCAAGTCTCCTTCAGGCTCGTTTCACGCGCGCGACGCTCGGCGCCGCCGCGGCACCGGCGAAAGCGAGCACCCGGCGGGCGAACTCCTGCGGCTGCTCGATGTGGGGGAAGTGGCCGGCCTTCTCAACCGGCTCGAATTTCGCGCCGGCGATCAGGCCGCAATAGCCGCGGCCGTATCTCTCGCTGAGCACGCGGTCGGCCATGCCCCAGAGAAACAGCGTCGGTAGCTTGATGCGGTGCAGCCGGTTCTTGAGCTTGGGGTTGTGCATGTAGGGCGACCAGGCGAGGCGCGCATGGGCCTCGCGGTTGCGCGCGGCGCCGAGCGAATCCGCTTCTGGCAGGTTCTTGTAGTCGCGCTCGCCGGCCTTCGGATCGAAATACGCGAGTGCGTTGAACTCGTCAGGCATCAGCGCCCAGATATCGACGATGTCGCGGGTCTCGCGGTCTCCGATCTTGACGCCAACGGCGTTGGCCATGACGAGCCGCGACAGCCGCGACGAGTCCTTCACCGCGATCTCGGCCGCGATCCAGCCGCCGAGGCCGACACCGACAACCAGCACGTCGCGCAGATCGAGCGCTTCGAGCAGATCGAGATAAAAATACGAAACGTCGTCGACGGTGCTCATGCCCTTCGGCAGTTGCGAGGTGCCGAAGCCAGGATGCGATGGCGCGATGACACGGCCGCCCTTGGCAAGCTCGGCCAGCACGGGCGTGGCCGGATCGATGCCGATGCCGGGATGCAGGAACAGGATCGGGCGGCCTTCGCCGAGTTCGACGGCCTCGATGGTCACGCCATTCACGACCATGGACTTGATCGCGTCCGGCATGCGCGAATCCCCTGTCTTACTCGTTTACGTTTCTCGCCCCGCTTTCCATTGCACGAGGCAAGCGGGTGTTTCAAGATCATGCCGCAATGCGCGTTCAACGGGAAGGAACATCGGGATGAATACGGCCGAAAAACTCAGCGAATTCGAAACACGGCCGGGCGTGACTTATGCGACGCATGACAGCGTTGCGCTTGCGGGCGACCTGTACCTGCCGAAGGGCTCAGGACCCTTTCCGGCGCTGGTCGGCGTGCACGGAGGCGGCTGGGTGCAGGGCGTGCGCGGCCAGTTCCAGCACTGGGGCAAGTATCTCGCCGAGCGCGGCGTGGCGCTGTTTGCGATCAGCTACCGGCTGGCCAAGCCCGGGCAGAAGACGTTTCCGCACGCGGTGCAGGATGCGCTGGCAGCGATCCAGTTCGTGCGCGGCAACGCCAAGGACTTCAACATCGCGCCGGAGCGGATCGGCGTGTTCGGCCATTCCGCTGGCAGCAACATCGGCGCGCTGGCGGCACTCGCAGGCAAGAGCTTCGAGGGCGGCTATCCGCAGGATGCACACGCCAAGGTGAGCACGGACGTGAAGATGTTCGCCGGCGTCTATGGCGTCTACGACCTCGCCGAGATGTGGGGCAAGTACAACATCCAGAGCCCGAAACAAAACAACATCGAGCTGTTCCTCGGCGCGTCGCTTGCGGACAATCGCAAGCTCTACTTCGATGCCTCTCCGATCAGCCATGCCGTCGACCGCGAACAACAAGGTGGCCGTGCATCTGAGCGTCGGCACCGAAGACGACCTGGTCGATCGCCGCGCGCACACCGATGCGTTCGTGCTGGCGCTCAAGCAGGCGGGCTTCTTCGTGCGCACGACGATCCTGCAGGGCGCACCGCACTACTGGGGCAGCGATCCGATCGACGAGCCGAACAGCTTCTCGGGTTTTCTCGCGCCGCGCCTGATGCGATTTCTCGTCGAGAAGCTCTAGCGTCCGTTGCGGCGGCGCTTGCGTAGCGTCATCAGCGCGTCGGCGACCACCTTAACGCCGTCGGTGACGCGCTTGCCGCGAAGCTGCACCAGGCCGACGCTTCGGCTCGCGCGCGGGTTTAGCGGCACCACGCGCACATTGTCGGCCGGAACGTGACCGCTGCCGAGCGACAGGCTCGGTACGATTGAGGCGCCGAGGCCAACGGCCACGAGACTCTTGATCGCTTCGACGTTGTCGAACTCCATCACCGGTTTCGGTGCAGGTCCTGAGAGCGCCAGCCATTCCATGATCGTGCGGCGCAGCGCTGACGCGTCATTGCCGAGAATCAACGGACAGCCGGCGAGGAACGCCGGCGTCACCTTCTTCGGCGCCGGCCCCAGGTTGTCGGGCAGGATCGCGACCAGTTCATCGTCGAACAACGGGGTTATTTCGAACGCCGGATCGGCGATGGGCAGAGCGCAGAGGCCAAGGTCGAGCGCATTGTTCTTCAGCGATTGCAGCGTCGCCGCGGTGAGGCCTGCCTTGAGGTTGATCTCCAATTGGGGGTGCTCGGTCTTGAGCTGCCGCAAGATCGGCGGCAGCGCATACATCAGTACCGTCGCACTGGTGCCGACGCGGACGCGCTCGAGCCAGCCATCGCCGAACCGGCGCATCGCCAGGCGCGTTCGCGCGTCCTCCTCGAGGAGTTGGCGCGCGTGTTCGAGCAGCTTTCCGCCGGCCTCCGTCAGGTATGTTTTCTTGCCGATCCGCTCCACCAGCGCGACGTCGAAACGCCGCTCCAGTTCCTGGACCTGATGGGTGACGGCAGGCTGCGTGAGGTTGAGTTCTTTGGCGGCTGCGGTGATGCTACCGCGCTCGATCACTTCGACGAAGGCTCGGAGCTGGTCCAGGTTGAGGCTGCGCATGCGCCATGCACCCCGCTTGAACTATAAAGCCCGTTTATCGTTTCCATTAAAACTATCGCGTCTGGAGACCCCTTCGCAACGGGGTCTGGCGGTCAATCGCGGCTTCGCATGAAATCCGCCGTCGGCGGCGGACCCCACATATAGGCGACCTTCTTGGCGTCCCAGACTTTGGGGCGCTGTGGGCGATCATGGTGCCAGGGCCGTGGATCGAAATAGCCGAGTTCCTCGTCCTTCATCTGGTCGAGCTCGGCATAGAACTCGACCACCCAGTCGTCATGGTCGCGGTGGAAGGCGGCTACGTTGTGACCGGGCCCGAGTCGCACCGGGCCCCAGATGATCGGTATTTTCCGCTCGCCAAAAAGGTCGCACGCCGTTTGCAGATGGGAGAAATCCCGGAGCTCGAACGCGATGTGGTGCATCTTGATGTTCTGGCCGCTGATGAAGTTCACCGCATGGTGATCGGCATTGCAGCGCATGAACACGAAGAAGTCGCCGATCCAGTCGGAGACGCGGAAGCCAAGCACCTTTCCATAGAACTCGGCGAGCATCTTCGGCTCGGGCGTGACAAAGGCAACGTGCCCGAGCTTGAGCGCGCCGACGCCAACGACCTGCTCGTGATTGCCGAGATAGCTCCACTCACGAAACAGCTCGATCTCGGTGCCCTTCGGATCCTGGAAGGAGAGCACCTTTGGGACGCCGGGGACCGAGTCGTTGCGCTCCTCCGCAGCAACGCCGTGCTTCTGCAATTCGCGGCGCAGGTCGGCAAAATCGGAATTGGCCGCGACCTCGAACGACAGCTTGGCGCAGCGCGCTTGTGCTCCCTGCCGCAGCTCAATGACGAGCTGACCGACCTTGGTAACCAGGAATGCACGCTTGTCTTCGCGCCCGGCGAGCGAAAGCCCGATCACCTGAGTGTAATGTTCGATCGCCTTGGCGAGATCGGGGGTTTCGAAGGTGGCGTGGCCGATCCGCAGCACTTTGATCATGATAGCTCTCTTCCAGTTCTACTTGCGTCCCAGCCGGCTCTTACTTTCGGCCGACCAGATCGATCAAAGCGGACATGCCGCCATGTCCCGGACCTTCATGGATTTCGCTGTCGTATTCTCTGATCTCCACAGAGGCGAAATCGGCGAATGATTCCGCCAGCAGCGCACGCGTGTAAAGGTTCTCCACCTCCGACGGCCCGCCGGTCTTGTACTTGAGCTGCTCGGGGCGATAGCCCTCCATGAGCAGCAGCCCACCCGGCTTGAGCGCCTGCTTGATGTTGGTGAACACCCGTGCGCGAAGCGGCGGCGCGCAGAACTGAAAGAATATGGCCACGACCACATCGAATGCTGCCACCGGCCATTGCCAAGTATCGAGGTCGGCCTGCTCGGTGCGGATCATGACGCCGCGCTGTTCGGCGAGCGCACGCGACTTCGCCAGCGCGGTCGGAGAGAAATCCATCGCCAGAACGTCCAGGCCCTGTTCGGCGAGGAAAACGCCGTTGCGGCCTTCGCCGTCGGCGATGGAGAGCGCCTTCTGGCCGGGCTTGAGCTGGTCGGCCTTGCTTTTGAGGAAAGCGTTCGGTTCGGTCCCGAAATGATAGCCCGGCGCCGCAAACCGCGTTTCCCAGCGTTCCAATTCCGACATCGTCTCCCTCATCTTCCGGCACAGCGAGGGTGATGGACGCCGCCCTGCGAGGCAAGGGCCGAGCGGCGAATTCAATCCTGCCCTGCGCGAGTCTAGCGGCGGCTCCCCGCGCGCTCGCGCTCCGAGCGGCGGATTTCCGCCAGGGCGTATTCGCTGTTGAGGGCGAATTTTTCGAGGAAGCCGGACACGATGGCGAAATCCTCACGCGAAACGTCGGTAAAGAGCAGGTCGTTGACGCGCCGAAGGAACGGATTGACCGCGCGGATCGCGTCTTCGCCCTTGGGCGACAGCCGGACCAGCACGCTGCGGCGGTCGCGCGTGCTGGGCTGCTTGGTCAGGAGGCCCTTGGCGATCAGCCGGCCGACCTCCGTGGTGACATGCGTCGCGGCGAGCTGCGTGTGATCGGCGAGCGCGCGGATCGACACGCCTTCGTTGCCCTGCCGGTACGCCGTTCCGATCAGCACGATGAACTGCGAAGCGGTGAGCCCGAGCAACCGGCCGAAGGCCTCGCGGCAGGTGGTGAGCCGGCTGAACGTGAGGGCCATCAGGTAGAGCGTTTCGCGGAAGGCCACGTCGCCGCCGGCCTTGAGCATCGGCGTCAGCGTGATGGTCGCTGGCGGGACGAATTCCTTGCCGCGGCGCGGCAAGCCGCTGGGCGGACGATCAGAACCGGGCTTCTTTCTCGACGTCGTCATGCATTGCCCTCCGGCCGGCGAGCATAACACATTCATTCTCTTGACAGCATCCTAGAAAGATACATCATGTAGCTATATTTTGTATTTATATCGGGAGGAATGCCATGACAGCGCTGCGAACCGGATCCGAATATCTGCGCTCTCTCAATGATGGACGGCAGGTTTTTCTCGACGGCGAAAGCGTCTCCGATGTGAGCAAGCACAAGGCGTTCCGCGAGGCCGCACGTTCCGTCGCGCGGCTCTATGACATAGGCGCGGCACCCGAAAACCGCGAGCTGATGACGTTCACCTCGCCCAAAACCGGGACCCCGGTGTTGCGCGCCTTTCAGATGCCAAAGACCCATGCCGACTTGCGGCAGCGGCGGCTGTTCTCGGAAAAATGGGCGGAGGCAACCTTCGGCCTGATGGGCCGTACGCCGGACCATGTCGCGGGCTTTTTCACTGGTTATGCTGCCGTGCCGGAGGTGTTCGCCAAGGGCGGCCAGAAATACGCTGACAACGTCGTTGCATTCTACGAGCGCATGCGCGACGAGCATCTCTACGTCAGCTATGCGATCGTGCCGCCGCAGATCGATCGCAGCAAACCAGCGCACAAGCAGACCGACCCGGCGCTCTACGCCGGCGTGGTGAAGGAGCGTGACGATGGCATCGTCATCTCGGGCGCACAGCAGCTCGCCACGGGGGGCGTGCTGTCCGACTGGCTGCATCTGAGCTGCATCCATCCGCTCCAACCGGGCGACGAGAACTACGCCAACTGCCTCGCGGTGCCGATCAATGCACCGGGCCTCAAGCTCTATCCGCGCCGGCCGTTCGCGCTCCGCGCCGACAACTCATTCGATTACCCGCTGTCGAGCCGCTTCGATGAATCCGACAGCTACGTGGTGTTCGACAACGTCTTCGTGCCCTGGGAGCGCGTCTTCATCTACCGCAACGTCGAGATCAGCCGCGACCAGTGGTCGAAAACCACCGCGCACTCGCTCGGTAACCATCAAGCGCAGGTCCGCTACGTCACCAAGCTTCGCTTCCTGGCCGGCCTCGCTCAGCGCATGAACGAGATGACGGGCAACGTCGCCGCCCCGCCGGTGCAGGTGATGATGGGCGAGCTTGCCGCCTTCGTGACGATCTACGAATCCATGCTGCTCGCGCAGGAGATCGTGGCGCCGATCAGGAACGGCGTGCTGTGGCCGTCCACCACCACGCTCTATTCGGCGATGGCGATGCAGTCGGAGTTCAACGGCCGCATGCTGGAGATGGTCCGCGAGCTCGCCGGCGGCGCCTTCATCACGCTGCCGTCGTCGCTGGCCGACCTGGAGAGCGCCCTGACCAAACCGGACATCGAACGCTACCAGCGCTCGGCCTCGACCGATGCCAGAAGCAAGGTCGCGTTGATGCGGTTGTTGTGGGACTTCCTTGGCTCCGAGTTCGGCAGCCGCCACGCGCAATACGAGAAATTCTATGGCGGTGCGTCCTTCATCGTGAAAACCAACGTCTATCGGAACTTTGATTGGAAGCGTGCCGGATCACTGGTCGATGCCGCGCTGGCTCTGCCGCCGCTCGGCGCCACGGATTAAGCTCCTGGAGGGATAAAAAGGCCCACGCCGCGGGCCTTAACGCTTCAAAAAGCCTTAAATCCAAGGTGCTTAGCCGCGTTGAGACGCCGATCCGTCCGCCGAATATGGCCGCTTTTTAACTATTCGCTGCGGGCAGGTCTGCTATACCTGCGGCAAAATAGCCTTTCCAGGGAGGAGGTTTCCAGGTTTGGGCACGTTTCTCTCTCGCACCACGCGGTGGGCGCGCGAAGGGTTGCACCATACCCACGCGATGATTGTCATCGCCGTTGTGGCCGTGGGCGCGGTGGTTGTTGTGCTGATGGCGCAGGACGGGCGCAGTCCCAAAGTCGCCGCCGGTGCAGGCACCGAATTGTCCAGCCAGGCCAAGCGGATCGCGCGCTTCGCGCCGACGCCGGCGCAGTGGGCGTCGCTGGGCATGGAGCCGGTCAAAGCGATGACGTTTCGGTCGGAGCACATGACCGAAGGCAAGATCTCGATCAACGAGGACAAGGCGACCTCGATCTTTCCGCCCTACGCCGGGCGCGTGACCAGGCTGATGGCCAAGCCCGGGGATGTCGTGGAACGCGGGCAACCGCTGTTCTACCTCGAAGCCGCCGACATGGTGCTGGCACAGAACGATTTCCTCACGGCGCTTGCCGCGATAAACCGCGCCAAATCGCGTGTGACGATCACCGAGATCATCGAGAAGCAGAACCGAACACTCTACGAGGCCAAGGCGGGCCCGCTGCGCGACTTCCAGACCGCGACGGCAGACCTCGCCCAGGCGCGTGCCGATCTACGCACGGCCGAATCCGCCCTCGAAGCAGCGCGGAATCGGCTTGCCATCCTTGGCAAGACCGACAACGAGATCGCGGCATTCCAGGAGCAGGGCAAGATCAGTTCGGAGACGCCGATCTATGCGCCTTTGTCCGGCACGGTCGTGCAGCGCAAGATCGGTCCCGGCCAATACGTCAGTTATATCAGCACGGGTCTCGTCGATCCGGTCTTCACCATCGGCGACTTGTCGACCGTGTGGCTCATTGCCTACGTCCGTGAGAGCGAGGCGCCGAAGGTTCGCGCCGGACAACAGCTCGATTTCACCGTGCTCGCCCATCCCAAGACGACGTTCAAGGCCAACGTCGACCATGTGGCGGCGTCGCTCGATCCGAACATCCGCCGTCTGGTGGTGCGCGCGACGATCGACAACAGCAAAGGCCAGTTCAAGCCCGAGATGTTCGCGTCGGTCACCATCTACACCGACGAGGGCGACAGCTCGCTCGGCGTGCCGCGCGATGCTGTCATCTACGAAGCCGACAACGCGCGCGTCTGGGTGGCGCGAGCCGATAAGACCATCGAGGTGCGGCAGATCAAGACCGGTATCACCCGGGGGGGAATGATCCAGGTGTTGCAAGGTCTGCAGCCTGGCGAAACTGTTGTGACCAAAGGCAGCTTGTTCGTGGACCAGGCGGCAAGCAGTTCTTAGCGGGGCGGCTGGGAAGATCGTTACAATCCGGCCATGATTCGCAGTCTGATCTCGACGTGCTTGTCCCGGCGGCCGCTGGTCCTCATTGCATTTGCGGCATTCCTCGCCATTGGATTTGGCGCGTTCTACTCGATGAATATCGAGGCCTATCCCGATCCGGCGCCGCCGATCATTGAGATCATCGCGCAATATCCCGGCCAGTCGCCCGAAGAGGTGGAACGCTACGTCACGATCCCGATCGAGATCGCAGTCGCCAGCACGCCCGGCTTGAAGTTTATCCGCTCCAACTCGGTCTTTGCGCTCGGCTTCGTCCGCCTGCAATTCGACTACGGCCGCGACTACTACTTTGTGCGCCAACAGACGCTTAATCGTCTGAAAGACGTCGGGCTGCCGCCCGGCGTGCAGCCGGTGATCTCGCCCGCCGGCACGATCAGCGAAATCTTCCGCTACCAGCTCGTCGGTCCGCCGAGCATGGACCTGATCGAGCTCCGCACGCTCCAGGATTGGGTGGTGGAGCGCCGGCTGCGTCTGGTGCCGGGCGTCGCCGATGTTTTGGTGCTCGGCGGTAAGACCAAGGAATTCCAATCCGAGATCGACCTCAACCGTATGCGTGCGTTCGGTCTCACACTGCCGCAGATCATCGCTGCGATCGGCGCGAGCAATTCCAACGTCGGGGGCCGGACGATTTCGCTCGGCGAGCAATCGGTGAACGTGCGTGGACTTGGCGTTCTGTCCTCGGTGAAGGACATGGACAACATCGTTTTGACGCAGCAGGGCGGCCTGCCGGTGCAGCTGTCCGATATAGCAAAAAACCAGGTTGGCTTTCGCCCGCGCCTGGGCATGGCCGGACGCGACGACGAAACCGACGTGGTCAACGGCATCGTGCTAATGCAGAAATTCGAGCGCACCATGGAGGTGGTGACGCGGGTGCGCGAGGCGGTGGCGAAGCTCAACACCGACGGTACGCTGCCGCGTGGGGTGAAGCTCTTGCCGTGGTATGATCGCGGCGATCTCGTCGGCATCACCGTGAATACGGTGCTGCACAACATGATGTTCGGGATCGCCTTGATCTTCCTGATTCAATGGCTGTTCCTGGGCAATCTGCGCTCGGCGATCATTGTAGCAGCCACCATCCCGGTCGCGCTGTTCGTTGCGGTCATCATCACCGTGCTGCGGGGCGAATCGGCCAACCTGCTTTCGATCGGCGCCATTGATCTTGGCATCATTGTCGATGCGACGGTAATCATGGTGGAGAACATCTTCCGCCACCTCGCGCATCACACCCGGCGCGCGCTTGCCGATCCGGAGGCGAGCCTGGCGGACAAGCTGCGCCGCGTGTTGGCTGCAGCAGTCGAGGTCGACAAGGCCATCTTCTTCTCAGTCATCATCACGATCGCGGCGTTTCTCCCACTGTTCACCATGCAAGGCGTGGAAGGCCAGATTTTCGGCCCGATGGCGCGCACCTATGCCTACGCGCTGACCGGCGCCGTGATCGCAACCTTCACGGTGACGCCGGTGCTCGCCTCGCTCCTGCTGCCCGAGAAGGTCCAGGAGATCGAAACGATCGTGGTCCGGTCCATCCGCAGAGTCTATCTGACCCTGCTGCCGCTTGCTGTGCGCAATGCGCGAAGCGCCGGAACAATCGCGGCGGCGTTCTTGATCGTCGTTGGCGTCCTCGGAGCGCGGCTCGGCACCGAGTTCTTGCCAAAGCTCGAAGAGGGCAATCTGTGGATCCGCGCGGTGATGCCGCCGACCATCACGCTCGAAGCAGGCATGGACGCGGTCGCTGCCGTCCGCAAGACGATCATGGAGTTTGCTCCCGTGCAGACGGTCGTCTCCGAGCAGGGCCGCGGCGACGATGCGACCGATCCCGACGGGTCTTTCCTGGCCGAGTTCTTCGTTCCGTTGAAGCCGCAAAGCGAATGGCCGAAGGGTCTGACCAAGATTCAACTGGTCGATCGGATGAACGAGAGGCTCAATTCGCAATTCATCGGCATCGATTTCAATTTCTCGCAATACATCCAGGACAACATCGAAGAGGCGGTGTCGGGCGTGAAGGGCGAGAATTCGATCAAGCTGTTCGGCCCCGATCTCGGTGAGCTCGAACGGCTGTCAAAATCGATCAAGTCCGAGTTAGCCAAGGTTCCGGGCGTCGTCAATCCGGCGGCGTTCAATCTGTTGGGGCAGCCCAATCTTGTGGTGCGGGTCGACCGCGCCAAGGCAGCCCGCTACGGCTTCTCCGTCGGCGACATCAATGCGGTCGTGCAAGCGGCCATCGGCGGTCAGGAGGTGACGCGCGTCTACGAGGGCGAAATCAACTCCGCGCTGACTGTGCGGCTCGCGCCGCGCTATCGCGATAACGTCGACGCCATCCGTTCGATCCCGATCGCCTTGGCGAACAGCGATTCCAAGGCCCCGCCCGCCTATATCGCGCTGAGCGACGTTGCCGATGTGCGATTGGAAACCGGCGCCGCCTACATCTATCGCGAGAACAGCCAGCGCTTCATTCCGCTGAAGTACAGCGTGCGCGAGCGCGATCTGGGCTCGACCGTTGCCGAGGCGCAGGAGCGCATCGCCCGCACTGTGCCGCTGCCGCAGGGCTATCGCATGGAGTGGTCAGGCGAGTTCGGAGCATTGCAGGAGGCGAAAAAGCGTCTCGCGATCATCGTGCCGCTCAGTCTGATTCTGATCCTGGCGCTGCTCTACAGCCTGTTCAATTCGGTGCGCGACAGCCTGACGGCGCTTTCAGGCATCCCATTCGCGGTCGCGGGCGGCATCCTCGGACTGTATGTGGCGGGCCTCAACCTCAGTGTGTCAGCAGCCGTCGGCTTCATCTCGCTGTTTGGCGTGGCCGCGATGGACGGCATTCTGCTGGTGTCCTACATCCGCCGCGGCGTGGAGGAGGGTATGGGCACCGAGACGGCCATCCTCGAGGCCGGCGAGGCGCGGATGCGGCAGGTCTTCATGACCGGCCTCTCAGCCTGCATCGGCCTCGTTCCCGCGGCGCTGTCCACCGGCATCGGTTCGCAGGTCCAGCAGCCGCTCGCCTGTGTGATCGTCGGCGGCATGCTGCTATCACCGATCTGCAGCCTGCTGGTGATCCCGACAGTCGCGCGGCTGATGATGCCGGAGGTCGCGGGCAAAACCGCCGGCGCGGCCAAAGCCGAGCCGGAGCCGGCTTAGACGGTCTTCGGCTTCTCCAGCCCGAACTCGGACCAGCGCGCCATCGTGGCGTCGATGTCCTTTTGCTCCGGCCAGACCTTGGGTGGGAAGCGCGCGCCGCCAAGCTCGGGATCGGGGTCGTAGTCGAGGTTCATGGTGGCGTCGATCAGGACGCGATTCCACTTGCCGGTGCCGAACAGCGCCGGGTTGCGGTCGCGCTTGCGGGTGGAGGGATCGAGGCCCGCGCCGAACGTGTCGGGCATGATGATGATGTCGTTCTCGCCCGCGTTCACGCGGTGCGCGATGGCCCAATCGACCGCGGCGTAGTCGTGGATGTCGATGTCATCGTCCACCACGGTGATGTGCTTGTAGCGTACATGGGCGGCCGAGGAGCCCCAGATGGCGTTGGCCGCCTGCTTGGCCTGGTTGCGGTAGGACGACTTCATCCGGATCAGCAGGTTGATGCCGGTCTGCACCGGCGGGCACCAGACGTCAGTGATGCCCGGCACGCCGGCGCGGTCGAGCACGTTCCAGGCGGTGGACGCCCGCATGATCGACGAGCAGATGCCGTTTTCGGAAAACGAGCCGGGCAGCGAGCCTTCGATCGCGCCGCGCAGGATCGGGTTGTTGCGGTGGGTGATTGCCGTGACGCGGATCGTCGGCTTCGGGCTCTTGTCGCCGGCGACATAGCCGGTGAACTCGGCGAACGGTCCCTCCATGTCATGCTTCTTGGGATCGAGCTGGAGATAGCCCTCGATCACGATCTCGGCGGTGGCCGGCACGTAGAGATCGACCGACTCGCATTTAACCAGATCGACCGGCGCACCGCGAATTGCGCCCATCACATCGTATTCACAGACGCCTTTTGGAATTGGCGAGCCGCCGGTGAAGCCGAGCGATGGCTCCCAGCCGACGGCAACCGCGATCGGCATTTCCGACGAGCCGCCGTTCTGCCAGGCGGTGACGTGATGGCCGATGTGCTGTGCGCGCCACATCAGGATCGGAATACGGTCCTTGGCCGACACCATGCCGCGGTAGATGCCGACGTTCATCACGCCGCTGTCGGGATCCTTGGTCACGACGCCGCCGTATGTCAGCAGATAGCGGCCACCATCGACCCGGTTCCACTGCGGCACCGGGAAATCAAAAAGGTCGATGTCCTTGCCGGTGACGATGTTCTCCTTGCACGGACCTTCCTTGACGATGCGCGGCGGAACGCGGCCTTCCGTGATCGTGCGGCCGATCTTCACCAACTCGCGTGGATGTGTATCCGGCGGCAGCCCCATCATCATGGCGACGCGGCGATAGCTGCCGAGCCCGCCGGCGAACACGGCGCCGCAGCGGGTGGTGTTCTTGTTGTAGTCCTTGATGTTGCTGAACAGCATGGCCGGACCGGTTCCCGGACCCTGCGCGATACGCGTGATGGTGCCGAGCTCGACGTCCCAATCGACCTCGGCGTCGATCTCACGCAGTTCGCCGGCCGATTTCAGCGCCTTCATCCAGTTGCGCATGTCGCCGAAGGCGACGGGCTTGCGTTCGGTGGTCATCATTTCTCCTTTACCGCAAAGCGTTCGGCAGGCGGGGCGATCTCGGTCACGAGGTCGCGCACCAGCTTCTTGTTCGGCAGCGGCGCGACAATCATCTCGCGCGGCTCGAGCCGCGCAGTGCAGGCATAGACCGTCTCGCCGTCCAGTTCCATCATGCATTCCTTGCAGGCATTCGCGTTGATGCAGGAGAAGCGAATCGCCAACGATGGATCCTTGTGAACACGGATCCAGCGCAGCCCATCCAGCACCGATTGGCCGCGCTCGAACGGCACGGCGTGCGTTTCCCAGCGGCCTTCCGACTTGCTCTGGCCGCGCCAGATTCTCAACGTCGCGGTCTGGCTCATTGTGCGGCGACCTGTGCGGCAGAGGCGGGCGCCTGGGTGATTTCCAGCTCCTCGCCCCGTAGCCGGATCGCCTGATTGATCCGCCATCGCGGCAGCATCTCGGGGAAATCCTCGCGCTGATGGGCGCCACGGCTTTCGGTCCGCAGCGATGCGGCCTGCGTGACCATGCGCGCGACGGTAAGCATGTTGCGGAGATCGAACCAGTCGAGGCGCTGCATGTCGAACGCCCCGGCATCGCCGAACGGCCGGTCGCCGAGCGCGGCGTCGAGCTCGCCGAGCGTTTTGAGTGCACGCTCAAGTTTGTCTTTGGTCCGCAATGGACCGACGTCGTCGGACATGGTGGCTTGCAAGCGCGTGAGCATCTCCGCTGAGTTGGGCACGTCCTTCGGCGGGTCGCCTCGGACAAGATCGACCGCCGCCCGCGCCGAACTGATCGGAGCCGGCGCGGACATCATCGTCTTCGCCCGTGCGGCGGCTGTGCGTCCGGCCTCCCGGCCGAACACCAGCGCCTCGGTGATGGCGTTACCCGAAAGCCGGTTCGCCCCGTTCGCGCCGCCGACCGCCTCGCCCGCGACCAGAAGACCGGGCACCTCGGTCTGCATCCGCACGTCGGCCGTCACTCCGCCCATGTGATAATGCGCGATCGGCGCAACCTCGACCGACATTTTTGTCAGGTCGATGCCGTTGGCCGCAAGCCGATCGATCACCGGCCCGAACGCCTCGCGCAGTTTCGCCTCCGGAACGTGCTGGAAGCTCAGATAGGCGCCGCTGTGCGGTGAGCCGCGGCCAGCTTCGACCTCCTTGATGATCGCGTAGGTGCCGAGATCGCGGGTGATGACGTACTTGCCGTCCTCCGGTACGCCGTAGCGGTCGGTGAACGCTTCCATGTTCTTGTTGAGCAGCAGCCCGCCGAGCTTGTAGCGGAACGGATCCCACATGATCGGGTCCATGCCGATCAGCCGCGGGGCGAGGTGCCCGATCGGGAAGAACTGCACGAACTCCATGTCGATCAGCGGCGCGCCGGCGCGCAGACAAAGCGCATAGCCATCGCCGCCCATGTTGGTCGAGGCGCTGTTGCGGCGGTAGAGACGGGTGAGCCCTCCGGTGGCGACAATGGTCGCCTTGGCAGAGATCACGACAGGTGAACCGCTGCCGACATGCCAAGCGACCGCACCGGCCACTTCACCATCCGCTTTGAAGAGATCGACCACACAGAGATCACCAGTGCGGGTGATGCCGGGAGTCTTGTGCACGACGGTGCGTAGCGTCTTTGACACAGCAGGACCGGTGTTGAGGAAGTCGACATAGACGCAGCGCGGCCGGTCATGGCCGGGAGCGAAGGCAGCGGTAATCTTGCCGTCCTTGCGGGCCCAGCCGACACCCCAGGAATCCATCTCCTTGATGCAAGCAGGGCCTTCTTCGCAAAGCAGGCGCGACAGCGGCTCGTTGCAGAGCCCCCGGCCGGCGGTGAGCGTGTCCTGATAATGGTGGCTCCAGTGGTCAGGCGCCTCGGCGCCCAACGCCACGGCGACCGTCATTTGCGCCATCACGGTCGCGCCGCCGCGGCCGATCAGGCTGCGGTCGATTAGGAGAACGCGGCAGCCTGCGCGCGCCGCCTCGATCGCGGCATACATGCCCGCCGCGCCGGAACCAATCACCAGGACATCGGTTTCGAGTTGAACAGGTTCGGCGCCCATAGCTGCACCTAGCCTTGCTGGGGGTACCGGATCAAGCGCTGGCGCCGGCCTTTCGCTTCTTGGCGGCGAGCTTCACCGCATCCATGACTTCGGGATAGGTGGCGCAGCGGCAGAGATTGCCGGTGAGATAATGCTTGATCTGATCGTCGCTCGGGTCGGGATGCTCGTCGAGCAGTTGCGTCACCATCATGATGAAGCCGGGCGTGCAGTAGCCACATTGGAAGGCGCTCGCCTCGATGAACGCCTCCTGCACGGGACTGAGCTTGTCGCGCGTGTCCAGGCTTTCGACGGTGATGACCTCGGCGCCATCGACGAACAGCGCAAGATAGAGGCAGCCCGACACGGCGCGGCCGTTGACGACGACGGTGCAGCAGCCGCACAGGCCCTGGCCGCAGGTCTCGCGAGCGCCGGTCAGCCCGAACTCGGTCTGCAGCATCTCGACCAGGTTGTGATGCGGCTTGACGTCGGCGGTGACCGGCGCGCCGTTGAGCTTGAAGGTGATGGTTCGTGCCGCGGTCATCACGCGTCCTCCAGCGGCTTGCCTTGCTTCGCGCGGATCGCGCGATAGACGGTTTCCGCGTTGAGCGGCATCTCCATGATGCGCACGCCGACCGCGTCGTCGATGGCGTTGGCGAGCGCGGGGCCGACGCAGAAGGTCGCGACTTCGCCCACGCCCTTGGCGCCGAACGGACCGTTCGACTGGTCGTGCTCAATGTAGAGATTTTCCATTTTCGCCGGCACATCGTGGAAGCCGGGGATCTTGTAATCGGCGAGCGAGGCGTTCGTCACCTGGCCGCCATCGATGTGCATCTTCTCGAACATCGTGAAGCCGAGGTGCATCAGCGCCGCGCCTGAAATCTGCGTCTCGACGCTCTTCGGATTGATTGCCTTGCCGCAGTCGACCACGTTGATGAGCTTGGTGATCTTCACGTGGCCGGTCTCGGTGTCGACTTCGACTTCGGCGCCGGAGCCCGCGACCATCCAAAATGGCGTGACGTTCGGACTCTGGCCGGTGCCGGGGGCGGGTGGGGTGTAGTCGGGCTTGTAGATGCCCGAGCCGATGACGTTGCCGGCCTGCATGCCGTAGCGCTTCTGGAACAGCTCGGCGACCGGGATGTTGGAACCTTCCGGCTCGCCGACCTCCTTGGCCAACGCTTTGAGCTTGTCGCGAGCATCCTCGGCCGCGCGGCGCACCGCATGGCCCATGTGGAACAGCGAGCGCGAGCCGAGTGTGCCCATGTCGTAGGGCGTCACGTCGGTGTCGCGCGGGGTGACGCGTACGTCCTCGGTCGGAATGTTGAGGACTTCCGCAACCATCTGCGCCATGGCGGTGTCGGAGCCCTGGCCCATGTCGACGGTGCCGCAATAGAGCGTGGCCGATCCGTCGGCCGAGACGTTGACGATGGCGACCGACGTGGTCGGCGAAATTACCGCCTTGTTGGCGATGGCGAAGCCGCGGCCGCGCTTGATGTGGCTGTTGCCGCTCCTGTCGAACGGCTTCGACCACTCCATCCGCTCCAGCACTTTGTCCATCACCTTCTCGACCGGATGGTCCTTCAGGATCTGGCCGGTGGCATGCGGACGTCCTTCGACGGCGAGATTCTTCCGGCGGAACTCAACCGGGTCCATTTTCAGCGCCCGCGCCATCATGTCGGTGTGGCCCTCGTAGGCCCACACGAGTTGCGGCACGCCAAACCCGCGCAGGGCGCCCGCCGGCGTCACATTGGTGTAGAGGGCGTAGGAATCGATCCACACATTATCGATATCGTAGGGGCCGGCGGCGGTGAGGCCCGATTTCTGCGTCACGCGCGGGCCGATGTCGGCATAGGCACCGCCGTTCCAGAAAACCTCGCACTTGCGGGCGACGATCTTGCCGTTCTTGTCGACGCCGCTCTTGATGCGGAACGTCGAGGGGTGACGGGTGATCTGGTAGAACATCTCCTCGAAGGTGTGGGCGACCTTCACGGGTTTGCGCGCGATCATCGACAGCGCGAGCGCCAGCGCCTCGAGCTTGATGTAGAGTTTGGAGCCATAGCCCGAGCCGAGATAAGGCACCTTGATGCGCACCTTGTTCTCCGGCCAGCCGAGCAGCCGGGCCATCTCGGTGCGCACGAACGAAGGACCCTGCGTCGAGTCGTAGAACGTAACGTGCGTGTCCTTGTAATCGCAGATGCAGGCGAACGGCTCGAACGACAGATGCAGCACCTTCTGCGTCCGGAATTCGTGCTCGAACTTGTGTTCGGCCTCGGCGAAAGCCTTGTCAAAATCGCCGCGGCGCAGCCGATAGTCGAGCGCGAGGTTGGTATCCTTGGCATCCTTGAGGTGCTTGAGATCGGCGAAGGTGTGTGCGGGCTTGAGTTGCTCGTGCACATAGACCTTCGAGGTCAGCGCCTCGACCTCGTCGTAGACCGCGTCCATCTCCTCGTATTCGGCGGTGATGAGCTGCACCGCCTGCTCGGCGATGTGCGGGTCGGTGGCGATCACGGCGGCGACCGGCTCGCCGACGAAGCGGACCTTCTCGTGGGCGAGGATCGGCTGGTCGTGGAATGCCGGGCCGTAATAGGGACTCTTCAGCACCTTCATCACATCGTCGACCGTGACGACGTGGAGCACGCCCGGCACCTTCTTCGCTGCGCTGGTGTCGACCGACTTGATCTTGCCGTGGGCGACCGTGCTGCGGAACAGCTTGGCGTACAGCATTCCCGGCACGCGCATGGTGTGAGTGTATTCGGCGCGGCCGGTGACCTTGTCGCGGCCTTCGAGGCGCGGCACCGAACGGCCGACCTGTGAGCCGACCTTGGCGCTGCCGGGATTGAGGGTCGTGACCATCAGTGGGCTCCGTCTTTTCCGTCCAGCGCTGCGCGGATCGCGCGCCGGACATACACGCGCATCAACTCGCGCTTGTAGGGCACTGAACCCCGTACGTCGGCGATGAATTCGCACTCTGCGACCGCAGCATCGCCGGCTTGCTTGAGCAAGTCGTCGGTCACGGTCTTGCCGTTCAATAGCGCCTCTGCCGTTTTCAGCCGGGTCGCCTTGTCGGTCGCGGCGCTGGCGACGATGCAGGCGGATTTGATCGCCTTGCCATCGCCCTCGATCACGGCAGCGACGCCGAGCGCCGGCCAATCGTCGGCCGAGCCGGTCGTGACCTTGAAATAAGCAGCCTTCTTTGTGCCCTGCGACGGTACGTAAACCTCAGAGATCAACTCGTCCTTCTCCAGCACGGTCTCGTAATAACCGGCGAACAGGTCCTCGACCGCAAGCTTGCGCTCGCCCTTGGGACCAATGATCGTCATCGTCGCGCCGAGCGCCATCAGAACCGGTGGCAAATCCATGTGCGGGTCGCCGTGGGCGAGCGCGCCGCCGACGGTCGCGACATTGCGCACGCGCACGTTGGACAGAGTCCGCAACGTGCGGGTGATGATTGGGGTGTGCTTGCGAACCTGATCCGAGTGTTCGAGCGTGCCGAGCGTCGTCATCGCGCCGATGCGGAGGCCATCGGCGCCGAGGGCGCGATGCCGGAGTATTTGCTCTCGATCTTGCGCAGGCTGACGAGCTTTTCCGGATTGAACACGCCGGCCTTCATCATCAGCATCAGCGCGGTGCCGCCAGCGATCGGGCGGATAGTGGCGTCCTCGGGATCGAGCAGCTTGACCGCCGCTGCAAGCGTGGTGGGTTCGGCGAGGTCGAAGGGGATCATTTATCCTCCGGCGGGGTGGCCGCGAACGCGGCGCGCAGCCGGGTCGCGAAAATCTTTTCCATGTCCTTGGCTTTCGAGCGGAGCACCGGCTGGCCGATGCTGCCGAGCTTGCCGGCCAGCGTGGATTCAACGGAGTAGGTGATCTTGGTCTCGTTGCCGGCCTCTTCGAGCGTGGTAATCGATTTGGCTGTCAGGCGCCCGACCACGCCAAGAGGATTCCCCTCGATCTTGGCTTCGATCACGGACGGTTCTTCCATGTTTGTGACCTCGACGGTCACATTGAACTTGAATTTCAGATAAGCGACCTTGGTCTCGAATACCGCCTCGTAATGGGACGGGTCGATTTCCTTCAGGTCGCTCACGCCATCAACGAACCGGACGAATGAGCTCGGATCGCGCAGCGTCTTGAACACCACGTTACGCGGCGCGTTGACCGTGAATTCGCCTGATACATTCATGGGATACGCGGCACCCTGGATTGAAGCAAAAGAAAAGCGCATACGGCGCTTGCCGTCAAACGCCGTGGGCGGCGTTCAGCGCATGGCTCTTGATCGCGGCAGTGCTAGCCACCCTGCCGCAGTGCGAGAACACGGTCCACCATCTCGCCGGCCTGGCCCAGATAGTTCGCGGGGTCGCAGAGCTCTTGCAGTTCGGCCTTGCTCATGTGCTTGGCGATCTCCTTGTTCTCGGCCAAAAGATCCGCGAGCGGGCGGCCAGTCGCCACCACCTGGCGGCACACGTCATAGACGAGGTCATGGGCGTATTGGCGGCCAAGGCTCGGACCGAGCCCCATCATCACCGCCTCCGAGACGATCAATCCCTTGGTGATGTCGAGGTTCGCCCGCATCCTCTTTTCGTCGACCTGGAGGCCGGACATCAGGAACTTGGTTTGCGTGAGGCAGCCGGCGGTCAGCACGAAAATCTCCGGCAGCACGAGCCACTCGATCTCCCACTGGCCGGTGGCACGCTCGTGGTCCTGCTCCATGGCGTTGAGCAGCGCGGCAACTTGCGTGCGCACCACGGCGGTCTGGGCGGTGATATAGACGCAGGAAATCGGGTTGCGCTTCTGCGGCATGGTCGAGGACGAGCCGCGACCCTCGTGGAACGGCTCGAAAACCTCCTCGACCTCGGTCTGCATCATCAGCTTCACGTCGAAGGCGATCTTGCCGCAGATGCCGGTGACGAGACCCAGGAAGCAGCCGACCTCGGCGATCCGGTCATGCACTGTGTGCCAGGCGATTTCCGGCTGGGCGAGATCGAGCTCCTTGGCGAGTTCGACCTGCGTCCGCAGGCCGTCCTTGCCCAGCGAGGACAGCGTGCCGGCGGCGCCGCCGAACTCGAACACGAACGTGCGCTCCTTGAGCTGCTTGAGCCGCTGCTTGTGGCGCTCGAACGCCGCGAGATAGGTCGCGATCTTGTAGCCGAACGTGATAGGCACGGCCTGCTGGAGATTGCTGCGGCCGGCCATCGGCGTGTCGCGGTATTTCTTCGCAAGCGCGGCGAGCGCGTCGGAAATATCGTTGATGTCCTTCTCGATGATCGCGAGCCCCTCGCGAATTTGCATGATGGTGGCGGTATCGGTTATGTCCTGGGTGGTCGCGCCCCAGTGGCACCATTCGCCCAGGCCGTCCTTGCAAAGCTTGACGAGCTGCGACACTACCGGCAGCACGGGGTAGCCGATCCGCTCGGTTTCCTTCTTCAGCTTCTCGAAGTCGTACTGGTCGACCGTGACGTGCTTGAGGATCTCGTCGCAGGCCTCCTGCGGGATGATCTTCAGCCGCGCCTGCGCCCGCGCCAGCCCCGCCTCGAAGTCGAGATATTTCTGGATGCGGTTGCCGTCGGACCAGACCTGCCGCATGGCCTCGGTGCCGAAAATGTCCTTGAAGATGGCGGAATCGATCGTGCCGGTGGGCATTTGTGGGCCTTTCAGAACAATGGGTCCCGCTTCATAGCAAGCGGGCGGCGCGCGAGGAAAGCGGGAGTCACTCTCGGCTTGATGCCGGTCTTCGCCACCAGGGCACGCCATTTTGCCGTTTCACTCCTGATGCGCTCGGCGACGGCGTCGGGCGAGGTGGGGTCAGGCTCGAAACCCTGCTTTCGCAGATTCTCGATGGCCTCGGGCTCGTTCAGAATCTCGTTCATCGCCCGATTGAGTTTGCCGACAATCGCGTCCGAAGTGCCTGCGGGCGTGACGTAGGCGAGCCAGAGCGCCACATCGTAGCCGTTGACGCCGGCCTCCATCATGGTCGGCGCATCCGGCAGCGACGAGACGCGCTTGGCGCCTGTCGTCGCCAAGCGCGCGCAGCTTGCCATCGCGGATGTTTTCCAGCGTCGGGCCGATGGTGGCGAACTGCATGTCGAGACGGCCGGTGATGATGTCGATCGAGGACTGCGCCGAGCTCTTGTAGGGCACATGGGTGAGTTCGATGGCCATGTCGCTGGCGAACAGCGCCGCCGCGAGATGGGCCAGGCTCGCAAGGCCGGCCGAGCCGTAGTTCAATTGGCCGGGCTTGGTCTTGGCGAGCGCCACCAGTTCGGAAACGCTTTTCGCCGGGATGCCGGGATAGAGCACCAGCACGTAAGGCGCGGCCCCGATCATCGAGACCGGCTTGAAGTCGGCGATCGAGTCGTAGGGCAGTTTCGTGCCGAGCGCCGGCGTCACGCCATGCGTGCTCGCGGTGATGAGGCCGAGCGTGTAGCCGTCCGGCGCGGACTTGGCGACGATGTCAACGCCGAGATTGCCGCTCGCGCCGGGCCGGTTCTCGACGATGAACTGCTGGCCGAACTTTACCGAGAACCTCTGCGCCATCAGACGGCTGACGATGTCGGTCGCGGAGCCGGCGGGAAACGGCACGACCAGGCGGACCGACCGGTCCGGATAGGTGCTGTCGGACTGCGCCAATGACGGCGCGGCGATGGCCATCAGCGCCAGCAGCGTCAACAACAGGCGTGTCATGCGGTAAGCTCCCGGGCGAGGCCAGTGATGAGCTGTTCGAAATCGTTGAGGCCGTTGAAGCGCGGCGATCCAGCCATGCGCGGCGTCAGGATGACGTTGTCGAATGAAAGAAGCTCATCGTCGTCGGCGACGGGCTCCTGATAGTGCACGTCGAGCGCGACGCCGCCAAGTCGGCCGGCCGCGCAAGGTTTCGATCAGGGCCTCGCGGTTGATGATCGGCAGCGTTCGCCACGTTGACGATGCAGGCGCCGGGCTTGATCTGCGCGAGCTCGGCGCGGCCGAGCAGGTCGCGCGTCGATGGCAGTGTCGGCAACTGCGGGACGATCCAGTCGCTTTCTGCAAGCAGCGTCGGTGAGCGGCACGTGTCGCGCTTTCAGCTCGCGCTCCTCGCTTCTCGGCGCAGCGCGTTCGCTGATGATAGAGCACGCGCATGTCGAAGGCCCGGGCCCGGATGGCAATCTCGCGGCCGATCTCGCCCAGGCCAATGATGCCGATGGTCGCACCGTTGAGCGCGCGGGTGCCGCCGAGGCGGGCATAGTTGCCGCCGGGCGTGTGCCGCCGGTCGAACGGCCGGAACGTGCCCTGAACCGCCTCGATCCGCTCGACCGTCACGAGACCGTCGAGTTCGTCGAGCTTTCGCGCCAGCAGCAGCATCAGGCCGAAGGCGTGCTCGGCGCAGGAAATATTGGCGCGCCGGCGCAGCGTGAGCAGTTTGATGCCCTTCTCGGCGCAGGCGGCGGTGTCGATGTTGCGCAGACCGGTGCCGAATTTCTGCACCACCTTGAGCCGGGCGGCGGCGGCAAGGTCGTCCCGGCCGACGCGGAACGATTCGACCACGAGCGCGACGCAATCCGAGAAGGTTCGCGCGCATTTCGTCCTCGGACGTCACCATGCCGCACCTCGGCGGGATAGAGCCTGGGCGCGCCTTGCCGCACCCGCGCGCACCAGCCGGCAAAATCGGGCTCGTCGGTCGACATGAAATCGGCGAAGGCCGCGCGGCGCTCCTCGCTCGCCGTTGGGTCGAGCACGAGCGGGATGAGCCGCGTGAACGGATCGTCCTCGACCACGATGACGGGAAAGGCGCGGCACTGTGTCGCTTTCAGCTCTTCTTCGGCTCGACGTCGACCTGCAGGGCGGTGAACACGCGGTTGTGCATCAGGTAGGTGCCGACCAGCACGGTCAACTCGACAATCTCGCGCTCGTTGTAATGCTTGCGCACCGCGTTGAAAACGTCGTCCGGCACTTCAGGGCCGGCGATCATGGCATCGACGTAGGCCAGCGCCGCGCGCTCGGCCTCGTTGAAGAACTTCGAGGCACGCCAGTCCTTCAACGCCTCGCATTCCTCGAGGCTGACGCCGTCCGGCACCGCGATGTGCGGGACGTGCTGATTCAGCGCATAGGCGTATTTCGCGCGCCTGGGCCACCCGCACGATGGCGATCTCGCGCAACCGCGGCGTGAGCTTGGTCTTCCAGCGGATCGCGCCGATGTGCTCGAACCACGTCATCGTGACCGTGGGCGAATGCAGCAGCAGCTTGTAGATGTTGATCAGCCCGCCGCGCGCGCCCTTGATCTTGGCGATGTCGGAGGCGAGCTCCGGGTGGTCCTTCTCCTCGACGTATGAAATGCGGGCCATCTACGCCTCTCCAATCTCACGCAGGACTTCTTCGGTGTGCTCGCCGACCTTCGGCGGCGCGCGGTCGGCGGCGGCTCGGCGGCCGTTGATGGTGATCGGCGTGCGCACGCCCGGGATGCTGCCGCCCTTGGCGTCGGGATGCGGCAGGTCGACCCGCATGTCGCGGGCGATCACCTGCGGGTCGTTGAACACCTCGTGCAGCGTGTTGATCGGTCCCGCCGGAACGCCGGCCGCCTCGAATTTTTCCGCAAGCTCGGCCTTGGAGAGCTTTTTGGTCAGTTCGAACAGGCGCGGGATCAGCGTTTCGCGATTGACCACGCGCCCGGCGTTGGTCTTGTAGCGTTCGTCGTGCGCCATGGCCGGATCGCCAAGGATCTGCATCATTTTGACGAACTGGCCGTCGTTGCCGCAGGCGATCAGCATCCAGCCGTCGGTGGTCGGGAAGGTCTGGTACGGCACCACGCTGGCGTGGGCGTTGCCCATCCGCACCGGCGCCTTGCCGGAGACGAGATAATAGGTCGCCTGATTGGCCAGCACGCCGACCATCGAATCCATCAGCGCCATGTCGATGTGCGCGCCCTTGCCGGTGTGCTCGCGCTCCTTCAGCGCGGCGGTGATGGCGAGCGCGGAATAGGTGCCGGTGAAGACATCGGCGAAGGCGACGCCGAGCCGGGTCGGCTCGCCGGCCGGATCGCCGGTGATGTCCATGATGCCGCCCATGCCTTGCACCAGCAGGTCGTAGCCGGCGCGGGTCTTGTACGGGCCGTCCTGGCCGAAGCCGGTGATCGAGCAATAGATCAGCCGCGGGTTGTCGGCTGACGAGGCTCTTGTAGTCGAGGCCGTATTTGGCGAGGCCGCCAAACTTGAAGTTCTCGATCAGCACGTCCGACTTGGCGGCGAGCTTCTTGACGATGCGCTGGCCGTCCGGCGTCTCGAAGTCGATCGCGATCGAGCGCTTGCCGCGATTGCAGGCGAGATTGTACGACGAACTCAGCCGCCCGCCGTCCTTGTCTTCCATGAACGGCGGACCCCAGCCGCGGGTGTCGTCGCCCGCGCCCGGCCGCTCGACCTTGATCACCTCGGCGCCGAGATCGGCCAGTGTTTGTCCGGCCCAGGGACCGGCCAGGATGCGCGCGAGCTCGAGCACGCGAACGCCCGCGAGCGGGCCCTTCTGCGGACCGGACATGTCGATTGAGTTCCTTCCACGGATTTTTCTACCGTCGCTGCCTTATAGCAGATCAGCGCACCCTGAAACGTTCAACCGCGGCCTCGTCGACCTCGACGCCGAGGCCCGGACCGGCGGGCAGCGCGACCAGGCCATCCGCAAGCGGCAGCGGCCGGCGCACGATGTCCTCGGCCAGATAGAAATGGGTGAGGCTGACGCCCCAATCGGCCTTCGGCACCGCGCAGGCGAGGTGCAGCGCCGCCGCGCTGGAGATGCTCGATTCCGCGATCTTGGCGGCGATGTTCACCGACAAGCCGAACCGCTGGCATAGCTTGCCGGCCTCGATCGCGGCGATGATGCCGCCGAGCTTGATCAGCTTCAGCGATACGCCGCCGGCGCCGGCTTTGGCGCTTGTCGTGATATCGGCGAACGAATGGATGCCTTCGTCGACGCCGATCGGCACCTTGGTGCCGCGGGCGAGCTTCTTCAGGCCGTCGACGTCGTCATAGGCGAGCGGCTGCTCGACGAACATCAGCTTTGCTTTCCGGGTCTTCTCGACGTAACTGCGCGCAGCGGCAAGCGTCAGTCCGCAGTTGGCGTCGGCGCAAAGCGGCGTCTTCGGCAGCGCTTCGCGCACTGCAAACGCGATGGCGATCTCCTTCGCCAGCGGCTTTACTCCGATCTTGAGCTTGAAGAAATCGAAGCCTTCCTTCTGCTTGCGATGGGCCTCAGCCACGTCCTCTTCCGCAGTCTTGTTGCCGAGGAGCCACATCGGCTTCACGCCGCCGCGGCGCGGGCGCGCGACGAGATCGATCAGGCGGTCGCCGGTGGCGCGGCCGATCAGGTCGAGCACCGCCATCTCGAGCGCCGAATGCGCGCCGCCGTTGCCGAGCAGCGCGCGATGCAGGGCAGGGCGCAGCGCCGGCCAGTCGTGGGCATTCTGGCCGACGAGCATGGGCGCGAGATGGTCGCGCACGGCGGCGACCAGACCGCCCTGCGTGTCGCCGGTCATGGTCGGGGCGGAGGCGGCTTCGCCCCAGCCGACGGTGCCGTCCGCGGCTTCGATCCGCACCAGAAGATTTTGCGCGGCCGTGATGGTCTCGGCCGACATCTTCATCGGCGTCTTCAGCGGCAGCGCCACCGGGATCGCATCGATGCGGCGGATGACGAGCGGCGCATGATCCTGGCGGCCGCTCCGATCAGCGGATGCGATCGATCGCCCGGTTTGTTCCAGCATGGCTATTCGAGCTTGATGCCGGCGTCGTTGACGACCTTGCGCCAGCGCGCCACATCGGCGCTGACGAGCTTGGCGTACTCCGCTCCGCTGACGTCGGGGACATCCGAGCCGTTCTTTTCCCAAGCGGTCTTGAGTGCGGGCAGCGCCATCGCCGCCTTGACCTCCTTGGTCATGCGATCGATGGCTTCCTGCGGCGTGCCCTTCTTCGCGAAAATGCCGTACCACGTGGAAAATTCAAAACCCGGCAGGCCGGCTTCGGCCGATGTCGGCACGTCCGGCAGCGCCGGCACGCGCTTGGGTGCCGTGATCGCAAGCCCGCGAAGCGTGCCGCCGGCGATTTGCGGGGCAGAGGTGCCCAGCCCGTCGAACACCACCGGTACGTGACCGGCGAGCAAATCCTGCATCGCCGGACCCGCGCCACGGTAGGGCACGTGGTTCAGCTTGGTCTTGGCCATCGTGTTGAAAAACTCACCGGCGAGATGATGTGTCGTGCCGGCGCCCGCGGAACCATAGTTGATCTGGTTCTTCTGCGTGTATTCGATGAACTCCTTCAGCGTTTTGGCCTCGACCTTCCCCGGATTGACCGTGACGACATGCGGCGGACGCGCCAGCATGATGACCGGCACGAAATCCTTCTCGATGTCGTAGTCGAGTTTGGGATAGATCGACGGCGCGATCGTGTGATGCGCGGCCCCGATCAGGAAGGTATAGCCATCGGCCGGCTGCTTGAAGGCATAGGATGCACCGAGCGTCCCGCCGGCGCCGGCCTTGTTTTCGATCAGCACGCGCTGCCCAAGCTGGCTGTCGAGCTGGGCGGCAAGCGGACGGGCGAAGGCGTCAGTCCCGCCGCCGGGGGCGAAGGGTACCACGAACATGATCGGTTTCTGCGGCCAGGCTTGGGCCAGGAGATTCGCCGGCTGAATGACAAGCCCCGCCAGCAGGGCCAATGGCATGAGCGCGGTTTTCATTTTCATCTTGGTCTTCCTCCGGGTCTTTTTTTGAGAACGTCGCCGCCCTCTGCGTTTATCGCATTGGCTCAAAGTACATCTAAATCGCCTGCTTGCGAAAGGAAAGGTCAGCCTTGCGTCATTGCGGGCCCGCGCGCAAATGGCGCGGGGACGCCTTGCTAGGCTTCGAAGATGAACCGAGTTCCCACCGCCGAGTGGATCACCTTGGTGCCTAGCGCCTCGCGCGCCAGATCGTAGAATCGGTCGCCGGAGCAATGCGCCGGAATGAGGTGATCAGGATCGATCGCCCTGAATTCCTCGATGGTCTTGCGGATGTAATCGTCATCGAGCGGTGGCACGATGTGGAAGCCGCCGATTACGGCGTGCACCTTGTCGATGCCGGAGGCCTTCTGCGCCGCCTTGACCGTGTTGATCACGCCGCGATGGCTGCATGAGGTGAGGACCACCAAGCCTTTGCCCTTGAGCATATAGACGGTGCCGATCTCATGATCGAAATCGTCGGGGATGTATTCGCCGACATTCTTCGCGGCAGGCATCTTCTCCGGATAGCAGCCGAAGCCGTCGAAGATGCCGATGATCTCCTGCGTGGCGCGCAGCGGCTTCTCGAACGAGGTCTGACCAATTCGCCCAGTGGTGAAAGCGTGGTCGGCGACGACTGCGGGACCTTCCGACAGCATCAGCGCCAGTTCGGCGCCCATGATCGCGCGGCGGTCAAGCGCGCCGAAATTGCCGCCAGGATTTTTTCGCAGGCAAAACGCATCTTCGCCGCCGACATAGAACGGCAGCTTGCTCCTGAGCTTGCCCTTGTTGGCATTGAGGAAACCGACCATTCCGCCGAAATGGTCGTAATGGCCGTGGCTCAGCACCATGGCGTCGAAAATCGAAGGGTCGATCTTCAGGATCGACATATTGTTGTTGAGCACCTCGGGCGTGTAGCCGAAATCAATCAGCACGTGGCGCGTCTCGCCGCCGCGCTGGGATTCCGCGTGCATCGCGAGACCCCATTCGCCGTTGAGGGCGGCGCGCGGCGGTGCGTCCGGCGTGGTGTTGCCGGAGGTGCGCCGTTCGATGGTCAGGCTGCCGCGCTTCTCGTTCGGCACGAACTGGATCACGATATTGTCGGTGATAATCCTGATCGCCAGACGATCCACCTCCGGAACGGTGCGGCCGAGCGGTCGCGCCTCCAATGTCCGCGCGCCTGCGGCCATGGCCGCCATCATGGCCGTGACGAAGCCCGCGCCACCCGAGCAAAGCGCCCCAAGCGTTGGGGCATCCGGAAGGCAGTTGCAGCCGCCAAAGAGCATGATCGCCGTCCTGGATATGTGTTCACCGCCGGGCTACGGGATTATGCTGCCGCTTTGAGATCCAGCAATAGGCGTAAATGATGATCCTGCTGTCCAACGGCGGCACCAACATCCAGCGATCGCGGGCGCCATCCGACACCATCCTGATCGGCACGGTGGACGGGGTCGTGCTTCTGGCGAAATCCGAGCGGGGTTGGACCGTCAAGTACCGCGCCATGCAGGGCGTGTTCGTCTCAGGCGTGACCGCGCTCGATGACGGTACCTTGTTCGCCTCGACGCGAGGCGTCGGCATGGCGCGGAGCGACGACGGTGGGGCCAAATGGACCTGGGTCAATGATGGCCTGGCGCATCACGAGTTCTGGTCTTGTCGTGCCGGAAAATTGCAGGGTCGCGATGTGGTGTTTGCCGGCGCCTTGCCGGCGCATCTCTACGTGAGCGAGGACAAGGGGAAGTCGTGGCGCGAGTTGAAAGCGTTCCGCGACGCCAAGACCGTCAAGCAATGGACCTTCCCGCCGCCGCCGCGCATCGGCCACATCAAGGATATCGTGCTCGACGGCGACCGGCTGTGGGTCGGCGTTGAGATCGGCTCGCTGCAGGTGTCGCGCGACTTCGGCGCGAGCTTCGCCGAATTGCCGGTCGATCCCGATCCGCAGGAGTGCGACATCCACCGCATCCTCGTGCATCCGGCGCGGCCGGACCGCATCATCATCGCCAATGGCATTGTCGGCATGATGTCGAGCGAGGATGGCGGCAAGAGCTTCCAACGGATGAAGATGCCGGCCGAGGCGAACTATCCCGACGCCGTCGTCATCCACCCCGATCAGCCCGATCTCCTTTTCATGTCGGCCGGCGTCGGCTGGCCGGTGCATTGGTACGAGCTTGGCCGGGCGCGCGGCAAGATTTTCAAGAGCCGCGACGCGGGAAAAACCTGGGAACGGCTGCTCGGCGGATTGCCGAACGGCCAGCGCGCGCTTTTCTCCGGCCTGACCATCGAGGCGCGCCCGGACGGCTATTCGCTACATGCCGTCGATACCGATGGCCAGGTGTTCGAGAGCCTGGACGGCGGCAGCGCCTGGACGATCATCGCCGACGTGCCGCCGGTGTCGAAGGCGGATTTCTACAAGGGGCTGGTTCGCGATCGCGTCAAGCTCGCTAACGTCGACGACATCGTCGCCAATCCGACCGCGACCAAGCGCTGGCAGGAGGCCGGGAAGGGGCTTTAGCCCTCGCCGATCTCCTTCAAGATTTCCGCGGTGTGCTCGCCCAATCGCGGGGCGGTGCGCTCCGACGCCATCGGCTTGCCATCGACCACGATCGGCGTGCGCACGCCGGGGATGGTGCCGGCCTTGGCGAAGGCGCTCGGCAGGTCGAGCTTCATGCCACGATGCTTGACGTGCGGATCGTCGAACACCTGATCGAGGTTGTTGATCGGCCCGGCGGGCACGCCGACCGTTTCGAGCTTGTCGGCTAGATCCTGCATCTTGAACTTCGTCGTCTGCGCGGTGAGCTTGCCGACCAGTTCAGCACGGTTGGCGAGCCGCGAGCGGTTGTCGATGTACTTCGGGTCCTTGCCGAGTTCCGGCACGCCAAGCACGCCGCAGAGCTTCACGTACTGACTGTCGTTGCCGGTGGCGATGATGATGTAACCGTCGGCCACCGTGAACACCTGATAGGGCACGATGTTGGGATGCGCGTTGCCGATGCGTGCGGGCTGCTTGCCCGAGGCAAGGAAGTTCATGCCCTGGTTGGCCAGCACGCCGACGGTCGAAATCGACCAGTGCGGTATCGACATAGCAGCCCTTGCCGGTGCGCTCGCGCTGCTGGAGTGCAGCAAGGATCCCGATCACCGAATAGACGCCGGTGAAGATGTCGGACACCGGCACGCCCGAGCGCAGCGGCTCGCCGTCGGCAAAGCCGGTGAGACTCATGAAGCCGCCCATGCCCTGCGCCATGAGATCGTAGCCGGCGCGCGTGGAATAAGGCCCGTCCTGGCCGAAGCCGGTGACCGAGCAATAGATCAGGCGCGGACATGCTGGAGCGAGGCTCTTGTAGTCGAGCCCGAACTTGGCGAGACCGCCGACCTTGAAGTTCTCGATCAGCACGTCGGAGCGCGCCGCTAGTTTCTTGACGATGCGCTTGCCGTCCTCGCTCTCGAAGTCGGCTTCGATCGAACGCTTGCCGCGGTTGGTGGAATGGAAATAGGCGGCGCCGAGATGGCCGCCGTCCTTGGCCTCGATGAAGGGAGGGCCCCAATCGCGGGTGTCGTCGCCGGTCTTGCTGCGCTCGACCTTGACCACGTCGGCGCCGAGATCGGCCAGAATCTGACCCGCCCAAGGCCCAGCCAAGATGCGGGCAAGCTCCAGCACACGCAAACCAGCCAACGGTCTTGGCGCCAAATCACCCGGCATGATGACTCCCTAAGCAGCAATTATATCGAAATTACAGGGAACCTCTGGCGTGCTGGCGCGATTTTGTCCAGTGCGTGGATAGGCCCCTTGAACAGTCGTCATCCCTTCAACATTTCCGGTAAGATTGGGCCTCGAGAGGTGGGGTTTTCTGCGCCTATGAGCACATCCTTTTTCGGCGAGATGCTGAACAGCATTACCGAGCGCGGCCGGGCGCTGCTCGACCGCACGCGCGATCGCCGCGGGGACGCGGCCGCGCGCTCGGAAAGTCTGGCGGAACTGTGTGAGGAATTGCTGACCGGACGGGGCGAGGCGTCGGGCGCCGCGCTCGCCGGCGAGATCCTCGCCAAATATTCGGACCTGACCATCGGGCCGCGCATCGCCTTCTTCGAAGCGCTTGCGACCCGTTACGGCCCGGATCGTCAGCGGCTGGACGCTGCGATCGCCGCCTGGCAGACCGCGCCCTCCGACAAAGCCGCCGCCGAGGTCCATGCGGCGGCCGAGCCGCGTCGGCAGGAGTTGCTGCGCCGGCTCAATCTCGCTCCGGGCGGCACCGCCGCGCTGGTGCGCATGCGCGAACAGCTTCTGGATGCGCTCGATCACCGCGAGGATCTCAAGGCGGTCGATGCCGACTTTGTCCATCTGTTCTCGTCGTGGTTCAACCGCGGCTTCCTGGTGCTGCGCCGGATCGACTGGGCGACGCCGGCGGTGATCCTGGAGAAGATCATCCGCTACGAGGCTGTGCATCGCATCCGTAGCTGGGAAGATCTGCGCCGCCGCATCGATCCGCCGGACCGGCGCTGCTACGCCTTCTTCCATCCCGCGCTGCTGGACGAGCCGTTGATCTTCGTCGAGGTCGCGCTGTCGCGCGAAATCCCGGACGCAATCGCGCCGATCCTGTCGGTGCAGCGCGAGGGCGTGGAGTCGGACAAGGTCACGACCGCGGCGTTCTATTCGATTTCAAACTGCCAGCGCGGACTTGCCGGCGTGTCGTTCGGCAATTTTCTCATCAAGCAGGTGGTGCAGGAGATTTCGCGGGAAAATTCCCGGCTCAAGACCTTCGTCACGCTGTCGCCGGCGCCCGACTTTTCCCGTTGGCTCGATCGTGAGCGAAAGGCCGAAAGCTCGCAGGCGCTCTCGCCGGAGGACCGCACAGCACTTGAAGGCCTCGACCGGCAAGGCTGGTGGCAGTTGCCGCAGGTGCGCGAGCCGATGCGGGAGCCGCTGCTGCGTGCCGCGGCCTGGTACTACCTGCGCGCGAAGAACCGCCGCGGCCAGCCGGCGGATGCGGTGGCGCGTTTCCACCTCGGCAACGGCGCGCGCCTCGAGCGCCTTAATTGGCTGGCCGACGGCAGCGACAACGGCATGACGCAGTCGCACGGGCTGATGGTGAACTACCTCTATGACCTCGACGACATCGAGAAGAACCACGAGGCCTATGCCGGGGGGCAGCGGGTCGTGGCCTCGAGCGCGGTGCGGCGGATGCTGCGTGGGCCGTCGGTCGAGCTCGTTCCGGTGGCGGGATAATTCAGGCTTCCATTCGACCGGTCATGGCTTCATTCTGTGGGCGCCCAGCCATGAGGCCGCCAATGAACGACGCTGCCACAGTGAAACCGCTCATTCCCGACGCCGTGCTCGACCGGCTCTTTCGCACCGCGCGCAGCTTCGACGACTTCACGGCGCAGCCGGTGACGGACGCGGAGCTGCATGCGCTCTACGAGTTGGCGAAGTGGGGGCCGACCACAGCGAACTCGCAGCCCCAGCGCGTGGTGTTCGTCCGCAGCGCCGAAGCCAAGGAGCGGCTTGCGCCGGCGCTGTCGTCGCAGAACAAGAAAAAGGCTTTGCAGGCGCCGGTGGTGGCGATCCTCGCCTACGACATGCGCTTCTTCGAGCATCTGCCGCGGCTGTTTCACAATCCGCAGGCGCGGAGCTGGTACGAGACCACGCCGGAGGCGATCCGTACCACCGCCTTGCGTAACGCCACCTTGCAGGGGGCCTATCTGATGCTGGCGGCCCGCGCGATCGGGCTCGACTGCGGGCCGATGTCGGGCTTCAAGAACGACGTCGTTGACGCCGCGTTCTTTCCCGACGGTCGCTTCAAGTCGAATTTCTTGTGCTGCCTCGGCCACGGCGACCCCTCGACCTTGCCGAAGCAGGATTACCGTTTCAAGTTCGACGAGGTCTGCACCATTGCTTAGCCTCGCCCGCGCTTCGCGCGCGTTGGCAGCACCTGGTATTCAAGCCAGTTTGTCACCTCGCCGGTGCGAAGCTTCTTTTCCAGCACGTTCTTGCTGATACCGTAGCGCCACGACAGCCGCTTCTCGTTAGGATTGCGGTCGAGCGCGACGAGATCGCCGGCGAAGGTCGCGATTTCCTTGGTGTCGAGGAAAAACCCTTCGTCGATCAGGCGGAGCCCGATGCGGCGCACGATGGCCGCGATTTCGCGCAGCGGATATTCGGGATGATACTGCACACCCCAAGCGACCGCGCCGTTGACGCGGATTTCCGCGCTCTGGACGTCTGACACCTCGTTGGTGGCCAGCACGGTGGTGCCCGGCGCAACGGTCTCGACCTCGTCGAGGTGCACGGTCGGCGCGTTGAACACCTCGGGCTTGCCGACGTACATCGGATGCTTGCGGCCGGGCTCAGTCAGCTTGATGCGCCGGCCAAAACCGATCTCGCGGCCTTTCGGATTTTTGCGCACGACGCCGCCGGCGGCGACGGTGAGCACCTGCAAGCCCCAGCAACTCCCGAATACCGGCGTGCCGGATTCCAGCACCGCACGCGTCAGCTCGATCTGTCGCGTGACCTCCGGCACCGCATCGTAGACGTGCAGGCCCGACCCGGTGATGGCGACGCCGTCGTAGCCCTCGATCGCCTGTCCGTTGGGCAGGTTTGCTCCCGGATCGCCGGGAAAGCACACATCGACGACGGCGCTGGGCAGAAGTTCGGAAAGCAGCTCGGAATAGCCCTTGCTTGCGACCGTGCCGCCGGCTGCCACGTGTTGGTCACGGGTCTCCGGCGAATTTCCTTCCATTACGAGCAAACGAGGCGCAGCCATCATTCGAATATATATGGTGATTTGCGGCAAACGGCAGGGGTCGGCGATGGCGGGCATGCCGATTGCGGCGCTATAATTTGTTGGAACGGATGGCAAACGGCTGTCCGCGCGAGGTCGGTCATGCGCAACACCCGTGGTGCCCGCTCCCGTTTCCGTCAGGTCGTGCTGACCGCCGTTGTGTCGGTCACGGCTTTGCTTGCCACGATCGGCGGGTCGCAGGCGCAGGGCACGACGCTCGACGAGCTGGTTTCGGCGGTCGTGCGCATCAAGACCTTCATCAACCCCGACGGCACCTCGGTGTCGAACCTCGGCCGCGAGCGCGAGGGCTCGGGCATCGTCATCGACGAGAGCGGCCTCGTGCTGACCATCGGCTATCTGATGGTGGAGGCGCATGCCGCCGAGGTCATCACCGGCGCGGGCCGGACCTTGCCGGCGAGCGTCGTCGGTTACGATCACGAGACCGGGTTCGGGCTGCTGCGCACGCTCGAGCCGCTGAAGATCAAGCCGCTTGCCTTCGGGCAATCTTCGGGTCTCAAGGAACAGGACCCGGCGCTGGTGGCAAGCTATGGCGGCACGGGCGCCGTGCTGCCGGTGCGCATCGCGAGCCGCCGCGAGTTCGCCGGAAGCTGGGAATATCTGGTCGAGGACGCGATCTTCACGAGCCCTCCGCATCCGGCCTGGAGCGGCGCCGCGCTGATCAGCCGCGAGGGCAAGCTGATCGGCGTGGGCTCGCTGATCGTCGGCGACGCCAACGGCGACAACGTCAACAGCCCTGGCAACATGTTCGTCCCAATTGATCTGCTTGCGCCGATCCTCGGCGACCTGCTGGCCAATGGGCGCGTGGCGGGCGCGGGCAGGCCGTGGCTCGGCGTCAACGCGCAGGCCGCGCAGGGGCGGTTGGTTGTCGGCCGTGTTGCGCCGGAAAGTCCGGCGGCGCAGGCTGGGCTGAAGCGGGGCGACATCATCGCCGGCGTCAACGGTGAAAGGACCCGGACGCTGTCGGAGCTCTACCGCAAGGTGTGGGCGCTCGGCGCCGCGGGTGTCACCGTGCCGCTCGACGTGCTGTCGGGCCGCGAGCCGCGCCGCGTCGAGGTGAATTCGGTCAACCGGCTCGACACGCTGAAACTGCAATCGACGTTCTAGGCAAGGCATTCCGCGCGATGGCCTTCACGCTCTACAACGCGCCGCAGTCGACCTGTTCGCAGCGCGTGCGCTTCGTGCTCAACGCCAAGGGTCTGCCGTTCGAGGAGCACAAGCTCGACCTTTTGGCCGGTGATCAGCTCAAGCCGGAGTATCTCGCGCTTAATCCCAACGGCGTGGTGCCGACGCTCGACCACGGCGGCCAGATCGTCATCGATTCTTCGGTCATCATCGAATACCTCGACGAAGTCGTGCCGGAGCGCGCGAGCTTCACGCCGAGCGATCCGGTCATGCGCGCGGCGATGCGCTCGCTGATGCGCTTCATCGACGAGATGCCGGCCGCCGCCGTTCGCGTGCCGACCTTCAACCTCGCGTTCCTGCCGCGCTTTGCGGCGATGAGCGAGGTGGAGTTCATCGCATTCGCGGAGAGTAAGCCGCTGCGCAAGGAGTTCATGATGGCGATGGGCCGCACAGGATTTCCGCAGAAGGAGATGGACAGCGCGATGGGGCGGCTGCGGCGCAGCTATGAGCGCATGGACGAAGCGATCCGGGATAGCGGCGGGCCGTGGCTCCTGGGCAAGGACATCACGCTCGCCGACGTGTCGGTGATGCCGGCGATCGTTCGGATGGCGGATCTTAATCGCGAGGGCGATTGGGCCGACCTGCCGCGCGTCGCCAAATGGTATGAGCTGATCCGCGCGCAGGCGGCGTTCAAGCCGACCTATTATCCGGGGAGTTTGCTAACCGAGCGATTCCCGCATTTGCGGAAATGAAGTTGATCGAGCTTGGCTGAAAGAGCGCCGCGGTGCTGTTATCGCAACGGGCACTCCAGCGTGCATACCACACCGTCCGACCGAAACTCCAGCGTCGCGCTGCCGCCGATCTGGTCGGGGCCGCTCTCGATCAGCTTGGAGCCAAAGCCCGATCGCACCGGTGCCGCGACCGGGGGGCCGCCGACCTCCCGCCAAGTCAGCCGGAACTGGCCGGCGGCATCGGCAGCCGACCAGTCGACATAAATCTGACCCCGGTCGTTCGACAGCGCGCCGTATTTCGCCGCGTTGGTCGCAAGCTCGTGCAGCGCCATGGCGACCGTGAGCGCGCTGCGCGGCGCAAGCCGCAGCTCAGGGCCGACGGCGTGAATGCGCGTGCCGTCCCGGCCGGCATAGGGCGCAAGCGCGCCCTCGACCAGCTCGCGCACCTGGGCGCTTTCCCATTTCTCTTCGCTCAACACATTGTGGGTGCGGCCGAGCGAGACGAGGCGAGCGGAGAACTTGTCGATCGCCTCGCCGGGATTGTCGGTGCGCCGCAAGGTTTGCGAGGCGATCGACTGCACCGTCGCCAGCGTGTTCTTCACGCGATGGTTCAATTCGTTGATGAGAAGGTCGTTCAGCATCTCGCCGCGCGCGGTCCGGGTCGCCATGCCGATGGCGAACAAAAGTCCGATGACCAGCAGGATGCCGCCGATGCTGGCGGTGATGGCGAGCTCGCGCCACAGCGGCGCGGTGAGCGCCGCAACCGGCGTACCCGCCGAGGCATCGGCGGCGGGGCTTACGTCCGGCCCAAGATGTGCGCGTCTCGCCTGCGTCCGGGCCAAAGAACGTGGCAAAGGTGATTTGGTTCCGGTCTCCGAGTTGCGGGAGGCACTTGCTCCCGGCGCGGGGGGCCAACACAATAGCCGGCCAGCACCCAATCGGAGGGAATGTGCTCACCGCAGCCCGTAATGATCTGCTCACCCGCGTCGGCCCCGGCACCTCGATGGGCGATCTGCTGCGCCGCTACTGGCATCCGATCGGCGGCGCCAGCGAACTCGACAAGCACTCGGTCAAGCCGATCAGGCTGATGGGCGAGAACCTCGTCCTCTACAAGGATCTCCGCGGCACGTTCGGCCTGGTCGATCGGCATTGCCCGCACCGCCGCGCCGACATGTCCTACGGCTGGGTCGAGACGTCAGGCATCCGCTGCAGCTATCACGGCTGGCGCTACGACGAGAGCGGGGCCTGCATCGATCAGCCGTACGAGGACACCACCAACCCGAAGCCGTCGAAGGCCGGCTGCGAGATCAAGGCCTATCCGGTGCGCGAGATGGCGGGGCTGCTGTGGGCCTACATGGGCCCCAAGCCCGCGCCCGAGCTGCCGCAGTGGGAGCCGTTCGCCTGGCAAAATGGTTTTCGCGAAATCGTGCTGGCCGACGTGCCGTGCAACTGGTTTCAGGCCCAGGAGAACTCCATCGATCCCGTGCACTTCGAATGGATGCACGACAACTGGTCCAACCGGATGAAGGGCGACGACAAGGTCGCGCCCAAGCACCTCAAGCTCCAGTTCGAGGAGTTCGAGCACGGCTTCACCTACAAGCGCGTGCGCGAGGGCCAGAGCGAAGAGGACAAGTACTGGACCGTCGGCCGCGTCGCGCTGTGGCCGAACGGCTTCTATCTCGGCCGCCACTTCGAATGGCGTGTGCCGGTGGACGACGAGAACACGCTGTCGGTGGCGTGGTTCTTCGTGCGGGTGCCGAAGGGCCGCGAGCCTTACCTGCAGAACAGCGTGCCGACGTGGAAGAGTCCAATCCGCGGCGAGGACGGCCGCTGGATCACCAGCCATGTCATCAATCAGGACATCGTCGCCTGGGTCGGGCAGGGCGCCATCGCTGACCGCACCCAGGAGCACCTGCGATCGAGCGACATCGGCATCACGATGATGCGCAACCGCTTCTTCGAGGAGATCGAGGCGATCAAGGCCGGCCGCGACCCGAAGGGCGTGATTCGCGATCCGGGCAAGGCGCAGGCGATCGATCTGCCGGACATGTCGCGCGAGCTGAACACGGCCGGCATCACGCTCGAGGAATTTCAGAAGGATCCGCTGCTGCGCCAGCGGCTCAAGGAATTCCGCCACCACTACGGCCAGCCGCCCGAGGTGCGGGCGGCCTTCGCCGAGGCGATGGGGATCGCAGCGAACTAGCGTCGGAAACGGTGCCTATTTCGCCGCCGCCGCCTTCAGGATCGGCGTCAGCCGCGCCACCTCGCTCTTCACGAGGTCGGCCAGCGCCTTCGGTCCCCTTCGATTGGGTTCGGCGATGTCAGCGCCGAGGCTCTCGAGGCGCGTGCGCACCGCGGGCTCGTCGAGGCCCTTGCTGAGCGCGTCGGCGAGCTTGTCGACGATCTCCTTCGGCGTGCCCTTCGGGGCAAACACCGCGTAGAACGGCGCGCAATCGAACTCGGGCAGGCCTTGCTCGAAGGACGTCGGAACGTCCGGCAAGAGCGGGCTGCGCTTCTTGGTGGCAATCGCCAGCGCCTTGACGGTGCCGGCCCGCACATGCGGCAGCGGGCCGAGAATCGGATCGCAGTCGTAGTCTACGGTGCCGGCGAGAATCGCGTTCATCACCGGCGCGGTGCCGGTGAACGGCACCAGGGTGGGCTTGATGCCGATCGCCGAGTTGAGCAGTAGGCAGCCGACATAGGACACGGAGCCGACGCCGGCATGCCCCATGTTGAGCTTGCTTTCGTTGGCTTTGGCGTAAGCGACGAATTCCTTCAAGTTGTTGGCCGGAATTTCCTTGCGCACCGCCAGCAGCTCCGGCTGTTCGGCGATGAGCCCGACCGGCTCGAAATCGGTTTCCGGGTTGTAGCCAAGGTTCGGATAAAGCGCCGGCGCGGCGGCGTGCGTGCCCATGTGGCCCGAGACCAGTGTGTAGCCGTCAGGAGCAGCGCGCGCGGCCCGAAGCGATCCGGTGGTGCCGCCAGCGCCACCGACATTCTCGACTACGAACTGCTGGCCGAGATGCCGCGAGAAGATATCGGCCACGATGCGCCCCGTGATATCGGCGGGCCCGCCCGGCGCGAACGGCACGATCACGGTGGTCGAACGTGACGGATAGTTCTGCGCCTGCGCACCGATGACCGACAGTGCCAACAAGGCAAGCGAAAGCGCGTGCCGAGACATCCCATTCCTCCCTGAAACGCCGACGGCCTTCGTTGTGTCGCCGCTACTTTTTCTTCCGCGCCATCTTGCCGGGCTTCGAAGTCTTTTTGCTGACTTTCTTTTGCGCCGCGGCCGCGCGTTTCGTCGCAGGCACGAGCCCGCCCTTGGCGTTCTTCACCTTATCCTTGGTGAGCTGCCAGCCTTTCCAGTTGATGTCGAAGACGATCCCGTCCGGATCCTTGAACTTGCGCTCAAAGCCTTCGTCCTCGGGATCGCCGAGATCGAAGAAGAACGTGCCGCCGGCCTTCTCGATCTGCTTCTGCTGCGCGGGCAGGTCGTCGCACTGGAAGCCGAAGTGATGGATGCCGGTCCAGCCCGGGGGCACGCCCGAGCCGACCTCGCTCTTGTATTGCAATAGCGCGAGATTGACGACGCCGTCGCTCATGTAGATCGCCCAGGCGGTCTTGCCCTCGTGCTTCTTGGTGCGCTTCATGTCGAACGCCTTCTCATAGAAGTCGGCGGTGCGGTCGATGTCCTTCACACAGAGCGCGATGTGGCGGAGTCGGGCGGCCATGGGATGTCTCCATCGTTGCGCCCGCAGTCTGCCAGCTTCGCCGCGCATATTCCATAGGATGGCCGCCTCTGGCATGATCGATGCGCTTTTTCCGGGGGAGGAAGCGATGACCACATTCCGGGAGTTCGAGCAGGCCGGCTGGTCCGACAATTCGACGGCGCAGTCGTACCATGAATATGTGGCGCAGGTGACGGTCGGATGCATCCCCGATCTTCTCGACGCCGCAGGCTGCAAGCGCGGCGACAAGGTTCTCGATGTCGCGTGCGGCGCGGGATATGTCGCCGCAGCGGCCCACGACCGAGGGGCCGACGCGACTGGCCTCGATTTTTCCACGTCGCAGGTCCGGCTCGCGGAGCAAACCTATCCGAAAATTCGGTTTGTCGAGGGCGACGCCGAAGCGCTGCCGTTTACGGACAGCGAGTTCGCCGCGGTGCTGAATGCGTTCGGCCTGCCGCACATTCCCAATGCCGACAAGGCCACCGCGGAGGCTTACCGTGTTCTCAAGCCCGGTGGCCGGTTCGCCTACGCTACATGGGGCGATCCGGAGAAGTGCGTCGGCTTCTCCATGGTCTATGACGCCGTCCGCGCGCACGGGTCGATGGACGTCGGCCTGCCGCCGGGCCCGAACTTCTTTCGTTACGGCGATCCGAGTCATGCCCGGGAATTGTTCGGCGGTGCGGGGTTTGCCGACGTGTCGATCAAGGAGGTCCCGCTGGTCTGGTGGGCGACGTCGCCCGACACGGTTGTCGAAGGGCTGGCCCGAGGCACGGTGCGCGCGGCAGCCGTGATCAAGCGGCAGAGTCCGGAGAACCAGGTCAGGATCAAGCAGCACATGCGGGACCGGGTGGCGCAATACCGCCAAGCCGACGGCGGCTATGCGGTGCCATCCGATATCCTGGTCGTAGCGGGTCGCAAACCGGGATAACGTATCACTCCGGCTGAAGGCCCGCGGCTTTCACCACCTTCGCCCATTTCTCGGTGTCGTTGGCGATCATCGCCGTCAGTTCGGCCGGCGTCGCCCGGATCGGCGTGCCGCCGACGTCGGCGAAGCGCCTGAGCAGGGCCGCGTCCTGCAGGCCCGCGTTGATCTCGCGGTTGAGCCGCTCGACGATTTCGGGCGGGGTGCCACGCGGCGCGCCGACCGCGTTCCAGGTGGTGGCCTCGAAGCCCGGGATGAATTCGGCCATGGTCGGCACATCCGGCAGCGCGGGCGTGCGCGCCTTCGACAGGATGGCGAGTGCGCGCATTGAGCCGCTCTTGATGTGCGGCAGCGAGTTCGGCAGCGCGTCGACGCCGGCCTGGACCCTGCCGGAGATGATGTCGGGCACCATCGCCGCGCCGCCGGTGTAGGGGATGTGGACGAATTCGATGCCGCTTGATGTCTTCAAGAGCTCGATCGACAAATGGCTGATGGTGCGCACGCCGAACGAGGCCATGTTGACCTTGCCCGGATTGGCCTTGGCGTAGGCGATAAACTCGGCGAAATCCTTGGCCGGCACCTGTGGATTCATCACCAGCACCAGCGGCAGCTCGGCTAGGCCTCCGACGGAAACGATGTCACGCTGGAAGTCGAACGGCAGCGACTTATAAAGCGATGGAATGATGGCGTGGGTCGAGACCGTATAGAGCAGCGTGTAGCCATCGGGCGGTGAATTGACCACCTGCTGCACCGCGATGGTGGTGCCGGCGCCGGGCTTGTTCTCGACCACGAAGGATTGGCCGAGCCGTTCGCTGAGCCACTGGCACATGATCCGCCCGATCAGATCGGTCGAGCCGCCGGCATTGAATGGGATGACGAACCGCACCGGCCGGGCCGGATAGGCTTGCGCGAAGGCCGATCGCGACGCCGCCGGCACCGCGGCGGCAAGACCGGCGAGGCGCAGGAATTCGCGTCGTGGAAGTTTTTTCATCGTTCTCACTCCGCCGCGGCCTGCCGTTTGCCCTGGGGCAGGCGGGTGCGGAAGTGCGGCAGCACTTCCTCGGCGACCGCCGCCATATTGGCACGCGTCATGGCGTCATCCATCGTGCCGAATTGGGTCTTGGTCAGCGACGTATTGAAGCCGGCGAGGTCCTGATATTCGGCAAGCTTCTCGCGCACCGTGTTGGGGCTGCCGACGATGACCACGCCGTTGCGGACCAGGTCATCGAGCGTCTGCGGCCGGCCGGTGACCTTGGCGGCGCGGATGCGCTTCATCGATTCGATGTTGCTGTAGCCGGGCGGTAAAAGCATTTCGGTCGGCATCTTCAGGAAGCGGTTGGTCAGCGCCTCCAGATGCGGGCGCGCCTCGCGCATCGCCTTCTCGTCGGTCTCGGCGATATAGATGGTGTTCGACCAGGCAAGCTGGTCGGCCAACGCCTCGTAGCCGGCCTTCTCGGCTTCGTCGCGGTACATCTGGAACATGCGCGCCACCACCGCGATGGGCGAGAGCGTCTGCGCGTAGGTGTAGCGCATCTGCGCCGCCCATTTGATCGTGCTGCTGGAGCCCTGCGAGGGAATCCAGATCGGCGGATGCGGTGTCTGATACGGCCGCGGCCACGGGTTCACGTAGTTGAATTGGTAGTGCTTGCCGACATATTGGAACGGTCCCGGTTCGGTCCAAGCGCGGATGATCAGGTCATGCGCCTCGGCGTAGCGCTCCTGCGATTGCGCCGGGTTGACCCCCATGGCGTGGTATTCGGCGCCGATGCCGCGCACGAAACCTGCAATGAAGCGGCCGCGCGTCAGGTTGTCGAGCATCGCGTATTCTTCGGCGATCACCAACGGATTGTTCACCAGTGGCAGCGCGCGGCCGAGGATCGCGATCTTGGCGCGTTTGATGCTCCGCGCCAACGCGCCGGCCAGCACGCCGGGTGTCGGCATCATGCCGTAGGCGGTCTGATGGTGCTCATTGAGGCAGACGCCATCGAAGCCGAGCCGATCGGCGAATTCCATATGATCGAGATACTCGTGATAGAGCTCGGCGCCCTTCTTGGGATCGTAGTCGCGGTTGGAATAGGTGACCCAGGCGGAGCCGTTCTTCTCGATCGCGTCGAGGTCGGCGTGCCGGTACGGCATCAGGTGGAAGTTGAAGAACTTCATGCCGCGGCCCTCTTCTTGTCGAGGAATCCTTCGAGCGCGCTGACCAGAGCCTGGCGCTGCTCGGTCTGCGGAATATGCCCGCAGTCCGGAATGATGGTGACACTCGACCCCGGGATCAGGCGCTGATAGGCGAAGGCATACTCTTTGGGAAAGAGCTGGTCGTTGGCGCCCCAGATCAGCAGCGTCGGCACGTCGATCCGGTGCAGCCATTTGCGAAGCTGCGGATCGTAGCTGCGCGGCTGCCACATCAGCTTGGCGGCAATGGTTCGGTTCTTGAGGTTAATGTCTTCGAGCTCGGGCTTCAGCCGCAGCTTGACCATTTCGTCGGCCAGCTTCGGATCGTGGAAATAGTCGCGGATGCGCTGCTCGTCGCTGCGCAGGAACGAATCGACCTGCGCGACGCCTTTGACATGAATGCCGGCGGCGGCAACGAGCGTCAGCGAGGCGAGTCGTCGCGTATTGCGCACTGCAAGCTCGGCCGCGATCCAGCCGCCGAGCGAGAAGCCAACGAGATCGACGTTGTTAAGGTCGAGCTGGTCGAGAAAATCGAGATAGAAGTTGGCGAGGTCGGGAACATTGTCGAGCCAGTCCGGCATGTCGGAGGCGCCGAAGCCCGGATGCTCGGGCACGATCACGTCGTGACGGGCGGCCAGGTCCGCCATGTAAGGAGTCCAGCCTCCCGCGCCGCTGGCGCCGTGCAGGATGAGTAGCGGGCGTCCGCTACCGCCGCGCATCAGCGTGATGTTGCAGCCGCGGACGGCGAGCTTGGTGGTCACAGGATCGCTCATCGGGAACACTCGTTGGCGAGCCAGAATACATCTGCATGTTGTGGAGGGACAGTAAGGAAATGCCTGCTTTGATCTTGTTGGCCACCGCGGAACTGTCAAAATGCCGCGGTAGCGTTCGGCAGCAAACGAGAGGCGCATGATGCAGACCTCGATCGCAACCGTATCGCTCAGCGGCGGGCTCGCGGAAAAGCTGGAGGCGACCGCGGCGGCGGGCTTCACCGGCGTCGAGATCTTCGAGAGCGATCTCTTGTCGTTCAACGGCACGCCGAAGGACGTCGCCCGCATGGTGGCGCAACTCGGCCTGAAGATCGTGACGTTCCAGCCCTTCCGCGATTTCGAGGGCATGCCGGAGCCGCAGCGGAGCCGCACCTTCGCCCGGGCCGAGCGCAAATTCGACCTGATGGGCGAGCTTGGCTGCGACCTCCTGATGATCTGCAGCAATGTCTCGCCGGATTCGCTCGGCGGCATCGACCGTGCGGCGGCGGACTTTCACGAGCTGGGCGAACGCGCCAAGAAGCGCGGCATCCGCGTCGGATACGAGGCGCTGGCCTGGGGACGGCACGTTAGCGACTACCGCGATTCCTGGGAGGTTGTGCGCCGCGCCGACCACCCGGCGATCGGACTGACGCTCGACAGCTTCCATATTTTTTCGCGCAAGACCGATCTCAAGGCGATCCGCTCAATTCCCGGCGACAAGATTGTTCTCGTCCAGCTCGCCGATGCGCCGTGGCTCGACATGGACGTGATGTCGTGGAGCCGGCACTTCCGTTGTTTTCCCGGCCAGGGCGAGTTTCCGCTGAACGAATTCATGGATGCGGTATCCGCCACAGGCTACAGCGGGTTGCTGTCGCTGGAGATATTCAACGACCAGTTCCGCGCGGGCTCGCCGCGCGGCGTCGCGGTCGACGGCCAGCGCTCACTGGTTTTTCTCATGGACCAGATGCGCGAGCGTCCGGGAGCGCTGGCCAAGGCTGCGCCGCAGATTCCGCCGCGCGCGAAATGCCTTGGCATCGAGTTCCTCGAATTTGCCGCCGATGACCGCCCGGCGGCCGAGCTTGCGAAGCTGTTTTCCGGGTTGGGATTCTGCAAGGTCGGCGAGCACAAGTCGAAAGCGGTCACGCATTGGTCGCAAGGGGCGATCAATCTCGTCCTCAACAGCGACAAGGAAGGCTTCGCGCACTCCCATCAGCTCTCGCATGGCCCCTCGGTTTGCGCGATCTGCCTGAAGGTCAACGACGCGTCAGCCACGCTCGACCGGGCGGAAAAGCTGCGCGATACGCCGTTTCGCCAGGCGGTCGGACCGGGCGAGTTGGAAATTCCGGCGGTGCGCGGGCTGGGCGGAAGTCTCCTGTATTTCGTCGATCCGAAGGGCGACCTCGGCCGGCTTTGGGACATCGACTTCATCGAACCCAAAGCCCCGCAGGGCAAAGAGCCGCCGCAGGGCAACGGCGGCGCCGGATTGACGTCGATCGATCACGTGTCGCAATCGATGCATTACGAGGAAATGCTGTCGTGGCTTTTGTTCTACAACTCGTTGCTCGACGTGACCAAGACGCCGCAGCTCGACGTGATCGATCCGGGCGGCATCGTGCGCAGCCAGGTGGTGCAGACCGCCGACGGCACGCTCCGCATCGCGCTCAACGCGTCGCAGAGCCCGCAGACGTTGTCGTCGCGGTTCATCACGCACTATTTCGGCTCCGGCGTGCAGCACATCGCCCTTGCCACAGACGATATCGTGGCGACCGTCAAGCAATTGCGCGCGAACGGCGTGGCGCTGTTGTCGATGCCGGAGAACTACTACGACGATCTGGAGGCGCGCACCGACCTCTCCGCCGAGCGCATCGACGTGCTGCGCAGCAACCACATTCTCTATGATCGCGACGAGGCGGGAGAATATCTCCAGGCCTACACCAGGAGCTTCGAGGATTTGTTCTTCTTCGAAATCGTCGAGCGCCGGGCCTACAAAGGCTTCGGCGCGGTGAACGCATCGATTCGCCTGGCCGCCCAGACGCGGGAATCCGGTCCGGCGCGTTAGGTTATTTCTCGCCCGACAGCAGTTTCACCACGCGCGCCTTCTGCGCAGGCGTGACGTCGCTCACGACACCGACCACGTTTTTGTGGGTGCTGGCCGGATCGAGATATTCGACGATACGCTCCATCTTCACGCTCTCGGCGATGAGTTGCGGATTGAGCAGCGTCTCTTTCATCGCCGCTTGCAGATAGGCGAGCCGGGCCGGCGGAATGCCAGGCGGCGCCATCATGAGGCGGCCGGTCCCTTCGAGGTTGGCGAGGAAATCCATCGCCCAGAGCCGATCGGGATCGATCTTCGCTGCATCAAACACGGTCGGCCGGTCCTGGAAGAACTGCGACTTGGTGCGCGAGATCGTCGCCAGCGCCCAGTTCTGCTTGGACTTCACAAAATGGTTCGCGGACAACTCCGGCACATAGACCGCGTCCATCTCCCCGCGCGTCACTGCGAGGCCCGCGTCGGCGCTGCTCTTGTATCCCTGCACGATGTGACAATCGAGCTTCAGCGCCTCGCAGGTGAAGGCAGCGCCAAGGCCGAGCCCGGATGTCCCGCCCGCCGACGCCCAGCGCCATTTCATCTTGGCGTCGATCGCCTGCTGCACCTCGCGGATGGGCGAATCCGGCCCCACGAGCCAAAGGCCGGGTGGCGCGCCTACAGTCGCCAGGTAGGTGAACTTGGCCATGTCGTAACGCGCGGCCTGATCTCCCGTCAGTTGTGCGACAGCGGCCATGGTGCCTTGGACGAGCGAAACCTGCAGGCCATCGGGCGGCGAAATGTAGAGCTTGTTGAGCGCGACGAGCCCGCCGGCGCCGGGCACGTTGTCAACGATGACCGTCGTCCCCAGCGTCTTGGCAAGGTAGGGCGCGATCAGCCGCGAGAAGACGTCGTAGCCGCCGCCGACGCCCGAGCCGACGATCATCCGCACGGTCTTGCCCGCGTAGAAGGCTTTCTCGGATTCCTGCGCCTGACCCGGCGATGCCGACGCGGCCCAACAGACCGCAAGCAATAGAACGACAACCCGACGAGTTCTGCTCATGATGTCCACCGTCCCCTCATGGATTCTACATTAATCGCGCCTGGGCGCGCACTCAGATTCAGGCCGCTAATTCGCTGGCGCCTCGATCTTGTTGTCGCGCACCACCTGACCCCAACGCTCGATCTCGCTTTTGAGATAGGCCGCGGCGCCTGCGGGCGTGCGTTGCGCTTTGGGATAGGGCGCCATGCCGCTCATGGCCCAGACCTTGAGAATTTCGGGGTCCTGCAGCGCGTCCTGCAACGCGCCGTCGAGCGCATCGGCGATCGGCTTCGGGAGACCTGCCGGCGCCAGCATGATCTGCCAGAAATCGATGTTGAGTTTCGGACCGTAGGTCGCAACGAAACTGGGTATCCCGGGGAACTGCGGCGAGGTGTCCTGCGATGTGATGCCGAACACCTTGACCTCGCCCGACGCGAATTGTCCGACCACCTGCTGCGGCGTCGCGAAGAACAGATCGATGTGGCCGCCGAGCGTGTCCTGCAACATCGGCGCGGCGCCGCGATAGGGAATGTGCGTGACCTCGACGTTCAGCGCCTGCGCCAAGAGCGCAGTGGCGAGATGCCCGGTCGAGCCGACACCCGGATGTCCCATTCGCGCCGGCGTGGTCTTCATCCAGGCGACCAGCTCGGGCAGGGTCTTGGCTTCAAGCGTCTTGCGCCCAACCAGTACCAGTGGATTGGAGTTGATCATGGCGATCGGCAGTAAATCCTTCTCGGTGTCGAACGGCAGCGACTTGTAGAGCGAGACGTTCGCCGAGACCTGCAGGTTGTGAACGAACAGCGTGTAGCCGTCAGGCGCCGAGCGCGCGACGCGCTGGCCGGCGATGTTGGTGCCGCCGCCGCTGACGTTCTCGACGACGAAATTCTGTCCGAGCTTGGCGGCGAACTTGGGCGCGATCTGCCTCGCCACCTGGTCGGTTGGCCCGCCGGCGGGATAGGGCACGATGACCGTCACCGGCCGCGTCGGATAGGTTTGCGCCTGGCCGGTGCTGATGGCCGCAACCACCATGAGCGCGATGATGAGAAGGCGCATTGTCATGTCCGTTTCACTCCGGCGTTCAGAGCCTGCCATTCGGCTTGGCAAACGATAGCATACAGCCCGGAAAACAAATCCAGGAAGCTACTCAGGCCGTGCCTTCGAGCGCAGATTGAGCGCCGACAGAAACTCATCCCGTGTCTGCTTTTGGGTTCGGAATGCTCCGAGCATGCGGCTGGTGACCATGGTCACCTCGCTCTTGTGCACGCCTCTGGTTGTCATGCATTCGTGCGCCGCCTCGACCACGACACCCACGCCATGGGGCTTGAGTCCGGAATTAAGGCAATTGGCGATCTCTGCCGTCATTTTTTCTTGAACTTGCAGCCGGCGCGAAAAAGTATCGACCAATCGGGCCAGCTTGGAGATTCCGATCACCCGGTTGCGTGGCAGATACCCGATGTGAACGCGGCCGATGATCGGCGCTATGTGGTGCTCGCAATGTGACTCGAAACGGATGTCACGAAGTAGAACCATTTCGTCATAGCCACCGACTTGTTCAAATGTGCGCTGCAAATAGTCGCGTGGATCTTCGTCATAGCCGGAGAACCATTCCTTGTACGCTTTCGCCACTCGCTTGGGCGTTCCCTTCAAGCCCTCGCGATCGGGATCGTCGCCGGCCCATCGAATCAGCGTGCGGACCGCGCTTTCCGCTTCTGATTGCGATGGCGGCTGATTCTTGATCGAGCTGATCGACTTGCTGGACTTTCCCATGGAAATTTCCTCCGGCGGCGGCGCGATGACGGCGGCGAATGAAACGTGTCTGTCCGGCGATCAGAGCCCGCCCAATGCGCGCGGCAGCATCCGTTGCAGCACGTTGTCGCGACGGATGAAATAATGAAAGAGTGCGGCGCCGACGTGCATCAGCACGAGAACGATCACGAGCCAGCCCGCCCCGCGATGGATTGCGAACAGTTGCGCGGCGAGCGTTTCATTCTTGCCGACGATCGCCGGCAGATCGAACAGTCCGAAGAAGGGTGTCGCCGCTCCGTAAGCCGAGTTGGCGATATAGCCCACGATCGGCATGGCCAGCAGCAGCACATAAAGCGAGGTATGCACGGCAGAGGAAACGGTCTGCTGCCAGGGCTCGATTCCTGGATCGGGGATCGGGGCGCCCACGGCAAGGCGGTTGATTAGGCGCAGGGCCATCAAGACCAGGATGAGGACGCCGAGCGACTTGTGCAAGTTGTAGAGCATGTTCTGAGTCGGCCCTTCGCCCACCTGGACCATCGCAATCGCCACCGGGGCCGTGGTGAGGACGCAGGCGGCAACCAGCCAATGAAGCAATTTTGATGTCGCCGGATAATGATCCGTCCTTGTGCCGTAGGTCATTGTTTCCTCCGCCTGCTGCGGGCCGAATTGGGCTATTGAGCCGGGACAATAACTCGAAGGAGCGGCATTTGTTCATGCCTTTGATCGGCGGAGGCCGGGCCTGAGCCGGCTGCGCCAAAATGAGCTCGATCTATCGAGGTGCGGCAGTATTAGAATATCCACTGCCGCCGGTATGACCTTGTGCGGCCGCTGCGAACTGCCACGGAGAACCTTCGATGCTGACGCTGCCCAAGCACAACCGCTACGACTACTCGGTCATCGGCGAGCGCAAGGATTACTCCTGGCCCGGTGGCAAGCGGCTGGCGTTCTGCACCACGACCAACATCGAGGTCTACGCCTATCGCAAGGGGACCGGCTGGGACCCCGCCAAGAAGGGCGAGCCGCAGCAGCAGCGCAATTACTCCTGGCGCGACTACGGCAACCGCGTCGGCATCTGGCGTCTGTTCGACATGTTCGAGCAATTCAAATTGCCGGCGGCGCACAACATCAACTCGATGCTGTACGAGTATCATCCGCAGATCACCGACAAGATCCGAGCGCGTGGCGACGAGGTGGTTAGCCACGGCCGCACCAACGCCGAACGCCAGGGCGATCTCTGGGAGTTGGATGAGAAACGACTGATCGACGATGTGACGCAAGAGATCACGAAACGCGAAGGCAAGCCGCCGAAGGGCTGGATGGGCCCGGCCGCGGCGGAGAGCAACGTTACGATCGATCTCCTGAAGGAGGCCGGCTACAAATACGTGATGGACTGGCCGGCGGACGACCAGCCGTTCTGGCTGAAGACCCGGTCAGGTCCGATCCTGTCGGTGCCCTATCCGGCGGAGCTGAACGACTCGGCCTCGATCATCCATCGCGAGAACACGCCGCAACAGTTTGCCGACATGATCGTCGATTGCTTCGACGAGATGGTCGAGCAGTGCGTCGTGAACCCGCTCGTGATGTCGGTGTCGCTGCATCCTTTCGTGGTAGGCCAGCCGTTCCGGCTGCCTTCGCTGCGCAAGGCGCTGAAGCACTGCGTGGAGCATCCCAAGCGCGACCGGGTGTGGTGGACCAGGCCGGGGCAGGTTTCAGACTTCTGCTACGCACTGCCGCCGGGAACGATTCCGGGCGAGGGACCGAAATAATCGGCTTTTGTCCAGCCGCCGCCCGGTCTATCGTCGCGGCAAATTCGCAATCAACGGAGGACCACATGGCCCAATCATTGCCCCAGCGCGCCATCGGAAAAAGCGGAATCATCTCCTCCGCGATCGGGCTAGGCTGCATGTCGTTCTCCGGGACCTATGGCCCGTCCGAGGACGCTGCCGCCATCGCGCTGATCCACGAAGCGCTCGATGCTGGCGTCACCATGCTCGATTCATCGGACGCCTACGGCAAGGGCCACAACGAAACGCTGCTCGGTCAGGCGCTCAAGGGCCGGCGTTCCGGCGTGGTGATCGCCACCAAGTTCGGCAATCTCATGGGTGCCGGCGGCAAGTTCGCCGACAACCGTCCCGAGTTCGTGATCAGCTCATGCGAGGCGAGCCTGAAGCGGCTCGGTGTCGACGTGATCGATCTCTATTACGCCCACCGCATCGACCCGAACGTCCCGATCGAGGACACCGTCGGCGCCATGGCCAAGCTCGTGCAGCAGGGCAAAGTGCGTGCGCTGGGCTTGAGTGAGGCAGCGCCCAAGACCATCAGCCGCGCTCACAAGGTGCATCCGATCGCGGCCGTCCAGAACGAATTCTCGTTGCTCTATCGGGAGCAGGCGGACGACACCCGCAAGACCACGCGCGACTTAGGCATCTCGTTCGTTGCCTATGCGCCGCTCGGGCGGGGTCTGCTCACCTCCGACATCGCCGATCCGGCGACCTTGAGCGAGGGCGACACCCGCAAACGCCAGCCGCGCTATTCAGGGGACAATCTCGCGCACAATCGCGCGCTGGCTCAGAAGGTCGAGGCGATCGCCAAGCGCAAGGGCTGCACGCCGGCGCAGCTCGCGCTCGCGTGGGTGCTGGCGCAGGGCCAGGACGTGATCCCGATTCCCGGCACCAAGCAGAAGAAGCGGCTGTTGGAGAATATCGGCGCGCTCAACGTCAAGCTGTCGGACAGCGACCTTGCGGAAATTTCCAGCGCGGTGCCGGCCGGCGCCGTTAAGGGCACCCGCTATCCCGAAGGACAGATGGCGAGTTTGTATATTTAGCCGGCGTTGCGATCGTGCAGTCGGATTGCGGGAAGCGCCGCGATTAGTTCTCGACCACGGCGCGCTTCAGCGGATAGGCGGCGCTGTCGTAAAGGAAACGGATTTCCTGGACGCCAAACCGCGCCTCGTCGACTTCGAGATAGGCGCCGAGCAGCACGGCAGCGGGAATCTCTTCGATGGCGAACCGCAGCGCTTCGGCTGCGGTGTCGAACCGCTTGTAGGTGATGCGGCCGCGGCCTTTCTTGATGCGGCTCGGATAAAGCTCCGCCGGCGCGCTGTAGTCGAACCCGTTCAGGTCCCGCACTTGCTTCTGCGCCTGGTCGCGCACGCGGTTGAGGGACTGCGTTTCGTGGGACATGGATGCTCCTGAATTGATTCGTGTTAGACGCCGCCCGAGAGCGGATTGGAATTCGTCAAATAAGACGAAACATAATCTGAACGCCGATCGTTCAAACCACCGTCTATATATAGAATTTAATGACGCCAAAACCAGGGGCGAATGCAACAAATCTGGTCTTTTCGGGAATTTACGTCCCGATTGCCTTGTGTTTGACCCGTGAGGGGCCGATAATAGCGTGCAACAGCCGCGAAATTCGGAGATGAGGCGCACCGCGACGCAACCGCTCGTGGCAAGCCGCTCCGTCCTGTCTTTAATCCCTTCACCATTTCGCCGGCTCAGGAAAGTTAATGACAACGAAAAGCCGCTTCATTGCGGCGCTGATTGTTCTGCTGGCGCGCATTGCGACGGCAGCTGCTGCCCGCACCAAGGCAGAGGCAACCAAGCCGATATAGCCAGAAGGACGTCGCGTGATGCACAAGTTCGCCATTGGCCAATCCGTCGATCTGATGACCACCGTGCTGCGTCCTTCCGCATCGGGTGCGTATGAAATTCGTCATCTGGTCCCCGCGCCTGACGGCAGTCCGGAAAATCCGCGCTACCGCATCAAGAATCTCGCCGAAAAGCACGAGCGCGTGGCGTTTGAAAGCGAGCTGACCCTGTCGCGGAGTTCTGAATCGGTATTCTCCTGACCACCCAATGCCGCTGCTCGAAGCAGGTTGCATCATGGTCGCATCATGTCATTGAACTTCCCGAACGCCAGCCGCAGCTATGATTCGACGCGGCACGCTGTCCGGTTCTGGGGATACGACAGCGCGATGGAGATGTCGTTCTTCGTCATGGCGGATGCACTGCGGCGGCTGCAACCGGGCATCCCACCGGACGAGGAAAGCCTGTTGCAGGCGTTTGATTCCCATCGTGACGCGATCTGCCGTGCCGCGGCAAAAATCTACAAGCGCGGCAACAAGGGCTCCTACGATCTCGGCCCCACCGATTTTTGACCGCGCTGCCGTTGCGGCGGCGACGCAGATCGTAAGATACTCCAGAATGAATTGAGGCTGGCGTCGACCCTCACCATTTGCGGATGAAGCCGTGTCCTTGCTGCGGCCCATACGTTTGCTGCCCGTGCTTGCGGCGCTGCTCGCGCCGGCGACGCTGTTCGGCGCGGTCCCCTCCAATCCCAATGTCGCCCCAAGCCATGCTTCGCTGGCCGGCCAGCTCCTGATCGCGACACCCGCCATGGGCGACCCGCGGTTCCAGAACACCGTCCTGGTGATGGTCCGGCACAATGCCGACGGCGCCATGGGTATCGTCATCAACCGGCCAATCGGCGAGCAATCGCTCGCAGACCTGCTACAGGTGCTCGGCGAAAAAAGCGAGGGCGTGAGCGGCACCGTGCCGGTGTTCGTCGGCGGCCCCGTTCAGCGCGAGCTGGGGTTTGTCCTGCACAGCACCGACTATCGCGGGCCCAAGACGCTGGACGTTACCGGCGAGGTGGCGCTGACGACCACGGCGGAGATTTTTCGCGATATCGCCGCCAACACCGGCCCGAAGAAAATCCTGCTCGCAATCGGCTATGCCGGCTGGGCGCCGGGCCAGCTTGAGAACGAGCTTGCGCACAACGCGTGGTACACCGCGCCGCTCGATCCGAAGCTCGTCTTCGATGCCGATCGGGACAAGGTCTGGGAGCTTGCCGTCGAGCGCCGCACGCGGGACCTCTGACCGGCTACTGCTTTGGAATTTTCGCCGTCGCGATCATCTTGGCCCAGGCGGCGATCTCCAGCCGGACGCGCGCGGTGAATTCACCGGGCGCGCTGCCGCCGCGTTCGAAGCCGAGTTTGTCGAGCTGCTGCTTGACCTCCGGCTGCGCCAGGAATTTCACTGTCTCAACGTGCAGCGTGGCGACGATCTCACTAGGCGTGCCCGCCGGCGCGAACAGGCCGGTGAACACGTCGTCATCCTGCCCGGCGATGCCGCGTTCGGCCATGGTCGGCACATCCGGCCAGACCGCGGCGCGGGTGAGCCCGCTTACCGCCAGCGCCCGCAACTGCTCGCCCGCCACCAGCGCCTGCACTGGCGCAAGCGAAGTGAACGCAACCGGCGTGTGGCCCGCGACCGTGGACTGGATCGCAGGTGCTCCACCGCTGAACGGCACCATGGTGAGATCAAGCTGATGGGCGAGCTTCAGTGTCTCGGCCTGGATATGGTTCGGCGTACCGGCGCCCGACATGGCGTAGCTGTACTTGCCTGGATTGGCGCGCACGAGCTCGATCAGCTCGTTGACCGTATTGGCCGGGATGGACGGATGCACCACCAGCACGTTCTTGGTCGAGGCCAGGAGCGTGACCGGCGTAAAATCCTTCAGCGGGTCGTACGGGATTTTCGCGTAAAGGCTCGGATTGATGGTGAAGCTTGAAGCTGCCACCAGCACCGCATATCCGTCGGCCGGTTGCCGCGCCGCGAGCCCCATGCCGATGTTGCTGCCGCCGCCGCCATGGTTTTCCACGTAGAAATTCTGGCCCAGGCTTTGCGACATGTTCTGCGCCCACAGCCGCGCGATCGTATCGGCGACGCCGCCGGGCGCGAACGGGACGATCACTTTCACCGGGCGGGAAGGATAGGACTGCGCCTGCGCCGCGCCGGCCAGCGTCGACAGCATCAAGGCTAGCAGCAGCATCCGCATCGGCCTCTCCTCACGGCGCCCGGTAAACCAGCGCGTCCTTGACCTTTTCGACGAACGGCAGGGGCGTTGCGAAAATGTCGGCGGCAAGCTTCTGCAAGTCCTCGCCCGAGATCGGATCGATGGCGAGGCCGATCCGCTGCGACTCGGCGAGCAGCTCCTTGTGCGCCATCGTCTCCAGGAACGCCTTGCGCAGTGCTGCGACCCGGTCCGCCGGAACGTCGGGCGCCATCAGATAGGGCCGGCCGAAAGTCTCCGATGAATAGATCAGCTCCATGATCTTGCGGTTCTCCGGCGACGTTGCGAAATCAACGGCCAGCGGCACGCCCATCTTGTTGATTTCCGGATTGCCCTTGTCGTGCTCCTGCACGATCACGCGGATGAAGCCGGATTTGATCCAGTCGGGCTTCTGCGCCTGCAGGCTCGACCAGGAAAACCCGCACAATCCGTGCACCTCGTTCTTCTCGATCGCGAGCGTGATCTCGCGCGTGCCGGGGTAGCCGCTGACCTGCTTGATTTTGGCGCCGGTGGTGTTGTTGAGCATGGCCGGATAGTCGCGCGTCGAGGTGCCGGGCTGGCTGGCGCCGATCAGGAATTCCTCCGTGAGCGCCTGCTTGAATGTCTTGATTGGCGCGTCGGCGCGCGCGATGCAGACGTAATGGTCGGTGGTGGCGGAGCCGATATGGATGAGTTTGGTGGCGTCGTGGCGCAGTCGCCGGGCATTGCCAAGCGACACGTCGAACAGCGCGTCCATGATGGCGCTGTTTTGCGGTGCGCCGATGAACGTGCCGTCCTTCGCGGCAACGTTGTAGATATGCGCGATCGCGGCGTTGCTGCCCGCTCCCGGCATGTTGGTCACGATCATGCTGGGATTTCCGGGAATGTGTTTGCCCATGTGCCGGGCGAGCAGTCGAGCGTAGATGTCGTAGCCGCCGCCGGCGGACGAACCGACGACCACGGTGATCTGCCGGCCTTTGTAGAATTGCGCCACGGAATCCTGAGCAAGAGCAGATGGCATGCCCAGCAGCGCGAAAATCGCCAGCAGACGCAAAACACCATTCATGTCGCCACCCGTCGAAACCTGCCGGAAGTTTGCCAAGCTGGGCATCGCGAGTTCGAGCCGCCTTGAGCCTGCCTCCGGGTGCGCGCATTCTCATTTGCAGCCGAATCACCAGGGCCCAATCCCGTCTCCCATGATCGATTGAGATATGGCCGACTACGATCTCGCTATCATCGGCGGCGGCATCAACGGCACCGGCATCGCGCGCGACGCCGCCGGTCGGGGCGTGCGCGTGCTGGTGCTCGAGCAGAACGACCTCGGCTCGGGCACATCGTCGGCCTCGACCAAGCTCATTCACGGCGGCCTTCGCTATCTCGAGCACGGCGCATTGCGGCTGGTGCGCGAGGCGCTCACCGAGCGCGAGGTGCTGCTGCGGATGGCGCCGCACCTCATCCGCCCGATGCGGTTCACGCTGCCGGCCATTCCGGGGCCGCGCTCCCCGATCATGCTGCGGCTCGGGCTGTTGCTCTACGACTGGCTCGGCGCGCGAAAAATCCTGCCCGGGTCGCGCAGCCTCGACCTCACGCATCATGTCACGGGTCAACCGCTGCTGCGAAAATATCGCTACGGTTTTGAATATACCGACTGTTGGGCGGACGATTTCCGGCTGGTTGCGCTCAACGCGCTGGACGCCGCCGAGCGCGGCGCGATGATCCGCACCCGCACCCGCGTCACCCGCGCCGAGCGCGAGGATGTCTGGAAGCTGATCTTGAGCACGCAAGGGCGGCGCGAGGCCGTCACCGCCCGCGTTCTGGTCAACGCCGCCGGTCCCTGGGTCGGTATCGTTTCGGAAACCGTGCTCCGCGTCGGCGGACAGTCGCCCGTGCGCCTCGCCAAAGGCAGCCATATCGTGGTGCGCAAGCTGTTCGACCATGGTCACGGCTACATCTTTCAGAACACCGACAAGCGCATCGTGTTCGCCTTGCCCTTCGCTGAAGATTTCACGCTGATCGGCACCACCGACTTGAATTTTGCCGGCAGGCTCGACGCGGTGGCGCCGAGTGCCGAGGAGGTGCTCTATCTCTGCCGCGTGGTGAACGAATACTTTCGCGAGCCGATTGGGCCGGAGCATGTGGTGTGGGCGTTCGCCGGCGTACGGTCGCTCTATGACGCGAGCAAGGGAAGGGACAAGCCGGAAGATGTGACGCGCGACTATCATCTCGAGCTCGACGAGCGTTACGGTATTGCGCCAGTGCTGACGGTTTACGGCGGCAAGATCACCACCCATCGCCGCCTGGCCGAGGACGTGCTGGGTCTACTCGCGCATTTCTTCCAGTTGCATCGCCGGTGGACCGCGACGACGCCGCTGCCGGGCGGCGATTTTCTCTGGGATGCCATCGACACGCAGGTGGCGCAGACGCTGCGGGCCTGGCCGTTCCTCAAGGAGGCCGAGGCGTCGCGCCTTACCCGCGCCTACGGCACGCGGGTCGACCGGGTCATGGGCGACGCCAAACGGCGCGAGGATATCGCGCCGTTCTTCGGTCCGCTCAGCGCGGCGGAGACGCGCTATCTGATGCAGCACGAATGGGCGCAGACGGCGGATGACGTGCTCTGGCGGCGGACAAAGCTCGGGCTGACGCTCAGCAAGGCGGAGAAGGAGGCGCTGGAGCAGTTCATGGCGCAGCCTGCTTTATCTCCGTGAAGGTGTTTCAAAATTGAACGCCGTTGCGGCCGCAACCGCCGCGAACCCGGCCCATACAAAAAGACGTACGCGCTAAGTGAGGCACCCGACAAAGCAACAATTGTGGCTCAACCGCAGCCATGAGGTACGTTGTGGCTTGCGGCGGCGCTCGTGGGGAATTTCCTGGCTATGAAATGGTTGCGGCGTTTCACCGATCATGGGAGCCCGCTGGGCTGGGCGGGCGCGCTGGGTTTCGCCCTGTTGTGCGTTGGCCTCGCAACGGTTGCTCGCATCGGATTCGGCTGGCTGATCGGGCCGACGCTTCCCTTCACCACCTATTTTCCGGCCATCCTCGTTGTGGCGCTGTTCGGCGGAGCCTTGGCCGGCATCCTGGCAATAGGCCTGTCGGTCGTGGTGGTGTGGTGGGCCTTCACGCCGCCGTACTACGAATTTGCGCCGCTCACTCTGCCCCAACTGGCTAATATTGCGCTTTTCTCATTCTCAGCGGGACTTATCGTCTGGCTGGCGGTCGTGCATCGCAACCTCCTGGCCAAATTCGAGCGTCAGGAAAAACAACGGGACTTGCTTGTCGGTGAGATTGAACACCGCGGCAAGAATATCCTCACGGTCGTGGAATCACTCATCCTCCAGACCATTGGCGACAACGATCGAGCGCAGACCCTTATCAAGCGCATCCGTGCGGTGGTGAGCACGCAGGATATCCTGGACGCTTCATCGAATTGGACCGTCGACTTGCGCGCCATACTTGCTGAAGAGTTGTTGGCGTCCCACGGCAGCGCCCGAATCCGGCTTGATGGACCAACTGTGAATTTGACTGCCCCCGCGGCGCGTGCCATGCGGCTCGTTTTCCACGAACTGGCGACCAACGCGCTCAAGCACGGGGCGCTGTCGGATACGACCGGCAAGGTCACGGTCGATTGGCTGGCGAATGGTTCAAACGTGGAGGTCATTTGGCATGAGCGTGACGGTCCCAAGGTCGCGGCGCCAAGCTCGTACAATTTCGGATCAAGGCTCATCATCCGCACACTCAAACAGTTAGATGCGAAGTTCGAGCCCACGTTCGCCGAGACTGGCTACCGCTATCGAATTGTCCTGCCGCGCTCTGCCGCGGAGATGACAGCCGGCTGACGATCGGCCAGGCGCGAAGCCGATCTCCCCCTTTCCGAGTGAGGTGAAACGCGGCAGCATCATCCGGATGACCCACCTCATCGCCGTTGACCAGGGCACCACCTCGACACGGGCGATCGTGTTCGACGAAAAGCTCAAGCCCATCGCTGTCGCACAGCAGGAGTTGCGCCAGATCTATCCGGCGCCGGGATGGGTGGAGCACGACCCGGAGGAAATCTGGTCGGGCGTGGTCGCTACTGTGCGCGAGGCGATGGCCAAGGCCAAGGTAGCCGCCAAGGATGTCGCCGGCATCGGCATCACCAACCAGCGCGAAACGGCGATCGTCTGGGATCGCGTCAATGGCAAGCCGATCCATAACGCCATTGTCTGGCAGGACCGGCGCACAGCCGACGCCTGCGCGGCGTTGCGCGTCGCCGGCCATGAGCATGCGGTCGCGGAAAAAACCGGGCTGGTGCTCGATCCGTACTTCTCCGCGACCAAGATCGGCTGGCTGCTCGACAACGGGCCTGATCGTGCGCGCGCGGCCGCCGAGCAGGGCCGGCTTGCATTCGGCACGGTGGATTCGTTCCTGCTCTGGCGGCTCACCGGCGGCAAGGTCCACGCCACCGACGCCACCAATGCGTCGCGCACGCTGCTGTTCGATATTGGCCGCGGGGTATGGGACCAGGACCTGATGCGCCTGTTCGCTGTCCCGGGCGGCCTGCTGCCCGAGGTGCGCGATTGCGCTTCCGACTTCGGCGAGACGCGGCCCGATTTGTTCGGCGGCGCCATCCGCATTCGCGGCATCGCCGGCGATCAGCAGGCGGCCACGATCGGGCAGGGCTGCTTCACGCCCGGCATGATGAAATCGACCTACGGCACCGGCTGCTTCGCGCTGCTCAACACCGGCGCCGCGCAGGTGCAATCGCGCCATCGCCTGCTCACCACCATCGCCTATCAGCTTGGCGGCCGGCGCACCTACGCGCTGGAGGGCGCGATCTTCATCGCCGGCGCCGCCGTGCAATGGCTGCGCGACGGGCTACATCTGATCGGCCAGGCGTCCGAAGTGAACGCGTTGGCGCAAAAAGCCGATCCCGCCGAGCAGGTCTATCTGGTGCCGGCCTTCGTCGGACTCGGTGCGCCCTATTGGGACGCCGAGGCGCGCGGCGCGTTGCTCGGCTTGACGCGGAATTCGGGGCCGGCCGAGATCGCGCAAGCCGCGCTCGAGGCGGTCGGCTATCAGACCAGGGGCCTGCTCGAAGCGATGCGCGCCGACTGGCCAACGGCTGCCGGCACCGTACTCCGCGTCGATGGCGGCATGACCGCAAGCGACGTCACCATGCAGTTCCTGGCCAACATCCTGGGCGCCCCGGTGGATCGGCCGGTGGTGATGGAAACGACCGCGCTTGGCGCGGCCTATCTCGCCGGATACCAAGCCGGAGTTTGCCCGGACCCGGCCGGGTTTTCGGCAACCTGGCGGCTCGACCGCCGCTTCGAACCGGCGATGGACGAGGCGATCCGCGCCCGCAAATGGGCTGGCTGGCAGGCCGCCATCGAGCGCGTCCGCACCGCGCCGCGCTGACACGGTAAACGAAACGTGGACGCCGCCCCTCAGGTTCAACAAACCGGTTTCACGCAGTTGCAAAGGAAAAATGATCCAATGATGCAGTGATTTTTGGGCGAGTGACGCCCCAGGGCAAACGACTATGGATTCTGAACAGGTTGCTGCAACCGCGCCGCCGCGCTCAAGGTCTTGGTCGTCGATGACGATCATTACATGCGCAAGGTCGTGCGCACGATGCTGATTGCGATTGGTGTAAAGGCCGCTACGAGGCGCCCGACGGCGCTGCTGGCCTTGATGCGATCCGGCAGCACAACCCCGATCTCGTCATTGTCGATTGGGAAATGCCGATGATCGACGGCGCCCAGTTCGTGCGCATGGTGCGCGCGCCCGGTGAGTTCCCGGTTCCGGATGTTCCGATCATCATGCTGAGCGGCATGGCGATCGCTGGCGCGTGGTCGAAGCCGCCCGCATCGGCGCGCATAAATATCTGCTCAAGCCTGTGTCCACCAAGTCGCTGCACGACCGCATCGTCGCCATCATCGGCCAGCCGCGGCGACCGTGCAGCTCGATGGATACTACGGGCCGCTGCCGCGGCGGCCGGTGGTGATGGAAGACCCGAAGCCGGCCGACACGGGCGTGACGACGTCGTGGCTGTGAATTGACCGCACTGGCCGTCCTGAATTGAAACTGCCGTGTTGAGCCGCCCGCCCGCCACGTTTAGCGTGTCAGGCATGGGGGATCTGAAATCTCGGTCGGAAGCTGCCGTCCAGCCGCTGGTGCGGTTCGAGGCGGTGAGCAAGCGCTTCGGCGATATCGTCGCCGTCGAGCGGCTGTCGTTGGACATCTTCGAACGCGAGTTTTTCGCGCTGCTGGGGCCCTCAGGCTGCGGCAAGACCACTCTGCTGCGTATCCTCGCGGGGTTCGAGCAGCCGAGCTCGGGCCGTATTCTGCTGGACGGGGAGGATATCTCCGGCGTGCCGCCGCACCGGCGGCCGGTCAACATGATGTTCCAGAACTACGCGTTGTTCCCGCACATGAGCGTCGAAAACAACATCGCATTCGGGCTCAAGCAAGACGGAGTATCGAAGGCCGAGATTGATGCTCGCGTCCGCGAGCTGCTTGCTCTGGTCAAGCTCGAGGGATTCGGCGCGCGAATGCCCGGTCATCTTTCGGGCGGCCAGCGCCAGCGCGTCGCTCTCGCCCGCGCACTTGCCAAGCGGCCGAGGGTGCTGCTGCTCGACGAGCCGCTTTCGGCGCTCGACCGCAAGCTCCGCGAAGATACTCGCTTCGAGTTGCTGGACCTGCAGGACAACCTTGGTCTGACCTTTGTCATCGTTACGCACGATCAGGGGGAGGCGATGACACTGGCCGACCGCGCCGGAATCATGAACTCCGGTCATCTTGTACAGGTCGGCACCCCGGCCGACCTCTACGAGCATCCCAATTCGCGCTGGGTCGCCGACTTCATCGGCGACGTCAACCTGATCGAGGGGCGGGTGGTTTCGTCCGGGCTCGGCCATACCACGATCGAGAGCGCGGCGGGTGGGCGCCTCTTGGTGACGCATCCCAACGAGGCCTCGGCCGGCGCGATTGTCGCTGTGGCGGTCCGCCCGGAGAAGGTCCGGATCGACACCGCGGCCGCACGCGCCAGCGACGAGAACAGCTTCGCCGGCCGCGTGACGGAGATCGGCTATCTCGGCGGCGTGTCGGTCTACAAGGTTCGGCTCGACAACGGCCTGGACATGAAGGCGACGCTGGCCAATCGCGAACGCCTGAGCGCGCGCACGTTCGGCGCGGGCGACCGGGTGTGGCTGAGCTTTGCGCCGGAGGCCGGCGTGGTGCTGCTGCAATGACGGCCACCAGCGCCGCCGCATCGCAGGAAAAGCCGCGCCGCGACTGGGGCCGGCGGCTGGCGATTGCGATCCCCGCGCTTTGGCTGACCGTGTTCGTCCTCGTGCCGTGCCTGATCGTGCTGAAGGTCAGCCTGTCACAAACGGTGATCGCGCAGCCGCCCTACACGCCGGTGCTCGATCTTGCCGCCGGATGGCCGGGCGTTCGCGACTTCATCGCCGGGCTGTCGCTCGACAGCTATCGCATGCTCGGCTCCGACTGGCTTTACTTGACGTCCTATCTGCGCAGTCTGGCGATCGCCGCGCTCTCCACCGGCACCCTGCTGCTGATCGGCTATCCGATCGCCTATGGCATCGCGCGAATGCCCCGGCGGCTGCAGCCGGTCCTGGTCATGGCGGTGTTCCTGCCGTTCCTCACCGCGTTTCTGATCCGCATCTATGCCTGGATCAACATCCTGCAGCGCGAGGGGCTGCTCAACGACGCGCTGATCGCGCTTCGGATCATCCACGAACCGGTGGTGTGGCTTGCGACCGACACGGCCATCGTCATCGGCATTGTCTATTCGTACCTGCCGTTTATGGTGCTGCCGCTCTACGCCAGTCTGGAGAAAATGGACGAGTTGCTGCTCGAAGCCGCAGCCGATCTCGGCGCGCCGCGCTGGAAGGCGTTCTGGCTCATCACCGTGCCGCTGTCGGCGTCCGGCATCTTCGCCGGTGCGCTGTTGTGCTTCATTCCCATCGCCGGCGAGTTCGTCATTCCCGACCTGCTTGGCGGTTCGGATGCGCTGATGATCGGCCAGACGCTGTGGACCGAGTTCTTCCAGAACAAGGATTGGCCCGTGGCGTCCGCCGTTGCCATCGCGCTCCTGGTGATCCTGCTCGCGCCAATTTTGATCTATCAGCATCTGCAGGTGCGTGCGCTGGAGGTTCGCTGATGCGCAAGGGCGCCTCCATCTTCAACGTCACCACGGTCACGCTCGGGCTGGCGTTACTTTATCTGCCGATCGTGGTCCTGGTGATCTATTCGTTCAACGCCTCGCGGCTCGTCACCATCTGGGGCGGCTGGTCGACGCGCTGGTATGCCGCGTTGCTGCACGACCAGGTCATGCTGGATGCAGCCTGGACCAGTTTGCGCATCGCGGCGCTGTCGGCGACGGCGGCGAGCGTGCTAGGCACGCTGGCCGCGGTGGTGCTGGTTCGCGCGGGACGATTCCGCGGACACACCATGTTCTCCGGCCTGGTCTATGCGCCGCTGGTGATGCCCGAGGTTATTACCGGGCTGTCACTGCTGCTGCTGTTCGTCACGCTGAACGCGGACCGCGGCTTCTGGACTGTGACGGTCGCGCATACCACGGTGACGATGAGCTTCGTCACGGTGGTGGTGCAGTCGCGGCTGCTGACCTTCGACCGGAGCCTCGAGGAGGCGGCGATGGATCTCGGCTGCCCGCCGATCAAGACCTTCCTCATCATCACGCTGCCGCTGATCTTTCCTGCCATCGCCGCCGGCTGGATGCTGGCCTTCGCGCTGTCGTTCGACGATCTGGTGATCGCAAGCTTCGCGACCGGTCCGGGCGCGACGACCTTGCCGATGCGGATCTATTCGGAGGTGCGTCTCGGCGTGAAACCCGAGATCAATGCGATCTGCACGGTGATGATCGCCGTGGTTGCGGTCGGTGTGGTCGCCGCGTCTCTGGTGTCCAAGCGCGGTCAACGAAGCAGAATTGTCTAAGGCGCATACTCATCAACGCGCAGGTTATGTCCGCTTTCGAGGTAAGACCGGACATGCCCCTGCCAGTGCGGGATGTCCGCTTCTGACCCAAAGCGGACATCGCCCCGCATTTCATGTTGCAGCAACGAAGCTGATTTCAGCCCCTATCAATGCACTCGTTTGAGCCGATACGATGCTGCTCCGATAAGGCCGTGAGTAAATATGAAGCGGCGGGAGCTTGTTGGCGGTCTGGGCAACATCCCAACAGTGTTGGAACGAAGGAGGAAAGTGATGAAGCGATTGCTAAACTGTCTGGCGCCGCTGCTATTGCTATCTGCTGCGCCGATATCTTCAACAGCCCAAATATTTCCGACGAAGCCCATCACGATGCTTGTTGTGTTTGCGCCCGGCGGGGCGACGGATGTGCTTGCGCGCCTTGTCGCCGACCACATGGGCCGCACCCTTGGTCAACGTGTCATTGTGGAAAACGTCAGCGGCGCAGGGGGCACGATTGGCGGCGCTCGCGGTGCGCAGGCTGAGCCGGATGGCTATACTTTGACCGTCGGCAGCTTGGGCAGCCACTCGGCTGCGCCATCGATCTACCGTAGCATCAAGTACGATCCCCGCGAGCTCGATCCAATTGGAGTTATTGCCGGCACGCCACTTTACTTTGTCGTGCGCGACAATTTCCCCGCCAAGAATTTTCAAGAGTTCCAAGCTTATGTGAAAGCGAATCCCGGGAAGGTCACCAACGGACACGCGGGCGTCGGTTCAACGAATTATTTGGCCTGCTTGCTGCTCATGCACATAACCAAGCTGGAGCTTAATTCGGTTGCCTACCGGGGCGAAGGTCCGGCCATTCAAGATCTCATTGCGGGTCACGTGGATTCCGCCTGCACTCTTGCGCCTGCCATCGTGCCTCATATTCAGGGCGGCAAAGTTCGCGGACTCATGGGAGCGTCAAGCGAAAGGGCCGCGCTCACTCCGAGCACGCCGAGCGCACCAGAGGCAGGTGTCGACCAGTACATTTTCCAAGGTTGGAATGCGATATTCGCGCCGAAGGGAACGCCCGCGCCGGTACGCGCCAAGCTTGTGGAAGCGCTTAACGCCGCTCTTGTTGATCCAGTCGTTCGAGCGCGGGTGGAGGAGCTCGGCTCGGTGCTTCCCAGGCCTGAAGAGAGGACACCCGAGCATCTGACTCGCCTGGTGCGCTCTGAGGTGGAGCGTTGGTCGGTGGTGATCAAGGCGGCCGGCATCAGCGAGCCGTGAGCGCGGGCGCAGAAAACTGAGTATTAGGGGCACAGTATGATCAACCAGGATTGGTGGTTCACGACGCTGCTGGTAAAGCAGTTCAAGTATTGTCCGCCGCTCAATCAAGACATCCGGTGCGACGTTCTCATCGTGGGCGGCGGCTTCGCCGGCGTCAGTGCGGCGGCGGAATTCGTCAAAAAGGGTCACAAGGTTGTCCTGCTCGAGAAAAATATCCTGGGCGGAAGCAGCTCGGGACGCAGCGCCGGATTCCTGACGCCCGACAGCGAACTCGAATTGAATCAACTGGTGCGGCGCTACGGACCTGAGGCGGCCAAAGACATCTGGGATGCGCCGTGCCGCGGCATCGAACGCATCGTCGGTGGCATCAAGAAATTCAACATCGAATGCGGGCTGCTGGAGCAGGATTCGCTGTTTCTCGGTCTCGGCAAGCACGGCAAGGAAGAGGTCGAGTCCGAGGGGGACATGCCGGAAGAGCATCGGATTTACCGACCAGACGATCTACGAAGGCGACGCGCTCAAGAGCGTTCTCGGGGGCGAAGGTTATGCCGCCGGCATCCGCTACACCGGCACCTATGGCGTCAATCCGCTGCTTTGCCTGCAGGGATACAAGGACGTGCTCATCGACAACGGCATGCAGGTGTTCGAGAGCACGGAAGTGATCCGGCTCGAAGGTCATACCGCCTTCACACGCGGTGGCAGCGTCACGGCGGATCACATCATCATCGCGGTCGACAAGCTCAAGGGAGATATAAGTCCGCTGGCGGACGAGGTCTTTCACGCGCAGACGTTCTTGAGCGTCAGCGAGCCACTCACCGACAAGGACCTCATCAGGCTGTTCCCCAGCGGAAAGCAGATGCAGTGCTGGGATTCACAGCTGGTTTACACCTACTTTCGATTGACCGGCGACAACCGCCTGCTGGTCGGTGGCGGCACCGCGATCACCACCTATCTGAAAGAGGCCTACAACAATCACCGCATCATCTCGCGCGTCATCCGGCAGTTCAAAAAGCATTTTCCGTTCCTGCAAGATCTCGCGTTCATTCAGTTCTGGCCGGGTCTCATCGACGCGACGCGGGATCTGCTGCCGATCATCGTCCGGCCGCCGGACCAGCCGCACCTGCATTTCGTCCTTGGCTCGGTGGGCCTGCCGTGGGCGGCATTCGCCGGGAGCTTTGCGGCGCGCAACGTGCTTGGCGAGGCGGATGAGGACTACAAGAAATATTACCGATACTTCTCCAACCGACGCCATTTTGCTTTGCCGTCGGGTCTTGTGAAAATCATTGGCAAGCCGCTGATGTTCTCGCTGAGCAACGGCTGGGCAAAGTTCTATCAGGTCGACCACCACCGCAAGCACGATGAAATGAAGGACGAATTCTAGGCCCGAGAGCGCTCCTCCCGAACCACGCGTCTATGACACGCTCGTGGCACAAGCCGATGGTTTGCTACGGTCGGGCAGGCGCTCTACGCGCGGCGGCTCGCCCAACTCAGCGCGCGCTTTTCTGGATGGCGCTCATCAGCGTCTCGCCACCGCGCTTCTTGCAGTATTTGCTGACGGCCGTTCTGTTGTTTGCGTACCGTTGGAAGTCGAATACAGGCTGTGCCCTCGAGGCGCGGAAGTAGCCGCTCATCCAGGCGGCAATCATGTTCCGTCGCTCAGCGTCTGAACTCAAATACTGCTCGCATGTGATCAACGACATGTCGACCTTGATCTGGCCCCCTGGCGCTGGTTGTGGAACGGAACGGTCCAAGGCTGCGATGACTGTTGTGCCCGGCGCAGTGGTGCACCATTGCCGGACACTAGCAACATTCCTTGCATAGTCGTCGAAGCCGACCGAGACGTAACCGAATTTGTAGTTGAACCAGCCGCTCATCCAAGCCGAAAAGGTGCTGGCTTGGCCGTCCGGCATGGCCAAATAGTCCGCACAGGTGATCCGCGTCATGTCCAAGGTCACCTGCGCGTGGCCTGGAACAGGCGCCGCTAGTGCGCCAACAAACAGCAACAACATGAGCCTACGCATCGGCAGCCCCCTGGGAGTTATGAACGTCGAACAACAGATAATGCCCCCGATTTTGGGCAAGTCCAGTCGAAAAGACCACGGTCAATTTTGCTAGAAATCAAATGCGCCGAAGCCGTCTCCCACGGCAAATGCATGACGGTAGCGGGATGAGCAAGCCAGGCGGTGCACGACCCGCCAGCCAAGCTGCCTCTACTTCTTGCTGGTGGATTCGACCTTCTCCTTCATTTGCGCCAGTTCGCTCGTCAATTTCTCCATTGTTGACTTGAGTGCAGCAAGTTCGGCTTGGGCGGTGGCGAGCGCGCGGTCTGAGGCGGCGATTTTGGCCTGCGTCTCGCGCGTTAGCTTCGACAGCGCCCGCTGAAGAAAATCGTCATTGCTTTGAAGGCATCCGGTACGACGCTCCATCTGCTTTTCGGCGGTGCAGGCTTCGAGGCCGGGAATGTCCTGCGACGCCGCACGCGACATCAGTGCCAAGAGGATCAGTGCCGCACAGCGAAAAGATCGTCCCAAAGATCGACCCATGGTACCTCCCATTAGAGTGGTAAGATGCTCAATTGAGTGTGGCACCAAACGGACATGCCGGCACGTCCGCTGTCCGCTATTCGGGCGATCCGAGTTGAGCTAGACTTGCGCTCAATTTTTGGGGAGTACCCGCAAAATGCTTCGTCTTTCTTGCATTGCGCTTACAGCCGCGTTAATCGTGCCGGCAGCTTCGGCTTTGGCGCAGGAACGGGTCGAGGCCGGGGCGCTGCAATGCCGCGGCTCGACCGCCAGCTTCATCGTCGGCTCGGTGACTGAATTGAACTGCACTTTTGTGCCGTCGGACGGCGGCCCGACCGAATCATACATGGCCAGGATGAGGCGCGCGGGCCTCGACATCGGCATCAACCAACAAGTTGCGATCACATGGGGGGTATTCGCCCCAACCCGACTCCGCCGCGGCGAACTCGCAGGTACCTATGGCGGCGGTGCCGCCAGCGCAACGCTCGGAGTTGGCGTTGGAGCAAACGCGCTATGGGGCGGATCAAACAACACGGTTTCCCTGCAACCAGTCAGTGTTCAGGGACAAACCGGATTGAGCGCCGCTGCGGGCGTGGCGAGCCTTCAACTGCTCGCCGTTGGCCAGTGACGAACTGCCAAGTCACCGGCCGGATGCTTGCGACCGAATGTAGGCCCACAACTGGTCGAGTTCGTCGGCTGGCGTCGCGTTAAGAACCTTCCACACCGGAAACCTCTCCGGCAAAACAGCCTAGTCCGCAAGTATACGAGAACGGGACAGCCGAGTCAGGGCTCCTTCAAAACATGAGCGTCGCACCGGAAATCTGATTCCGTCACGCGAATGTCAGGCTATGCTGCCTCAATCGGGGATTTCGTCGGGTTGGGAAGGTTTGATCATGATCAGCAAAATTGCCCGCGCGAGCATTCTTGCATTCGTCATCGCAGCACCCGCCGTTGATATGGCGGCCGCCGGCACGGCTTACGACGGCTCTTGGAGTCTTACGATCGTGACGCAACGGGGCGCCTGCGACACCTACAATTTCCGGGTCCAAATCCACAACGGAGTCGTCAGCCATCCGAACCTGGTGAGATTGAGAGGCCGCGTCTCGTCCGGCGGCAGCGTCCGCGTTTCCGTAGCCGCCGGCGACAAAACGGCCTCCGGCTCCGGGAGGCTTACGCGGACATCGGGCCGTGGACATTGGACGGGCCGCTCCGGCAGCGACCGCTGCTCCGGCTCGTGGACCGCATACCGGGCCTGAACTCGCCGGTGAGATAGGCGCCCTAGTCCTGCTTCTGGCCGCTGCCGCCGGGCGGCCGGAACAGGTACAGCAGAAACCACACTGGCAGGATCACCATCGCGCCGACAAGCAGATTCGGCGCAGCCCACGAAATGCCGCGGCGGGCCACGTCCTCGACCCGTTCGTAGGACGGGCCGAATTCCTTGATGAGCTGTTCGGCGGTGATGCCGAAATGGCTGAGGATGGTGCCGACGATCAGCGAAGCGACCGCGACCTTCACGAGCGTGCGGATGAGAGGCCTCGCCGCCGGCGCGTCACCGGCAGACTGATTCGTCCGCCCGATGATAATGCAAACGCCGTACGCGCGCCCGTGCCGACGGGTGCGGCCGATCTAAATCTGATGGGTATTACGGCTTGGGATTGGCCGGGACCGCGCCGGCCGGCGGGCTGACGGCGCCGCCGGTCAGCCGTTCGATGGCCGAGCGGACCGTGTCGCGGCTGTTGCGATTGCGGACGGCGTTGAGCAACGGGCTTGCCACCGGCGAACGCGCGAGCAGGCTCTGGGTGTCCGGCAGCAGCATCGGGTCGTCCCATGGCCCCTGCAACATGAACGGCAGTTCGAACGCCTGGGCGTCCGCGCCGTTGGTGGAGTTGAGGGCTGCGACCCCGCGCAGATCGAAATCCCGCGCCGGTATTGAGGCCGAGCCGGCAAGCCCGAGCCGGACCTTGGACCCTTCGAGGCTGACGGTGTCCACCGTGGCGATGCCGTCGGTGATCTTGAAGTCAGCCGTGAGCTTGTCGAACGGCGTGCGGCCGTTGCGGAAATCGCCCGTGCCGGAGAGCGGCCGGCGTTCCAGCCGGCGCAGCAGTTGCTCGACGTTCCAGCCCACCAGCGAGCCCTGCCGGCCAGTCAGACTTGTCGTTCCGTTCAAGGTGCGGGTCATCGCAAGCACGCTGTGGCCGGTGGCGTCGAGGGCCACCGCAATGTCGCCGCGTCCGTCGATCCGGCGGAACTGGAAAATCTCGCCCAGGCAGCTTTCGAGATCGACGTCGGTGAATTGCAGTTGCGATTTGAACTCGGCGCCGGCATCGGAAGCGGCGAGCGCCAGCGAGCCCTTGAGAACGCCACCGAACGCCTGTGACTCGCCGATCGTCACAAGCAGCTTTCCGCCGCGCAGGTTAGCGGCGACGGCAGTGCGGCCGAGCTTGGCGCGCGCCAGGGTGATATTGGCGGCTGACATCCGAAGGTCGACGTCGAGACCGGTCAGGCCCTCGATCACCAGCGGCACCCAATTCCAGTCGCGCTCGTTGTTGGTGCGAAGGCTGACGTTGGAAACGTACGGTGTGAGATCGAGCTGATCGGCGGCAAGCGTGCCTTGCAAGGTTTGTCGGCCGTCGGTGGCAAAGGTGAGGACGCCCTCGGCGACGTTGCCGTCGAGTTCGACGTTGACTGTGGAGAGCGCGATCGTTCCGCCGGAGACGTTGGTCCTGGCCTTCAGCGCAAAGCGGCCGAAGCCGCCACCGGACAGCGGCCGCACGCCGGCCCAGCGGAGCGTATCGCGCAGCGACGGTGCATCGGCGGCGAGTGTGCCTTCGATCTTCAGCGTCGGCCGCGTGCTCCAGTTGCCCTCGAAGGCGAACTTGACCGGCGCACCGGTGAGACGAATCTTTACGCCCGAGCGATCGCCGGCGAGCGCGGCTGCGAAATCCGACATCGTGATCGAGGTGTCGATCGGCTCGTCATGCCACACGACGCGGCCGGTCGCGGCAAAACTCTTGGATATGAAGGGCCACGCCAGCGCCAGTTCGACCTTGTTGAACGTCTCGCTGATTCCGCGCTTCGCGTCGTCCAGGACAATGGTGCCCTCGTTGATGCGGATCTCGGTGAACGAGGTGGCATTGGCTGGCCGATCGGCCTTGGGGCCTAGCGCACGCGCCAGCCCGTCGATCATCCCGGCCCAGTTCGAATGGCCGTCGCGATCGTAGGCCACGTTGATGCGTGGACGCAGCAGGGCGACGTCGGCGATCTCGATGCGGCCGGCGAACAGCGGGAAGAAGCGCAGCCGCGCCGTCAGCCGGTCCGCCGCCAGAACGGGCTTTGCGTCGTCGCCGAGTATCACGTTGGCGAAGCTGACCGAGCCGGTCGGGAACAGCGACACCGCGACATCGCCGCGCAGCACCAGGTCGAGCCCGGTGACGTTGCGGATCTCGGCCTTGGTCGCATCCCGCACCGTGTCGACGGGAATGAGCAGCGCCATCGCGCCAAGCGCGGCAAAGCTCGCCAGCACGACTGCGGCGATGGCGATCCCTAGGCGCTTGAAAGCGGTGGCCGCGGTCACGGATCGTTCCCGGTCGATGCTTGAAGGCGAACTATAGTCGACGGATTGAAGGGTGCAACGTGGCCGCCCTCTGTGACGCTTTCGTGGCCGGGTGGCGCGGCAGACATACTGTCGCAACCGCCCGGTTCAGTTGTTTTTTAGGGCTACGCGATAGCCGGCCTCGGTTTTGGACTTGATTTCGTCAAGGCTGGTGCCGGGGGCCACCTCGACCAGCGTCATTGCGCCGCCCCCCTTGCGGTCGATCTCGAACACACCGAGATCGGTTATAACCATGTCGACGACGCCCGCGCCGGTGAGTGGCAAGGTGCATCGCTTGAGCAGCTTGGCCTCGTTCTTGGCCGAGTGCTCCATGATCACGACCACCCTTTTCACGCCGGCGACCAGGTCCATGGCGCCGCCCATCCCCTTCACCATCTTGCCGGGGATCATCCAATTGGCAAGGTCGCCGTTCTCGGCCACCTGCATGGCGCCGAGCAGCGCGATGTCTATATGACCGCCGCGGATCATCGCGAAACTGTCGGACGACGAGAAGTAGCTCGTGGTCGGGATCTCGGTCACGGTCTGCTTGCCGGCGTTGATCAGGTCTGGATCCTCCTCGCCCTCGTAGGGGAAGGGGCCGAAACCCAGCATGCCGTTCTCGCTTTGCAATTGCACGCTCATGCCAGTGGGAATGTAGTTCGAAACGAGCGTCGGTATGCCGATGCCGAGATTAACGTAGAAGCCGTCGCGCAGCTCTTGCGCCGCGCGTTCCGCCATCTGCTCACGGGTCCAGGGCATTTCGATCTCCTTAAGAAGCGAAACCGGATTCCACTTTTCGGGATCAGGCGATGACTTTCTTGCGCACGGTGCGCTGCTCGATGTGCTTGACCGCGTTGGGCACGTGGATCATCCGCTTGACGAAGACGCCCGGCGTGATGATGTGGTCGGGATTGATCTGTCCCGGCTCGACCAGGTTTTCGACCTCGGCTACCGTCATCTTGGCCGCGGTCGCCATCATCGGATTAAAATTGCGCGCGGTCTTGCGATAGACGAGGTTGCCTTCGCTGTCGCCCTTCCAGGCATGCACGATCGCCAGGTCGGCGACGATGCCGCGCTCCATCACATACTTCTCGCCGTCGAACTCGCGCTCCTCCTTGCCTTCGGCGATCAGGGTCCCGGCGCCGGTGCGGGTGTAGAAGGCTGGAACGCCGGCGCCGCCGGCCCGGATGCGCTCGGCCAGCGTGCCCTGCGGGTTGAATTCGATCTCGAGCTCGCCGGCGAGATACTGCTGCGCGAACAGCTTGTTCTCGCCCACGTAGGACGAGATCATCTTCTTGACCTGCTTGGTCTCCAGCAGTAGGCCGAGGCCTGCGCCGTCGACGCCGGCATTGTTGGAGACGATGGTGAGGTTCTTCACGCCAGAAGTCCCGGATGGCGTGGATCAGCGTCTCAGGGATGCCGCACAGGCCAAAACCGCCGGCCATCACCAGCATGCCGTCCTTGAGCACGCCGGCCAGCGCCGCCTTGGCGTCCGGATAGACCTTTTTCATGCACCGCCCTCACACGCTTCGGAAGCCCATAACTAAGCAAGTTCTGTACCCGACGCAACGAACCGCGATCAAGCGGCGGCGGACGTTTTACGGCGGACGGCTGGTGGTGGCAGAAGGTCCTCAGCGTGGCGCACCATCCAGATCACCGGGACGATCCCGACCACGACGATGAGCAGGGCCGCGAGCGAGCCTTCCTCGAAGTTCCCCCGGGTGGCGAACTGGTAGATGTAGGTTGCGAGCGTCTCGACGTTGAGCGGGCGCAGCAGGAGTGTCGCGGGCAGCTCCTTGAGGCAATCGACGAACACCAGCAGTGCAGTGCCCCACAGCGCGGGCCGCAGCAGCGGCAGATGGATCGCCCAGATCAGGCCGGACGGATGCGTGCCTAGGGTGCGGGCGGCGTCGTCCAGTTCGGTCGAGATGCGGGCGAGGCCAGCCTGGGCGAAGCCGGTCGAGATGGCGAGGAAGCGCACCACGTAGGCACAGATCACCGCGGCGCTCGATCCGGCGAGCACCAGTCCCACATGCGAGCCGATGAGGAACCACGCGACGGCATTAATTGTCTCATCGACGGCAACAAGCGGGGACAGCAGGCCCAGCGCCAGGACCGTGCCCGGCACCGCATAGCCCAATCCGGCGATGAAAAAACAGGCCGCGGCGAATGGCCGGCGGAGCAGCCGCAGCGCGAAGGCCGCGCCAAAGCCGAGCGCCACGATCAGCAGGGTGGCGCAACCGGCGAGCAGTACCGTGCTCAATGTGTGACGGACGAGAGCCGGATCGAAGCCGATCATTAGACCGCGGGCGATCACCTCGTAGGAGAGGTGCGACAGCGGAATAAGAAAGCCCAGGCCGACCGGCAGCAGACACGCTCCCAGCGCGAGCCATTGCCTGCCATCCGTCAACGCGACGCGCTCGGCCCGGCCCGGGCGGGTGTCGAGACCGGTGAAGCCCTGCCGCCGCCGTCCGTAGCGTTCCAACGCCATCAATGCCGCGACGGCAAGCAGCATGAGGCAGGCGATCTGCGCGGCGCCGGGCAGGCTCGACCGGTTAAGCCAGGTGTTGAAGATCGAGAGGGTGAGGGTCTGGACCCCGAGATATTCGCTGGCGCCGATGTCGTTGAGCGTTTCCAGCAATGCGAGCGCGACGCCTGCCGCCATGGCGGGCCGTGCCAGCGGCAGTGCGATGTCGAAGGCGAGCCGCCACTGGGTCGCGCCGAGGCCCCGCGCCGTCTCGAACAAGGCGACGCTCTGGGTCTGGAACATCGCGCGCGCGGCGAGATAGACGTATGGATAGAGCACGAAACCCATGATCAGCACCGCGCCGCCGAGCGAGCGGATGTTCGGGAACCAGTAGTCGGCGGCGGATTGCCAGCCGAACAATGCGCGAAGCGAAGACTGCACTGGCCCGAGCCCGCCGAGCAGGTCCGCATAGACGTAGGCGACGATGTAGGTCGGAAACGCGAGCGGCAGCGGCAGCAGCCAGAGCATGATGCCGCGGCCGGGAAAATCGTAGGTCGTGACGATCCAGGCCGTGCCGACACCTGCGATCATGCTGACGAGCGCAACGCCGGCCAACAGCAGGACGGTGTTGACCGCCGCAGCGGGAATCACATGGGCCAGCAGATGCGGCCACAACTCATCATCGCCGCGGAGCGCGACCAGGACGAGATTGACGAGCGGCGCTGCGACCATGCCGGCGACGATGAAAAGGAAAGCTGTCGCCAGCGGATGGGACGGGAGCCACAGCCGCGGCTGGATGACGGGCTCGGGCGCGCGCCGCAGCGCCGCGGCATTCACGACCGGAAACGAAATCGTCCCCGCCGGGCGGCGGGGACGATGACCAGGATTTTTCGCACGTTCTACGTCCGTCAGTTGTCGAAACCGACCTTGTCGACCAGCGCGGAAGCCTTCTTCCGGTTCGCTGCGACTTGCGCCAGCGGCACCGCGTCCGCCTTCAACGTGCCATAGCCGGCGATGGTCTTGTTGATCGGCACGCCCGAGCGGATCGGATACTCGTAGTTGAGATCGGCGTGCATCTGCTGCGCTTGCGGACCGACCATCCACTCGATGAACTTCAAGCCATTGGCCTTGTTGGGCGAGTTCTTCATCAGCGCGACGCCCGACAGGTTCACGTGGGTGCCGCCGCCTTGGAACGTCGGCAGGATCACCTTGGTCGCGCTGGCCCAGGACTTCTTGTCGGCCTCGACGTCGTTCATCAGCGCCCAATAATAGGTGTTGCCGATGCCGAGGTCGCATTTGCCTGCCGCGATGTCGCGCGCAGTCTCGCGGTCGCCGCCGGACGGCTTCTGCGCCAGGTTGGCCTTGAGACCCTTGAGCCATTCCTCGGTCTTCGCCTCGCCGTGCTTGGCGACCATCGCGGCGAACAGCGCGTTGTTGTACATGTGCTGGCCGGAGCGGATGCAAATCTTGCCCTTCCACTTCGGATCGGCGAGCTCTTCATAGGTGATCGCCGTTTGCGGCACGCGTTCCTTCGAGGCGTAGACCACGCGGGCGCGCATCGCCACCGCGGCCCAATGGCCTTCCAGATCGCGATATTGTGCCGGGACGGCGGCATCGATCGCCTTCGAATTGATGGGTTGGGTGATGCCGTTCTGCACGGCGTCTTCAAGCCGGCTGATGTCGACTGTCAACAGCACGTCGGCGGGGCTATTGGCGCCCTCGGTCTTGATGCGCTGCTCGAGGCCCGAGCTCGCCGAGATGACGTTGACCTTGATACCGGTGTCCTTGGTGAAGGCGTCGAACAGCGGTTGGATCAGCTTGCTCTCGCGGTAGGTGTAGATGTTGACCTCGTTGGCGCTCGCCGTCGTTGTGATAGGTGAAGCGCAAACCGCGCCGGCCACGGCCAGCGCTGTCAAATGCAGCAGGCGACGCATCGAAGATTCTCCTGTTGACGTGGACCGCGGTGCCGTCGGCAGGTGTCGCCCCCGAGCGGCTGAGCCAGATTTGCTACTGCTTTTGGGCGCCGGCAAGGAAAATTTTGTACGAAAGATCAATAGGTTAGAAGGCTTCCAAACAACGCGTTCTGGAATGAATCGAAACTGCCGCCTTGCCGCTTGAAGCGACTGCTGAAATGGGAATGCGGTCAGCGCAATGGTTACGTTCGTGTCGGTTGTGGCACGGCGCCACAGCGGCGCGGACTAGCCGCCCGACTTGGTGCGGGGAGGCGGCCCGGCGTCGGCAATTTCGGCGATCAGTTTTTTGACGATGGCCTGGCCGAACGAATTGAAATCCTCGGCCACCAGCACGAACGCGCCCGGCCCGCCGATGACGTTGTTGCGGAAATAGTTCGCAAGTCCGCCCGCGGGATTGGTGTGCTCGGGATTCCACGCCATCGGCCGTTCGCTCAGGATCACTAGCCCGTTGATCGTCACGCCTGCCGCCACGGCTTCGTCGCGGGCGAGAGTGACGTCGCGGCCGGAATTGTTGGTGCCGTCGCCCGACACGTCGATGGTTCGACGAGGGGCCTGATAAGGCGCGCGCCCCAGCAGCCCCATCGAGAAATCGATGCCGCCGCTGATCGAGGTGCGCTCGGCAAACGAGCGCGGCAGTTCGATGAGTTGGTCGCCGAACTTCCGCGCGGTGTCAGGGCCGTCGATGAGTGCCCAGTCGATCAGGACTTTCTGGGAACTGACGCCCGACCATTCCACGAACGCGACGGCGATGCGTCTGTTGCGGCCGGAGGTGATCGCTTCGAGCACGCGCTTGTCGGAGATCGCGGCGGCATAGCCTTCGCGCTGAAGCTGGAATTTGGGCTGGTCGACGCTGCGCGACACGTCGGCGGCCAATACCAGCAGCAGATCGACCTGTTCAGTGGCTTGCGCGGCTGGAGCGGCCGAACAGAGGGCAAGCAGCACGAACAACGATCGCAGTGTACGCAGCATGAGCGCACCTCCACCAAATCCAGCCAGGCACCATCCAACTTAAAGTCGAGCCTAGCGGATTTCCAGCACCGGCGGCAGCCCGAGTGGTCCGTTACGAGGCGGCTGCCTGTCCGGTCCGGGGCCGCTGGGTATCCGCCTTTCGCATGGTTTCCAGGAAGGTCCGCGCGATCTCATCTTCGTAGGGCGCCCATTCGGTATAGTTGATGAGCGGTATCTCTTGGTCGGCTATCGGCAGTTGATGCAATACGCTGCCGGGAATCCTTTGCGCGGCGATGCGGCCATTCGCCGAGGCGTGGGTTTGATCGTTGCCTGGGATGACGACGGTCGGAACCTTGATCGAAGCAAGGTCGGCGTTCGTCATGCCGAACACTTCGGTCTTGGTGCTGGCGATGAACTGATCCTGCCAGTTCGACATCACCTTGATGTACTGCTTCGGATCCATCGCCATCAGGCGGTCGCGGGTTGGTGGATTGGCGGCGATGCGCTCCTGGTATTGCTCGGTGGCGCAGACCGCCGCCATGCCGCCGTCCTGGGCGGCTTTGATGAACTGGCCGTAGTAGTTCTCGGGCAGGCGACTGGCCGCGAACGCGCCGCCGGTCACCCGCATCAAGAGCAGCGCACGGGTGTCATTGGGGAAGCGTGTGTAGTAGCGCATCGCGGTGCGTGCGCCCGCCGACGAGCCGCCGATGATGGTGGGGACCGCGCCGAGCTGTTTGAGCAAATCGTGCAGGTCGTCGAGCCAGAGGATTTCCTCGGCCACGTCGCCTTCGATCAGCACGTCGGAGCGGCCGGTGTTGCGGCGGTCATGCAGCACGACGCGGTAGCCGCCCTTGGCAAGCTTCTGGGCGAGCGGGATGAACTCGTCGTGACCGCGCCGTCCGCCGGTGATCAGCGCCGCCCAGGGCCCGTGATCGCCGATGACCTGATAGAAGATATTCACTCCGCGGACTTTGGCGTTGGGCATGGCGTTTCCCCGTGGTTTGAGCCGCGCCGGCGACCCGCCGCGCGTCTTGCCGCCCATCATAATCCAATGCGGCAGGCATTCCAGACGGGTTTGGGCAAAAGCCGAAAAACAGCTTGCGGCGCAGCCTATTCCGCCGCGACCCGGCCGCGGGGGAAGGCCACCTCGACCAGGGTGCCGGTGTTGACCGCGCTCTTGATCCTGAAGCTGGCGCGGTTGGCTTCGGCAAGCGCCTTGGTGAGCGGCAAGCCAAGCCCGGTGCCGCCCGAGCCCCAGCGCGCCGAGGTCGCGAGCTGGCGGAACGGCTCCATCGCCACGGCGATATCCTGCTCGCTCATGCCGACGCCGGTGTCGCGCACGCGCAGCACCACGTCGCCGTCGTCGCCGCGCGCGGTCGAGACGATAACCTGTCCGCCGACGCCGGTGAACTTGATCGAATTGGAAAGAAGGTTGAGCAGGATCTGGCGCACCGAGCGCGCGTCGGCGGTCACCGCCGGCAGCGTCTCTCCAAGTGACGTGCGGATGATAATGCGCTCGCGGTTGGCCTGCGGCTGCATCAGCGCGACACTCTGTTGGGTCAGCTCGTTGAGGTCGACGTTGGAGAAATTGAGTTCGAGTTTGCCGGCCTCGATCTTGGACAGATCGAGCAGGTCGTTGAGCAGCGAAACGAGGTGACCGCCCGAGGTGTGGATGTCCTTGAGATATTGCCGGTAGCGCTCGTTGCCGATCGGGCCGAAGCGCTCCTGCATCATCACTTCGGAAAATCCGATGATGGCGTTGAGCGGTGTGCGGATCTCGTGGCTGATCTTCGCGAGGAAATCGGATTTCGCTGAAGAGGCCTTTTCCGCCTGGCGTTTAGCGTTGAGAAGTTCGCCCTCGGTCTTTTTCCAGAACGTCATGTCGCGGAAGACGGCGCAAAGCTTGTCACCATCGTCGGTCATCGTAGAGATCGTGAGGAACAGCGGGACCAGGCCGCCTTCGCGCCGGCGACCGATGACGTCGCGGCCTTGGCGCGGGCCACCCGCACCCGGCTCGCTGGCTCCGTTGAGGGATTCAGACACGTCGCGCTGGCTTTCCGGTGCGAACAGGCTTGCGAACGGCAAGCCGGCCAGTTCACGGCTCATATAGCCGAACAGTTTTTCCGCGCCGCCGTTGATTGAATGCACGTTGAAGTCCTGGTCGAGCACCACGACGCCGTCGGCTGCTGCATCGAGGATGTCGCGGACCTCGCTGACCTCCGCCCTGGCGTGACGCAGCGCGGTCTCGAAGGTCTTTTGCCGATCGTCGCCGGGACTGCTGCCGACGCCGGTCAGCATCAGCACCAGCGCGGATTCGCCTTCCCACGGTGATGTGAACAGCCTTGCTTCGACCGGCACCTGGTCGCCTTGATTGGTGGCGATGGTGAGCGACTGTGCGCCGGCATTGTCGCCGAGCTCTTCGCTGTCCTTTGGCTCGACGAACAGCGCATCGAGACCGCCGGCCGCGTCCAACGCCTGCAACTGGCTGTAACCCGTCCAGTCGAGGAAGGCGCGGTTGGCATAGATCAGCTTGTCGAGCCGATAGACCAGCACGCCGACTGGTAGCCGGTCGAGGATGGGGCGCTGGTCGGCTGCCGCAGTCCGTTCCTTGGGTTCGGTGGTCCGCTTTGCCGTTGGTTTCGCGGCGGGTGGTTCGGGCTGCGGCGGCGCGGCGATCGGGGGCGTGGTTTCCGCCACCTGCTCCGGCTTGTCCTTTGGGCCGCGCAGCCGCGCGGTGAGACGGTTGGCCAGTTCGCTGAATGCGCTGCGCTCGACCGGCGTCAGCGTCGGCACTTCCGCGGGCGCGGTTGCGGGAAACGGCAAGACATTCACTGACGGCGGCACCACGGAGAGTGTCGGGCGCTCTTCGCGGAACACCGGTGGTTCGGCGCGTGGAGCCGGGGGCGCGTCGGGGCGGGGCGTCGGCTTCGGTTCGCTGACGCGGGTCGCTCCGCGACATATGCCGAAGCCGCGATAGCCGCGGAAATTGCGATCGCGGTCGAACACCGGAAGTCCGGACAGCTCAACCGCAAGCCGCGTGTCGGATCCATCGACCGGGAAGGCGATGGTTATGCCGCTCCAGGTGTCGCGCGAGGCGAAGGCGCGGGCGACCTGGCCCTCGGAATCGAGCCCAAGCGCGGTCGCTATATCGTTCCATTTTTGGCCGAGAGCGGCGGCGGCCCGCGGCCCGATCAGCGCCTTGAACTCGTCGGAGCCGACCGTGAAACGGCCATCGTCATCGAGTTGCCAGACGAAGCGAAGCGGCTGGCGGCGATCGGCGGCAGTGCGCAAAGCAGGTTGCTGCGGTTCGACCTTTGCCGGTGTCGTCGGCGCAGTCTGCTGAGGCGCGACCGGCGGTTCTGCCAGAGCGGTTTGGATGGGGCGTGAGGCCGGAGGTTCTGCCGGAACGGATTGGATGGGGCGCGAGGCTGGAGGCTGCTCTGCCGGCGTGGCGGCCGCCGCACCGGATGTGAAGGCCACCAGCAGGGCCACCGCGGTACCGGAGCCGACGCGGTCGATCGATATCTTGCGGCCGCCGTGCTCGCCGCCGGCGTGCCCGGCAGCGAGTGCCGTGGCGCCGGGCGCCGCTGCGCCGAGAGCGGCGAGATTTTCTGCGCGGCCAAGCATGGCCCGCGCTGACGGTGTTGCATGCAGCAGCGAACCTTCGGCCGCAAACAACGCCAGCGCTTCGTCGTTGCCGGCCAGCAGACGCTGCGCCTGCTCCTTCGGCGACAGGCCGTTGCCTGCGGCTTCGGTGGCGACCACGAGAATGGCTGGCGTGCGGTCGGCCAGCGAGATCCGTGAGCAACTGCACATCATCGCGCCGCCCATGCGTCCACCGAAGCCGCGCAGCCGCTCCAGCCGCGGCGTCGCGCCATGCGGCAGCGTGCCGGCGAGACGCGCAATCTGCAGCGCGGCAGAACCCTTGGGATCGATGGTGTGACCGGTCAGTGCGGTGGACGATGCCGCCTTGAAGATCGCAGCGGCAGCCGGATTGCCCCACAGAATCCGTGTCGCGTCTGCGCTCCACAGCCATACGGGGATGTCACCCGTGGCGTAGGGCGCCAGGCGCGGGTCGCTCAGAAAGCCAAGGAGAGATCCTCGCTCACTCATTCACCCGCTGCCCCCGCAAACCAATTCTTCGGTCTGTTGAATTTGTTGCAGCGGTCATAATCCGCGCGGGCCGCAACGTCCACGCTGGCCAGGGCTTGCGCGCCAAGCGAATGACCCTAACCTTAATTTCAGGGCGTGCTGGCGGGCGGATGCAGATCGCATGATTAACGCCTGAATGCGATGGGAAAGAGGCTAAAATGACCGATCAAACGTTCAATGACTTCGTTCCTCCGGAAATGCGCAAGTTCGCCGAGCAAAGCGTGCAGCAAGCGAAGAAGGCATTCGACGAACTGATGACCGCCACCCAGCGCGCGGTTTCCACCTTCGAGGGCCATGCCTCGACGGCGCAGACCAGCGCGCTCGAGCTCCAGCGCAAGGTGGTGGGCTATTCCGAACGTAATGTTGCGGCGTCCTTGGAGTTCGCCCAGAGCCTGTTGCAGGCGAAGGAACCCCAGGACGTAATGAAGCTCCACGCCGAATATGTGAAGACGCAGATGCAGGCGCTCAGCGAGCAGGCTCGCGACATCGCCCAGCATGCCGCCAGGGCCGCGACGCCCCCCGGCTCGTCGAAAGAGCACTGAACTACCAGCGACTTGCCGGCTCTGTCCCGACTGCGGCCAAGCTGCGGCATTATCGCGGCTTTTTTGTGCGTTGCAATATAAATATTGCAACGCAGCATGACTTGTATTATATGTGGGTCAGCAAGGTCGCCAAGGACCAGCGGGTTAGCGCGGCCGATGAAGACACCCCCGGATCGACGACGTGGCGGCGGATCCAGGAAATCGGGAGCCGCCAGCAAAACCACAGCCAGGAAACCCCAAAAAAAGAGGACCAAGATCATGTCTGATGTGAGCACGGCCACCAACAAGGCGAAAACCAAGTCCGCAGCCGCGAGCTTTACCTCTGAGATGCCGAAATTCGAAATCCCGCGTTTCGAGATGCCGAAGTTCGAAGTCCCCAAGATGGAAGTGCCGGCCGCCTTCCGCGAGTTCGCGGAGAAGAGCGTGACCCAGGCCAAGGACAATTGGGAAAAAATGAAGGCCGCCACCGAAGAGGCGAGCGATCTGATCGAGGACAGCTACGCCACCGCGAGCAAGGGCGCCGCCGACTACGGCCTCAAGCTGATCGAAGTGTCGCGCGCCAACACCAACTCGGCGTTCGATTTTGCGACCCAGCTTTTCACCGTGAAGTCGCTCGCCGAAGCGGTCGAGCTGTCGACCGCGCATGTGCGCAAGCAGTTCGATACGATGAGCGCGCAGGGCAAGGAGCTCACCGCGCTCGCTCAGAAGGTCGCGACCGAGACCGTCGAGCCGATCAAGGAAAGCGTCACCAGCGCCTTCAAGAAAGCCGCCTGACGCATCGAAGCGTTGAACCCCGCTGCAACGAAAGCCCGGACAAAAGTCCGGGCTTTTTGCTTCGCACGATGGCCCGGCGGATCACGGCTGGATCACTCTTGGATCTTGATCCCAGCCGCGTGGATCGCCTTGCCCCATTTCTCGATCTCGTCCTTAAGGAAAGCGCCGAAGGCAGCCGGCGTGCTGGCCACCGGAATGGCGTCTTGCGCCCGATAGGCCGCGCGGACCTCGGGTCCCGCAAGCACCTTGGCGATCTCGGATTGCAGCTTGTTGACGATGTCCGGCGGCGTGCCCGCGGGCGCCATAAAGCCGAGCCACGCGTCGCCAGAATAGCCCGGAACGGTTTCGGCGATCGCTGGGATGTCGGGGGCGGTCTCGGTCCGCTTCAAGCTCGCGACACCGATTGCGTGCACTTGGGTTTCCTTGATCTGTCCCTGCATGGTCGCGAGCGCGTCCATCATCATCGAGGGCTCGCCCGCGATGACATCCATACGCGCCTGGCTGCTCGACTTGTACGGCACGTGCTGGATGTCGATTCCGGTCATGGATTTCAGGTGCTCCATCGGCAGATGGTAGATCGAGCCCACTCCCGAAGAGGCGTAGTTGAGCTTGCCGGGCTCGGACTTCGCCAGCGCGATCAGCTCCGCCATGGAACGCACCGGTAGTTTGGGGTTGGCGACCAGCACCAGCGACAACGCGTTGAGCTGCGTGATCGGCGTGAACTCCCGCAACAGCAGATAGCCACGCTTAGGCGACAGCGTCTCGCCGATCGCGAGCGCATTCGAAACCATCAGCAGCGTATAGCCGTCGGCCGGCGCCCGCGCTGCGACCTGGGTGCCGATGATGGCGGCGGCGCCGACGATATTCTCGATCACCACCGGTTGCCCCAGCGACTGCGACAGCGCTTGGGCGAGCGGGCGCGCGAACGTGTCGCCGGCGCCGCCCGCCGCGAACGGCAGGATCAGCTTGATCGGCTTGGCCGGATAAGATTGCGCGTGTGCTGGCTGCGCCGGGCTCAAGGCGAGTGCGGTGCCGAGCGCGGCGGCCAGCAGACAGCCCCTGACGATGGCTTTCATCGATTCCTCCCTTTAATTCTTGTCTTGTTGTCGGCTTGTCGCGCGGCGTCGTCAGTGCCCCGCGAAGAATTCCGGAATCATCGTGAAGGTTTCCGGCTTCTCGACCAGGAAGCCATGCAGCGTTTTCGGAAAAATGCGCGCCTCGGCGTTGGGCATGCGCTTGGCCATTTCCTGCATGTGGCGCGGCGGCGTGATGATGTCCTCTTCGCCGCCCATCAACAGCGTCGGCGTCTTGATCTCCCCGAGCCGGCCCCAGGTGTCGTGGGTGAGAATGGAATCGCCCATGTGCAGGAATCCTTTGATCGGGCGCTTGGCGGCGATCAGATTTTGTACGCTGCGATTGATGGCTTCGATGTTCGCATCGTAATACTCCGCCGTATAGAAATAGGTCATCAGTCCGGGGAACAACTTTTCGTACCCCGCGGCTTGTGCGGTCGCCATCCACCAGTTGACCATATTGTGGCGGCGCATGTCCGGCTTGGCGAAGGTCGACGTCGCGACCAGGCTGCGCACGCGCGCGGGCTGCTCGATCGCCACCCACTGTCCGATGTTGCCGCCGAGCGACTTGCCGAAAAAGTGCGCGCGCTCGATGCCGAGCTGGTCCATCAGGCCGATGGTGTCGCGCGCCATCATCAGCGTCGTATAGGGGTGGTCCGGCACGTCGCTCTCGCCGATGCCACGGTTGTCGAACGCTAGCACCTTGTAGCGTTTTGCCAGTTCCGTGAGGTGCCCGCCCCAGGCCTGCCAGTTGCCGCTGGCGTAGCCGCCGATTAGGACGAGCCAGTCGCCCGAGCCCTGAACGGTGTAATTGATCTTCACGTCACCAATGGTCGCGAACGGCATCCCGCTGATCCCCGTTTCATGCGACGGGCCGCCGTCGCTATGGCCGAAACGCTATCATGCGGACGTGGGCTTGGGCGATCAGGCGTGGATTAGTCGAGTCGGCCCGCGGGTCGATGAACTTGATGCCGGCGCGGCGGGACCAAGGGTAAGGTGAGAGGCCGGCCGCTCCTTGCCAAGGCAGGGCTTTGCACCTAGTTTCCCGGCCCATCGCGACAATGTGCAGGAGTAGCTCAGTTGGTTAGAGCGCTGGTCTGTGGAACCAGAGGTCGGTGGTTCAAGTCCACCCTCCTGTACCACCCCGTTTGCGGCCGCGCCTGATTACGCGCTCCTTCGCCGGGCGAGTTTCTTTCGCGATTTTGTTCAAGCCCAAACGTACGACCGCCCCGCAGGTTTCCCTACGGGGCGATCGATCACCGAGCTGTTGTCAGCTTTGGTTATTATTGTGAGCCGCGCGGGGATGCGCCGACTCAGTACTTGGACTTCACGTACTTCGGAGCAGAGCCGTAAGCGTTGGTGCCTTGCGTTGCCATGCCATAGACCTGGACCGGACGATCGCAGTTGCAATCGCGGAGATGGCGATTCTCGCCGGGGATTTCTCTCTCCTCGACGACGCGCTGCCGCTGCGTGTTGTACTTGTGCTCCACGAGATTGACGACGGTGTTGACGGTCTTGGTGTCAACGTTCCGCTTGGTCAGCACGAGTTCCTTCTCGATGATGGTATGGTTGTGCTGAACCGTACCAATGTTGCGAGTCTCGTTCTCCTGGATGATCAGGTGATTGGTCTCGATCAGACGCTTCGACGGGACCACGCTTTGGGTCTCGATGACCTTAGAGTGATCGACGTCACGGGTCTTCTTGACCACTTCCTGACTGTCGTAGTTCCTCGGAGGAGGGCACTTGTAGCAGTCGTTGTAGCCAGGACGGCCACCACCACCACCGTAATCCCCGGCGTTCGCCGAGGTGGAGACAACTGCTAGCGAAAGGGCCAGCAGGGCCCCCTGACACACTGTGAGGTACTTCATTCTACGCTCCCTATTGTACGCGGCTCATGCGCGTGGGTTACGACTCGGAACCTGGGCCGAGCCCCCCATTGGCCTCCTCCGCCCCTGATTTCGAGTTTGTTAACTATTTATTTTAACCATCTAACTCTTTTTGTTTGTTGATCTATTTTGGGACAGGTGGGCCTAAAATCGGGTGCATTTTTCACCTTATTTCCACATCACAAAATATGTGAAATTGGCCTCTGCGGAGCCGGCAAATTCCAGAAAAAATGCGGTCTCTCGGGCGCTCGAAAGTGCGCCGAAGCGGGTTCCCGCGATCGCCGCCGGCGCGCCGGGGAGCGTCAGTTTTCGAGCTTGATGCCGGCCCGGGCGACGAGTTCCTTGACGCTTTCGATCTCTGCGGCAACGCGTCGCGCCAGTTGAGCGGGTTCGCTGGCGACGATTTCGAAGCCCGCCTTGCGCGCGGCGTCCAAAGCTTCCGGGCGCTGCATGGCTCCGCGGCTTGCCCGCACCAGGATTTCAATGATTTCGGGCGGCGTGCCCGCCGGCGCGAACAGAGCGTTGAATGTGTCCGACACGAAGCCTGGATAGCCGGACTCGATCATGGTCGGTACGTCGGGCAGCGAGAACCAGCGTTTGTCGCCGGTGACGGCGAGTGCGCGCAGATCGCCGGACTTGATCAGCGGCTCGGCTGCGGCCAGCGCCACCGATGCGACCTGCAACTGTCCCGCCAGCACGGCCTGTGCCGCCGGGCCTGCGCCGCGGAACGGCACGTGCACCATGTCGATGCCGGCGCGCAGCTTCAACTGCTCACCGGTGAGATGCGACTTGGTCCCGGCGCCCGGGCTGCCGTAGCTGAACGTATTGGGCTGCGCCTTCGCCCGTGCCACGAGATCGGCAATCGTTGCGATGCCGGAATCGGAGCGGACCACCAGCACGTTCGGCGCATTCACCAGCTCGGAGATCGGCGCGAAATCCTTGATCGGGTCGTACGGCAGGTTCTTGAACAGCGCGGTGTTTACGGCAACGGCGGTCGAGGTCATCAGCAACGTGTACCCGTCAGGCTTGGCCCGCGCGGCCTGGCCCATGCCGATGTTGCCGGCAGCCCCGCCGCGATTTTCGATGACGACGCTTTGCCCGAGGATCGGCGGCATGAACGTCGAAAGAATGCGCCCGATGATGTCGGCAGGGCCGCCTGGCGCGAAAGGCACGATCGCAGTGATCGGCCGGTCCGGATATTCCGCTTTGGCCGCTTGAGGCGCCAGCGCCAGCGCGACAAGGACTAGAAGAAACGAGCGCGGCACCAGCATGAAGGCCTCCCTGGAGCACAATCCATAACAAAAAGACCGGGCCGCCGAAACCGCGCGGCATGGCGTCGGCCTCGGCAGCGCATGCGTTTCGGTGTAGGATTTCGGCCAGCATTCCGGCCCTGAGGGTGATCCGCATGACCAGTCCGACGCCGCAGCAGCTCGCGCATTCCGGCACGCTTGAAGACCTTTACAAGCAGCTCGAACCGATCCGGATGGGCGCCGGCTGGGCGAAGCCGACGCCGTCGCTATGGGCGGAGCCGAAAAAGTCATTTGCGCCGTTCGTCTGGAGCTATGCCCAGGCCAAGGGCGCGCTCGACGCCGCCGGCCGGCTGATCAACACCGAGCTCGCCGAGCGGCGCAACCTGATCATGCAGAACCCCGCTGGTGGCAGCTACGCGACCTCGCGCACCATCGTCGCGGCCTATCAGATGATCATGCCGGGCGAGAAGGCGCGCTCGCATCGCCATACGCCGAACGCGCTGCGGCTGATCATCGACGCCGAGCCCGGCGCTTATACCATCGTCAACGGCGAGCGGCTCGCGATGATGCCGGGCGACGTGGTGCTTACGCCAAACTGGTGCTGGCACGGCCACGGCAACGACAGCCAGGCCTGCGCCTACTGGCTCGATGTGCTCGACGTGCCGCTGGTGCATCTGCTCGAACCGATGTTCTTCGAGTCGCATCCGGACGAATTCGAGAAGGAAACCGTGGTGGCGAACGCTTCGCCGATGCATTTTTCCTGGGCCGACACGCAGCGCCGGCTGGCCGAAGCCGGCGGCCGTTCGAATGGGCAGCCGGCCGAGATCGCGCTCGGCGAAACCGAATCCGAAAATCCGCGCTCGCCACCATGGCGCTGTCGATGATCGAGCTGAAGCCCAAGCAGGGCACCGCGGCGCGCAAGGTGATGGCGAACAGCGTGTTCGGCGTGGCCAAGGGCTCGGGAGTCACCGAGGTCGAGGGCACGAAGCTTTCGTGGAGCCGCGGCGACGTGATCGTGGTGCCGGCCTGGCACGAGCACATCCATCGCAGCGACGACGGCGCGGTGCTGTTTCGCGTCACCGACGAGCCGGTGATGGAGAAGCTCGGCTTCCTGCGCGAGGGCAAGCCCGCGCATCAGGGATCGCATTAGGGATCATGCTCTGAGGCTCTGAGAATGCTGCGGGCGCTCGGATTGACCGTCGGTCTTTTGCTGGCGCTGCCCGTCTCCGCGCAGGAGACGCCGGGCGAAGCACCGCCGCCGGCCGCCGAGAGCAAGCCCGCGGCCGAAAGCAAGCCTGCGCCACCCGGGGACGCGCAAAAATCGATCTGCCTTTTGCTTGAATCCGCAGCGCGAGCCCACGGCCTGCCGCTCGAATTCTTCGCCCGCGTGATCTGGCAGGAAAGTCGCTTCCGCGCCGATGCCGTCGGTCCGATCACCCGCAGCGGCAAACGCGCGCTCGGCATCGCGCAGTTCATGCCGGGCACCGCCGCCGAGCGCAACCTGCTCAACCCGTTCGATCCGATTCAGGCGCTGCCGAAATCCGCGGAGTTTTTACAAGACCTGCGCCGCGATTTCGGCAACCTCGGCCTCGCGGCTGCGGCCTACAACGCCGGCCCTCGGCGCGTCCGCGAGTGGCTGGCCGGCACCGGCCCGATGCCTGCCGAAACCCGAGCCTATGTGGCGGCTATCACCGGCGCTTCGGTCGAGCAATGGGCCAAGGCCTCGGGCGACGCCGACCGCAAGCAGGAGCAGGGACCGGCGTGCGGCGAGCTGATGGCGCTGCTCAAGCGCGCGCCGAACCAGTTCGTCGCGGCGCTGGAGCAGCGCGTCGTCGTAGGCGTGATGAAGCCGTGGGGCGTGATACTCGGCGGCGACATGTCGCGCGTCCGCATTCTCGATCGATACGCAGCGCTCCAGCAGCGCCACTCGTCAGTACTGGCGGGCGATGGATCCGATCCTGATCGAGCGCGGCCGCGGCCCGCTGCCGCGTTATTCGGTCAGGATCGGGGCTGAGACCCGTGCGGTGGCTAACGATCTCTGCAACCGGATTCACAAGGGCGGCGGTGACTGCGCGGTGCTGCGCAATCCCCGCGGCTGAAGGCGACCTGGTTTTTCAAGGCGCGTAGGCCCAGGCCTCGATGAGCACTGTCGCGCCGGGCACCGGCAGCGGCGAGGGGACCTCGACCGCCGAGAACGGCACTGGACGGCCGCCGAGGCGACGCTCCCAGACCTTGTAGACCGGATAGAAGTCGGCGAGGTCGGTGTGAAATTGCAGGACACGCACGACATTCGTGAGCGACGTGCCGGCGGCTTCGCAGAGCTTGGCGATGTTGCCGATGATGAACTCGGCCTGCGCCTCCGCCGATGACGAGAAGTGCGGCTGGCGCGGGTCCGCGCCGGCCGAGAGCGCGAGGCCTTGGCCGTCGAACGCCATCAGTCCCGACATGAACACCAGGTCGCCGGCTTTCATCGCCTGCGGTTGATTGCGGAACGCGGTCGGCACGCCGGCGTCGATCGCGCGCCGCTTCGTCGCCCCGCCGGGCTTGAGCGCCAACACGTTGATCTCGATCTTGCCATCATAGGGCGCAAGCCCGTGCTCGATGCAGGGGACGATGTCGAGCGTCGGCGGTGATTTCGAGAAGTGCCGCGTCCACGCCTCGTTGAAGGCGGAATAGTCGTCGCGATCGGTGAGGTAGACCTGGGCATGGACGACGTCGTCGAGCGTGACGCCCGCCAGCGCCAGCGACTGCACCATGCGCTCCTTGATGATGAACTCGGTCTCGAGCTTGATCGGCAGGCCGGCCCATTGCGCGCCTTCGGTCATCAGCGCCGCAGCGGCCACGCCGTTGCGCCGGGCCTCGCTGCCGACCGCGAGCGAGGTGATGCCGGGAATGAAGATGAAGTCGCCGACGGTGAGCGCGGGCGAATAGCCGGAGGTGGGGCGTCCTGCGAGCGCCTCGTGCTTGAGGTGCGTCACCTCGAAGCCCTGTCGCGGGATGACGCCGAACGCCTGGATGTTCATGTCGGCGCCGGGCAGCAACAGGCGCTGCTGCGCGATCGAGGTCGAGGGCGGAATGCGTCCGGCGAGATGCTGGCGCCGGATCTGCTGGTAGGGCGGCACCGCCTTCACGGTCGTGTAGTACTGATCTGTGCGGACGAGGTTTGTCCGGTCCGTACCGGCCGCGCTCAGCACCGCATCGAGATTGTCGAAGATGCGCTGCGCTTCCTTCTCGCGCTTGGGCAGGCCGGCGTGGGGTGCGCGCTCCGACAGCACGTCGGCGGCGATGCCGTTGGCGAAGTCCTGCGCCATCAGCCCGGTGGCGAAGACCCATGATCCGGCCTTCATGCCCTGGGCGAACTTGATTTTCCCCGGGCCGAGTTCGACGGGCAACAGCGGCTCGGCGTTCTTGTCAGCCATTCAAATCCCCCAAACGCTCGGTCAGTCCAACAGGTAACGCAGCACTGCAAGCTTCGCATTGCGCTCGGACTGGGGGAAGACGCGCCGGGGCGGATCAATCCTGCACTGGCATCAGGGGAATATTCGCGGTTCAATGCCCTGGCGGCCGGTCCGATCCGGGTGGTCTGGCGTGTCTCTTGCTTGGTCTGTGGGGACGCGCGGGGTTCGACAGGAGGGACAAATGACATCACTGCGAGCTGGCTTGCCCTTGATCGGGGCGCTGCTCGTGGGCGTGGCGCTTGCTCCGAATGCACAGGCGCAGACGTACCCGGATCGCGCCATCGCCATCGTCGTGCCGTACCCGCCCGGGGGCTTGACCGACATACCCGCGCGCTTGCTCGCAGCGATGTTGCAGGACAAGGTCGGCCAAAGCGTGATCGTCGAGAACAAGACCGGGGGCAACGGCACCATTGGCGTCGCCGCTGTGTCGAGGGCTGCTCCTGACGGTTATACGCTGCTCGCCAATTCGCTCTCCGACGCGCAGAACCTGCATTTCGTTCCGTTGTCCTACAGCGCGGTCGACGATTTTGCTCAGATCGGCTGGATCGTCGATGGGCCGCCAGTTGCGCTCATCATCGATGCCAAGCTGCCGTACCAGACCCTGGCGGATCTGATTGCGGACGCCAAGGCGCGTCCAGAGAAGATCAGCTTCGGCACCACCGGCCCGGCCTCGACAGCGGCGATGGCGATTGGGCAGATAAACAAGGCCGCCGGCATCAACATCGTTGGCGTGCCCTATCGCGGCTCGAACGATGCGGCGCAGGCGGTGGCGGGCGGGGCGATTCAGGGCGTGTTCACGTACTACTCGCAGAGCAAGCCACTGGTCGACGATGGCAAGGCTCGGGCGCTGGCCGTTGCGGCCCCGTCGCGGATCGCCGGTTGGCCGGAAGTGCCGACGTTCCAGGAACTGGGCTACAAGATCGACTTCCGAGGCTTCGTCGGCCTCGCCGCGCCCGCCAAGACACCGAAGCCGATCGTCGAATATCTGAATCAGCAGCTCAATGCGGTGGTGCAGTCCGACGCGTTTAAGTCGCGCATGGCGACCCTGGGTATGACGGTGCCAGCCGACAACACGCCGAAAAAATACGACTCGTATCTTCGCGCGGAGATCGTGCGGCAGGGGGAGCTTGCCCAGCTGACCGGGCAGGCGCTGAAGAAGTAGATGGCCCGGGAACGTTATTGAGGCCAGGATGGCCACGTTCGAAGGAGGGGTTCATGACGATACGTCCGCGACTTGGATTGCCGCTGGTTGGCCCTTTGCTCGCAGCCATCATGCTCGTGGCGCCCGCGCAGGCCCAGACCTACCCGAACCGTCCGGTCACCGTCATTGTCCCGTTCGCGCCAGGCGGGCTCACCGACGTTCCGGCCCGCGTGGCGGCGACCATGCTGCAGGACAAGATCGGTCAGAGTTTCGTGATCGAAAACAAGACCGGCGGCTCCGGCGTGGTCGGTGGCACCTATGCGGCGCGCGCGACACCCGATGGCTACACGTTGTTCGCCAATTCGCTCGCCGACACGCAGAACATGTATTACCTGCCGGTCCCGTACAGCCCGGTGGATGATTTCGCGATGGTCGGTTGGATCGTTGACGGCCCGCCGCTAGTGTTCGTCATCGACGCCAAGCTGCCGCACAAGAATGTCGCGGAGTTGGTCGCCGACGCCAAGGCCAATCCAAGCAAGTACAGCGTCGGCACCTCCGGTCCGGCGTCGTCGCCGGGCCTGTCACTCGCGCAATTGAATTCGATGGCCAAGACCGAGATCGTCGCTGTGCCCTATCGCGGCTCGGGGGAGGCGGCGCGCGCCGTTGCGGGGGGCGCCATCCAGGGCGCGTTCACGTTCTACTCGCAGGCCAAGCCGCTGGTGGATGGCGGCCAAGTGCGCGCGATCGCGGTCGCAAGCTCGAAACGACTGGAAGGCTGGCCCGATGTGCCGACATTCATCGAGCAGGGCTACAAGCTCGATCAGCGCGGCTTCGTCGGGCTCACTGCGCCCGCCAAGACGCCGAAGCCGGTCATCGAGTTTCTCAGCAAGCATCTCAACGACGTGGTGCAGAGCGAGTCGTTCAAGAAGCAGATGGCGGAGCTCGGCATGACGGTGCCGCCGGCGAGCGAGAACACGCCGGAAAAGTTCGACGCCTTCATGCGCCAGGAGATTGCCCGGCAGGGCGTCTACGCCGACTTGTCGGGGCAGAAGCTTCCAACGGCGCCGAAGTGACAATACGCCTCACGCCACCTTGGCGAGCTTGTCCTTGCCGATGTCGAGCTTGAACAGCTTGACCGCGTTGCCGCCGAGGATGTCGCGCTTGGCCTTCTCTTTCAGGAACGGCAGGTCATAGATCGTCGATGGCAGGTCGAAGTCCCAGTGCGGGTAGTCGGACGAGTAGAGCAACTGGCTGTCCGCCTTGATGCACTTGAATGTCGACTCCAGCAGGCTCATGTCGCGGGGAATTTCCATCGGCTGCGACGTGTAGAACATGTCGGTGATGTATTCGCCGGGCAGCTTCTTCAGGCCCGGGCATTCCGACGACCGCATCATGTACTCGTTGTCGAGCCGCTGGATCATGAACGGTAGCCAGGCGAGGCCGCTCTCGATCCAGATCACCTTGAGCTTGGGGAAGCGCTCGGGCAACGCGTTGAGCACCCAGTTGGTCATGTGGACCATGTTGTACCAGACGAAGCCCAGCGCATGGACGGAGATGAACTTGTTCATCATCCCCATCGACTGTTCGCCCCAGTTGTAGCCAGCGTGGAACGCGAGCGGCAGGCCGGTCTCCTCGATGGCGGCGTAAACCTTCATGTAGCTGTTGTGGTGCACCGGGCGGAACCGCACCGAGGTGATCATGAATCCGGATACACCCTTCTTGCCGGCGAATTCCTTGACCATGCGGTAGCTGGCTTCGGGATCGTTGAACGGCAGATAGATCATCGAGCGAATACGGGGCTCGGCCGCCAGCACGCGCTCGGCAAGCCAGCGGTTATAGGCATAGGCCAGCGCGACCTCGGCCTCCATCTGGGGATGCAGGCCGAGTTGGAGCATCGGCGATGGGAACAGGACCGCAATATCCACGCCCATCGCGTCCATCCAGCGCCGTGTCAGCGACACGTCGCGGTGCACGCCGGGCTCGGGCTTCTCGATGCGGCGGAGTGGATAGCGGATCGCGCGGCCGCCCATGTCCTGATAGCCGACGCCGCCGGGCATCACGCCGACGCCTTTGGAGTTGCCGGAGTTCGCCATCTTGGCGAGTTGCTTCATCACAGGGTCGGGCATGTATTCGAGGATTTCGTTGAACGACTCGAGTTCGTAGTGGTGCGAGTCAACGTCGACGATCGGGAACTGATCGTATTTGCGCTGCTTGGCCTGGCGTGCGGCATGCGCCAGTGCCTTGCCGGAGTTGAACTCATCGACGCTCCAGGTGCGATCGTTGCTAAGCGGCAGATCCATCGTGTGCCCTTTCGGTCCGCGAGATCAGATCGCGACGTAGATGTCGTCGCCGCGACGGACGACGTTGTATTTCTTTAGGCGCAGGCTTCGGTCGGGAACGCACTCGCCGGTCCGAAGATCGTACTCGTAGCCATGCCACGGACAGACGAAGTTGACCTGTTTGTCGGAAAACTTCTGCCCGATCCAGGTCTTGTCCGGTCCGATGACGTCCTCGACCTGGTGCATGATCAGGCCCTCGCAGGCCGGTCCGCCCTGATGCAGGCACATATTGGCATACGCGTAGAACTGGCCTTCCCAGTGGAACACGCCGATGTCATGGGCGCCGTGCTGGACGATCTTGCGCTCGCCGTCGGGCAAATCCGCGATCTTGGCGACAAAGACTTCGGCCATATCCTTCGTCTCCGAACGACTAAACTCGCTTCCGTTGTAGCCCCTGGGCGGGATTTGAAAAAGCCCTCATAGTGCGGCTTGCAAAACCGGGGACCTCGCCATGATCGTCGACATCTACACCCACATCTTCCCGGAGCGGTTCTTCCAGGAGTTGGAGCGCGGCTCGCCCAAGCTCGGCAACATGGGCAAGCGGCTGCGCAGCGTGCGCAAGCTGTTCGACCTCGATCTGCGCTTCCGCGACATGGACGAGATCGGCGAATACCGCCAGATCATCTCGCTGCCCAACCCGCCGATCGAGGACATTGCCGAGGGCGCGGTGGCGAACAATCTGGCAAAGGTCGCCAACGATTCGATGGCCGAGCTTTGCGTCAAGCATCCGAAGCGCTTTCCGGCCTTCGCCGCGGCGGTGTCGATGCATGACGTCGACGCCGCGATCGCGGAAGCCGACCGCGCCATCAAGATGGGCGCGCGCGGCGTGCAGACCTTTACCAACATCGCCGGCCATCCGCTCGACGAGCCGCGCTTTCGGCCGTTCTTCGCGGCGATGGCCAGGCACGACCTGCCGATCTGGCTGCATCCGGCACGCACCTCGGCCATGGCCGACTACGCCTCCGAGCCGCGCTCGCGGTTCGAGATGTGGTGGTGCTTCGGCTGGCCCTACGAGACCACCGTCGCGATGTGCCGGCTGGTGTTCGACGGCATCTATGATCGCCATCCGAAGCTGAAGATCATCACCCATCATCTCGGCGGCGGCATGATCCCGTTCTTCGACGGCCGCATCGGCGCCGGCATGGAGGTGCTGGGCCAGCGCACGCTGGAGGAGGACCACACCAAGGTGCTGTCCTCGCTCAAGCGGCCGCATCTGGAATATTTCAAGGAGTTCTATGCCGACACCGCGATGTTCGGCGGCACCTACGGCCTGCCGTGCGGCTTGGAGTTCTTCGGCGGAGATAAAGTGGTGTTCGCGTCCGACGCGCCGCTTGCCGGCATCCCGATGCACATCAAGGCGCTGGACGGCCTTAATCTCGACGCCGCGACGTACAAGAAGATCATGCACGGCAACGCCGAGAAGCTTTTGAATATGAAAATCAGCTAAATTTCACCGATGCAACTTCGATCGAAACTTGCGCTCGCCGCCCTCCTGCTGATCGGCTCGGGGGGCGCCGCATTGCTTGATGCGGCGAAGGCGCCCGCACACGCGCAACTCTGCACGCTGACGTTCGGGTTGCTCGGCTGCGACGACAAACCCTCTGGCCAGCCCAGCTTCTATCAAAACCTGGCTACGGCCGACGCCAAGGTCGATGCCAAGGCGGCGGCATCGATGATCTCCGGCTACCGCCGCAACAATGGGCTCGGCATCGTCGCGCTCGACGACAAATTGATGCGCCTGGCCGAGGAGCAGGCACGCGCCATGGCGAGCAGGAACAGGTTCGAGCATGACGCGGCTGGCCCGTTCGCACAGCGGATCAAGCGTCCGGCTACAACGCGAAAGTTGCGGTTGAGAACATCGGCGCCGGCTATCACACGCTGGCCGAGGCCTTTTCCGGCTGGCGCGATTCGCCCCCGCACCGGGCGAATATGCTGCACAGCGGGGTGACAAAGATGGGGATTGCAGCGGTCTATTCGGGCAATTCGAAATACAAAGTGTTCTGGGCCCTGATCCTTGCCGAGCCCGACGACCGTCGGGGATAACCCCGAAAAATCAATGTTTTTGGGCAAAAGTCGGTTAGCCAACTTAACCGAAGGATGACCGCGCCTGCTGCCTTGATTTGAGCGAAATGCCGCGTAATGCGTTGCGAACAGCCCAATTCTGTGTATTCAGAGCAGGATTATTTCAGAGGGAGTTCCGATACCATGGCCACTCAGCCCGCTACTGCCGCCGCCGCCAAGCCGAAGGTGAATACCGTCAGCCTCAAGCATCTCGCCGCTGAGATCGCGGAAACTCACGAGATGCCGAAGAAGCAGGGGGAAGCCATCCTCGGCGACCTGGTGAATCTGATCACCAAGCACCTCAAAAAGGGCGACCGCATTCGCCTCGTTGGGCTCGGCGTCCTGCAGGTCCGCAAGCGCGCCGCGCGCATGGGCCGCAATCCGGCGACTGGCGAACCGATCCAAATCAAGGCGAGCAAGAAGGTCGCCTTCCGCGCCTCCAAGGAACTGAAGGAAGCGGTCTGACCGCCTTCTGTTCCGGCAGCGTCAGGAACAGAAAAACGCCCGGCCTTCAAGGCTGGGCGTTTATTTTGTCCGGGCCGATGTCCTGATCGTCAATGCAGCTTGGCTGCATCCTCGCCGGTCAGGTTCAACAGAATGAATTGATCGTCGCCAACCTTCACGACCGCGGCGATCGCCTGGTCCGGATCTTCGGTCGGCTTGGCTTCGGCATCGTACATCTCGAAAATTTCGCGCGTGACGCCGTCGGAACAATAGGCGGTCTGCTCTTCCATGTTCACAAGCACAACGTCGACATCGATCACGATACGCACTCACTCTGGTTACAATCGACTTCGATACACAGTCAGGACTTCGCAAAGGCTACCCCGTCCCGGTTAATTGAACAATGCGGCAAGGGCGGTGCGCCACCGTCCACGCGAGCCGCGTCCGAAATGCAGAGGCCGTGTGTTGAATCGCAAACCGGCGCCGCGCAAATGCAGAATTGGCTTGGCAAGTCGCGGCGAGATTCCGCGCGAACGCAGATGCCGTCTGATGACTCGGCGCCGGCCGCTTCGGCGTGTCCCGCGCGCGATGTCTCATAAGGGGACTGCCCGGCCGGTTCGGCTGGACCTTCCCGCGCGGCCTCATTAGTTTTTTGCCGCATGTTGCCGCAAAGCCGCAGCTACGAAGACCTTTACCGCCAATTCCGCTGGCAGGTCCCGGCCCAATTCAACATCGGCGTTGAGGTCTGCGACCGCTGGGCGGAGCGCGACCCGGGCAAGCTCGCGCTCGTCGCGGTGTCGCAGGACGGTCGATCGCGGGACGTGAGCTATGGCTGGCTGCGCGAGACGTCGAACCGCCTCGCCAATGCGCTCACGGCGCATGGCATCAAACGTGGCGACCGCGTCGCGATCCTGCTGCCGCAGGCGCCTGAGGTCGCGGCGATTCACATCGCGATCTACAAGATCGGCGCTATCGCATTGCCGCTGGCGACGCTGTTCGGCACCGACGCGCTCGCCTATCGGTTGCAGAATGCCGGCGCGAGCGCGCTGTTCACCAACGCCCAGGGGCTGGCCAAGATCGCCGAGATCAGGCGCGCGCAGGCTGACGCGGTCGCGGGCCTCAAGCTGCTGCTCTCAGTCGATGGGCCGGGCGAAGGCGCGGTTGGCATTGCTCAGGCGCTCGAGCGCGCCTCCGCCGATTTCACGGCGCTCGCCACGGCAGCCGACGACCCCGCGATGATGATCTACACATCCGGCACGACGGGGCAGCCCAAGGGCGCGCTGCACGCCCATCGCGTGCTGATCGGCCACATGCCGGGCATCGAACTGCCCCAGGAGTTCTTCCCGCAGCCGGGCGACCGGTTCTGGACCCCGGCGGACTGGGCCTGGGCCGGCGGCCTGCTCGATTGCCTGCTGCCGAGCCTCTACTGCGGCGTGCCGGTGGTGGCCCGCCGCTTCGACAAGTTCGACCCGGAGGAGGCTTTCGCGGTGATGGCGCGCTTTGGCGTGCGCAACGCCTTCATCCCGCCGACGGCGCTGCGGATGCTGCGCGCGGTTCCGAATCCGCGCGGGCGTCACGACATCACGCTCCGATCGGTCGGCTCCGGCGGCGAGGCGCTCGGCGCCGAGACCTTCGAATGGGGCAAGGCCGCGCTCGGCGTCTCCATCAACGAGTTCTACGGGCAGACCGAGTGCAACCTGGTGGTCGGCTCCTGCGCCTCGATCGGCCTCGTGCAGCCCGGTGCGATCGGCAAGGCCATCCCCGGGCACGTGGTCGCGGTGATCGACGCCGAGGGCAATCCGGTAAAGGCGGGCGAGATCGGCCAGATCGCGGTGCAACGGCCGGACCCAGTGATGTTCCTGGAGTACTGGGACAACCCCGATGCCACGCGGGAAAAATTCATCGGCGACTGGATGACCACCGGCGACCAGGGCGTGATCGACGACGATGGCTATTTCACCTTCGTCGGCCGCGACGACGACGTCATCACCTCGGCGGGCTATCGCATCGGGCCGGGCGAGATCGAGGATTGCCTGATCAAACATCCGGCGGTCGCGTTGGCCGCGGTTATTGGCAAGCCCGATCCGGTCCGTACCGAGATCGTCAAGGCGTTCATCGTGCTGAAGTCCGGCCACACGGCGTCCGACACGCTCGCCAATGACATCCAGGGATTCGTGCGCACGCACCTGTCCGCGCACGAATACCCGCGCGAAATCGCCTTCATCGACGAGATGCCGATGACGACGACCGGCAAGGTGATCCGCCGGTTGCTGCGGGCGAAGGCGTGAGGATAGATTCGGAAAACGGAATTAGAACTATCGCTTTTTCTTCGTCTTCGTCGCGAAGATCGCGTTCCAATTATCCTTGTAGGCTTGGGTAACGGGCTTCTGGCCTTCGCCCCTGCTGTAGTTCTTGGGCGTTGCCGCGGCTGCGTCGCCGCCCTCGGCTTTGGCCGGCACCGCGTCTGACGTGCTCTTGTCCGCCTGCGCAGCTTCTTTTTTGGCGACGGGGTCGGCCTTTTCTTTTTTGGGAGCAGGATCGGCCTTTTTGGGAGCAGGGTCGGCTTTGGTTTTCTTGGCGTCGCTGGCCATCGTCTTTCCTAACGCTGATTGATCGGGCCAAGCTGGCCGCGCTGGCAGATTTATACAACAGGAATTTCAGCGCTGGCGCAGGCGATCGCGCACGGCCTTGGCCTTGGCGATAGCCCGGCGGCGCAGCGTCTCGATCCGGCAGGCGAGCGCGAACGGCAGCCAGGACGGCCGCAGCGCGATCAGCCGGTCGCTGAGCGCGAGCCGCTCGCGCCATACATGGTCGATCATCGGATGACCGGCGGCGGCGCAGGAATCGACGCGCGCCGGTCCCGGCGCGGCGAGCAGGCTTTCGGTCAGATCGCAGATGAGCTGGACGCCCGGCGAGGAGCGGGCGAGCCCTTCGTTGTAGGCGATCTTCCAGCACCAGCGGTATTCCCGCTCGCCAGCGTCACGGTGGCGGCGACCGCGGTGCCGTTGAGGAACAGCCGGTCGATCCGCGCCTGTCCCCCGGCCGCGAGCGCTCCGACCGCGCTCTGCACGAAATTTCTTGACGGACGGCTCGCTGACGATCGCGGTGCCGGCGAGGCCCTTCCAGCCGCTCGCCTCGAGCACCAAGAAATCCTTCAATGCGGCTTCGATGTCGGGGGCGCCACGCGTGGTCGTGAACGTCACCGGTGCGACGTCCTCAAGCCGGCGGCGCTGGCGGCGCAATTCCTTCCGCTTGCCTGCAGACATCGCCCGCTCGAGGTATCCCTCGCGCCGCGAGCCCGGGGCGAGCAATGCGCGTTCATGGTGGCCGAAGGCTGCGTAGCGGCGGCTCTCGCCCGCGAGAACCCGGTCGAGCGCCTTGGCGAAAGCGCCGTGCTCGGGGATGAGCGGCAACAGGAGCCGTGCCGGCATGGCCAGATCGTGGCTGAGATGATCGAGCCAGGCGGCCATGACCGCCCCCGCGTCGTCGCGATCGACCAGCGGCACGCCGAGCGGCGCGAACGGATGCGTCCAGCCGACAACCATCGCCGACAATCCGCCGCGCTAGCGCTCGATCCGCCCGGGAAACAAGCCGGCGAGCCTGCCCGCGGCGGTCCGCACCAGTCGGTTGGGCGGCGATGGTCAGGGTTTCGCCAAAACGTCCAGTTCCATCAGCGTTTTCTCGACGATTTTGCGTTCGTCGGCGGTCAGTGCGGCCTGTGGCGGCACCGGATCGCCTACATCGTAACCTTGCAGTTGCAATCCGGCCTTAATGCAGGCCGCCAGATTGAAGCGGGCGAACGCTTCGTTGACGCCCCACAACTTGCGCTGGAGCGTCATCGCCGCCTCCCAGCGGCCGGCGCGGCATAACTCATAAAGCTGCACGCTCTGGCGCGGCACGATGCAGGCAGGGCCGGCCATCCAGCCGACGCCTCCGATCAGCATCACCGCCGCTGGGATATGCGCCGAGGCCGAGAACACCTTCATATCCGGACAGCGGTTCACGATCGAAAGCAGCCTCCCGGTGTTGGTCGATGCGTCCTTGATGTGTTTGATGCGAGGGTGTGTCGCGAGCCGCGCGATCGTCTCCAGCGAAAGGTCGCTGCGCTGGAACTGCGGATTGGTGTAGAGCACGACCGGGATATCGACGGCGTCGGCGATGGCACGGAAGTAGTTTTCGACCTGGGCGTCCTTCAGCGGGAAGTAGGATTCCAGGATGGCGAGGATGCCGTCGGCGCCGAGCCGCTGGTAGTTCTGCGCCTGCCGCACCGCATCGGCGGTGGCGGTCGCGGCGACCCCGGCGATCACCGGCACGCGTTTTTTCGCCGCCTCGATGGTGGACTGCACCACCGCGGTGCGCTGCTCGTGATCGAGATAGGCAAACTCGCCGGTCGAGCCGAGCGGAGTGAGGCCATGGACGCCAGCCTTGATCAAGTCGTCGCACAGTTTTTCCAGCACATCGGTCTTGATGCGCCCCGACGCATCGATCGGCGAGACGAGATAGGGGAAGACGCCGTGCAGGTCGGCCATGCGCAGGCTAGTCCTCGCTCGCCTTGAAGCGGCTCATGCCCTTCAGCGCGAACGGTGCAATCAGCGCGAGCAGTGCGATGCCGAGCAGTGTCGCCGACATCGGGCTCTGCAGCAGCACCATCGGATCGCCGAGGCTGATCTGCAACGCGCGCCGCAACTGGCTCTCGGCCACCGGCCCAAGAATTAGGCCAACTACGACCGGCGCTACCGGGTAGTCGAACCGCCGCATCAGGAAGCCCATGACGCCGAAGCCGGCAAGCATGGACAATTCCACGACCGAAGGCTTCGCCGCGATCGTGCCCATGGTCGCGAACACCAGGATGCCGGCGTAGAGCCACGGCTGCGGAATAGCCAGCAGCCGTACCCACAAACCGACCAGCGGCAGGTTGAGCACGAGCAGCATGATGTTGGCGATGAACAGGCTCGCGATCAGGCCCCAGACGAGATCCGGGCGTTCGGCGAACAGGAGCGGCCCGGGATTGAGGCCGTATTGCTGGAAGCCCGCCAGCATCATCGCGGCGGTGGCGGAGGTCGGCAATCCCAGCGTGAGTAGCGGCACGAGCGTGCCGGCGGCGGAGGCGTTGTTGGCGGCCTCGGGGCCGGCGACGCCCTCGATCGCGCCCTTGCCGAATTCCTCGGGATGCTTGGAGAGGCGCCGTTCGGTCGAATAGGACAGGAACGTGGGAATCTCGGCGCCGCCGGCCGGCAGTGCGCCGATCGGGAAGCCAAAGCACGTGCCGCGGATCCAGGGCCAGAACGAGCGCTTCCAGTCCGCCTTGGTCATCCACAGCGAACCGCGCACCGGCTCGAGCTTTTCCTCAACCAGATGGCGGCGTGAGGCGACGTAGAGTGCCTCGCCCATGGCGAACAGCCCGACCGCGAGCGTGGTGACCTCGATGCCATCGAGCAGATCCGGCACGCCGAAGGCGAGCCGCGGCTGGCCGGTGAGCTTGTCGATGCCGACAAGGCCGAGGGTGAGACCGATGAACAGCGAAGTCAGCCCGCGAATGGGCGAGTCGCCGAACGTCGCCGCCACGGTGATGAAGGCGACGCACATCAGCGCGAAATAATCTTCCGGCCCGAAGTTGACCGCGACGTTCACCAGCCACGGCGCGAGGAACACGATGCCGAGCGTCGCCAGTGTGCCGGCGACGAACGAGCCGATCGCGGCGGTGGCCAGCGCCGGCCCGCCGCGGCCGGCCTTGGCCATCTTGTTTCCTTCCAGCGCCGTCACCATCGAGGCGCTTTCGCCCGGCGTGTTGATCAGGATCGAGGTGGTCGAGCCGCCGTACATGCCGCCGTAATAGATGCCGGCGAACATGATCAGCGAGCCCGCCGGATCGAGCTTGAAGGTGATCGGCAGCAAGAGCGCCACGGTGAGCGCGGGGCCGATGCCGGGGAGAACGCCCACGGCGGTGCCGAGCAGCACACCGATCAGCGCATAGAGCAGGTTGATCGGCTGCGCGGCGATGGTGAGGCCGTGGATCAGCGCGTTGAGTGCTTCCACGTGCTGTCCTCAGAACAGGCGTTCGATCGGCCCTGCCGGAAGCGACAGGGTGAGCAGCTTGTCGAACAGCAGGAACACTACAACGGCGAGCACGAGGCCGATGGCGAGGTCGATGTGAATGGCGCGGCGGCCGAACGCGGTCGCGGTCGCGGCAAACAGCACGGCGGTGGCCGGGATGAAGCCGCCGCCAAGCCCGATGATGGCGATCAGCGCGGCCAGGCCGCCGAGAATCAGACGATCGCCTTGGGATCAAAGCTTTCGCGGGCGGGAAAGTCGCCGCGCCACGCCAGCAGGAAATTGCCGGCGGCGAGCGCGGCCATTCCCGTTGCGATGATGTAGGGCATTGCCTGTGGGCCCATGCCGTAGGTCGTTGCAATCTGCATCGCGCTGGCGTCCCAGAAGATCACCAGGGCGATCAGCAGCAGCACGCCGGCGATGACCATGCCGGCCATATCGGGCCGCCGCGCCTCGTCCATGCACGCCTCCCCAGGCTCGACGCCGATCCGTGCTTTGCGGAGTGGTCGGTGCTACTTAACCAATCCAACCGTCTTCATCACAGCCGTGACGCGCGTCTGCTCGTCTGCCAGGAATTTTGCAAACTGATCGGCCGGCATGTAGGCGTCGTCCCAGCCCTTCTGCTTGAGGATGTCCTTCCAGGCGTTCGACTTCACCAGCTTCTCGACCAGGTCGGCGAGCGTTTTCTTTTGCGCGTCGGTGATGCCGGGCGCTCCGAACACCGAGCGCCAGTTGGTGAGGACGAGATCGATGCCCTGCTCCTTGAAGGTCGGCACATCGGAGCCGGGCAGCCGCTGCGGCGACGTCACGCCGATGGCGCGGAGCTTGCCCGCCTTGATCTGGCCCTCGTATTCGCTCAAGCCGGAAATGCCCGCGGTGACTTTGCCGCCGAGGATCGCGGCGAGCGACTCGCCGCCGCCGGAGAACGCCACGTAGTTGACCTTCGAGGCGTCGGCGCCGGCTGCGCCAACGAACAGCGCCGCCATGATGTGATCGACGCCGCCGGCCGAGCCGCCAGCGAACGTCACCTTGGCGACGTCCTTCTTCACCGCTTCGGCGAGATCCTTGGCGGTCTTGATCGGCGAATTCGCCGGCACTACCATGATCTGCGTTTCCTCGGTGATCTTGGCGATCGGCGTGATCTGCGACATCGACACCGGCGACTTGTTCATCAGGATAGCGCCGACCATGACGAAGCCGTTGACCATGAGCTGGTTGCCGTCGCCCTTGGCGCTGTTGACGAACTGCGCGAGGCCGACGGTTCCGCCGGCGCCGGCGATGTTGATCACTTGCGCGCTCTTGACGAGTTTCTCGGCAGTGAGCGCCTGCTGGATCGAGCGCGCGGTCTGATCCCAGCCGCCGCCAGGCGCGGCTGGTGCGATGATCTTGAGCTCCATTTGGGCGAAAGCCGAAGTCGCGAACAAGGTTACGCCCGCGACCAGCGCGCCACGGCAAAAGTTTCGAACCGGCAACGACATGAGCAGTCTCCTGAAGCGCTTCTCCTGCGGCATTAAGGGCCGGATTTGGGGCAACGTCCAGTGCTGGCGCGCTCGACTTTGGCCTAGCCCTTGAACCCGCCGCCATCGAGGAAGGCTTGTTCCTCAGGCGTGGTGGCGCGGCCCAGCATGGCGTTGCGGTGGGGGAAGCGGCCGAACCGGCGGACGATGTCGGCATGGAGCTGCGCCCATTTCAAAAGGTCGGCGTCGCCGGTCGCGGCAACCAGCACGCAGCAGCGCTCCTGATCGGCCAGTAGCTCGGAGTGTTCCAACGGCAGATAGAAGAATTGCCGGTCGGACAGCGAAACCTTCTGGTCGAAGCCGCGGGCAATCGCACGGTCGGCCACGGCGCGCGCGACTGGATCGGCGGCGTAGGTGCGCGGGTCGCCACGGAACATGTTGCGTGGGAACTGATCGAGCACGATGGTGAGCGCCAGCGTGCTTTCGGCAGTTTGCTCCCAGCTGAAAAGCTGTCCTGCGGCGGCCGCCTCGTAGGTTTTAAGAAAGCGCCGGCGGATGTCATCGTCGAACGTAACGTCCTTCTTGAACCATTTTTCCGGACCGGCCTCGCGCCAGAACGCGAGCACAGTTTCTGGTGACGCGATCACAGCCGGACGTTTCCGCTCTCGATGCGGCGGTACAGCGCTGGGTCGAGCCGCACGAAGGCTTTGGCCGCCGCGTCGTTGAAATAGATCGGGTCGCGCGTCGCCGCCGGGTTGAATCCCTCGCGCACGAGATCAATCTTTTTCTGCTTGAACGTGCCGGTCACGTCGATCTGCTCCTGAAGGCGCAGGAACAGCGGCCGGGCGTATTCCGGCAGGTTGGCACGCAGATGCGCGTGCAGCGCCGCGAGATCACACGGTCCCTCGCAGACGATCGCCGCCATGCCGGCGCGGCCGTCGCGGCCGACCAGGGTGACGCCGTAGACATTGGCGTCCTGGATACCGGGGAAGGTGTTGATCGCGCCCGCCACCTCCGACGTCGAGACGTTCTCGCCTTTCCAGCGGAACGTGTCGCCGACGCGATCGACGAAATAGAAATAGCCATGCTTGTCCTTGCGCATCAGGTCGCCGGTGCGAAACCACGCGTCGCTTTTCTCGAACACGTTGTGCAGGACCTTGTTCTCGTTCTGGTTGGCCGCCGCGTAGCCCTCGAAGCGATTCCCTGGCCGCTTCGGATCGTTGACGATCCGGCCGATCACTTCGCCCGGCTCATTGGCGTCGCAACGCTCGCAAAAGCCCTGTGCATTCCGCACCGGCTGTTGACGCTCGACGTCGAAGCGGACCACCGCAATCGGGAATCGATGCGCGACGAACCACGGCACGCGCCCGACGGCGCCTTGCTTGCCCTCGAAATTGAAGATGTTCACGTTGCCTTCGGTCGCGCCGTAGAACTCGAGGATGTGCGGGATGCGGAACCGGGTCTTGAACTCCTCCCAGAGATCGGGCCGTAGCCCATTGCCGCAGGCCATTCGCAGGCGGTGCTTCGTCTCGTTCGGATTCGGCGGTGAATGCACAAGGTAGCGGCACAACTCGCCGATGTACTGAAACAGCGTGCATTCGTAGCGCACCACATCGTCCCAGAATTCGCTGGCGGAGAATTTTTCGCGGATCACCACCGATCCGCCGTTGAGCAGCACCGAGCCGATCGCAACGAGCCCGCCGGCGGTGTGGTACATCGGCAGGCAGTCGTACATGCGGTCGGTGGGCTTGGTGTCCATCACGCCGGCGAAGGCGCTGGTCGCCAGCATGACGCGGTAGTGGTTGATGTTGGCGGCCTTCGGCAGGCCGGTGGTGCCGGAGGTGTAGATGTAGAGCGCGTGGTCCTCGATGGTCAGGGCCGGGCGCTCGGAAGAGGCGAGGCGGTGGCCGGGCAGGGCATCGATCTCGCGATCGAGTTCGGGCCGATATCTGGAAACTGCGCGCTGTCGCCATATGACCACACCTTCGGCCTGGTCTTGAGCAGCGCGCTGGCGGTGGCGAAGCCCTCGGCGAGTTCGGCCGCGACTACGACGTGCTTGGGGGCGACGATGTCGATGCAATGGGCGAGCGCTGTGCCGATCAGATTGGTGTTGATCAGCGCGGCGACCCCGCCCACGCTGGTGATGCCGACCCAGGCCGCCATGTATTCCGGCCGGTTCGGTATCAGCAGGCACACCGTCTCGCCCTTGGCGAGCTTCTCGCGAAGCGCCCAGCGCGCGTAGCGATTGGCCCGCTCGGCGAGGGCGCGGTAACTTAGGCTCTCACGATCGGAGATCAGCGCGGGAGCATCGCCGTATTTGTCCGAAAGCTCTTCGATCACGACGGGAAACACCCGCGCCGGATGCTTGGCGATCGGCGTCGTCATCCGCAGCGCGCGAAGCGCGCCTCGCAGGAACACGATGTCGTTCTTGAATTGCTCGAGAAAGCTCATGCTCGCGCCTTGCGCCGGCGGGGCCGGGACCGGAATGCAACACGCACGAGATCAATTTCGAACCGCGCCCTGCCATCCGCTCCGGGGATGGGTCCGCATGACAGCGTCCTAGCATCGAAGAGTTGCACCGGCCTCGCAAGCGCCTTGCGGCGCTCGCGCGTGCACTGCACACCTGAAAGACCGGAAAACTATTGCTTAGAGGACGCGTCTTGCTTCGGGGCCGCGGCTTGCTTGGGCGCTGCGGCCTGCTTGGAATCCGTGGCTTGCTTTGCCTCGGGCTTCGGCTTGGGCTTCGGTTTTGCCTTCGGCGCGGCGGTGGTTGCGGCCACGGCGGCGGGCTTGGTGTCCGGTGTTGCCGTCAAAGGCGCCGGCTCGGTCTTGGCCGGTGCGAAGCTCAAAGCCGAACCGCCGACGTCGGTCGCGGCCGGCAGCCTGCGGGCGGCGCGCTCGGGCTGGTTGGTGGTGGGGGCGAAAGCGCCGGCCGGCGGCGCAGTGGCGGTCTGGAGCGACGCCGGAGTGGCGGGCTTGGCGTCGGTGGTCGCGGTTTGGGCGGCAGCCGGTTTGCCATCGCCCTTCTTGCCCTTGGCGAGCTTCTGGATCTTGGAGCGCGCATTGGCGAACTGGTTCTCGGCGGCGGCCTTCGTCGCGCCAAGGAACACGGCGATCGCTTTCATTGTATCGGGCCTGTCCTTGAGCAGCGCCGACCCCTTGGTGGCGCTGGGAGGCAGGTTCGTCAGCATGAAGCTCGGCGCTTCGGATTCGTCGTCAGCCTCCTCTGCGGCAGGACGCTTGCGATGCGGCCCGCACATTTCGTCGCGAAGGTCGGGTGGCGCGGCGTTGACCGGCTGGAGTGAAGCCACCGAGCCAAGCGAAGGCGATAGCCACGACAGCGGTCCGCGATGGAAACCGCGCTCGAGCAGGCCCGCAGCTTTCGCGGCGCGATAGGGCGACGATGGCGAGCCGAGCACCACGGCGATCAGCCGCTTGCCGTTGCGCGAAGCGCTGGCCACGAGATTGAAACCAGAGGCGCAGATGAAGCCGGTCTTCATGCCGTCGGCGCCCTCGTAGCGGCCGATCAGCGTGTTGTAGTTGCGCATGTATTTCTTGCCGAGCTGGATCGCCGGAATATTCCAGTACATGTCGTATTCCGGGAAATCGTGCAGCAGGGCGCGTCCGAGAATTGCGAGGTCGCGCGCCGAAGTGATTTGGTCGTCCGCCGGCAGGCCGTTGGGATTGACCCAGTTCGATTGGGTCATGCCAAGGTTCTTGCTGGTGCTGTTCATTTCCGCGGCGAAGTTTTCGACCGAACCGGAAACGCCCTCGGCGAGCACGACCGCGACGTCGTTCGCAGATTTCACCATCAGGATCTTGATTGCATTGTCGACGGTGATCTGCGACCCGGGCCTGAGGCCGATCTTGGAGGGCGCCTGCGAGGCGGCGCGCGCCGTAACAACGAAAAGGGAGTTGAGCGTGATACGTTTGCTCTTGACCGCCTGCAGCGTCACATAGGTGGTCATCAGTTTGGTGAGCGAGGCCGGATACCACGGCATCGTGGCATTCTCGGCGTGCAGCACCTTGCCGCTGTCGGCTTCGACCAGCAGTAGCGCCTCGGTCCGTGCTTGCGCAGGAGCGGCGGTGGTGACGGTGATGGCGGCGAGGGCCGCGGCGAGAGCTTGACTTCGGAACGTCGGAACAAATGTCACTGGCGCGATCCGGTTTGCTGTTTGCGGCCTCGGGACGAGTGTTGTTTCACTCGACGTTTGCAATATCTAAACCACAGCCGGATTGGAAGGAAAAGCGGGTCGCAATCCCACTTGGCCTCGTGGTTTACCCGGTTACGGAACTTTTCTGGTTGAAATAGCCTTCGGCGTGGTAAATCGCAGAGGAAAGCGACCGAATTTCGGCAATTGGAGGCGGTCATGGCGGGCTGCATCGTGGGCTGGGCCCATACGCCCTTCGGCAGGCTCGACGGCGAGACCGTGGAGAGCCTGATTGTGCGGGTCGCCAATGGCGCGCTGGCAGACGCCGGAATCGAGGCCGGGGGCGTCGACGAGATCGTGCTCGGTCACTTCAACGCGGGCTTCTCGGCGCAGGATTTTACCGCCTCGCTGGTCCTGCAGGCCTCGCCGGAGCTACGCTTCAAGCGCGCGCTGCGCGTGGAAAATGCTTGCGCGACCGGCTCCGCCGCCGTCCATCAAGGGTTGAAATCGATCGCGGCGAAGGCGGCACGCGTGGTGCTTGTGGTCGGTGTCGAGCAGATGACCACGACGCCGGGTCCCGAGATCGGAAAAAATCTGTTGAAAGCCTCCTACGTGCGCGAGGAGGCCGACATCGAAGGCGGCTTCGCCGGGATTTTCGGCAAGATCGCGGGGCTCTATTTCCAGCGCTGGGGCGACCAGTCCGACGCACTCGCCATGATCGCGGCGAAGAACCACAAGAACGGCGTCGGAAACCCCTACGCGCAGTTGCGCAAGGATCTGGGGTTCGAGTTCTGCCGCAATATGAGTGAGAAGAATCCGTTCGTTGCGGGTCCACTCAAGCGCACCGACTGCTCGCTTGTCTCCGACGGCGCCGCGGCCCTGGTGCTGGCCGACGTCGAAACCGCGCTGCAACTCGGCAAGGCGATCACGTTCCGCTCGACCGCGCATGTGCAGGACTTCCTGCCGATAAGCAAGCGCGACATCCTTAAGTTCGAAGGCTGCACCGAGGCCTGGAAGCGAGCGCTCGCCGAAGCCGGTATCACGCTCGGCGATCTCTCGCTGGTAGAAACCCATGACTGCTTCACCATCGCCGAGCTCATCGAGTATGAGGCGATGGGGCTCACGCCCGAAGGGCAAGGCGCGCGCGCGTTGCAGGAAGGCTGGACGCAGAAGGACGGCAAACTGCCGGTCAATCCGTCCGGCGGCCTGAAGGCCAAGGGACACCCGATCGGTGCGACTGGTGTGTCGATGCATGCGCTCTGCGCCATGCAGCTTGCCGGCACCGCTGGCGACATTCAGGTCCGCAACGCCAAGCTCGCCGGCATCTTCAACATGGGCGGTGCTGCGGTGGCGAACTACGTCAGCGTGCTGGAACGCATCAAGTAGCGGCGCTATTCCGCCGCGTCGGTGGTGATCCGATTGGCGGCGGCACGGCCACGCGGGCCTCAGGCCCTTCGGTCACGAGGAACTGCGCCTTGGCCAGCGCCGCGAAGGTCCCGCCGCGCCGGATCAGTTCGTCGAAGCTGCCGCTCTCGACGATGCGGCTGTGGTCGAACACCAGGATGCGGGTGGCGTTGCGAACCGTCGAGAGCCGGTGCGCGATGACGAAAGTGGTGCGCTCCTTCATCAATTCGTCGAGCGCTGCCTGCACCTTCATCTCGGTGGTGGCGTCGAGCGCGCTGGTGGCTTCGTCTAGAATGAGAATCGGCGGATTTTTCACGAGCGCGCGCGCGATCGCAACGCGCTGGCGCTCGCCGCCCGAGAGCATCCGGCCCCGCTCGCCGACGGGGGCTTCGAAGCCTTCCGGGTTGCGCTCGATGAAGTCCAGTGCCTGGGCTCGCTCGGCCGCGGTGCGAATTTCCTCGTCGGTTGCCTCCGGCCTGCCAACGCGCAGGTTGTCGCCGATCGAGCGGTTGAACAGCAGCACCTCCTGGAACACGACGCCAATGTTCCGGCGCAGCCCGGCAAGCTGCAAGCCTCGGATATCCATGCCGTCGATCTTGACCGAACCCGATTGCGGATCGAACGCACGGTGCAAAAGCGCGAGAGCCGTCGATTTGCCGGCTCCGGTAGGGCCGACCAGCGCGACGATCTCGCCCGGCAGCGCGGTGAACTTCAGATCCGTGACCGCCGCGCGCTTGCCGTCGTAGGAGAACGACACGTCAGCGAACTCGACCAGACCGCGCACGCGGCCCGGGTCGATGGCGTCTGGGCGGTCGCGCACCGCCGGCACCGTGTCGGCAACCTCGAAGAATTCCCTGAGCCGCGGGCGGTCCTGGAACAGACGATTGGCGAAACCCACCGCCTGCTCGAGCCGGACGATCAGCATGCCGGCGAAACCGGTGAAGGTGACGATCTCACCGACCGTGGTCAGGCCGTGAATGTTGAGCCAGATGCCGACGACGAAGATCGAAAGCACGGTGAGCGTCGTCGAGGCGCGCGTCAGCACGGCACAGATCGCCCACCATGACAGCACCGGCATCTGCGCACCGAGCAGCTTGCTGACGACGTTGCGCAGACCGACCACCTCGGCTTCGATGCGCGAATAGCTCTGTACCAGCGCCACATTGCCCAGCGCGTCGGAGGCGCGCTCGGCGAGGTCCCCGTAGTGGCGCTCGACCGCGCTCTGTCCCGCTTCGGCCTTGCGCAGCACCAAGGCGGTCAGCCCCGCGAACACCAGGCAGAGCACGATCAGCAGCAACGCCAGCCGCCAATTCAGCACGAGCGACAGCGGCAGCAGCACGAGCAGCGACACGAACGCGGCCAGATGCTCGCGGAAAAATCCGAGCCACAGCCACCAAAGCGAATCCGTGCCGGTGAGCATGACCTTCATCAGCCGGCCGGAATGGATGCCGCCGTGAAAGCTGAGCGGCAATTGCAGGATATGCTCGAAGTAGTTGGTCATGACCGCATGGCGGCGGCGGTGCGCGAGGCGATCGGCGTGCAGCGCCACCAGCGCGCCGCAGGTGATGGTGAACAGGCCGAAGCTCACCCACGCGGCCAGAAGCGTAATCAGGTCGGTCCAGACCGGAACGCCGCCGCGGTTCTGCGCGCCGGCCAGCGTATCGACGATGCGGCCGAACAGGACGGGCTCGGCGAATTGCGCGGCGGCCAGCGACATGTTGGCAATGGCCAGCATCCAGCCGAGCCTTGCCTCATCGCCCAAGAGCTTGAGCACGCGCGCGTACAGACGGATGAAATTCATGGGTGCGTGGGTCAGAGCAGGTTCATGGCCATGCAGGTTGATGACCCGCCGTTGAGTGCGGGAACTCCTCCCGGATACTGCTGCATTTTGGTGCACCGACATTAGCACGTTTCGTGCGAGATCGATCCACGAGCACCGAGGGCATTGTTCCGTCAGGCCAAATCGGCCTCACGGGCAGATATGCCAAATACCGCATATGAATCCGCGATTATCGCATGATATAAATGGAATATAAGATGTCATACGTTTGTTGCTTGTTTTGAACCGGGTATCGGGGGCCGGAAACCGCGCGGGGAATGACGGCTTGGACGACCCAATTCGTTGCAGTTCCGGCCCGGCCGGAGCCGCCGTGCGGGACTAACGTGTCATGACCAATATCCCAACTGAGCTTTTGCGAACACTGGTCGCGGTCGTCGATCTGCGCAGTTTCACCAAGGCCGCGCAATCGCTCGGTGTCACGCAGCCGGCAGTTAGCGCCCAGATCAAGCGGCTGCAGGGTCTGCTCGACGCCGAGCTGCTCGATAAGAGCGCGCCCGGCGTGAGCCTGACGTCGGCCGGTGAACTCGTCGTCAATTACGCGCGGCGGCTGCTGTCGATCAACGATCAGATTCTCGACATTGCCGGGCCTCGCGCCGCGGCGAAAACGGTGCGGATCGGCGCGACCGGCGACTTCACGGCGTCCGCCATCGCGCTCGGCCTGACCTGTTCGCGGGTGCGCCGGCCGGATCTGCGCTTCGAGGTGTACAACGCCAACATCGACGTGCTGCTACGCGACTTGCGCGAAGGCGACGCCGATCTCGCGATCTGGGTGTCTTCGACCGGGCCGACACTCGACACCCGGCATTACTGGACCGAGCCTTTGGTGTGGGTGCACGCTCCGTCGACGCGGATCGATCCGAGCCTCCCGGTGCCGCTCGTTTCCTACGGCGAGGAATGCCTGTTCACGCGCAACGCCATGACGGCGTTGAGCCAGGCCGGCCGCGAGTGCGAGCTCGCTTTCATCGGATCGAGTCTGCTGGGTCTTGGCGCGGCGGTGGCGGCGGGATTCGGCGTTATGGCGCTGCCGCGCGGGCGCGCCGACATTCCCGGAATCGCGATCTGGGATGAGGCGCCGTTACCCAAGCTGCCGGACATCTTCTGCGGCATCTATGTTCGTGCCGGTGTCGATGTCGAAGAGCGCGAGCAGATCGCCGACACCGTCGCCGCGGCGCTGCGCCCGGAGCCGTCGCCCAGATCGGCTTCGAGTTCAGCGGCCTAGATTGACGCTTCAGGCCTGCGCGAAGCCCGATCGCTGCGCCCAGCCGGTCATGCGCGTCTCCAGGATCGCCATCAGCCAGTACATGACGATGCCCTCGACCGCGAGCGCGATCAGGCCCGCGAAAATCAACGGCACCTGGAACTGCGCCTGCGCCTGCAGCATCAGGTTGCCGATGCCGTAGTTCGAGGCAATGCTCTCGGAGATCACCGAGCCGACGAACGCCAGCGTGATCGCGACTTTCAGCGAGCCGAAGAAATACGGCAGCGTGCGCGGAATGCCGACCTTGCGCATGATGTCGAGCTTGCTGGCGCCGAGCGCCTTGAGCACGTCCTCGAGCTCCGGCTCGATGGTGGCCAGTCCCGTCGCGACGTTCACGACGATCGGAAAGAACGAGATCAGGAAGGCGGTGAGCACCGCCGGAATGAATCCGATGCCGAACCACAGCACCAGGATCGGCACCACGGCCACCTTCGGGATGGCGTTGAAGCCGATCATCAGCGGATAGAGTCCGGCGTAGATCGAACGCGACCAGCCGACCACCAGGCCGAGCAGGAGGCCGAAGCCGACCGCCATGCCGAAGCCGATCAGCGTCGTGGACAGCGTGTAGAGCGAGTGGCGGTAGATCGGCCGCCCAGTATTCGACGATCGCGATCGCGATGGCGCTCGGCGGCGGCAGGAAGAACGCGGGCATCTTGAACAGCCGGACCGCTCCCTCCCAGAGAGGAACATGATGGCGGTGGAGATCCACGGCGCCAGCCGGACCATGACGCTGCCGCGGTTCATTGCCGCGCCCTCACGATATGCGAGCGCAGTTCGTGCACGATGTCCTGGAAGCCTTGCGTGAACGTCACCTCCAGGTCGCGCGGCCGCGGGATTTCGATCTTGCGCTCCACCAGCACGCGGCCGGGCCGTGCCGACATCACGAACACGCGGTCGGCGAGGAACACCGCCTCGCGCAGGTCGTGGGTGACGAGGCAGACGGTGATCTTGCGCGCCGCATGCAGATCGCGGATCACGCACCACAACTCCTCGCGGGTGAAGGCATCGAGCGCGCCGAACGGCTCGTCGAGCATCAGCAGTTTCGGTTCATGAATGAGCGCGCGGCAGAGCGACGTGCGCTGCTGCATACCGCCGGACAATTCCCAGGGATACTTGTCGCCCTGGCCGCGCAGGCCGACCGAAGCCAGCAGGCTCTCGGCACGCGCGACATATTCGGCGCGCCGGCGCCGCATTTCGCCGCGGTGCGGCTCGACGATTTCGAGCGGCAGCAGCAGATTTTCCAGCGTGGTGCGCCAGGGCAGCAAGGTCGGCGCCTGGAACGCCATGCCGGCGATCTTGACCGGCTGGCTGACGACCTGCGCCCGCGACCGCAACCGTTCCCTTGAACGGAAACTGCAGGCCGGTCGCGAGCTTCATCAGGGTGGACTTGCCGCAGCCGGACGGGCCGACCACCGCGGCGAACTCGCCTTCCTCGATCGTGATCGACAGCCCTTCGACCGCGGGCGCGTTGGTGGCGCCGCCATAGGCGTGGCTCACCCCATCAAGCGCGACGAACGCGGACACGACAGCCCCCTGGGATCGCGCGCGTCAGTTCGCCTTGCGATCGGCCGCGGGCGGCAGGAACGAGGCGTCGAACGCGTCGGCCGCCTTCGGCTTCTTGTTCTTGAACTCGTAGGTCAGCGCGATCTGGTCGATCGACTTCGTCAGCCGGTCGTTGTCCACCGCGCCGTAGCCGTTCGACTTCACCTCGGTGGTGACGATGTTGTCCTTGAGCGCCATCCGCAGCCGCTCGAGCTCGACCGGCTTCTTGGCGACGTCGTTGCGCTTGATCACCGAGTCGACCGCGGTCGACGGGGTCCTTCACCGTATCCTTGCAGCCCCTTCACGAAGGCGCGCAGGAAGCCCTTCACCGCCTCCGGCTTCTCGGCGGCGAACTTCGGGTTCACGATGATGGTGTTGCCGTAGAGATTGACGCCGTAGTCGGCCATCAGCATGACGACGATGTCGTCGACCGGCACGCCCATCGACTTCAGGTTGATGAAGGACGAGAACGAGAAGCCGGTGATGGCGTCGACCTGGCCGTTCTGCAGCATCGGCTCGCGCACCGGGAAGCCGACGTTCTCGATCTTCACCTTGGAGGCGTCGATGCCGTTGGCCTGCACGAAGATCTTCCATTGCGCGTAGGCGCCGTCCGGCGGCCGGCGCGCCGAGCATCTTGCCTTCGAGATCCTTCGGCTTCTCGACGCCGCGGCTCTTGCGGCTGACGATCGAGAACGCCGGCTTGTTGTAGACCATGAACACGGCCTTGATCGGCGTGCGCCGGATTGGCGTCGCGGAACTTGATCAGCGAGTTGATGTCGCCGAAGCCCATGTCGTAGGTGCCGGAAGCGACGCGGTTGATCGGTTCGAGCGAGCCCGCCGCGGTGTCGATGGTGACGTCGAGGCCTTCGGCCTTGAAGTAGCCCTTGTCGATCGCGACCAGGAACGGCGCCGCCGGGCCTTCGAACTTGAAATCGAGCGAGAACTTGATCGCGGTCTGCGCGGTGGCGGGACCGCCGAGCAGCACGGCCGCAGCGGCGAGGAGTGCGATCCGGCGCGAGCCGGAGGATCTTGATGATCATTCATGTCGCTACCCCTTGGGTCGATGGTCAGGCGTCAGCGGTCGCGTCCGCAGTCGAAGGCCGCCGGCGCCGCGATTCTCAATTTCCTGCTCAGCAAAGAACATGCCGAATGAAAGAGCAAGGCGGCACGCGGCGCAGGCGTTGGCTCTGCACAGACGGCCTAATTTCTGCACACCGGAATGTCATTCTGCCGTCGCCGCAGGCAACGCCAGTGCCGCCGGCGCTGATAGACTAGAATATCGGTCGGCCGAGTTTGGGCCAGTCTTGAGGCCGATCCCGAGGCGTCTCATGAGCGCGTCCTCAACTGCGGGCGAAGCGGCGGCTGCCGGGCTTTCGCCGCGCCCTATGCGGCGCCGGATCAGACGCTTGGCGCCCGCGCTGCTGGCCGCGGCATCGCGCGGCGAGGAGGCCGAGGTCCGCATCGACGGCCGCGCCCGGCGGCTGGTCGAGAGCATCCGCGCCGCATTCCGGCGGCCTCGGCGGCATCGAGGATTTCCTGCACGCCTATTCGCTCTCGACCAAGGAGGGGCTGGCGCTGATGGTGCTGGCCGAGGCGCTGCTGCGTGTGCCGGATGCCGCGACCGCCGACCGACTGATCGAGGACAAGCTCGCGGCCGGCGACTGGTCGCAAGGCGGAAGGCTCCGGACGCGTTGCTGGTTTCGGCCTCGGCCTGGACGCTCGGGCATTACGGCGCGCGTCATCCAGCCGGGCGAGACGCCGGACAGCATCGTCGAGAGCCTCGTAAAGCGGCTCGGCCTGCCGACGGTGCGGATCGCGACCCGGCAGGCGATGCGGCTGCTCGGCTCGCATTTCGTGCTGGGCCAGACCATCGAGGAAGCGCTGTCGCGGGCCGGCTCGCACCGCGAGTTCCGCTATTCGTTCGACATGCTCGGCGAGGGCGCGCGCACCGCTGCCGACGCCGCGCGTTATTTCGAGGCCTACGCCGATGCGATCGCGGCGATCGGCGCGCGCGCCGGCAACGCCGCCTTGCCGGCACGGCCGGGCATTTCCGTCAAGCTCTCGGCGCTGCATCCGCGCTATGAGGCGATCTCGCGCGAGCGCGTGCTGGCCGAGCTTTCGCCGCGCGTGCTTGAGCTGGCGCGCGCCGCCAAGCGCCACGATCTCAACTTCACCGTCGATGCCGAGGAGGCCGACCGGCTCGAACTGTCGCTGGAGGTGACGGCCAAGGTGCTGGCCGATCCGTCGCTCGCCGGCTGGGACGGCTTCGGCCTCGCCGTGCAGGCCTATCAGAAGCGCGCCGGCGCAGTGATCGACTGGCTCGACGATGTCGCGCACGCGCTCGGCCGCCGGCTGATGGTGCGGCTGGTCAAGGGCGCCTACTGGGACACCGAGGTCAAGCGCGCGCAGGAACGTGGCCTGCCGGACTATCCGGTGTTCACGCGCAAGCCGATGACCGATCTCTCCTACATGGCCTGCATGCGCCGGCTGCTTGCGGGCGCGGCCGCGGCTCTATCCGCAGTTCGCCACCCACAACGCGCTGACCGTCGCGAGCGTGATCGAGGAGGCGGGCGGCGCGGAAGGCTACGAATTCCAGCGCCTGCACGGCATGGGCGAGGTGCTGTACGAGGCGCTGCTGGCCGATGTACCGGCGGCGGCGTGCCGGGTCTATGCGCCGGTCGGCAGCCATCGCGATCTGCTGGCCTATCTGGTGCGGCGGCTGCTTGGAGAACGGCGCCAATTCGTCGTTCGTCGCCGTCGCCGCCGATCCGAACGTGCCGATCGAAGACATCCTGAAGCGCCCGCAGGCCTGGATCGGCGATGCCGCGCATGCCCGTCATCCGCATATTCCGCTGCCGCGCGATCTGTACCGGCCGGCGCGACTGAACTCCCCGGGCGTCGAGTTCGGCGATCGCGCCGCTCTCGACAGCGCTGCTCGCCGATGTTGAGCGTGGAGTGCCAACGGACGCGACGGCAGCGCCGCTGGTCGACGGCGAAGCACGGAAGGGCGCGGCGCGGCCGGTGCTTTCGCCGAGCGATCTCCGCGTGGTCGGGCAGGTGACCGAGGCAGACGCGACCGGGGCGGTGCGGCAATGGCGGCGGCTGCAAGCCGGCTTCGCGGCATGGAATGCAACGCCGGTCGAGCGCCGCGCCGGCATTCTCGATCGCGTGGCCGAACTGCTGGAGGCGATCGCGCGGCAGACTGATCGCTCTGCTGCAGGCCGAAGGCGGCAAGACGCTGGACGACGCGTTGTCCGAAGTGCGCGAGGCGGTGGACTTCTGCCGCTATTACGCCGCCGAGGCGCGCCGCGCGCTCGCCCCGCAGCCGATGCCGGGACCGACCGGCGAGATCGAATGAGCTGCATTATCGCGGCCGCGGCGTGTTCGTCTGCATCAGCCCGTGGAACTTCCCGCTGGCGATTTTCCTGGGCCAGGTTGCCGCCGCACTCGCCGCCGGCAATTCCGTGGTGGCCAAGCCCGCCGAACAGACGCCGCTGATCGCCGCGGAGGCCGTTCGCCTGCTGCACCAAGCCGGCGTGCCGGTCGAGCGCGCTGCATCTCGTGTCGGGCGACGGCAAGGTCGGCGCGGCGCTGGTGGCCGATCCGCGCGTCGCCGGCGTCGCGTTCACCGGCTCGACCGAGGTCGGGCACGCGATCAACCGCGCGCTCGCCGCCAAGGACGGCCCGATCGTGCCGCTGATCGCCGAGACCGGCGGCATCAACGCCATGATCGTGGACGCGACCGCGCTGCCCGAGCAGGTGACCGATGATGTCATCACGTCGGCGTTCCGCTCGGCCGGGCAGCGCTGCTCGGCGCTGCGGCTTCTCTGCGTGCAGGAGGACGTGGCGGATCGCATGATCGAGATGATCGCCGGCGCCGCGCAGGAGCTTTCGCTCGGCGATCCGCGCAATCCGGCGACGCATGTCGGGCCGGTAATCGATGACGATGCCAGCGAGCGGCTCGACCGCTGGATCGTGCGACAGGGCGGCGCAGGGTCGCCTGATCTTTCGCTGGGACGAAGGCCGCACGCTGCCGCCGCGCGGACGCTTCGTGCCGCCGACGATGATCGCGCTCGACCGGGCCAGCGATCTGCAGGAAGAGGTGTTCGGCCCCGTGCTACATGTTGTGCGCTGGCGGGCCGACGCGCTCGACGCACTGCTCGACGACATCGCTGGCAACGGCACGGGTCTGACGCTCGGCATCCACACCCGCATCGATGCGACGGCCGAAAAAATTGCCGCGCGGCTTGCCAACGGCAATGTCTACGTCAACCGCAGCATGATCGGCGCGGTGGTCGGCACGCAGCCGTTCGGCGGCGCGGGTCTCTCCGGCACCGGGCCGAAGGCTGGAGGCCCGAATTATCTGCGCCGCTTCGCCACCGAGCAGACGGTGACGATCAACACGGCGGCTGCGGGCGGCAACGCGACGCTGCTTGCCGAAAGCGAGTGAGCCTTATCCGCCGGCGCGCTGGCGGGCGACATCGGGCGCTTTGGCCGCGAATGGGTCGGCGCTGATGCCTTCGCGCCAACGCCCGGGCGTGGTGCCGGTTAAGCGCTTGAACGCGCGATTGAAGGCGGCTTCCGACTCGTATCCGACGTCGGCGGCAATCCTGCCAATACTGGCCTCGGTGCCGCGCAGCCGTTCGGCGGCGAGCTGGATGCGCCAGCTCGTCACGTAATCGATCGGCGGCCGGCCAAGTAACGCATTGAATCGTTCTGCCAGGACTGTGCGCGACGAACCCGCTTCGCGCGCTAGGCTATCCGCCGTCCAGCGCCTGCCCGGATCGGCGTGGACGAGCTGAAGCGCACGGCCGATGATCGGATCGTTGATCGCGGCGAACCAGCCCTGGCTATTGGATGGCAAGCGGGCGATGTGACGGCGCAGAACCTCGACGAACAACATCTCCATCAGTCGTCCAAGCATGAGTTGCGAACCGGGCGTGGCCGCATCGACCAGCGCGATGATCTCGCGCACGGTCGATGCGATCAATTCGCCGATCCTGCCGTCGCCGGTGTGTTCGACCAGCACCTCCGGCAAGGTGCGAAACACCGGTGCGAACAAGAATTCCGACGATTCGAGATAGCCGCAGACGAGGCGTGTCTCCTCGCCGCCGCCTCCATAATTGACCGTCAACATGCCTTCGATCGGGCCGGGCCGGACGATGTCAGGCACGAATGCGGTCTCCAGGGCGTCGCCGCCCCAGAACTTGTGGGTATCGGCGAACGGCATCAGCAGAAGGTCGCCGGGGCCGATGTCTCGGCGTTTTCCCGTGGCCGTCTCGAACGTGCAACGGCCGTGTGCCACCAGATGGAAGATGCTGATGTGATGCAGGTGCGCCAGCGGCGTGCGCTCTTCGAAGCGCTTCGGGCTTTCGATCCGGAAGGGCGCGGTGAACGAGCCGTTGAAGAACGCCGAACCGGTCAGGCGCACGGCGCGCAGCATTTCCGAAAGCACGTCCGGGCTCGCGCTGCGGCCCGGCGTATCGGCAAATGATGGCGGCGTTTCGATCATTGTTGGCCCCCGGGCTCGGGACTAATTTCGTCGCTCAAGAGCGGCAGTCTGTCCGAACGGCCTGACGCGCTTCTATACCAAATCCAGTTTGATGGAGACCAAAATGATCGAATTTGTGAGCTCGGCGGCAGCCGCCGGCCGCTATATCGCGTCGCTCTGGCGTGCGGCGTTGGAGCGCAGGGCGATGAATGCGCTTTTGCAGATGGACGAGCGGCTGCTGCGTGACATCGGCCTCATCCGCGTTGACGTCGTCGATTCATTCACGCCGCGCATGGGGTCATTCGAATTGTTGATGGCGCGGCGCGACGAGAGGCGTGCGGGCCGCAGATCGTTCCATCTTGATCACCCTGCGGTCGGCGTCTTGCGGCCATCCAAAGAACCACCCGCATCGCTCGCGGCCTGAGCAGCAGCCATTCGGCTCCCCTCCAACCAATCAAGGGAAACATTACGATGAATATTCATGCGCTGAAGACGTCGTCCCAGGCCGCGCCCGATTGGCGTGAGACGCTCGCCGAGCTTGGCCCGCAGTTCGCCGAGGAAGCACGGCGCTCCGACGAGTCCAATACCTACGTGGCCGCCAACATGGCGTTGCTGTGCGAGCGCGGGTTCCTCGGGCTTGCGGTGCCGCTTGAGCTTGGCGGCGGTGGGCTCGGGTATCGCGATCTGTCGGACATGCTGCGAGAACTCGCCCATCATTGCAGCGCGACAGCGCTGGTGCTGGCGATGCACACCCACGTCGCGGCTGCCGCAGCCTGGCGGTGGCGGCACCAGCAAGCGCCGACGGACGGCCTGCTCAAGCGCGTCGCGGCCGAGCGCATCCAATTGCTGTCGTCGGGAGGCTCGGACTGGATCGCAAGTTCCGGCATCGCCAAAAAGGTGGACGGCGGTTACCGCATCCACGCCCGCAAGGTGTTCGCCAGCGGAGCGCCCTCAGCGAACCTCTTGATGACCAGCGCCATTCATGAAGACGCGCCGGACGGCCCGACGGTACTTCATTTTGGCGTGCCGATGAAGGCAGAGGGCGTCTCGATCGCTGAAACATGGGACACGCTCGGCATGCGCGGCACCGCGTCGCATGACGTGATCCTCGACGGGGTATTCGTGGCGGATGCGGCGATCGGCGGGCGGCGCAAGCCCGGCGTCTGGGACATGACGTTCCACGTCGTGTCTTTGATCGCCTTTCCGCTGGTCTACTCCGTCTATGCCGGCGTCGCCGAGCACGCCCGCGACGTCGCGGTGGAAGTGGCTGCGAAGCGGCGCGAGGTGAATGTCGAGTTGGTCGGCGCGCTCGACACCGAACTCGCGGCGACGCGCATCACGCTCGACGCCTTTGTGGCGTTTGCCGAAACCGCGCAGCCCGGGCCGCAGACCACGAATACCATCTTCATCAGTCGCACGCTGGTGGCGCGCCACGCCATCCGGACCGTGGAGTTTGCGTTGGAAGCAGCAGGAGGCGCGGCGTATTGTCGCCGCACCGGATTGGAGCGCCTGTTTCGCGATGTGCAGGGCGCGCGCTTTCACCCGCTGCCGGAGTTGCAGCAGCGCCGCATCGCGGGGCGTTTGGCGCTTGGGTTGCCGATCGACGGATGATGGATCTCGCGTTGCTCCGCAGCCGGCGGGGCAACGCGACTCCAGTTGTGTCAGGGATAGCCGTTTGGACAAAGCATTTGCGTGCGGCGCAACAGTTTTCGAATATGAACATCCGTTCCGCTACATTACCAAAACATCATCCGCCGCAGCCTGTGTTGGCAGGAACGCAACCCCACCTTTCCTGTTGAGCCCCCGTGCCTCAGTCGAGGGGCGTTAACACCGAAAGGGTGCGACCATGTTTACCACTCGTAATCGCGCCATCGCTGCTGCGACGGCGGCTGCGATTGCGCTGACTTCAATGGCAGTCACTCCGGCGACGGCCGGCTCGTATCGTCACCGCGGTGGCGGCGGCAACGCGGCCGTGCTCGGCGCGGTGGCGGGTGTGTTCGGCGCCATCGCTCTGCTGGCCGCGCGTCGCCATCATGAGCGCCAGTACGGCTACGGCTATGGCGAACCCGCCTACGCTCCGCCGCCTCCGCATGGCTATTACGGCCACGGTCCGTACCGCCACTACTAGGAGTTCTAGCTAAGCCGCCGTCCGAAGCGGCGACCATCCAGACTAGAGGCGCCGCTTGTCGCGGCGCCTCTTTCTTTGCACCGCAGCAAAGGCGTTAACCGACAGGAGACTCCTCCCAGTGTATGACTGGAGGCATGAATGATTCGTTGGGGCGACTCTACGACCAGGTCATCGCTGCCAAGACCGCAGATCCGGCGCTGTCACGCACCGCCAAGTTGATGCGCTCGGGCCGAGCCAAGATGGCCAAGAAGCTCGCCGAAGAGGCGATCGAGGTCGTCATCGACGCTATGAACGGCGAGACCGAGGCGGTGGTCCGCGAAAGCGCCGATCTGCTCTACAACCTCGTGGTGCTCTGGGCCGCAGCCGGCGTACGTCCGCAGGACGTCTTCGCGGAGATGGCCCGGCGCGAGCGGCTGTTCGGCCTGGCCGAGAAGGTGCCAAAGAAGCACGTAGAGACGAGCGCCCGCCGCAAGGTGGTTCTGCTCGAGGCGCGCCGCAAAAGCCGGCGTCGTTGAGCCGCAAGTAAACTGTCGTCCGCGCTGGTCGTGGACAGACCGGCCACCCGCCGGTAAGCAAGCCCCATGCTAAAGAAGCTGTACGACTGGACGCTTTCGCTTGCCGCCCGCAAAAGCGCGGAATGGTGGCTCGGCATCATTTCCTTCGTTGAAAGCTCGGTTTTTCTCGTGCCAGCGGAGGCTCTGCTGGTGCCGATGGGACTCGCACGGCCGGAGCGCGCCTATCGGTATGCGCTCATCGCGACTGTGGGATCCGTGCTGGGCGGTATCGCCGGTTGGCTTCTCGGCTATTACGCTTATGAATTGATCGCCCGCCCGGTGCTCGAGTTCTATGGAAGCATCGATAAGTTCGAGATGCTACGTTCATCGTCGAGCCGCGGCGCCATTCTGGTCATGCTGATCACCTCGGGCGTAGCCCATTTGCCGCCGATGAAGGTTGTGACCATTCTTTCCGGCGCCGCAGCCGTGGATATTTGGCTGTTTATCGGATCAGCCATCGTTGCGCGCGGCGCCAAATTCTTCGTAATTGCCTGGTTGCTTCGGCGTTACGGTGAGCCGATCCGGGAGTTCATCGAAAAGCGCCTTGGACTCATTGCGCTTGCCGCTGCGGTGGCGCTCATCCTGATCTACTTCGCAGTCAAATTCCTATTCAAGTTCGGCGCCTGACGGCAACGGCTTGGTTCCTTCATCGTCGCGGCATCCGCTTCTATCTGCTGGCTTTTTTGCTCAACCGCTACGGCCCTCAGGCGTCGGTGCCGGTTGCGGCCATCCTACTCGTCGCGGCGTCGTGGCTGCGCTATACTTGTTCTGAAGCGCCGAGTTCAATTTCGCCACCGCATTGCGGCATTGGCGGGACGGTCGCCATGCGAAGTCCGGGTACCATGATCGAAGCTCGACCGCGGCGGACCGCCATTGCGGCAGCCTGTCTCGCGCTCAGCCTGATGACGGTGACGCAGTCGGCATGGGCGCAGAATGTGAGCCCGCCGCCCGACGCGACTCCACCGGAGCGACCGGCACCTCCGCCAAAGCCCGGCACGTTCGAAGCGATCGGCCGCTGGTTCGATCAGGGCGCCAGCAACTTCCGCGACCATCTGCGCGGCGCCAAACAGCGAATGGACAACCTGCAAGACGACGCGGCCGCCAACAGTAAGGGCTTCTCCGATCAGGCGGCGAGAGTGGGCCAGGGCGCGGTCGATGCCGGCAAGAGCGCGGCGGACGCCACCAAGAACGCGGTGGACGCCGTCGCCAAGCTGCCGGCCGCCCGGATGATGAATGGCCGCGAGCGCTGCGCCAACGCCCCGAATGGCGCGCCCGACTGCCTTTCGGCGGCCGAGGCGCTCTGCCGCAAGCACGGCTTCAACTCCGGCAAGAGCATGGAGTTTACGTCGGCCGAGGAATGCCCGGTCCGGACGTTGCTCGGTCAGTCGGACCAGTGCACGACGGTGACCTTCATCAGCCGCGCCATGTGCCAATAGCGCCGCGCTGATAGCCACTATGATGTCGTCAGGATGAAAGACTGATCCGCCGCCGGCGGATCAACCACGATGGCGCGCGCGGCGCTTCTTGGCCTTTTGCGACCCTTTGCCCGACGTCAGCGCGCTGAGGCACGAGGGGCTGAGCTGCCTGCGCTTGGCCTTGAGGCAGCCGACGATGCGGTCGGCATCCGGGACGAACTCGCTGCAAAACCGCATCACGTCGGGGGTGCAGCGATCCGCGGCGTCTGAGGCCTGGGCCGCGGCGGGCTTTGTGCCGCCAGCCACCATCAACACCGTCAGCAGTCCGGCCACCGCGCACAGCAGCGACCGCGATTGATTCTTCGGAATGTTTTTCACGCTGGTTCCTTGATTGGATTGCGATGTTCGTTCGACATACCGCGCCGCCCGATGTTCGTCGAGGCAGCGGGTGACTTTTCAATCAGTATCTCGCCGCAATCGGCAGTTCCTCGGCCGGGAACAGTGAGATCAGCGTGCAGCCCTTGTTGGTGACCACCACTTCTTCCTCGATGCGCGCAGCGGAATAGCCATCGGTCGCCGGGCAATAGGTCTCGATTGCGAACACCATGCCCTCCTTGATCTCGGTCGGGTGATCCATCGACACCACGCGCGAGATGATCGGGCGCTCATGCAGGGCGAGGCCGAGGCCGTGGGCGAACTGCAGGCCGAAGGCCGACAATTCGTCGGGGAAGCCGAACTCGCCGGCCTTTGGGAACACGTCGCAGATGTGCGCGGTCGAGGCGCCGGGCTTGATGCGGGCGATGGCATTGTCGAGCCACTCGCGAGCCTTCTTGTAGGCGTCGTGCTGGGCCGGCGTGGCGCGGCCGACATTGAAGGTGCGGTAGTAGCAGGTGCGATAGCCCATGAAGCTTTGCAGAATGTCGAAGAACGCCTGATCGCCCGGCCGGATCATGCGGTCCGTGAAGTTGTGCGGGTGCGGGTTGCAGCGCTCGCCGGAGATCGCATTGACTGCTTCCACGTCGTCGGAGCCGTGGGTGTAGAGGAACTTATTCACTTCGGCGACGATGTCATTCTCGCGCACGCCCGGCCGCAGTTGCTCGTTGATGAGATGATAGGCGCCGTCGACCATCGCGGCCGCGCGGTTAAGCAGCGCGATCTCATCGGCAGACTTGACCTCGCGCGCGCTGAGCATGACCTGCTGAGCGTCCTGGATCGTCAGCCCGGCTTTCTGCAATTCGAACATCATCGGCGGTTCGATGATGTCGACGCCGACCGGCATCTTGGCAACGCCCGCAGCCTTGAGAATCGACGCCATCTCCTCGGCGTGATGCTTCATCAGTCCGAACTTCGGATCGACGGTGCCGCGCAGGCCGACGAGGCCGGCTTTGCAGTCCTCCGGCCGGAGCCACGGCGAATAGAGCCTGTGGTGCACCGCGGCGGAGCCGAAGTCCCACAGGATCGGATCATGGTCGCGGATGAGCAGCGTCCAGCGCGAAAGCTTGTCGCGGGCCCATTCGCCGATCTTGGTCGAGGTGACGTAGCGGATGTTGTTGTCGTCGAACAACAGCAACGCACCGAGATCGGAGGCTTCCAGCGCCTGTTGCGCGCGGGCGAGGCGGTAGCGCTGCAACCGGCGATAGTCGACGCGCTCCTCGAAATCGACCCCCATGGTGCCGAGCACCGGCAGATGGCGGCCCCAGTTGTAGCGCGGGTTGATGTCCTCGGCCCGAATGGTCCTCGGTTCGCGCTTGGTGATCTCGTCCATTGGACTCTCCTCGTAATCTATTGGGCCCGCCGCCCCTTGGCTTTGCAGGATTATAGGCGCTTATCCCATATTCCGCGAAGTGGGGAGAGGGGACGTAAAGAACGTTCAGCAGCCGAAAGAAAAGGCCAAGACGGTTCCCGATGCCGCGGTGGATCCAAAAAACAACAAGTCAAAGCTCAATTAGGCTGCTGCTCCAGCCCGCAATCCGGCAATGAGTTTTTCGACGTCGGCGCGGATTTTTGGACCATAGGTGTGCATCTCGGTGAACTCGGCTTCTGAGATCAGGTCGCGCAGGCCCCGCTTGAAGCTCGGCCAAGCGCTCGCTGTCGCCCACCAGTCGTGCACGCGCGGCCGGCCGTCGATCCATGCGCCGAGCAGACCCAAGTAGTCGAGCCGTGCCGCGTACGGCATCAGGTTGATGTCGGCGAGCGTCGGGCTGCCGCCGAGAACCCACGGCCCGCCGTTGTCGGTCAGCGTCTGCTCCAGATATTTGAACGCGCGCTCATAGGCGGCGATGCCGTGCAGGACGAACGGCGACTGTACGCCCTGTTCATACGTGGATTTGAAGCGGTCGCGGCGGCGTGGGTCGCCGACGTTGGCGAAACGCTTCTCGCGCATCTCCGGCGCCATCGCTTTCATTCGCTCGCGGAACATCGCGGAGAAACTTAATTCGGTGACTCCGTCGTGCAGACCTTCATCGACGAATTTGCTCCACAGCCGCATGCGTGCGCGTCCGGCCGGATCCTTCGGCATCAGCGGCGGGCTCGGGAAGGTGTTGTCGAGATATTCGCAGATCAGCGTCGACTCGATGACCGGCGTGCCGTCATGAACCAGCGTCGGCACGACGCCCTTGGGGTTGAGCTTGAGATACTTCGGGTCGTACTGCTCGCTCTTGAACAGGTCGACGCGGATCGCGTCCCACTCAAGGCTCTTCTCGACCAGGGTGATGCGGACCTTCTGGCAGCAGACCGAGTTGCCGAAGTCGTAGAGCGTCAACATGTCCGCCGCCTCGCAATGATGTTTCGGTCGACGGTACGGTATTGAATACCGAGGCGGCCGTCATTCTCGGTTCGCGGCAAGCACGCGGGTCTGTTCAGGGATCCCGGTCCGGTGCGGGCTCGCGGCCTTCCGCCACGCATATTCGGCGACCTGGTGCTCGTTCCTCATCACTCGAGCTTGATGTTCGCGGCCTTCACGACACTGACGGCTATTCCGGCTTGATGCCGGCGGCCTTGACCACCTCCGGCCATCGCTTCAACTCGCTCTTGATGAAGGCATCGAACTGTTGCGGCGTGCCGCCGATGAGTTGGGCGGCCCAAGGACCGGTGATGGTCGTGCGCACCGCGGGCAGCTGCAGCACTTGGTTGAATATGCTGTTGATGCGGGTCGCCAGCGCCGGGTCCATTCCAGCGGGCCCGGCGATGCCGTGCCATATGCCGAATTCCAGCCCGGGAATCGTCTGGGCGGCGGGCTGCACATCGGGCAGGGGTGGCACGGCCTGCAGCGAACCGACGGCGAGTGCGCGCAACTTGCCCTCTCGCACCAAGTTGACCGAAGTCGATACCGAGGTCATGGCGGTATCGGCCTCGCCCTTGATCACGGCCGCGAGCATCTCGGGACCGGAGCGATAGATGACGTTGACCTGGTTGATGCCAGCGAGGCTGTTGAGATACGCCATGAACAGATGCGACCAGTTGCCGATACCGGCGGAGGCGTAGTTGAACTTGCTCGGCTGCTGCTTGGCCGCGGCGATGAACTCGGCCAGCGTCTTGTAGGGCAATTCCGGCCGCATCAGCAGCGCCGCCGGTATATTGGCGGCGTAGATGATTGGCGTGAATGCGGTGTGCGGATCGTAGGACAGCTTGCTCATCAACGCGTGCGCCACTGCATTTGGCCCAATGTCGGTGAGCAACAGCGTGTAGCCATCCGGCTTCTCGCGCGCCACGGCGGCGGCGGCGATGGTGCCGCCGGCGCCTGTCCGATTCTCGACGATCAACGGCTGGCCGTTGGCGAACTGCGGGAAGCCGCTCGACAGCGTGCGCGACAGCGTGTCGGCGACGCCGCCGGCGCCGACCGGTACAATGAGCCGCACCGGCCGATCCGGCCATAGCGTCGTCGGCTGCGCCAAGGCGGGAGCAACTGCGAACGCGGCGAGGGCCAGGGCGGCGAGTCCATGGCGCGCTAGACTGATCGATGGCATGGCGTCTCCTGCGAATGAGATGCGGTCGGCGATGGCCGCCGCCCAGCTCATTCGAGCTTGATGTTCGCAGCCTTTACAACCTTCGCCCACTTGTCGATCTCGGCCCGCAGGAACGCCTCGGACTCCACAGGCGTCATCGACATCGTCTCCGTACCGAGCTTCTCCCAGTACGCCTTTACGTCGGGGCGGGCGACCAGCGCCTTCATCTCGGCGTTGAGCAGGTCGACGATCGGCTTCGGCGTTCCCACCGGCGTCATGATGCCGAACCAGCCAGTGTGCTCATACCCCGGCACGCCGGCCTCCGAAACCGTCGGCACGTCCGGCAGCGCGCTGGAGCGCGCCTTGCCAGTGACACCCAGAGCGCGGACCTGCCCGGCGAGCACGTTGGGGGCAACCGAGGGCACCTCGTCGAACATCATATTGACGTGGCCGCCGATGATGTCGTTGCGCGCTTGGGTCGATCCCTTGTAGGCGACGTGGAGGATGTCGGTGCCGGTCATCAGCTTGAATAGCTCGCCGCCGAGGTGCTTGTTCGAGCCGGGCCCGGACGACGCGTAGGTGAGGGCGCCGGGCTTCGCCTTGGCGAGCGCGATGAGTTCGGTAACGCTCTTCGCCGGCACCGAGGGGTTCACCACCATCACGGCGTCGGTAGAAAAGGAAATCGCCACGGCGGTGAAATCGCGCATCAACTGATAGGTTTTGTTGGTGGCCAGGATTTCCAGGTTGATATGCGGCGATGCGGTCACCAGCAGCGTGTAGCCGTCCGGCGCGGCCTTTGCCGCCTCGGCAGTGCCGATGATGCCGGCGGCGCCGGTGCGGTTCTCGATGAAGAACGACTGCTTGAATTGTTCGCTCAGTTGCTGCGCGACGTAGCGGCCGACCAGATCGGCAGGACCCCCGGCGCCGAGCGGGACGATCATTTTGACAGGACGATCGGGCCATTGCGCCGCCGGCTGGGCCAATGCGGGAAGGGCGGCGAACGCAAGCGCGGCGATTGCGATGCTGGCGCGTTGCGCAAAGCTGGCAAATAACATGGCTTCCTCCAAGCGGATTCGCGAACCGTTATTCCAGGCCGGCTCTTGATGCGCAGTCTACGCTACTTTCTTGCCCCAAAGCCGGTGCGACGCAATGTCCGCGCCTTCGCGGATTGCCTTGAGCTTCAACCAAACCACCGGCTCGATCACCCATTCCCGTTTCGTGAATGTGCCGAAGCCGCAGTCGGTCGAGGCGATTACCCGCTCGCGGTCGCCGACCGCAGCCACCGCCTCCTCGATCCGCCGCGCCACCACTTCGGGATGTTCGACGAAGTTCGAGGTGCTCTCGACGACGCCGGGAATGAGCAGCATGTGCGGCGGCAGCGGATGCTGCTTCAGCGCCGCATATTCGTGGGCGTGTCGCGGGTTGGCGAACTCGATGGTCAGCGCACCGACGTTGGCGGTGTAGAGCGCCGGCAGGATCGTCGCCAGCGGCACGTCGTGGATGTGCGGGCCTTCCCAGTTGCCGTAGCAGACATGCAGCCGCACGCGGTCGCGCGGGATGCCCTCGATGCCCTTGTTGATGGCGGCGACGTGACGCTCGCAGCGCTTGAGGAACTCGGCGTCGGACAGATCGCGATACATCATGGTGCGGTCCATGGCGAGGTCCGGCGCGTCGATCTGCAGTATTAGACCGGCCTTGTGGATCGCCTGGTATTCCTTGCTCATCTCGCGCGCGATCGCGTCCAGATAAGCGTCGTGCGACTCGTAGTGCGCGTTGAGCATCGTGGTCGAGATGATGCCGGGCGACGCCGCGGTCATGAAGCGTTCGGAGAATGCGCCCAGATCGTCGGCGATTCTGTTAAAGCCGGCGGTCTCGTCGGTGATGGGGTTCAGATCGCGGTATTTGATGTCGGCCTGCGCTTCGGGCGCGCCCTGCTGGCTCTTGGTCGGGTTCGGAAAGCGCCGCATCAGGTAGGCCAACAGCTCCGGAAACTCCTCGAACTCCCTGCCGCGGCGGCGCTTGGACACCCCGGCGAAGCCGGACATGCGCTGCGGCACGTAGGTCTGGAACCCGATCCGGCGCTGCTCGCCGTCGTTGCCGACGTCGATGCCGGCATCCATCTGCGCTTTGACGACGTGCCGGACCGCCTGGTCCATCTCCCCCGCCATCACCTTCGGATCGTAGGGCTTGCCTTCCTCCTGCATCATCAAGAGGTCGGACAGCTTCTCATTGCGCGGCAGGCTGCCGACATGGGTGGTGAGGATGCGATCGCGGCTGAATATCATGAAACGATTGCTCCGGCGGGCGGTGGGATTGCATAATAGTTCATCATGCCGGGGGAATGCGAATGAGTGTTGCGGTCACCGCGCGCGCGGAGGCGCCTTCGCCCACCGGAGTGGGCGCGATCCCGCGCAGCTACAATTTCGCCGCCGACATCCTCGACCGTAATCTCAAGGCCGGCCGCGCCGAGAAGCCCGCCTTCATCGACCCGCGCGGGACCTGGACCTACGGCCAGCTCGCCGACCGGGTCGCGCGCTTTGCCGCAAGCCTGCGCGCGCTTGGCGTGCGCCGCGAGGAGCGCGTGCTGATCGCGCTGCTCGACACCATCGACTGGCCGACCGCGTTCCTCGGCTGCCTCAAGGCGGGTGTCGTTGCCGTGCCGGTCAACACCCTGATGACCGAGGACGACTACCGCTTCATGCTGGCCGACAGCCGCGCCCGGTTGCTGGTGGTGTCGGACGCGCTCTATCCGAGATTCCGGAAGCTCGTCGGTGAGGCCGCCGACCTCGACCATGTCATCGTCTCGGGCGAGCCGGTGAAGGGGTACAAGAATTTCGAGGACCTGATCGAGTCCGCGATGGCGGAGGCGCAGACCGCGCCGACCGTGCGCGACGATATCGCGTTCTGGCTCTACACCTCGGGCTCGACCGGCAAGCCCAAGGGCGCGGTCCACGTCCACGCCGATCTGAAGCTCACCGACGATCTCTATGGCGGGCCATATCTCGGCATCACCGAAAAGGACGTCTGCTATTCGGTGGCGAAACTGTTCTTCGCCTATGGGCTCGGCAATGCGCTGACGTTCCCGATGTCGGCCGGCGCCTGCACGGTGCTGCTGCCGGATCGCCCGACTCCGGATGGTGTCGCGGCACTCCTGCGTAAACATCCGGTGACGGTGTTCTACGCAGTGCCGACCTTCTACGCCGCGTTCCTGGCAAGCCCCGCCGCGCCGCAGCGCGCCGAGATGAAATTCCGCTGCTGCGTGTCTGCCGGCGAAGCCTTGCCCGAGGACGTGGGCAAACGCTGGCTCGAGCGTTACGGCGTCGACATCCTCGACGGCATTGGTTCGACCGAGATGCTGCACATCTTCCTGTCGAACAAGGCGGGCGAAGTGAAATACGGCACCACCGGCCGGCCGATTCCGGGCTACGCGGTCAAGCTCGTCGACGATGATGGCCAGCCGGTGAAGAAGGGCGAGATAGGCGAGTTGCTGATTTCAGGTCCATCGAGCGCGATCATGTACTGGAACAATCGCGAGCAATCGCGCAACACCTTCATGGGCGACTGGACACGTTCCGGCGACAAGTATCTCGAGGATGACGACGGCTATTTCGTCTACTGCGGCCGCCGCGACGACATGCTCAAGGTGTCCGGCATGTATGTCTCGCCGTTCGAGGTCGAGGGCGCGCTCTGCACCCATGCGGATGTGTTGGAGACGGCGGTGGTGGCATGGCCCGACGCCGACGGCCTGATCAAGCCTAAGGCCTTCGTGGTGATGAAGGATCAGACCAAAGTCGGAGACCCGGCCGCTCGTGACGCGATGTCGCGGGCATTGCAGGACCACGTCAAATCCAAGCTCGCCCCCTATAAATACCCTCGCTGGATCGAGTTTCGCGCCGATCTGCCGAAAACCGCGACCGGCAAGATCCAGCGCTTCAAATTGCGCAGCGAGGGTACGCCGCGCTAAACTTGGCTTCAGTGCTCATCCAGAGGGGTTACCAGTCATGAAACGCTATCTTCTTGCCGGCTGCGCGGTCGCAGTTCTCGCCGCAGTCGTCGCCGCGCCGTCGGTGGCCCAGCAGAAGACCATCAAGATCGGCTTCATCAGCTCGTTCAGCGGCCCGGTCGCGGCCATCGGCAACGACATGCGCAATTCGTTCGAGCTCGCGCTCGACCATCTCGGCCGCAAGGTCGGCGGGATGCCGGTCGAAGTGATCTACGAGGACGACCAGATCAAGCCGGAAGTTGGCGTGCAGAAGACGCAGAAGTTGATCGAGTCCGACAAGGTCGATTTTATGGTCGGCTATATCTGGTCGAACGTGGCGCTGGCCTCGCTGAAGCCGCTGGTCGATTCCAAGACCATCACCTTCATCACCAACGCCGGCGCATCGCAGATCGCGGGTGAGTTGTGCTCGCCCTACGTGTTCACGACCTCCTGGAACAATGACCAGACTCCGCAGGCCGTCGGTCTCTACATGAACCAGAAGAACGTGAAGACGGCGTTCCTGATCGGCCCGAACTACGCTGCCGGCAAGGATATGCTGGAGGGCGTCGCCTCCACCTTCAAGGGCCAGATACTCGGCCGCGAACTGACGGCATGGCCGAACCAGCTCGACTTCTCCGCGGAGCTATCGAAGGCCCGTGCGGCGAAGCCCGACGCGATCTTCGCGTTCTATCCCGGCGGCGCCGGCATCCAGTTCGTCACCCAATACGCGCAGTCGGGCATGAAGGGCCAGATTCCGCTCTACACCGCCTTCACCATCGACGAGTTGTCGATCCCGCGGCTGAAGGACCTCGCGGTCGGCATTCCCGGCGCGCAGCAGTGGGTGAACGATCTGCCGAACGCCGAGAACAAGAAGTTCGTCACCGACTACAAGGAGAAGTACAAGTCATCGCCGTCGTTTTATGGCGCGCAGACCTACGACGCCGGCATCCTGCTCGACGCGGCGCTCAAGGAAACCAAAGGCGACCTGGACAAGGACAAGCTGCGCAAGGCGATCGAGAAGGCGCCCTTCAAGTCGGTGCGCGGCGGCTTCAAGTTCGGGCCAAACCACATCCCGATCCAGAACTTCTACCTGCAGGATGTGGTCAAGGAAGGCGAGGACTACCGGCTTAAGACGGTGGCTACGATCGTCGAGAACGATCAGGACAAGCACGTCGGCAAGTGCAAGATGCCGAACTAGTTCGAAAGAGAGCTGTCGATCGAAACGGCCCCGCGACAATGTCGCGGGGCCGTCTCGTTTTTGCAAAATCTCTCCGCGTCATTGCCGGGCTTGACCCGGCAATCCATTTTTCAAAAAAGCTTTCGCGAAGCAATGGACCCCCGGGTCAAGCCCGGGGGTGACGTATCGGGCAGGTTCGCGCACTGAGGTGGACCGCCTTCAGGATGCGTGGTTCGGCGTTCCATGATGTGATTTACTTGCCCTGGCTGCCGCGGCCCGGAACCCGGCAGCGGTAAGAGGGGACTCAACATGAGATACGTTCTGCTCGCCACCGCCGCTGCGCTTGCATTGGCGGTCGCTCCCGCGGCCGCGCAACAGAAGACCGTCAAGATTGGCTTCATTGGCACCTTCAGCGGGCCGGCGGCGGCGCTTGGCAACGACATGCGCAATTCGTTCGAGGTCGGTCTCGACCACACCGGCCGCAAGCTTGGGGGCTTGCCGGTCGAAGTGATCTACGAGGACGATCAGATCAAGCCCGAGCTCGGCTTGCAGAAAACCCAGAAGCTGATCGAGTCCGACAAGGTCGACTTCCTCGTCGGCTACATCTGGTCGAACGTTCTGCTCGCTTCGCTCAAGCCGGCGACCGACACCAAGACCTTCCTGATTACCACCAACGCTGGTCCGTCTCAGATCGCGGGCGAACTGTGCTCGCCTTATGTGTTCTCGACGTCGTGGGTGAACGATCAGCGGCCAGCCGCCGTCGGCGCCTACCTGACCAAGAAATTCAAGACGCTCTTCACCATCGCGCCGAACTATGCCGCCGGCCGCGACCAGGTCGGTGGGATCGAGTCCAACTACAAGGGCCAGTTCGTCGGCAAGGAGTTTACCCGCTGGCCGGACCAGCTCGATTTCTCGGCCGAACTCGCTAAAGCTCGCGCTGCCAAGCCAGATGCCATTTTCGCGTTCTATCCGGGTGCCGCGGGAACGCAGTTCCTTACCCAGTACATCCAGGCCGGCCTGAAAGGTGTCATCCCGCTCTACACTTCCTCGGTGGTCGACGAGGTGTCGCTGCCGCACCAGAAGGAACTCGCGCTGGACGTCTGGGGCGTGTCCCAGTGGGGGTACGACATGGATAACCCCACCAACAAACGGTACGTCGCCGACTACAAGGCGAAGACCAAGACCTATCCGTCGATGTATGGCGCGCAGACCTACGACGCAGTGGGTCTGATCGACAGCGCGGTGAAGGCCGTGGGTGGCGATCTCTCCAAGAAAGACGAGATGCGAAAGGCGATGGAGAAGGCCGACTTCAAGTCGGTGCGGGGCGACTTCAAGTTCGGCAAGAACCACATCCCGGTGCAGAACTTCTACCTGCAGTCCGCCGTGAAGCTCGAAGACGGCTGGGCGATGAAGACTGGTGAACAGATCTCCGCAGCCGACGTCGACAAATATGCCGACAAGTGCGTCATGAAGTGACAGTCGAGCCTGAGACGAAAGACGGTGGAAGCGCGCGCTTCTGCCGTCTTGTTTTTTGGACTGCGGAATGGCCTCATCCTTGCAATGGGGAATTGGGATGTGGGCCCATCCTTCAAGGCGCCGAACTACGCGCGGCTCCTCAGGATTAGGTCAGTGCGGGGGGTCTGTTCAGCTACACTCCGGCCTCATCCTGAGGAGCCCGCCCAAGGCGGGCGTCTCGAAGGATGGGCCGCGAATCCAAGGCTGCGGAAGTACAAGGACCGATGCTCTACCTGATCGAACAATGCCTGAACGGCATCCAGCTCGGCATGCTGCTGTTCCTGCTGGCGGCGGGGCTGACGCTGATCTTCGGCATCATGGATCTGGTCAATCTGGCGCACGGCTCGCTCTATATGATCGGTGCTTATTTCGCGGCCACATTCGCGGCCGTCACCGGCAGCTTTGTGCTGGGCGCGATCCTGGCGCTGGTTGCGACGCTCGTGGCCGGCATGGCGCTGGAGGTGATCGCGATCCGCCGCTTGTACGGCCGTGACCACCTCGATCATGTGCTCGGCACCTTTGGGCTGCTGCTGTTCTTCAACGAGGCAGTGCGGCTGATCTGGGGACCGGGTGGCCTGACCTTGCCGCTGCCGAGCGAGATGCTCACCGCGGTGCAGGTTCTGCCGGGCGTCTATTACCCGATCTACCGGCTGGTCATTATTCTCGCGACGCTTGCGGTCGCGCTCCTGCTGTACGTCCTGGTGATGCGCACCCGCGTCGGCATGCTGATCCGCGCCGGCGCCTCGAACCGTGAGATGGTTGGCGCGCTCGGCGTCAACATCAAGCTCCTTTACACGCTGGTGTTCGGATTGGGTGCGGCGCTGGCCGGCTTTGCCGGGCTGATGCAGGCGCCGATCCTCACCGTGCAGATCGGCATGGGCGAGAACATCCTCATCCTGGCCTTCGTCGTCATCATCATCGGCGGGATAGGCTCGATCCGCGGCGCCTTCGTCGCCGCCATGATCGTCGGCCTCATCGACACCATCGGTCGTGCGTTCCTGCCGGATCTGGTGCGCTATTTCGTCAGCTACAGCGCAGGCTCCAGCCTCGGGCCGTCGCTGTCGTCGATGATGATCTACACGCTGATGGCCGCGGTGCTGGTGTTCCGGCCGGAAGGTTTGTTCCCGGCGTCGAGCAAATGACTGCGTATCTCACTCCCCGCAACGTCCTCGTCGCCGCGCTGCTTCTGCTGCTTGCGCTGCTGCCGGTCTATTGCTCCATCACCGGCAACTATTTCCTGATGTCGCTGTTCACCCGCATTATCATCCTGGCGATGGCGGCAGTGAGCCTGAACCTGATCATGGGCTTCGGCGGCATGGTGAGCTTCGGCCACGCCGCCTATCTCGGCATCGGCGGCTACGCCGTCGGCATTCTGGCGAAGGAGGGCATCAATTCCGCTTTCGTGCAGTGGCCCGTGGCGCTCTTGGCATCGGGCCTGTTCGCGCTCGGCGTTGGCGCATTGTCGCTGCGCACGCGCGGCGTCTATTTCATCATGATCACGCTCGCTTTCGCGCAAATGGTCTATTACGTCGCGATCGGGCTCGACCGCTACGGCGGCGACGACGGGCTGACGATCTACAAGCGCAGCCAGTTCTTCGATCCGATCAATCTTTCGAACAAGACGTTCTTTTATTATCTGTGCTTCGCGCTGTTGCTTGCGAGTGTCTATCTGGTCTGGCGTTTGGTCCATTCGCGGTTCGGCCTGGTGATCCAGGGCGCGCGCTCCAACGACCGGCGGATGCGCGCCATCGGATTTCCGACTTATCGCTACAAGCTGGCCTGTTTCGTCATCTCCGGCATCATGTGCGGTCTGGCCGGCGTTCTGCTCGCCAACCACACCGACTTCATCAGCCCCGCGATCATGTTCTGGACTCGCTCCGGCGACTTGATCGTCATGGCGGTGCTGGGCGGCATGGGCACCGTGTTCGGCCCGGTGATTGGTGCGATTGCGTTGTTGGTCCTGGAGGAGGCGCTGCCGGCCTTGATCGGATTCGCCAGCCGAGTTCTCACGGGTCACGAGGTGCAAGGCGCCCGCGAATACTGGCACCTCCTGCTCGGGCCGATGCTGCTCTTGATCGTGCTGTTTGCGCGCGGCGGCATCGACGGGCTGCTGGCGCGGCCCGCAAGGGGTGCAGGCCGTGGCTGACGCGCTCCTCAGGATCGAAGGCCTGACCAAGCGCTTCGGTGGCGTAGTCGCCTCCGACAACGTGCTGCTCGACGTGACCAAAGGCGAGTTGCACGCCATCATCGGGCCGAACGGCGCCGGCAAGACCACGCTGATCGGCCAGCTTAGCGGCGAGATCGTGGCCGATGCCGGCCGCATGCATTTCGCTGGCCAGGATATCACGGAGCTGCCGGTGCATAGCCGGAGCCTGCTGGGGCTGGCGCGCTCGTTCCAGATCACGTCGTTGTTTGCGGATTTCACCGCGCTGGAGAACGTCGCGCTGGCGGTGCAGGCCCATGCCGGGCACTCGTTCCGGTTCTGGCGCCCGGCCCGAATGGAACCCGAGCTGCGCGAGCCCGCCCGGGCCGCGTTGGAGCGGGTGGGCTTGAGTCACCGCGCGAATACGATGCTAGCAGCGATGAGTCACGGCGAGCACAGGCAGTTAGAGCTCGCAATAGCACTCGCCTCGCAGCCGAGCATGCTTCTTCTCGACGAGCCGATGGCCGGCCTTGGCCCCGACGAATCCGCGCGAATGGTCAAGACTCTGCGCGAGCTCAAGCGCGAATTGACCATCCTCCTGATCGAGCACGACATGGCGGCGGTGTTCGCGCTCGCCGACCGCATCACCGTGCTGGTCTATGGCCGTGTCATCGCCTCCGGTGACCCCGCTTCGATCCGGGCGAATGCCGAAGTTCGCCAAGCTTATCTCGGCGAGCAGGAGGTTGCTCATGGCTGAGCGCCTGCTTGAAGTCGCGAGCATCGAGACTCGCTACGGGCTCAGCCAGGTGCTGTTTGGCATGTCGCTGGCCATTTCCGCGGGCGAAATGGTCACGTTGATGGGGCGCAACGGCATGGGCAAGACCACGACCGTGCGCTCGATCATGGGGCTGACCCCGGCGACGGCCGGCTCGATCCGCTTCGACGGTCATGAAATTGGCGCCCTGCCGTCCTTCCGTGTCGCTCAGCTCGGAATAGGCCTTGTTCCGGAGGGTCGGCAGATTTTTCCGAACCTCACCACGCGCGAAAACCTGGTCGCGACCGCTTCGAATCGGGCGGTTGCTGCCGACCCTTGGACACTCGACAAGGTCTGCGAGTTGTTTCCGCGACTGGGCGAGCGGCTGAACAGCATGGGCAACCTGTTGTCCGGAGGCGAGCAGCAGATGCTTGCGGTCGGTCGCGCGCTGATGACCAATCCTCGTTTGCTTATTCTCGACGAGGCGACCGAGGGCCTGGCGCCGCTGGTTCGCGCAGAAATCTGGCAGTGCCTGACGCGGCTCAAAGCGCGAGGTCAATCGATTCTGGTGATCGACAAGAACGTCGAGGCTTTGACCCGCATCGCCGACCGGCATTACCTGATCGAGCGGGGCAAGGTGGTGTGGTCGGGCACCTCGGCGGAGTTAGCGGCCGCGCCACAGGTGCAGCACCAGTATTTGGGCATTTAGTTTTATTGCGGCGGTTCTATATAGAACGGCAATGGCGAACCTCTCAGATCACGGTTTTCTCGATCTTGGCGACGTGCGGCTTGAATACAGCATGGCCGGTCCGCGCCCGGACAAGGCGCCGACGCTGATCCTGCTGCACGAGGGGCTAGGCTCCGCCGGCATGTGGGGCGATTTTCCGGAGAAGCTTGCGGCCGGGACCGGTTGTGGCGTGTTCGCTTGGTCGCGCGTCGGCTATGGGGCGTCGAGCGCGGCGAAGCTGCCACGAACGCTCGATTTCATGCATGTCGAGGCTCAACGAGATTCTGCCGCGCTTGCTCGACGTCATCGGCTTCCAGCAAGGTGTCCTGGTCGGCCATAGCGACGGCGCGTCGATCGCCGCGATCTACGCCGGCGCCGTGCAGGACCATCGCGTGCGCGGGCTCGTGCTGATGGCGCCGCACTTCATCGTCGAGGACGTGACGATCAATTCGATCCGGGAAATCCGCCGGGCCTTCGACACCACCGATGTGAGGCAACGCTTCCAGCGCTGGCACGCCGATGCCGATGCCACCGTGCGCGGCTGGACCGACGTGTGGATGAAGAACGATTTCAAAACCTGGGACCTCAGTGAGGAACTTGCCTACATCCGTGTGCCGATCCTGATTATCCAGGGCGAGCATGATCACTATGGCACTGAGCGGCAAATCGAAATCGCGCGGGAGGAATGCTACTGCCCGGTCGAGGTGTTACTGATCCCGGGCATCCAGCACATCCCGCACCGCGAGGCGCCGGAGGCGACGCTGAATGCGATCGCCGACTTTTCGCATCGCCTTTTGCACGAACATGAGCAGCCTGTCGCCGCACGTTGACCTCCCGTCAGCCTCATCCTGAGGAGCCGGCCGAAGCGCAGGCGCAGGCGGGCGTCTCGAAGGATGGGCGACGGAGCGAGCCCTATTTCAAACTCGGATAGAGCTCCAGCGCGGTCTTGCCGAAAACCCATTCGCGGTCGGCGGCGCTGGCGAAATTCAGCGCCTGCTGCGCCTTGCCGAGAATTTCCTTCAACGTGCCTTCGGTCGCCGGGAAGTTCGAGCCCCAGGCGATGCGGTTAGCGCCATAGGCCTTGATCAACGCCCCGAAGAAAGTTTCCGGTGTGGCTTTGCCCCAATTCGTCGGCGACACATTAAGCGGCGTGAGCTTGAGAAAAATGTTCGGATAGCGCGCGAGGGCAAAAAACTCCTGGTCGGCGGTGAACGGCGGCCCATCGACGAGTTGCGGCCGCGCCAGATGATCGAGAATGATCATCACTTTTGGAAACCGCTCGATCAACCCGCGCAGTTGCGGAAAGCCCTGAGGTGTCATCTGCATGCACACCGGCGTGCCGGTATCGCTGGCGTGCTGCCAAGCTGGGAAGGTGCGCGGATCGTCGAACCAGGTCGCCTGACCCGGCATGGTGCTGCCGGTAGTGAACAGCCGCATGCCCGAAAATCCTTGCGACAGCCAATGCTTCATCTTCTCGACGTTATCGGCGGCAAGCATGTCGATGGAGAACACGCCGGTGAAGCGTTTCGGATACGCCACGATCGCCTCCGCCACATAGGTGTTGTCGTGGCCATAAGCGGTCGATGCCTGCACGATCGCCGACTTGGCGACGCCGGCCTGGTCCATTGCCTTGACCATCATCTCGTAGGTCGTCGGCCGGTCACGTGACCAGGTGCTTTGGTTGCCACCAAGCGGCTGCAGCGGATAGCGCGCGTTGTCGGTTGCGATGACGTGGGGATGGATATCGATGATGGGCATGGAATGTCCTTGATGGTCACTTAGGCTTCGGGGTCAAAGAAAGCCCGCCCGAGCGGCATCCGCTCCGGAATCAATTTCTGCTGGAGTGCATAGGTCATCAGCGCTTCGATGCTGGCGCGATTGGCTTTCATTCCATAGGGCAGCGGATCGTCCATCAGCGGCAGGAAGCTGCGATAGCGGACATCCTCCGGCGTCTGGCCTTCGCCGCGTTTGAGCCGTTCGAGATAGGGCGCCTTGGCCTTGGTGAAGGCGTCATAGAGAGCGCGTCCGACCTGCGGATGTTTTTCCAGCACTTCGGTCTTTACGACGACGGTTCCGTGGATCGGATAGATGCCAGTCTTGCGATACCACCCGGCCTCGACCTCGGCGACGTTGGGAATAAGCTCCGGATAGTTCTGCGCCGGCGTCTGGCCGCCTTGCTCCCAGTTGGCGGTCGGCGCGCCGGCGCGGCCAATTCCCGCCGGTCCGGTGAAGCCCGCTTGAAGCTCACCGCTTGCCATCATGCTGGCGAGGGATTTTCCCGGTGGTGCATGGATCACATTCTCCGGCAGCTTGAGCGATGTGACGTGCTCCTCATCGTCCACCACCCAGGTCACCGTCGAGGCGTCGAGGCCATACTCGTTGCTGAAAATGCCGCGCGTCCATACGCCGGTCGTTACTGAATAGGCGCGCACGCCAACCCGCTTGCCCTCCAGGTCCTTCGGCACCTTGATACCGGCGTCGGGACGCACCACGAAACCGCCATGGTGGAAACGCCGCATCACGAAGATCGGCAGCGCGATATAGGGCGCGCCGCGCGCCCGTGCGATCAGATAGGTGGTCGGCGCCATCTCGCAGACATCGAACTCGACGTCGCGCACCATGCGGCGGAACGCCGCGATGATCGGAACCACCTCGACGAAATTCGCCTCGACCCCTTCGATCGGAACTGTCCCGTCCTTGACCGCCGCCGTATGGCCGGACGTGGCGACGGCAATCTTCAAATGCACTTTCGCAGTCACTGCTTTTCGAGCCCGGCCTTCTCGATCACCGCGCCCCATTTTGCAATGTCGGCACGCATGCGTGCCTGCATCTCCTCTGGCGTGGTACCGCGGGCATCGAGCCCGAACTGCAGCGCCTTGGCTTGGATGTCGGGCGATTTAAGCGCCTCGTTGATTTCCTTGCTGAGGAAACGGACAATGTCGTCCGACGTGCCGGCCGGCGCAGAGACGGCATTCCAGCTCGTCACCACGTAATCGGGCATGCCGCTTTCGGCCACGGTGGGCACATCCGGCGTGGAGGGCGAACGTTTTTCGCCGGTCGAGGCCACCGCCCGCAGTTGCTGATCGTTCAGTTGCGCCTTGAAGCCGGCGAGGTAGTCGAACCCGACATCGACGTCGCCGCGCAGCAGGGCGGTGATGAGATCGGGCGTGGTTCGAAACGTCACCATCGCGACCTTGAGGTCGCCCGTGAGCCGGAACAGTTCCGCCGACAGGTGCTGCGTGCTGCCCGGCGCAATGGTGCCGAAATTGAGCTTGCCGGGATTTTTCTTCGCAGCTTCGACGATGTCCTTCACGGACTTGAGGGGGCCATCCGCCTTGGTCGCAATCGTGAGATCGAGCCAAGCCATTACCGAGACCGAACTGAAGTCGCGCAGCACGTCATAGGGCAGCGACTTGAACAATGTCTTGCTGATCGCGGTGCCGTTGCCGGTCAGCGTCAGCGTATAGCCGTCGGGTGGGGCCGTGGCACCAGACTGGGAGGCGAGAATTCCACCCGCTCCCGGCCGGTTCTCGATGACAAAGGGCTGGCGCAGGCGTTCGTTCAATTTCTGCGCCAACAGCCGCACGGTGGTGTCGGCGACGCCGCCTGGGCCATAGGGCACGAGAATGCGCACAGGCCGGTTCGGATACGCCGGTTGGGCAGCGGCCAGTCCCGGCACCGCAAATGTGAGCGCCATCAGCAACAGCAGCCCTCCGCTGATACGCGGGGACACGCTTCCCATCACTCCCTGCATGGCTTCCATCCTTGAATGAGCGTGGCGCTCACATTGTTGTGCTGACGCGCTGCCTGGGCGCGCCAGCAATTGCGGCTATTATGCGCGTCCGGCACGCTTTGCACAGCCTGCGGATAGGAACCCAGACATGAGCACCAAAGTCTGTTCAGGCTATCGCCGGAGGCGTATTGTCGGCCGCCAATGAATAACGTTTCGAACCCACCATTGCCGGCACGCCCGCTGGCGCTGCCCAATCTGTTAACCTACGCCCGGATCGCCGCGGTGCCGGTCGTGGTGGCGCTGCTGTATTGGCAAAGCATTCTCGACGGCGGATTGTGGCTGCGCTGGGCGGCACTGGCGGTCTTCATCGCGGCCGGGATCACCGACGTCCTGGATGGCTATTTCGCCCGCATGTACGGGCAGCAGTCGTCGCTCGGGCGGATGCTTGATCCAATCGCCGACAAGCTTCTGGTGGCGTCCTGCCTGCTGATGCTTGCCGCCGAGGAAACCATCCGCGGCTGGTCGCTTTTGGCATCGGTCGTCATCCTGTGCCGCGAAATCCTGGTATCGGGGCTGCGAGAATACCTCGCCGAGTTGCGGGTCAGCGTCCCGGTGTCGCGGCTGGCCAAATGGAAGACCACTTGGCAGCTCGTCGCAGTGGGCTTCCTGATCGCGGGTGACGCGGGTAACAAGCTTGCCACCGATATCTTCAAGCAGGACACGTTGATCATCACTAGCACCGGTCTGGCGCTGTTGTGGCTTTCCGCACTGGTCACGCTCTACACCGGCTGGGACTACATGCGCGCCGGCGTGCGGCATATGATAGACTGATGAAGCTCGTCTATTTCGCTTGGGTGCGGGAACGGGTCGGCAAGGCAGAGGAAGAAATCGTGCCGCCGCCGTCGGTGACGACCGTTGCGGAATTGATGCGCTGGCTCGGCACCCGCGGCGAGGAATACGCGCACGCGTTCGAGCATCCGAAATCGATCCGCGCGGCCATAGACAAGAGCCACGTGCGGCCTGACACCTCGATCGCGGGTGCCCGCGAGATTGCTTTCTTCCCGCCGATGACGGGTGGATGAATGCAAACGACAGTCCGGTTGCAGCGCGAGGAGTTCGATGCGGCGACGGAAGCCGCTGCGCTGACCCGCGGCCGTACCGACATCGGCGCGCTGGTCACATTCATCGGCATCTGCCGTGGCGCGGAATCCGGCGAACCGATCGCGGCGCTCACGCTCGAGCATTATCCCGGCATGGCCGAGGCGGAGATCGCGCGCCATGTCGAGGAGGCAATAACGCGCTGGCCGCTCATGGGCGTGGCCGTCATTCACCGCTACGGGCGGATCGCGCCGGGCGAGAACATCGTTCTGGTCGTCACCGCCTCGTCGCATCGCGAGGCGGCATTCGCCGCGGCCGAGTTCTTGATGGATTATCTGAAGACGCGGGCGCCGTTCTGGAAGCAGGTCGAAGGCACGACCGGAAAGACCTGGGTCGAGGCCAAGGGCGCCGACGATGCCGCGGCGGCACGCTGGCAGAAGCCGGCCGGCCGCGAGGCCGCGGAATAGTTTTCTGAGCTGCCGACCTTTAGTAAGCGTTTTGCGGGGAGGGATGACGCCATGATCCGATCGATTGCTTTTGCTGTTATGACGTTGGTCGGCACCACGCCCGCGTGCGCGGACACCCGCGTCAGTTACTTCCCAGTGACGGCAAACTCGCGCCCACATGACGTTGCCATCGCGGCCGACGGCATCGTCTATTACACCGGGCAAGTGAAGGGCTATCTCGGCCGGCTCGATCCCAAGACCGGCAAGGACGAGAACATTCCCATCGGATCGGGCTCGGCGCCGCACGGCGTTATCGTCGCTCCCGACGGCGCAGCCTGGATCACCGACGGCGGTTTGAATGCAAACGCGCGCTTCGACCCCAAAGCAAAGAAATTCGATTACTTCATATTGCCGCCACACCTTCCCGCCGCAAACCTGAACACCGGCGTGTTCGACAAAGACGGCGTCTACTGGTTCACCGGCCAGAACGGCGTGCACGGCTACGTCAATCCAAAGACCGGCAAGCACGAAAGCTGGAAGTCGCCGCGACGCGGTACCTACGGCATCACAGTAACGCCCGCCAACGAGGTCTGGTACGTGGCCCTGGCCGGCGATCACCTTGGCAAGATCGACAAGACCACCGGCAACGTCGACATTATTGAGCCGCACAAGAAGGGCGCAGGTCCGCGCCGCGTCTGGTCGGATTCCAAAGGCGTGCTGTGGGTGAGCTTCTGGCATTCCGGCGAGGTCGGCCGCTACGACCCCGCCGCGAAGGCATGGAAGACGTGGCTGCTTCCCGGCAACCCCGGCAGCGGCTGCTATTCGGTCTATGTCGACGAGCAGGACAAGGTCTGGCTCACCGACTTCATGACCAACGCCATCGTCCGATTCGATCCGGCGACGGAACAATTCGAAACCTTCCCGAGCAGCAAGCGGGGCGCGCAGGTGCGCCAGATGCTCGGTCGCCCGGGCGAGGTATGGGGCGCCGAATCCGGCAACGACCGGTTGGTTCAGATTAAGTATTGATGCCGGCAATTCTGCGAGCCAGCGGGACTTGTGGTAATTTTCTGGCGATGCATTGCGCGCCGAACCGCCGACATTTCCTGCGGCTGATGGCCGGAGCACCGTTGCTCGCGGCGGGGGATGCTGCGTGGGCGGCCCCAACCGCGCTGATCGAGCGGTTAATCCAGGGATCGCGGCCGCTGCCGAATATTTCGCAACGGATCGATTTCATCTCCAGCAAGCTGCTCGGTATCCGCTACCTGGCCAACACATTGATTGGCGGACCGAAACATCCGGAGAAATTCGTGGTCCGCGACGACGCGTTCGATTGCGTGACGTTCTGCGAGGTGGTGCTCGCGGCGGCCATCGCCACCGATCTCAACGAATTTGAAACGCAGCTGCGTCGCATCCGCTATGACCACGGCAATGTGCAATACGATCAGCGGAACCATTATTTTGCGGACTGGTGCAAGCGCAACATCGAGAACGGCATCTGCCGGCCGGTCGCGATCGAGCCGTCGATCGCGATCGATAAGATCGTCACCTGGCACCGCGAATTCGGCAGGCGCCAAGTGTCCATCATCGCGGTTTCGAAGGAGATATTGCTGCAGAAGGCCAACTTGCTGGCGCCTGGCGACATCATCGGCTTCGCATCGCGGCGGGCAGGCCTCGATTTTTTCCACACCGGCATTATTGCTTTCGGCAAGGGCGGCGAGCTGTTGCTGCGCAATGCATCGCAAAGCCGCGGCCGTGTCATGGACGACAAGATGGCGACATTCGTTACCGTCAACCCAGTGACCTATGTGACGCTGTTGCGGGCGGCGGAGAATACGCCGGTCGTGGAGCGGCGTTGAAGAAGCGCAAAGCCAGCGCGCCGCAACGAACACCGGCATTGCGCCGGCCGAAGCGAGCCACCGTTTCCAGCCTCATCCGCTCGACTGCGACGAGTTTGAAGCGGGCTAAACTCGTATTTGCCCACGGCACCACCGATCCTGTCGCGGAAGCGGCCTTCCTCGTTGGCGAGACGCTGGGCATCCACCCCGACCATATCGAGGCCCGCGCCGGCATGACCGTCACCGCGGACCGGCAAAAGAAAATTTCGGCACTCGTCGAGCGACGTATCCGCACCCGCAAGCCGGCTGCCTATCTGCTCAATCGCATGTACATGCGCGGCGTGCCGTTCTACATCGACGAGCGCGCCATCGTGCCGCGTTCCTATCTCGGCGAAATTCTCGAAAGCGAGCTGTTTGCCGGCGAGAGCTTCTCGCTGCTGCGCGAGCCTGCCGCGATCAAGGCCGTGCTCGATCTCTGCACTGGATCGGGCTGCCTCGCGATCGTTGCAGCGTTGCGGTTTCCCAAGGCGAAGGTCGATGGCGTCGAGCTTTCGAAGGATGCGATCGGAGTAGCCAAGCGCAATGTCGCCGAGCATCGACTGAAGAAACGCGTCCGGATTCTGCGCGGTGATCTGTTCGCGCCGGTCGATGCGAAACGTTACGATCTTATTGTCGCAAATCCGCCTTACGTCGACGGTCGAGGCATGGCTGCGCTGCCGCCGGAATGCCGGCACGAACCGCGGCTGGCGTTCGATGGCGGGCGCGATGGGCTTTCAGTGATCCGCCGGATTTTGGACGAAGCCGGCCGGCATCTCAACGAGGGTGGCGGTCTGCTTTGCGAAGTCGGGCGCGGACGCGCGGCACTCGAACGCGCGTATCCCGACAAGCGCTTTCTCTGGCTCGACACTGAAGAGAGCAGCGGCGAAGTGTTCTGGCTTGACACCAGTGAGCTTCGTTGACGGCCGCAGACGTTACGCCGCCGCGGCCTTGCCCTTCGGCTGCACTTCCGCCGTGTAGTCGGCCATCAAGTGCTGAGTGATGGTGCTGGGCGTGAACTTCCACTGGGCGATTTCCGAAACGGCTGTCACCTCCGCGGCGGTCCCCGTGATGAAACATTCGGAGAAATTCGACAGCTCGTCCGGCATGATGCGGCGCTCGATCACCTCGATGCCGCGCTTCTTCGCCAGCATGATCGCGGTGGCGCGCGTGATGCCGGCGAGGAAGCAGTCGGCGATCGGCGTGTGGATCTTGCCGTCCTTGATGAAGAAGATGTTGGCGCCGGTGCATTCGGCGACGCGGCCCTGCCAGTCGAGCATCATGGCGTCGGCGTAGCCTTTGCGCTCGGCGCGATGCTTGGAGATGGTGCAGATCATGTAGAGGCCTGCGGCCTTGGCGAGGCACGGCGAGGTCGCGGGATCGGGTCGGCGGTATTCGGCGAGATCGAGCCGGATGCCCTTGAGCCGCTGCGCCGGGTCAAAATAGCTCGGCCATTCCCAGGTCGCGATCGCCAGGTGAATCTTGTTCTGCATGGCCGTGACGCCGAGTTGATCCGAGCCGCGCCAGGCGATCGGGCGCACGTAGGCGTCCTTCTGATTGTTGCGGTCCAGCACCAGCCGCTTGGCGGCGTCGATCTCGGCGACCGAATAGGGAATTTCGAAATCGAGAATGTTGGCAGAGCGCTTCAGACGTTCCGAATGCTCGGTGCCCTTGTAGATCGCGCCGCCATAGGCGCGCTCGCCCTCGAACACGGCGCTCGCATAGTGCAGGCCATGGGTCAGCACGCTGATCTTGGCGTCCGACGTGGGCACGAGCTTGCCGTCGAACCAGATCAGGTCCGCACGTTGGTCGAATGGCACCGCCATGGCATTTCCTCCAAGGGCTTAAACGAGGGCAGAGAACCGGACTTTGCCCCAGTTTGCGGCCTCTTGCCGCTTTTGCTTCGGGCCTCAAGTCCCGATATGTTGCGCCCGAACCATCAGAGCGCGCCTGCCGGATCGGTTCAACGCTGTCCGTTCTAGCTTGTCCAGCGGGTACGATCCTTTCGTCCAGGCACGAGTTTGGGTAACAATAAAACCGAAATATGTCAACATGGCTGACATAAATATTTCGCGCCTTTCTGACCGCCCAGCATCGGCCCAGACCGATCAAGGGCCCCATTCCGCAGAGCCGATCTGGGATCTCATCGAGCTGTTGTTTTTCGCCTACCGCGACTTCGTCAGCGATCCCGACGATGTGCTGGCCAAGCTCAGCTTTGGCCGGGCGCACCACAGGGTGCTGCACTTCGTCAACCGCCATCCGGGAATGAAGGTCGCCGATCTGCTCGACGTTCTGAAGATCACTAAGCAGTCGCTCGGCCGGGTACTCAAGCAGCTCATGGACCAGGGCTACGTGGTGCAGAAGGAGGGCGAGAACGATCGACGCCAGCGGCTGCTCTACGTCACGCCGAAGGGTGAACAATTGGCAATGAAGCTCGCGGGCCTGCAGACAGAACGGATCGCCCGCGCGCTCGGCGAGATCGGACCCAACGCGCACGAGGCCGCGCGCCGTTTTCTCACGGCGATGATCGACGCCGACGGCCGCGACGGCGTCCAGAAACTTATCACCCGTGCCGATCGCGCACGGCGGCCGCGATCCTGACCCTGCGGGGGAAGCATGGCCCCGGTTCTGGTCCCTAACCCGCCCGCCGACGACGCGCCGCATCTGCTCGTGGTCGACGATGACCGCCGCATCCGCGATCTTTTGTCGCGCTTTCTGTCGACCGAAGGTTACCGCATCAGCACGGCGGACAGCGCGGCGATGGCGCGCGCCAAGCTCGCGAGCCTGAGCTTCGATCTGCTGATCCTCGACGTGATGATGCCGGGCGAAACCGGTTTTGAATTCGCCCGCCATATACGGCAGACCTCCGCGGTGCCGATCCTGATGCTGACCGCGCGCGACGCCGCGGAAAGCCGGATCACCGGCCTTGAGATCGGCGCCGACGACTATGTCTCCAAGCCGTTCGAGCCGCGCGAACTTTCGCTGCGGGTCGCAAGTATCCTGCGGCGGGCGAAGCCTGCTACCGCGCCCGCGGCCGAAACGCTTCGCTTCGGCGAATTCGTGTTTCATATCGGCCGGGTCGAGTTGCGGCGGGGCGACGAGGTTATCCGGCTCACCGACCGCGAGAAAGAAATGCTCGCGGTGCTCGCCGCGACGCCCGGCGAAACCGTGCCGCGAATGGCGCTCGCCGGATCCGGCGGCTCGATCAACGAGCGCGCGGTGGACGTGCAGGTCAACAGGCTGCGGCGCAAGATCGAGCACGACCCGACCAACCCGCTGATCGTGCAGACCGTGCGCGGCATCGGCTACCGGCTGGTGGTTTCGCCATGAGTGCATCATGAGCGCACCATGACCACGCTCGACCTCGGCATCGCGCATTTGCGCTCGGCGGCGTCGCGAGTCTCCGAGGGCTGGGGGCGCTTCAACGTCTGGTTCAAGACATTCTTGCCGAAGGGGCTCTATGCCCGCGCGCTGTTGATCATCATCGCGCCGATGGTGATCCTGCAGTCGGTTGTCGCTTTCGTGTTCATGGAGCGGCACTGGAACCTGGTGACGCGCCATCTGTCCGCCGCAGTAGTGGGCGATATCGCCGCGCTCTCCGAGATCGCCAAGAGCCTACCCGCAGGAGGCGACCACGCGCGGCTGCGCAAGATCGCGCAGGACCGCATGGGGCTGGCCGTCGATTTCCTGCCGCTGTCCGACATGCCGCCGCCCGGACCCAAGCCGTTCTTCTCGCTGCTCGACCAGGCGCTGTCGGTGGAGCTTCGCAAGCAGATCGGCCGGCCATTCTGGATCGACACCGTCGGGCGTTCCTCCCTGGTCGAGATCCGCATCCAGCTCGATGACGCCGTGATGCGCGTGTTCGCCCGGCGCAGCGCCGCCTATGCTTCGAACTCGGAGATTTTCCTGCTCTGGATGGTCGGCACCTCGCTGGTGCTGCTGGCCGTCGCCATCGGCTTCCTGCGCAACCAGATCAAGCCGATCCTCCGCCTCGCCGATGCCGCCGAGAGCTTCGGCAAGGGCCGCGAGGCGCCGGACTTCCGACCGCGCGGCGCCCGCGAAGTGCGCCGTGCGGCGCAGGCCTTCATCGAGATGAAGACGCGCATCGAGCGGGCGATCGAGCAGCGCACCGCGATGCTCGCCGGCGTGTCGCACGACCTGCGCACCGTGCTGACCCGCTTCAAGCTCGAACTGGTCCTGCTGGGCGACAGCCCGGAGGTCGAGGCGATGAAGAAGGACGTCGACGAGATGGGCCGCATGCTCGAGGCCTATCTCGCGTTCGCCCGCGGCGACACCGGCGAGCAATCGGCGCCGACCGACATGTCTGATTTCCTCGACGAACTCAAGGCCGACGCCGAGCGCAACGGACACCGCACCAACGTCACCTTCCACGGCTATCCGATCGTCACCGTGAAGCCCGCGGCGTTCAAGCGTTGCCTTGCCAACCTCGTGTCGAACGCGGCGCGCTTTGCCAAGACCATCGACATCGTCGGCCATCGCGACCATCGCTATCTCACGGTGACGGTCGACGACGACGGGCCCGGCATCCCGGCGGGGATGCGCGAGGAGGTGTTCAAGCCGTTCCTGCGGCTGGACGACGCGCGCAACCAGGACGAGGGCGGCACTGGTCTCGGACTTGCCATCGCTCGCGACATCGCACGCTCGCACGGCGGCGACATCACGCTCGACGCCAGCCCGCTCGGCGGCCTGCGTGCCCGGGTGCGCGTTCCGGTCTAATCGAGATATTTCCAAGGGCACGCTCTCACCGGCTGTTGCCATTTAGCCAACGCTCCGCTGCCCCTGTTCTTTGTTTTTCGGGCCCCGGGTTGGCCCGCATCCCTTTTTCCTTCTCCCCTCGACACGAGGGGATGGAGCGCCGGGAGGCGCCAGGGAGCTTGCGAGGCTCCCCTACGGACCTTGCGAGGGTCCGTTTGATCGCACCCACGGCGATATCCCCGTTACCGAGGATCGCCGCTATCGGGGTGCGCGCGGCCAATGACGTAGGCCGCTGCGCCTCCCGGGGCTCCACCGCGCACGCCATTGTCGGGCGCCGCGCCTCGCTCCGTCATCAAACGTCGCGATCGACGACGCCCTCGATGAGCAAGGCTGCCGACAAGATAAGTGCAACCAGAGGAGCGGGGATAAGTTATTTTCTCAGGCGTGACCGCCGCGCCACACGGGGATAAGTCTCATCGAAGGAGCTCGTCATGCCGAAGCCGATCCTCAACATCGCCGATGTCGAATTCCGCAAGTTGGCCACGGCACGAATTTTCCCGGCGCCGAGAATCCGCCGGAAAAATTCTCCGCTCAGATCGGCGACATCGGCCGGCGCATCGGCGCGCAGAAGATCGGCTGCAACCTCACCGTGGTGCCGCCCGGCAAGCGCGCCTGGCCGTTCCACAATCATCGTGTCAACGAGGAAATGTTCGTCGTGCTCGACGGCGAGGGTGAGGTGCGGATCGGCAAGGAGACGTTCCCGATTCGGAAGGGCGACGTGATCGCGCATCCTCCCGGTGGCACTGACACCGCGCATCAGATCGTCAACACATCGAAGGCCGAGCTGAAATATCTTGCGCTCAGCACAATGATGATGCCGGAAATCTGCGATTACCCGGATTCCGGAAAATTCGCCGTGATGACGATGCAGCCTGGTCCGGACGGCAAGCCGAAGTTCTGGCGCCATGTTGCCCGCGACGGCAACAGCCTCAATTATTTTGACTGCGAGTAGTCGCGATCACGCTTCGCTACATCGCCACGCGCTCTTCGCGGTCGCGCCGGCCGCGGCGAGACTGGCGCATCCGCCGCCGCAGATTGCAGGCGGCTTCCGGAATGCGGCACAGGTCGTCGAGCAGGCCGGCGAAGCGCTGGCCGCGCGCGAGCTCGCGGTCGAGTGCGGCCAGCGTGTGCGTGTTGTCGTCATCGTCATCGACCCAGGTTCGCAGCACGTTGGCGAACAACAGCGCCAGCCCCTGCGCGCGCACCATGCCCTTGGGGCCTGCCGCGCCGATGCCGGCTGCGGTCAGCATCCATTGCTGCGAGCGCACCGCCATGGAATTGAGCGCGAGTGCCAGCGGCGGGTCGCGGCGTGTCGACCGCAGCAGCGAGCGCACCGCCTCCCTGTGCGGCGACAGCAGTTCGAGCCGGCGCATCAGCACATCGAACAGCCGCTCACGTGGCGATTCCTCTTCCATGTCCGCATCGATCTCGGCCAGCACCTTGCGGTCGAGTTCCTTGACGTGGGCGGCGAGCACCGCAAGCGGCGAGCCGAACTCGCCGCGCAGATCGGCGAGCGTGACGCCCGCGCGTTCGGCGATCTCGTTGAGCCCGATCCGTTCGATCGGCTGCTCGGCGAGCAGCGTCATGAAGGCTTCGAGGATGCGCTCGCGCGGCGAGCCGGCAGGCGCAGTGGTTTCGCGGCTGGCCGGGACGATTGAGCGGCGGGCTTTGGAACGGGTTGCCTTGCGGGCCATGACACGCCTCCTGACGGTCGATTGAACTCGTCTAGAACCTAGTCCTCCAAGAGGGTACTTCCAAGGCGTCAGAAATCACCCTGCCAAATCTTTGCCACGCTTCGTGGCCGCGGCGATGGCTTTGGTCATCAGCGGCGCGACGCCGTCCGTCGCCCATCAGCACCTCCAGCGCCGCCGCGGTGGTGCCGCCGGGCGACGTCACGTTCTGGCGCAAGATTGCGGCGGGCTCCGGCGAGCGATGCATGAGCTCGCCCGAGCCGGCGACCGTCTCGCGCGCGAGCCTTTCGGCGAGCGCGGGCGGCAGTCCCGCCGCGGCGCCGGCCTGCGCCATCGCTTCGGCCAGCAGGAAGACATAGGCCGGGCCGGAACCCGACACCGCGGTCACCGCGTCCATCAGCGTTTCGTCGTCGACCCATTCGACCGAGCCGGTCGCGGCCAAAAGGCCATGGGCGAGCTTGCGCGCCTGCGCGGCGACACGGCGATTGCCGACCGCAACCGTGATGCCGCGGCCGATCGCCGCCGGCGTGTTCGGCATGGCGCGGACGATGGCGGCGTTCGGCAGATGCTTTTCGAGGAAGCCGAGCGTCCGCCCGGCCATGATCGAGACCACGACGGTCTTGGCGTCGATCAGCGCCGCGAGCAGCGGCAGTGCGTCGGGCGCGGTCTGCGGCTTCACCGCGATGACCAGGGCCGCGACCGGGCCGACGTCACCTTTGGGATTGATGCGCACGCCGCGTTTGGCCAGGGCCTTGATCGCCTTCGACGGCTGCGGCTCCAGCACGATGACCTTCTTCGGCGGCAGCTTGCGGTCGAGCCAGCCTTCCAGCATGGCGCCGCCCATCTTGCCGGCGCCGACCAGCACGAGGGCGCCGGGAATGGCAGCGAGGGAGTTTTGCTTTGCCGACTTTGCCATGGCGACAGCCTCGGCGTTCGTCATGGCCGGCCTCGTCCCGGCCATCCACGCCTTCCTTGTACAAAGAAGCAAGACGTGGATGGCCGGGACAAGCCCGGCCATGACGCCGATAGGGATGGATTGGAGGTTCAGGCCTCGCCCGAGGTCTCGAACATCGCGGCGTCGAGCGCCTGGCGCGCCGGCTTGCCGGCCCAGACCACGAACTGGAACGCCGGAAAATAGCCCTCGCAGGACTCCAATGCGCTGGACAGCATCGCCTGGCATTGCTGGCTCGTCGCCTCGACGCCGCCCGCCAGCACCAGCGCATGGCGAAACATCACCATGCCGTCCTGGGTCCAGAGATCGAAATGTCCGACCCACAATTGCTCGTTAACCAGCGCGATGAGCTGCTGGACCTCGGGGCGGCGGCGCTCCGGCACCTTCAGGTCGAAGGCGCAAGCCAGATGCAGCGCCTCGATGTCATGCATCCACGTGAAGGAAACCTGATAGTCGCTCCACTTGCCGCCCACCAGCATGGTGATCTCGTCGTCACCCGCGCGCTCGAACGACCAGTCGTTGATCGCAGCGATGCGTTCGACCACGTCGAGCGGATTCGTCCGGGAATGCTCTGAGAGCGCGATTTGAGCCATGCCGTCTCCGCCAGATATTGACCGCTTGGTCGCTTGGAAGTGGGTTGGGTCGCACGCCAACCGCACGCGCGCACGCGACGCACTACGGCACGCTGGCCGGGAACCGATGACAGCGACGCGGAGTCCCCCGAAGCGAAACCCGATCACGGTCGATTGACTCGACCGGGGCGAATCACTTGCTGAATCAAATATAGCCAGACCGAGTCCGCCCGCAACATTGCAGACCGGGGCGAAGTGCTTGAAGAGTCTTTCGGAATCCACAGGCACCACGAGAACCGGCATGGATAGTCAGTTCTACGGGGATTGGCCGGAGCGATCGGCGTTGTGGAAAAATTCTTAACGGCGCCGGGGCGGACTTCTTTTGGAACCACGCTCTAGTCGAAAAGACTGGACACCGACTCTTCCGCCGCGGTTCGCCCGATCGCCTCGCCGATCAGGGTATCGATCGGCAGCACGCGGATGTTGCGCGCGGCGCGAACCGCCTCGGTCGGCTGGATCGAGTCGGTGATCACCAGTTCCTTGAGCTTGGAGGCATTCACGCGCGCCACCGCGCCGCCTGAGAGCACGCCGTGGGTGATGTAGGCGGTGACCGCCACGGCGCCTTGTTTGAGCAGCGCCTCGGCGGCGTTCACCAGCGTGCCGCCGGAATCGACGATGTCGTCCACCAGGATGCAAATGCGGCCGGCCACCTCGCCGATCACGTTCATCACCTCGGAGTCGCCGGCCCGTTCGCGGCGCTTGTCGATGATGGCAAGCGGCGCGTTGATGCGCTTGGCGAGGCCGCGTGCGCGCACCACGCCGCCGACATCGGGCGACACGACCATCAGGTTGTCGAGCTTGTAGTGTTCCTTGATGTCGCGGACCATCACCGGCGAGGCGAACAGGTTGTCGACAGGAATGTCGAAAAAGCCCTGGATCTGGCCGGCGTGCAGATCGAGCGTCATCACTCGGTCGGCGCCCGCGCGGGTGATCAGATTGGCGACGAGCTTGGCGGAGATCGGCGTGCGCGGGCCCGGTTTGCGGTCCTGCCGAGCGTATCCGAAATAAGGCACCACCGCCGTGATACGGCGCGCCGAGGAGCGGCGCAGCGCGTCCATGATGATCAACAGCTCCATCAGATGGTCGTTCGCCGGGAACGACGTGGACTGGAGCACGAAAACGTCGGAGCCGCGGACGTTCTCCTGGATCTCGACGAAGATCTCCATGTCGGCGAAACGCCGTACGACGGCCTGCGCCAGCGGGATCTTGAGGTAGGCGGCGATCGCCTTGGAAAGTTCCGGGTTGGAGTTGCCGGCGACGAGCTTGATCGCTCCGTTCTTCGCCGCCATGGCTTCCTCCGAAAACCTGTACCCACTTTCGGGATCACGCCCCGGCGTGGTGATACCAAGTCCCCGCGATCCCGCGCAATACGGGCGTATCGTTGTCCCGGCTTTTTCCGGCGATGGCCATTGTCAGCGGTCCGGCGAGCGCCCGTCGGTCGAGCGGTTGACCGAGGCCGACCGTGTGGCGGAGCGGTTCTTTGCCTTCGGCGGCTCTGGCGGCACCGGGGCCTCGGGCTCCGCCTTCGCAGCAGGACTGGCGGCCGGTCTGATCCCGAACGCTGAAGATACGGAAAATCCCGGCCCCCTCCGGCGTATCGTCACGTCCCAACACGAGCGTCACCAGGCTCGGCTCCGGTGCGATGACAGGCTCCGGCTGGGGCGAACTAAGGAAGCCCGCGATCTGATCCAGGCCGTTCCTCGCCATGCGGCGAACCACCTGCTCGTCGGCAGCCGACCAGGCGTCGCGGCGGCGACCGGCCGCCGACTCGGCGCCGGAGATGCGCAGCGCCCGGCGCTTCTCGATGTCGTAGACGTCCCAGACCCAGGCGAACGTGGTCTTGTCGCGCTCGACCTGTGCCGACACATAGCCGCGGATCCGGTAGGTCGCAGCGCCTCCGCGCGATACCACGGCGATCCGCCGCGGGCCAGCTTCTTCATTTAATGAGGCGACGAGCTTGCGGAATACTTCGGGCGGCAGGCCATCGATCGATTCAAAGGCGACGGTTGCACCGCCTGCCGGCACGGCGCTGGCAAGGCTTAGCCGGCTGAGCGAAGGCGACGACGTGCATCCGGCGGCACTGACAGCCAAGGCTGCAACCGCAAGCACGCCGACCGGACGGGACAGGCAACGCCGCGACGCGCCCCACGCACGCACGACTTCACACCACCGCATCAACGCTCCCCCACGATCCGTCGCCTTTTTGTTAGCCAAACGACGGAACGCGCACGGAATTGGTAGCCGTCTTTCCGGCCAGGGTCCACACGTGGGGCGGGCTTTGCGTCCGTTTACCCGGCGCGGACGCTGATGTCGTTAATCGGTCAGCGCGATCGCGTTGATATGCCGGCCGTAATCGGCCTCCGCCAGATGGGTGGCGCGGCGGTAGGAGTAGAACTGCGTGGCATCGGCATAGGTGCAGTGGCCGAGGTCCTCGATCTCCGCCACCTCGCTCCGCCGCAGTCTTGAAACGACATAGCCGGCGAGATCGAACATCGCGTGACCGGTCCGTTTCGCCGGCTTGAAGAAGCGGACGGAGTTCGGGTCGACCGCGACGAAGCGGTCAACCAGGTCCTGGCCGACCTCGTAGCTCGGCTGGCGGATCATAGGTCCGGCTGCCGCCACGATCCGTTTGCGCTCGGCGCCGAGCTTTTCCATCGCCGCGACGGTCTGTTCGATCACCCCGGTCAATGCGCCACGCCAGCCGGCGTGGGCCGCGCCGATCACGCGAGCTTGCGCGTCCGCCAGCAGCACCGGTCCGCAATCAGCGGTCGAGATGCCGATGGCCAGTCCCGGTACGCGGGTCACGATCGCGTCGGCGCGCGGCCGGTCGTTGGCCGGCCACGGCGTCTCGGCCACCACCACTTCGGGTGAATGGATCTGATAGGCGGTCAGGAATCGCTCCGGCGCGACGCCCAGACGTGCCGCCATGCGGGCGCGGTTCTCGGCAATCTTCGCCGGGGAATCTTCGGAGCCGGTGCCGCCGTTGAGGCTTTCGTAAAGGCCCTCCGACACGCCGCCACCGCGCGTGAAAAAGCCATGGCGGATACCGGGAAGTTTGGAGAGCGATTGCGCTTGCAGCATTGCGGCTCCGGTCACTGCGGCTCGGGCTCGAAGCCAGGCAGCCTGCCCAGCTTCGGATCGGCGATTCCGATGACCTTGAACAGCTTGCCCATCTCGGTGCGGCCTTCGCCGAGCAGCCGCTTGATCGCACCCTCGATCTGGGCGGCCCTCTCGGGCAATGCCAGGGCCTTGAGCGCGGCGGCGCGTTTCTCGATGCCGAGATTGCGGAGAAATTTTGCCTGCTCGATCGGGCCCAGCACGTGCGCGCCCATGCTTTCGGCGGCGAGCGCAAATGCCTGGAAATCGACATGGGCGGTCAGGTCGACCTCGCCTGGGGATTCCAGCGGATTGACGAAGGCGTGTTCGCTGACCGCCTGCAAGGTGTCGCCGGTCGCGCTCTCGATATGACCGTAATCAATCACCAGGCCCGCGCCGCCCTGATGCACCAGCCGCCGGCTGAGCGCGAGCGGGAGATTGTCGGCGCGCCATTCATAGATCGAGCCGATCGGGGCGTCGCGCAGGTCCGTCGGCACCAACTGATCGAACAGCGGGATCACTTCGTTGCCCATCCCGAAAGCGAGGTTGCCGTCGGCGTCGATCTCGATCACGCGCTCGTACCAGCCGTTGAACTGCTTGATCGCCTGGTTCGCCGGCAATGCGTCGAACAATTCGTTGGCGAGAACGATGGCAGGACCGTTCGGCACTTCGTCGAGGGTCTGATGCCACATCGTGGGAATGTTGAGAGTGGCGAACGTCTGCTGCTGGCGCTGTTGCAGCGCCGGGCTGATCTCGATGAGATGCAGCACGATGGCGGCGCGGAATGCCGGCACCACCTGCGCCGCGCGCAACGCGTCGAGCATCATGGTGCCGCGGCCCGGGCCGATCTCCACCAGCCGCACATTCTCCGGCTGTCCCATCCGGTGCCATGCCGACGCTACCCAGAGCCCGATAAGTTCGCCGAACACCTGGCTCACCTCCGGCGCGGTGATGAAATCGCCGCCGCGGCCGAGCGGATCGCGCGTCGTGTAGTAGCCGTGCGTCGGATGGGTGAGACACAGTTCCATGTATTGCCGCACCGGCATCGGCCCAGCCAGCGCGATGCGCCTGCGGATTTCGACTTCGAGCGGCGTGGTCGCCATATTGCTTGGCTCTTCTTGGGCTCGCGGTTCAGGCGCGCAGCGGCGGGCGCTTCAGCGCGGCGGCAATGAAGGCGAAACCGGCGAGCATCAGCGCCACCGAAAGCAGCATGCCCATGGTCAGTCCCCCCCAAAGAAATCCAAGCTGCGGATCGGGCTCGCGGAAGAATTCGCAGATGATCCGCGCAATCGAATAGCCGACCGCAAACGCCCCGATCACAAAACCAGGCCGCTTCAGCGCACCGGCGCGCATGAACAGCCAGAGCACGATGCCCAGCACCAGCCCTTCAAGTGCGGCCTCGTAAAGCTGGCTCGGATGACGCGGCAACGGCCCGCCACCCGGGAACACCATAGCCCAGTGCACATCGCTGGTGCGACCCCAAAGCTCGCCGTTGATGAAATTGGCGATGCGGCCGAGCAACAGTCCGATCGGGGCGACCGCGCAGGTGAGGTCGCCTAGCGGCAGGAATGGAATTCCGCGCCACCGTGCAAACAGCACCACGGCCAGCACGCAGCCGATGAAGCCGCCGTGGAACGACATTCCGCCCTTCCACAGTTCCAGGGCCTCCATCGGGTGCGCGAGGAAATGCGCCGGATTGTAGAACAGCACGTAACCGGTCCGGCCGCCGAGGATGATGCCGAGCGTCACCCAAAGGACGAAATCGTCGAAGTCGACGGGCGTCAGCGGCGCAGGTCCCCCCCACAGCCGCTCGTTGCGGATCAACGCCCGTGCATAAAGCCAGCCGAGCAGGATGCCGGCGATATAGGCCAGCGCATACCAGCGGATCTGGAACGGCCCGAACGAGACCAGCACCGGATCGAAGTCGGGAAATTGCATGACGAGAAATGGCATCGAAGGGGTGATGCCGTTATGAACAAGGCGAAGTCAAGCTGCGAGAACCCATCACGTCATGGCCGGCCGGTCGGCTTAACAATGTCCCGATCTTGCTCTTGCGGGGGGCGGGGCTGATCGCCATTGTTTGTGCTGTCCGATGAGGCACTGGAGACGCCGATGACCCAGACCAGCAACCGGTTCTTTGATGAGGCGGCGCGGTTGATGAACGACGCGGCCGGTGTCGCCCAAGGCGTGCGGCGCGAGTTCGACACCATGTTGCGCCATCAGGCCGAGCGCATCCTGGGCGACCTCGACGTGGTCAAGCGCGAGGAGTTCGAAGCGGTCAAGGAGATGGCGCGGCTGGCGCGCGAGGAAAACGAGGCGCTCAAAGCCCGCATTGCCGCGCTCGAAGCCAGGCTCGAGGGTAAACCGGCCGAAACCAAGTTCGCCGCGGGCTCGGGCGAAGGTACGACCGGCCAGGGTTAATCCGGGGGTCGTCCGGCCGCTATTTCGGCCTGGTTTTCTTGTCTTTGGCGTTCGGCACCGCTATACAGCCGCCAGCTTGCGGTTCCAGCACCCCTGGAGGCATGCCGCGGGCGAAAACCCTTTAATTTCGGGCTTAAACACGAAGGACTTAGTCATGGCGACCGTCAAAGAAATGAAGGCGACGGCGCGTCCGCGGGCAGGCAAGGGGGCCGCCCGGTCGGAACGTCGCGCTGGCCGCGTACCAGGTGTGATCTATGGCGATCACAAACCCCCAGTCACCATCTCGCTCGATTACGCCGACCTGCGGCAACGAATCTACGCCGGGCGGTTCCTCACGACGATCTACGATCTTGAGGTCGACGGCCAGAAGCACCGCGTGATCCCGCGCGACTTCCAGCTCGATCCGGTGCGCGACAATCCGGTCCACGTGGACTTCATGCGGCTCGGCGAGGGCGCGGTGATCCGCGTCGCCGTGCCGGTCCACGTGATCAACGCCGAAACGGCGCCGGGCGTGAAGCGCGGCGGCACCGTGAACATCGTCACCCACACGATCGACGTCATGGTGAAGCCCGAGGAGATCCCGGATCATATCGAGGTCGACGTCTCCGAGCTCGAGATCAACTATTCGAAGCACTTGAGCGACATCAAATTGCCGCCGGGCGTGAAGGCCATCTCGCGCGTTGATCTGACGCTGGTTACCATCGTGCCGCCGTCGGGCTACGCCGAAGAAATGAAGGCCGCCGCCGAGGCCGCTGCCGCCGCCGCTGCGGCTGCCGCTGCCGCCGCGGAAGCCGGTGTGGTGCCGGGTGCAGAAGGCGCGCCGGGTGCGCCAGGCGCTCCGGGCGCAACGCCGGGAGCGGCTCCGGCCGCAGGCGCGGCTCCGGCCGCAGGTGCGGCTCCGGCCGCGGGTGGCGCTCCGCCGCCGAAGAAGTGAGGCGCTACGCGAGCGGTGGGCCATGCTGCTTTTCGTCGGGCTGGGAAATCCCGGCGAAAAGTATGTTCGCAATCGCCACAACATCGGCTTCGTGGTGGTCGACGCCATTGCCAAGCGCCACGGCTTTCCGCCGTGGCGCCGCCGCTTTCAGGGTGCGGCTGCGGAAGGGGAGCTCGGCGGCGAGCGCGTCCAACTGCTGCTGCCCGGCACATTCATGAACGAGTCCGGACGCGCGGTCGCCGAGGCGATGCATTTCTACAAGCTGTCGCTATCCGAGATCGTGGTGTTCCAGGACGAGCTCGAACTGCCGCCGGGCAAGGTGCGGGTGAAAACCGGCGGCGGGATCGCGGGACACAATGGGCTGCGCTCGATCACCGCGCATATCGGCAACGACTACCGCCGAGTGCGGATCGGCATCGGCCATCCCGGCGTCAAGGAGATGGTGCATCCTTATGTGTTGAGCGACTTTGCCAAGAACGAGCGCGACTGGGTTGCGGCGCTGACGGACATCATCGCCGACAATGCTGAGTTTCTGGCGCGCAATCAGGACCCAAGCTTCCAGAACAAGGTGCATCTCGCGATGGATGCCAAGGGCTTCGGCCCGGATGCTGAAGACGACAGCGATTAAGACAAGCAAGAGAACATCATGGGATTCAAATGCGGCATCGTCGGCATGCCCAATGTCGGCAAGTCGACGCTCTTCAACGCGCTGACGCAGACGGCGGCGGCGCAGGCGGCGAACTATCCGTTCTGCACCATCGAGCCGAACGTCGGCGAGGTGGCGGTGCCCGATCCACGGCTCGACACGCTGGCGAAGCTTGCCAAGTCCGAACAGATCGTGCCGACGCGGCTATCGTTCGTCGACATCGCGGGGCTCGTAAAAGGGGCGTCGAAGGGCGAGGGCCTGGGCAACCAGTTCCTCGCCACCATCCGCGAGGTCGACGCCATTGCGCACGTGGTGCGCTGCTTCAATGACGATGACGTGACCCACGTCGAGGGCCGCATCGATCCGGTCGCCGACATCGAGACGATCGAGACTGAACTAATGCTGGCCGACCTCGACAGCCTGGAGAAGCGCGTCGATACGCTGGAGAAAAAAGCGAAGGGATCCGACGAGGAGGCCAAGGAGGCGAAGGAAGCACTCGATCTCATCAAGCGGTCGCTTGCCTTGCTGCGCGAGGGAAAACCGGTGCGTTTCGTCGAACGCAAAGCCGAGGAGGAGAAGCTGTTTCACCAGCTCGGCATGCTGACCTCGCTGCCAGTGCTCTATGTCTGCAACGTCGACGAAGGCTCGGCCGCGACCGGCAACGAGCTGTCGCGCAAGGTCGAAGCCCGCGCCAAGGAAGAGGGTGCCGGCTGCGTGGCGATCTCGGCCAAGATCGAATTCGGAGATCGCGGCGCTGCCGGCCGAAGAGCGCCAGAGCTTCCTCGCTGACCTCGGCTTGCAGGAAACCGGCCTCGACCGGCTGATCCGTGCCGGCTACGACCTCCTGCATCTCGTGACCTATTTCACCGCAGGGCCGAAGGAGGCGCGGGCCTGGACCATCACCAAGGGCACCAAGGGGCCGGCGGCGGCGGGCGTGATCCATAGCGACTTCGAGCGCGGCTTCATCCGCGCCGAGACCATCGGCTACGACGACTACGTAAAATATTCCGGCGAGGCCGGTGCACGCGATGCGGGCAAGCTGCGGCTGGAAGGCAAGGAGTACGTCGTCGCTGACGGCGACGTCATGCACTTCCGGTTTGCAACGTGACGCGCGCTATCTGATCTCGGCGATCTCGGCATGCTTTTCGGATCATGCCCCTTACAGTTCACCCCGGCTGCGGAGGGCGCCCAGGTGCTCGTTGATGCGGAATACGATCAGCACGAACTCGGCCACGATCCGCGCGAACAGAATGCCGATCGTAACGCCGAGCAGGCTGCCCAGCAGCATGAAAAACCCGACCCCGGCGTTGACCGCCATCATTTGCACTGCGGATGCAATTCCCGACAGCCCGAACAGCACGATGATGGCGACAGCCAGCCAGAAGAACAGCTTGATGATCGAGGGCGTAACGAAGCGTTCCCACTGGAATAGATCGCGAAAGCTGAACATCGTTAGGCCTCCCGTCAGCGAAATCCGTGCGGCGTCAGTCTGATAACCGACAAGTTTAGCAAGAATGAACAATCGTGAATGGACAATCGTGTCCATTTCCCGCCGTTATTGCGGCGGTTCGGGTTGACGCGGCGCGCGCTACAGTTTTTAACGGCATGAAGCCCCACTCGAAAGCGCAAGCCTCCGTGTCTCAACTGACTTTCGAAGATTTCACGCCGGGCCGCGTCTTCGAGCACGGCCCGCGCCTGCTGCCGCGCGAGGAGATGATCGCGTTCGCAGCCGAGTTCGATCCCCAGCCCATGCATCTCGATGAGGCCGCCGCGCGGCAGACCATGCTGGGCGGGCTCGCCGCATCCGGCTGGTACGCCTGCTGCATCCTGATGAGCATGTGCGTCGAGGCCTTCGTGGGCAATTCAAGATCGATGGGCGCGCCCGGTGTCGACGAGGTGCGATGGCTGCTGCCGATCCGCCCGGGCGACGATGTTTGGTTGCGCGCAACGGTGCTCGACACCCGCGTCTCGAAAAGCCGTCCCGACATGGGCTTCGTGCGCTTCGAGTTTGAGTTGCTTGACGCCAAGCGCCAGCGCGTCATGAGCTTGACCACCTCGCTGATGCTGGGGCGGCGCGAGCAGGCTGCGGCAAAGGCCGTGCCATGAAATTCTGGGAAGACATCGTGGTGGGCGAACGCGCCGAAGTCGGCCGCCACACCTTCACCGCGGACGGCATCAAGGCCTTCGCGCGGCGGTTCGATGCGCAGCCGTTCCACCTCGACGAGGCGGCTGCGGCGCGTTCGCATTTCGGCGCGCTCTGCGCTTCGGGCTGGCACACCGCCTCGATGTGGATGCGGCTGATGGTCGAGCACCAGAACCGCGAGGATGAGGCGTTGCGGGCGCGCGGCGAGGCCATTGCCATGCTCGGGCCGTCACCCGGCTTTCGCGAGCTGAAGTGGCTGAAGCCGGTGTATGTCGGCGATACCATCACCTATTCGACCGAAGTCGTCGAAAAGCGCGCTTCCAACAGCCGGCCCGGCTGGGGTTTAATGTCGATCCGCAACAGCGGGGTCAACCAGAAGGGCGAGCCGGTGATTTCCTTCATCAGCGTGGCCTTTGTCGAGCGCCGCAAGAAGGCTGCATGAACGCCGCAACCGATGCTGCGGCCGCGCCGGCCGACGCGGTCGTCAGCAAGGCTGACGAGCGACGCGCGCTCAGCGTGGCGTCAAGCGCCCACATCCTGCACGACGGCTACACCGATCTGATCTACGTCATGCTGCCGCTCTGGCAGGCCGAGTTCGGCATCGGCTACGCGGCGCTCGGTCTGTTGCGCACCTGCTACTCAGGCACCATGGCTGGATTCCAGATTCCATCCGCGCTACTCGCGGAGCGGCTTGGCCTGCCGCTGGTGCTCGCTGCTGGCACAGCGCTGGCGGGGATAGGCTATCTGATTGCCGGCGCGAGCGTGGGCTTCTGGACCCTGGTGCTCGCGCTTTTGGTCGGCGGACTTGGCTCGAGCACGCAGCATCCGCTTGCTTCGGCGCTGGTCGCCCGCGCCTTCGCCGGGCCGCGATCGATGAAAGCGCTCGGCACCTACAATTTTGCCGGTGACATCGGGAAGATGTCGCTGCCAGCGGCCGCCTCGCTGCTGCTGGTGCTGCTGCCCTGGCAGCCCGTGCTCGCCATCATGGGTATCGCCGGCCTTACCGTGGCTGCCGCGATCTTCTGGCTGGTGCCGCGGCTGCCCGCGGAAGCCCCCCATGAAAAGAAGGTGACGGCCGACGCGAAGCCCGCTCGCGGCAGCAGCTTCGGCTTCCCCGTGCTGCTGTCGATCGGCATGATCGACAGCGCGACGCGCATGGGTTTCCTGATCTTCCTGCCGTTCATCCTGATTGCCAAAGGCGCGAGCTTGCCGACCGTGGGCCTCGCGCTGACTTTGGTGTTTGCCGGCGGCGCGGCCGGCAAGCTTGTCTGCGCCTACGTTGGCGCACGCATCGGCGTTATCGCCACCGTCTGTTTGACAGAAGGCCTGACCACGGTGGGAATCTTCGCGTTGCCGCGGCTGCCGCTCGAAGCGGCGCTGGTGGTGCTGCCGATCATCGGCATTATGCTCAACGGCACGTCATCGGTGCTCTACGGCTCAGTGCCGGAACTGGTCGAGCCGGCCAGACGCACGCGCATGTTCAGTATCTTCTACACCGGCACGATCGGCGCCGGCGCGGTGGCGCCCGCGCTCTACGGACTGGTCGGCGACGCGCTTGGCGTGCCATTCGCGCTGATGGCGGTGGCCGGCGTCTGCCTGCTGACGCTGCCGCTGGCACTGGTGCTGCGGCCGATGCTGCCGGCGAGTTCGCGCTGACGGTCTAGCGCCAATCCCCGAGCGCGGCCTGGATCAGCGCCAGCGCCGCCACCGCCGCGGTGTCGGCGCGCAGAATGCGTGGACCGAGCGACAGCCGCACGATGTTTGTGAGCTTGAGCAGCGCAGCGCGCTCCTCCTCGGCGAACCCGCCCTCGGGGCCGATCAGCAGCGCCAGGGGCTGCCGTCCGCTGCCGGCGGGCGACATCGTCAACGGCAGGTGCGCCGCCGGCCCTTGGCGCGCATCGGCGAGCGTTGCGATCGGATCTTTCACAACAGCTTCTTCGTCGCAGAACACCAACAGGCGATCGGCCTTCCGGGCGGCCAGCGCGCGCGCGAACGTCATCGGCTCGCTGATTTCAGGAATTGACAGGACGCCGCATTGCTCGGCCGCCTCGATCGCATTGGCGCGCATGCGGTCGAGATTGACGCGCTTGACCTGGGTGTGGCGTGTCAGCATCGGCTGTAGCCGGGACGCGCCCATCTCGACTGCCTTCTGCACCATGTAGTCGAGACGTTCGTGCTTGAGCGGTGCAAACAGGTAGTGCAGGTCCTGCGGTTCGGTCTGCGGGCGAGTTTGCTCCTGCACGGTGAGGGCTGGGCGCTTGCCGTCGGCGAGCGCGGCCTGCCATTCACCATCTTTGCCATTGAATGCCAGCACCCCGTCGCCGGACTTGAGACGCAGCACGTTGCGGAGATAATGCGCCTGCGATTTGTCGAGCGTGACTTCAGTCGCGGGCTTCAGAATGCCCGTGACGTAGAGTTGGGGACTTCGGAAGTCGTATTTGGGCAAGGCGAGTTCCTTAACGCGGCTTTCGACCGGCTTTACGCCTGCGGACGCCGCAGCGCCAGGGTCCTGGAACCAGGTGCCCGGCATACGGATCGGGCGGCGCGGGCGGTGCGCCTTGATGCCGCCCTATCGCCCGAATCCTGGAATTGATAAGGATAGCAGTCCCCAGGGGGGTCGGGCTTGGAGACGACAGAAATGACGCCAAATCGCTTGCACCGTTGCCGGTTCTTGGCCGCCGCATGCGTTCTGGTTGTTGCCGGGCTATCCCAGGCTGCGGCCCAGTTTCCGCCCCCGCCGGGCCAAACCAATCCGGGCCAGAACGCTTCGGGAGGGGCATTTCCGCCACCTCCTGGAGCGCAGCAGCCGGGTACGTTTCCCCCACCGCCCGGGACACAGCAGTCCAGCGCGTTTCCGCCGCCCGGAGCCTCGCAGTCGAGCGCCTTCCCCCCGCCCGGTGCGTCCGGCGGCTTCTCCCCCACGCCCGGCGGCGGCTTTGGCGGTCCTCCGCCGCAAGGTGGCGGTTTTGCTGGTCCTCCTTCCGGTGGTCCCGTCTCTCAGGCTGAGAGGGTCTGCTCGACTTTTCCAGCGATTCGCGAGGAAGTGGAAAAGAGCGCGATCCCGATCAAAACCGCCAGCGAGCGCAAGGCTACGCGCGAAGAAGTGTGCCCGTTGTTCAAGAATTTCGCAGCCAAGGAAGGCAAGATGGTCGCGTTCCTTGAAACCAACCAGAAACTCTGCGGTGTGCCGCCGAAGGTCATCACCCAGGTCAAGGCAAACCACGCAAAGACGATACAGATCCGCAACAACGTCTGCAGCGCTGCCCCCTCGGGCCCGTCAGCACCCACACTGAGCGATGCGCTCGGCGGGCCGGTCATCGCCGACGACCTCTCCGCCAAGCAGCCCGGGCGCGGCACCTTCGACACGCTGACCGGTAACGCTCTGCAGCGATGAGTTCAAAATGAGCCAGTCTGCCGGACGCGTCGCCGATGCGACCGGAAACTGGGTGGACCGAAGCGCGCCGCAGTGGGCGCGTCCTTACCTCAGGCTGACGCGTCTCGACCGGCCGATCGGCTGGTGGCTGTTGCTGCTGCCCTGCTGGTGGTCGGCAGCGCTCGCCGCCATCGCCAATGGCGCTTGGGGGCCCGATCCCTGGCACATCGTGCTGCTGCTCATCGGCGCCATCGTGATGCGCGGCGCCGGCTGTACCTGGAACGATCTGGTCGATCGCGACATCGACGCGCAGGTTGAGCGTACACGCTCGCGCCCCATTCCGTCCGGGCAGATCGGCGTCACGGCGGCCATGGCATTCCTGGTCGTGCAGGCGCTGGTGGGCTTGCTGGTGCTGGTGCAATTCAACCGGTTTGCGATCGGGGTCGGCCTGGCTTCGCTCGGCGTGGTGGCGATCTATCCGTTCATGAAGCGCTTTACGTACTGGCCCCAGATTTTTCTCGGGCTCGCGTTCTCATGGGGCGCACTGATGGGCTGGGCCGCCGCGCGCGGCGCATTGGAGTGGCCGGCGATCCTGCTCTATGCCGGCTCGATCGCCTGGGTGATTCACTACGATACGATCTATGCCCATCAGGACCGCGAGGACGACGCGCTGGTCGGACTGAAATCGACCGCGCTGCTGTTCGGCGCGCGAACCAAGCCGATACTGGCATTGTTCTCAGCCGCGGCAGTGATCCTGATCGGCGCGGCCGGATATGCGGCCCATGCCGGAGTGGCGTTCGCGCTCGGGCTTGCGGCCTTTGCGGCGCATCTCGCGTGGCAGATCGCAACCATCGATATCGACGATCCGGAATCCTGCCTGCGGATCTTCCGCTCGAACCGCGACGCCGGCCTGATCCTGTTCGCAATGGTGGTGTTGGACGCCGCGGCCAAGCGGGCGTTCTGAGGACGCCAGGTCAATTCCGCGCGATGATCTCGCGCTCGCCGCGATAAACGTTCGGTGTGGCCGACGGCCGGCCGGGCTTGCGCCGCATCAGGATGGAAGGCCTCCGCCGTTTGACGGCGCCGCGGCGGCGCCGTCGCGGTGCCGGGTTGCCAATGCCGATGCGCCCGATCCGGCGGAACGGTTCGCGGAGCGCGCCGTCGCTGTCGGCCACCAGCAGCGGCACGCCCAGCACGCGGCTCCAGGATTTCCATTGCGCCATAGCGTCGTCGCCTTCGGTAGCGACGAACAGCGGCACGGTGAGCCCGTTGTCGCGATGCTCGAGCATGACGGCGACGACCGCCGGCTCCCCGCCCTCGGGCGGCAATGTGCGCATGGTAACGCCGGCGAATTCGCGCACGTTCACGCCGATTTTCATGCGAATACCGCTCACCTCGCGGTGGAGCACGACGCGCTCGGTGTCCAGTTCGACGTTGCGAACCTGTCCATCGGCGCCGCTGTCGCGCGCGGCGTACCGCACGGGCAGGGCGTACGGGTCGAGCCGCAACGCGCGGCTCGACCCGTAGGGTCTGTCGACACTCATACTTGACGCCTCGAAACCTTCCCAGCCAGGCTTATGTGCCCGGTCATGCAAGCGAGCTTGCCGCAAAGCCGTCGGAATTGGCTTAAGCGGGCTGGTTAACCGGCCGTGTTTGCGGCGCATGCTTGACGGGGCGTTGCCGTGGATGGTGCAAATTTCGGTAACGCCCTCGAATCCAGGCCGTTTGCGCACTATTTGATGCCTTGTCAGAGCTACACGCGCCTCCTAAACCAGAAACCGCGCAATGGATTCCCTGTTCGACCAGTCAAAACTGATCACGCTCGCGGAGCGGCTCATCAAGGCCGCGCGCGCGGCCGGCGCCGATTCCGCCGACGCCGTGGCGATGCGCTCGGTGTCGCAATCGGTCGACGTGCGCGACGGAGCGGTCGAGGAATTGCAACGCTCCGAAGGCGACGACATGGGTCTTCGCGTTCTTATCGGGCGCAAGCAGGCGGTCGTCTCGACCAACGATATGAGCGGCGACGGCGTTACCGCGCTGGCCGAGCGCGCCGTGGCGATGGCGCGGGTCGCCCCCGAGGATAAGTATGCGGGCCTGGCCGACCCGGCGCTGCTGGCCAAGACCATCCCCGACCTCGACCTGTTCGACCGCGGGCTGCCCGACATCTCGGCGCTTGAGACCATGGCGCGGCGCGCCGAGGAGGCCGGTCGCGCGGTCAAAGGCGTCAGCAAGTCGGGCGGCGCGTCGGCTGCCGCCGGCATCGGCGGCATGGTGCTGCTCACCAGCCACGGCTTCTCTGGCGCCTATCTCGGTTCGCGGCATTCCATTTCGATGCAGGCGATCGCCGGCGAGGGCACCGCGATGGAGACCGACTACGACTTCTCCTCGGCGCTGCACGCCGCCGATCTCGACGCGCCCGAACAGATCGGGCGCAACGCCGGCGAGAAGGCGGTGGCGAAGCTCAATCCCCGCAAGGTCTCCACCAAGAAAGTCCCGGTAGTGTTCGATTCCCACATCGCCGGCTCGATCGTCGGCCACCTGGTCAGCGCGATCAACGGCGCTTCGATCGCGCGCAAGACGAGCTTCCTCAAGGACAAGATGGGCGAGCGGATTTTCGCGCCGGGCATCAACATCATCGACGATCCGCTGCGCCGCCGCGGCTTGCGCTCGCGGCCGTTCGACGCCGAAGGCGTCGCCGGCTCGCGCATGGCGCTGATCCAGGACGGCTTGCTCAAGACCTGGCTGCTCGATTCCGCGACCGCGCGTGAGCTTGGGCTAGTGACCACCGGCCACGCCGGACGCAGCGCATCCTCGACACCATCGCCCGGCCCGACCAACCTGCATCTCGAACCGGGCGCGCAGACCCCCGAGCAAATGATCAAGGATATCGACGAGGGCTTCTACATCACCGACCTGATCGGTTCGGGTGCCAACATGGTGACCGGCGACTACAGCCGCGGTGCTTCCGGATTCTGGATCGAGAAGGGCCAGCGCACCTATCCGGTGAGCGAGGTGACGATCGCGGGCCACCTGCTCGACATGTTCCGAACCGTGACGCCGGCCAACGATCTGCAATTCCGCTATGGCACAAACGCGCCGACGCTGCGCCTTGAGGGGCTGACCATTGCCGGCGTCTGACCTTCTTCGCGACCGGGAGCGGCTGGCAACGGCGGTGACCGAGGCCGGCGCGGTTGCGAAGAAGTTCTTTCGCGGTCCGCTCAAGCAATGGACCAAGGGGCAGGGCGACTCACCGGTTACCGAAGCCGACATCGCATCGAACGACCTGCTGCAAAGGCACCTGGTCCAACCCGGCGACGGCTGGCTGTCGGAGGAAAGCGAGAACGATCCGACGCGGCTTGCCGCGCGGCGGGTCTGGGTCGTCGATCCGATCGACGGGACGCGCGCCTTCATCGCCGGCCGCGAGGACTGGTCGGTATCCGTCGCCCTCGTCATCGACGGGCGACCCATGGCGGCTGCGCTGTTCGCGCCTGCGACCGACGAACTGTTCCTCTCGACTGCAGGCGGCGGCGTAACGCGCAACGGCGAGGCGATCCGGGTCAGTTCCGGCAGCAGCCTTGAGGCCGCCCGCCTTGCCGCGCCCAAGAAGATGCTCGATCGGATCGTTGTAAGCGGGCCGGGCATTGTGCCCATGCCGCGGATTCACTCGCTGGCGCTGCGGTTGGCCCGGGTGGCGGACGCCCAACTCGATGCGGCCATCGCCGGCGGCAACAGCCACGATTGGGACCTTGCGGCTGCCGATCTTTTGGTGCACGAAGCCGGGGGCATGATGACCGGGCTCGACGGCCGCGTTCTGATCTACAACCGGCCCGATCCGGTTCACAGCGTCGTGCTCGCGGCAGGCCGCGAGCGTCACGCGGCGCTGACCAATCTCATCCGTGCGCAGAGCAGCGAGCCGGTGTAGCGTTGGGCGCCGGGTGTGCCCCGTAGAGGAACTGGCGATGTCCGCACCCCCCAAGAAGCAACTGCTTCATCTCGTGATCGGCGGCGAGCTGAGCAAGCTCGACGCGACGGAATTCAAGGACCTCGACAAGGTCGACATCGTCGGCGTCTATCCGAACTATGCGACCGCGTACGATGCCTGGCGCGCCAAGGCGCAGCAGACCGTGGATAATGCGGAGATGCGCTATTTCATTGTTCACCTGCACCGGCTGCTCGATCCGGAGTCGACCGGTCCGGGCCCGGCGCGCTGATCGGGCATTTGACGTATGCTGTCATTGCGGCGGATGACCCGCTCCTACCGGGTCCAGAGGATGACGGGTGCGGCTGCCGCGCATTACCTGCGCTTTGTCTGGCAGACCACCAGAGTCGTCATCGAGCCGCCGGATGTGGTCGAGCGGATCGTCAAACGGATGCCGATCATCATGGCGATGTGGCATGGGCAGCATTTTTTGACGCCGTTCATCAAGCCCAAGGACATACCGGCCAAGGTGGTGATCTCGCGTCATCGCGATGGCGAGATGAACGCGGCCGCCGTCGAGGCGTTCGGGATCGGCACCATTCGCGGGTCCGGAACCCACGGTCCGGATTTCTCCAAAAAGGGCGGGCTGTTCGCTTTCAACGAAGCTGTCCGCTCCCTTGAAGACGGCTATAGCGTTGCAATGACGGCGGATGTGCCCAAGGTGGCGCGCGTCGCCGGGCTCGGCATCGTCAAGATCGCGCAAGTTTCCGGACGGCCGATCTATCCGGTTGCGATTGCCACACGGCGGCGGGTCGTGCTCAGCAACTGGGATCGTACCACCATCAACCTGCCGTTCGGCCGCGGTGCAGCCGTCGCCGGCGCGCCGATCGACGTGCCGCGCGACGCCGATAGCGTCACACTCGAACTCGCGCGACGTGCGGTGGAAGAGGCGCTCAACGCCGCGACCAGTCTCGCCTACGAGATCGCCGACGGCACCGATCCCGGTGGCGCCCGTGGCTAACCGACCGCCACTGACGCTGAAGGTCTATCGTCTGCTGACGGCCATGGCGACGCCGGCCGCCGCCATGGTCCTCAACCATCGTCTCAAGCGCGGCAAGGAAATCGCCGCGCGGATGCCGGAGCGGCGTGGCGAAAGCACCATCGCGCGTCCGGACGGGCCGCTGGTGTGGCTGCACGGCGCGAGCGTCGGCGAAATGCTGTCGATCCTGCCGTTGATCGAATGCATTCGCGATCGCGATAACACCGTGCTGGTGACGGCGGGAACGGTCACCGCCGCCGAATTGGCCGAGCGGCGGTTGCCGCCGGGCGTGATCCATCAATTCGTGCCGCTCGACATGCCGCAATTCGTCGCACGCTTCCTCGATCACTGGCGGCCGAACCTCGCGCTGTTCGTGGAATCCGACCTGTGGCCCAACCTGATCATGGCTGGCTCGGCCCGCGACATTCCGATGATCCTGATCAATGGGCGTGTGTCGGAACGCTCATTCCAGCGCTGGCGGCTCGTGCCGCGCACGATCGCAGCTTTGCTGAGCTGCTTCGATCTCTGCCTTGCCCAATCCGCCGAGGACGCCGCGCGCTACGCCGGGCTTGGCGCACCGCGCTATATCACGACAGGCAACCTCAAGGGCGACGTGCCCGCACCGCCGGCCGATGCCACGAAGCTCCGCCAGCTCCAGACCGCAATCGGCAGGCGCCCGGTGATCGCCGCCGCTTCCACGCATCCGGGCGAGGAGACGGAATTGGTCGAGGTGCATCGAAAGCTCAAGCACACCTTTCCAGGTCTGCTGACAATCCTGGTGCCGCGGCATCCAGAGCGAGGCCCTAGCATCACGGGCATAGCCTCAGACGCGGGGTTGATGTTCGCGCAGCGCTCGCTCGGCGAACTGCCCGACCTCGGCACCGAGATTTATATCGCCGACACGCTCGGCGAGCTTGGCGTGATCTACCGCGTCGCGCCGATCGTGTTCATCGGCGGCTCCCTGGTCAAGCACGGCGGTCAGAACCCGATCGAGGCCGCCAAGCTCGGCGCCGCCATTGTGCACGGGCCGCATGTCTGGAATTTCGCTGAAATTTATACGGCCCTGGATGCCGCCGGCGGCGCCGAGATGGTCACCGACACCGGCAAGCTGACGCTGCGGATCGGCGCATGGCTTCGGGATGCCGAGGCGCGCAAGAGCGTGGCGCAGACCGGACACAAGGCGATGGAGACGCTGGCCGGCGCGTTCGATCGGACGGTTGCGGCGCTCGATCCTTATCTGATGCAGTTCCGGCTGGGGCGCGGGAGCCACGGGGAAAATGCGTGAGCCGTCATTCTGGTGGCGCCCTGCGGGCCTGAACTCCGGCCTGCTGTCGCCGCTGGCTGCCGTTTATGGAGCGGTCGCCGCATCGCGGATGTCGCGACCGGGCCGTGACGCCGGCGTCCCCGTCATCTGCGTTGGCAATCCGACATTGGGCGGCGCTGGCAAGACACCTGCCGCGATTGCCGTCGCGCAGATGCTTGCGGCGGCCGGCCGCCGGCCGTTCCTGCTCAGCCGCGGTTATGGCGGGGCGCTTGCCGGCCCGGTCCGGGTCGATCCCGCGCGTCATCGTTCGGCCGACGTCGGTGACGAACCGCTGCTGCTGGCGCGGTTCGCACCCACCATCGTGGCGCGCGACCGCGCGGCCGGCGCGGATGCCGCGCGCGCGGCCGGCGCGGACTCGATCGTCATGGACGACGGTTTCCAGAATCCGGGGCTGCACAAGGACCGGTCGATCCTGGTGGTGGACCGCCGCCGCGGCATCGGCAACGGCATGGTGTTTCCGGCAGGTCCGCTGCGGGTTCCGCTAGAGAGCCAGCTCCGTCGCGCCCAGGCTTTGCTTTTGGTCGGCGCGGGCACTGCTGGTGATGCGGTCGCAGCCCGCGCGCAGGCGCAGGGCCTGCCGGTGTTCCATGGCCGGCTCGAGCCGGACGCCCAGGCCCTCGCTGCGTTGCAGGGGCGGCGGGTGCTGGCCTTCGCCGGCATCGGCGATCCGGGGAAATTCTTCGCGACGCTGCGCGAGGCCGGGATCGACGTTGGCGCCGAAGTATCGTTCCCCGACCATCACCGCTACCGCCGCATTGAGGCGCGCGACCTGATCGAGCGCGCCGAGCGCGAGGGGCTCATTCTCGTCACCACCGAAAAGGATATGGCGCGGCTTGCCGGGCAGGACGATCTTGCCGCGCTCACGGCGGTCGCGCGGGGGCTGCCGGTGACACTGAAGGTCGCCGAGAGCGGCGCGTTCCAGAGCTGGGTGACTACTTGACCTGCTCCGGGTGTAGCCGGCGGAGGACCGCCTCGGGCGAGGCATAGGGCTCCTGGAATTCCACGCTCCAGTATTTCAACTCTTCGAGCGGAATCGGGACGCCGGTTACCGCGCATCGCACGAAGGCGCCCGGCCGCACGATGCGGAAATCTCCGTCGAGGAACTTGACCTCGGCCTCTCCCGCCATCGGCGAGGGGCGATCATAGCGATTGAGCAAAGAACTCTCCGTAGCTTACGGATAGAACCCCGGCGCGGGCATTCCCATCAAGGCGTCCGCATCCAAGATAGTTGCGAGGCCGCAGCAGCGAAACCCACCCAACGCCATCGCATGACTGCCTATCGTTTGGCAACTCGTGCTAGTCTGCCCGGCATTGGTCGAGCCATTTAGCGATTCATGCGCGCCATTTTTGCTGTCCTGACTGTGGCCGCGGTGTTGATCCCGGCCAGCCAATTCCCGACCAGCTATGCGCTGGGCGCGGGAAATCCCGAATCCGTCGAGATTCCGCAGGCGGGCCTGCGGCTCAAGGCGCTGCTGTTTCGCCCGGAAGGCCCGGGTCCGTTTCCGGCCGTCGTCGGCCTGCACAATTGCACCGGCCTTACCAATCGCGCCGGCGAATTCGGCACGCGCTATCGCGATTGGGCCGAGCGGTTGTCCAAAAACGGCTTCGTTGTGCTGCTGCCGGACAGCCACAGCTCGCGCGGAGCCGGCAGCCAATGCGCGCTTCGCTCGCGCCCGGTCCGCAGTGACCGCGAGCGCGTGGCCGACGCGGACGCCGCACGCGAGTGGCTGCAATCGCAATCCTTCGTCGCGTCCGATCGCATCTCGCTGCTCGGCTGGTCGAGCGGCGCCATCGCCGCGCTGTGGACGGTGCGTGCGCGGCCGCAGCCGCAAACGAAGGAAGGCGCCGATTTCCGCTCGGCGGTTGCGTTCTATCCGGGTTGCCGGCGGCTCAGTAACGCGGCCTGGAGCGCGCGGGTGCCGACGCTGATCCTGATCGGGCGGGCCGACGACCAGGCCTCGGCCGCGGTCTGCCAGCAGATGGTGGCGGGGGCGCGCGGCCGGAGCGCCCGGCTGGAAATCCGCGTCTATCCTGGCGCGCACCATGATTTCGACCACCCGAACCGGCCGCTGCAGGTGCGAACGGGGCTCGCCTTCTCGGCCGACGGCACCGGACGTGTGCACAGCGGCACCAACCCGGCGGCCCGGGTCGACGCGATCAAGCGCGTGCTGGGGTGGTTTGAGCGGTAGAGTTTTTTGCCGGCGTGCGGCGCGATTTCCTCCGGCTGAACCAGCGCCGGATCAGCCGCGGCTTGCCTGGCTTGCGGTCCAGCTTGATGTCGCTGACAAGCTTCGCGCCGCCCTTTCTTCGCTCCAGCACGACCTTTCGGTTGTGGAAGGCTTCGAGCTCGGGCCGGTGGCCGACGCTGACCAGCGCGGTGGATTCCGGCTGCTTGCTTAAGAGCTCCATCAGCTTGTCCTGGCTCTCCGGGTCGAGCGCCGCGGTCGCCTCGTCGAGCACGATGATGTCGGGGTTGTGCAGGAAGATGCGCGCGAACGCGAGCCGCTGCTTCTCGCCGCCCGACAGCGTCTGGTCCCACGGCGCGTCATCCTCGATGCGGTCGATGAGATGCTCCAGTCCGACGCGCTTGAATGCGTCGGCGACCTCCTTGATCTCGCGGCTGTCGGCGGCGTCCGGATAGGTCGCGGCACGGCGCAGGGTGCCGATCGGAATGTACGGCCGCTGCGGCAGCAGCATCAGCTTGGCGCCCTTCTTCACCTCGATCAGGCCGCCGCCCCACGGCCACAGGCCCGGAGATGGCGCGGACGAGCGTGCTCTTGCCGGTGCCGGATTCGCCGGCGATCAGCACGCGCTCGCCCGGCATGATCGTGATGTCGGTGTCGTCGAGCACGGCTGTGCCGTCGTCGAGCGTGACCGACAGGTCCTTGAGCCGCAGCGCCGCCTTGTCGCCGTCGTTGGTCCGCTTGATGCGGCCCAGGCCGTCGCCGCTTTCGGCGCGCTCCAGGCTGTCGAGCGATACCATCAGCGAGGCGGCGCGCCGGGCCGATGCGCTCCAGTCGGCAAGCCGCGGATAGTTATCGACCAGCCAGTTGAAGGCGCCCTGCACGATGGTGAAGGCGGAGGCCGCCTGCATCACCTGGCCGAGCGACATCGAGCCGTCGAGGTATTTCGGCGCGCACAGGATGATCGGCAGGACCGGCGCGATGAAGCCGGAGCTCGACGAGACCACGGTGGTCTTCATGTATTGAGTGCAGATCGAGCGCCACGCCCGCAGCACCTTGCCGAGCGCCCGGTCGACGCCGGCGCGCTCCTCCTGCTCGCCCTGGATGAGCGCGATGCTCTCGCCGTTCTCGCGCAGCCGCGTCAGCACGTAGCGCAGCTCGGCCTCGGACTGGTTCTTCTCCTCGGAGACGGTGACGAAGCGGCGGCCGATCCGCATCATCGCGCCGCTGGCGATCACCGCGTAGAACACCGCGGCAATCACCAGGAAGCCGGGGATATAAAGCGCGGTGCCACCGATGGTGATGCTGAGCGCGCCGCCGATGGTCCAGAGCACAACGATGAAGGTCGCCGCCGACAGGAACGCCGAGGTGACGCCGCTGACGAAGTCGACCGGCGATTCGGTCGCGATCCGCACGTCGTCGGCGATGCGGTACTCCGGGTTCTTGTGGTCGCCGCTGACGAGGTTGAGCTGGTAGTAGCGGCCGGACTTCAGCCAGCGATCGACCAGGATGTCGGTCAGCCACTGCCGCCAACGCCGCTGCAAAGTCATGCGAGCGTAGACCTGGGCGACGGCGAAGGCGACGCTGAGCGCCAGGATCGCCAAATAGACCAGCGACAGATTGAGGACGGTGGCGGCTTCCTTCTTCTCCAGCGCGTCGAAGATGCTGCGATTCCATTGGTTCATCGCGTAGGCGGCGGCGAGGTTGAGCAGGATGATAATGAGCAGTGCCACTGACAGGAACCACGCCATGTGGGACCTGGCGTCGGTCCAGAACCGGCTCGCGGTGTGCCAGAACCGCCGCAGCAGATACTTGCGCCGCAGTTCCTCGACGTCGTCGCCGTCCTCCTCCTCGATCTCTTCGAGCTTCTTGTCGACCGCCTCGGTCTTGACCGCCTCGGCGGCCGCGGCCTTGGCCTGCTCGGCCTTGCTCGGCTTCGAAGCAGCGTGGTCGGCAGCCTCTGCTTCGGCGGCGGCCTCGTCGGACGCCTCCTTTTCGGCCTTAGCCTCCGCCTTTTTGGCCTTGGCCTCTTCCTTGGCCTTGTCGATATCGGGGTCGTGATCGGCCGCCCGGCCGGAACTCTGACCTGTGCTGGAGGTTTTAGTCGGGCGTTTGGTCATATTTGTCCTGGTCTGTGTCTTGGTCGTTTGAGCGGAAGCACCAATTTGATGGACCCACGAGCTGACCCGCGGTCCCGCCTGACAACCGCGTCCGCGCGTTTCAGTTGCGCCGATAGGCTAGGGTTGCGGACCATTTACGGTGCTGCGAGGGGGTTTAGGTGAATTTTCTCGGCCTCTATGTCCGCGTTCTGAAGATGCTCGGCACCGAGGCCCGGCTCGGCTGGATCCTGGCCGTCGCCAACCTCACCTTGGCCGGGGCGCTGTTCGCCGAGCCGATTCTGTTCGGCCGCATCATTGACACGCTCGCCAACAGTCAGGCGCAGGGTGCCACGTTGGACTGGAGCAGGCTCATCTACCTCCTCGGCGCATGGGTCGGCTTCGCGCTCTTTACGATCGTCGCCGGCACGCTGATTTCGCTGCATGCCGACCGGCTGTCGCATCGCCAGTACCAGGTGATACGCACCATGTTCTTCGAGCACGTGCTGCAGCTGCCGCTGAGCTATCACACCGGCGCGCACTCCGGGCGGCTGGTGAAGGTGATGGTCACCGGCACCAACACGCTATGGAGCTTATGGCTGGCGTTCTTCCGTGAGCACTTCGTCAGCATCATCTCGCTGCTGGTGCTGCTGCCGGCGACGCTGTTCATCAACTGGCGCTACGGCCTGCTGTTGATCGTGCTGTGCTGCATATTCGCGGTTCTGATCTCGGTCATCATCTCCAAGAGCGAATTGCTGCAGGGCCAGGTCGAGCGCTACTACAGCGACGTGTCCGAGCGCACCACCGACACGCTCGGCAACATCGCGCTGGTGCAGAGCTTCACCCGCATCGAGAGCGAAGTTCATGGCATGCGGAAATTGGGCGAGGATGTGCTCGGCGCCCAGCTCCCGGTGCTGTCGTGGTGGGCGCTGGCGACGGTGATCACCCGCACGGCGACGACGCTGACGATCCTGGCGATCCTGATCCTCGGCGTGTGGTTCTACACCCACAATCTCACCACCGTCGGCGAGATCGTCATGTTCATGAGCTACGCGACCTTGCTGATCGGCAAGCTCGAACAGGCGGTGGGTTTCGCCAACCGCATGGTGACGGACGCGCCGCGGCTGCGCGAGTTTTTCGAGGTGCTCGACACGACACCAACGGTGCACGACCGGCCCGGCGCGGTCGATCCCGGCCGCGTGCAGGGACTGATCGAATTCAAGGACGTGACCTATTCCTATGACGGCAAACGGCCGGCGGTGCTTGACCTGGATTTTACCGCGCGACCCGGCGAGACCATCGCGCTGGTCGGCTCGACCGGTGCCGGCAAGTCGACGGCGCTCGCGCTTCTGCATCGCGCGTTCGATCCGCAATCCGGCGCGGTGAAAATCGACGGCATCGACATCCGCGACATGACGCTGTCCGGGCTGCGGCGGAATATCGGCGTGGTGTTCCAGGAAGTGCTGCTGTTCGATCGCTCGGTCGCCGAGAACCTGCGCGTCGGGAAGCCCGATGCTACCGAGGAGGAGATGAAAGAGGCCTGCGAGCGCGCGCAGGTGTTCGACGTCATCGAGCGCAACCCGGAGGGCTTCCAGATGATGGCCGGCGAGCGCGGGCGGATGTTCTCCGGCGGCGAGCGCCAGCGCCTGTCGATCGCACGCGCGCTGCTCAAGGACCCGCCGATCCTGATCCTGGACGAGGCGACCAGCGCGCTCGATGCGCTGACCGAAGCCAAGATCCAGGCCGCGCTCGACGAGGTGATGAAGGGGCGCACCACCTTCGTGATCGCGCACCGGCTCGCGACCATCCGGCACGCCAAGCTGATCCTGGTGTTCGAAGGCGGCCGCATCACCGAGGCCGGCACGTTCGACGAGTTGGTGCGGAACGGCAATCACTTCGCCAAGCTCGCCGCGACCCAGTTCATGGCAGCGTCGGTCACGCAGTAGTGGAGTCTGCGCGCCTCCAGAGCGCACCCTCCCGGCGCGAGGGTCCTTCGCTCACATATCGAACACGGCGACCGCGCGGATCGGCGAGCCGGTGCCGCCGCGCCATTTCATCGGCAGGCCGATGAAGGTGAACTGCCCCTTGCCGAGAAGCGCTTCCAGGTTGCACAGGCTCTCGATGTGGGTGATGTCGAGCTCGAGGCAGGCCTTGTGAACGAGTGAGTTTACCTTGCCCTCCGGGCCGGGCCGCATCGAGTCGATGCCGAAGTGCACCACGCCCTGCTTGGCCAGCCATTCGGTTCCGGCGACGTTGATCCCGGAATTGTCGGTCGAATATTCCTTGCGCGGAAAGGTGCGCTCGTGATGGCCGGTGCAGAGCAGCACGGTGCCGCCCTTCGGCACCGGGACGCCGGACTTCTTCACCGCGGCTTCGAGCTCCGCCGGCCCGAACTCGGCCTTCGGCGCGATATGGCGGAGATCGATGCAGATGCCCGGCACGATGCAGTTCTCCAGCGGGTATTCGTTGATCGGCGTGCCGGTGATGCCGAAGTGGCGCGGCGCGTCCATGTGTGTGCCGCCGTGGTCGGGCATCGAGAAGAACATCACGCTGTTGCCCTGGATGTTGCCGGAATCGGCAAACGCCTCCTCGTGAGTCTTCCAGACGCCGTGGATGATGGGAGGCTGTCCCGGATAGCTCGGGGTGCGGTGATAAAGCTCACGGCTGAGATCGACGATCTTCACTGGTAGTCCTCCCTTGTGTGCGGGAGATACTACGACTCGCGCAGCATCGGCTTCAACGGCCGCACGAAGGCCAGAATGACCAATCCGGCCAGCGTCGTGATGATGGCGAGCATCAAAAAGAACGAACTCTTCTCCATGCTCGACCACAGGCTGCCGAGATAGCCTGCGAGAAAACCGCCGGTGAAGCTCGTGGAAAGCCAGATGCCCATCATCATCGAGATGGCGCGCGCCGGGGCCACCTTGGTCACCAGCGAAAGGCTCACCGGCGAAAGATACAATTCGCCCAGGGTGAGGATCACGAAATAAGCCGCGAGCCAGAGCCAGCTTGCCTTGCCGCCATCCGCGAGCATCGCGGCGGTGAACAGGATCAGGTATGAGGCCGCGACGCCGAAACAGCCGTAGGCCATCTTGGTGACGGACGAAGGCTCCTGGCCTGCCGCCGCCTGCCGCTTCCAGAACGCCAGCACGAACGGCGTGAAGGCGAAGATCATGAACGGATTGAACGCCTGGAACCAGGTGACGGGGATTTGCGCCGTCCAGAACAGCAGATTGATGGTGCGGTCGGTGTGGTCGTCGGCCCAGAGCGCGATGGTGTTGCCCTGCTGCTCGTAGGTCGCCCAGAAAAATGTCACCGGCAGCGCGAGCAGCACCAGCGCGCCGACCGCACGCCATTCGTCACGGCTGAATTTCTGCTTTTCGGCGGCGAGCGGTCGCGAGCCCGGCTCGGATTGCGGCAGCGTCGGTGCTGCCGCAAGATAGATCAGGAGCCCGATGGTCATGCCGATGCCGGCTGCGCCGAAGCCGTAGTGCCAGCCGATCTCCTCCCCGAGGGTGCCGCAAATCAGCGGCGCCAGGAACGCGCCGAGGTTGATGCCGACATAGAAGATCGAGAAGGCGCGGTCGCGGCGCGGATCGCCGGGCGCATAGAGCGTGCCGACCTGGGTCGAGATGTTAGGCTTGAACGCGCCGTTACCCAGGATGAGGATGAGCAGCGCCAACAGAAATAGCGATTCGAACGCCATCATGAAATGACCGACGGCCATAAGGCTTGCGCCGATCACCACCATGCGGCGCTGGCCGAGCACGCGGTCGGCGAGATAGCCGCCGAGGACAGGCGTGAGATAGACGAGGCCGGTATAGAGCCCATAGATGTGCGAGGACAGCGGCTGGATTTCGAGCGGGCCGAACACGAATTCCAGTCCGGCTTTCAGCGACGCGAACCCGATGATCGTCTGCGCGCGCTCCGGCTGAAGCAGGTACTTCACCATGTAGAGGACGAGCAGTGCCTTCATGCCGTAGTAGGAGAAGCGCTCCCACATCTCGGTGGTGAAGAGATAGGTCAGGCCGCGCGGATGGCCGAACAGCTCGCCGCCTTTGGCGGGTTCGGCGAGCGTGCTCATCCGAACAGGCTTCCCTGGCCCTCGTTGCCGCCGCCACCCCGCCGCGTGCGGGGCCGCGGGCGAGCGTATGGCGGACTTTCGATGCGTTTGCTGACGCCTTGCGCCGTTGCGCCGACACGTCCGTCGGCAAACTCGATGTCGAGCAGCGTGCCAGGCTGTACGGACGCCGCAGTCCGCAGCGGGTGACCGGCGCCGTCTCGCACCAGTGCGAAGCCGCGCGACAGCACACCGCGATAGGAGAATGCCGCGAGCAATTGTCCGGTGCGTTCCATTTGTGCAGCACGGTTGTCGAGCAAGGTCCAGATCGCGCGCTCAGAACGCTCGGCCAAAGTGGTGACGCGGTCGCGAGCGCGGTCGATACGCGTCAGATGTGTCAGCCGATAGGTCTTGAGCGCGGTGCCGAGCCGATGCGTGCAGGCGTCGAGCAGCAGCCGGCGGCGCTCGACCTGGGTGCGGAGCAGTTGCGGCGACAAGCGGCCGGCGATCCGTGAGTATTGCGTGTGATGGATCTGCGCGTTGGCGCGCAGCGCCCGCGGCAACCGTTCAGCGCAGGCGTCGAGCCGTTGGCGCGGGATCGCCAGTAGCTCCTCGGCGTTCGGCAGCGCGCGCGCCGCGGCGCGCAACTCCGTGCGGCGGTGATCCTGGGCGCGCTGCCAGCAGGCCAGCGCCCGGCGCGCCTTGCTCATGAGCTCGGCGATCAGCTCCGAGCGCACCGGCACCGCCATCTCGGCCGCGGCGGTCGGCGTCGGCGCGCGCTTGTCCGAGGCGAAGTCGATCAAGGTCACGTCGGTCTCGTGGCCGACCGCCGAAATGAGCGGGATCATGCTGCCGGCCGCGGCGCGCACGACGATTTCCTCGTTGAACGACCACAGGTCCTCCAGCGAGCCGCCACCGCGCGCGACGATGATCAGATGCGGCCGGCGGATGCGGCCACCTTCCGGCAGCGCATTAAAGCCGTTGATGGCGGCGGCGACCTGCTCGGCCGAGCCGTCGCCCTGCACCTTGACCGGCCAGACGATGACGTGGCGGGGGAAGCGGTCGGCGAGGCGATGCAGAATGTCGCGGATCACGGCGCCGGTCGGCGAGGTGACGACGCCGATCACCTCGGGCAGGAACGGCAGGAGCTGCTTGCGCGCCTCGTCGAACAGGCCCTCCGCGGTGAGCTTCCTCTTGCGCTCTTCGAGCAGCGCCATCAGCGCGCCGAGACCGGCGGGCTCGAGGGTATCGACGACGATCTGATAACTCGATCGGTTCGGATAGGTGGTGAGCTTGCCGGTGACGATGACCTCCATGCCCTCTTCGGGTTTCACCCGCATGCGGGCGAAGGTCATCTTCCAGATCACGCCGTCGATCTTGGCGCGGTCGTCCTTCAGTGCGAAATAGCAATGGCCGGAGGAGTGCGGGCCCTTGTAGCCGGAGATTTCGCCGCGCACGCGCACGTAACCGTAGGCGTCCTCGACGGTGCGCTTGAGCGCCGCCGACAGTTCGGAGACGGTGAATTCCACGATGTTGGGTTGCGAGTCGGTCATCGGGGGCACATTAGCAGATTGCGGGACGTATCTCCGCCTCATCCTGAGGAGGGCGCTCTTGCGCCCGTCTCGAAGGATGCAGGCGGCCCCCCGTTGAGCCCATCCTTCAAGACGCCGCGCTTCGCGCGGCTCCTCAGGATGAGGTCGAAGAATGTTGTTTATTCTGGCCGCTTCCAGATCATCGCGGCGGCTGAAGCCGAGATCGCGGCCGCAAGGACCAGGAACAAGCCGGCAATGCCGGTGGCGGCGGCCACCAGACCCGCGCTGAACGGCAGCACGAACTGGCCTGCCCGGTTGCTCATGATGCGGAGCGAGTTAGCGGTGCCACGCGCGCTGACAGTGGTCATGTCGACGACGATGGTGATGCTGAGCGTGGTCGCCAGCCCAAACGAGAAGCCCATCACCGCGATAGCCATATGCATCGCCCACAGCGGCAGCGGCGCGGCGAACGCGGCGTAGCTCAACCCGCACGCGAAGGTGCTGGCGATCATCAGCGGCCAGCGGCCGAAGGCCAGCACCATGCGCGCGTAGAACAGCCGCGCCACCATCGAGAATATCGCGCGCACGGTCAGCAGGAGGCCAACGTCGTGGACGTCGATGTTGCGCTCGGCGCCGAGCAGCGGGACGTAGATCACGATGATGTCGGAGGCGGAAACCAGGATCACGCCGGCCAGCACCACCCCGATCAGCCCGGGGATGCGTACGATCTGGCGGACCGGAACAATTTCGGTTTCGCCGATGGCCCGTGGCTTATCCGGGCCGGGCCGTATCGCCAGCACGACGGCGAACGTCAGGGCGGCGATGATTGCGCCGATGACGAACAGCGGTTGCGTCGGCGGGACCGAGGCGTTGCCGCCGATCCAGCCGACCACATAGGGCCCGACGCCTTGGCCGATGGCGCCGGCCACCATGTAATTGCCGAACACCGACTCCAAGCTGCGCGGGCCCGCGGCGCGCACGCAGAGCATCTGCTGGCTCGCCATCAGCATGATGTGGCCGGTGCCCATGATGGTAGACGCGACCAGCAGCCCGACCGGCGTCGACGCGAAGGTAAAGCCCGCGCAGGCGATCATGAAAATGGCAGCGCCGAGCCAGGTGGTCTGGGCGTCGTAGCCGCGATCGATCTCGCGGCCGACGCGGACCGCGATCAGGATTGGGCAGATGGCGAAGGTGGCAGCGATCAGGCCGAGCCAGACGATCGACAGGTTGAGCTCGACGGCGCGATATGAGGTGGTGACGCGCACCATCGCCGTGATCAACTGCACCAGCATGGTGCTGATGAGCAGCGGCACGAGCAGGGGGTGGTTGGTATCGCTGGCGCGGAAGCGGGCGGCGAGCTTTTCGAACATCGGAGCGTCAGACTAGCCTACGACGCTCGGGCCGTCCTGGAACGGCCTGCGCTCTAAAAGTCGAAAAAGCCTAGCGGTGGGCCGGCTGACCAGTCGCGGCAGGCGCGCTGGCATGACCTGTCGCAGGCGTCCAGATGCGGCCGGCAGGCGTCCGCGTCGTCCGAGCGCACGCAATATTCCATCTTCCAGGTGCATTCCGCCTTGCAGCCGCGCCAGCAGGCGTCCGAATTCCACACCGATGCAGCGCGCCTGCTTTGCGGATAGGGCGTCTGGCGGACGACGCCACCCTTGAAGACGACTTCGGGCCGGTTTTCGTATGTGTAATCGCCGGCGGCCGCAGACGCGACCAGACCGCATACGAGCAAAAGCACGGCAGCGAGGACTTTCATAGGCTCAAGCAAACCATGCCCGCGACGCCCCGTCGAGGCGGGGCTGTGGACGTTGTGGGCGGCGAAGTTCCGCCGGATTGGCCGCCCGTGCTAGTCCTTGCCCGGCATGAACATTCTCCTCCTCGGCTCCGGCGGCCGCGAGCACGCGCTGGCCTGGAAGCTCGCCTCCAGCACGCTGACCGACCGGCTCATTTGCGCGCCGGGGAATGCCGGCATCGCGCAGGAGGCCGAATGCGTCGCGCTCGACATCACCGACCACGCGGCAGTGGTCGTATTGTGCAAGGCGAACAAGATCGACTTCGTTGTGGTCGGACCGGAGGCGCCGCTGGTCGCCGGCGTGGTGGACGATCTCGAAGCGTCCGGTTTCAAGACCTTCGGCCCGAGTAAATCCGCGGCGCGGCTGGAGGGCTCCAAGGGCTTCACCAAGGACCTGTGCCGGGCCAACAACATTCCGACCGCGGCCTATGAGCGGTTTAATTCGGCTGAGCCTGCGAAGGCCTATGTCCGCAAGCAGGGCACGCCGATCGTCATCAAGGCCGATGGGCTCGCGGCCGGCAAAGGCGTCATCATTCCGGAAGGTCTGGCCGAGGCGGAGGCCGCGATCGACATGATGTTCGAGGGCGGCCTGGGTGCGGCCGGTGCCGAGGTGGTTGTCGAGGAATTTCTGGTGGGTGAGGAGGCATCGTTCTTCGCGCTGTGCGATGGCGAGACCGCGATCCCGCTCGCTTCGGCGCAGGACCACAAGCGCGTTGGCGACGGCGACACCGGACCAAACACCGGCGGCATGGGCGCCTACTCGCCGGCACCGGTGATGACGCCGCAGATGACGGCGCGGACGATGGACGAGATCATCGTTCCCACCATGCGGGCCATGAAGGCGATGGGCGCGCCGTACAAGGGCGTGTTGTTCGCGGGGCTGATGATCACCAAGGATGGCCCGAAGCTGATCGAATATAATGCGCGTTTCGGCGATCCAGAGACGCAGGTGCTGATGCTGCGGCTGATGTCGGATTTCTTGCCCGCATTGATCGCGTCGCGCGACGGCCAGCTCAAGAGCTTCGATCTCCGCTGGTATCCGGACGCGGCGCTGACCGTGGTGATGGCGGCCAACGGCTATCCCGGCGAGTACAAGCGTGGCTCGGTGATCGCGGGCTTGGACGAAGCGGCGAAGGTCGAAGGCGTGGAGATTTTCCACGCCGGCACCAAGGCGGACGGCGGAAAAATTCTCGCCAACGGCGGCCGCGTACTCAACGTCTCAGCGCAAGGCAAGAATGTGAGCGAGGCGCAGGCGCGGGCCTATCAGGCGATCGACCGGATCAAATGGCCGGAGGGCTTCTGCCGCCGCGACATCGGCTGGCAGGCGGTGAAGCGGGAGAAGGCGGGCGGTTGACCCGCAGGGCTCAGGCGCGGTCTGATAGCGCCATGCCCGATCTCGTCGATCTCTTTCCCAGTTATCAGTCGCATTGGATCGACACCGCCGCCGGAAAAATCTTCGCGCGCTCGGGTGGCAAGGGGCCACCGCTGCTGCTGCTACACGGCTATGCCCAGACCAACGTGATGTGGCACGCGGTCGCGCCGGCGCTCGCCGAGCATTTCAGCCTCGTGATCGCGGACCTGCCGGGTTACGGCTGGTCGGCGGTGCCAGACTCCGGTGAGGGCCATGCTCCCTACGACAAACGCAGCATGGCGAACGCCATGGTCGAGTTGATGGAGAAGCTTGGGCATGTTCGCTTCCGCCTCGCAGGCCACGACCGCGGCGGGCGCGTCGCGTACCGGCTTGCGCTCGATCACCCCGGCCGGCTGGAAAAGCTCGCGACGCTCGACATCGTGCCGACCCATACGATGTGGCACAGCATCGATGCGCAGTTTGCATTTCGCATCTGGCACTGGACGTTCCTGGCGCTGCCCGCGCCGTTTCCCGAAGAGATGATCGGGCGCGATCCGATCTCCTTCTGGAATCGTACGGGTGCGCCCGGCACCAAGGCAAAGTCGCTGATGTTCGATCCGCGCGCGCTTGCGCATTACCACGCGTTCTTCCAGGATCCGCTCCGCATCCACGCCACCTGCGAGGACTACCGCGCCGGTCGCACCACCGACCTCAAGAACGACGAGGCTGACCGCGCGGCCGGAAAGAAGATCACCTGTCCGCTGCTCGCACTATGGGGCGCGGTCGGTATCCCCAGCGCTTTGGCGACCGATCCACTTTCGATATGGCGCGAGTGGGCCAACGACGTGCGCGGCTTTGCCGTCGACAGCGGACATTATCTGCCGGAGGAGAACCCGGCGGCGACGGCGAAGGCGTTGATCGAGTTTTTCAAATAGGACGGGTTCATGCATCCGGTGCTGCGGCTCTACGAGGATTCCATCAGTGGCGGCGCGCCCGCCATGTCATTGCCGGCGCTGGCGCGGATGATCTTCGTGGTGCACGGCGCCGTGAGCATCGGCGACAAGACGCTGAGCGACGGCGAGGCGTGGCACGGCGAGGGCGCGTGCTCGCTCGCCGTCGGCAAAGACGGCGTGACGCTGTGGCGCTTCGAGCTGGCGGCATCGAAGAGTAACAGCCACCCGATCGAGGGCGCGCGCTCGCAGGAAAAGCTCGCGGCCGTGCTCGAAACGATCCCGCAGGGCGAATTGCTGTTGCGCGGCGATAGCGTGGCTTTTCCGCCGGGCGGCTGCGCCTTCTTGCACAAGCACTGGGGGCCGGGCATCCGCTGCCTGATCGACGGCGGCATCCGCATCGACACGCACGGCCGTTCGACCTCCTACGGTCCCGGCAGCGCCTGGTATGAAACCGGCTCCGATCCGGTGTTCGCGCAAGCCGCGATGGATCGTCCGAGCCGCTTCATCCGCGTCATGGTGCTGCCGCGCGAGCTCTTGGGCAAAAGCTCGTTCCAGTTCGTCAACGAGGAGGACAAGGCCAAGCCGCGCGTGCAGCAGTACAAGATCTTGGCCGACGCGCCGATCGCGCGACTGACTAGATGAGGGGCGTGCTGGCTTTGCCCGCGGCATGAGCACAGAGTGCCAGAGATATCTCGGGGGCGGCTGAACGAGACGGAGGCAACCATGGCTAAGGCTCGAACGGTGGCTCGGAAGAAGGCTCGCAAATCCGCCAAGCGAGCGGCCAAGAAGCGCAAGGCTGTGGCGACGCTCAAGGCTCGATCCAAGGCCCGTTCCAAGGCTCGGCGGCCCGCCAGGACTAGGACCAAGGCCCGCAAACAATCCGTGTTGGACTCCGTGACAGGCGGCGTCCGCGAAGCCGGCGCACTGCGAAGCCGGTTGGCCGGCCACAACACCTTCGAAGACTAGGCGATCTAGGACTAGGCGATTTTTTGCCCGAGTCCGCTTGACGGGCTGGGCCGGCTTGTATATTTAACCAACTTGTTATTTAACAGATCGGCTAAATGATAATGGACCGCCTGAGCGCCACCTTTTCCGCCCTTGCCGACCCGACGCGCCGGGCGATCCTGGCGCGGCTCGCACTCGGCCAGACCTCGGTGTCCGAACTGGCCGAGCCGTTCGACATCAGCCTTCCCGCGGTATCACGGCACCTGAAGGTGCTGGAGCACGCCGGCCTGATCGCGCGCGGCCGCGAGGCGCAGTGGCGGCCGTGCCGGATCGAGCTGAATGCGCTGAAGGGCGTCGACGACTGGCTCGAAGAATACCGGAGGCTCTGGGAGCAGCGGCTCGACCGGCTGGAGGACTATCTGCGCATGCTGCAAACCGACACGCCGCAGGAAAAGGCTCCCCGGAAAAAGCAGGAGAAGCAGCGTGGCCGAAAAAAGTAGCATCGACCTCGCATCCGATCCGAAGGTGATGCTGGGGTCGCGCGTGATCGACGCGCCGCGCAAAATGGTGTGGTCGGTGTGGACCGATCCCAGGCATCTGGCGCAATGGTGGGGCCCGGACGGATTTCGCACGACCACGAGTTCGTTCGAGTTCAAGACCGGCGGCGTCTGGCGTTTCGTCATGCACGGCCCGGACGGCCGCGATTACGAGAACCGCATCACGTTCGACGAGATCGTGGAGGCCGAGCTGATCCGTTATCACCATGGCGGCGGCGACGACGTCGAGCCGGTGCAGTTTCGCACCACGGTGACGTTTCAGGATATCGGCGGCAAAACCAAGGTCACCTTGCGCGGCGAGTTCCCGAGCGCGGAAGAGCGCGCGCGCGTGATCAGGGAATATGGCGCCGACAAGGGCCTCGTGCAGACGCTGGCGCGGCTGGATCAATACGTGGCCACGATGGCGTCATAGAAATCCGTTTTCCTGCCACTCAATCGATCTAAAAGGAGAGTTCCATGCAAGTGCAACCGTATCTGTTTTTCGATGGCCGCTGCGACGAAGCGCTCGACTTCTACAAGAAGGCGGTCGGCGCGAAGGTCGAGACGCTGATGCGCTGGAAGGACAATCCGGATCCGGGTGGCTGCACCGAGGCGAACAAGGACAAGGTCATGCACGCGGCCGTCAAGGTCGGCGACACCCAGGTGCTGGCCTCCGACGGCAGTTGCGAGGGCAAGTCGGAATTCAAGGGCTTCGCGCTGACGATCTCGGCCAAGACCGAGGCCGAGGCCGACAAGATGTTCGGCGCGCTGAGCGAAGGCGGCAAAGTGCAACTGCCGATGACCAAGACCTTCTTCTCGCCGAAGTTCGGCATGCTCGCCGACAAATTTGGCGTCGGCTGGATGATCATGGTCGACCGGTGACAGCGCGTAGGACTCGAAAGTAGGAGAGAGACGATGACAGCGACCCAAACAGCAGCGGCCGGCAAGAGCAGCGACTTCGTCCTCTCCCGGGTGTTCGATGCGCCACGCGAATTGGTGTGGAAGTGCTTCACCGATCCCGAGCACATGAAGGGCTGGTGGGGCCCGAAAGGCGTCGCGGTGGTGACCTCGAAAATGGATCTGCGCGTCGGCGGCACCTACCACTACGGCATGAAGTCGCCCGACGGAGCGGTGATGTGGGGCAGGCAGGTCTACCGCGAGATCGTACCGCCTTCCCGGCTCGTGTTCATCAACTCGTTCTCAGACGAGAGCGGCGGCCTTGCGCGTCATCCGATGGCGCCGACCTGGCCGATCGAGATGTATTCCGTATTCACCTTCGAAGAGCTGCCGGGCGCCAAGACCAAGTTCACGCTGCGCTGGTCGGCCCACAATGCGACGGCGGAGGAACAGAAGACCTTCGACGAGGGTTACGCCAGCATGACGCAGGGCTGGAACGGCTCGTTGGAGGGGCTCGAAGGCTATCTGGCGAAGGTCCAAGGCAAGGTTCAGGCCTGAGAGCCCAATCACAGCGCGTGGCCGCCGGCGGCGGTCACGACCCACCCAGCAAAGGAGTTTCAGATGAACTACGTCGATGGTTTCGTGCTTCCGGTGCAGAAGAAAAAAGTCGCAGCTTATCGCAGCATGGCCAAGCTCTCCTCGAAGGTCTGGCTCGATCACGGCGCGCTGGGGTTTTATGAAAGCGTCGCCGACGATGTCCCGTACGGCAAGCGGACCTCATTCCCGCGCAGCGTAAAACTCAAACGCGGCGAGACGGTCGTATTTTCCTGGATCATCTACAAGTCGCGTGCCCACCGCGACAAGGTGATGGCAAAGGTGATGAAAGATCCGCGCATCGCCAAGATGATGAGCGGGAAAGACATGCCGTTCGACGGCAAGCGCATGATCTTCGGCGGCTTCAAGATGATCGTCGAGGCGTAACGGAAATCCATCCTCTAACAGTCAGGCCGGGTGCGAGTGCATGTCTCTCACGCTCCATTTTCATCCGCTTTCGTCGTACTGCCATAAGGCGCTGATCGCGCTCTATGAAAATGACACGCCGTTCGAACGCCGGATCATCAATCTGATGGATCCGGCCGAGGCGGCGGCCTTCAAGTCGCTTTGGCCGTGCGGCCAGTTTCCGGTGCTGCAGGACGAGGGACGGACAATTCCGGAGTCGAGCATCATCATCGAGTATCTCGATCAGCATTATCCGGGAAAAACCAGGCTCATCCCCAGCGATCCGGAGGCCGCCCGGCAGATGCGCTTCAAGGACCGGTTTTACGATCTACATCTCCACCTCCACATGCAGAAGGTGGTCGGCGACAGGCTGCGTCCGGAAGGCAAGAAGGACCCGCATGGTGTCGAGGATGCGCGCAGGCGCCTCACGGTCGCGCTGGACATGATCGACAAGGAAATGGCCGGCAGGACCTGGGCCATGGGCGATGACTTCACCATGGCCGATTGTGCCGCGGCGCCTGCGCTTTTCTATATCAACAAGCTCTTTCCGTTCGGCGAGACGCACAAGAGCACGGCCGCCTATCTCCAGCGCCTCCTGAAGCGTCCGTCATATGCCCGGGCCATCGAAGAGGCGAAGCCCTACTTCTCGATGCTTCCGATCTGACTGCTCAACGCGGAGCCTATGCCCATGCTGAAAATCTTTGCCGTGATCGGTGCTGTGGTGGCCGGCGGCATCGCCGTCGTGCTGATCCTCGCTGCGATGAAGCCTGACACATTCCGCGTCCAGCGCAGCGCCGCGATCAAGGCGCCGCCGGAGAAGATCTTCCCGCTGATCAACGATTTCAAAGCGTGGGCCGCGTGGTCGCCCTGGGAGACCAAGGACCCGGCGATGAAGCGGACCTACAGCGCCACCACCAGCGGCAAGGGCGCGACCTATGCCTGGGACGGCGATAGCAATGTCGGCGCCGGCAACATGCTCATCACGGAGGCGGTGCCATCCAAGGTCGCGCTCGATCTGAACATGACGCGGCCGATGACGGCGCACAACAAGGTCGAGTTCACGCTTACGCCCGCGGGCGACAGCACGACCGTGAACTGGTCGATGCGCGGCGAAGCGCCGTACTTCGCCAAGATCATCCATGTGTTCCTCGACATGGACAAGATGGTGGGCGGCGACATGGAGGCGGGCTTCGCCAAGCTGAAGGCCGCCGCCGAGAAGTAACGCGTCCCAACCGCAACAGGAACCAGTGAGGAGTTCGTCATGACAGATGCAGTCGCGACCAAGACACAGGCCAAGCCGCAGGCCATGACCCGCGAGGTGACGCTGACGCGCACCTTCGACGCGCCGCGCGCGCTGGTGTGGTCGGCCTGGACCGAGCCCAAACACATGGCGCAATGGTGGGGGCCGCACCACTTCACCAATCCGGTGTGCGAGATGGACGTGCGGCCGGGCGGCAAATTGATGATCCACATGAAGGCGCCCGACGGCACGGTCTATCCGATGCCGGGGCTCTTCACCGAAGTGGTCAAGCCGGTGCGGCTGCGGTTCACCGCCTTTGCCGAGGGCTTGGATGGCACGAGGTATCTGGAATCCGACACGGTCGTGACGTTTGAAGAAGAGGGCAGCCGCACCAGGGTCACGGTGAAGGCAAGCGCCAAGGGATTCCATCCGGCTGCGCCGCAGATGCTCGCGGGCATGGATGCGGGCTGGAACCAGAGCCTAGAGAAGCTGGAAGCGCTCGTGGCGCGGATGGCGAAATAGATTTCGCCGCGCTCAGCCGCGGCGGACGACGTCTTCCCACACCGGAGAGGGACGCTTCTCGAACGGCGCGTTCCACGCCGCACAGTTGGCCGCATCGACCACCTGAACCGGCAGCATGATGTCGGGCGGAATGATTTCGCCGCGCAGATGCCGCACCGCGGCTTCCGTGGCGATCTCGCTCATCGTCATGGCGTTGAAGTCCGCGGTGGCGAGCATACGCCCGGCCGCGACGGCCGCGACCGCCTCAGGGATCGCGTTGACCCCAACCACAAACGGGCCGCTGCCCGGATTCGGGTTGAGCGCATCCAGCACGCCGAGCGCCATGACGTCATTGGCGCACAACACCGCGTCGACGCCCGGCCATTGCTCCCTGGCGCGAAGGAAGACATCGCTGGCGATGTCGCGCTGGTAGTCGCCGCGCAGCGAACTCCTCACGTTGATGACAGGATGCTCCGCCAGCGCATCCTGGAAACCCAACAGCCGTTCGCGGCTGGTCGCCGAGGCAGGCGTGCCTTCCAGGATGATAATCGTGCCGCGGCGCGGAAGCTTCGCGAACAGATAGCGCGCGATGTTCCGTCCTAGCGCGCGGTCGTCCGAGCCGACGAAAGTGACACGCCGTCCGGCCGTGGTGCGGTTGATGATGTTGAACAGCGGGATGCCGGCAGCATCGAAGCCAAGGATGGCGTCGTTGACCGCGGATTCGTCCACCGGAACGAACACCGCCGCGTCGGGCTTCTCCGTGATCGCACGCGCAATCAGCACGATCTGCTCCGGTACGCTGTCCGGCTGTTCGGGGACATAGTGGACGGTGGTGGCGCCCAGCCGCGCCGCGGTCCGGTCCGCGCCGAGCCGCGCGGCGTCATAGGCCGGATTGGTCCGATTTTTGGTGAAGACCGCGATCCGGGGCATGTCGGGCGCTCAAAACAGGATGTGTTGCGCCACTCTATGCGGCAAAAGCCGCAATTTGTCCCGCGCAGCCGAACCAATCCGCGGTCATCTCCGTTGTCTCCGGATAACCCGGAGGAGACCAGCCCATGAAACGATCCCGGAAAGTGGTATCGATCAAGGCCCGCAGCGGCGGCATGACCGGCCGCGACGGCGCCATCGACTATGCCGCCAGGACGGCGCTGATGAGCCGCGAAGCCGTGAATCCGGATCAGCACATCTATCGGGTCATCGAGTTGGTCGGCACGTCGGAGGAAAGCATCGAGGATGCCATCACCTCGGGCATTGCGCGCGCCAGCAGCACGTTGCGGAATGTGCGCTGGTTCGAAGTGGTGCGCACGAGCGGCCACATCACCGATGGGATCGTGCAGCACTATCAGGTGACGATGAAGGTCGGCTTCACCATGGAGGGTGCGGGCTGATGTCGGGGCGGACTCACATAGGCTTGTAGTTCCGCTCCATATCCACGTCGATCAGCAGCGCGGTGCCGTCCTTAAGCGCCTTGCCGATCAGGTCGGTCGTGTCTTTCACGGTCTTGGCGCGCTGCGCCTCGATGCCGAGCGAGCGGGCGAGGCCGACGAAATCGATCGCCGGATCGTTCAATTCCATGCCGACGAACTTGTCGACCTGCTCGGCCAGGCCCCGCATGTTGACGAGCCGCTGCTTGAGAATCCGGTAGCTGGTGTTGTTGAAGATCACCCAGATCACCGGCAGCTTGTAGTGCGCGGCGGTCCACAGCGCCTGCACCGTGTACATCGCGCTGCCGTCGCCGACGAGCGCCACGACCGGTCGGTCGGGCAGCGCGAGCTTGGCGCCGATCGCGGCAGGAAGGCCCCAGCCGATGCCGCCGCCGCGCAGCGCAAAGAAGCTCTGCTCGTCGTCTGAGTTGATCAGCGAACGCGCGCCCGGCGCTGATGACAAAACCTCCTCGATCACCACGGCATCCTTCGGCAGCATCGCGCCGATCGCTTCGAGCAATGCAAGCGGCTGCACCGGCGTCTTGCCGGCCATCGCCCGCGCCTTGGCGCGAAACGCCTCGCGCTCGGCCTTGATGGCGTCGGTTGCCGATTTCAAGCGCCTGGCTGCGGCGCTCTTGGCCGCCGCGCTCAAGCGCTCGCGGACAGCTGCGGTGATGTCGGGCAGCGTTGCCTTCGGATCGCCCATGATGCCGACTTGCGCCGGATAGGTTTTGCCGATCTGCCAGGGGTCGGTGTCGAGATGAATGAGCTTCATGCCGGGCGGCATCGGCTCGATCGCCGACGGCAGCGACCACGTAAACATGTCGCCGCCGACGGAAAACAATAGATCGTGCTGGTCGAGCACCTGCCGCACGCCCTGCTGCGAGCGGGTCATCGAGCCGCGGTAGAGCGGATGCGAGGAGGGAAACGACGCGGTGTTCGGCACGAACTCGGTGTAAACCGGCGCGCCGATCAGTTCGGCCAGCGCCGCCAGCTCCTTGTGCCCGCGGCTCTGCGCCACGGCGTCGCCGGCGATGATGACGGGGCGATCAGCCTTTGCCAGCAGATCGGCGGCGGCATTGACCGCGTCGATGTCGCCGCGGATGCGCGGCGCGACGCGGGTCGGCTCCTGCAGATCGAGGTCGGCGTCGTTCTTGAGAATGTCGCCCGGCAGCGCCAGGAACACCGGGCCAGTGGGCGGGGCGAGCGCGGTCTTGGCGGCGCGGTGCACCAGCGTCGGCAAGTCCTTGAGGCGGTCGACCTGTGCCGCGAATTTCACGAACGGCCTGGCCAGCGTCGGCAGGTCGGCCGATAGGATCGGCTCCTGGATAAGGTATTCGGCGTCCTGCTGACCGGCCGTCACCAGGATCGGCGAGCCCGCCATCTGCGCGTCGTAGAGCATACCCATGGCGTTGCCGAGGCCGGGCGCGACATGAAGGTTGATCACCGTCAGCTTGCCGGAAGCCTGGGCGTAGCCGTCGGCCATCGCCATCAGGGCGGCCTCCTGTAGGCCGAGGATGTAGCGGATGTCGTTCTCGACCGCGAAGGCGTCCATCAGCGGCAGTTCGGTGGTGCCGGGGTTGCCGAACACGATCCCGACGCCCTCCTGTTTCAGCAGATCGAGGAAGGCGCGTTTACCGGACATCACGGGCACGGAAGTCTCCAGAGTTGGAAAGGGAAAGCGGGCTAGAGTTTGAACGACACCAGTATGGCGACGGCGCCTGCGGCGGCGGTGGCGAGACCGATGGTGATCCAACGGCTTTCGTTGATCATGAAGCTCGACGCCGGATAGGGGAAGAGGCCGGAGCCTTGCGCGGCCCAGATCAGTCCGCACAGCAGCGTCAGAATACCGACGATGAGCAATCCGGTTTTCATGATGGGTTTCTTCAGACTTTTTCCGGCCGTTTGCCATGGGACATCCCCGGCGTGCCGGGCTTGAGCGAGATGTGGGAGTGGGTGCAGATCCACGCCGCGCCGACGGACGGGCGCATCAGGGTCACGGTGGAACGGCCGTCGCGCTCGAACTTGCCGCCGTCCGCGTGGATGCCGGTGGAGCGGAAGATGCAGGCGCCCATCGCCATCAGGCGGTCCGGCGACATGATGAGCTCGAGCGTTGAAGTGTCGAAGCGGTAGTTCTCGATCGACGGCCAGACCGAACGCCATTGCTCGGCCTCGAGCTGCGCCTGCGATGTCATGACCTCGACCTTGGAGCCGAAGGCGATGGCGTCCTCGGCGAACGTCGGACGCGCCGCCGTGAAATTGACATCGGCGACGTATCCGCTCCAGCGATCGTACCATTCCTTGACCGAACGCCGGTCCTCCTCTGCCACGGGCAGACGCTTCATATTATTAGCCCCATTTCGGGGAAGCTTAACGCGGCGCCCGCGGCGATGCTACGTTTGGGCCATGCAGAAGATCGACCGCCAGGTTGCGTTTACCGGCACCAAGGACGTGGCCGAGCCGCTGCGATTCGATCCGGCGCGGCTGGAAGCCTATCTGGCGCGGGAGGTGCCGGGTTTTGCCGGGCCGCTCCACGTGCATCAGTTCAAGGGGGGCCAGTCCAATCCGACATATCTCCTGGAAACCCCGTCGCGAAAGTATGTGCTGCGGCGGAAGCCGCCGGGGAAGCTTCTGCCCTCGGCGCACGCGGTCGATCGTGAATTCCGCGTCATCCAGGCGCTGACCGCCAAGCGCTTTCCGGTGGCCGAGCCGGTGCTCTATTGCGCCGACGACAGCATCACCGGCACGCCGTTCTATGTGATGGGCTTCGTCGGGGGCCGCGTGTTCTGGAATCCGGAAATGCCGGGATCGAATCCGCGCGAGCGCGCTTCGATTTATGACGTGATGGTCGCGACGCTCGCGCGGTTGCATTGCTACGATCCGGCGGGATTGGGGCTCTCGGACTTCGGCCGCGGCGAGAACTACGTCGCCCGCCAGGTTGACCGCTGGTCGAAGCAGTACCGCGCTTCGCAGACGCAACCGATCGACGAGATGGAGCGGCTGATCGAATGGCTGCCGGCGCATATCCCGCCATCCGGCCCGGTGCGCCTCGTGCACGGTGACTACCGGCTCGACAACATGATCTTCGACACGTCCTCGACGCGCGTGCTCGCCGTGCTCGACTGGGAGCTGTCGACGCTGGGCGATCCGCTCGCCGACTTCAGCTATCACCTGATGGCCTGGAGCATGCCGCCGGAGGATACCGGCGCCGGGACCGGGTCGCTCGTGGGCCACGATCTCGCCGCGCTCGGTATTCCGTCGATGTCGGCCTATGTCGAGATGTATCACGCGCGGACCGGCTTCGATCCGCGGCCGCATCTGGCGACGTACCTCGCCTATAATTTCTTCCGCATCGCCGCCATTCTGCAGGGCATCGCCGGCCGGGTCCGCGATGGCACGGCGACCAGCGAGCACGCACCGGCCAAGGCGCAGATGGTGCGGCCGCTGGCGGAGACCGCGTGGCGCTTTGCCCGCGAGGCTGGAGCCAGATGAAGTCGGTTGCGCTCGCGCTCGGTGGCGGCGGGGCGCGCGGCCTCGCCCATATCGTGGTTGCCGAGGCGTTGGACGAGATGGGCGTGAAGCCCGTGGCGATCGCCGGCACCTCGATCGGCGCGATCATCGGCGCGGGCTATGCCGCCGGCATGAGTGGCCGCGAGATGCGCCGCTACGCCATCCATATCGCGCACAACCGCACCGACGTGATGCGGAGGATGATGCGCGCTCGCGCCGGAAAACTGCGGCACCTGTTCGGCGGTGGCCTCGGCGACGCCACGCGGCTCGACGCCGAGCTGCTGTGCGAGCAGTTCCTGCCGGAGAGCCTGCCGGATGATTTTTCCGGGCTTGTCGATCCCGCTCATGGTGATCGCCTCCGATCTCTATCGCCGCCGCGAGGTGATGTTCTCTAAAGGCCCGCTGCGGCGCGCGCTTGCCGCCTCGATCTCGCTGCCGACCATCATGCGTCCGGTGGAGTACGACGGTCAGGTGCTGGTCGACGGCGGCGCGACCAATCCGCTGCCGTTCGAGCATCTGCGCGGGCTGGCCGACATCGTCGTGGCGGTCGACATCTCGGGGCCGATCTCCGCCGACCGGCGCGAGGTGCCCAACGCGCTCGAATGTCTCTATGCGACGGTGCTGGTGATGACGAATTCGATCATCAGTGAGAAATTGCGCCACGGCGCGCCCGACCTGCTGCTGCAGCCCAAGGTCGGCGCATTTCGCGCTCTGGGTTTCCTGCAGGCCAGCGCCATCCTGCGCGCCGCCGATCCGGCGAAGGCCGAGTTCAAGGAAAAGCTCGCGAAGCTGATCGACGCTTGAGCGACGCGTCGCCTCAGCGCTGGGCGCCTTCCTGTTCCATATCTCCCCGCAGGCCGCCGGGCCGGCACAGCTTCGGATAGAGACGCACCATCTCCCCGATCAGGAACTTCGCCGGCACATCGAAGAACGTGCCGTGCTGGGCGACGTAGGACATGAACTCCCGCCCGCTGGCGTCGAACGGCTGCAGCAGCGCGTCGGCTTCCCCGGAGAATTCCAGCGGCGGCACGCCGAGCTTCTGGCACAGCGTCACGTTGAACGTCGGCGTCGCCTTGACCCATTCATGCCCCGGCATGACCTCGACATAGCCGTGATAGGCGAACAGATCGGTGCCGACGGCTTCAAGCAGGCGCGGCGTGGCGAGATGGTTCTTGACGTCGGCTAGGCCCAGCCGGGCAGGAATTCCGGCGGCACGGCAGAGCGCGACATAGACCGAGGCCTTGCCGACGCAATAACCGTGGCCCTTCGCCAGCACGCTCGACGCGCGATAGGTTTCCGGGTCGGTGTAGTCGATGTAGGGGTCGTAGCGGACCTCGTCGCGCACGGCGCGATAAAGCACGCGCGCCCGCTCGACCGGGTCCGGCACCGACCGCACAATATCCCCGGCCTTGGCGCGGATGCGCTCGTGATCGCTGTCGATGAATTCGGCCGGGCTCAGGTACAGCCGCAATCCGGAATTGGTCTGCTCAACCATGTTCTAACGCCTCGCCTCGAAAAACCCACGCAGCAACGTGGCGGATGCGGCTTCGCTGATGCCGCTGTAAACCTCTGGACGGTGGTGACAGGTCGGCGACGCAAAGAAACGCACGCCGTTGTCGACCGCCCCGCCTTTGGGGTCGGGGGCGCCATAATAGAGCCTGCGGATACGCGCGAACGAGACCGCTGCCGCGCACATGGCGCAGGGCTCGAGCGTCACATGCAGGTCGCATTCGGGCAGGCGCTCCGAACCGAGCTTGCCTGCGGCAGCGCTGATGGCCAGCATCTCGGCATGCGCGGTCGGATCGCGGTCCGTCAGCGTGCGGTTGCCGGCCGCCGCGATCACGACACCGTCGCGCACGATCACGCAGCCGATCGGCACCTCGCCCAGGTCGTGCGCCTTGCGCGCCTCGTCCAGCGCCAGTTCCATGAAGGACGGCATCCCACACCTCTATGGCCCAGCCGTGTATAAGGGCGCGGATGAACGACAACAACCAAGGCCACAAGGGCGGCGCCGGGCACCATCGCGGCCGTCCTTTCCGCGGAAAGCGGCTCAAGACCGCGTTGCCGCGGCCGGCGGTGCCCGAAGCGCCGCTACCGCCGGCCAAGACGGCCGAGCGCATCGCCAAGGTGATGGCGCGCGTGGGCCTTGCCTCGCGGCGCGAGGCGGAGGCCTGGATCGAAGCGGGCCGGGTGTCGGTCAACGGCTCGGTCATCCGATCGCCCGCGCTCAACGTTACCGCCACGGACAAGATCACAGTGGATGGCAAGCCGCTGCCGCAGAAGGAGCGCACGCGGCTATTTCTCTTTCACAAGCCGCGCGGCCTCGTCACCACCTTCGCCGACACCCACGGCCGCCCGACCATCTTCGGCGCGCTGCCCAAGGACATGCCGCGGGTGGTGAGCATCGGCCGGCTCGACCTCAACACCGAGGGACTGCTGCTGCTGACCAACGACGGCGGGCTCGCGCGCGCGCTGGAGCTGCCCGCGACCGGCTGGCTGCGGCGCTATCGCGTGCGCGCCCATGGCAAGATCACGCAGGAGCAGCTTGACGGGTTGCGTCACGGCATTGAGGTCGACGGCATTCGCTACGGCGCGATCGAGGCGGTGCTCGATCGGGAGCAGGGCTCCAACGTCTGGCTCACCTTTGCGATGCGCGAGGGCAAGAACCGCGAGATCCGCAATGTGCTCGGACATTTGGGATTGGCAGTGAACCGGCTGATCCGTGTGTCCTATGGGCCGTTCCAGTTGGGCGACCTGCCGGACGGCGCGGTGGAGGAGGTCAAGACCCGGGCGCTGCGCGAGCAGATCGGCGAGCGCATTGCTGCCGTTGCGGGCGCGGATTTTTCCGGACCGCTGGTGGAGCGGGAGGCGTCCGTCCAGAAAGCGCCTTTCCATCAACCGGAGTTGCGGGCGCCTGCGCCCGACGTTCGCCTATCCCGTGAACAGGTTCCGCGAGTATCGAAGGGCGGCCGGCGTGGTGCGCCGGATCGCAAACCAGGCAAGTCGGGTCGTTCTTCCTCGAACTTTGGATCTCAGCGAGGCCACACTGAAAACGTGCCGTCCCGTCAGGGCCGGCCTGCGAAAGGCGGGTCGCACCTGTCACTGCGGGATGACGGTGCGCGCAGACCGTCGCGGGACGATGACAAAAAGTCGCCGCATCGCGGTGGCCGGCCCCTACAAAGGCCGGCGAGACCGCTGATGCGCATCGTCGGCGGCCGGCTCGGCGGGCGCACGCTCTCAGTGCCGAAATCGCGGGCGATCCGGCCGACCGCCGATCGGTTGCGTGAGGCGCTGTTCAACATCCTGACGCATTCCTACGGCGATCCCGCCGCGGGCGCCCGCGTACTCGACCTGTTCGCTGGAACCGGTGCGCTCGGGCTTGAGGCGCTATCGCGCGGCGCGGATTTCGTGCTGTTCGTCGATGACGGCGCCGAGGCGCGGGCGCTGCTTCGCAGCAACGTCGATGCTTTGGGAGCGGGTGGCACCACCAAGGTCTATCGCCGCGACGCGACCAAGCTCGGGCCGGCGCATCCGATGGAGCCGTTCTCGCTGGCGTTCCTCGATCCGCCCTACGCCAAGGGCCTGGCCGAGCGGGCGCTAACCGCGGCGCGCGATGGCGGCTGGCTCACGCCCGATTCGCTGATCGTGGTCGAGGAGGCGGCGGGCGCGGCGTTTGCTCCGCCGGATGGATTTGCGGAGATCGAGCGGCGCGACTACGGCGACACGCAGTTGGTTTTCTTGAAACTCACTCCACGCTGATACCGGCATCCTTGATCACCTTGCCCCAGCGTTCGACGTCCTGGGGCAGGAATTGGGCGAGGTAGGCCGGCGTGCGCTGCTCCGGCGGCAGGATTTCGAGGCCGAGCGCTTCCATCTTCTGCCGGATGTCGGGCTTGGCGATCATCGTCTCGATCGCCTTGTGCATCTTGTCGACAATCGGCTTGGGCGTGCCCTTGGGAAAGAAGAAGCCGTTCCAGACCGTGGCTTCGACGCCCGGCACGCCCTGCTCGCCGGTGGTGGCAAGGTCGGGAATGATCGCCGCCCGCCGCGGCGCCATCACGGCGATGCCCTTCACCGTGCCCTGCCGCGCCTGTGCCGCGCCGCTTTGGATCGTCGTGCACATGTAGTCGATGCGGTCGGCGATCACGTCCTGCAGCGCCGGGCCTTCGCCGCGATACGGCACGTGAGTGACGTTCACGCCCAGCGCGAAGTTGAACAGCGCGCACGGCAGATGCGTGCCCGATCCGACGCCTGCGGACGAATACTGCATCTTGTCCTGGTTGGCCTTGGTGTAGGCGACCAGCTCCTGAAGGTTCTTCACCGGCAGTCCGGGACGCGCAACCAGGATGCGCGGCGATTCCGTCACGACAGCGATCGGCTCGAAGTCGGCGACGGCGTCGTATGGCCGCTTCTTGTAGAGCGACTGGCTGTAGACCTGTGTGCCGCTGTTGCCGATCAGCATCGTGTAGCCGTCCGGCGCGGCCTTGGCGACGCGGCCGCTGCCGATGGTCCCGGCCGCAGCGCCGACGTTTTCCACGACGATGGTCTGGCCAAGCAATTCGCCGATCGCCAGCGCCTGCAGGCGGGCGCTCGCGTCGACGCCGCCGCCGGCCGCGAACGGCACGATCAGGGTGATCGGCCGCGTCGGCCAATCCTGCGCGGGCGCGCTCGCGGTCGATGCGACCAGCGCGGTAGCGGCGGCGAATGCGATTCGCATCGTTGTCATCATTTGCTCCGGTTCAATCGAGAGATACGCCGCTCGCCTTGATCGGCTCGACCCAGCGGTCCAGCTCAGACTTGACGAACTTGGTCAGGAATTCAGGCGATCGCCGGTCCTTCGGGGTGACCACGACACCGACCGCCTTGAATCGCTCGATCACGGCGGGGGTATCGATGGCGTCGCTCGACGCCTTCACCAGGCGGTCCACGATCGCTTGCGGTGTGCCCTTCGGAAATGAAAACGAGCCCCAGGCGCCGCAATCGAGGCCCTTGGTGCCGAGTTCCTCGGCGGTCGGAATGTTCTCAAGCCCTGGTCCGCGGGCAAGGCCGAGCGTCGCGTAGGCCTTCACCGCGCCGGCCTTGATCTGCGGGGTAGCCGTCGAAATTTGCTCCAGCATGTAGTCGATGCGACCGCCGATCAGGTCCTGCATCGCAGGACCCGCGCCGCGGTAGGGAACATGGGTGATTTTGGCGCCCGTCGCGCCGTCGAGCAGGACCGCGCAGGTGTGCCCGCCGGAGCCCGCGCCCGGCGAGCCGTATTGCAGGGTGGTCTGGTTCGCCTTCACATAGGCCATAAATTCCTTGAAGTCGTTCGGCGGAAAATCCTTCCGCGCGATCAGCACACGCGCTGAATCCGAAAACAGCGCGACATGGGCGAAGTCGGTCACCGGGTCATAGGGCGATTGCTTGCGGAAGGTTGGATTCTGCGACAGCACGGCGCTGCCCGAGAGCAGGAGCGTGTAGCCGTCGGCCGGGGCCTTCGCGACGCGGACCGTGCCGGTGAGCCCGCCGGCGCCGCCGACGTTCTCGATCACCATCTGCTGGCCGAGAATTTCGCTCAGGCGAGCGGCCATGATGCGCGCGATCGTGTCGACCGGACCGCCGGCGGCATAGGGCACCACCAATGTAACCGGCCGGTTGGGCCAGTCCTGCGCGGCGGCTGGACCTGTCAGCGCGGTCAAAGAGGCCAGAGCCAGCCCCGCGAACACCTTGAGCATGGTTTTCTCCATCGGCGGGAGAGTTGCCGCCGCAGCGCCGCAGGTCAAGCGGCGCCATTGCCGCGCCGGGCAACCCTTTTCAGTCGATGACGATGCCGCTGGCCTTGATCGGGGCTTCGTATTTCTTAATCTCCTGCTCGACGAAACCCGCGGCATAGGCCGGGCTGCGGCGGTCCTTTGGCGGGATGTCGACGCCGATGGCGAGCAGGCGCTTCTCGGTCTCGGGCGAATCGATGGCCTCGCTCATCGCCGCGTTGAGCTTGCGGACGATCGGCTCGGGCGTGCCCTTGGGCAGGAAAATGACGTTCCAGCTTCCGGCGTCGAAACCGGCCATGCCCAGCTCCTGCGCGGTGGCAAGGTCGGGCAAAAGCGGTGCGCGCTTGGCGCCGAGCAGCGCCGGTGCCTTCACCACCTGATCGCGTACCTGCGGATAGGCGCTGGTGATGATGTTGCAGGCGTAGTCGATCCGCTCGGCGATGATGTCCTGCATGGCCGGCGCGCCGCCGCGATAGGGGATGTGGATCGCATTGATGCCGGCCGCGGCGTTGAACAGCACGCAGCCCATGTGAATGGCGGAACCGACGCCGGCGGAGCCGTATTGCAGCTCGCCCGGACGGGCTTTGGCATAGGCGATGAACTCTTGCAGGTTGTTGGCCGGGAAATTCTTGCGGACGACCAGCAGAAGCGGCGTTGAGCCGACCAGGATGACTGGCTCGAAGTCCTTGGCGGCGTTGTAGGCGGGCTGCTTGTAGAGCCACTGGTTCTGCGCGTGCGTGCCGACGCTGCCGAGCACGAACTGGTAGCCGTCGGGTGCGGCCTTGGCGACGCGGTTCGCGCCGGTCATGCCGCCGGCCCCGCCGACGTTCTCAATCACGATCTGTTGGCCCAGGATTTCGGCGGTGCGGGCCGCGAGCGTTCGCCCGAGCACGTCGACCGCGCCCCCTGCGGCGAACGGCACCACCATGGTCAGAGGACGGTTCGGGAAATCTTGCGCGGATGCCGCGGCGGGAACAGCCAGCGTGGTTGCCAGCGTCGCGGCAAGAATTTGTCTCATGCGCCTATCCCTCGGATGGATGCGCGTTGGTGCGAGCGCCGGCGGCAGCCGCTACTTTTTCTTCCAGACCTCGGTTCCCTTGGTGCCGGTGTCGGCGCGGCGCCACCATTTGCCCTCGAGCGAACGGTCCGGGTTGATATCCATGATGCCAAGAACCTGCCGCCCTTCGGCGTAAGAGGCGACCATGAGCTGGTTGCCGACGACTTGGCCGACGCCTGTGTACTTGCCGTTGTCCCATTTCAGCTCCAGCGCGCCGGACTTATCCATCGTGATCACGAGCGGCCCCGGCCCATCGTAGGGCTTGCCGTTGGATTCGGTGCCGGTCACGACGTAGTTGTCGAGCAGGCTGGCGTTGTTGGCTTGCGCGAGAGCAGGCGCAGACCAACCGGCAAGGGCCAGCAGCGCCATTGCAAATACTATCTTCATGGTGACCCCTCTATGCGGCCGATGAGTTCAGGCATCGCGGCGTCCGCCGGGACGCGCCAGCATGTTACATCATTTCAGCGGAACGGAAGGCGCGGGCTGGGCGGCTAGCGCCGGCCGAAAAGCCGCTCGATATCGGTGAGTTTCAATTCGACATAGGTCGGCCGGCCGTGGTTGCACTGGCCGGAGTTGGGCGTCGCCTCCATTTCGCGGAGCAACGCGTTCATCTCCTCGGGCTTGAGCCTTCGGCCGGCGCGCACAGAGCCGTAGCAGGCCATGGTGGCGGCGACGTGCATCAGCCGGCGTTCCAGCGGCAGAGCTTCATCCCATTCGGCCAGGTGCTCGGCGAGATCGCGAGCAAGCGCCGCGGCGTCGATCTCGCCCAACATCGATGGCGTTTCGCGCACCGCGATGGCGCCCGGTCCGAACGGCTCGATGGCAAGGCCGAAACCCTTGAGCTCGTTCGCGCGCGACAGCAGGCGCTCTACGTCGGCGGTATCGAACTCGACAATCTCGGGAATGAGCAGGATTTGCCGGGCGATGCCATTCTGGCCGATCGCAGCCTTCATGCGCTCGTACACCAGCCGCTCATGCGCGGCATGCTGATCGACGATCACGAGGCCATCGCGCGTCTGCGCCACGATGTAGGTGTCATGCACCTGCGCGCGGGCGGCGCCGAGCGGGCGGTCGAGCAGGTCCGATGCGGGTTCCGTGATCTCGACACGCGCGGTCGCGGCCGCCGCGCCGACGTCGAACACGGCCTGGTCGGTTTCGGCAAAACCCGGATCGGACGCGCTCCACGCGGCGACAGCGCCACGCGCGGCGAACGGCCGCGACGGCGAGCGCCGCCAGTCGAATGCGCTGCGCCGGGGCAGGCTCGCCGGGCGGAACGCGGCAATGGTCGCGGTGCCGCCGGTGGTGGCAGCGCGTTGCGCGTCGCGGGCGAGGCCCTCCTTCAGCGCATGCATCAGCAGCGCGCGAACGAGCGCATTGTCGCGGAACCGCACCTCGGTCTTGGCCGGATGCACGTTGACGTCCACCTCGCGCGGCGGCAGCGTCACGAACAGCGCCACGACCGGATGGCGGTCGCGCGGCAAGTAGTCGGCGTAGGCGCCGCGGATGACGCCGATCAGGAGCTTGTCGCGCACCGGGCGGCCGTTGACGAAGAGATATTGTCCGAGCGAGTTGGCGCGGCTGTGCGTCGGCAGCCCGGCGTAGCCTTCGACCACGACGCCGTCGCGTTCAGCGCGGACCTCGACGGCGTTTGCGCGGAATTCCTCGCCGAGCACATTGGCGAGCCGTACCAGCCGTCCGGGAGCCCCGGGCAGCGCCGCGGGCCAGGTCACCGGCGCGCGCTCGTCGCTCGCAAGCGTGAACGCCACGTCGGGCCGGCTCATCGCTAGCCGCCGCACCACCTCGCGCACCGCCTCGGCCTCGCTGCGGTCGCTCTTGAGAAACTTCAGGCGTGCGGGAGTAGCGTAGAACAGGTCCTTCACCTCGACGCGGGTGCCCTCCGATAGCGCGGTGGGCTTTACGTCCGACTTGGCGCCGCCGTCGACCGTGATCGCCCAGGCGTTGGGTTCGCCGGCGTGGCGGGTGGCGATGGTGAGCCGCGCCACCGATCCGATCGAGGGAAGCGCCTCGCCGCGGAATCCAAGCGTGTTGATCTGCAACAGATCGTCGCCGTCGAGCTTGGAGGTGGCGTGCCGTTCGACCGCCAGATCGAGGTCGTCGCGGGTCATGCCGGCGCCGTCGTCAGCCACGCGAATGAGCCGCCGCCCGCCACCGTCGGTTGCGATCTCGATTCGCCGGGCGCCGGCGTCCAAGGCGTTCTCGACCAGTTCCTTGACCACGCTTGCCGGGCGCTCGACCACTTCGCCCGCGGCGATGCGGTTGACCAGTGTCTCGGAAAGCTGGCGGACGGGCATGGGGGAACCTGATTCGGACGATCCGCGAATCTACCGGCGCCATGGCGGCGTCGCGAGGGCAAGGGCACAAATGCCCCCGCTATTTGTCCTGCCGGCTGAACCTTTTGGCGCGCAGCGCGACAAACGGGACATGAGCATCCTTCCGATCGCCAGCGATTATCTGTTCCTGCATTTTGCCGCAGCATTTGCGCTCTGCGCGCTGGCCTGCGGGCTGATTTTGGCGGGACGGATCTCGATCCGGCGCGCTGCGGAGAGCGAAAGATGGCCGGCGGTCGAGGGCATCGTCATCGACAGCACGGTCGACGTGCAGCGCGGGGGAAAACAGCTTTACCGTCCGCTGGTTAAGTACCGCTACGAGGTCGCCGGCCAGCGCTTCGAGGGCACCCGCATCGAATGGGCGGCGTCGGCGGGCTATCGCCAATACACCCGCGCCCGCAGAGTGTTAGACCGCTATCGGGCAGGCCGCGCCGTCGTGGTCCACTATGACCCGCAGCGGCCCGGAATGGCCGTGCTCCGCCCCGAGCATGCGGTTATTTCGCGCTCTATCCTGGTCCTTGCGCCGACCGCGGCGTTGTACGCGGTGTTCGTCGCCAGCGCCCTGATCGTCGGGCACTAATCCCAATTCGGCTTGCTCTGCCGCAGGTTCTTGATGCCGGAGCGGCGCTTCTTGCCCTCGATGCGGCGCTGCTTCGATGCCCTGGTCGGCTTGGTGGCGCGGCGCGGGATCGGCTTGACCGCGGCCTCCTGAATCAGCGCGATCAGCCGCGCCTGCGCCTCGGCGCGATTGCGCTCCTGGGTACGGTGGTTCTGCGCGATCAGCACCAACACGCCCTCCTTGGTGATGCGCCGGCCGCCGAGCCGCATCAGCCGCAGCGCCACGTCGTTCGGCAGCGATGGCGAGCCGCGCACATCGAAGCGCAACTGCACCGCAGTCGAAAGCTTATTGACGTTCTGCCCGCCGGGGCCGGACGAACGCACGAAGCTCTCCTCAATCTCGGATTCGTCAATGCTGATCTGGTCGGTGATGCGGATCATCGTGAACGATCATTTTTGAGCATGATCTTGTCCGAAAACCGATTCCCACTTTTCGGGATCATGCTCAGCCGCCGGCGAGGTACTTCTTTGCCAGCACCTTGCCTTCTTCCACCGCCGGCTGATCGAACGGATCGACGCCCATGAGATGCGCGGCGATGATCGTCTCCAGCATGAAATGCATCAGGAGCTCGCCCATGTGGCGCTCGTCCACGCGTTCTAGGTGTATGGTGCGCACCGGGCAGCCGTTCCTGGCGAGCGTCTCGGCGGTGGCGCGGCCTTGGGCTGCGACCAGGTCGCCGATCGCCTTGCCGGAAAACTCCGGCTCGCCGGCCAGTTTGGCGAGATCAACGCTCATACGCGGGCCGCGGCTGGCAGGCGAGGCGGTGACGATCGTGAACAGCTTGTCGCGCGGGCCGGCGATGTAGAGCTGAAGCTGGCTGTGCTGGTCGACCGGCCCGAGCGCGCCGATCGGCGTGGTGCCCTTGCCGTTCTTGCCGAGGCTCTCGGCCCACAGCTGCACGTACCATCGGGTGAAGCGTTCGAGACGATCTGCATAGGCCATCATCACCGAAATCGTCTTGCCGGCCGAGAGCGCCACGGCGAGCGCCGCGCCAACCGCGGTGGGAACGTGGTCCGCAGGTTTGCCCCCGAGCACGGGCGCGAGCGCGTCGGCCGCGCCCTGGCGGATCGCGCCGATGTCGAGCCCGCACACCGCGGCCGGCAGCAGGCCGACATTGGTCAGCACCGAAAAGCGGCCGCCGACGCCTGGATCATGATCCATCATGCGAATCTTATGCGCGCCGAGCAGGTCGCGCAGGCCGTTGGCCTTGCCGGGTTTGGCGGGCTCCGTGACGCCAAGGATATGATCGTGCGGATCGAGGCGCGCGGCCTTGAGTGCATCGAGTGCGGCGATGGTCTGCATCAGCGTTTCGCCGGTGCCGCCGGACTTCGACACCGCGATGAAACGGCTGGTCTTGAGCGGAAGCCGCTCAAGCAGCGCGCCGTAGCTCTCAGGGTCGAGATTGTCCATGAAATGGATGCGCGGCGGATCGCGCAAGACGCCCACCCCCGGCACGGCGTAGCCGCCGAGCTGCGCCAGGGTCTGGCCGCCGAGGCTCGAACCGCCGGTGCCGAGGAACACGACGTCGCTGGTGCCGTCACGCAGGAGCGTGGCGTAGCCGAGGATGGTGGCGATGTCGTCGCGCTTTTCCGGCAGGCGCAGCAGCGGCAGCGTGCCGTCGGCATGGCGCGCGCGCAGCATGGCGAGCGCGTCGCTGGTGCGCGCCAGCACTTCGGCGAAGTGTGGCGGCCTCGCGTGATTGATCGATTGCTTGAGCGCCATCGGAAGTCTCGGCATGTTTACTGTCTGCAAATAGGGAAACAGTCAACAATGGCCTAGAGTAGGCCGTTTCTCATCGAAGCAGAACGTGCAGGAATGTCCGCTTTCCGGGCGAAAAGGAGACGTGGTCCGAGAATGCCGCTACGATCTCGCAACCAACGCGCGAGGAAAAAGCATGACCCGGCGCGCCTTCATTGCAGGACTTGCCGGCGCGGCGGCGCTGCCGCTCGTCGTCCGCGCACAGCAGGCCCCGATGCCTGTCATCGGATTCCTCGACAGCCGGTTTTCTGACGCGCTGGGAGACCGGCTGCGCGGATTTCGTCTCGGCCTCAAGCTGGCGGGGTATGTCGAGGGTGAAAACGTAACGGTCGTGTACCGTTTCGCTGAAAATCAAGCCGAGCGCTTGCCGGCGCTGGCGAGTGAACTGGTCCTCCGGCCGGTCGCTGTAATTGTTGCCAGTGGCGGCCCCAATGTGATGTTCGCATCCAAGGGGGCAACCACGACGATTCCCGTCGTGTTCCTCAGCGGTGAAGACCCGGTCGGTATGGGACTGGTGGCGAGTCTGGCCCGGCCCGGCGGCAATCTCACAGGTATCAATTTTCTCAATCGCGAGTTGACGGCGAAGCAACTGGAGTTGTTGCGCGAACTGGTGCCTGCGGCGACGCGGCTCGCGGTGCTCGTCAATCCGGCCAATGCCACGATTACCGAAACCACCTTGCGAGACGCCGGACCGGCTGTCGCCGCCATGGGACTGCAAATTCAAATCATCCGTGCCAGCACCAACCGTGAGATCGATGCGGCCTTCGCGGCGATCGCCAGCGATCGGTCCACCGCCCTGTTCGTCGCAGCCGACCCCTTCTTCAACAGCCGCCGTGTCCATTTGTCTCTTGCCGCGATGCGCCACGAGATCCCTGCGATTTATTCGGGGCGCGAGTATTCCGAGGTCGGCGGCTTGATAACCTACGGAAGCGACATTGCAGATGCATATCGGCAGGCGGGGCTCTATGTCGGTCGTATACTCAAGGGCGCCAAGCCGGCTGACATGCCAGTCGTGCAGGCCAACAAGTTCGAGTTGATCATCAACGCCCAGACAGCGCGCACGCTGCGGATCACCGTACCGCAATCGATGCTTGTCGCGGCCGACGAGGTGATCGAATAGAGCTGCTATTTGCTGCGGCTCCAGTCCGGGTACGGCGCCGCAACCGTTTCAAGAAGAAGCCAGCCCAGGTGGAACGCAATAGCCACCCGAACGAGCTAGCCGCCCGGTTCCTTGGACGTCAAATCCTTGGGCTGGCCCACCACAGTGACCAGCATGCCGCCTGCGCCCAGCCGCTTTGCGGCGCGGCGCGCGTCCTCGATCGTGACCGCATCCATCAGGGCGTTCCGCTTGTCGATGTAGTCGATGCCGAGATCGTCGAGCTGGTTCTGCAAGAGGATGCTAGCGATCTTGGTCGAGGTGTCGAAGTTCAGCGCGTAGGAGCCCCTGAGGTAGGCCTTGGCCTTGGTCAGTTCGTCCTCGGTCGGGCCTTCCTTCACCATTTTCTGAACCTGGGCCTCGATCAGCTCCAGCGCCTCGCGGGTGCTGGCGGCCTGGGTCTGCGTGTTGGCCATGAACATGGCGGCGTGGCGCATCGGCAGCAGGTAGGACGAGACGCCGTAGGCGAGGCCGCGCTTCTCACGTACCTCGTCATAGAGCCGCGACGTGAACGAGCCGCCGCCCAGAATGTGGTTGACCACGAAGGCCGGGATGAAATCCGGATCCTTCCGCATGATGCCCGCGCCGCCCATGCGCACCACCGCTTGCGGCACGTTGAGCTGGGTGACGATCCGCCGGCCACCGTCGCGCATCGGCGTATCCTGTACCGCGACGCGCTTGCCGGTCGCCGGCAGCGTGCCGAACACGCGATCGAGCGTCTGGCCGAGCGTCGCCGCGTCGATATCGCCGACCGCCGCGATCTTGAGGCTGTCGCGCGTGAGCAACTGGCGCACGTAGGTCCGCAGGTCGTCGGCGGTGATCGTCGGCACCGATGTGAGCGAGCCGTTGCTCGGCCGCCCGTAGGGATGATTCGGAAAGGCAGCGTTCCACCATGCCCGATTGGCGATGCTACCGGGATCGCTAGTCTCGCGCCGCAGCCCGGACAGGATCTGGTCGCGCACGCGGCCGATCGCGTCGACGTCGAAGCGGGGCTGGTTGAGCGCGAGCCGCAGCAGGTCGAAGCTCGGCTCTTGGCGGTCTTTCAGCAGGCGGATCGATCCGTAGAAATAGTCCTGCGTGACCGAGAAGCGAAGCTCAACAGCATTGTCCTCGAGCTTTTGCTGGAACGCCTTGGCGTCGAGGTCTCCGGCGCCGTCGTCGAGCAGTGACGAAACCATGTAGCCGACGCCGGGCTTGTCGACCGGGTCTTCGACAGCGCCGCCGACGAAAGCGAAATTCAGCGCGACCAGCGGCAGCGATGGCTCATGCACCAGCCAGGCTTCGATGCCACCGGGCGATACGACGCGCTGGACCTTGGTCGCGCCCGCGGGCTGCGCCGCCAGCGCAACGATCAACGCCGCCGCGCAGGCAATGAGGTATCGCAGACGACGGATCACGATCGTTTTTCCTCTCGTTGTGATTCCTTGATGAGATAGCCGGTCGCCGAGCGCCGCTTGTCGAGCCAGGTCTTGGCGGCCGCGTTCACCGCTTCGGCGGTCACCGCGCGGAGCCGATCCGGCCAGGTTTGAACCGCTTCGACGGTCGATCCGGTCGTCAGGGCCGCGCCGTACCAGCGCGCCATGGTCGATTGGCTGTCCTGCGCATAGACGGCGTTGGCGATCAGGCGGTTCTTGGCGCGCTCGACTTCGTCGGGCGTGACACCGGTGGCGACAACGTCATCGATCACGGCATCGACGGCTTCCTCGAGCTTGGACAAGGTGACGCCCGGCTTCGGTGAGCCGTAAATGCCGAACTGCGTGGCATCGAGCGACGTGCCCTGGTACCAGCCGCCGGCGCCGACGGCGAGCTCGCGCTCGACCACGAGATTGCGGTAGAGCCGGCCTGTGGTGTCGTTGCCGAGGATGAACGCCAACACGTCGAGTGCCTCAGATTCGCCGGGCTTTGCGGTCGTGGCCGACGGCACGAGATAGGCGCGATGCAGGCTCGGCTGCTCGACCCGCGCGTCGGCCAGCGTGACGTGGCGCGGCGCCACCGGAATCGGCTCCTGCGGCCGCTCCCGCGGACCGATCTCGGCGACCTTGGCGATCTTGCCGTAGGTCGCTTCCGCCAGCGTTCGGATTTCGTCGGTGCTGACGTCGCCGGCGATCACCAGGACCGCGTTGTTGGGCGTGTAGAACCGCTTGTAGAAGGCCAGAGCCTCCTCGCGGTTAAGCTTTTCGATCTCGTGCCGCCAGCCGATCACCGGGCGCCCATAGGGATGATTGAGGTAGAGCGCGGCGTCAATCTGCTCGCTCAGCCGCGCTCGCGGATTGTTGGCGACGCGCTGATTCTGCTCCTCGAGTACGACCTTGAGTTCGGGCGCGACCGCGGCGTCGGTCAGCACCAGGCCGGTCATGCGGTCGGATTCGAACTCCATCAGCGTCTTGAGATGCTCTTTCGACACCCGTTGAAAGTAGCCGGTGTAGTCCTGGGCGGTGAAGGCGTTCTCCTGACCGCCGACGAAGGCCACCGTTTGCGAGAAGCGCCCGACCGGATTCTTGGCCGTGCCCTTGAAAAGCAGATGCTCGAGGAAATGGGCAAGGCCCGACTTGCCTGGTGTCTCGTCGGCAGAGCCGACCTTGTACCAGACCATGTGGGTGACGACCGGCGCGCGCCGGTCCGGTATCACGACTACTTCGAGTCCATTGTCGAGCTTGAAGTGGCCGATGTCCGGCGGTGCGGCCTGGACGGGGCTGGCGAACAGGGTCGCGGCAACGGCCAGACCGGCAAAGGTGTGGACGCTCCGTGAATAGGTCAGGTTGATCGGCAATGCGGTCTCGCGCTGTCTTCGCTGAATTCTGCGGCAGCGCGTGACGCGTTGCCATGAGATTGACGCAGGCCGCCGAAGACGGATTCGATCCGGCGGTCGGTGCTATTTTACAGGCTCGTTCTTGTCGACCGTTGGCGCCTTCCACTTCTCCCGGCCGACGCCGTAAGGCTGGTTCGGCGACGGCGTACGGTACCCGGGCGGCGGCTCGGTCAGGCTGCTGCGCTGCGGCTCGCCGGTGAAGGGCGTGTATTCTTCCTTGGGCGCCCACGCCCCGGTGCGGAACATGTCCATGAAGCCCTTGGAGCCCAACTCGGCAGGGGTGCTGGGCTGGGCCGAGCCTTCCTGCGACTTGCCTGGCGCCTCGCCGCCCTTCGGCGTCGTTGGGCGCGGGGCAGGGCCTTCGGTCATCTGGTTCGGCATGAGCGGCTTGTCGTCAACGCCCGGGTTCTGCGGCTTGCGTTTACGTTCCTGCTCTTTGCGCGCTTTGGCCCGTTTGATGTCCGGATCGTCCGGCCAGTTCGCGGCCCTCTTGGCGTTGGCGAGATCCTGGGGCGACGGCAGCGCCCTCGTGTCGGTGCTGGGCGGCAGCACCAGCGGTGAGCGCTCGCGATAGTCGATGCCTGGGCCGTCCCGGCGCAGGCCAAGACCGCTCATGATGCCGCGGAAAATCTTGACGTCCAGAAGCTCGTCGTCGTCATCGTCGGCGGCATAGGCGCCGGATCCGGCGCAGCCGACCACCACCGCCATGCCGATCGCGGCGGCAACTGCCACTCGCGTGAATTTGCATCTGGGCCTGAAGCTCATCATGCCGAGTACCCGTACCCGTAATACGCCGAACCCCTTGAACCTACGGCAGTTTGCAGCTTGGGAGGGCCAATAACCCCTGGATCAGGGCGCTTTTGGGGCGCTGTCCCCCCACAGGGATTTATACAAGAGACCGGCCACGCCGGCAACGATTGCTACATCGGCGAGGTTAAAGACGTACCAATCGAACCGCCAGGTGGCGGTTTCGACGTGCAGCAGCACGAAATCGGCCACTGCGCCATAGGCCAGGCGGTCGATGCCGTTGCCGATCGCCCCACCGATGATGAGTTCGAGCGATATGGCCGACAGCCGCAAGGTGGCCCGCGCCAGCCATATCCACAGCAACGCAACCGCCACCGCCTTGAGCGCGAGCAGCGCGCCTTGCCCGAATGGGCCTTCCTGCTGGAACCAGCCGTAGCTGATGCCGGTGTTCCAGGTCAGCACGAAATCGACGAACGGCGCGATCGAGACGGTGTCCTTGGCGCCGAGATCGTAAACCTTGATCAGCCACAGCTTCGACGCCTGGTCGAGGACACAGGCGATCGCCGCGGTGATCAGCCCGAATGCCGTGAGCGGCCCCCAGAGATAGCGCGGGCGTGACTCCATCAGGTGGTCACTCCACGGCCTTCCGCATGGTTTCCCATTCGCGCAATGCCTGCGCGTCGCGCGGCGTGACGTCGGGGTACTGTGGATCGCTGCCGACGCTGTCGGAGATTTTCCAGGAGCGCGCGCACTTGCGGCCTTCGGCGAGATTGACCACGACCGCGACGCCAGCCACCTCCGGCAGCCGGAACGCGTCGGCCGGGCCTTCGTCGTTGACCAGTGTTGCCGCCGACGTGATGCAGACCTCGGGCAGGTCGACATCGACCAGCGCCTCGAACAGCTCCGGGTTTGAAACGTGCACGATCGGATCGGCTTCGAGCGAGGAGCCGATGCGCTTCCCCGCCCGTGCGATCTCCAGCGCGCCGGTGACGACGCGGCGCACCAGTCGCACCTTGCGCCATTTCTCGGCGAGCTTGTCGTTGCGCCAGGACGCCGGCACCTCGGGGAACAGCTCCAGATGCACCGAGCTCTCGCCGGAGCGCATGCGCTCGCTCCACGCCTCCTCGGTGGTGAAGCAGAGCATCGGCGCGAGCCAAATGACGGTGCAGCAGAACAACTGATCAATCACGGTGAGCGCGGCCTTGCGCGTCTTCGACGAGATTGGATCGCAGTAGAGCGCGTCCTTGCGGACGTCAAAATAGAACGCCGACAAGTCGGTGGTCATGAAATGGCTGAGCGCGGCGAAGATGCGCTTGTAGTCGAACTCGGCGTAGGCCTTGCGGACCAGCTCGTCGAGCTCGGCCAGGCGGTGCAGCATCAGCCGCTCTAGCTCCGGCATCTTTTCCGGTGCGATGCGGTTCTCGTTGTGGAAATGCGCGAGGCTGCCGAGCATCCAGCGGATGGTGTTGCGGAGCTTGCGGTAGGTCTCGATGGTGGTCTTGAGGATTTCCGGGCCGATGCGAAGGTCGTCGGCGTAGTCGGAGGCGCACACCCACATCCGCAGGATGTCGGCGCCGGAATTCTTCATCACGTCCTGCGGCGCGGTGACGTTGCCGAGCGACTTCGACATCTTGCGGCCCTGCTCGTCGAGCACGAAGCCGTGCGTCAGCACTACGTCGAACGGCGCGCGGCCGCGGGTGCCGCAGCTTTCCAGGAGCGAGGAATGAAACCAGCCGCGGTGCTGGTCTGAGCCTTCCAGATACATCACCGTATCCGGGCCGCCGTCGTGCTTGCGGCGGATGCCGGCAAGGCTCGGGAAATGCACCGGGTCTTCCAGCACGAAGGCGTGTGTCGAGCCGGAGTTCGAACCAAACATCGCAGATGTCGTCGACCTTCTTCCAGTCCTCGTTGGAGCGCGAGCCGAGGAAGCGCTCACGCGCGCCGGACTTGTACCAAGCGTCGGCGCCCTCCTGCTCGAAGGCGTCGGCAATGCGCTTGTTGACTTGCTCGTCTTCCAGGATCGTCGCGCTGCCGTCGGCGTTCTCGCGCACGAACACCGCGATTGGCACGCCCCAGGCGCGCTGGCGCGAGATCACCCAGTCGGGCCGGCTCTCGATCATGCCGTTGATGCGGTTCTCGCCGGCGGCCGGCACCCAGCGCGTCGTCTTGATTTCGCGGAGCGCAATGCCGCGCAAGGAGCCGTCGAGGCCCTTGATCGGCTTGTCCATGGCGATGAACCACTGCGGCGTGTTGCGGAAGATGACCGGCTTCTTCGACCGCCACGAGTGCGGGTATTGATGCTTGAGCCGGCCGCGCGCGATGATGTTGCCGGCGGTGGCGAGCGCCTTGATGACGGCCTCGTTGGCATCGCCCTTCTCGCCCTTGTCGTTGATGACGCGCTTGCCTTCGAAGCCGGGGGCATGCGCGGTGAACGCGCCGTTCTCATCGACGGTGTAAGGAATGGCGGGATTGATGTCGCGCGCTCGCAATGCGCGCGCATTGGCGGTCCAGATTTCGAAGTCCTCGCGGCCGTGGCCCGGTGCGGTGTGGACGAAGCCGGTGCCGGCGTCATCGGTGACGTGATCGCCGGGGAGGAGGGGCACATCGAAATCGTAGCCGCCCATGCTCTTCAAAGGATGAGCGGCGACCAGGGCCTCAAGAACCGATGCAGGCACCGCGTCGACTTTCTCGTAGGCAGCAACGCGCGCTTGCTTGAAAACATCGGCGGCGAGCTTGTCCGCAAGGATCAAGGTATCGCCGGTCTTCGCCCAATTGTCTGCCGATGCGTCGGTTATGCGATAGACGCTGTAGGCGATTTTGGGTGAGAAGCAGATCGCGCGGTTGCCGGGAAGCGTCCACGGTGTGGTCGTCCAGATGACAACGCTTGCGCCCCAATTGACGAGGTTGAAGCCCAGTGCCGTCGCAGTTTCGTCGGCACCTGATTTCAGTTCGGCGCGCGTGACCGGAAACTTCACCCACACCGTATCGCTCGTGTAATCCTCGTACTCCACCTCCGCTTCGGCCAGCGCCGTCTTCTCCACCACGCTCCACATCACCGGCTTCGATCCGCGATAGAGCGTGCCGTTGCCGGCGAACTTCATCAGTTCGCGCGCGATCTGCGCTTCGGCCGGAAAGCTCATCGTCGTGTAGGGATGCTCCCAGTCGCCCTCGACGCCGAGGCGAATGAATTCCTGCCGCTGCACCTCGAGCCAATGCTGCGCGTAGGCGCGGCACTCCTTGCGGAACGCGATCATCGCGTCGGGATCGGACAGGTTCGGCTTCTGCTTGTTCTTGGAGCGGTAGTTCTCTTCCTCGATCTTCCATTCGATCGGCAGGCCGTGGCAGTCCCAGCCCGGCACGTAGTTGGAATCGAAGCCCAGCATCTGTTGGCTGCGCGTCACCACGTCCTTGAGGATCTTGTTGAGCGCGTGGCCGATGTGGATGTTGCCGTTGGCGTAGGGCGGCCCGTCGTGCAGCACGAATTGGGTCCGGCCCTTCGCCGCCTTGCGCAGACGGCCGTAAAGGTCCATGTGCGTCCAGCGCGCCAGGATTTCCGGCTCGCGCTGCGGCAGGCCTGCGCGCATCGGGAATTCCGTCTGCGGCAGGAACAGAGTCTGGCTGTAGTCGCGCTCGCCTGTTTCCGCGCCTTTTTTGGGCTCGCCGGGCTTATCGTTCGGCTTGTCGTTCATGGCGCGCTGTGTAGCAGGACGTTCTAGGCCTCGCAAAGTATTAGCCGGGATTTCCGAGGGGCGGGAAGGCATCTGGCGTCCGCAACAGTGCGTGCCGCGCCTGGCTGGAATCTTGGTCCATGCGGCGGATCAGGTCCTCGACGCTATCGAAGTTCATCTCCGGCCTGATCCAGGCGATGAAGGCGACGTCGAGCGCGGCGCCATAGAGGTCGCCGGAGAAATCGAACAGGAAGATTTCCAGCAGTGTCACGCCGGTGTCGAACATCGGCCGGCGGCCGAAGCTCGCGACCCCTTCGTAGCGCGCGCCGCCAACGCCGACCCGCACCGCGTAGATGCCGTGCTTGAGGCCGATGTCGGCGCCGAGCCGCAGATTGGCCGTGGGATAACCGAGCGTCCGCCCGCGCTTGTCGCCGTGCACCACCTGCGCAGTGACGAACCAGGGATAGCCCAACAGCTCGGTGGCCTCCGTCACGCGGCCCGCGGCAAGCGCATCGCGGACAGCGCCGGAAGAGACGCGCCGGTCCTGATGCTGGAATGGCGGCACCACATCGACCGAAAAGCCATGGTGCGCGCCTTGTGCGATCAGAAAATCCGGTGTGCCGCGCCGCGCCTTGCCGAAATGGAAGTTGAAGCCGATCACGGCGCCGTTGATGGCAAGGCGGTCGACCAGAATGCGCTCGACGAACTCCTCGGCGCTGAGCCCCGCTAGCGCTGCGTTGAAGTTGAGCACGATCGCTCCGTCGAGCCCGGTTGCTGCCAGCAGCCGAAGCTTGGCGGCCTCTGAGGTGAGGTGAAATGAGGGCTCGTTCGGGCTGAAGAACGTGCGCGGATGCGGCTCGAAGGTGAGCACCGCCGCAGGCCGGTGCGCCGCCTGCGCGCGCTCCATCGCCGTTCCGATCACCGAGCGGTGGCCGCGGTGCACGCCATCGAAATTGCCGATGGCGACCACGGGCCGGGCCAGGCGGTCGAGGCCCCGCCAGTCAACGTCGGGGCCCCCGTCGCGGACCACGACGAAGGGATGGGGAGTATTCGGCTCGGCCATGGCGGGAGGCGGTCTCGGTGGGTTTGGTGACGGAGCGGCGTGCCCGTGAACGATACGTTAACCGATTTCGCCGCGAAACCGGGCCAAAAGACGAGAGTTCCCACCCTTAACCTGTTCTTCAACCGGGTTTTGTTAGCTCGCTTGGCGTGGCACGGGGGCCGGCCCAACGGTGGGCGTAGGCCCCCTTTCGACCATGGTGACAGCAGCCGCAGTCCTAGCGGTCCTGGCTAGCGCCGATGGAGGGGAAGAATGGGTGTCGACCATTCGATGCCGATCCTCGTGGTGGACGATTACGGCACCATGATCCGCATCATCCGCAACTTGCTGCGGCAACTCGGATTTCGAGGACGTCGACGACGCGCCGGACGGCTCCATCGCGCTCTCCAAGATGAATATCAAGCGCTACAGCCTGGTGATCTCCGACTGGAATATGGAGCCGATGACCGGCTACGAGCTGCTCAAGCAGGTTCGCGCCGACCCCGTTTTGAGCACGACGCCGTTCATCATGGTCACCGCCGAATCGAAGACCGAGAACGTGATCGCGGCCAAGCAGGCCGGCGTGAACAACTACATCGTCAAGCCGTTCAACGCCGAGACGCTGAAGAACAAGATCGACGCGGTTTTCCTGACCCCGTAGGCGGCGGGACGAACGGCTACCAGTTAAGCCGCGGTGTGACCGCCTTCGGTGCGACGCCCGCATCGGCGAAAATCCGATTGAGCGCCGCCAGATCGGGATCGTGCCGGTCGCCCAGCTCCTCGGCGTGGATGCCGGCGGTCACGAACAGGCAGTCGATTCCGAAATCGGTGGCGCCGTTGAGATCGGTCCGCACCGAGTCGCCGATCGCCAGGACGCGCTTGCGCGCCGGCGCCGCACCGCGCAGGGCGGCGACGCGTTCCACCGCCAGATCGTAGATCGGGCGATGCGGCTTGCCGGCGTAAAGCACCTCGCCGCCGAGCGTGCCGTAGAGGTCGGCGATAGCGCCGGCGCAATAGATCAGCTTCTCGCCGCGCTCGACCACGAGATCGGGGTTGCCGCACAGCATGAACATCCCGCGGCGGCGCAATTCGCCAAGCTCGGCGCGGTAAGATTCCGGCGTTTCGGTCTCATCGTGACGCAGACCCGTGCACACCACGTAGTCGGCCTGCTCAAGCGGCACGAAACTCAATCCCAGTCCATCGAAGATCGGCAGGTCGCGTTCCGGGCCGATATGGAACACCGCCTTGTCCGGCCGCGCCGCCATGACCGCGCGTGTTACGTCACCCGAGCTGACGATGCCGTCATAGGCCTCGTGTGGAACGCTGAGCTTGTCGAGGAACCGCGTCACCACCTCGCCGGGCCGCGGAGCATTGGTGATCAGCATCACCGTGCCGCCCTGGGCGCGAAAGCGGGTGAGCGCGTCGCAGGCCGCTTTGGTCGCGGCGACGCCGTTGTGAATGACCCCCCACACGTCGCTCAGCACGACGTCGTAGCTGCCGGCCAGAGTGGAGAAGTGCTCGGTGAATGAAGGCGTGGGGATCAAAGCACGGCGCCCGATCCGCCTGCGGCAACCCTGCGCGTCTCGGGAGCTTCCGGCTCCGGCGCTTCCTCGGCCGCGCCACGCAAGGCCTCCGCCCGCACCGGGCGCGGCTGCGAGAACAGGAAGCCCTGGCCGAAGCGAACGTCGTATTCGAGCAGATCGACCACTTGGCTCTCGCCTTCGATCCGCTCGGCGATCAGGCTGATGCCGAACCGGCCGAGCAGGTCGGACAGGTCGGCGGCGTGGATGTCCGAGCCGGCAGAGCCCGCTTCATCCAGCAGGAACGACGTTGACACCTTGACGTAACGAATGCCGCGCTCGCCGAGGTCGCGCGGCTCCATGCGCAGGTCCGTCACCCGGTCCATGCAGAACCGGAAGCCGAGCTCGCGCAGCGCCGCGAGACTTTCGGTTTCCAGCGGACCCATCGCGCGCAGCGCGCTCTGCCGCAATTCCACAAAGAGCGAGGACGAGAGCGCCCGGTTGGCGTCGAGCAACTGCAGAATTTCCGGGAATACCTTCGGATCGTTCAGCGTGGCTGCGGCGACATTGCAGAACAGGCCGATTTCGCGGTTCTTGAGCTGGAGGCGCCGCACCACCTGCACGCTGCGAAACAGCAACAGCTTGTCGATCTGCGGCATCAGGCCGCCGGCTTCGGCCGCTTCGAGAAACTCAGCGGGCGCCAAAACCGCGCCATCCGCGGTGCGCAGCCGCGTGAACGCCTCGTAGTAGCGCACCTTGCGCTGCGGCAGCGTGACGATGGGCTGCAGATAGAGATCGACCCGGCCGGCATCGATGGCATCGCGGACGGTGGCGATCATTTCGTTGCGGCTGTCGGTGGTGGCAGCCGGGGCGGGCGCGCCGGGCGCTGCATCGTTGGCCGGGCCGGCGGATGGTTGCGCGGGCCGATCGTCGCGCGCGGCCGCGATGCTCGCGCCGGCGAACTTGATCTCATGCACGGCGACGGTCTCGGCGAGCTGTTTCACCAGGGTGCCGAGTTCGGCCAGTTCGCCGGTAATCGCCTCGTTCGCGCTGCGGGCCTTTTCGGCGGCGCCGTCGATGATCCTCCCGCCCTGCTCCTCGATGGCCGCTGTGCGGCGGCCCAGCTCGGCCACCTGCCGGGCGAGGTCGCCGGTGCCGCGAGAGAGGTCGGCGATCTGGTTGCCGATGTCGCTGCGGTCTCGCAATCGGGAGGTGACGGCATTGTAGATCGCCAGTCCGGTCAGCACCGCGACCGCGACGATCATCGAGTCCGGGGCCTTCAAGCCGACCAGCAGGTACAAGGCTGCGCCGGTGGACCCAGCAATCAACAGCATGCAAAGCACAACAAATATGGCACCAAGGCGCAACATCGAAGCTTTCCCCGCCCGACAGCAATGATTCGCCTGATCGCGCTCCAATGTCCATGACGGTCAGGCGCGGCGCAAGACATCTTGAGCAGTGGACCCGGGCCGGCGCGCGGTTGCGCAAACGGCGGTTGCCTGCTTTTGATCCGAAAAGGGCGCAAATACCGCCACCAGGCACCGGCCGCCATGAACAAGATCACCGACGCCATTCAGCGCAATCCGACGGGAACTTTTCTGGCGTTCCTGGCGCTGCATGCCGTCGTCTGGACGGTGCTGCCTGCGCTGTTTTTCCTCAATTTGCCGCTCGATCTGATCGAAGCCCGGATTTATGGCCGCGAATGGCAGCTTGGCTACGACAAGCTGCCGCCGCTGCCGTGGTGGATGGTCGAGGCGGCCTACCGGCTGTTCGGACCTGATCTGTTCTATTACGCGCTCTCGCAGGCGGCGATCGCCGGGTCCTTTGCCCTGATCTGGGTCATGGCGCGGCAATTGGTCGGGCCGGCCGGCGCGCTTGTCGCGGTCCTGATCATCGACGGCCTGCACTATTACACGTTCACCGCGCCGAAATTTAATCACGACGTGATCCAGCTGCCGTTCTGGGCGCTGACCGGCTTCGCCTATTGGGCGGCGCTCCGCCACGGCCGGACCGTGCATTGGGTCCTGCTTGGGCTCGGCGTCGGAATGGCGTTCTGGTCGAAATATTTTGTCGTGGTGCAGGCGGCGCCGCTCGCGCTGTTTGCCCTGTTCGACCGCGACGCGCGCAAGTCTTTCCTCACGCCCGGCCCCTGGATCGCGGTTGCCGTGGCGCTTGTGGTGATGTCGCCGCATCTGGCTTGGCTGGTGCAGAACGACTTCCAGCCCTACGCCTACGCGGATGCGCGCGCCAAGCATTTCAAGGGACTGTTCGACTACCTGACCCGGCCGCCCAGGTTCCTTCTGTCGCAGCTCGGGGTCTTGTTGCCGTCGCTGCTGATCGCGGCGCCTTATCTGCGACGCGACATGCGCGTGCGGGATGCCCCGGCGCCATCGGCGCCGGAAATCTCGGCCAATGCGTTCGACCGCCGCATCGTCACGTTGCTGGCGTTTGGGCCGGCGCTGACGGTCGTTTTGCTCTCGCTCGGGTCCGGACGAGATGTCGTGCACATGTGGGGCTATCCGCTCTGGCTGTTCTTCGGGCCGTGGCTTGTGATGAACGCAAGGCCGATCGAGCGCGTCACACTCGGCCGAATTGTCGCCGTGTGGTGCGTGGTGTTCGTCTGCACCGCCGTGGCCTTCGGCTACAGCTACGGCCTGTCGCAGCGCTTCTCCTCGCACTACATCGCTGTGAATTATCCCGGCGCCTTGCTCGGCGCGGAAATGTCGAAGCGCTATCGTGCCATGACCGGCCAGCCGCTTGCCTATGTGGTGGCGCCGATGTGGGAGGGCGGCAACATTTCCGTCTATGCGCCCGAGCACCCGCGCGTGCTGATCGACGGCAGGCCATCGCGCGCGCCGTGGATCGATCTCGGCGACTTGCGGGCGCGCGGCGCTGTCGTGGTCTGGCCGGCCGGCGACCCGAACACGCTGCCGCCGGGCTTCCGCGCCATTGCCGAGGACGCCGAGATTCAGCCCGGCTTGACGCTGCCGATGAATCTTGGAACCGGCGTCGTGCCGATCGGCTGGGCGGTGCTGCGGCCGCGGCCGGTCGTGGCGGCGGCGCCGCCGCGCTGACGTCGCGGCCTAGCGGTCGAACAAGCCGCGTTTGATGTGGCGCAAGAAGCGCGTGTAGGCCATCGGCCGCAGAAAATACTTCGACATGGTATTCTGCTCGTAGAATTCAACCATCTCGTCGCCGTGGCTGGGGTAGATGAACCAGTCGGTGGGCGCTGCCGGAAGACGGCGGAACACCATCTGGGTGCCGCCGGTGTTCGGCAGATCGAGCAGTTCGAATCCGGCCTTGCGCGCCAGCATGATCAAGGTTTCGTGCGAGAAGCCGTAAAGGTGCGCCGGCTGGAATCGATTGAGCGGCGAGGCGTTGGGATTCTTCATGTCGGGGACGGACAGATAGAGATAGCCGCCGTCGGCCGTCCATTCATGGATGCGGCGGATCGTGTCGGTCGGCGCACTCAGGTGCTCAAGCACATGATGCACGACCACAAGATCGAACGAGCCCGGCGCGAATTCCGCAGTGTACCAGGGACCGGAATGGACCGGCAGATCGAACTGCTGCTTCAGCCGCGCGGCATACTGCGCGTCCGGCTCGATCCCCTGCGCCGCGTAGCCGAGCTTGCGGGCCGTCAGCAAGAACGTGCCGGTGCCGCTGCCGACATCCAGAATCCGCATGCCCGGCTTGAGAATGGGAGCGAGCAGCGCGATGCGTTCGTCGGCGCGCGCCTGGTCCCGGGCGAGATCGCGCTGGCGCGGCTCCGCGGAACCCTTGTAGCTCAGGCGGTAGTTGCGTGCGTAGTAGTCGCGCAGTTGCGCCTCGGTCGGAACCGGCTCTTGGCGCATCAGTCCGCAATTGCGGCACACCACGCTCACCAGCCGGCGAAAGTCGCGGCCGATCCGTCCGATAACGACGCGGTCCTTCGAGCCACATAGGTCACAGGCCTGTGCGGCCATCTCGGTATTCATGGCGGGGTTCATTGCATTCCCAGAGCGGCTACGCCAGCGCTTTGATGACCTTGCCGACCTTCTCGAAGATCTCGCCGATCTGGCTTTCGCTGACGATCAGCGGCGGTGTCACGGCGATCGAGTTGCCGACGATGCGGAACATGATGCCTTCGTCGTGGAAGCCGCGCTCCATCGCCTCGTAGCCGCGCTTGCCGACGCCGTCGGGCCGCGACGCGAGATCGAGGGCGGCTGTCAGTCCGACGCAGCGGATATCGAGTACGCGCGGCACGCCCTTCAGCGTCATGGCGGCGTCGTACCACAGCGGCTCGATCTTCTTTGCGCGCGCGAACAGATCTTCGTCGCGGTAGAGGTCGAGCGCGGCCAGCCCCGCGGCGCAGGCCAGCGGATGCGCCGAATAGGTGTAGCCGTGGAAAAATTCCACGACGTGCTCCGGCCCATGCATGAAGGCATCGTGGATGCCGTTCTTCACGATCACGCCGCCCATCGGCACGGCGCCCGAAGTCACGCCCTTGGCAAAGGTGATCATGTCGGGGATGACGCCGTAGCGCTCGGCGGCGAAGGCGTGCCCGAGCCGGCCAAAGCCGGTGATGACCTCGTCGAAGATCAGCAGGATGCCGTACTTGTCGCAGATCGCGCGCAGCCGCTGCAGATAGCCCTTCGGCGCCGGCAGCACCGCCGTCGAGCCGGCCATCGGCTCGACGATGACGGCGGCGATCGTGGTGTCGCCATGCAGCGCGACGATGCGCTCCAGCTCATCGGCGAGATGCGCACCCCATTCCGGCTCGCCCTTCGAGAATGCCTGCTGCTCGCGGTTGTAGGTGTGCGGCAGATGGTCGATGCCGGGCAGGCCAGGGCCGAACGCCTTGCGGTTGTTGGCGAGGCCGCCAACCGCCATGCCGCCGAAGCCGACGCCGTGGTAGCCGCGCTCGCGGCCGATGAAACGCGTGCGCTGCGCTTGCCCTGTGGCGTTCCAGTAGGCGAGCGCCATCTTCATCGCGGTGTCGGCGGCCTCCGATCCGGAGTTGCAGAAGAACACATGGTCGAGGTCGGCCGGCGCCAGCTCAGCGATCCGGCTGGCGAGCTCGAAGGCGCGTGGATGGCCGAACTGGAAGGTCGGCGCGAAGTCGAGTTCGGCCGCCTGCTTCTGGATCGCTTCGACGATCGGGCTGCGGTTGTGACCGGCGTTGGTGCACCACAGGCCTGCGGCGCCGTCGAGGATCGGGCGGCCCTCCGGCGTGTAGTAGTGCATGTCCTTGGCGCGTGCGATCAGCCGCGGCCGCGCCTTGAACGCGCGATTGGCAGTGAACGGCATGAAGAAGGCTTCGAGGTCGTTTGGCGCCGAAGCCGCCACCGAGGATGTGCGCGCCTGCGCCATGGGAATCGTCCTTGCCGGGTTTGCAACTTGAGTGAAACGCGGGCGGAAACTAGCAGGGAAATGCGGCAGGTGCTTGAGGGTCAAAGGTGCTTGAGGGTCACAGGCGGGTGGGCGTCAAACAACCGGGGGATAATCTTCTAATAGTAGATATAATATTTTCATACAACTAAAGAGTGTGGATATATCCACTCGCTAGCCCCCGACCCGGGCGCGGTCCGCGCCGGCCTCGCCCGCATCGCCGCCAGCCGGCCGTTCGACACCTCGCCGAAGCTGACGAGCTTCCTGTGCTTCGTGGTCGAGTCGACACTCGCCGGCCATGCCGCTCGGCTCAAAGGCTATACGATCGGCGTCGAGGCGCTGGGGCGGCACGCGAGCTTCGCTCCGCAGATCGAACCGATCGTGCGGGTCGAGGCGATCCGGCTGCGGGCCGCGCTGGCGCGGTACTACGCCGGCGCCGGCAGCCGCGATCCCGTGGTCATCGAAATGCCGCGCGGACACTACGTGGCGCACTTCCGCTGGGCCGGCCGCTCCGGGCCGCGCATGATGTGGGAGCGGGCGTGCAGCGCGCTGCAACGGTTGCTTGCCGCCTAGGAGCATGGCTGCTACCACCGCGCCGTTCGCATCCAGGCGGGCCGATGGCCGAAAAATCCGACAAATCCAACAAGTTGAAAGCGCGCCTGCCGCGTGGCCTCGCCGACCGTGGGCCGGCTGAGATCGCGGCGACCCGGCGCATGATCGAGGCGATCCGCACGGTCTATGAGCGCTACGGCTTCGAGCCGGTGGAGACGCCGGCGATCGAATACACCGATGCGCTCGGCAAATTCCTGCCCGACCTGGATCGGCCGAATGAAGGCGTGCTCTCGTTCAAGGACGACGACGAGCAGTGGCTGTCGTTGCGCTACGACCTGACTGCGCCGTTGGCGCGCTACGTCGCGGAGAATTTTGACGCACTGCCGAAGCCGTATCGCAGCTATCGGTTCGGCTGGGTGTTTCGCAACGAGAAGCCGGGGCCGGGGCGATTCCGGCAGTTCATGCAGTTCGATGCCGATACGGTGGGTGCGGGCGGCATGGCCGCCGACGCCGAGATTTGCATGATGGCGGCGGACACGATGGAGGCGCTGGGCGTGCCGCGCGGCAGCTATGTGGTGAAAGTGAACAACCGCAAGGTGCTCGATGGGGTTATGGAGGCTGCGAATCTGGGTGGGGAGGCCAATGCGGGGACACGCCTCACGGTATTGAGGGCAATCGATAAGTTAGATCGCTTGGGAGTCGACGCGGTAGGATTATTGCTCGGGCCCGGTCGCAAAGATGAGTCCGGTGATTTCACGAAAGGGGCTGGGCTAGATGATGTTCAAATCAGTCGCATCATCAATTTCACAGGATGGGGCGCACGCGGGTCCGGTGCAAAGAGTTTTGCATCGGCTAACGAGGTGACGATCGCCAATTTTGAGGCTGCAGTTAAAGGAAGTTCTTTGGGCGAGGAGGGCGTAGCCGAACTCACCGCGATCAAAGATCTAATCGCGGTGGCAGGCTATGACACACGGGTTGTCATCGATCCCTCCGTCGTCCGTGGTCTCGAATACTACACCGGCCCGGTCTACGAGGTGGAACTGACGCTGGAGACCAAAGACGAGAAGGGAAATCCCGTCCGCTTCGGCTCGGTCGGGGGCGGCGGGCGCTACGACGGCCTGGTTTCGCGGTTCCGCGGCGAGCCGGTGCCGGCCACGGGATTTTCCATCGGCGTATCGAGGCTGCAGGCGGCGCTCGGGCTGCTCGGCAAGCTCGACAACAAGCCGGAACCCGGCCCGGTGGTGGTCACGGTGTTCGATAGGGAACGCATCGCCGACTACCAGCGCATGGTGTCGCAGCTTCGCGTGGCCGGCATCCGCGCCGAAATGTATCTCGGCTCCGGCAAGTTCGGGCCGCAGATGAAATACGCCGACAAGCGCAACAGCCCCTGCGTGGTCATCCAGGGTGGCGACGAGAAGGCCAAAGGCGAGTTGCAGATCAAGGACTTGATCCTGGGCGCGACGCTCACCGCGATCAAGGACCGCGACGAATATCTGAAGCAGCAGGGTGAGGCGCAATTCGCGGTGCCCGAGGACAAGCTGGTCGAAGCGGTGCAGCAGGTGCTGGCGCGCCACGGCGTTGCCTGGAGCTGAGCCCGAGCTTTTTCCTTTTCCCCGTTGTCCCCATCCGATCTTCGATAGCGCCTTTTTTTTACCGCTCTTGAGGTGATTGATGGAACGATATTGTTCCCGGCGAATTGTTTCTGGGTTCAAATAAAATTTTGTTCCAGGAGATCGTTATGAGTTCCCCTTGGGAACCCGCAATCGCTCAAGCGATGCAGCGGCACGGCGGAAGCAACCGGTCAATTCCGAGGACTGCCCAAAACAAGCCCTCGCTCAACGAGGCGCCCAACGTTCCCACTGTCCCCGAAACGCCAACGCCTGATGCCGTGGCCGGGCCGTTGGCGCCTGAACACCCTGGGGAATAGGCCGGCCTCGCCTCTGGAGCCAAGCTCCAGGCCCTTCAAAGCGCGACGCGATTGCCTCTCGCCGCGATTTCCATCGGCGCATCCAGCGACGTGTTGATCGGTGGCCAAGCACCTGTTCGGCCGCGTCAAAGCTGTCGATCAGCGCGCGGAATTCCACCAGCTCGCCGTCGCTAAAGCGCAGGAACTGCGCGCACCGATAGCTCACCGCCCGGCCCGTCGCGGCATGGATTGCGCTCAGGCGCATGAACGTCGCCGCACGTTCGCCTTCGATCAGAATTTCCTCGAAGTTCATTGGTGACTTCGAGCAGCGTCGGGACTTGACGCACGATGGCGTCGATCACCGCCTGTTTGCCGTGGTGCTCGCCGCAGAAATGCAAAAGATCGATCGGCCCTGCGATCGCCCCAAACGTGCTAATCCGCATCGCCTGCGAAAGAGCGGGCGACGAACGAGACGGCGGCAGCGTTCAGGAAAGGGGAGGTGCGCGGGAGCGGAACGCGTTGTGGCAGAGGTCGAGGCAGACCGCGGCGCTGGCTGTCGAGCACATCGGCCACGACCGGTGCAATCGGAGCCGGGATGACCGGTGCGGTCGCGAGTTGCGCTCCGCTCAACAGCGCCAGCCCAAGCTGGAGGGCCAGCGCCAACAACGCCGCCTGGCTCCAGAGCCGCCTGCGTGAACGGAACCAACGCACCAAAACCCATTCCCCGCCTGTCTTCCCATTAAAATGTAACATTATAACATTTACGCCCGTCAAGGGCCTTGGGCCAGATAACCCGTTAACCCTCCAGGCGTTTGGCCGCCGGCCGTTAAGGGCAAGAGCCGGTTGGCGTCGAAACCTTAAGCCTGCCGTGCTAAAGCCCGGCGCAAACGCGGGAAAATCCGCGGCGGGACGGCAGTTTATGACCACCGATACGACGGCATCGCAGCCCGACGCACGGGCGCAAGCGCTGGTCGGCGCCTATGAGCGCGCCGGCTATCGCCGCGTCGCGCCGCCGATCCTGCAGCCGGCCGAGCCGTTCCTCGATCTGTCCGGCGAGGACATCCGCAAGCGCATGTACCTCACCGCCGATGCCGAGGGCCGCGAGCTCTGCCTTCGCCCCGATCTCACCATCCCGGTGTCGTGCGACTATCTCGCCTCGCCAGCGGCGGGCTCGTCTCAGGGGTTCTGCTATCTCGGCCCGGTCTACCGCGATCGCGGCGTGCTGCCGGCCGAGATCGTGCAGGCCGGCATCGAGTCGTTCGGCCGGCCCGACAAGGCCGCGGCCGACGCCGAGATGCTCGCGCTAGGTCTCGACGCCACCGCGCACTACGGCATCCCCGAACCGGAAATCCGGATGGGCGACATCGGCCTGTTCTCCGCGCTGGTCGCGGCGCTCGATCTGGCGCCCGCGTGGAAGCGCCGGCTGGTGAAGGACTTCAACCGGAAAACTTCGCTCGCCCACGACCTGGACGTTCTTTCACTCCACTCGGCCCAGAACAAGCCGGAGTACCAAGGTGTTCTGGCTGCTCTGGAACGTTCCGATCCGAAGGCGGCGCATGCGCTGGTCACCGACCTGATCTCGATCGCCGGCATCAATACCGTGGGTGGCCGGACGGTCGGCGAGATCGCCGAACGCTTCCTCGAGCAGGCAGCGCTCGGCGCTGCGACCACATTGCCGCGCGAGACGCGGGCGGTAATCGAACGATTTCTTTCCATCGCCGGCGACCCCGACGAGGCCGCCGTCGAGCTTCGCGCCCTTGCCACGATGGCGGGACTGGGCATCGAACCGGCGCTCGATCTGTTCGAGAGTCGCACCGGATTTCTCGCTGCGCGCGGCGTCGATGTTGGCCGCATCCGCTTCTCGACCGCCTATGGCCGTGGCCTCGACTACTACACCGGCTTCGTGTTCGAGCTGCACGTTCCGAGCGCCGCGCCAAACGGACCGCTCGTCGCCGGCGGACGCTACGACGAGTTGCTCAGCCGGCTTGGCGCCAAGGCGCCGATCCCCGCGGTCGGCTTTGCGGTCTGGATCGAGCGCGTTGCCGACGGCCGAGGCAAGCCATGAGCGCGCCCCTGGTCATCGCCGTGCCGTCCAAGGGACGGCTGCAGGAAAACACCGAAGCGTTTTTCGGCCGCGCCGGCCTGCAACTGGTCAAGCCGCGCGGCGCCCGCGATTATCGCGGCGCGATCGCCGACCTGCCCGGCGTCGAGGTGGCCTATCTCTCGGCCGCCGAGATCGCCGACGCGCTAGCGCAGGGATCGATCCATCTCGGCATCACCGGCGAGGATCTGCTGCGCGAGAGCATCGCCGACATGGACAAGCGCGTGGTGGTGATCGAAGGGCTTGGCTTCGGCTTCGCCAATGTTGTCGTGGCAGTGCCGCAGGCCTGGATCGACGTGCGCAGCATGGCCGACCTCGACGATGTCGCGACCGCATTTCGCCTGCGCCACGATCGCAAGATGCGCGTCGCCACCAAATACGTGAATCTGACCCGCGACTTCTTTTCAGCCCAGGGCATCGTCGATTACCGCATCGTCGAAAGCTCGGGCGCGACCGAGGGCGCGCCCGCGGCGGGTTCCGCCGAGCTGATCGTCGATATCTCCACCACCGGCTCCACTCTCGCCGCCAACGGGCTCAAGATGGTGGACGACGGCACCATCCTGCGTTCGCAGGCGAGCCTTGTCGCCGCGCGCGGCGCCGCCTGGGGCGACGCTCGAGCGCGAGACCGCGCGCCGCATCCTCGACCGTATCGCCGCGCAGGCACGCGCCCGCGCCTATCGCGAGGTGCGCACGCGCTTCCCCGGCTGCGACGAGGCCATGCTGGCGCAGGCCAAAGCGCAGTTCGGCGTGGTTGCGCCGTTCGGCGGGCCGACCTCGTCCGGCATGCTGACGCTGCATTGTCCCGCCGGCGGCGATCCACGATCTCGCAAGCTTCATGCGCGAGCGCGGCGCACAAAGCATCGTCGTCGCCGAGATCGAATACGTGTTCGCCCCGGACAATCCGCTCTACGCCAGGCTCATCGCCGGACTGTAAGAACGTGGATGCAGCCTGGAACTTGTGGCGAGCCTGCACGGTTATCTTTGGTACAGAAGCCATCATTGGCCCTCCACACCCATGCGAGCTTCTGAATGAGCCAGGCTATTTGCCGAGTGGATGGCGAGTATTCCGGTTCAGTACACCGAGGCCCGGCCCAATCGGTCGGGCCTTCGGTATAGGAAAATCCCCCCAGGTCGATGACGGGCTGTGAGAGCGCGCCAGCGTGAAGCGATGCGCAATTGCGGTCTTGTGTCGAGATCGCGCCAGCGTAAGGTCGCCCGCAAGCGGAGTCACAATCCGCGCTGGGAGGAGGGCATGATCCGGACACCGGTCTGCGATTTATTGGACATCGAGCATCCGATCGCGCTCGGCGGCATGGGCTCGGCGTCGTCGCCGGCGATGACCGCCGCGGTGTCGCGGGCGGGCGGGCTTGGCGCGATGGGCTGTCACTATCTGACGCCGGAGCAGATCCGCGAGCGCACGGCAGCGACCCGCAAGGAAACCAACAAGCCGTTCGGGCTGAACTTCCTCCTGTTCGACACACGCGAGGACAGCTTCGCCGCGGCGCTCGATCTTCGCCCGGCGGTGATGCAGTTCGCCTGGGCGCGACCCGATCAGGACCTGAAGCCCTATTTCGACCGCTCGCATGAGGCCGGCTGCAAGATCACCTACATGGCAGGCGCCGTGCCGGAGGCGGTGCGCGCGGCCAAGGCCGGCGCCGACGTCATCATCGCGCAGGGCAGCGAGGGCGGCGGTCATGTCGGCTGGATGGGCGCGATGCCGCTCATCCCGATGGTGGTCGACGCGGTCGGCCCGGTGCCGGTGCTGGCGGCGGGCGGCTTTGCCGACGGCCGCGGTCTTGTCGCCGCGCTGGCGCTTGGCGCGCAGGGCATCCTGCTCGGCACGCGGTTTCTGGCGAGCGTCGAGTCGCCGCTGCATCCGAACTTCAAGCAGGCGATCGTCGACAGCGACGGCCACGACACCCAGCTGTCCGAAATTCCCGACATCGCCGCGGGTCTGGTCTGGCCCGGCGCGATGACGCGCTCGCGGCGCAACAAGTTCGTCGAGCGCTGGTCGGGCCGCGAATGGGCGCTGCGGCAGAACCGCGCCGAGGCGCACGCCAGATTGCGGGCGGCGCGAGAGGCGGGCGACGTCGATGAGGGCCCGCTGTCGATGGGGCAGGACGCCGGCCTGATCCGCGACATCCCGCCGGCCGGCCGAACTGGTTCGCCGCATCGCGCAGGAGGCCGACGAGATTCTGTCGCGGAAGCTGCCCCGCCTGCTCGCGTCCTAGGCTGCGTTCGGACGTTTCCGGAACACGATGAAGTGCGAGAGCGAGAAGTTGACCAGAAAGCTCGCGCCGATGGCGAGCACCTTGCCGAGCAGCACAGGCATGAAATAGGACGCGACGAAGACCGTGGTGGTGTTGGCGACGAGGCCCGCGACCTGCGACAACGCGAAGCTGAAATAGGCCTTGGCGCGAAGCTCGCGGCCGGATTCGCGGGCGAAGGTCGTCAGCGAATTCATGATGTAGGAACCGGTGACGGCAACGGTCCACGCCATCACGTTGGCCGTCACGATCGGCAGCTCGAAGGTAGTAATAGGCGAAGGAAAAAACGCCGAAATCGACCGCCGAATTCACCACGCCGACGACGGCAAAGCTCATTGCCTTGAGAACGATGGCGCGCTCATGCCATGCGGCGATCAGGCGGTCGGTCAGGCGGGACAGGGGGGCCATCGACATCGCTTAGACCTTTTCCGCGGCGCGGCAAAGCGGAAAGGCCGACGGATACCGAAGAGTGCGTGCGGCGACAGAACCCTTTGGTTGCGCTATAGATTGTCCGACATAGATACGAGCCCGACATGGCTGTGACCGCGACCCCATCCGCAGGAAATGCCGCCCGGCCGCCGGCCGACGCCGGGCTGTCGATCGTCGTCCCCGTGTTCAACGAGGGCGCCGGCCTCGCATGGCTTCACGCGCGGCTTGCCGAGGTTGCCCGCCAGTTGCGACAGCAGCGTGGCCTGGCGACCGAGGTGATCTACGTCGATGACGGCAGCAGCGACGACAGCCTGGCGGTGGCGCATTCCCTGCCGGCCGAGGCCTTGGACATCCAGATCGTGTCGCTGTCGCGCAACTTCGGCAAGGAAGCGGCCCTGCTGGCGGGTCTCGATCATGCGCGGTTCGGCGCCGTGCTGTTCATGGATGGCGACGGCCAGCATCCGCCGAGCCTGATCCCGACGCTGGTCGGCCATTGGCTCGACGGCGGCAACGACGTGGTGTTCACCGCCAAGGCGCATCGCGCCAACGAGCCGCGACTGCGCCGCTTCGGCGTGCGGATGTTCTATCGGTTGATCAACTGGAGCAGCCGCCAGCCCATTCCGGAGGACGCCGGCGACTTCCGGCTGCTTGTCGCCGCGCGCCGCCGAGGCGCTGCGCCGATTGCCCGAGCGCAACCGCTTCTTCAAGGGGCTGGCGAGCTGGATCGGCTTCAAGCAGTTCCGCGTGGACTACGAACCGGCCGCGCGCGCGCACGGCACCACCAGTTGGAGTCCCTACGCGCTCATCGGCCTGTCGATCGAAGGTCTGACGTCGTTCTCGGTGGCGCCGTTGCGGCTCGCGAGCCTGCTCGGCCTGCTGCTGGCCTTCCTCGCGCTCCTGTTCGGCGCGTCGATCCTGTGGGAGACGATGTTCCAGGGCAAATCCGTCCCCGGCTATCCGTCGCTCGTGGTCGGGTTGATGGTGCTGGGCGGCGTGCAACTCATCATGATCGGGATCATGGGCGAATACATCGGCAAGGTGCTGTCCGAGATCAAAGCCCGGCCGGTCTATTTCGTCGCCGAGCACAGCGTGCGCACCGCGCAAGGATCGGCCGACCATGCCCGTACCGCGGCGCCGCCGCTCGCACCGCCGCCGAATGAGCGTCGCGGCCGCTAGCCGAGCCCGCCCGGCCGATCTGGCTGTGCGCCGACGACTACGGCATCTCGCCTGCCGTCAGCAAGGCGATCCGCGATCTCGTCGCGCGCGGCCGGCTCAATGCCACCTCGGTCGATGGTGGCGGCGCCGAGCTTCGACCGCGCCGAGGCAGGCTCGCTGAAGATGCTCAACGCCGGCGCGCGCCGGGTGGCGATCGGCTTGCATGTCACGCTCACCGGCAAGTTCAAGCCGATGAGCCCGGGCTTTCGCCCGACGCGGTACGGCACGTTCGTCTCGCTGGCGGAGATGATGGTGCGCGGCCGACTCGGCCTGCTCGACCGCCGGCGTCTCGCCGCCGAGATCGCGACGCAGCTCGAGGCTTTTGTCGTGCGGTTCGGGCAGCCGCCCGATTTCATCGACGGGCACCAGCATGTGCATCTGTTTCCGCAGGTGCGCGAGGCGCTGCTCGACGTGGTCAAGGACGTCGGCGCCGCAGGCCTGGGTGCGCCAGTGCGGCCGCGCGGCGACGCTGCCGCGCGTATCGATGCGGGACTACAAGACGCGTATCCTCGATGCGCTCAGCGGCAAATTCCGGGAGCTTGCGGCGGAGCGCGGCATCGCGACCAATCCGGCGTTTGCCGGCGCCTATGATTTCACCTCGGCAACCGAAGCGGACTTCGCGCGGCTGTTCCCGGACTTTCTCCGCGAACTGCCGGCCGCAGAGCGTGGTGATGTGCCATCCGGGCTTCGTCGATGCCGAGCTTGAGCGGCTCGATCCGCTGACCACGCAGCGCGAGAGCGAATACGCCTATCTCGCGGGCGACAGGCTTCCCGGCCGTGCTGCGGGCGCATGGCGTCGCGTTGGCCTGAGGAAGTACGTCTTTCGACAATGGCTTAGGCGGCACACGATTATTTTGTCGCGGCCATTCCGCCGCCCTGATGCGACCCCTACATGAGGGCCGAAGTTCGCAAGGGGACCCAAGGGTTCAGGGAGAACACCATGACGCCCCAGGAACGCAAACTGATCGACGACCTGTTCGACCGTCTTGCCTCGCTCGAAAACAATCCGCGCGATCCCGAGGCCGTGCGTGCGATCAACGAGGGCCTGCAGCGCGCGCCGAACGCGCTTTATCCGCTGGTGCAGACCGCGCTGGTGCAGGACGAGGCGCTCAAGCGCGCCGACGCACGCATCCGCGAGCTTGAGGACGAACTTGGCGTCGAGCCGGGCGAGCCGGTGAAGCAGGCAGGCTTCCTCGACAACATGCGCGACGCGCTGCTCGGCAAGCCGCAAGGCTCGGTGCCGTCGGTGCGGCAAGGTGCGCCGCCCGCTGCAAGCCCGTGGCGCACCACCTCGGTGCAACCGGGCGGCTATGCCGGCGCGCAGCAAGCGCCGGGCTATGGCGCCCAGCCGGCTATGGCGCGGCACCGCCCCCCGGATCGGCCGGCGGCTCGTTTCTCGGCACCGCGGCCGCGACCGCCGCGGGCGTGGTCGGCGGCGCGCTGTTGATGAACAGCTTCCGCGGCATGTTCGGTGGCGGCCAGCACTCCGGGCAGAGCGCGTTCGATTCCAGCGGCGGCACAGGCACACCGTGGGGTGGTTCGGATTCACGCGGTAGCGATCTTGCCCGCGACGCCGGAGTGAACGACATCGGCCGCGGCGGTCGCACCGGCGGCCTATGACGACAGCGGCTCGCAGCGCGCCGGCCTGTTCGACTCGCCGCAGGACAATGACAGCGATTTCGATGGCGGCGAGATCGACGTCGGCGGTGATTTCGGCGGCGGAGACGGCGGCAGCGACAGCGCGTGAGCGCTTTGCCCGCATCAAAAGGAAAGGCCGCCGGAGACGGCGGCCTTTCTATTTCAGAGGTTGCGCGAGGCGGCGTCAGATCACCACCACCTTGGTGCCGACCTTGACCTTCTCGTAGAGGTCGATGACGTCCTCGTTGCGCATGCGGATGCAGCCCGACGACACCGCCTGGCCGATGGTCCAGGGCTCGTTGGAGCCGTGGATGCGATAGAGCGAGGAGCCGAGATACATCGCGCGCGCGCCCAGCGGATTCTCCGGGCCGCCGGCCATGAAATGCGGTAGGTCCGGCCGCCGCTGCAGCATCTCCGGTGGCGGCGTCCAATCCGGCCATTCCTTCTTGGCGGTGACTTTCTTTTCGCCGGCCCAGGTGAAGCCCGGCTTGCCGACGCCGATGCCGTAACGCACCGCGGTGCCGTTGTCCTGCACCAGGAACAAGAAGCGTTGCGGCGTGTCGATGACGATGGTGCCGGCCGGCTCCGAGCCGCTGTATGGCACGACCTGCTTGAAATATTTCGGATCGATCGCGCGCGGGTCGGCGGTGATTTCCGTCTGCTCGGCAGGCTCGCCGCGCGCCATCACGTCGGACGGCGGGCGCGGCGGCGCGACGGCGCGGCCGCCGCTGAACAGGAATTCGATGAAGCCGCCGCCGAGATTGACGTCGGAATTGGTGGCGGCGTATTGCGCCGGCGCACGCTCGGCCGCGACCGGTGCTGGCTGAGGCCGCGGTGCGATATAGGCTGGCGGCGCCGTACGGACGTTGGCCTGGACGTTCGATTGGGCGTAGCGGGCGGAGTCGAGTGACAGCGGCTCGGCGTTTGCCGAAACGATAGCGATGGCGCTCGCGAGGAGCACCGGGAACACATGACGTTGCATCGACGTACTCTGTACTGGTTTCGTCGCACTGGTTCGTTCGGGGATTGCTCCCGCGATCCCGCACTACATGGTGAAAAATGTACTGATCGGTAAAAACGACGGCCGATCGGAGCTTCGATGCGGCGGCGAGGGCCGGTTCGTCGGATCATGGTTTATTTTGAATGAAGGGCGCGGCGTCATGGTTAACCGCGCATTTCCAATTTGCGCTTACGATCCGGAAATGCGTGCTGGAACCGGAGCTTCCGCGCGGCGGGTGAACCCGATTTTAAGCGGCGCTGCCGTAGACATGGCGCGGGGACAGAGACGTCGATGGCGGTTCAGCGCAAGGTGTTTCGGATCGAAGAGGGCGCGCGCCGGCGCGTGGCCGAAGGCGTTGCCGTGGGTGAAGCGGAAGGCGCGCTCGGCATCGCGAGTTCATGACGCAACTGGCGGCGCTGCGCGAACTGATCGAGCCGCGCGCCGAAGTGGATCGCGGCGAGCTCGATCGTGCGCGGGCGCAGATCGCGGAGGCGCATGCCTACAAGCAGGAGCTCGGCCTGATCTACGCCGCGGTCGAGCGCACCCGCAACGAGATGACCGCGCTCGGCGTCGATGCCCACAGCACCGAGCAAACCGCGCGTGCGCGCCGGGAGCTTGCGGCCATTGTCGGCGGCACCGATCGGGCGACGCAATCGATCCTGCAGGCGGCCGAGGAGATCGATCAAGCCGCCAACACACTGTTGGCGTCGACCAAGAGCGGCCACGACCAGGGACTGGCCAGCGACATCCAGGACCGCGTGGTGCAGATTTTCGAGGCCTGCAATTTCCAGGACCTCACCGGCCAGCGTGTCGCCCATGTGGTTGCGACCTTGAAGTTCGTCGAGGAGCACGTCGCGCGGCTCCTGGCGATCTGGCGCGGCATCGAGCAGTTCACACCGGTCGTGCTCGATGGGCAGGCGGCCAGGCGACCGGCGTTTTCTCAACGGCCCGAAGCTGCCCGACGATCGCGACCACTCCACCCAGGACGACATCGACGGCATGTTCCGCTGCGGCTAGCCTAAGCGGCCGGCCTCCGGATCGCGGCGAAGCAGGCCAGCGCGACGAATGCGAAGCCCGCGGCCAGTGCAAGCGCCGTCGAGTCCGACGCACGCTCCGCGACAAAGGCCATCACCAGCGGCGCCGCCGACTGCATCACCAGCCAGGGTCCGCTGATGCGGCCGATCAGCCTGCCGTAGCCGTCGGCGCCGAACAGCGCGAGCGGAAGCGCGCCGCGCGTAATGGTGATGAGACCGTTCGCGGCGCCAAACATCACGGCGAAGATCGCCGCGAGCGGCACGGAAATTCCAAGCAGCGCCAGCAGCGCGAAGGCAAGCACCAGGAGCAACACCGCCCCACGCGCGACCAGCAGCGGATGCAGGTTGCGGCCGAAAGCGAGTTCGGTCACGCGCGCCGCGACCTGCGCCGGCCCAAACAGCGCGCCGATCAGCACCACGGTCGCGGCATCGATGCCGGTGCGGCCGAAGATCGCGAGCAGATGCGCGGACAGCGCCGACGGCACGAAAGCGTAGGCAGTGAAGGCCGCCGTCACCAGCGTGAAGGCCAAGCCGTTCGGGGGCAGCAAAGCAGCTGGCCGCGTTGCCGGTCCCGCCGCAACAACGTCTGCACCGGCGCGGCTGCGCGGCAGCGCGAACGCATAAAGCGGAGCGCAGATCGCGGCCATCAGCACGGCGTAGACGATATAGGTGCCACGCCAGCCGACCTCGCCGATCAGCAGATGCGTCGCCGGCCAGCCAGCAGTGGAGGCAAAACCGCCGGCCAGCGTGAGGATCGTGATCGGCCGGCGCGCGTCGGCACCGAAAATGCGGCCGAGCGTCGCGAAGGCGGGATCGTAGAGCGAAGCGCCGAGCCCCGCGCCGAGCACCACCCAGACCGCAAGATACATTGCCGGATTGCGGGCATAGGCGAGACCGAGACAGCCCGAGCGCGCTGACCAGCGCGCCAGCTGCCATCACAACGTGACCGCCATGACTGTCGATCGAGCGGCCGACGAACGGCGAGACCAGCCCAGCAATCAGCAGGCCGAGCGAGAAGCCGCCCATGACGAACGACAGCGACCAGCCGGTTTCGGCCACGATCAGCGGTGCGGTCAGCACCGGCGAATAGAAGATCGTGCCCCAGGCGATGATCTGGGTGATGCCCAGCACGGACACCGCGCGCCAGGGGCCGGCAATCATGTCGCGAAGGCTGGGCATTGCGCGAACAGTATTACCGATCACGCGCCGAACGCGAGCAGGTTACGCCGCCACCTTGGTTTCGGCGAACGCCGGTACCTTTGCCGCGAAGCGATCGAGCCAGACCACGAGCTTGGGATGCGCCGCCCGCCAGTCGCCGGCGAAGCGGAGATCGCGGTGACCGAGAAAGCAGGCGAGCGCGATCTGACCGACGTTCGGAATCTTGTCGAGCGACGGCGGATCGGTTTCCAGCGCATCCAGTCCGCGCTTGATCTTGTCGGCCTGGTAGTCGGTCCATTTTTTCACGTGGTGCTCCGGCGGACGGAAGCGGCCTTCATAGACCAGCAGGATCTGCGCATCGGTCATGCCATCGGCCAAGGCTTGCAGCCGGAGCGCGGCAAACCGCGCCTTGGATTCTTGCGGAATGATTTTCCCGCCGCCGGCGCGATGATCGAGGTATTCCACGATCACGCGCGAGTCGAACAGCGTCGAGCCGTCTTCGAGTACGAGCGTCGGGATCTTGCCGAGCGGGTTCTGCCGGCGAATCGTATCCGCGGCGTCGTTGGTGTCGGCCGGTTCGATTTTGATGTCGCTGGAAAGACCGAGAACGCTTGCGGCAAGTTTGACCTTGCGGCCAAAGGGCGAGGGCGGCGTCGAGCGCAGAATCATCATGGGAATGTTTCGCTGGATCTGGGTTGCGTTTGATCGTGAGTTTTACCGGCGCGGCCGCGGGCGGCTGCGGTGAACACGGTAAGGCATCGTCGCGCGCGTTGAAAGCGAAAGTGTCTCGCGCGTGAGCCCTGGGCGGTCGTCAGCCGGTAATCACCAGATTCACCGCCTTCGGCCCCTTGCCCTTTTTGTCGGGCTCGACTTCGAACTGGATCCGCTGTCCTTCGGTCAGCGCTTTCAATCCGGCTTGCTCGACCGCGGTGATATGCACGAACACATCGCGTCCGCCGTCGTCCGGCTTGATGAAGCCGTATCCGCGCTCGCCGTTGAAGAACTTGACCGTACCACTCATGGCCATCGCAAACTCCCCCCGCAAATGCTCCGCCACCGACCCCCAGGATGCGGCGGCTCGGCCGGACATTCACATCGGAAGAAGGCGTCAGCCCGCAGAGGCCTCAGTCACTCCGCCGACCCCCCAATTGGAGGCGGAACGTCTAAGCCAACGCCCTAGGCTAGACCCAATGCCGGCTGGGTGGAAGGCGCAGAACGGCCTCAGGAAGCGGATTCGCCGGCAAGCCAGTCCAGCGTTGCGGTCCCTTGTTCGCCGCGCGACATCACGTCGGCGAGCACCGGCAGCAGCAGCTTGAGTTCGTCGTGCAAGGTCCACGGCGGGTTGACGGCGATCAGCCCGGTGCCGCGCAAACCCGTGTCGGGACCGGCGGTTGGAAGGATCAGTTCCACGCGCAACATTTTCGCGATGCCGAGCCGGGCGAGCCGGCGGGCGAAAGCCCGCGACCTCTGCGGCGTCCTTGATCGGGTACCACAACAGATAAGTGCCGGTCGGCCATTTCCGATGCGCCGCCGCCAGCCCCTGCGCCAGGCGGTCGAATTCGCCCGGCTGCTCGAACGGCGGATCGATCAGCACTACGCCGCGACGCTCAACCGGCGGCACGTAAGCTGTGAGCGCGGTCCAGCCGTCGATCGCGATCGCCTTGGCGCGCGCATCACCGGCAAGCTCGTGTTCGAGCGCGTCTGCCGCGTTCGGTTCGAGCTCGCAGGCGATCAGCCGGTCCTGCCATCGCAGCGACGCCTTCGCCAGCGCCGGCGATCCTGGATAGGTGGCGAGCTTGCCGTCCGGATTGAGCGCCGCGACGGCATCGAGATAGGGCGCGAGCAGCGCGCGGACCGGAGCGGCTAATTCCGCCCGCATCAGCCGGTCGATGCCGTCCGCCACTCCTGCGTCTTGCCGGCCTCCGGGCCTGCGAGATCGTAGCGGCCAGCACCGGCATGAGTGTCGATGACACGGAAGGCCGCGGGCTTGTCGCGCAGGTGCACCAGCACGCGGCACAGCACGGCGTGCTTGACGACATCGGCGAAATTGCCGGCGTGATAGGCATGACGGTAGTTCATGGCGCTCGCTTGCATCTCGCGCGCGATCTTAACCGAAAGCGATTTTCGGCGCGTATCGAGAAAACACGGGCTTTCTCGCGCGCCCCGCCATTAAGGTTTAGAACGGTTCCCGCTTCATCGGCGCGGCGGCGATCGGATAAGACTCGACCGATGGGCCGCATTCTCCTGCTCGCAATACTGCTGTACGGCTACGGCGATGCCGGCTTCGACGGCCATCGCCCGGCGCAGCTCGATCGCCCGCTGCGCAATTTCCATCGCGCGGTCGATGCCGTGGCGCGCGATGCCCAGCGTATTCTCGTCACGATCGACAGCAATGCGAAGGCGATTGCGACGCTGCCGATGCTTGGCGACAAGCTCCGCCGTATCGGAGAAGTGCTGGCGCCGAGTTAGCTATTTTGTTTGAGCATGATTTTGTCTGATCATGCTCCGCCACGCACCGGCGGCATGATCAGCTTGTCGCGGCGGCAGGCGCGGCGATCGATCTCGCCGCAATCGCGGAATTTCAGATCCTTGCTCATGCAGATGCGGACTTCGCTCAGCCGCGTGCTGCCGCAGGTGACGGCGATGGCGGTGCGCGAGAGTCCAGGATTGGACTTGACGAAAGCCTCCTCGACCTCGTCCGGCGTCACGGTCAGCGTTGCATTGGGTGCAGCATAGGTTTCGGGGATTTTCACTGCCTTGCGGGCCTTCCGCACCAGGTCGAAATAGGCCTGCGCCTGCAGACCCGAGCATGTGCCGTGCTGATCCCACTCATGATAGACGAGCCGCGGCGCCGGCATCAGGTCGAGCATCGAGGTCATGATATCGCGATTGAGCCGGGCGCCGGCACCTGGCAATCGCGCGGAAAGCCGCGTTCGTACTGCGGCCACAGGCCGTGAACGACGAAGGAGTAGGGCCGGCCGCGGCACTGCTCGTTCGCGCGCCCGCGCTCCTCGGTGTCCTTGCAGAAGGACGGCGACCACGACAGCGAGAGCACATAAAAATCGAACTTGCCCGGCTGGTTGCGCTGCTGACTTTGCTGATCTTGTTTTTCTTGCGCGAAAGTGGAGCCGAGCGCGCTGGTGATGAGCAGAACCGCGAATGCGGCAGTGCGAACGAAGCTGACCATGAGACGCCCCTCACTCGATAGAACCACTGCCGGGAATTGTTCCCTACGGTAGGAAACAGATCAAGAACAAAATGGCAATGAAACGAGATCTCCGGGAAATGGGACTGCGGAGATACTTCAACCCGCGCCGTTCCGGCGACAGGCGGCTGTCTAACCGCTGAAGCGTCTAGGGACCCGCGGCTTGGCACTCGGGATTGTAGGCCCAGTTGCGGTCGACGCCGACCACGCACCACTGGACGCCCCAACTCGCGCCGATCATGCCGCCGTCTTCGACGATGGAATAACGCACCGTCCGCCACATGCCCATCCGAGGTCTGCGCGCAGTCCGCTGCAGAACCGGCGCGGAATGGTGCCGTCGGCCCAGGGCCGGTACGCCACTTCGCGGATCTGGTCGAAGTCCGTGATCTGCAGAGCGGAATTCCAGAAGCGGCCTTCCTTGGACGCAAACCGCTTCTGAATGGTGTAGAGCGCGCTGGAGTTGTCGCAGGACGGCAGCTGGGATTCGAAACGCGGGCCAATCATATAGCCGTTCTTCTCGAACCAGTTTGCCGCGCCAGCCGGAATGCTCCATGCCGCCACGACCAGCGCTGCACCGAGTGCTGCAACAAGTGTGCGAGTGCGTCGTTCCGGGGCACGAAAACTCACCACATCCTCCTCCACGCAAATGCAACTGCTATGGTGCTTTGAGCCATGGCACTTTACCACAGGTTTCGCCTGATTATGGCGGGTTGATCACAATTTTACCACCGGAAAGCCGCCCGGTAACACTGGCGATCCTGCGCACCGGCTTCTATCGTTTTCACTGCGATTCGCGCGAACTTGTAGCTGCTTACGCGCCGGGCGAGGACTGGCGGATGCGAAGCATGGCGGTCGACGCGCGCCGACTTAAGACAGTCGAGACAGTATTCGGCATCGACGCCGCGGGCGTGCTGCTGGCCGACATCCTGCCGCCCTGGATGCTGGACCTGAATTTGCTGGTGGAGACCGTCGAAGCCGGCCGGCCTCCGGGAGCTCCCGTGGACTGGCAGCCGGGCGTGGTGCTCCGCCTGCCATTTTCCAACAAGCTCAGCCGTGAGGGCGTGCTGTGCCCGCAGGCTCTGATGGCCGTGGCCGACACCGCCATGACGCTCGCCTGCGCCGCGGCGTGGAACGGACACCGGCCGATGAGCGTGATCGACCAGACCATGCACTTCCTGCGGCCGGTGAGCTTCGATGTGCTGGCGGACGCGCGGATCGTGCGCATCGGCCGCACCACCAGCTTCGGCCGGGTATCGCTGTCGAGCGCCGTCGATCGGCGCCTGATCGGCACAGTGTCCAGCGCCTACGCCATATTGTAGCACGGGAGTACCCTGGGGCTTCGCCACGGGGGAGGAACAAAAATACCAAGCGGCGGGGGCTGTGCGCCCCCGCCGACTTTTTTTCCTTGTTGCTCGGTGGGCCGATTGGTTGCGCCTGAGCGGCCGGTTTGAACCTTCCGCCCGGTTCCCGCGTCTTACCCAGCAGGAAGCGTATCAAGGAGCCTGCTATGACCGCGGACCGCCAGGGTCTGGGATTTCTCGGTTTCATCTTCGGCGGCGTGACTGCCGCGGTGATGCTGGTGGCGGCCACCGTTGTCCTCGGCCATGTTGACGGCAGCCTGGTGTTCGATGGTCCGACGACGCAGGTTGCTTCGAGCCAGGCTACGTCGACCCAATAGCCCGCGCCGCAACGCTGTGAGTTCAAAAAAATGGCCCCGGTCCGAGGCCATTTTTATTTGCCATTTTGTCAGTCCGCGGCGGGATCACTCCTTGCGCTGAGCGACCTGCGGTGACTGGGATTTCCAATGCACCAGGCTGTCGCCGATGATCTTCATCGAAGTCATCGCGGCCTGGCTCAGCGACGCATAGCCGCTGATCTCCCGCTGCACGCGCTCGCCCTCGCTACGCAGCATATCGCGCACCTGGGCAAGCTCGCCCATCACCCGATCGATCTCGGAGACGGAGGCGCCGGACACGCGCTCGATCACCGAATTGATGTTGTCGACGGCGGCCTCGCCGCTTTCCTGCTGGCGGCGGCGAAACACTGAGACATCCCGCCGCACGAAGGCGCGGATTTCGCCCTCGACCTGTTCCACGGCCGCGGTCGCGGCGGCGGTAGCCTGATCGGCGTCTGCGGTTCGTTCAGCCTTGGTGACAGTCATGCTGCGCTCCCTTTCACGCTGATTGTGATCACGCTCCCCAAGAGCGCAGGATTGCGACATGGCAGTGAGGCGGCAGGGTGACGATTCTTAGGCACATACCCAGGTCAATTCCGGGCGCGATAGGAACTCGCCAGGTTCCTTGCCGGCGGGTTACCAGACTCGCTTGAATCCGGCGGTAATGCTTTTCTTGGGCGCCGCGGTCCCGGCGTCCTCCACCGACGTCGTGACTTTGAGCGGGCCGACCAGCGTCTGCTCCACGCTCAGCTTGTTGCGCCATTGGCCGTCCGAGGTCGATGTACCGGCGCCGGCCGAGAATGTCGTGCCGAACGAATCGAGGTTCAGGCGAACCGTTTCGTCCATGGCCCAGTTCGGGACGCCGGCTGGGACCGTTGCGGCGCTTGTAATGTTGGGCGTGGGCGGCACGCCGAGCGGCAAGGTCCCAGGTGCCGGGGATGCGCCGTTCGCCAGCGATTGCCGAACCGAATAGCTATTGTGCAGCGACACCGAGAGGTTGTCGTTGATCGGCACTGACCGGCTCAGGGTTGCGCCGACCTTGCCTTCGTCCTTGCCGGCGTCGAGGCGCGCCTCCACCGATGTCTTGTCGAAACCGAGCGGCGCCAGGCCGGGCATCGTGAGATTGCCCCACACCGCACCGGCCGATCGGTCCGGCGTCGCGCCCCGCAGCAGATTTTCCGCGGCGGTGCCCGCCGGTGCGGCGACACTGACATCGGTGCCGACCTTGGTTTCCCATTCGGTCGGCAGGCGACGGCCGATCGTCAGCGCGGCGGAGCCGTCGGGCCTGTCGGTGCGGCTGCCGAACGTCGGGTCGGCCTCGCCGGCCGATGGCTTGTTCTCTCCAGCGGCGACGGCGCTCGCAGTTGTCGCCAGAGTGAGTGCAGCGAAGACTTTCAGGAGGCGTGAGCGAATCTGTTTCGGCATGATTGATCTGTGCCGAACGATTGCGGCGGCGTTTGGGAATCTTTACGGCAGGGCCAACGCCGCAAGTGTTAACGCGCGCGGAAATTTGCGGCGCGTTCGATGGGATCAACCTTCAATAGCCGACCAGGATTTCCACGACCGTTGGTTTGAGCGCGCGCACGCTCTCGTCGTTGGAGAGAAAGTCCTTGTCGACCGCGGCCGCGTTGCGCGCCGCGCCCGGCGCCTTGGGATCCGCCGCCAGCCGAATACCGATCTTGCAGCCGCCCGGTATCGAGCCCAACGCGCCGCCTTCCCATCCAGCCACACCCGCGGTGCCGTCCGAGCCGAAGCTGGAAAGCTTGAACGGACGGCCGTTCGCCTTTTCCAGCGCAGCGAGCGGCAAACCGAGTTTCATCCCCTTCGGGGCGATCCATTGCGACTTGCCATTGATTGCGATGATCGACGTGTCGGTGCGGCCGACGTTATTGGCCCACAGCACCTCGAGGCGACGCCTGGGATCGTTCGGGAACAGGATGGTGCCGGGAATCTTGGTGCCTTCCGGCCCGTCCACCTGGCCGAACGTCATGTTGCGCGAGTCGTATTTGATCGCGAGCTTCATATGGGTGGAATCTTTGGCGAAGACGCCGCTGCAGGCGATCACATTGCCGGGGGCGGCGGGGGCCGGGGCCGGCTTTTTCGCCGGTGTATCCAGCGTCTCCTCGCCGTCGGGGGCGGTCCTTGCTTGTGCGGGAGCGCGCTTTGGGGCGGCCTGTGCGGCCGGCGCCGGCGCTCGCCCGGTTTGCGGGGAGGACTTCGGCGGCTCGGGCCAGCGGTCCTGCACCGCCTGGGAGGAGGCCGGCGGCGGGGCGCCCGGCGCGCCGGGCGGCGGCGGGAATTGCGCCAACGCGGCGGAAGGCAGCGCGGCGATGATTGCGACAGCCAGTGCGGAACACTTCATTGCATCCTCCCGACGGGAATTGCGGCTGGGCCGTGCAGCATCAATTCCAGACAACAATACGCATTTTGGGCGGTTCTGATCCAGCCTCTGCCATCCCCCCAACGTTAACCCGCCGCGGGCCGACCGCCTTGGAACCACTCAAAGCCGGCTCTATCAAGGCTTGGCCTTATCAGGGCCTGGCTTTCATCTGGTCGGCCACGCATTTGTCGATGAAGGCAATACGTTGATCGATGCTGCGAAGCGCCTTCTGGCTTTCAACCTTCATCCAGCAATCGGCGCGCGCCTGCGTCAACGCATCCGGTCCGGCGTCCACGGGCTCGCCGCCACGGGCGGCGGCGGTGACGGCGCCGCCGCGCGCGCCGCCGGCGGATCCGGGTGAGCGGGCGGTCGGCGAGCTCGCGACCACGGACGAGGCTGGCGCAGCGGCTTCGGGCGCGGACTGCCCGCCCGTGGCGCAGCCAGCAAGGGAGAGGCACAACAGCAGCGTCGCAAGTCGCATGGATGAAGCGTCTTTGTATGCGGCCCGCGCCGCCGAGTTATCGCGTTACGCAGGTGGATGCACACGCCGCCGGAAATGCTAAGACCGTTGGCAGCCAACCGCGCGAACAGGAAAGGCCGCCCCGTGAGCCAAGCTTCGCCCGAAATCATTAACGAGTTCGCACCCAGCGGCCGGCTGCGGGCGGCGATCAACCTCGGCAACATGGTGCTGGCGCAGACGGGCGCCAACGGCGAGCCCGCCGGCATCACCGTGGACCTCGCCCGCGAACTCGGCCGCCGTCTCGGCGTCGGCGTCGAGCTCGCCACCTTCGACGGTGCCGGCAAGGCGTTCGACGCGCTGAGGAGCGGCGTCACCGACATCGGCTTCCTCGCCATCGAGCCGGCGCGCGCCGCCGAGGTCGACTTCACCTCGCCCTATGTGCTGATCGAGGGCACCTACATGGTGCCGAAGGATTCCGCGCTGCAGAAGATCGAGGACGTCGACAAGGCGGGCGTCCGCATCGCGGTCAACAAGGGCTCGGCCTACGATCTTTATCTGACGCGCACGCTCAAGAACGCGACGCTGCTGCGCGGCGACGACGGTGTTGCGCTGTTCAGGAAGGACAGGCTCGAGGCCGCGGGTGGCGTCCGGCAGCCGCTGGAGCAATACGCGAGGAAGGATCCCGGCGTGCGCGTGATGGCCGGGCGCTTCATGGCGATCCAGCAGGCGATGGGCCTGCCCAAAGGCCGCGCCCGCGCGCACGCCTATCTGCGCGGCTTCGTCGAAGAGATGAAGGCTTCGGGCTTCGTCGCCGACGCGCTCAAGCGCAGCAACCAGCCTGACGCCGTGGTCGCGCCAGCGGGATAATGCCGCAGGCTCAGTTCTTCTTGTTGCTGCCGAGCGTGTTGGTCGGCGCGCCGCCGCTGCTGTATTGCGCCTTGTAGCCGGACATCGGCTTTTCCTTGCCTTCGGCCTTCGGTTTCTTTTTTTCCTTCGGCTGGCGTTGCTGTCCCTTGGCCATGACTGCAGTCCTCCTGGTGTGTGAGCCGCACGGAATCTAACACGACCGGAGCCTTGCGGGAAATCCGCCGCCGCCCGCTCACCGCGCCTGCTGCTCCTTCAGCGTCTGGGCGACGCAGGCGTTGACCAGGTCGGCGCGCTTGTCGATCGGCATGTCGCTTCGGCCCTGCTCGTACTTCATGCAGCACATGGCGTTGATCTTCTCGCGGGTGACGCCGCCGTCCTTCCACCAGTCCTCTTTGCGGGCATTGGCCTGAGCGAAGCGGCCCGGCGATCCGGCCCCGGCAACCGAGCCGGTCGTTTCGTTCCCGGCACTGACGCAACCGGCGAGAGCGAGGCAGAGCAGAAGCGTCATCGTCCGCATCGAATCTCATCGCGTTGATTCGCCGCCTGTGTGGCCGGTGTCGCGCCGCGACTCCCGCTTGTCAAACCGCGCGAGCGCCGCGGCCCGACATGATTTCGCGGTGCGGCTTTTCGGACACGGCTGTGCGGGGCCCGGGATGTTTAGAGGCGCCGGGCGCCTTTCTGCTCCTCAAGATGAGGAAGCGGAGCGCCGAAAGGCGCGGCAGCAAACAGTACGCCTTGCGGCGCCACGTCCGTTTGCGCACGGGCGCTCGCCTTTCGGCGCTCCACCGCGGCGTTTTGTGTCCTCGGGGCCATGCTTCCGGGGACGGAAGGGCAGGCCCGGAGGCCCACGTTATCCGCGGGCCGCGTGCGCGCGAAGTCCGCGTCGCGGCCGTTGCCATAGCAACCATACTTGCGCCCGGGCGTTACCCGGCCTTGAGCAAGCAGCTTCCGCCCAATCCCCGGGTCTACGTGAAGGTGGTGCCTTGGAGTGCGGGCCGTTGGGGCATCATGGCGACCTTGGATGACGGCCAACATCATCTGGCATATCCGGTCGGAAACCGGGATGCCGCCAACGCTGAAGCGGAAAGTCTGAGACGAAGTCCGCACTCCGTGATCAATCAATTGCAGCGAAGAGAGCGGCAACGGAATGGCCGTGCACGCTCTCCGGGTCCTGTCGTTGATCGTTTCGCGTCCTGATTAAAAATGACGGTGCGGTTCAAGGGCGAGGCGAGGCCAACCCCGCCACCGCCTTCTTCGCCTCCGGCACCACGTCATACGCATACAGATGCTTCCTGAAATCCGCGTGTGCGCGAAGCTCGGCGTCGCGGACAGCCAAATCGGTGTAGGCGGAGTCGACGCGCAAGCCGTTCTGCCGCGCGCCAAGCTGGACGTCCGCCACGCGCTCGCGGCGCAGCCGTTCGTAGGCGAGCAGCGCCTCCGGCACATTGGCGTTGTCAACCTGCGCGAGGATCGTCGCCAGCGCCATGCCGTCCTCGATCGACTGGTTGGCTCCTTGCCCGAGATGCGGCAGCATCGGATGCGCGGCGTCGCCGAGCAGCGTCAGCCGCCCCTTGCTCCAGGTCGGCAGCGGCTCGCGGTCGTACAGCGCCCAGCGAAAGCAGTGATCGACCTGCTTCAGCACCGAGCCGATGCGCGGGTCCCAGCCTTCGAACTCGCCGCGCAGCACGTCGGGGTCGCCGGGCGCGAACCACGATTCCTTCATCTCCTCGTCGGCTGGCACGAAGCCGACGTAGTTGACCATCTCGCCGTGGCGCACCGGGAAGACCAGGAAGTGCTTGGACGGGCCGGCCCACATCAGCCAGCGGTCCACCGGCCAGTCCGGCAGGCGCTCGCGCGAAACCAGGCCGCGGTAGGAAATGGTGCCGTGGAACACGGGCTTCGACGGCGGGAAGACATGCGGGCGTAGCTCAGAGTGGATGCCGTCGGCGGCGACAACGACGTCGGCCTCGATGGTCGCGCCGTTGGCGAATGTGACGCGGGCCTTGTCGGCGGATTGCGAGAAGCCGGTGCCGCGATGGCCGCAATGGACGACGCCGGCGGGCAGGTCGGCCGCGAGGTAGTCCACGAGGTCGGCGCGGTGCATGCCGTAGGTGGCGTTCCAGCCCGAGGCGTCGGCGACCTGCACCGGCGCGATCGGTGAGCCGTCGTGGCGGAAATAATGCGAGTTCGGTCCGACGCGCGCGCCCCATTTCTCGGTTGCCGGCCCTAAGCCCACGCGCTCGAGATGGCGAACTGCGTTCGGCGTGAGGTAGACGCCGGCGCCGATCTCGCCCAGCGCCGGGGCCTGCTCATAGACCGACACCTTGAGGCCCTGCGAGATCAGCGCATTGGCGGCGAACAGGCCGCCGATGCCGCCGCCGACAATCGCGATGTGGGGTTTGGAGTTTGGCATTACCGATTCATACCAGCTATCGTGCTCAACCTCTCAACGTCATTCCGGGGCGGTGCGAAGCGCCGAGCCCGGAATCCAGAAGTAACCTCCAGTGCGTGGCTCTGGATTTCGGACCGCCGCTGCGCGGCGTCCGGAATGACAAGCTGCTAGGCCTCCGCCACGAACTTGTTACGCATCTTGCCCAGGCCCTCGACCTCGGTCTCCATCACGTCGCCGACGCTGATGAAGGTGTGGGTGCCCTGGCCGACACCGCCGCAGGTGCCGCAGACGAAGATGTCGCCAGTCCGCAGGCTAAGGATGTTGGAGCCGTATTCGATCTGCTCCTCGGGCGTGAAGATGAACTGCGAGGTGTTGCCGTTCTGCTTGACCGCGCCATTCAGCGTGAGGCGGATGAATAGCTTCATGTGGTCCTTGATGAAGGCCTTCGGCACGAGATACGGCCCCATCGGCGCGAACTTGTCGTGGCTCTTGCCGTTGAGCCAGTCGGAGCGGAGCCCCGGCCGGTCGGTGCGGATCTGCAGGTCGCGGGCGGAGACGTCGTTCGTCGTCATCCAGCCGGCGACGTGATCGAGCGCGCGCTCGCCCTTGATGCGCTTGCCGGGCTTGGAGATGACGCAGGCGATCTCGGCCTCCCAGTCGACCTTCTTCACGTCACTCGGTACCGGGATGTCATCGTTGGCGCCGGCCAGGCAGCTCGGCGCTTTCAGGAACAGGTAGGGCGCGGTGCTGGATTTCTCGCCGGTGAATTTCGGGCCGGTGGTCGGCGACATGCCGGCGCGGATCATCTCGTCGACGTGCTCCTGGAAATTCTGCGCGGCGTAAAACATCTTGCCGGGGTGGGCGACCGGCGGCAGCGCGGTCAGGCTTGCGACGGGCGCGGCGGCGGGCTTCTCCTTGTCGAGGAAGGAGACGATCTCCTGCAACGTCGCGAAGTTGCGGTCCCAGTCGCCGAGCAGATCCTGCAGGCTCGCGGTGTTGCCGAGCTTGCGGCCTGAGGCGGAGGCGGCCTGCGCCAGATCGACGGCGGCGTCATCCAGCACGATGGCCGGAAACGCCTTGCCATCTTTGTTGGAGAATGTTCCGAGTTTGAATGCGCGGCCGTCCATGGTGCTTCACCCCTATTTACCGATGGGTGAAGCCTATAGCGGCATTTCCGGCTGCGTTCCAGTTCAGCGGCTGCGCAAATTCGCGCAAGCGTTATTCCGCGAACGGGTACTTCCGCTTCGCCGCGCGCCAATCGTGCATCGCCTCCTGGAACGCGTCGGCGACGATGAACATTCCGCGGCGGCTTTTCTTCAGCGCGCGGCGGATGGCTTCGAGCAGGTAGACGACGGTCGGGAGCATGGGGGAGGTCCTTTGTTCTTGCGAGGTTGTTGTCGGTTGTCGAGGTACGCCGGCTTGACGACGGCGAAATGGAATCTTGACGACGGCTTGGTGAAATCAGCGCTCCGGCGGTAGCGGCGCAAGCAGCGCGCGCTGGAACGAGCGTGGTCCGAGGATGCGGTCGACCTCGCGCTGCGCACGGCGCATCTGCGCCTCGGTGAAGGCGTCGAACAGGCGGCGCATCAGCGAACGCTTGTGCGAAGCTGCGCGGGGCGCTTCTTCATCGTCGACGATGTGAGAAGAGGGAAGAGCGTGTGTGGCCATGGTCAGCAACTCCAATCGGTTGCTCCAAGGCGTCCCCCACCATGCACTTTTTTCTTTTTCATGTAGCGCGATTCGCCGGCGATGGCGACAGCGGATGCAAGATGGCGTTCATGCGCACACGACATGCGAAAATATAATCTGTCGTATGGAGTGCATTCGCCGCACGATCATGCGGCAAATGCACAAGAACGCGACACGTGTCACATGACTGGATCATGCCGAACACATTGCCGACACAGGTGTTGAGCGAAAAATATTTTGGTTCACACAATTCGCACGTCATGCCCGCGCTTGTCGCGGGCATCCACGCCTTTCTCCTTTTTACAATAAGACGTGGATGGCCGGGTCAAGCCCGGCCACGACGAACTCGGTGGCCGGACGCGGCCCATGGGCTTGCGCGCGGCGCGCAGATCGCGTTCCCTTGAGCCCAAGGACAACAACCGGGAGGAATGCCATGCGAGCGCTGATATCCGCTGCCGTCATGCTGCTCGCCGCGGCGCTGCCGGCTGCCGCGCAAGGCGCAGCGCCTGCGGACGTGCTGAACGATCTTGCGCCGACCGGCAAGCTCCGCGCCGCGATCAACTTCGGCAACGGCGTGCTGGCGCAGAAGGGCCCGAACAACGAGCCGAAGGGCATCACACCGGACCTCGCCACGGCGCTCGCCAAGCGGCTCGGCGTGGCGGTGGAGTTCGTGACCTACGAGGCGGCGGGCAAGGTGTTCGAGGGCGCCAAGGCCGGCGCCTGGGACATCGGCTTCATCGCCATCGAGCCGGTGCGCGCCGCCGAGATCGAGTTCACCGCGCCCTACGTCATCATCGACGGCACCTACATGGTGCGGAAGGACTCGCCGCTCAAGGAGGTGGAGGACGTCGACAAGCCGGGCATCAAGATCGCGGTCGGCCTCGGCTCGGCCTATGACCTTTACCTCACGCGCACGATCAAGAACGCCACGCTCGTTCGCGCCAAGGTCGGCGGCGGCAGCGCCATGATCCAGATGTTCGTCGACGACAAGCTCGACGCCGCCGCCGGCGTGCGGCAGCCGCTGGAGGCCTACGCCAAGGATCACTCCGAGATGCGGGTGATGAAGGGGGCGTTCCAGGAGATCAAGCAGGCGATGGGGATGCCGAAGAAGAACGGCGTGGCGGGCAAGGCCGGCGCCGCGTATCTCGCGAAATTCGTCGAAGAGATGAAGGCCTCGGGTTTCGTCGCCGATGCGCTCAAGCGCTCCAATCAGGTCGCGCAGGTGGCGCCGGCGGCGCCAAAGTAGGGATGCAACCGAACGTCAGGATGCGCGTTGTCTCGCGGGGAAGGGTGACCCGGAGATTCCGCCATGCGCCATTCCGCAGCCGTCCTGATCGCACTCAGCGCGTTACTCGGTTCGACCGCCATCCCCGCTTATGCCGAAGGTCAGCCGGCACAGCAGAATGCCGCGCCCGAGCCGGAAAAAGGCTCCAATCCCGCGGCGCAGAATGCCGGTGACGAAAACCGGAAATCTTCCGCCACCAACGACCAGTCCGGCCCATCGAACGCCAAGCCCACCACCAGCCAGGACGGTCAGGGCGACAAGGCGGCGCATTCGGTGTCGGGGCGAGGCGGCAAGGAAGAGCCCGGCTCACACGCGCCGTCGCAGGACACGGCGGTGCTGGTCAACGGAAATTGGAACGTGTCCGGCGCGCCGGCCGACAGCCAGACCGTGCCGGCGAAATTCTCCAAGCGCAACGACGCCATCGACCGCCTGCCGACCATGGCGATGCCGGCGCTGAGCTTGAGCGAGGAGCAGAAGCGCACGATTGCCGACGCCGTTCGCGCCGCCAACGCGCCGGTGCAATCGACCACGGCCAAGCCCGCTGAGGAATTGCCGCTCAACGTGACGGTACAGGATCCGCCGGCCAACGATACGGCATTCGCCAAGATGAAGTACGTGCGGACGCAGGATCGCATCCTGCTGATCGAGCCGTCCAACCGGATCGTGATCGGCGAGATCAGGAATTAGCGTCGCCTATCGGGGGTGGGCCTGTCGCCATTGCGACGGGCGCTCGAAATCACCGGCCCATAATCCGCGGCGGGCGTTGCGCGCTTCGCGCTCGGCGTCGGAATAGCGGCCGCGGCTGTGCTGGCGGAGTTCCAGCGCGTGGCCGGAGCGGATCATTGCTTCGCTGAGGTCGCGGCCGTTCGCGGTGCAGATCGACACATCGCGATTGTAGCTTTCACCGACCGGCGTGCATGATACGTTCTGTCCGGCGATGGACTCGCTCAGCGCATTTTGCGCCTCGCGCCCGCAAGCGTAGGAGCGCCCGCTCCCGTCGCGGCAGTCCTGCGAGCGTTCCGGCGCATCGATGCCGAACAGCCGCACGCGATGACCGGCGAGTTCGAGCGAGTCGCCATCGACGACCCGGGCGTGGCCGGAGAGCGCTTCACCGGTGCGCGGCGGGGCGGCCGGCCTAGTGTTCCGCTCATACACGCTGCCGACGCCCACGACGATGGCGACGATCAGCAGGCTGATAAGGAAGGACGGCTGCCGCGCCACGGTGCTATAGCGAATGGTAAGCAGGCGGGATCATCGCGGGCGCGGTTTCCAGCCGCCGTGCATGCCGGGCTTGCCGGTGGTCGAGCGCGGCGACGCCGCGCCCGGCCGGAAGAGCTTGCTCTCCATGCCTGGGCCCATCTCGTCGAGGCCGGGCTTGCGCGGACGAGACTGGTCGTTCTTGACCGGCAGCTTCACAACCTTCGCGGTCGGATCGTCGACGATCGCCAGCTCGGTGGCGCGCAGGCGCTTGAGCTCGTCGCGCAGCCGCGCTGCCTCCTCGAAGTCAAGATCGGCAGCCGCCGCGCGCATCCGCGTCTCGAGATCGGCCAGCACTGCCCCGAAGTTGTGGCCTATCGTGGCGGCGTCCTCGAAGTCGCCGCCTTCGCCCGCGCCGGTCGAGACCAGCACATGGTCGCGCTCGTAGGCGCTGGCCATGATGTCGCCGATCGACTTCTTGATGCTCTCCGGGGTGATGCCGTTGGCTTCGTTGTAGGTGCGCTGCTTCTCGCGGCGACGATTGGTTTCCTCCATCGCGCGCTGCATCGAGCCGGTGACCTGGTCGGCGTAGAGGATGACACGGCCCTCAATGTTGCGCGCGGCGCGGCCGATGGTCTGAATGAGCGAAGTCTCGCTGCGCAGGAAGCCCTCCTTGTCGGCGTCGAGGATGGCGACCAGCGCGCATTCCGGAATGTCGAGGCCCTCGCGCAGCAGATTGATGCCGACCAGCGCGTCGAACGCGCCGAGCCGCAGATCGCGGATGATTTCGATGCGCTCCATCGTGTCGATGTCGGAGTGCATGTAGCGCACCCGGATGCCCTGCTCGTGCAGATATTCGGTGAGGTCCTCGGCCATGCGCTTGGTCAGCACCGTAACCAGCGAACGGTAGCCCTGGCGCGCGGTCTCGCGGACCTCGCCGACGAGATCGTCGACCTGGGTGCGCGCCGGCCGCACGTCGACCGGCGGGTCGATCAGTCCGGTCGGGCGGATCACCTGCTCGGCGAACACGCCGCCGGCCTCGTTGATCTCCCAGGGCCCGGGCGTGGCCGAGACGCCGACGGTCTGCGGCCGCATCGCGTCCCATTCTTCGAAGCGAAGCGGCCTGTTGTCCATGCAGGACGGCAGGCGGAAGCCGTATTCGGCGAGCGTGGCCTTGCGCCGGAAGTCGCCGCGGTACATGCCGCCGATCTGCGGCACGGTGACGTGACTCTCGTCGACGAATACCAGTGCGTTGTCGGGCACGTATTCAAACAGCGTGGGTGGCGGCTCGCCGGGCTTGCGGCCGGTAAGATAGCGCGAATAGTTCTCGATACCGGCACAGACGCCGGTCGCCTCCAGCATCTCCAGATCGAACAGCGTGCGCTGTTCCAGGCGCTGCGCTTCGAGCAGACGGCCGGAGTTGTGCAACTCGTCGAGCCGCCACTTCAATTCGGCCTTGATGCCCTGGATCGCCTGGATCAGCGTCGGCCGCGGCGTGACGTAGTGCGAGTTGGCGTAGATCTTCACGAATTCCAGCTCGTCGGTCTTGTGGCCGGTGAGCGGATCGAACTCGTGGATCGACTCCACCTCGTCACCGAACATGTTCACCCGCCAGGCGCGGTCCTCGTAGTGTGCCGGAAAGATGTCGATGACGTCGCCACGCACGCGGAAGGTTCCGCGCGAGAAATCCGCCGAGGTACGCTTGTATTGCGTAGCGACCAGATCGGCGATCATCTGGCGCTGGTTGACCTTCTCGCCCTTCTTGATGGTGAAGGTCATCGCCGAATAGGTCTCGACCGAGCCGATGCCGTAGATGCACGACACCGAGGCGACGATGATGACGTCGTCGCGCTCCAGCAGCGCACGCGTGGCCGAATGGCGCATGCGGTCGATCTGCTCGTTGATCGAAGAATTCTTCTCGATGTAGGTGTCGGTGCGCGGGATATAGGCTTCGGGCTGGTAGTAGTCGTAGTACGAGACGAAATACTCGACCGCGTTGTTGGGGAAGAAGCTCTTGAACTCGCCGTAGAGCTGGGCAGCGAGCGTCTTGTTCGGCGCCAGGATCAAGGCCGGGCGCTGTGTCGCCTCGATCACCTTCGCCATCGTGAAGGTTTTTCCGGAGCCGGTCACGCCCAGGAGAACTTGAGTCCGGTCGTGCCGCTTGGCGCCGTCGACCAGATCCCTGATCGCGGTCGGCTGGTCGCCCTTCGGCTTCAGCTCTGATTTCAGCTCGATCCGCACGCCGCCTTCGGACTTCTCCGGGCGGGGCGGGCGGTGCGGCGTCCAGACGGCGGTGCCGCCGCTTGAGGCAAACTCCGGCCGGCCCTCGCGCAAGAGCTTGTCCAGCGCCTGCATCGACGCGGTGACGCCGAGCGTCACCGGCTGCGGCGAAGGGCGGTGCATCACGCGCTTCTCGCGGCGCGGCTCGGAGATGTCCGAAATCTCGTCGCGCGCCGGGATGTCGCCGGGGGATTCGCCCACGAGCGTTTTGTTCGGATCGCCCTGACCGTAGCCCAGCGCGTTGGCGAGTTCCGTGTTGATCTTGAACGGAGTGCTGCCGACATAGCCGCTCTGCGGCGACTCGTCGAAGCCTTTGACGACGGACTTCCGCGCTGTGTGTTCGCCCCGCCGGTCGGCGCGGCGCTCGAACGAATTGTCCGGCGGCGGCTGGAGCCCGGTTCCCGATCCCATTCCGGCGGTGCCGCGCTCAATTCCAGGATTGAGCAGCTTTTCCAGCGCCGGGTCGGTCGGCGCGGAGTCCGGCCGATGCGCCTTCGAGCGGGTGGGGCGCGCCGGGTCCTTCTTGCTGTGCTTGGCCGGATTGCGCGGTGGGTTCGGGGATTTCGCCATCGCCGGGAATATGGGTGGAGTCGCGGGGCGAGGGAAGGGCGGCGATTGAACCGGAAGCCCGGTCCACGCGACCTATTCATTATCGGCTGATTTTGATGACGTGGGATCCCGCGATGCGAATTGCCGCCAAACTCCTCGCTGTTGCCATGCTGGCGCTGGCGGCCGCGCCCGCCGCCGCGATCGCGCCGAAGGACACATCGGATTGCGAGCAGATGACCAATCCGGGCCTGAAGGTCACGGCCTGCAGCCGCATCCTTCAGTCCAGTCCGGCCAATGACGCGAAAGCCGCCGCCTACCACCACCGCGGCGTTGGCCTCCTGCTGCAACAGAATTTCGATCGCGCCATCGCCGAGTTCAACGAGGCGCTGCGCATCGATCCCACCTACAAGCGCTCCTACAACAGCCGTGGCAACGCCTTCAAAGGCAAGGGCGAGCTCGATATCGCCATCGCCGACTACAACGAGGCCATCCGGCTCGATCCGAGCTTTGCGTTTCCGTACAACGGCCGCGCCAACGCCTGGTACAACAAAGGCGAGTGGGATCGCGCCATCGCCGACTACGATGAAGTGATCCGGCTCGATCCGAGCCTGGCCGCGCCTTACGCCAACCGCGGCCTCGCCTGGCGCGGCAAGGGCGAGCTGGATCGGGCGCTCGCGGACGAGAACGAGGCGCTCCGCCGCGATCCGAAAAATGTCGTCGTGTACGCCAACCGCGGCGAGATCTGGCGGCTGAAGGGCGATCTCGAACGTGCGCTGGTGGAACAGGACCAGTCGGTCCGGTTGGACCCGAGGAGCCCGCTGCCATTTTTGTCGCGTGGCGATACCTATCGCTACAAGGGCGACTTCAATCGCGCGTTCGCCGACTACGACCAGGCGCTGCGGCTGACGCCCGACTATATTCCGGCGTTCGTCGGGCGCGGTCTGACATTCGAGAAGCTTGGCAACGTCGCGCGCGCTCGCGCCGAATACGAAAAGGCGCTGAACTCGAAAAGTCAGTTCCGGGGCGACAACGCCGGCTCCAGCTTGGAGACCGCGCGGGCGCGGCTCGCGGCCATCGATTCCGGAGCGTTGCAACCGGTCATCCCGCCCGCGCCGTCGCGCGTGACGTCGCCGGTCTCCATTCCGACGCCGGACGTCGTGGCGCCTGCCGCTCCTGTTGCCATGACTGCGACCCAAGGGCGCCGCGTCGCGCTGGTCATCGGCAATTCCGGTTACAGGAATGCCGGCCCGCTCAAGAATCCGCAACACGACGCGCAAGTCATCGCCGACTCGCTGCGCTCGGTTGGTTTCCAGACCGTGACGGTGGCCAATGACACCACGCGCGAGAAGCTGGTCGAGGCGCTACGCGTGTTTTCGAGCGAGGCGGCGAAGGCCGATTGGGCGGTGGTCTATTATTCCGGCCACGGCATGGAGGTGAACGGCACGAACTATCTCATCCCGGTCGATGCCAGGCTCGCGGCCGACCGGGACGCGTCATCCGAGGCGGTTTCGCTCGATCGCGTGATGGCGTCGGTCGAGGGCGCCCGAAAGCTCAGGCTCGTCGTGCTCGACGCCTGCCGCAACAATCCATTCACGCCGCAAATGCGCCGGACCGCATCGGACGCCGTGACCGCGGTGGGCGCAACGGCCGTCGGCATGGTCGGCACCCGATCGGCCGGGCGGGGGCTCGGCGCGGTGAAAGTGTCGGGCGCAACGCTCGTGGTCTATGCGGCCAAGCACGGCCAGACCGCGCTCGACGGCGAGGGCGGCAACAGCCCGTTCGCCGTGGCGGTGGTGCAGCGGCTCGCCACGCCGAACGTCGAGATCAACAAACTGTTCCGCCTGGTGCGCGACGACGTGATGGAGGCGACCGCCGGACGTCAGGAGCCCTATACCTACGGCTCGCTGCCGGGACGCGAGGACTTCTTCTTCGTTCAGCGATAGCGCCTTCCAGGACTCCAGCTTCTGCCGGTACGATGCGCGAGGCTGGAGGCGAGAGCATGAGGCGGCGTGAATTCATCGTGGCGATCGGAAGCGCAGCGGCGTGGCCGCTCACCAATGCGGCCGCCGCCGACCCCTATCCGAGCAAACCGGTTCGTATCGTCGTCGGCTTCGCCGCGGGCTCGGTCTCCGACCTGACCGCCCGCATCATCGGCCAGAAACTCGGCGCGGCACTCGGCCAGCCGTTCGTCGTGGAGGTGCGGCCCGGCGCCGGCAGCAACGTCGCGGCACAGTCCGTGGTGCGCTCGCCCAAGGACGGTACCACGCTGTTCGTCGCCACGTCGTCGAGCACAATCCCGAGCGCCGCGACCGCAAGCCTCGGGTTCGACTTCGCGGCCGATTTCGCGCCGGTCGCGCTGCTCGCCAGCGTTCCCTTCGTGCTGACCACGTATCCCGGACTCGGCGTGACGACGGTGCGGGAGTTCATTGCGCTCGCCAAGGCGAAGCCCGAGAGCTTGACCTTCGGCGGCACGGCGGTCGGGACGACCGGCTATCTCGCGGCGGCGCTGTTCAATCAGCGCGCCGGGACCAATCTTGTGATCGCGCCCTATCCGAGCACCGCGCAGTCGACGACCGATCTCATGGCCGGACGCATCTCGGCCGTGTTCGCGTCGGCGTCGAACGTTCTGCAACTCATCAATGACGGCAAGCTCACGGCGCTTGCGGTCGCGCAGCCGCGGCGGGCGGCGATGATTCCGAACCTGCCGACGATCGACGAAGCCGGATTACCCGGCGTCGATTCCAGTATCTGGATCGGGATGCTGGCTCCCGCGGGAACGCCGCGGGAGATCGTCGATGTGCTGTCCAAGGCGGTGAATCAGGCGCTGAAATCCGATGACGTCGTTCGCCAGATGCAGCTTCAGGGCATGGAGCCGCTCGGCGGAACACCCGAGGAGTTTGCTATCCGCATCAAGGATGACACGGCGCGGTGGGGATCGGTTCTCAAGGCGGCCGGGCTGGAGAAGTAGCGGGCCGGTTCCCTTCGGCGGGAAGCCCCGATAAGCTCGCCTCATGTCCATCATGACGCAAGACGCGCCCCGGCAAGCTCGCGGAACAGGCGGCTTCACCGGCGGCATCGCCACGATTGCCGAAGGCAAGCTCTACGCCCTGCAACATCAGTTCGCGCTCGACGGCCGGGTCAGCGCGTATCCGGCCAGCGCGCGCGGGTTTTCGGTGGCGAACAGCTATCTGCTCAAGCAGGACGATGCGGCGCTGCTGATCGACACCGGCTTCGGCAAGGACGAGCCGGCGATCCGCGGCGAGATCGAGGCGTTGATCGCGCCGGGCTCGGCGCTGTCGCTGTTCCCGCTGCGGCTCAACGAGTTCATGTCGATCAACAATGTCGCGACCTTCGCCGGACATTTCAACGTCGACCAGTGCTACACCAGCAACACCGACGCGGCGCTGTGGTTCGACTTCGGCACCGAGGAGAACAGCCGCGGCATCCTGGATTCGATGAAGGTCACCGCGGTGACACGTGCCGACACGATCGAGCTTGGCAAGCATGGCCGGCCGATCGACGTCATGCAGGCGCCGATCCGCCTGATCGCGACGCGCTGGCTGTACGACCGCGTGACCAAGACGCTGTTCAGCTCCGACATGTTCACGCACGTCTGGCGCGACAGCGAGAACGGTCCTTGGATCGTCAACGACATGGACAACAACTCGACATCGCCGCGCGAGGTGCGCTCGTTCATGTTGAACACGCGCTATTGGTGGCTGGAAGGCGCGCCGACCGACTCCATCCGGCGCGGCATCGGCGAGGTGTTCGACAAATACGACATCGAGACCATCGCGCCCGGTTACGGCTGCATCCTGCGCGGCCGCAAGGTGGTGGCGCGGCATTACCAGATGCTGGACGATTTTCTGAAGGCTTGCGACAAGAGCGTGGCGGTGTCGCGCTATGTCACGCGGGATGAGGAGCGCTGAGCAGGGCTCGACAAGGGGCGGTGTATTCAGCTGGGCCAGCATGTCCGCCGAGTAGTCACCCTTCGCCCAACGGTATTCGATCGTGAGATTGCGATCCTCCTCGTAGCCAGCGGCGCGCAGTCCACTCCGAAATGCCTGAAGGCGAGACGCGCTTTCTTCCGGTTCGCCGGCGTGAAGGAAGCCGATGACAGGCTTTGCCGATACGGGCTGCTGTGCGCGCGCCACGAGCGGCCATGTCGCTATTCCCCCTGCCAGCGCGATGAACTCCCGCCGCCTCATGTCCGCCCCCGGGCTCAGGAGGCGGCATCGTAGCGCCTTACGTTGAGGTGCAGAAAGGGCCTCAGCGACGTTGCCTATTGGAGATGCTCTTATCTAACAGTAGGCAGATTTGTGCCGACATTGAAGATTATGAGCTTCTTCAGCTCCGCCTCATTGCGTCGCGTCTTCGGCTCTTGCGAGCACTGTGGGTGGGAATTCGAGGCCGAGCGTCAAGGCCGTCTTGGTATTGATCACCAATTCGAACTTAGTCGGCGCCTGCACCGGCAAATCGGCCGGCTTCGCGCCTTTGAGGATCCGATCAGCATAGCCGGCGGCGTTGTGCAGCAGAGCCGTAATATTTGTGCCATACGAAATCAGGCCCCCGGCGGCGACAAATTCGCGCTGGGCGTAAACCGTCGGTTGCTTATGCCGAGCGGCAAGCTTGACGATCAGTTCGCGATGAACCAATGCGTTCGTGCTCGATACCACGATCATCCCACTACTGCCGGGAGGAGAGGAGCCAGCAAAATCTGCGACGTCGCGCTCGATTTCAGTGGGATCACGCACGTTGAGGGAGCGTGTTTCTATCCCTTGCGGCTGCGCCGCGGCCTGGATAACCGCGAACTGGCCCACCCCGGCGGCTCCAGTAGAATCTCGAAGGATTGCCACTCGCGTAACGTTCGGGCTAATCTCTTTGAGCAGCTCCAGCCATTTCGCGCTAATGCCGTATTCGAATTGCGTGAAGCCTGTGGCGTTACCGCCAGGCCGTGCCAAGCTATCCACAAAACCGGATCCCACTGGATCAGGAACGAATGCAAATACGATCGGGATGGTGCGCGTGGCTCTCAGCAAATGCTCCGTGGCCGTACCGCCGTTGGCTAGGATAACGTCCGGCGCGAGTGCCACCAACTCTGCTGCGTGTTGGCGAAGCGTTTCGGCATCACCACCGCCGTGGCGAATTTCGAAACGTACGTTTCGGGCTTCAAGCCAGCCCAATTCGCCTAACGCTTGCACCAATACCCGGACGCGGGCATCCGAAACCGAACCAGCCGCGCCCGTCAACACGGCGATGCGCCGCATGGCCTTGAGTTGCTGCGCGGGCTTGAGTTGCTGCGCGCGCACCTCAAGCGGCCAAGCCGCCACCGCGCCACCCAAAGCACCGAGAAACTCCCGCCGTCGCATGTCGCCACTAGGCTCCAGACGAAGCATCGTAACGGCTCAAACGAGTGCTTTGATAGAGGTTGAAACGGGCTTCGAGTACGCTCCCGTCGGGTGCGGCGACGTCGCCTATGGGTCAATAGCGGACATTTCCGCTGCGAGTTTGTGTTGTTTCGCCGCCTACGCCGTCTGGTGCCGCTTCAAAAACGTGCGCGCGCGGTTGATGGTGCGAGCCTTCAGCTCTGGCGGATCCTTCCAGGGGAACACAGTGATCTCGGCGTTCGGGCAGAGCGACGCGACGTCGATCGACACCACGAGCGGATGCGCAACCACATCGTCGGGCAGCACCAGCATCGGCGTCTGGCACGACTTCGCAAAGTCGCGCGACACGCTGTACACGAAGTCTGGCCGCACGCGGTAGAGGTTGTGCAGGTATTTCTCGATGGTCTCCATCGTCACGTCGGGCCGCCGCCCGCGCAACTCCTTGGCCCAGACATCCTTGCCGGCGTCGTACATGTAATCCGGCTTCTCCGGCTTATGCCCGACCGGCTGACTCAGGATCGCGGCGGCCACGCGTTGCGGCGCGCGCTCCATCAGCTTCATTGCGAACGGGCCGCCGATACAGTTGCCGAAGAAGAAAAACCGGCCGATGCCGAGATGGTCCATCAGGCCGAGCTGGTCGTCGGCGAACGCCCCCCAGGGATCGTCGACCGGGACAGGTCCGGTGGACTCGCCGCCGGTGGCGTTGCGCTGGTCCATTGTGATCACCCGGAAGTCGCTCTTGAACTCCTCCGGGATGTTGATCACCGCGCGCGGCCAGACTCCGATGCCTGAGTTAAGCCCGCCTCCGGGCGTGGCCAGCAGCGGAAAGCCCGAGCCGATCTCGGCGTAGCGGATGCGGACGTTGCCCTTCTCGTAGAATCCGATCTTGGCGCCCGCTGGCAGTGCGGCTCCTGCTTGTGGCGCTTGAGCGAACACCTGCGGTGCGGCGGCGGTCGCTGCGACCGCGGCGCCGGTCGTCAATATGGTGCGCCGGTTTGAATCGATCATCGGCTTCCTCCCGTATTGTGTCGGAGCCGTTGTGTGCAGCCCCAGAATTGAAGCGGCATTGTAGCACAGGCAGTCACGGCGCTTGCGTGCACAATCCTCGTATGAGGGGCTGCAGCGGTGCTGACATCGCCCCAATTCATAGGTAGGAATCGTGAGGACGCGGCGTGCGCCCGGGCGATGGGACCGCGACGCAGAAGACAGGGTGAGCCATGCTCGACAAGCCGCAGGCCAAAAATCAGACGAAGTCCATGCTCGATACGCCGGTGGCTCACCGGATGCCCCGCGAGATCGCGCCCGGCGTGTTCTGGATCGGCGACTGCTTGGCGCAGCGCCACAAGGGCAAGTCCTATCACGGCTACAACGCCGCCTTCCTGATCGCCGGCGAAACTGCGTCGTGCCTGGTCGAGACCGGACACCCGAAGGATTTCCCGGTCATCGAGCGGCACATGAACGAACTGTTTGCGCGTGGCGTGGCGCCACTCAAATACCTGTTCGTCACGCACCAGGAGACGCCGCACTGCGGCGGCCTCGGCCGCGTGCTGAAGACTTTCCCCGAAGCACTGCTGTACGGCGACGTCAGCGACTATCACCTGGCATTCCCGCAATACGAACACCGCATGGTGTCGATGAAGGAGGGCGACGAGATCGACCTCGGCGGGCGCAGCCTGATGGCGGTCGAGCCGGTGATCCGGGATCTGCGCACCACATGGTGGGGCTTCGAGACGCGCGAGCGCGTGCTGTTTCCGGGCGACGGCTTTGCCTACAGCCATTATCACGAGGACGGCCACTGCGGTCTTGTCGCCGAGGAGGCAGTTTCGCTCGACCTGCCGGACGTGTCGTCGACGTTCGCGGACCTGGCGCTGTTCTGGACCAAGTTCGCCGACATGAATGTGTACTGCGACCGGCTCGACCACCTGATCGAGCGGCTCGATGTGAAGGTCGTCGCGCCAACTCACGGCCTGCCGATCACGGACGTCAAGACAACCGTGCCCAAGGTCCAGCAAGGGCTGAAGGCCGCCGCGCTGATGCCGGAGTCGGGCACGAACGAGAAGGTGGCGGGAGCGGCGGCGAGCTAGCGTGCGCGCCATCGTCATCGAGCCGGCGGGGACGCAAACCCGTCTGATTTTGCGCGATGTGCCCGATCCTGTTCCCGGTCCGGCGGACCTGCTGGTGAAGGTGCGCGCGAGTGCGCTCAACCGCGCCGATCTGCGCCGCGCTGCGACTCATTTCACCCAAGGCGAGCGCGGCGCGTCGGCCGCGATTGCCGGACTGGAAATGGCGGGCCAGGTCGTGGGCCTCGGCGCCGCGGTGTCGGGGTTCCGGCTGGGTGACCGCGTCATGGCGATGACCGGGGCGGGATACGCCGAACTTGTGGTCATCGATCATCGCCTCGTCATTCCGGTACCGGCGCGGTTCGACTGGGCGCAGGCCGCGGCCACGCCGACCGTGTTCGTCACCGCCCACGATGCGCTGGTGTCGCAAGGCGCGCTTGCATCCGGCCAGCGCGTGCTGATCCAGGGGGCGAGCACCGGCACCGGCATCGCGGCGGTGCAGCTCGCGCGGGCCTGGAAGGCCGGACGCGTGTTCGGCACGGCGGGCACCGAAGACAAGCTTGCACGCCTTCGCGAACTGCGTTGCGATACGACGATCAACTACCGCACCGGCGATGTCGCCAAGGCGGTGATGGCAGGATCGGAGGGGCGTGGCGCCGATCTCATTATCGATCTGGTCGGCCGCGGCGCGCTCGCCGTCAACATCGCCGCCGCGGCGATCAAGGCGACAATCATCTGCGTCGGCCGGGTCGGCGGCACCACCGACGAGATCAACCTCGACGAGTTTTCGCGCAAACGCATCCTGATGCGGGGCACGACGTTTCGCACGCGCAGCTTCGAGGAGCGGGCCGCGACGGTCCGCCGGTTTCGCGACGAGGTCATTCCACTGTTCGAGGCCGGCGAGATCGCGCCGGTGCTCGATGCGCGGGAATTCGACCTGGCGCAGGCCGAGGAGGCGCAGGCCTACATGGCCGAGAACAGGCACTTCGGCAAAATTGTCCTGCGCGTCGCTTAGGTATCGTGGAGCGTGATAGACTTTTCGGCGCGAACTGGAGAAAGCCCATGCGTATCCTGATGCTGCTGGCTCTGCTGGTGTTGCCGTTCGAGGCCAGGGCGCAGAACTTTCCGGATCGCGCGGTGCGTTTCATCGTTCCGTATCCGCCGGCGGGCGGCAACGACATCGTCGCGCGTCTGGTCGGCCAGAAACTGAGCGAGCTTTGGGGCCAACCTGTCCTGATCGAGAACCGGCCCGGCGCCGGCGGCAACATCGGCCTGGAGCAGGCGGGGCGCGCGGCGCCGGACGGCTATACGCTGCTGATCTCGAACAACTCGTTCACCATCAACGCGGCGATGCTGGCCAAGGTGCTGGTCGACATTCAGAAGGACTTCGCGCCGATCGCGCTTCTGGCGCAGTCGCCGCTGGCGGTGGTGGTTTCCAAATCGAGCCCGATCACCAGCATCGCCAAGCTTGCCGAGGAGGCGAAGGCGCGGCCCGGCGCGCTGAACTACGGCAGCGCCGGGGTCGGCACGCCGCAGCAATTGGCGGCCGAGCTGTTCATCCTTCAGTCGGGCAGCAAGCTCGTCCATGTGCCGTATCGCGGCGCGGCACCGGTCGCCAACGGCATTCTCACCGGCGAAATCCAGGTCGCGTTCGCGACCATGGGCTCGGTCGAGGGCCTGATCCGCGGCGATCAGTTGCGGGGGTTGGCGGTGACGACCGCGAAGCGGTCTGAATTGTTTAAGGAGCTGCCGACCGTGGCCGAAGGCGGCTTCCCGAATTACGACGTCAACGTCTGGTACGGCCTGAACGCACCGGCCAGCACGCCGCACGCCATCGTCGAGAAGATCGCGCGCGATCTTGCCGGCATCATGCGTCAGCCGGACATGCGCAAGGCGCTGCTCGAACGCGGTCTTGAGGAGGCGTATCTGGCCCCGCAGGCCTTCGGCAAGCTGATCGCCGACGATTTGAAGACATGGGGCGACGTGGTGCGTTCCGCAGGGATCAAGCCTGAGTGATCGGGCGTGTTCGCGCCATACGGCGACCCCACTCCGCGGTATAACGGAGCGCCGCCAGAACTGGGAGGCGCATTGGGGGAGACATCATGACGATTGGCAGATCGATCGCGGCTTCATCCGCAATTGCCTGCGCCTCGGCGGCTTTGATCGCGTTTGCAGCCCAGGCGGGCGGCGACAAGGTCGCGTTCCCGGAGAACTACGCCAGCGGTGTGCTCTATACGACCGTCGATCGTGCCGACAACAAGCAGTACCGCGAGCTCTTTATCAGCCCGCCGGCGGCGGTCGATGCCGCCAAGAAGGGCGAGCCGATGCCGGACGGTACGGTGATAACGCTTGTGCAACATGCAGCCGTGCTCGACGTCCACGGCAATCCGCAGGTCGGCCCCAATGGGCGCTTCATCAAGGGCAACGTGATCGCCTACACGGTGATGGAGAAGCGCGCGGGCTGGGGCGCCGAATATCCGGACAATGTGCGCAACGGCGAATGGGAGTATCAGGCGTTCAAGGCAGATAAGACGCCCAACACCGCGGCCAATCTCACTGCCTGCTTCAATTGCCACAAGCCGCTCGGAACAGCGCCCGACTATCTGTTCAGCTACGACAAGCTGAAGGGCGCGTCGCGCTGATCGGCTACAGGGCGCGGAGCCGCCGCAGTAGCCAATAGGCGGTGGCGGCGGCGCCGGCCGCGATTGCCAGAGCGTACCAGGTGCCGCCGTCGGTGTTCTGGAACGGCAGGTCCTTGGTGTTCATGCCGAACACGCCGGTCACCAGCGTCGGCGGCAGCAGGCACGCGGTCAGGATCGACAGCGTGAACAGCCGCCGGTTGGTGGTGGCTTGCATCTTGCCGGCCACCTCGTCGAGCAGCAGCCGCGCGCGGTCGTACTGGGCGGCGACATCGTGATCGATGGCGTCGAGCTTCTGCGCCAATGCGCGGAGCGCGCGCGCGACCTGCTCGTTTTCCGCAGCGATGCGCGGCTCGATGCGCTGGAACAGCAGGTGCAGTTGCATGAGCTGGCGGTGCATGTGCGCCAATTGCAGCCGCATGCGGCCGAGTTGCGTGCGTTCGTCGCCCACCTCTTCCTTCATTAGGCGGCGTTCGGCGTCGTCGAGTTGATCCGCGAGCGTCTCCGAAAGCCGGCAGATCACGTCGGCGAACTGATCGATGATGCCGTCAAGGAACGCGATCGGCGTCGGGAAGCGCCGGCCGGCTTCGATCGAGCGCCGTGTAAGTTCCAGTGAATGCACGGGCGTGCGGCGCGTGGTGATCAGCATGCGTTCGGTCAGCACGAAGCGAAGCCGCACGATGTCTTCGGACGGTTGCGCGAACATCTGGTGCAGGTCAGGCATGACCCCGATGATCTCGCTGCCGAGGATGTCGAGCCGGATGTGCTCGTCGGCGCTGGCGAGCACCTCGCGCGCCGTCTCCGATACCGGGGCGTGACGCGCGATCCATTTGCGGGCTCGTGCATCGGCAAGGCCGATGTGGACCCAGGTCCAGCCGCCGGGGGTGGCCAACGCCTCGTTGACCTGCTCGCAGGGCAGCGAGGCCGCCGTGCCATCGTCGAGGAAACGATAGACATATACGATGCCGGATTCCGGCGTGCCGGATGTCGTTTCGGAGTGATCGGCGTTCATTGCCGCGGCTCAGGGTTCAATCCCTGGAGTGGCGCTGCCGGTGATGACAAGACGATGACAGGAGCCCCGCGGACGCGGACCAATCAAATTACTCTGGCTTGATGCCGGCGGCGGCAACCACCTTGCCCCATTTCGCATAATCCTCGCTAAGGAACCTGGCATATCCCGCCGGCGTCGTGCCGACCACATCGACGCCGATCGCGGCCATGCGTTCGTGGAAGCCCGGCGTGGCGATGATCTTTGCGATTTCACGGTTGAGGATGTCGACGATGTCGGGCGGCGTGCCGGGCGGCGCGACGAGCCCAACCGCCGAGCTGATTTCCACGCCGGGCAGGCCCGCTTCGGCAAAGGTCGGAACGTCCGGCAACGCCGGGATGCGCTTGGTGCCGGCACCGGCGATGGCGCGCAGCTTGCCTTCCTGGATCAGCGGCAGCAGCGAATTGAGCGCGCCAATGAACATGTCGATGCGCCCGGCCAGCAGATCCGGGATGGCGGCCGTGGCGCCACGGAACGGCACGTGGATGAGATCGATGCCGGCATGCATCTGGAACAGTTCGCCGCCGAGATGCTGTGGCGTGCCGACACCGACCGATCCGAAGGAGAGCTTGTTTGGCGTGTTCTTGGCGAGCACTATGAACTCCTGCACGGTCTTTACCGACAAGGTCGGCGGCACCACCATGATGAAGGGCACATCGGCGACCAGATTGATCGGCGTGAAGTCCGTGACCGGATTGTAGAGCGGGTTGCGCGACAGATGCGGGCCCATGGTGAACGAGGCCGGCGCGATCAGCATGACATGACCGTCCGGCGGCAGCTTTGCGACAAACGAGTAGGCGATGACGCCGCCGCCACCGGGCTTGTTCTCGACCACCGCCGTTTGCTTGAGGTTGTCCTGCAAACCGGTCGCGATCTCGCGGGCCACCACGTCGTTGGAACCGCCCGGCGTGAACGGCACGATGATGCGGATGGTCTTGTTGGGAAAGGTTTGCGCGTTGCCGGGCGAGACAAAAAAGACCACGGCGGCGAGGCACGCGGCGTGAAGTTGTGTCATCCTTCCTCGCAGTCGCCGCGCGGCGGGCGGACAGTTCCGATCCGCGCGGATCACATTGTTCTGTTGCTAGCTTGCCTCAGAGCCGGGCTGGTTACTAGACTCGCCGGCCGACGACAAGCGCGAGGAGAAGCTGGCATATGGCCGCACGCAAAATGAAGCTCGGACTGTTCATCAGGCCCGGCGGTCATCACATCGCCTGCTGGCGGCATCCGCGCGCGCAGGCCGACGCTGGCATCAATTTTCCGCACTTCGTCGAGATGGCGCAGATCGCCGAGCGCGGGCTGTTCGACATGTTGTTCTCGGCGGACAACCACACCGTCTGGACCGTTTCGGAATCCGCGATCGAACGCGTGCATTACTCCGCCTGGATGGAGCCCTATACGCTGTTGTCGGCGCTGTCCGGCTACACCAAGAACATCGGCCTGACTTGCACCGCGAGCACCAGTTTCGAGCAGCCTTATACAGTCGCGCGCAAGTTCGCGACGCTCGACCTGATTAGCGGCGGCCGCTCCGGCTGGAACGTGGTGACGTCCGGCAACGAGACCGAGGCGCAGAATTTCAGCAAGGTGCCGCATCTGCCGAAGACGGAGCGCTACAAGCGCGGCCGCGAGTTCGTCGATGTCGTGCGCGGCCTGTGGGATTCCTGGGACGAGGATGCGTTCCTGCGCGACAAGGCGACCGGGGTCTTCATCGACCATTCGAAGATGCACGAGCTCAATCACCACGGCCAATTCTATGACGTGCGCGGACCGCTCAACGTCGCGCGCTCGCCGCAAGGCCAGCCGGTCGTCGTGCAGGCCGGCGCGTCCGACGATGGCCGGCAGCTCGCGGCCGAAACCGCGGAGGTGGTTTTCTCCGCCTCAGATTCCATCGAGCATGCACGCGAATATTACGCCGACGTCAAAGGCCGCATGGCGCGCATCGGCCGCTCGCCGGATCATCTGAAGGTGTTGCCGGGGCTGCTGGTCGTCGTCGCACCGACGCGCGCGGAAGCGGAGGCAAAATTCCAGGAGTTGCAGGATCTGCTGCATCCCGATCTCGGCGTGGCGCTGCTGTCGCGACGGCTTGGTTTCGACCTCACCGGCTATCCGCTCGACAAGCCGCTGCCGCCGTTGCCGGAGAACAAGGTGGTGGGCAGCCGGTCCGACATGATCACCTCCTGGTCGAAGGACGGCGCAACGACCTTGCGCGAGCTCTATCAGCGCTTCGCCAGTTCACGGGGGCATTCCTCGATCATCGGATCGCCGGCCGACGTGGCCGATATGATGGAAAGCTGGCTCACGACTGCGGCGTGCGACGGCTTCAACGTGCTGCCGCCGTATTTCAACGGCGGCCTTGTCGACTTCGTCGATCTCGTGGTGCCCGAGTTGCAACGGCGCGGCATCTACCGCACGGCTTATGAAGGCAAAACGCTGCGCGAGAACCTGGAGCTGCCGCGCCCGGTGAGCCGCTATGCGGCGACGGCTGCATCGACAGCGGCGGAGTGAGGGCTAGTGCTTCGTTAAAGGCGCGTCCTGGTTCGCGAGCAGCGCCTCGGAGAATGGAAACTCCAGCACCACGTCGCCTTTCTGGTCGGTGACCACCAGCGATGCCGTGAGCAGGTTCGGGTGGTCGCCTTCTTCCTCCAGAAGGTCGACGATCATCGCCTTGGCGACCTCCCATGCGTGATCGGCGTCGCGAAGCTCCTCGCCTTCGACGTCGGGGATGGTGTCGTCACCGATGCGGGTGTTGAAGAAGTAACGGGGCATGGCTGTCTCTTGGATGTAAACGGACGCCACCTGAAACTGGTGATCGGTCGCGAAGCCGTCAAGGTATCGCCGCGCCGCTAGTCGAACTTGACCGCGCCGCGCCGCACCACATCGCCGAATTCCGAAATCTGTTTTTCGAACTCGGACCACAGCGCTTCAGGTGTTCCGCCGCTGACGAAGTAGGCGTTGTCGACCATGATCCGCTTGACCCGCTCCGACTGCAGCGCCTTGTTGGTGGCCTCGTTCAGGATTTTCACAATGTCGTCGGGCGTGCCGGCGGGTACGGCAAAACCCCAGACGATGAATCCGACGAGATCGGGGAAGCCCGCCTCGGCGAAAGTAGGCACGTTGGGGGTTTGCGGCCAGCGCGCCGTGCCGGTCGAGCCGATCAGGCGCGCCTTGCCGTCGGCGATCAGGCCGAAGTCCGGCGTGGACGAGATGCCGTGAATGTTGCCGGCCAACAGATCGAGCCGGGCCGGCGCATCGCCGCGATACGGCACATAGGTCAGCTTGGCCCCGGTCTTGGCCGCGAGCAGTTGCGCATAAAGGTGTGACACCGAGCCGACGCCCGGGATGCCGATCGAAAAGCCGTCCTTGGCCTCTTTGCTCTGGGCGATGAACTCGGCAAGGTTCGTGATCGGCAGTGAGGTGCGCACGAAAATGCCCACCGGATAGCGGCCATACTCGATGACAGGGCGGAAGTCCTTGAGCGGATCATACGGCAGCTTGGCGTTGACAATCTTCGCCAGCGTGTGACTCGCGGTGCCGGCAACGACAATGGTGTAGCCATCGGGCGCGGCCTTCGCCACGAAGTCGCTGCCGAGCGCGCCGGTGGCGCCGGCCTTGTTGTCGATCACGACCGGCTGACGCAGCGTCTCGGATATTTCATTCGACAGGACACGCGCAACCGCGTCGGTCGGGCCGCCGGGCGGCCAAGGCACCACCACGCGGATGGGCCGGTTCGGATAATCGGCGGCCTGCGCCGGGAAGATTGCGAGAGCTGAAAACACGGCCAGCGCGATCAGATGCCGTCGCGGGAATCCATGGTTCATGGTGTAGCCCTCTCTCCAGAACCCCGGCTGTTGCGCGGACTGGAACTTTCGCATACTAGCGCCGGCGCAAGCCAGCCGTCATGCACTGGCCGGAGATACTCCCATGCAAAAGCCGTTTACGCGGCGCACGCTCCTCACAGGCACAGCGTCCGCATGCGCGGTCGTGGCCGCCGGTCAGGCGCTCGACCTCAAGCCCGGCGAGTTCGAGTGGCATCCCGAGGCGGCGCCGGAGGGGCCGGTCGCCGTCATCGCGTCGTTGCCGGACCAGCTCGTTCATGTCTATCGCAACGAGGTTCGCATCGGCCGGTCGACCTGCTCGACCGGCAAGCCCGGGCATTCGACGCCGACCGGCATCTTCACCATTTTGCAGAAGGACGCCCACCACCACTCGAGCACCTACAACAACGCGCCGATGCCCAACATGAATCGGCTGACCTGGTCCGGCGTCGCGCTCCACGCCGGAAACTTGCCGGGTTATCCGGCATCGCACGGCTGCGTCCGGCTGCCGCTCGAATTCTCCAAACTGCTGTTCAGCGTGACCCACGTCGGCACGCCTGTGATCATCGCCGACCTGCATAGCCAGCCTGCCGATGTGGTGCACGCCGGACCGATGCTGTCGGCGGTGGCTGAGCATGAGATGGAGGCCGAGGTAGCCAAGCTCGCGGCGAAGGCGCCGCCGCCACGCGAGCGCCGCGAGGACATGCAGCAGCCGGTGTCTTTGCTGGTCAGCGCCGCAGACCGGGAAATCTACATCATCAGGGACGGCCACATCCTGACCAAAGGGCCGGTCGAGATCGTTGGAGCCCAGCCGTTGGGCTCGCACATGCTGGTGCTGACCGGCGCCCATGACAACCGGCGCTCGCTGAAATGGAGCACGGTCGGGTTCAAGCCGGACCCGGTGACAGCTCCGACCGACACTGGCGCCGCGGTCTTGAACAGGCTGAAGCTCGACACGGCAACCACGCGCCAGGTCATCGCGTTGATGCACCCGGGCCTGGTGATGGCGGTGACCGATCAGCCGGCGCATCCGGATACGCGGACGGGCCGCGACTTCGTCATCATGACGCACGAGTTGTAGCGGCCTTTCGCTGCCCAGGGCGTCACTATGCCTCTCGCCGGCTTCGACGATTGTAGGCTATGGCGAGGCAGGTAAACGCGCTAGAATCGCAGCAGAACCAATACTGGGAGTGAAACGTCATGAACAAACTTGCGATCGCGCTCGGCGTTGCCGTTGCGCTGGCTCTCGGCGCGCCGGCCCAGGCGCAGACCGTCATCAAGTTCAGCCATGTGGTGGCGCCCGACACGCCGAAGGGCAAGGGCTCTCTCAAGTTCAAGGAACTGGCCGAGAAGTACACCGACGGCAAGGTCAAGGTGGAGGTCTATCCGAACTCGCAGCTCTACAAGGACAACGAGGAGCTTCAGGCGCTGCAGCTCGGCGCGGTGCAGATGTTGGCGCCGTCGCTCGCCAAGTTCGGTCCGCTCGGCGTCAAGGAGTTCGAGGTGTTCGACCTGCCGTATATCCTTCCGGATAAGGCGGCGCTCCGCAAAGTGACCGACGGTCCGCTCGGCAAGAAGCTGATGGGCCTGCTCGGCGCCAAGGGCATCACCGGTCTCGCTTACTGGGACAACGGCTTCAAGGACATGAGCGCCAACAAGAAGCTCTTGATGCCGGCCGACTTCCGCGGCCTGAAGATGCGCATCCAGTCGTCGAAGGTGCTGGAGGCGCAGATGCGCGCGCTCGGCGCCATCCCGCAGGTGATGGCGTTCTCCGAGGTCTATCAGGCGCTGGCGACCGGCGTGGTCGACGGCACGGAGAACCCGCCGTCCAACGAATACACGCAGAAAATGCACGAGGTGCAGAAGTACACCATGCGCTCCGGGCACGGTTACGTCGGCTACGCGGTCATCACCAACAAGAAGTTCTGGGATGGACTGCCGGCTGATGTCCGCGCGTCGCTCGAAAAGGCGATGGCGGAAGCGACCGAGTTCGCCAATGGCGCCGCGCAGAAGGACAACGATGACGCGATCGAGGCGATGACCAAGTCCGGCAAGACCGAGATGGTTCAGTTGACCGCCGAGCAGAAGGCGGCGTGGCGCAAGGCGGTCGACCCAGTCTACACCGATATGGAAGGCCGCGTCGGCAAGGAAATCCTCGCCGAGTTCCAGAAAGCGGTGGGCGGCGCCACGCACTAGGACGCTTTCCAAAGGGATGGCGCGGGCTTCGGCCGGCGCCATCCTCTGTTGATCCGCAAGAACCGGGGGTCTTGTGTTTCTTCGCATCCTCGACCGGCTCGAGGAGATCCTGATCGCCAGCCTGATGGCTGCGGCGACGCTGCTGATCTTCGTCGCGGTCGTGCATCGCTACGGCACCGGCGTGCCGTTTCTTTATCCGCTCTTCATCCAGCTTCACATCTCCTGGGCGCAGGAGCTCTGCATCTACATGTTCGTGTGGATGGCGAAGTTCGGCGCCGCCTACGGCGTGCGCACCGGCATCCATGTCGGCGTCGACGTGCTGGTCAATCAGCTCCGCCCGAGCCTGCGCCGGAATGTGGTGCTGTTCAGCCTGTTCTGCGGCGCGCTGTTCACCGCGGTGATCGGGACGATGGGTCTGAAGTTCGTCATGGAGCTTTATGACACCGGGCAGGTGACCGCCGATCTCGAAGCGCCGCGCTGGATCGTGTTCTCCGCGATCCCGGCCGGGTCCTATCTGATGTGCTTCCGTTTCCTGCAGGTGGCATGGTCGTTCTACCGGACGGGCCACTTGCCGCACCACGACGAGACCCGCGTCGAGGGCATCGAGGTCGACGCACCGGCCCTGCATCCGGCCGATGCGTCGCCGCCGTCGCATGGGGCCGCGCGATGACCTCTGCCTTCATCTTCGGGTTGCTCGTCGTGCTGATGCTGACCGGCATGCCGGTGTCGATCGCGCTTGGCCTCACCGTGCTGACGTTCCTGTTCACCATGACACAGGTGCCGATCGAGGCCGTGGCGCTGAAGCTTTTCACCGGGATCGAGAACTTCGAGATCATGGCGATCCCGTTCTTCATCCTGGCGGGGAATTTCCTCACCCACGGCGGCGTGGCGCGCCGCATGATTGCGTTCGCCACCACTTTGATCGGCCACTGGTACGGTGGCCTCGGCCTGGCCGGCGTGATCGCCTGCGCGCTGTTTGCCGCGATCTCGGGCTCGTCGCCGGCCACGGTCGTAGCGATCGGCGCGATCATCCTGCCGGCGATGGTCGCGCAGGGCTTTCCCAAGCGCTTCGGCGCCGGCGTGATCGCGACATCGGGCGCGCTCGGCATCCTCATCCCGCCGTCGATCGTCATGGTGATTTTCTGCGTGGCGACCGGCGGCAGCATCGCGCTCGATCCGGAAGGCAAGCGCGTGCTTTCGGCCTCGGTCGGCCAGATGTTCATGGCCGGCGTCATCCCCGGGCTGATGCTTGCCACCATGCTCGGCATGACGACCTGGTATCGCGCCTGGAAGAACGACTATCCGCGCATGCCGAAGGCAACCTGGGTTGAATGCTTCGACGCGTTCCGCAAGTCGATCTGGGGCCTGCTGCTGATCGCCATCGTGCTCGGCGGCATCTACTCGGGCGCTTTCACCCCGACCGAGGCCGCGGCCATGAGCGCGGTCTATGCCTTCGTGATCGCGGTGTTCGTCTACAAGGACATGGGCTTGAAGGACGTGCCGCGCGTGCTGCTCGGTTCGGCGAACATGAGCGCCATGATCCTCTACATCGTCACCAACGCGGTGCTGTTCTCGTTCCTGATGACGAGCGAGCAGATCCCGCAGCAGATGATCGCCTGGGTCACTGGATCGGGCCTGACCTGGATCGAGTTCCTGCTGTTCGTCAACATCCTGCTGCTGGTCGCGGGCAACGTGATGGAGCCGTCGTCGATCGTGCTGATCACCGCGCCGATCCTGTTCCCGGTTGCGGTGGCGCTGGGCATTCACCCGGTGCATCTCGGCATCCTGATGACTGTCAACATGGAGGTCGGGCTGTGCCATCCGCCGGTCGGCCTCAACCTCTATGTCGCCTCGGGCATCGCCAAGATGGGCATCACCGAGCTGACCATCGCGGTGTGGCCGTGGCTTGCGACGATGCTGGTGTTCCTGGTGATCGTCACCTACGTGCCGGAATTGTCGCTGTGGCTGCCGCGGGTCTTGGGGATGTTGTAGCGCATCGAGATCAGCGTTCCGGCGGCGCGGGCACCTGCCGCGACTGGGCGCTGATGTCGATGTTGCCAGTGGCCGCTGGGCTGTCCTTGTGGAACAGCATGTTGGCGCCCATGGCGCCGAGGATCAGCACCACGATTGCGCCGGAGAAAATCCACATCAGGCGCTGTTCGCGCCGGTCCTTCTCCTCGCTGCTTTCTTGCGGGCGGTTTTGGTCGGTCATGGCTTGCTCCTCATATCCAACGTTGGAAGCGCGCCCTTGCCATGACATTAGTGAGCCCATCCCCGCTTGGGGCGATTCCTTCCGAAATTTAATGCGTCGGTAAGGCGCGGGCCGGAGAAAGAGGCACCATGACTGACCTATCGAAGTTGATTCCCGGCCTCGAAGGCCACGCCGAATTGGTCGTCGGCGAGCAGCACACCGCGCCGCGCATCGGCTCGGGCCGCGTGCGCGTGCTGGCGACGCCGGTGATGATCAACCTGATGGAGGCCGCGGCGCTCGACGCGGCCGAGAACCTGATCCCGGCCGGCCATCAGAGCCTCGGCACCCGACTCGACGTGCGCCATATCGCGGCGACGCCGGTCGGCATGCGGGTGCGCGCGACGGCGAAGCTCATCTCGGTGGATGGCCGGACACTGGAGTTCCGGGTCGAGGCGCATGACGAGAAGGACCTGATCGGCGACGGCGCGCATACGAGGCTGGTCGTCAACGTGGCGCGGTTCGATCAGCGCGTGCAGGCCAAGCTGAAGCAAGGCTAGGGCTGCCCACAATTTCGGCCTCATGGTGAGGAGGCGCGCTGCGCCGTCTCGAACCATGTGCTCCGCGGCCGATCCTTCGAGACGCCCGCTTCGCGAGCTCCTCAGGATGAGGTCCAAAAACAAGTGCGACCAACGCAACCTTTCAATCGCGTCGCTGGCGATGCTACGGTCCGCGAAAGGCTAGGCGACTGATATCGCATGTTCAGGGGAGGAATTTTCGTGCCACTCAAATTCATTCATCGTTGCGTGCTTGCCGCCGCGCTTGCGCTCGTCGCGACCAGCGCGCCGGCGCAGGATTATCCGAACCGGCCCATCACGCTGATGGTGGGCTTGGCCGCCGGCGGCATCACCGACGTGACCGCGCGGCTTTATGCCGAGGCGGTGTCCAAGAGCATCGGCCAGCGCGTCACCGTCGAGAACAAGACGGGCGCGGGCGGCGGGGTCGCAGCGGCAGCGGTGCAGAACGCGGCGCCAGACGGCTACACGCTCCTGGTGTTCTCCGGCTCGCAGCACGCCACGGTGCCGGCCGTCAGCAACGCCAACTACGATCCGGTGAAGGGCTTCTCGCCGATCACTTATCTGTTCAACAGCGTCGTGGTGCTCACCGTGCCGGCCGACAATCCGGCCAAGACCATGAAGGAATTGCACGAGCACGGCCGCAAGAAGCAGGGCGGGCTCACCTTCGGCACGCCGGGCCTCGGGTCGCCGTCGCATCTGCTCGGCGCAAAAATCCTGCTCGCCGACAAGGTGCCGTTCGAGACGACGCACTATCGCGGCGGCCAGCCGATGATGGCCGACCTCATCACCGGCCGGGTCGATTTCTCCTGGCCGACGCTGTCGACGTCACGTTCGTTCCTCGCCGACGGCAAGCTCCGTGCGCTCGCGCTCGACGCCGATGCGCGCTGGGCGCCGCTGCCGGACGTGCCGACGCTGGTTGAGCTCGGCTTCGCCAACCAGCGGGTCGCGAGCTGGTTCGCGCTCGGCGGACCTGCCGGCATGCCGCCGGCGCTGGTCAGCAAGATCCGCGAAATCTTCATCCAGGCATCGAAGGACCCCGAGCTGCAGAAGCGCCTGAGCGAGAACGGCACGCCGATCGTCAGCAGCACGCCCGAGGAAATGGGCCGCGCCATGCAACAGGAATGGGACACCATGCAGGTGCTGGCCAAGACGCTGAACCTGCGTCAGCCGTGATGGCGGCACGCCGGCCGCCGTTCCGTGCCGATGTGGTCGGCAGCTTTCTGCGTCCGCGGCGGCTGAAGGACGCGCGCGAAAATCTGCTCGGGCCGCAGACGCCGGACAAACACCTCGGCCCGCACGGCAACGCCGAGCTTTGCGCGATCGAGGACGATTGCATCCGCGAGGTGATCGCGATGCAGGAGCGCATCGGGCTGCAAGCGGCGACCGACGGCGAATTCCGCCGCCGGAGCTGGTGGCTCGACCTGATCATGGGCTGGGAGGGCTTTTCCGCCGATCGCGCCGGTCAGTTTGAGATGGTGTGGCGCAACCCGAAGGGCGAGACTCGTGCCGCGTCGCGCCTGTGGGTGACCGGGCCGGTACGCTGGCGGCCGAGCGCCACGGTGCGCGCCTTCGAATTTCTGAAACGCCACACCGCATTGGTGCCCAAGGTCACGCTGCCGGCGCCGCTGATCCTGCACATGTTCGGCGGCGGCGATGCCGGCATCCGTGAAGGCCACTACAAGGACGTGGATGCGTTCTGGGCCGACGTCATCGCCGCGTACCGGGCAGAGGTGCAGGCGCTGGTCGAGGCGGGCGCGACCTACATTCAGTTCGACGACACCAGCATCGCGTTTCTCTGCGATCCGATGCATCGCGATACGGTGCGGCGCTGGGGCTGCGACGCCGAGGAATTGCTGCGCATCTACGCCGGACGGATGAACGAAGTGGTGGCCGGAATTCCCGGCCACGTCACGGTGACCTTCCATCAGTGCCGTGGCAACCGTGAAGGCCATTGGATGGCGGAGGGCGGCTACGATCCGGTCGCCGACGTGCTGTTCAACGCGATCAATGTGCATGGTTATTTCCTGGAGTACGACACGGCGAGGGCGGGGAGCTTCGCGCCGTTGCGGCTCTTGCCGAAGGGCAAGGTGGCGGTGCTCGGCATCATGTCGAGCAAGACGCCGGAGCTGGAAGCGGCCGACGATCTCAAGCGGCGCATCGATGATGCGGCGCGGTTCGCCTCGCTGGAGCAGCTTGCGATCAGCCCGCAATGCGGCTTTTCAAGCTCGATCGTCGGTAATCCATTGAGCGAACAAGACCAGGAGCGGAAGCTCGCGCGCCTGGTGGAGGTGGCGCGGGCGGTCTGGACGCACGAATAGCCGCCTGCGCATAATTCCGGTCATGCGACCGGGAGGAAATTCGATGGCAGCCATTCGCCGCTTTCTGCTGACCATTGTGCTGGCAGGCGTGAGCATCAGCGCGCTCAGCACCGCTGCGTTCAGCGCCTTTCCGGATCGGCCGATCCGCTGGATCCTGTCGCATCCGCCGGGCGGCAGCGCCGATGTCATCGCGCGGCTGATGCAGCCCAAGCTGGAGAAGCAATTCGGCCAGCCGGTCATCATCGAGAACCGTGCCGGTGCGGGCGGCGTGATCGCGATGGATGCGCTCTCCAAGTCGAAGCCCGACGGCTACACCATCGGCTTTGGCGCATCGGGCGGGCTCGCGACCGCGATCGCGCTCGGCGAGCCGGTCTCCTACGACCCGCTGAAAGCCTTTGCGCCGGTTTCCGGTGTGTCGGGTCAGCCGTTCATGCTGGGGGTGCCGGCGAATTCGCCGCTCAAGACGCTGCAAGACGTCATCGACGCAGAGAAGCGCGGCAATTCCAATCTCACGATCGGACACGGCGGCGCGATCATGCATCTCACCGCGGCGCTGTTCAATTATGCGACCGGGCTCAAGATCACGCTGGTGACCTACAAGGGCACCGGTCCGGTGGTCACCGATCTGCTCGGCGCCCACATTCCGCTCGGCATCATCGATATCCCGTCGGCCGAAGCCGCGCTCGCCTCAGGCAAGGTCAGGGCGCTGGCGATTTCCTCGGCGAAGCGCTTCGAGGGCTTGCCGGACGTGCCGACGTTCCAGGAAGCCGGACTGAAGGATTTCGAGGCGATCGGCTTCCTCGGCGTGGTGGCCCCGGCCGGCGTGCCGCCCGAGGAACTCGCCACGCTGAACCGCGCATTTGCCACCGTGCTGAAGGACCCGGAGGTCTTGGCACGGTTCAAGTCGTTCGGCAGCGCGCCATTGATGACCGACCGTCAGGAGTTTGGCGCCTTCATCGCCAGCGAGATCAAGAAGTGGACGGCGGTCGTGGAAGCGGCCAATCTACGTCAGAAGTAAACGATCCAACCGACAGGATGTCGATCATGCCCAAGCTGCGACATATCGCGATTGCAACCAACGACCCCAAGGCGACGGCGGAGTTCTACAAGAAGGCGTTCGGCTTCGAGCAGATCGGCGAGACGAGCCCGACGAGCCCCTTGGCCACCGGCTATTTCCTCAGCGACGGTACGCTCAACATCGCGATCCTCAAGTTCAAGACCGATCAGATCGGCAAGGGCATGGATTACACGGGCGTGCATCACTTCGGCGTGCTGGTCGACGATCCGGAGAAATATACCGCGCAACTGGAGTCGCTCGGCGCCGAATGCTTCATGGGCAAGGACAAGGGCCACGGCAAAGGCTTCTTCGAAATCAAGTTCAAGGGCCCCGACGGCACGGTGTTCGACATCGCCGGGCATCCGTGGATGGGCAGCAAGCCGCTCGACGCCTGAGCATGTACGAGGTCATGGTTCGGAAAATGAAACGAGCCCTGCTTGCGTTGGCAGTGCTAACGGCGTGTGGAAGTCCACAAGCCGCACTGGCGCAAGAGGTCTATCCGAACCGGCTCATCAAGCTCATCGTACCGTTCGCGGCGGGCGGCAATACCGATGTGGTTGGCAGAGTCACGGCCGCCTACATGCAGCAGGCTTTGAAGGGGAACGTCGTAGTCGAGAACCGCGCCGGTGCCGGCGGCATCAACGGTACCGACGTGGTCGCGAAGTCAGCCCCCGACGGATATACGCTTTGCCTTTGCGGCATCGGCCCTATCACCGTTTCGCCGGCGACCGAGAAGCTGCCTTACGATCCGCTGAAGGACCTCGCGCCCATCAGCCTGGTCAATACCAATCCGCTGATCCTGATCGTCAACCCGAAGGTCGATGCGAAGAGCGGCGCCGAGCTTGCCGCACTCAGCAAAAGCACGGCCGGGGGGTTGAGCTACGGCACCGTCGGCGCCGGCGGCCTGATGCAGTTTGCGGCGGAAATCTTCCGTGTCAAAACCGATTCCAAGTTCACATCGGTGCCCTATCGGGGCGGCGCGCTCGCAACGAGCGCGGTGGTTTCCGGCGAGGTGCAGCTCGCGTTCTCCAACATGTCGGACGCCATGGCGCAGATCGCGGCGGGCACGGTGCGGCCGCTTGCCATCACCACGGCCAAACGCAGCCCGCACACGCCGGACATTCCGACACTGATGGAGCTCGGTCTGGTCGACTACCCGGTTGAATCCTGGAATGCGCTGTTCGCGCCAGCCGGCACGCCCAAGCCGATCCTCGATCGCCTGGCCGAGGTGATGGCGGACATGGCCAAGGATGAGGCTCACCAGAAACGCATGGCAGATATCGGATCGATTGCCGTCGCCAACTCGCCCGGCGATTTCAGCAAAATGCTGCGGGAGGAAACCGATCAATGGGCGAAGGCGCTCAAGGCGATCGGGCTGGCGAAATAGCCAAGGCGTAGCCGGATACCGCCGGGGCCTTGCCGAAGGCGGGTGAGTCAGTATTTATGGAGCCCGGGGCAGGGCAGCGGCGCATTCGGGGTGAAGCGCCGCGTCACACACTCAAACGCGGAATGTCCACATGATGCTCTTTCGTATCCTCACCATCGCAATCCTGTTGACGTGGCTAGCTGCGCCGGACGCGTTCGCGCAGGCCAACCGCAACGGCGACGACCAGCCGGGCCTGATCGCCGCTCCGGGCGACGAGCAACTCGATCCGAAGTGGCAGAAGACGGTGGTGTTCTTCCGCAGCAGCGAGCCGCCGGGCACGATCGTCGTCCACACCAACGAGCGCTATCTCTACGTGATCCAGCCGGGCGGTCGGGCGATACGCTACGGCATCGGCGTCGGCCGCGACGGCTTCACCTGGCAGGGTCTGGTCAAGATCACCCAGAAGAAGGAATGGCCGGACTGGACGCCGCCCGAGGAAATGATCCAGCGCCAGCCGTATCTGCCGCGCTGGATGGCGGGCGGACCGGGCAATCCGCTTGGCGCGCGCGCGATGTATCTCGGCGCCACGGTCTATCGCATCCACGGCACCAACCAGCCGACGACCATCGGCACGGCGGTTTCGTCCGGCTGCTTCCGCTTGACCAATCCGGACGTGGCCGATCTCTACGACAGAGTTCCGGTCGGTACAAAAGTCATTATCCGGCAACGGCCTGAAGTCTGACGGTCCGCGGGGGGAGATGGATAATGGCTAAGTTGCTGGCGTGGAATTTTCGCACCGGTCTCTTGATCGGATGCCTGATCGCGGTCGCTGTCGCTGCCGCCGCGGTCACCTACGAACGCTACGACACCAAGACGCTGAAGCGCACGGTACGGCGCGACGCCGTGCAGTGCGGCGTCAACACCGGGCTGCCGGGCTTCTCGGTCGCCGACGACAAGGGCAACTGGTCGGGCTTCGACGTCGATTTCTGCCGTGCCATTGCGGCTGCAATCTTCGACGATCCGAAGAAGGTCAGGTTCATTCCGCTTGAGTCGAAGGAGCGGTTCGAGGAACTCGGCAACCGCAAGGTCGACGTGCTGGCGCGCAATTCGACGTGGACGATGGCGCGCGAGACCGAATACTACCTGCATTTCGCGGGCGTGTCGTTTTACGACGGCCAGGGCTTCATGGTGCCGCGCAGCCGCAATGTGGAATCCGCGCTGGCGCTCGACGGCAGCAAGGTCTGCGTCCAGTCGGACACGACCACCGAGCTCAATCTCGCCGACTATTTCGGCGCCAACAACATGAAGTTCGAGGCGAAGAAATTCGGCAGCGTGGACGATGTATTCAAGGCTTACGAGTCCGGACAATGCGACACGCTGACATCCGACGTCGCGCAGCTTTATGCGCTGCGGCTCAGGCTCGGCAAGCCCGCCGACCATGTCATCCTGGCGGACGTTGTCTCCAAGGAGCCACTTTCGCCGGTCGTACGGCAGAAGGACGACGACTGGCTGCTGCTGGTGAAGTGGACGCTGTTTGCCATGATCAACGCCGAGGAGCTCGGCATCGACTCCAAGAACATCGGCGACGCGTTGAAATCCAAGAAGCCGGACGTCATGCGCTTCGTCGGCACCGAGGGCGAATACGGCGAGAACCTCGGCCTGACCAAGGACTGGGCGGTGCGCATCATCCGCCACGTCGGAAATTACGGCGAGGTTTATGAACGCAACGTCGGCACCGGCTCCAAGCTCGGCATCCCGCGCGGCCTGAACCAGTTGTGGAATGCCGGCGGCATCCTCTACGCGCCGCCGATCCGCTGATTCACGAGAGACATCCGAACCGGTTTCGCCGCCTCGCGGCGGCGGCAGGAGATCGTGCTGTTCGGTGAGGTCGAGGATTGGCGTGATCACGTCTACATTGACGACGTGGCGGACTCATCTGGCGCGTGCTCTCCCGCCGCCGCGGCACACTCAATGTAGTCACCGGCGAGGTGATGAGCTTCCGTCAGATCGCGGAACGCATTGCCGCGATGGCGCGACCGGCCGTTGCGGTCCGTGGCAGCTCGCGATCCGGTCCGATGCCCCATAACGGCTACCGGCCGTTCGATATCGCCGCCTGCAAAAAGGCGTTTCCGGACTTTCGTTATGTCAAGCCGGCGGCGGGCTTGGACAAAATCGGATTGGCGCCCAAGTAATCGCCCAAGCAATAAGGGCGGCTGGCGGGCCGCCCTTTACGCCACTCAACACACACTTGTGATCGCGATCAGCCGACGCAGCGGCCTGCGAGGTGAGCCAGCGCCGGCACCACGACCGGGCTGAACAGCGGATCGCAACCGTCCATGATCTTGCGCTTGTCGGTCTGTTCGCGGATTGGAAGCAGTTGGCGCGGCGTTTCGACCGGCGCTTTCTTCACCGCAATGGTGCTGGGCTCGACCAGCCTGTCGCCTTTGGCGCTGCGGTTAACCTGCACAATAGGCTGCTCTTTCGTGGAGGCGGCAATGCCTTGAGCTGCGGGGAGGGCGCCGATCATCACTGCTGCAATCGCCAAGGCGCCGATGATGATGCTCGATTTCGAGATCATGGTTCCCTCCGCATTCCGTGCCGGCTCTTCGAGCCAGCGTGAAGCCTCCCCTTCCCATCCAACGGAGCCTTAACGTGCGCCGCGACCGGGGGTTCCACTCGAAATGAGACGGATCCCGAAAAGCAGGGCCGCCCGAAAAAGCTCGGGGCACAACGCAAAGATGTGGGTTGCCTGCGCGGTAGGCAGGGTTTGCTATGGTCCCGGGCAAGGACTTCTGACCCACCCCCCGGATTGCGATCCTCCCAACATGTCCTCTTTCGGCGTGCTCGTTCCCTTCCGCATCCGTAGCTACCGCTTCCAGTGGCCGGCGGATCTGCTGACGTCGTGGGCATTCGAGATGGAGACGCTGGTCCTCGGCTGGTACGTGCTGGTCGAAACCAACTCGGTCGTGATGCTTACGATCTTCGGTGCGCTGCTTTACGGCGGCACCCTGATCGCGCCGCTTGTCGGCGTGTGGAGCGATCGCCTCGGTCACCGCAACATGCTGTCCGGCATGCGGGCGATCTATGCCCTGGTCGCGGCAACCTTGATGTTCATGGCGTTCGCCGGAACGCTGAACCCGACCATCGTGCTGGTGCTGGCGGCGCTCACCGGTCTGGTGCGGCCCTCCGACATGGGGCTGCGCGGCGCGCTGATCGCCGACACCATGCCGCCGGCGACGCTCACCGCCGCGATGGGCATCGCCCGCACCACCTCGGACACCGCCCGCATCTTCGGCGCGCTCACCGGTGCCGGCATGTTCGCGGCGATCGGCATCGGTCCGACCTATGTGACGATCACGGTGTTCTATCTTCTCGGTGCGATCCTGACCTGGAATGCCATCGCGCCGAAGGTGGTGGAGGAGGCTGCGGCAGAACAGGCCGAGCACAAGCCCTCGCCGTGGCAAGAGCTGCGGGAAGGGATCGTGCTGGTCTGGAACACGCCGCGGCTGCTCGCCATCGTCTGGTATGCATTCCTGTTCAACTTCGCGGTGTTTCCATTGACCAACGGCCTGATGCCTTATGCTGCCCGCGACATCTTCCACACCGACCAGACGGGGCTCGGCTACCTGATCGCAAGCGTGGCCGCCGGCGCTTTCATAGGCTCCATCATCATGACCCGCACAGGGCTGCGGATGGAGCTTGCCCGCATCATGATCGTCGCCGCCGTGATCTGGCACATCTTGGTGCTGATCTTCGCGCAGATGACGTCGCTGTGGGCCGGCATCGTCATGCTGATGCTGTGCGGCTTCGCCCAGAGCCTGACCATGGTGTGCCACACCGTGATCCTGCTCAGCGCCTCGAGCCCGCGCTACCGCGGCCGAATCATGGGTGTGCGGATGCTGGCGATCTACAGCCTGCCGCTGGGCCTGCTCGCCGCGGGCCTGCTGATCGGCTGGATCGGCTTCCGCGCCACGGCGTCGCTCTATGCCGTCGTCGGCCTGACCTTCACCGTGCTGATCGCCGTCAAATGGCGCGCCTCGCTTTGGCAGTCTCGCACGTTGGCGGAGGTCGTGTAAGAATTGGGGCGGATGATTGGGGACGGCCATGGCCCGTAGAGCAACGGCTCGCAGAAGGGCGCGCAGAAGGGTCGCGCGCAGAAGGCCGCGAAAGCGCAAGTCGCAGCCGCGCTGGGCGTCGTGGCCGGACGAGCGGCTGCTCAAGCTTCGGCTGAAAGACCTCAAGCTGCCGCTGCGGGGCACCTGGCTGGCCGGCTGCCTGCGCGAGCTCAATAGCGAACTGGCGGAGAAGGGACTGCGGCGGGTGCGGCCGCACGGCTGGATCTCCAGCGAATGGTTCAGCCCCGACAACACGCCGGGCATCGCCTTTCCGTTCTATCTGGCGCATCCCCGCCTGATGCGGCTCGAGCGCAAGATGATCATCGACGTCGAGGGCGGCACGCACGCGGAATGCATGCGCATCCTCCGCCACGAGGCCGGCCACGTGCTGCAACACTCTTATGCGCTGCACCGTCACAACCGCTGGCGGCGTCTGTTCGGCCGTTCATCGACCCGCTATCCGAGCTATTATCGGCCCGATCCGGCGAGCCGGAATTTCGTCCAGCATCTCCGGCTCTGGTACGCGCAAAGTCATCCCGATGAGGATTTCGCCGAGACGTTCGCAGTCTGGCTCACTCCGCGTTCGAACTGGCGCAAGCGCTACGAGGGCTGGCCGGCGCTGAAGAAGCTGCAATACGTGGACGAACTGATGGCGGAGATCGCCAAGCAGAAACCCAAGCTGACGCGGAGGACCGAGGTTGAGCCGCTGCGCTCGTTGAAGACCACGCTCGGCGAGCATTATCAGAAGAAGCTCCAGCACTACTCGGTCGACGCGCCGCGGGCATACGACCGCGATCTGCTGCGCATTTTCTCTGACAATCCGCGGCACCGACATTCGCCACCGGCGACGGCCTTCATCCGGCGCCATCGCGGCGACATCCGGCGTCTGGTGTCGAAATGGACCGGCGAATATCAGCTCACGCTCGACCAGGTGCTCAGCGAGATGATCGAGCGCTGCCGCGAATTGAAGCTGCGCGCCGTCGGCCACGAACGCGAGTTGCGAACCGACTTCACGCTGCTGCTGACCGCCAAGACGGTTCACTCGCTGTACAGCCCGCTGCGGCGGCAGTGGATCGCGCTATGAGGCGGCTGCGAATCCTGATGTTGACGCATCCGGATCTGGTGCCGCCGGATTCGTTGAAAGGGCGTACCGAGCAGGACATCCACGCCTGGAAAACCGAATACGACGTGGTGAGCACGCTGCGTGGCTGCGGCCACGAGGTCATGCCGCTGGGCGTCAAGGATGAGCTGGCGCCGATCCGCGATGCCGTCGAGAGCTTCAAGCCGCATGTGGTGTTCAATCTGCTCGAGGAGTTCCACGGCGAAGCGGTGTATGACCACAGCGTGGTGAGCTATCTGGAGCTGCTTCGGGTGCCTTACACCGGCTGCAACCCGCGCGGCCTGGTGCTGGCCCGCGGCAAGGACACGGCGAAGAAGCTCGTGCATTACCATCGCGTACCGACCCCGGCGTTCGTGGTGTTTCCGATGGGACGCAGGGTCAAGCGGCCGCCGCGGCTGCAACTGCCGCTGATCGTCAAGAGCCTGATCGAGGACGCCTCGATGGGCATCGCGCAGGCTTCGGTGGTGGAAACCGACGAGGCGTTGGCCGAGCGCGTGACCTTCATCCATGAGCGGATCGGCACGGCGGCGATCGCGGAGCAATATATTGAAGGCCGCGAGATCTATGTCGGCGTGCTCGGCAACGACCGTCGCCGCGTACTGCCGATCTGGGAGCTGCAATTCGGCGACCTGGCGCAGGGCACGCGGCCGATTGCGACGGAGAAGGTCAAGCACGACCTCGAATACCAGCAGCGCCACGGGGTCGTTGAAGGCCCGGCCAAAGGCCTGCCGGCGGTGGTCGCGGCGCGCATCGACGGCATGGTCAAGCGCATCTGCCGCACCCTCGATCTGGATGGCTATGCCCGGATCGATTTCCGGCTCGCCGCCGACGGCACGCCGTATTTCATCGAGGCCAATCCCAACCCCGAGATCGCCAAGGTCGAGGAGTTCGCCCAGTCGGCGCTGCATGACGGACTGAAATATCCCGACCTGCTCAACCGGATCCTCACGCTCGGTATCGCACGCGGCCGGTCCGCCGGGATGGGGCAGTAGCCAAGTTTTTTTCCGAGGTGCAAGAAAGGCGTGGATGGCCGGGACAAGCCCGGCCATGACGGTTCTTGATTCTGTACAGAGGGCGTATGGATTTTCTTGCTGCTGCGGATTTTCTCGGAACCCCCGATGTCGGGGCGCTTACGTTCTTCGCCCTGATGCTGGCGTCGCTGGTGACATCCTTCATTGGCGTGTTCACCGGGGCGGCCGGCGGCATCGTCCTGCTGGGGCTGATGGCGACGGTGATGCCGCCGCTCGCGCTTATCCCGGTGCACACCGTGGTGATGCTGGGCTCCGGCGTCACCCGCACAATGATCATGTGGCGTCACGTCATGCGGCCGGCGGTGCTGCCGTTCCTGATCGGCTCGCTGATCGGCGCGGCGGCCGGCGCCAGGGTGTTCGTCGCGCTGACCACGGTGTGGCTGGAGTTCATCCTCGGCGCTTTCATCCTGCTGGTGACGTGGATGCCAAAACTCGGGCGGTTCGGAGCCGAACGCGGCCGCTTCGCGATCCTCGGCTTCGGAACGACCTTCCTCGGCGTGTTCGTCAGCGCCACCGGAACGCTGCTGGCTCCGTTCATCGCCGCGTCCACGCCGGATCGCCGCGTCCATGTCGCCACCATGGGTGCGCTCATGATGATCGCGCACCTCGCCAAGATCGCGGCGTTCGGATTCATCGGGTTCGCCATCGGCCGCTACGTCCCACTGATGGCGGCGATGATCCTGACTGGCGCGGTCGGCAGTTGGTTCGGCGAGAAAGCACTGTTGCGCACCCAGGAACACCACTTCCGGCTGGTGCTGCAAATCGCGTTAACGATCCTCGGTCTGCGCCTGCTGTGGACCGCAGCGCGCGGCGCTGGATGGTTTTGATACGAATTTGGCGTGATCCGCGCCGACGCCGTTAGCGTTAGCCATTCAACTTTACGTTAATACGAGAACGTCGTCGCGCGCAGGCGCTGCGGCGCTATGAGTCTGCCTCGAGAACCCAGATCAAATCTGCATTCGAGGGGCCTCCGATGCGCAAGAACAACGCAATCCTGGACGAAGCGGCACGCTCTGTGCGGCGGACTTTCATCGGCAGCGTTGCAGGGACCACCGCCATGCTGGCCGTGGTCGGCGCCGCCGGCGCCTACGGCATGCCGGAGAACCTCACCGCTCAGGCGCTGTCGGCCGCGATGGCAAAGTTCAATATGAAATTCCCGGCGAAGCCAGAACGCGCCGAAGCGGCCATCGAGCGTGCGGTGATCGTCGCGCAGATTCCGCCGCAGCGTTCTTCGAATCCGATGTTGCCGGTTTCCGATGCCGCGTCGGAAGACCCGATCGTGCGAACGATACCGCAGGCTGCTGCTGCCATTGCACCCGCGGTCACGCCACCTGCGGCTCCGGCTGCTCCGTGGCGCGATGCGCTCGCGGCCGTCATGCCGACCGCTCCAGCCGCACCGATCATGCCGGTCGAACCAGCCGCACCGATCCTGCCGGTCGCGGAGCGCGCTGCCCCCGAGCCCGCTCCGGCGGTGACCGCGAGCCTGATGCCGCGCGCTCTACCGGAGGCAGCCGAGGAGCGTCCGCTCCTTTCCGCGCCGATGGTGTTCGAAGCGCCGAAGCCGACCGATGCTCAAGTCCTCACCGAAATGCCGAAGATCAAGGTAATCGTTGCTGCGCCGGAGCCGGTCGCGCCCGCCGCGACGCTGAAGCAGATCGAGAAGCCGGTCCAGCAGGCCAACCTGTCCGCCGAGCCGTCGCCTGCGGAGTTTCTCAAAACGGTGTCGATCCATCTTCCGCTGCCGAAGCCGCCGCTGAGCCCGGCGCAGCGACTCGAACTGCAGGGCAAGGACTACGACAAAGCCGAGAAGTGCCTCGAGCAGGCGATCTATTTCGAGGCGCGCAACGAGCCGGCGCGCGGCCAGCAAGCGGTGGCGCAGGTGGTGCTGAACGGCGTGTTCTCGCCGTATTATCCGAAGGACGTCTGCTCGGTGGTGTATCAGAACGCGCACCGGCATCTGTCCTGCCAGTTCACCTTCGCCTGCGACGGCAAGCCGGAGGCGGTCAACGAGCGCGGCGCGTGGCAACGGGCGAACCGCATCGCCACCCCAAACGCTGAACGCCAGGGTCTGGCTGCCTGAGGTCAACAAGGCGACGCACTATCATGCCGCTTACGTCCGGCCGAACTGGATCCGCGACATGAACATCATGGCGCGGCACGGCCTCCACACCTTCTACCGCCCGCGCAACTGGGGCGACGGTTCCAACGAGGCGAATTGGGGCACGGCGTCGAATTCGCTGAAGCCACCTGCCGCGACGGCGAAGCCGGTGCTGACGCCCGCGCAAAAGAAGTTCGCCTATCGCCGGACGTAACGGCGCCGTTGCGCGCACTTTGCCACTTGTTGCCTCTTGGCGACCTCCCTCGGCATGTCCTAACGTCCGGACCTGCCGAAATATGGAGGATTCAACATGGCCAAATTCAACTGGGATCACATCCACATCCGCACGCCCGATGTCGAGGCGACGGCGCAGTGGTTCGAGAAAATGCTAGGCGCCGAGATCAAGCGCAGCACGCAGCAGGGCGCACCCCGTGTCGACATGGTCATTGGCGGCCAGAATGTCTTCCTCGCGCCGGTGAAGGCGGGAGATGGCGTCAACGTACCGCCGAAGACGCCGTATCAGGGCCTCGATCATTTCGGCCTGTCGGTGACCGGCATCGATGCCATCGCCGCGGACCTCAAGGCCAAGGGCGTGAAGTTCACCCGCGAGCCGACCACGGTGCGGCCCGGCACCCGCGTGTGCTTCATCGAAGGTCCGCAGGGCGTCTCGATCGAATTGCTCGACCGCACGGTCTAGAGAATGGGCCTGCGTGATCTTATCTTTGGGGCAAGGAGTAAACCCATGGATGCCAAAACCTATCCGGTCACGCACTCCGATGGGGAGTGGCGCAAACTGCTTTCACCTGAGCAGTTCCACGTCATGCGCGAGCACGGTACCGAGCGGCCGGGAAGCTGCGCGCTGAACTTCGAAAAGCGCGCCGGCACGTTCTCCTGTGCCGGTTGCGACCAGGTGCTGTTCAAGTCGAAGAAGAAGTTCGAGAGCGGCACCGGCTGGCCGAGCTTCAACGATCCGGAGCCAGGATCGGTCGAGGAGACCGCGGACCGCGCCTACGGCATGGTCCGCACCGAGGTGCATTGCAGCCGTTGCGGTAGCCATCTCGGCCACGTCTTCCCGGACGGACCGCCGCCGACCGGCCTGCGCTATTGCATCAACGGCGTGGCGATGAACTTCAAGCCGGATTGATCCGCTCGAACACCAGTATCGCGTTGTTCGACGGCATCTCGATCAGCTCGGCGAGGCGAAGGGCGTTTGCCGTGCCGAGCTTTTTCAGGTCGGCGATGTCGCGCACGCCCCAATCCGGATTCTGGCTGCGCAGGCTTTGGTCGAACGCGGCGTTGCTCGGCGCATTGTGCGCACCGTCCCGCTTAAACGGCCCGTAGAGAAAGAGCCGGCCATCCACCGCGAGGTGGCGGCTTGCGCCGGCGAACAGGCCTTCCGCCACTGTCCACGGCGATATGTGGATGACGTTGGCGCAGAACATCGCGATGAAGGTGGAGGGGTGACCCGACGCGGGCAAGCGCCACTCGGCCGCGCTGGCGTCAAGGCGGACCGGGGCCTTCACGTTTCCAAGCCGCGCATGCGCACGCCATGCGTCGATGCTGCGCAGATGATTGTCGTTGAGATCGGTCGGCCACCAGACGATCGAAGGCAATTTGCCGGCGAAGGCGACCGCATGCTGGCCGGTGCCGGAGCCGACCTCCAGCACGTCGCCGGCGCGGCCTTGCAGAAAGGACTCGAGCACCGGCGCGATCGCAGCATGGTTGCGGTGGAACGCCGCGGCGTCCAGGCGTCCGTCATCCGGCGGCGGTCCGTCCTTGCCGAACTCGATAGTGAACTCCGGCATGCGGCCGCTACTTCGCCGCTGACTTGGCGAAGCGGAGATCGACATAGGCGCTGGGTGGCGCGGACGTCTTGATGTCGCCGGATTGCAGCAGCGTGTCCCGCACGCGCTCGGTGGCGGCATCGGAAATTCCGCCGTCTGCGACGAACGCCTTGACCTGCATGCAGACGTCCCAGGTTTTGAGCGCGTCGTCGAGGCTCGACTTGGAGGCGTCCGCCAGCATCTGCGACACCTCCTGCCGGTGCGCGGGATCGGACATGTAGCGCACCGCCTTGTTGTGGGCGCGGATGAAGGCCAGCAGTTCCTTCTCGTGGCCTTTGGCCCAATCGTCGTTGACGTGCCAGATCATCATCGGGAATTCGCCAAGGAAGGGAGCGACCGGGCCCAAATCGGCGTAGCCGTTCTGCACCGCCTGAAAGCTCTGCGGCGTCGACAGCATGGTGGCGTCGACCGCACCCGCGACCAGCGCCGCGAGCCGCGCCGAGGTGGCTCCGGAGAACAACAGCTCGACGTCCTTGTCCGGGTCGAGGCCGCTGGCCTTGGCCATGGCGATCCACCACAGGTTGGTGATGTCGCCCGTGCCGCCGGTCATGACGCGCTTGCCCTTGAGCTCCTTCACCGACTTAATGCCCTTGGCGCCGACCAGGCTGTGGGTGCCGACCGCGAGGCTGTTGAGGAACACCTTGACCTTGGCGCCCTTGTCGATGGCGCGGAGCGTGTCCACCATCGACGAACTGCCGATCGGCGCGGAGCCTGCGGCCACCTGCTGCACCGAGCGTGTGCTGGCGCCCGAATTGATGAAGTCGAAGTCCAGCCCTTCCTCTTTGAAATAGCCTTTCCTGTCGGCGACGATGGCGGGCCAGATGGTCACGCTGACGCTGATGACCACGGCCGAGAGCGGCGTGCCGGCGGATTGGGCGAGGGCGGTTTGTGGGGTGGCGAACCCGGCCAATGCCACGCCGAGAGCCAGCTTGAGGATTGCGTTTCGCATTGCTTCACTCCATCACGAAGGGCGGACGCCATCGAGCTATTCAACATTCATGCCATGCGTCCGGCGCATCCGCCATAAGGTGCGACCATTGGCCGGGCTGGCGTTCTTGATGATAGAGGAGGGACATGGAACGCAAGCAAGTGATCATCGTGGGTGGCGGGCCGGTCGGCGTGGCGCTCGCGGTGCAATTGGGAATGTGGGGGATTTCCTGCGCGCTGGTGGAAAGCCGCACCGAGCTGGGGCGTATCCCCAAGGGCCAGAACCTCACCCATCGCACGCTCGAGCATTTCTACTTCATGGGCATCGTCGATGAGCTGCGCGCGGCGCGATTCCTGCCGCCGGGCTTCGCCATCGGCGAGATCACCAGCCACGGCGACCTGAACGGAAAATATTGGTTCGCGCCGGCGGGCCGCGAGCTCGTCCACGACTATTATTTCCAGAAGAACGACCGGCTGCCGCAATACCAGATGGAAAAAGTCTTACGGGCGAAGATGGCGACATTGCCGAAGGTCGAGGCCCGGTTCGGCTGGACCGCGGCCAAGGTCGAGCAGGATGCGACCAGTGCGCGCGTCACCATCACCAAGGACGGGGCAAGCGAGGTGCTGGAGGGCGATTACCTGGTCGGCTGCGACGGTGGTCATTCCATCGTGCGCGAGCAGATCGGCATTCCGCGTAGCGGCCACGATTTCGATCAGCTCATGGTGCTGATCGTGCTGCGTTCGCGTGAGCTGCACGAAGAGCTTGGCAAGCGTTTTCCGCCGAAGTCGATCTACCGCGCGATGCATCCGGACCTCAACGGCTACTGGAAGTTCTTCGGCCGGATCGACGTCGGCGAAGGCTTCTTCTTCCACGCCCCGGTCCCGAAGGACACCACGCGCGACAATTTCGATTTCATGGGGCTGCTTCACGAGGCAACGGGCTTTCCGTTCAAGGCCGAGTTCGAGCACCTCGGCTTCTGGGACCTGCGCGTGGCGGTCGCGGAAAAATATCAGGTCGGGCGCGTGTTCATCGCCGGCGACGCCGCGCACAGCCATCCGCCCTATGGCGGGTTCGGCCTCAACAACGGCCTGGAAGATGCGGTCAATCTTGGCTGGAAGCTCGCGGCGAAGCTCGACGGCTGGGGCGGCGAGACGCTGCTGCAGTCCTACAGCGACGAGCGGCGGCCGATCTTCAAGGAGGTCGCGGAGGATTTCATCGCGGCGCGCATCAGGAACGATGGCGCGTTCCTCAACCGCTATAACCCGGCGCGCGACAAGGCGGAATTCGAGCAGGCGTGGAAGGGGCAGGAGAGCGACGTCGGCAACCGCGCGCAGGTGTACGAGCCGAGCTACGAGGGCTCGCCGGTGGTGATGGGGCCGCCGGGCGGAAAATCGACCGCGCATGGCAAGCATGTGTTCAAGGCACGCGCCGGGCACCATCTGGTGCCGCAGAAGCTGACGTCCGGGCGCGACGTGTTCGAGGAACTGGGACGGGGCTTCACGCTGCTGGCGTTTGATGCGGACGAAGCGGTGGTGCGGGCGTTCGAGCAGGCGGCAGGGACGTTAAAAGTGCCGTTGAAGGTCGTGCGCGACAGTTACGCGGATGGCCGCGTGAAATACGAAACACGCATGATGCTGGTGCGGCCCGATCAGTTCATCGTCTGGACCGGCGACAGCGCGCCAGCCGACGCCGAGCAGATCATGCGCAAGGTCGCTGGGCGGGGCTAGCTCAAGGCCGCACGCATTGTGCGTCTTTCGGGACGCAGGCGATGCCGACATTCGAGCACGCGATCTCGCCGCTCGACTGCCGCTGGCAGGTGCGGCATCCATCCGACCATTCCTGGCAAGTCGCGCTCGGCGCCGCGAGTGGGCTGGTGGCCGCCGGCTTGGCCGGCGCGGTGGATCGAGCGGGTGGGGCGGGCTTGAGCGGCAGATCGGCTGCACCTGCCGCTCCGGACAGCGCCAGCAGCACGGCAATGCCGATCCACAAGGGCTTTCGAATTGACATTGGCCTGCCTCACAACGGTGGGAAGCCGAACGCTTCGGCCGGATTGTCGACGAAGATCAGCTTGCGCGTCTTCTCGTCGGGCACCCAGTCCAGCATCATGTCGAGCAGCGCGACGTCGTTCGGCATCGGCTTGAAGTATTGCGGATGCGGCCAATCCGAGCCCCAGAGGATGCGCGTCGGCGCGTGCGCGACAAGCTTCTTCACCAGCGGATCGGTGTCGGAGAACGGGAAGTTGTCCTGCTTGGAGATGCGCGGGCTGAGCTTGACCCAGCAGCGGTCGGTATCGAGCGCCTGCAGCACGAACTTGAAGCCGTCGCCGTCGATACCCTTGGCGGGATCGACACCGCCCATGTGCTCCAGCACGAACTTGCCGGGCGTCTTGAGGATGATCGGCTTCCAGCCGTCCATCTGCGGGTTGTCGGCGTGGTGCAGGTAGTGCATCGACCAGCCGAATTCGGTGGAGCGCGCCACCATCTTCTGGTCGATCTCCTTGGTGAGCCGCCAGGTGATGCGATAGCCGGCCACGCCAGACTTGGTCAGGATGTCGAGTTCACCGTCAGTGATGCCGGGCCACGGCACGATCACCGACTTGATGCGGTTGCCGTAGCGGTTCTGCGCGTGCAGCGCGATCTCGTAATTGTGCTCGTACATCATCGAGAGCACATGCAGACCGCGCGAAAGGCCAAGCGCCGTTTGCATCTTCTCCCAGTCATCGAACGTGGTGTCCTCGAATTCGAGATGACTGAAGACGTGGTTGGGCTTCAGCGTGAATTGCTTTTGCGGCCCGATGAAATGAAAGTGGCAGTCGCAGGCGCCGGGCGGCAGCTTCAATTTCGGTTTGGGATAGTTGCGGTCGATCCTTGGCGAGAACGGACGCGCGGCGGGCGTGTTCACTGCAGTACTCACTCTTGCACCTTGATGTTGGCTTTCTGCATGACGTTAGTCCACTTCACGGTTTCTTCCGCGAGGAACCTGGTGAATTCTTCCGGCGTGCTGCCGCGTGCGTCGGAGCCGAGCTCGCCGAGCTTGTCGGCGACGGACTTCTTCTCCAGCGCGGTGCGGATCGCCGCGCTCAGTTTCTCGACAACGGCGGGCGGAGTGCCCTTCGGCGCGAACAGGCCGTTGAAGGTGATCCCTTGCACGTCAGGTAGGCCGGCCTCGACGATCGTCGGCACGTCGGGCACGGCCGGCGCGCGCTTCGGCCCCAGCACCGCTAGCGCGCGGAGCCGCCCGCCCTCGATATGCTGGCGCGAGTCGGTGAGCTGCATGAGGCCGGCATCGACGTGGCCGGCGACGAGATCGTTGATGGCCGGCGCGTTGCCGCGGTAATGCACCTCGGTCCAGGTCATCCCGGTCTTGAGCTTCAGAAGTTCGGCCATGAAGTGGTTGATGCTGGCGCCGCTCGATGTGGCGAGCGTCAGCTTGCCGGGATTTTTCTTGGCGTAATCGATCAGCTCCGCCACCGACTTTGCCGGCAGCTTGGGCGTCACCAGCAGCATGTTGGTGGCGACCGCGAGCGAGCTTACTGGCGCAAAAACCTTGTCCCATTGGTAGGGCGGCTTCGGCATGGTCATGGGGCCGAGCAGTATCGAGGCGTTGGAGCCGACGAACAGCGTGTGGCCGTCCGGCGCGGACCGCGCGACGTAGTCGCCGGCGATCAGTCCGCCAGCGCCTGGGCGATTCTCGATGATGATCGGCTGGCCGAGCGCATCGTCGATGCCGGCCTGCAGGACGCGAGCGCTGATGTCGACGTTGCCGCCTGCGGCATAAGGTACGACGAGCGTGATCGGCTTCGATGGGAACTGCTGGGCGGAGGATGGCGCCGCAAGTGCGGCGAGCAGCATCGATCCCAGCAGCCAGCCGCCGGCGCGCATGTTGTCCTCCCGTGTCGTTGGTGTCTTGCTTGACGCGAGCCTAGGGCGCTCGCGCCGCAGGGACAAGCGCTAGAAGGGATTCGCCACCTCGCGCACGTGTTCCACCTCGGGCGGCGAGGCAAAGCAATGGCCGACGAGCTTTCGCCATTCCTGAAAATCCGCAGAGCCGCGGAAGTCGACGGTGTGATTTTCCACTGTGTCCCAGCCAATGAACAGCCGGTAGCGGGACGGCTTTTCCACCGAACGCTGCAATGACAGCGATTTGCAGCCCTTGGCGCGCTTGAACAGCGGCGCGGCTTTGGCGACGCCGGCCTCGAACTCCGCTTCCTGACCCGGCTTGATGTCGACTTGTGCGATTTCGAGAACCATGACTGCCTTCCGTTCTACAGGACTTTCCGTCAATTGATCTTGATATTGGCCTCTTTGATCACCTGCTGCCATTTGACGTTTTCGCTGGCGATGAATTTTTCGAATTCGGCTGGCCCCGCGCCGCCAGTGACGAAGCTGCGCGCCTCCAGCGCCTTCTTCACATCTGGCTGCGCCAGCACCTCGGCGGTGTCGGCATGGATCTTGGCGATGACGTTCTTTGGCGTTCCGGCCGGCGCGAACAGGCCGAACGCGCCCTGCGAGCTGTAACCGGGGACGCCCGCCTCCTGCATGGTCGGCACGTCGGGAGCGAGCGTGTTGCGGGTCACCGTCGAGACCGCCAGCGCCTTGAGCTTGCCCTCACCGATATGCGGCAGGATGTTCGACATGCCGTTGATGGTCATGTCGATCTCGCCTGACAGGATCGCGGTGGTGGTTTCGTTCGCGCCCTTGTAGGGGACATGGACGAGCTTGATGCCGGCGATGCCGGCGAAATATTCGGTGGCGATGCGCTGGATGGTGCCCGGTCCGGTGGTGCCGAAGGTGATGGTGTCCGGCTTTGCCTTGGCGAGGGCGATCAGCTCCTTGACGCTGGACACCGGCACCTTGTTGGCGACCGCGAGCATGTGCGGGATCGACGCCATCAGGATGATGGGATCGAACTCCTTCATCGAATAGGGCAGCGAACTGTAGAGCAGTGGGTTGAGCACGAAGGTCTGATCGGCGGCGAGCGTGAGCGTGTAGCCGTCCGGCGCGCTCTTGGCGCCCGCCACCGTGCCGATCAGCGTATTGCCGCCGGCGCGGTTATCAACGACGACGCCCTGGCCCCATTTCTCGGCGAGCTTCTGCCCGAGCAGCCGCATCAGCACGTCGGGCGCGCCGCCGGCGGTAAACGGGACGATGACGTGGACCGGACGGGTTGGATAGTCGAGTGCGGAGCCGGGCAGCGGCGCCAGGATCGTGCCGAGGATGAAGACAAGGGTGGTGATGGTCAGGCGCATGCTCACTCCGTTTGCCGCTTGGCTGCGGCGAGATGCGCGGTCACCAGCGCCGATAACCGCGCCGGTAGCCATAACCGTAGCCGCCGCGATAGCCGTAATAGGGTCGATAGCCGTAACGTGCCCGATAGCCGTAGTAGTAGGGGCCTGGCACTGCGTAGACCGCCGGCGGCCCAACGGGCACGTAGTCATCCTCGACATAGGCGCCCGCGGCGGGAGCAGGAGCAGGCGCGGCTCGCCGTACTGCGGAGCGCTGCGCCGGGACGCGTCCGCTTCGGTCGAGCGATGTTGCGATCGCAAAACCCTTCTTGCCCTGCCATTCGACCTCGCACCACTCGCTGCAGTTGGCGGCGTCCACCAGGCTGCCGCCGGGAATCTTGCCGAGAATCTCCGTGCCGGTGCTCGCGCCCGCACGCAGGTTCACGGTCGATGTCACGTAGGCCGGCTCGGCACCCGCGGCTACGGCCTGCAGCAGCACAAGGGTCGTGGCACAGATCGCAAGCCTGGTCGGTGTCATGGGGTTCTCCGGTTCGGGTGTCGATTAAATCAGACCGCAGCCGCGATGTTCAACTGACGGCAAGGCGAAACTGCGGCTTGGCGTCCAGTTGCCGCGCCGCCGGCAAATTCCTAGCATGGCTCCAGCCAAAAAGGTCTCAAGGGAGGAAAGCGATGAGCCGTTCAAACGACAACAGGGCAAAGCCGTCGCGGCGTCGCATTCTCAAGGCGACCGGCGCGATCGCGGCCGGTCTGGCCGCCCCGATCTTTTTGCGGAACGGTTCGGCGTTCGCCGCCTATCCGGACCGTCCGGTCAAGATCGTCGTCGCCAATACGCCCGGCGGCCCCTCCGACATCATCGCCCGTTTCATGGCGGCGGCGATGGCCGAGCCCCTCGGCGGTTCGGTGATCGTGGAGAACAAGGGTGGCGCCGGCGGCAACATCGGCATGGGCTTCGTCGCTCGCGCGGAACCGGACGGCTACACCATCCTGCTGACCACCAGCGCCTATGCGGTCAATCCCGGCCTTTACAATTCACTGTCGTACGATCCGTTCAAGGACTTCGCCGCCGTCTGCGAGCTTGCGGTGTCGCCCAACGTGTTCGCGGTGCAACCGAGCCTCGGCGTCAACACGATGAAGGAGTTTGTCGCGCTCGCCAAGAAAGACCCCAGCAAGTTCAACGTCTCGGCACCGCCGATCGGCACCACGCCACAGCTCGAAGCCGAGGTGCTCAAGGCCCGCGAGGGTCTGCAGGGCATGGCGACGGTGGTGTTCGCCGGTGGAGGCGACGCGCTCAAGGCGCTGATCAGCAACACCGTGCAGCTGTCTTCCGGCGTACTCGCGCCAGCCCATCCGCAGATCAAGGCCGGAACCATCAAGGGCCTCGCGGTAACCGGCGCCAAACGCTGGCACGATCTGCCCGACATCCCGACCATGGGAGAGGCGGGCTTCAATGACTTCGTGTTCGAGACCTATTGCGCGTTGATGGCGCCGGTGAAGACGCCGCCGGAAATCGTCGCCAAGCTGGAAAAAGTGGCGCTCGATATCCTCGCCAAGCCCGACATGAAGGAAAAGCTGACGCAGGCCGGGTTCGAGGTCACCGCGAAGACCGGAAAAGGCCACATGGAACGCGTGGCCAAGGAGGTCCCGATGTACCAAAAGATCATCGAGGATGCCGGCATTAAAAAAATCTAGGGGACGCTAAAACTGCGCGCGCCAATGTTTGGTCCACGCCAATAATCCACAGGGTGTGGCCCAATCGTCACAGGGGTTATAAGTTGTTCGCATTGCAGCAAATTGCTATGCGGCTGGGCATTGTTTACGGTGTACCGTGCTGGGTGTGCGAAGGGGGCTGAAGATGCGATTCGAAATCGTGGCCACGCCCTGTCAATGGGCCACGCAGTGAATAACCGACCGATCATCGCTGTCACATGCTTGTCCTTCGAGGCTCAGGTCGCCGCCGGACCGGGCATTGACGTGCTTTGCGGCACCGCCCAGCGCTACGTCGACAAGCTGGAATCGGCAGTCGAGGCTGGCGGAAGTGGCATCATCAGCATCGGCATCGCCGGCGGTCTGGCCCCGGGGCTTGCGCCCGGCGACTGGGTGATTGCGTCCGGCGTGGTGGCCGATGGCGTCCGCATCCCGACCGACACCCGCTGGTCGCAGCGCTTGCTCAGCGCGCTGCCGAGCGCGGTTTATGCCGACATTTCAGGAGTGGATGCTCCGGTCGTGGCGCAGGCCGACAAGCGCGCCTTGCATGAATCCGCAGGCACTGTCGCGGTGGACATGGAATCCCACATCGCGGCCAAGATCGCCGCCCGGCACGGCGTGCCATTCGCGGCGTGTCGCGTCATCATCGATCCGGCGGAGCGAACATTGCCGCCGGCCGCGCTGGTTGGCATGCGCGCCGACGGGCGGCCGGACGTGTTCGCCGTGATCCGCTCGCTCTGCCAGCAGCCGCGTCAGGTGTTCGCGCTGCTGCGGGTGGTCGCCGACGCCCGCGCCGCCCGCGCCGCGCTGTTCCAGGGCCGCCGGCGGCTGGGCGAAAACCTGAGCTTCCCCGGCGCTGCCGAGCTGCAGCTCAATCCGTCAATCTAAGCCGAGAGACTACAGCGTGAGCGCGGTGTTGCCTTTGAACAGCACCGGCCCGGTCGGCCGTCCGGTTGGCGAGCCGGTCGCGGGTTCGAGCGTGATCTCGAACAACTGATCCGGTCCCGGCGGCGGCAGATCCTTGAGCGACAGTGGCAACGTTCGCGCCTGGTTCATCAGACCGACCGACACCGGTCCGCGCTCGCGGCTGGGCAAGGTCCACACCTCCAGCGCCCGGCCTGGCGGCACGTTGATGCTGGTGATCGGCACCAGCACGACACGGCCGTCGGCGAAAGCGTGAACCACGGCGCCGGCGCGATTGCCGTCGAGGAGCACCGCGACCATCATCGGTTGTTGCGACGCTGCGCGGATGGCAAAGCCCAAGCCGACGGCGAGCAGCAGCGCCGCGAGCGAGGCACCAAGCGCCGTGGCGCGAAGCGCGGCGAGGTTGTTCCAGAAGAGCGTCCAGGCGGAGGGTGAAGCCTTTGGCCGTGCGGAAGCGGCCGGCATCCCGGCCTCGATCTTGCGCCAGAGTTCGTCACCGGCTGCATGCGGCTCGGCGGCATCGTCAAATGCGGCAAAGCGCACTCGCCAGCCTTCGACTTCGCGCGCGAATGCCACGTCTGAAGCCAGCCGGCGCTCGGCTTCGAGCTTTGCCGACCCTTCAAGCAGGCCCAGCACGTATTCGCCGGCCAGCGTCTTGTCGTCGCGCTCGGTCATCCCATGCACTCCTGCAAGGAGGTCAGGCTGCGCCGCACCCAACTCTTCACCGTACCGAGCGGGACACCAAGCTTGCCGGCCATCTCACCGTGGGAGAGTCCATGAACATAGGACAGCACCACGACCGAGCGGCGCGCAGGATCGAGCCGCTCCAGGCAGCGTCGGAGTGCGCTCGCTTCCGGTAGGCTCGCCAGCGCGTTTTCGGTCATCGGCGCAGCCTGCTCCGCGGCGTCTTCGTCGGACGTGAAGCGGCCTTCGTCGCGCAGGATACTCAGCGCGCAATTGCGCAAAATGGCGTAAATCCAGCTCCGCGCCGCTCCTTTCTCCCGGTCGAACGTGGCTGCAGCCCGCCACACCCGCATGAAGGTGTCCTGCACCGCCTCTTCCGCCAAGTCCTGACGCCGCAGTATGCGGCGGGCTACGCCAACCATGCGGGACGCCTCCACGTCATAGATCACGCGCAGCGCCGCCCTGTCGCCGGAGGCGCAGCGGATCAAGGCTGCTGCAACCTGCGCTTCGGTCGCGTTGTCGGGCCGTGAGGCGGTCATGGGGCTCAATTGGTATTCGGTTGCGAGCATCGATCCTACGAAAGGGCCTGAAAGAGGCCAATGTCATGGGGGTACTGCACCCCGCGCCAAATGGATGCAGCTAGATCAAATTTATTTTGGCGATCCGTTTGCATCCAACCGCCTCCCCGGGCCGTACCCCCTTCAGTCGCAATCGGGCGACGGCAAAGTTAGGGAGAGTGCCATGCATTTCCGGACCATTCTGGCCGCATCCGCGGCCGTGATCATCAGCGCCGCAGCCGTTCAGGCCGCCGAGGTGGCCGCGCTGTCGGGCGACAACACCATCTCCATCGTGGATACCAGCAAGAAGGCCGTGACCAAGACCTGGAAGGTCGAGGGTGTCGCCGGCAAGGTGGTTGGCATCGATGTGCGGCCTGCCGACGGCATGATGTACGCCGTGGGCGCCGACGGCGGCATCTATACGGTCGACATGAAGACCGGCAAGGCGACGATGAAGTCGAAGCTCGACAAGGCCGGCGAGACCAACTGGGCAAAGACCTGGGCGACGGTGGACTTCAATCCGGTTGCCGATCGGCTGCGGATCATGAGCAACGACGGCACCAACCTTCGCGTCAACGTCGACGACGGCAAGGTCACGGTGGATGGCTCGCACAAGTTCGCCGACGCCGACATGCACAAGGGCGAAAAGCCCAACATCGTTGCCGGCGCCTACACCAATTCGGTGAAGGGCGCGAAGGAGACGGCGCTCTACAACATCGACGGCACGATCGGCGGCTTGATCAAGCAGGCGCCGCCGAATGACGGCACGCTCAATGCGGTCGGTAAGCTCGGCGTTAAGGTCGACACCGTGGCGTTCGACATCTGGTCGGACGGCCAGGGCAAGAACGAAGCTTGGCTGATGGCCGGCGACTGGCTGCACAGCGTCGATCTGACGACAGGCAAGGCCACCCCGGCAGTTCAAATCAAGGGTGTCAGCGGCGTGCGCGACATCGCCATCCTCCCGGCGATGTAATTCGAGCACGAACCGGTGCGCGTCAGGCTTCAAAGCCTGGCGCGCATCCGCGTGTCCTAAAGGACCTTGTATAGGTCGATTTCGATTGCGCCGGGGAACATCGCCTTCCAGCCCATGATGTAGGCCTGGACGCGGGGATCGCTGGCAATCTGCTGCCGGTTCGTCTCGAGGCTTTCCGGGGCGTCGTATTCAATTTCCTGCAGGAACCGCCCCGGATCGTCCACGTTTTGCAGGAGCCGCACCTGCGCGTCGCCGAACATCTGGTAGATCGGCCCTGCCGACTTGATCATGGCGATCATCTGCTCCGATGCGCCGGTCAGTGTGAACTTGAAGTGCAGGATGCGCCGGATCTTCGCCTCGCCGTTGGTCATGCTTGGACGGGACCTTTTCTGTTGGGCAGTTGTCTCGTCGCTGAGTATAGCGGCAAACCGGCGCTGCACCGCACTTCGGTAAACCGGATCGTAACGCGCGTATCCGATCAAGGGGGCGCGCTGATCATGCTTTCTTGCAGCAAGTCTTTGGCTATTCACGTGAAATCTACCCTGACCGCAGCGGCCGCCCTGGCTCTTCTGGGGTTTGCTGCGCTGCCCAGCCCGCTGCAAGCCTTCAGCCAGCCCGTTCACGGCGATGTCCGACTCCTGGTCGGGCAGCGGCACCATCACCACGTCGAATGGCAACAAGGAGCGCATCCGCTGTCGCGCCAAGTACGACGTCGATAGCGCCGGCTCGAGCCTCGACCTGATGCTGCGCTGCGCCAGCGACAGCTACAATTTCGAATTGCAAAGCAACGCCACCCACGCCAATGGCGCCGTGTCCGGTAACTGGTAAAAACACGCGTCGTGTCGGCGGCAACATCGAAGGCAGCGCCCGCGGCAACGCGATGAGCCTACGGGTGTCGGGCGTGATCTCGGCAACGCTCGGCGTGAGCACCAACGGCAATCAGCAGTCAATCTCGATCCAGGCTCCCGGCACCGAGTGGCGATCTCGATGAGCCGCGCCGGCACCCAAGTCAGCGCAAAGTAAAAGTCAGCGCAAGGTAAGCGTTGCGTCAGTCCAGTTAGAGCCGGGTGCGCGGTAAGGCGCGCCCAGCTTTGTCTATTCGCGCTGCAGTCGATCGGTTAGGCTTGCGCCGATCAAGACCGGGAGCGCGACATGTTGACACGACGGCATTTGATGGCGGGTGGGGGCGCGTGGCTTGCCACCGGCACGGCCGGCGCGCGGGCGCAGGCGGACTGGCCGAACAAGCCGGTGAAGGTGATCGTGACCTATCCGCCGGGCGGCGGCGCGGACACCACGGCGCGCATCCTGTTCCAGAAGCTTTCCGAGATGTGGGGCAAGTCCTTCGTCATCGACAATCGCGGCGGCGCGGGCGGCACCATCGGCGCGGCGGTCGCGGCCAAGGCCGATCCGGATGGCTATACGATCATGCACGACGCCACGGCCTATTCGGTCAATCCGGCGCTCTATCCCAAGCTGTCTTTCGATTACGCCAAGGATTTCGAGCCCGTGTTCCTGGCTTCGCTCGTGCCCAACATCCTGGTGGTGACGCCTTCGGTCGAGGTGAAGACGCTCGCCGAAATCATCGAGCTTGCCAAGAAAGCACCCGGTGGGCTCGACTTCGCCTCCTCCGGCAACGGCACGGCTCAGCATCTGTGTCTGGAGCTATTGCGGTTCATGGCCAAGGTGCCGATCAACCACATCCCCTATCGCGGCGGGGCGCTCGCGCTCAACGACGTGATCGCTGGCCAGGTGAAATACTTCTTCTCCAACGGCTCGTCGTCGGTCGGCCTCGTTCAAGGCGGCCAGGTCAAGGCGATCGCCCACACCGGCAGGGGCCGGCTTGGCACGCTGCCCAATCTTCCAGCGGTGCAGGACACCATCCCGGGCTTCGAGGCTTATGAATGGAACGGCGTGTTCGTCCCTACGGGTACGTCACCGGAGACCGTCAAGAAGCTCAATGTCGGCCTCAACGAGGTCATCCGCCAGCCCGACGTGATCGCGCGGTTCAAGTCGCTCAACATCGACTTCAAGGCGAACACGCCGGATGAATTCCGCACGTTCGTGGCCGCCGAGACCGACAAATGGGGCAAGGTCGTGCGCGACGCCGGCATCAAGATCGGGTAAACTCATCCTCGTTCGCGGCATTCGACGAGGTCCACGATGTCGATGAATCAACCCGGCACCAGACTATCGGTAGAAGCCGAGCGGTCGCTTCGCGAGCGCTGGTGGCTGTTCGTCGTCGAGGGCGTTGTGCTGCTCGTGCTTGGTTTGCTGGCGGTGCTGGTGCCGGCGTTGGCGACGATAGGCTTCACCTTGTTCCTCGGATGGCTGTTCCTGCTCAGCGGCGTCATGGGCCTGGTGGCCACATTCTATGCCCGACAGGCGCCGGGATTCTGGTGGTCGCTGGTGTCCGCGGTGCTCGGCATCGCGGTCGGTCTGATTCTGCTTGTGAGCCCGGCCGGCGGCGCGATCTCGCTGACCTTGCTCCTGATCGTGTTCTTCGTGATGGAGGGCGTCGCCACGATCATGTATGCGCTCGACCACCGCCGCGAGCTTTCCGGCCGTTGGGGCTTGCTGCTGGTGAGTGGGGCGGTCGATCTCGTGCTGGCGGCGATGATCCTCGCAGGCTTGCCGGGCACCGCAGCCTGGGCGCTCGGCCTCCTGGTCGGCGTCAACATGATCTTCGGCGGAGCGGCGCTGGTCGCCATGGGGCTGTACGCCCGCAAGGGCGAACCGGTCTGAGCCACTCGCGTCCGCCGTCAGCCTGCGCAGGGCTTGCCGGTGACGCGCTCGCCCTTCACAACCTCGGCCAGCGCCGCGCGGGTGTACGGCTTGAAAGTCGTCGAGCGAGAAAAAGCCGCGGGCATAGGTCTCGCGCGTCATCCGCTCGATTCGGTTGTCGTCGGGCGTGGACCAAGCCCTGACGATGTAGCGGCGTCCCGGACTCGCCCCAGTTCTTGGGATAACTGGCCATGTGTCCGGTGCGCTGCCACAAATAGGAGTCGATGGATTCGACCAGCCGCTTCTTGCCGGGCGCTTCGCAGAAGGTCGACCAGGGCTTGCCGAGCGCGTCGAGCACCGACTTGCGGGCACTATCGCGGTTGCTCGCGATGTAGTGTTCGTTGGCCATTCAAGGCTCTTGACCCTTCACTGTCGCCGAGTTGACGACCGGCTCCGGCTTCCCGGTTGCCTGGGCCGGTGGATACCGGAAGAATGTCGCTGCGACGATCTTGGCGAGAACGATGCCGCCGATCAGGAAAAGTATTGCCCGCATCAGCCCCGGCTTTCCGCTCGGCGGCTGGTGGCGCAGGCCGATACCGGATCGCCCGGGTCGCCGGCCAGCATCAACACCTGGAGCCGGATCGAGCCAGGGAAATCCTCGCGGCTGATGCCGCCCTTTTCGAAGGCGCTGCGCACGGCTTCTCGCACGCGAATATCGGATGGCGTCGAGAAGCGCGCTGCCGCCGTATCGACCCTGCCGTGGTCGCCGCTGCAGAAGCCCGAACCGGCAGCCGGCCATCTCGCTCCAGGCCTTAGCGTAGGCCGTCAGCGCCTCGACCAGGTTCTTCTTCATGGTCGCATCGCAGAGCGAGAGCGCGAAGGCATTGGCGGCCTGCAATGTCGCGAGACGGAGCGCCTCGCGCTTGGGATCTCCGTCGCCTTGCCCGGTCTTGGAGTTCTCCCATTCCTTGCGGGCGGCCTTCTTCCCGTACTCCTCGAAGGTCGTGACGGGGTCCACAGTTTTTGCTGGGACGCTCTTGTCCTCAACGACCGGGGCCGGGGTCTGGGTGATTTGGGCCACTGGCTTCGCCGGCTCGCTGCGCATCGCCATCACCGGGAAGCCTTTGTTGGCCCAGGAGATGCCGACGAACGCCACCACGAACAGGCCGACGGCGATCAGCGTGAACCGGATTGTGCTCATAACGTACTGTCCCCACGCAACTCATCATTGCGCTACCACGGGTATCGTTAAACCTGGGCTAGCAACGCCTGGCGGCGGCTTGGCACGCATTTCGTTGTAACCGGCCGGTTAACGGGTAGCCGAAAATCTTAGGAGTGTGTGCCATTGCGCCATGCGCTAGCATCCTCGACATGGGCGTGACGATCACAACAGTGACACTTGGACGCGACGGCGCGCGCAGCTTCGATGCCATCCTGGCACAGCCGGAGCACGTGCGCGGGCCCGGCATCATGATCCTGTCCGACATGTTCGGGCTGAACGAGCCGATCCGCGCCGTGGCGGCGGAGCATTACGCGCGCCGGGGACGCGCGGCGTTGGTGCCCAACCTGTTCTGGCGCTCGGATATTCCTGGCGTGATCTCTTACGACGATGCACAGCACGCCAAAGCCTGGGCGAGGCTCAAGGCGCTCGACCTCGATGTGGTTTCCGCCGACATGCGCGCGGCGGCAGATTGGCTGCGAGCGCAGTCTTTCGCCAACGGCAAGGTCGCTGCCATCGGCTTCTGCGGTGGCGGGCGATTTGCATTTCTCGCCGCGGTGCGCTGCGGTGTCGATGGCGCCGCGTCACTCTACGGTCTCGGCATCTCGCAGCATGTCGGCGAGACCGGCAACGCGCGCTGTCCGGTGCAATTGCATTACGGACTGAAAGACCAGCACATCCTGCGCGAGGAGATCGACGCGGTCTCGGCCGGCGTGCGCGGTCGGCCGAATGTCGAGATCTTTCTCTACCCGGAAGCCGGACACTCGTTCGCCAATCCGGTGCGGCCGACCTACGACGCTGCTGCGGCGAAGCTTGCCGCCGAACGGATCGAGGCTATGCTGCAGCGTCTGTGAGCGCGACAGGAGAACGCGATGAGAATCACCACTGCCGCGACGCTCGCGGTCCTCATCAGCCTCGGTGTGCAGGCGCAGGCCGAAACCATGAAGCTCGCGGTCGGCCAGCGCGGCACCTGGGATACCTCGGTGGCGGAGATCGGCGTGCGCGGCGGCATTTTCCAGAAGCATGGGCTGGAGCTCGAAATTCTCTACACCCAGGGCGGCGGGGAAACCCAGCAGGCGGTGATTTCCGGCAGCGTGGATGTCGGCGTGGCCGCCGGGATGATGGGCGTGCTGGCGGCGTTCGCGAAGGGCGCGCCGGTTCGAATCATCGGTTCCGAGATGACCGGCGCGACGGAGATGTTCTTTTACGTTCCCGCCAAGTCGAAGATTTAGTCACTCAAGGACATCGGTACCGGCACCATCGGCTATTCGACCAACGGGTCGTCCACCCATGGCGTCGTCACGGCGTTGGTCAAGCAATACGATCTGAAGGCGCAGCCGGTGGCCACTGGCTCGCAGTCGGCGACGCTCACCCAGGTTCTGTCGGGCCAGATCGACGTCGGCTGGTCGGCGCCACCGTTCGGTCTCGACCAGCTCGACCGCGGCGACATCCGCATCGTTGCCAGCGGCAACGATGCAACGGTGTTCAGGGGACAGACGGTCCGCCTTTTGATTGCCAATGTGCAGGCGTTGCAATCGCGCAAAGACACGTTCGTCCGCTTCATGCGGGCCTATCGCGAAACGGTCGACTGGATGTATGCCGGCGATGGTGCGCTTAAGGCCTATGGCGAGTTCATGAAGATGCCGGAAGCGAAGGTGGCGAGCATGCGCGACCGCTTCTTCCCGAAGTCAGCGATCGATCCGGACAAGGTCGTCGGACTGGACGTCATCGTCCAGGACGCGGTGACGCTGAAGTTCACGCCCGCTCCGCTGACGCAGGCGCAGCTCGTGGAGTTGATCCAGATTCCGCCTCGCTAGGATCTATTTGAAGCCGGCTAGGAACCGTTCGATGTGAGCGGTCGCCGTTTCGACTGCCTTCACATCGTCGGGCGAAAATGTCCGGTTGAAGAAGCCGTGCCCGGCGCCCGGGTAGAGCTGGATCTCGACATTGTCGTTGCCGGCGGCCGCGGCGGCGACCGTGTCGATCTCGGGTTTCGGAATGTGCTCGTCGTTCAGCCCGTAGTGGAGCTGGAGCGGCACGGCCAGCTTGCGAACCTCATCGAGATGCTTGGCGATGCCCAGCGCATAGAGGCCGACCGCCGCGTCGGCGCCGGCCCGTGACGCCGCGAGGAATGCAATGCGGCCGCCCATGCAAAACCCGATCGCAACGATCTTGCCGTTGCAATACGGCGATTGGCGCAGCCACTTCACCACAGTCCGGCAATCATCAGCCGATTTGTCGAAGTCGAAGGCCTGCAACCGCTGCCAGGCTTTGTCCGCCTGATCGAACGGCACGACGCCAGTGAACTCCGACCGCCAGAACATGTTGGGCGCAATCGCGCACCAGCCCCGGCGGGCGTAGTCGTCGGCCATTTCGCGCTTCTTGGCCGCGACGCCCCACATTTCGCTCAGAATGATCAGCCCCGGTCCAGCGCCGGTTGCCGGGCGGGCGAGATGGCCTTCGAATGGGCGCGATCCGTCCGATGCGATGACGATGTCTTCGGTGTGGATCATGTGCGCCGGTCGAGCGGTTTGCCTGGGTCCGTCACTTCCGCAGGCCCGCAGCCTCGACGACCGCGTTCCACCGCTTCTGCTCGGCTTCCATATGCTGGCGGAACTGGTCGGGCGTGCCGCCCATCGCCGCCACGGTCTGCCCGTTCAGCGATTTCGTCACCTCGTCGGACTTGAGCGCCTCGTTGGCTGCGCGCGAAAGCTTGTCGATGATTGGCTGCGGCGTGCCGCTCGGCGCGGAGATGCCGAACCACAGCACCGACTCGCAGTCCGGTATGCCGGATTCGATCATGGTGGGAAGGTTGGGGAAGAACGGGCTGCGCTTGGCATCGGTGACGCCGAGCGCCACGAGCTTGCCGGCGGCGACATGGCCCGCCACCGTCGAGGCCGGCGAGAAGTAGCCATGGATGCGGCCGGCGAGCATGTCGGTGATGACCTGCGGGCTGCCGGTGTAGGGGACATGCGTGATCTTCACCTGCGCCAGCGACTTGTACAGCTCAAGCGCGAGATGGGTCGAACTGCCGGTGCCGGAGGAGCCGAACGACAGCGTGTCCGGCTTTTCCTTGGCGAGTGCGGTCAGTTCCTTGACGCTCTTCACGCCAAGCTCGGGGATCACCGTCAGCACCGTCGGCGTCGAGGTCATCAATGCAATCGGCGCGAAGTCCTTCATGATGTCGAAGTTCAGATTGGGGTTCATCGCCGCGTTGATCATGTTGGCCGCGGAGGAGACGAACAGCGTGTAGCCGTCGTTCGGGGCGCGGGCGGCCTGGGCGCCGGCGATGCTCGACGCGGCGCCGAGCCGGTTCTCGACCACGATCTGCTGGCCGAGGATCTGCCCCATCTTGGCGCCGACCACGCGTGCGGAAATGTCGGCGGTGCTGCCGGCCGGAAAACCGCTGATAAGCCGCACCGGTGCGTTGGGGTAATCCTGCGCGTGAGCATGTCCAGCGGCGCAAGCAAGCGCAACGGTTGCAGCAATGGTGGCGATTTTTTTCATGGCATTCCTCCCTGAGCGGGCGAAGCCAAGCATGTTTCGGCGCGGCCCGCCAGCCGCCACGACGATGACGTCTTGCCGCGCTAGGGCAGAGTAACGATGCCGGTCCAGAACTGCATGAAGCGGCTGGTGTCGACGTCGTATTGGCGTGCGAACGTCAATTTGCCGTCATCGCCGATGCGATAGACGACGAGAGCAGCGGACATCGTGCTGCCGTCGCGCATCGCCATCGGCAGGATGCTGGCTGCGATCAACATGCGGCCGCTCGGGTCGATCGCAAAGGTTCGCAGGTGAATGGTGCGCGCCTCGATGTTCTGGATGAGCGTCGGCTCGCCGCTTGCCGGATCGATCGAGAACACCGCGACATTGTTCTCGCCGCCTTTGAACACTTTTTTGCCGCCGATCTCCTCAATGCCGGAGTTGCGGTTGGTCATGTAGACGAACCGGCCGTTCGGGTGAACGTGAATAGCGCCGGCCATCTGCGTGTGGACATTGTTGGCCCGGTCAACCAGGGCATTCTTGATGAACATAGCATCCCGGGGCAGCGTGCCGTCTGCGTTGAGCCGATAGACGTGAAGCTCGCTCTGGCGCTCGACCGAGAGGAACAGCCAGGGCTTCGTCGGGTGGATGTCGAAATGGCGCGCGCCGAAGCCCAGCCCGTTGCCGCGTTGGATCGAGGCGACGTTGGACAACACGCCATCCTTGAATCCATAGACCTTGAGCGCACCGGGATCCTCGGGCTTGTCACCTTCGGGATTGTTGCCGCGCGTGACCAGGATCGCGGTGTTGTTCCTCGGCGTGGTCAGGACCTGGTGCGCGAAAATGCCGACGTCGAGTTTTTCGCGGGGCTGCACTGGCTCGCCGATCGTGCCGTCCGGCTTGATGCGATGCACCGTAATGTTGCTCGGATAATTGTAGGCGGTCAGCAGATACCCGCCCGAGCGGTCGACGCTGCAATGCACCGGCCGCGACGGCAGCGGCGTGGGGTCGCCGTGCGGCGCAAGCGCACCGGAAGCCGGATCGATGCGGAAGGCGGTGGCGACATGCTTCATCCCCGGGATGGTGCCCGGCCCACCGTCGCTCGACACCACGTAGAGAAATTTCTTGGACGGATGCGGCCAGACATACTGCACGTTCGCGCCGGGCGTCGTCACGGCGTCGCGCTTCGTTAGCGTCGCGGCATCCACATCGATGTCGTAGCGGGAAAGTTCCGGCCCGATGCTCTGATAGAACACCGCGTTGGTCATCGCATTCCCCCGCGACCGGTGCTATTCCGCCGCTTGCGCCGGCGGCGCGGAGTCGATGAAGCCGCCGGACTGGTGACGCCAGAGCTCGGCGTAATGTCCGCCGAAGCGCAAGAGCTCGGCGTGAGTGCCCTGCTCGACGATGCGGCCACGGTCGAGCACCACCAGTCGGTCCATCCTCGCGATCGTCGAAAGCCGGTGCGCGATGGCGATAACGGTCTTGTTTGCCATCAAGCCATCCAGGCTCGCCTGGATCGCGGCCTCAACCTCGCTGTCGAGGGATGACGTCGCTTCGTCGAGCACAAGCACCGGCGCGTTCTTCAGGATCACCCGGGCGATCGCAACGCGCTGGCGCTGGCCGCCGGAAAGCTTGACGCCGCGTTCGCCGACATGGGCGTCGTAGCCGCGCCGGCCGCGCCAGTCCTCCAGCTCCAGAATGAAGTCATGCGCCTGCGCCTGCTTGGCCGCGGCGACGATCTCGGCCTCGGTGGCATCGGGCTTGCCGTAGCGGATGTTGTCGCGGATCGTGCGATGCAGCAGCGAAGTGTCCTGCGTCACCACGGAAATCTGCGTGCGCAGGCTCTCCTGCGTCGCCTTCGCAATGTCCTGGCCGTCGATCAGGATTTGGCCGTCTTCGAGATCGAAGAAGCGTAGCATCAGGTTCACCAGCGTCGACTTGCCGGCGCCGGAGCGGCCAATGAGGCCGATGCGCTCGCCGGGCTGGATGGTCAGCGACAGCCCGTCGATCAGGCCGCTCTCGCGGCCATAGCCGAAGCGGATGTCCTTGAACTCGATCTCGCCGCGCGCCACCGTCAGCATGGTGGCGTCGGGCCGGTCGGTGAGCGCGATCGGCCGGGCGATCGTCATCATGCCTTCCTGCACCACGCCGATATTCTCGAAGATCTCGGTGACGCGCATCGCCACCCAGCCGGCGATGTTGACGATCTGCCAGGTCAGCGGCAGCGCCATAGCGACGGTGCCGACGTCGACCTTGCCGTGCATCCACAGCCAGATCGCCATGCCGCCAGTGCCGGTCACCAGCAACGCGTTGAGCATGGTGAGGCACAAGCTGAACAGCGTGTTGAGGCGGAGCGAATTGTAGAACAGCCCGGTGTGTTCCTCGAACGCCTCGCGCACATAGGCGTCCTCGTCGCGGGCGCGCGCGAACAGCTTCACCGTCAGGATATTGGTGTAGGTGTCGACGATGCGGCCAACGAGCCAGGAGCGCGCCTCGGAGACTTCTTTGGAGCGATCGCGCATGCGCGGCACGAACACGCGCAGCATCACGATGTAGGCTGCAAACCAGAGCACGATCGGCAGCGCCAGCCAGGGATCGGCGGAGGCGAGCAGCACCAGCGCCGCGGTGCCGTAGACCAGGATGTACCAGACGCCGGTGATCAGCGCGACGAGGCTTTCGCGCACGGCGGGTCCGGTCTGCATCACGCGGTTGGCGATGCGGCCGGCAAAATCGTTCTGGAAGAATGCCCAAGACTGGCGCGCCACGTGCCAGTGGTTCTGCCAGCGGATCATGTTGGCGACGTTGACCGCAATCGCCTGGTTGCTGACCAGGTTCTGCGCCATCTGCGAGAGCGGGCGAAGCACGACTAGCACGACCGCCATGCCGAGCAGCATCGGCCAGTTTTCCGTCCACAGCGTCTCGGGCTTGCTCGACGTCACCAGCATGACGATGCGGCCCATGAAGGCCGGGATGGCTGAATCGAGCAGGGCGACGATGAAGCCGGTAATGAACAGCGCAACGAACAGACCCTTGGCCTGGCGCGCAAAGTGCCAATAGAACGCGATCAGGCCGGCCGGGGGCTGCGATAGCGTCGGCGGCTCGGTCGGATTGAGTGCTTTTTCGAACAGGCGGAACATGAGGAAGGAATGCACCTAACCGCGGTTCTTGGCCACACCGTGGCGGGCCGTGTTCAGCGAATTATTCGATCAGCTTGTCCGCGCCCTACTGCCGCTTCAGCGTGTAGATCACCCGGTCGAGGTTGATCAGCGCGGTGTTGGGATCGCGGAAGTGGAACGTGTGCAGCGCCTTGAGACAACGCACATCCACGCTGGGTATGTCGCCCTTGGGGAATCCCAGGCGAGTTGCCGCCGCGGCTGGATTGGGCTCCGGCAGGTTGCCCTGGAACAACGCATCGACCTCGATGGAGTTCGGCGTGTAGATCACCTTGCTCTTGCAGTCGAACGGCTTGAACTTCGATTTCACGGAGCTCGGCGCAAATGTCACCACGGTATTGAGCAGGCGCTTGCTTGCGGCGGCGAGCGCCGCTTGCTCCTGCGGACGGCTCCACGGCGCGGCAACGGCCTCGACGATCTGCCAATTGCCGAGGATCGATTCGTTGGCGGCCATCGCATCCGGCGCCCAGACCGCAAGCGCAGCGCACGCCAGCACCGTGTGACAGACGTTCAAATGCTTCATGCGCCGATCCTGCCCCGTCCTGCTGCTGCAACTGTATGGAGACAGCCGGGGCACAGGCAGTCCTCGCTCGCCGTATCCGGCATCGGCATGCGAACGGCTTGGTCCATGCACCAGCAGCCACCGCCGCTCCCGCCGGTGCCGCATTCGAACGCCGTGCCGCAGCGGGCACACACGAGGCGCCGCAGAGGCAATGCTTGGTGAGTCGCAGCCGCGCTCATTGCGTCATTATTGGGCGCCATTGCCCGCGAGATCAATCATGCCGGCATGACCGGATTGTGTTTCAGTCACAGCTTCGTTCATAGCATTTTCTTCCATGGCCGCGGGGCATGGCCGCAATCGAGATCGATGATTATTATAGCGTCGGTTCTGTGACTGAACCGGAAGGAACATGTTGATGATTGATCTGCATTACTGGACCACGCCGAACGGCCATAAAGTGACGATGTTTCTTGAAGAGACCGGCACGCCCTACAAGATCTTCCCGGTCAACATCGGCAAGGGCGAACAGTTCAAGGAGGACTTCCTCGCCATCTCCCCGAACAACCGTATCCCGGCGATGGTCGATCACGATCCGCCAGGCGGCGGCAAGCCGATCTCGGTGTTCGAGTCCGGCGCCATGCTGGTCTATCTCGCCGAAAAGACCGGGAAGTTTCTTCCGAAAGAAACGCGCGCCCGCGCCGACGTCATGCAGTGGCTGTTCTGGCAGATGGGCGGGCTTGGTCCGATGTCCGGGCAGAACAACCATTTCAGCAATTACGCAACCGACAAGATCCCGTACGCGATGGACCGCTATCGCAACGAGGTGAACCGCCTCTACGGCGTGATGGACCGTCGCCTGGCCGATCGCCCGTTCCTGGCCGGCGAATATTCCATCGCGGATATGGCGAGCTATCCGTGGGCGATGCTGCACGAACGGCAGCATCAGAAGATCGCCGACTTCCCAAATCTGAAGAAGTGGCTCGACGTCATCGCAGCGCGGCCGGCGACGGTGCGCGCCTACGATATCGTGAAAAAGGTCAATCCGAATCATGGCGGTATCCGCACCGCCGAGGAGCGCGCCATCCTGTTCGGCCAGACCGCCGAGTTCGATCGCGAAGGCGGCCGCCGCAGCGCGCTGATCGGACGCTCGACAGAAACGAAACGGGCCGCTCGTGAGGGCGGCCCGCTTTTTGTTTTTTGCTTGGGTCGGAAGCGATCAGGTGCCTCGGCCCCACAGCCCGCAGTAGCGGCGAGCGACGAACGGCAAGCCGTTAGCGTAGCCCGGCATGCTCTCGTACTTCGGCAACTTGAACTCCTTCTCGGCGTCGTCCCAGCACTTGCCGGCCTGGCCGAGCTTCTTCATCTCCGCCGAGGCCTCCTGGTAGAGCGCCAGCACGTTCTTGGCGTCATCCTTGGTGCCGAGCCGGCCATTGGGCTGGCCCGGGTGGCCCGGGATCAGCCGATCCCAGTCGAGCGCGATCACCTTCTGCATGAAGGCCTCGGTCTCGAGCGGGAAGAAGTCGATCATGCCGCGGCCCGGGAACGATCCAACCGGGATAGTGTCGACGACGAAGATGATCTTTTCCTTCGGCAGCCGCATGACCAACGTGGAGTCCGAATGGTTCAGCCCGAGATAGAGCAGCTCCATCGTCGTGCCGCCGAGGCTGATGACCTTCTTATTGCCGATCGATTCGTCCGGCAGCGGCGTGTTCGGGTCGCCGAGCGGCTTCAGATGCGCCGTGGCGTTCTTGTGCGCGATGATCTTTGCGCCCGCGTCCTTGAACGCCTTACCACCGGCGATGTGGTCGTAGTGATGATGGCTGTATACCAAGAACTTCACCGGCTTGTCGGTGACCTTCTTGATCTCGTCGAGATACTGCTGGCCGCCGGTCGGCCGGCCGTAGGCCACGGGATCGGTCGCGATCACGCCCGCTGGCGTGACGACGAACATCGACTGATGGTTGCCGTTGCGGAAGATGTAGACGTTCTCGGTGCCGTCGACCTTCTTGGTCTCGATCTGCGGCCGCTGCTGCGCCTGTGCTGGCTGGCCCAGCACAACGGCCAGCAAAGCGGCGCTGATGGTAGGCAGTGCAATTCGTGTCATGGTCGCCCCTCCTTGACGTTTCTGTCGCAACCCGAGGCTAGCGATGAAGCGGCATGTAACACTATTACATTGGTTCGTCGCCGGCCTGATCGCTTATCAAAACAACAAACGACGCGCGCCTATTCCAGCGCGCGCCGCAATATTTCAAATCTTGATCGACGATTACTGATCGCCGCCGACGAAGCCCGAGATCTTCCAGCCGCTTGCTTCCTTGCTGTAGCAGAGCTGGTCGCTGCCAAGCGGGCTCAGCGCCTCGGCCGGCACGAAGCCGATCTTGCCGGACGGCGCGACCACCTTCACCATCGGGCTCTGCTGGTTGCCCGGCGCGTCGTCCTCCATGACGCGGACGAAATGCAGGCCAAGCTTCTCGACCACCGGTGAGTTGGGCTGCGGCCCGGCATGAACTTCGAGTCCGGTTTGTGTCGGATAGGCCCACTCGCCTTCATCCGTGCCGGTGGCTTTGGCGAGCGCCTCAAGCTCTTGAGGATTGAAGGTCGGATCGGCCGGCGCGCAGATCGTGTCTTTGCGGTTCGGGAATGGCGTCCCGGTCGGATCCGCGGACGCAGCTCCAAGCAACTCCCAGCCGGGCGCCTCCTTGCCGTCGAGTTGGATCGCCTTGGCGAGATTGTCGACGCCGGACCTCTTCTTGTCGGCCCTGTCACCCTTTTCGCCCATCCAGAAGAAATTCGGCGCCATGAGTCCGGCGAGCGCCTTGCGATCCTTCTTCTCGGCAATCGCGCCGAGCTGCTTGCGGAATTCCTCGAAGCTTGGATCGGTGACCGCCGCCGGCGCGCTGATCGACACCGGCTTATAAGGTTTGGGGGCTGCCGCCTGCTGCTGCTGCGGTGGCGCGGGCTGTCCGCGCTGGGGCGGGCCGCCCTGACCGCTCGGGGGCGGAAGCTGTCCGGGGCGCGGCTGTGCCAGGGCAGGCGCGGCGGCGAGCAGGAATGATGTGATGGAAACGACGGCAATGATGTGCGGCTTCATCGGGTATCTCCTTCGGTGAACTCAATGATTGAAATCTACGTCAAAATAAGTCGCTGTTGCGGCCTTGCAGGTTCGACCGCACACTTTTCTTGTTTTCGGAAGTTGCTCCTAGTTGCCGCCGGTGATGATCCGGCAATTCGCCAGCCGCCGACCAAGTCCTTGATGTAGCAAAGGCGTTCCGTGGTCAGTGACATCAGGCTGCCGGGAGCGACGAAGCCTTGCTTGCCGTTTGGCATGGCGACCCGCGCCCATTGCATACGACTAGGCGCGGGCTCGCTGTCCGTGCCCTCGAAGCCCAGCAGCCGGACGAAATGCGAGCCGAGTGTGCCGCCTTGGCGGCGCCCGGTTGCGGGGCGGCGCGCACGGGTGTTTCGTCCGCGCGCGGATAAGCCCAGTCGATTCCGCCGGTATAGGTGACATCGAGCAGCCTGGAGAACGCGACGCCGTCATAATTCGGACGTGCCGGCGCGCAGACCACGCCGGGACGGGACTCGAGCGGCTCGACCGCAGCCTCTGCGGCGAATGCCGCAAGCGCATCCCAGCCGGCGCCGTTGGCTTGTTCGAGTGCGATCGCGGCGGCGAGATTGTCCACCGCAGGCCGGCGCGGATCGAAGTGCTGGCCGAAATCGCGGTCCCAGAAGAAGCCCTGCGCCAGCACCAGCGGCGCGAGCTCGCCGTAGATGCGGGTCTTGGCGGCGGCAGCGAGCGCCGCGCGAAATGCGATGAAGCTCGCATCGTCCGAAACGGCAGGTCTCGTGACCGCGACGGGTGCGTAGGGCTTGGGCGGACGCGGCGGCGATTGCGCCGCGCCCGGGAGCGCAGAACATGACACGGCGATGACTGTCAGCAGGATTGAATAGGAGCGGTGCATGTCTCGATGCCGAATCGCGAGGATTAGACTAGCGCCGGAAGCGGGCCTTCGCATCTCGCGTTCTCAAATGGCTTCGCCCATGCTAGGGCCGCGCTGCTCGAGACACTCTCACCAATGAGATTGCCCATGCCCGCGATGCTCACTTCGCCTTATGTCCTGCCGATCCTGATGCTCCTCGGCTCCAACATCTTCATGACGCTCGCGTGGTATGGCCACCTACGCTTCAAGGAGGTGCCGCTGGCGGGCGTGATCTTTGCGGCCTGGGGCATCGCATTGGTTGAATATTGTCTGGCGGTGCCCGCCAACCGATGGGGCAGCGCGGTGTATTCGACCGCTCAACTCAAGACCATGCAGGAGGTCATCACTCTCGTGGTGTTCGCCGGATTCTCGGTGCTTTACTTGAAGGAGGCGATCACCTGGAATCACGCGATCGGCTTCGCGTTCATCGCGGCGGGAGCGTTTTTCGTCTTTCGCGGGCCGCTATGACGCGCGAGCGGCGACACCCCGATTGCGCCAAGCCTGCGGAGAATGGGACACTGGGCCGGAGCGGGGAGGAGAAACCTTGATCCGGCACTTGCTGAAGGCCGTACTGGCCGGCGCTGTCGTTTGCGCGACGTTTGCATCGTCGCGCGCGCAGGATTGGCCGCAGCGGCCGTTGCGGATCATGGTGATCGCCGCGCCGGGCGGCCTTCCCGACGTGATGGCGCGTCTTGTCGCCAAGCATCTCACGGAGACTCTGGGCCAGCCTGTCGTGGTGGAGAATCGTCCCGGCGCCGGCGGCAACATGGCCGCTCTTGCAGTGGCGAAGGCTGCCCCCGATGGCTACACGCTGCTGCTCACTGGAACCAATCACGCGACCAATCCGACGCTGATTCCAGCTGCAGGCTTCGATTACGACCGCGATCTCGCGCCGGTGACGATGGTGGCGGAGGCGAACATGGTGCTGGTCGCGCATCCGTCGCTGCCCGCCAACAATGTCGCCGAGCTGGTGGCACTCGCCAAGCGCAAGCCAAATGAGGTGTCGATCGCGATTTCGCCCATCGGCACGCCAAATCATCTTGGAGCGGAACTGCTTGCACGAAGGGCGGGCATTGACCTCACCTTCGTGCCTTATCCCGGCATTGGGCCTGCCACGCCGGACTTGCTGGCCGGGCGGGTGCAACTGGCGATCTCGGCCATGTCCTCGATCTATCCGCACGTTGCCGCCGGTTCGCTCAAGGCGCTCGCGGTGACGCGCCCGGTGCGATCGCCCTTCGCACCGACGATTCCGACGGTGTCGAAGTCCGGCATCCCGGGCTATGACGTCAACGCCTGGGTTTGCCTGATGACGACCGGCGGCACGCCTGAGCCGATCATCGCGCGGCTCAACGCCGAGGTGCGCAAAGCAATGGCCCTGCCTGAGGTGCGCGACAGCTTCGCCAAGCAAGGGCTGGAGGCATCGACCATGTCGCCGGCCGAGCTTGGGGCTTACATCAAATCCGAATCCATCAAATGGGCCGATGTGCTCAACAACGCGAAGGTAAAAAAGCAATGATTAAGATTACGCCGGTGATGAAGGAACTGCTGGACAAGGCGCTAGCGGACGGCACGCCGTGCCTGATCGGTACGGCGTCAAAGGACGGCCATCCGCAGATCAGCCCGAAGGGCAGCGTTGCGGTCTTCGATGACAGCACGCTGTGCTACTGGGAGCGCAGCCACCGCTCGTCGCAAGCGCGGCTCGGCGAAAATCCGAATGTCATGGTCTATTACCGCAATCCGGCGCGGAAGGAGAATCCGTATCGCGCTGGTTGCATCCGCTTCCACGGCAAGGGACGCGTCGTCACCAGTGGACCCGAGCGCGACAAGGCGTGGAGCCTGACCAATCACGAAGAACAATCGAAAGACCCCGACAAGAAGGGCGCGGCGGTCATCATCGATCTCGATCTCATCGAGCAGATCGACAGCTCCGTCATCATGAAGCGGGATTAGAACAAACATGGCTACGCACCGCCTGGGGGCTTCGCCCGAAACTGTTCATTGGGGTTTTTTCGACGCGAAGCTCCCGCCGCAGCTTACCATCGATTCCGGCGACACCGTCACGATCACAACGGTTTCGGGCACGCTCGGGTATCTGCCCAAGCCCGGTTCCGGCCTGACGGTGCCGCCGGAGTTGCAGGCGATCCACGACAAAGTGCAGGCGAAGATCGGCGGGCCGCACATCCTCACCGGGCCGGTGGCGGTGCGCGGCGCCAAGGCCGGGCAGGTGCTCGAGGTTCGCATCAAGGCGGTCGAGTTGTTCCAGGACTGGGGCTACAACACCGTGCGGCCGCTGGCTGGCGCGTTGCCCGACGACTTCAAGACGTTTCGCCAAATCCACATCCCGCTCGACAAGCAGCGGATGATCGGCAAATTACCATGGGGTCTCGATCTCGACCTCAAGCCGTTCTTCGGCATCATGGCGGTGGCGCCGCCGTCCGCGTGGGGCATGATCAATTCGCCGCCACCGCGGCGTAATGGCGGCAACATGGACAACAAGGAGCTGGTCGCCGGCACCACGCTCTATCTGCCGATCCACACCGACGGCGCGCTGTTCTCCTGCGGCGACGGCCACGGCGTGCAGGGCGACGGCGAGGTCTGCATCACCGCGATCGAGACCGGCCTGATCGGCACCTTCGAGTTGATCGTGCGCGATGACATGTCGCCGCTCGAATGGCCGATGGCGGAAACGCCGACGCATGTCATGACCATGGCGTTCGATCCCGACCTCGACGATTGCGTGGTGATTGCGCTCCGCGACATGATCAAGCTGATCTGCGCGCGGACCGGCATCTCGCGCGAGGACGCCTACACGCTCTGCAGTCTCGCCGCCGATTTGCGCGTGACGCAGGTGGTCAACGGTTCCAAGGGCATTCACGTGATGCTGGAGAAGAAGCTGCTGGTGCGTGGCAAGTAAGGAGAGGGGCGATGCGGTCGATTTGGTTGGCAATGGCGCTGACACTCGTTTGTGCTGGGCCGCTTGAGGCGCGCGACTATCTCAAGCAGGAGCGTGCGCAGTCGCGCGGCTTCTCGCCGGGCGTCGTCACCGATGGCGGCAAGATCGTGTGGGTGTCCGGGCAGACTGGGCTCGTCGACGAACAAGGCCAGTCGATGGCCGGCAACTTCGAGGGTCAAGCGAGGGTGATCTTCCGCGCCATCGACGCGGTGGTGAAGCGCGCCGGCGGCAGCATCAAGGACGTCGTCACGATTACGGTTTATCTCACCGATCCGCGCCTGATCGACCCGCTGATGCCGATCCGCCGCGAGTTCTGGCCGGAAGGCAATTTCCCGGCAAGCACGACGATCACCATTCACAGCCTGCCTGCGGTCGGCATGATGCTGGAAATCTCCGCCGTCGCCGTGGTCGGAGATAAATAGCACCTTACTTCGCCGGCACGACCCTCAGGATGCGTCCGGCGGAATTGTCGGTGACGAGATAAAGTGCGCCGTCCGGATCGGCGCGCACGTCACGGATGCGCTCACGCAAGCCTTGCAGAAGTCGCTCTTCACCGGTGACCTTCTCGCCGTCGAGGCTGAGCCGCACTAGCATCTGGTCCTTGAGCGCGCCGACGAACACACTGCCCTTCCAGGCCGGAAACATCGCGCCGTCATAGAACGCCATGCCGGACGGTGCGATCGACGGCACCCAGTGTTTGATAGGCTGCACCATGCCGGGCTTGTTTGTGCTCTCGTGGATCTTGGCCCCGCTATAGTCGATGCCGTAGCCGATCACCGGCCAGCCGTAGTTCTTGCCCTTCTCGGGTATGTTGACCTCATCGCCGCCGCGCGGGCCGTGCTCGTGCTCCCAGAGCTTGTCTGTCGCCGGATGCATCGCCGCGCCCTGCGAATTGCGGTGGCCGTAGCTCCAGATTTCCGGCTTGGCGTCCTTGCGGCCGACGAACGGATTGTCCTGGGGCACCGAGCCGTCGGGCGCGATCCGCACGATCTTGCCGAGATGATTGCCGAGGTTCTGTGCCTCGTCGCGATAGGTGAAATGATCGCCGAGTGTGAGGAACAGGTTGTTGTCCGAGCCTTGCGCGATTCGGCAGCCGAAATGGTTGCCGCTGGAAAGCGGTCCTTCCTGATGGAAGATCGCCTTCACGTCGTCGAGCTTGCCGTCGCCGAGCGTGGCTCGCGCCATCGCGGTGCGCGCGCCGCCGCTCACGGGCTCGGCAAAGCAGAAATAGATCGTCTTGTTCTGCGCGAAGTTGCGATCGAGCACGACGTCGTGCAGTCCGCCCTGGCCGGAGGCATAGACCTTGGGCATGCCCTGCAACGGCGCCGACAACTTACCGTCCGGCGTTGCAATCCGCATCCGGCCCGGCCGCTCGGTGACGAGGATGCGGCCGTCGGGAAGAAGGGCAAGCGCCCACGGATGCGACAGTCCCTCAGCGACGGTTTCGACCTTGAGGTCGCCGGCGGAGGATTTGAACTTCTGCGCGTGTGCGGCCTGCGGGAGCGCGATCAAGCCGGTTGCGAGCGCGATCAACAAGCGCATGACGGTCTCCGTGAAGCTGGGAGGACAACGTCAGCGGATATAGGAATAGGAGCGCTGCCGCACCAGCAGCATGAACAGGATAGCGATGTTGGCGACGTTGAAGGCGACGCCGGTCGCAAACGCCGGCGTGTAGTAGCCGTAGATGTCGTAGAGGTAGCCTGCGAGCCAGCCGCCGGTCCCCATGCCGCTGCCGGTGAGCAGCAGCAGCGCCGGTACCCGCCAATGCGCCTCGTTCATCGGGTAGAGCTCGCGGATCGCCAACACATACGCCGGGATCAGCGCGCTGAACCCAAGCCCGAATGCGGCTGAAACCGCAAACAACCCGGTGGCGTCCTGAGTGAACAAGAATCCACTCATCGCCAGGCATTGCAGGATCGAGCTGAAAAGTGCCGTGAGCACACCGCCCATCCGGTCTGACAGCCAGCCCCAGCCCTGCCGGCTGAAGAATCCCATGCCGAGCAGAACCGAGAGCATCGTCGCGCCGAGTGTCGCGGAAATTCCAAGGTCGCTGCAATACGCGACCAGATGCTGTTGCGGCATCGACATCGTCACGCAGCACAGGAAGCCTGCCACCGAGATCATGCCGAACACCACATTCGGATGCCAGCCGAGAACCTTCGGCCGCGCGCGCCCTGCGGCGGGAGCATGAGTCTCCTGCTGGATCTCGGGCGGTGGCCGCAGAAAGATGATCGCGAGCGGCACGATGATGACAAGCTGCACGATCGCAAATCCGATCATCGTCCAGCGCCAGCCGAAGTATGCAATCGATCGCTCGAAGATGGTCGGCCAGACGAAACCGGCGAGATAGCCGCCGCTGGAGATCAGCGCGAGCGCGGAGCCGCGTCTGCGGTCGAACCACCGGCTGACATAGACGAAGAGGGGGGCATTCAATCCGGCGTTGCCGAGCACGCCCATGAACAGACCGTGGCCGACGTAGAGTTGCCATGGCGCGCCGAGTGACGAGATGAAAAGGCCCACGGCGATCATCACCGCGCCGATGATGACAGTCCAGCGAATGCCGTAGCTGTTGGCGATCCGCCCCATCAGCAATCCGCCGACGGCACCGCCGAACAATGCCAGCGATACCGCCAAGGACGGGACCTGACGTGCACCGCCGGTCTCGGAAGCGATCTCCTTCAGTCCAACCGCGGTGATCCACGGCCCGCCGAACGAAAGACCGAGCATGATCAGCGAAACGCTGGCGATAACCCAGGAGGTGCGGGTCTCGATCGAGCGTGTATCCGCACGTGTGGCGATGGGTCGCGACTCGTTCGAGCGCGACTCGCTGTCGTGTGTGGTCAAGCCAGTTCCCGGCGGATTGGCGTTGAGTCAAAAGGCCTAGACAGGTTCAGACCGCCTAGGCCCGGGCGAATTCGAGGTGCTACTGTGTACCCAACGCTAGGGAGGAAACAAATGATAAAGACGATGATCGCCATTGCGCTGGCCGCAGGCTGTGCAATCGGTAGCGCGAATGCGCAATCTTTTCCTTCGCGCCCCGTCACGCTGCTGGTTCCGCTCGCTGCCGGCGGATCGACCGACACGATCGGCCGCATCATGGCCGAAGGGATGCGGCCGCATCTCGGCCAGGCGGTGATCGTCGAAAACTCGCCCGGCGCGGGTGGCACCACGGGCGTGATCCGCGTCGCGCGCTCGGCGCCGGACGGCTATACGGTCCAGATCGGCCAGTGGGGCACCAATGTCGCCAGCGGCGCGGTGTACGACCTGCCGATCGATCTCCTGAAGGACCTTGAGCCGGTTGCGCTGATCTGCACCCAGCCGTCCATGATCGTCGGCAGAAAGAACTTGCCCGCAGAAAATCTCAAGGAATTGATGGCCTGGGCCAAGGCCAATCCCGGCAAGGTGACGCTCGGTAACGCCGGCATCGGTAGTCCCGGCCATGTCGGCGGCGTGTTCTTTCAGAACACCATTGGCGGCCAGTTCCAGTTCGTTCCGTATCGCAGCGCCGGCCCGGCCTCGCAGGATCTGTTGGCGGGCAACATCGACCTGATGATGGACACCGCGGCGACCTCCGGCGGGCACGTGCGCAGCGGGCTGCTGAAAGCCTTCGCGATGACGTCGAACAAGCGTTCCCCGACCGTGCCGGACGTGCCGACGGTTGACGAGGCAGGACTGCCGGGATTCTATTTCTACTTCTGGCATGCGCTGTGGGTGCCCAAGGGCACGCCGAAAGACGTCATCGCCAAGCTCAACGACGCGGCGGTGAAGGCGCGCAACGACCCGGCGACGAACAAGCGGCTCGCCGACGCCGGCCAGGAGTTCTTTCCCGCCGACATGGCCTCGCCGGAGGCGCTCGCCAAGTACCAGAAGCAAGAGATCGAAAAGTGGTGGCCGGTCATCAAGGCGGCCGGCATCAAGGTGCAGTGAAGGCCGCCGACATAAGGATCAACAAGTCTTAGGGGACCACGGCATGAAGAAGCAGTTTGGTTTTGTTGCGCTGGCCTTGCTGGCCGGCCTCACGGGCGCGCAGGCGCAGACTTTTCCGTCGAAGCAGATCACGCTGGTGGTGCCGTTCCCGCCCGGCGGCTCGACCGACGTCGCGGCGCGCATCATGGCCGAGAAGATGCGGCCCGTCCTCGGTCAGCCGGTCATCATCGAGAACGTCGGCGGCGCCGGCGGCAGTATCGGGGTGGGGCGTGTCGCCCGCGCGGCGCCTGACGGCTACACCATCGACATCGGCCAGTGGGACACCCACGTCGGCAGCATCATTTACAATATCAATTACGATCTGCAGAAAGACTTCGAGCCGCTCGGGCTGATCTCGGTCAATCCGCAGCTTCTGGTCGGAAAGAAAAATCTCCCGGCGAACAAGCTCAGCGAGCTCGTCATCTGGATGAAGGCCAATCCTGGCGACGCCAAGTTCGTCAATCAGAACGCGGCAGCGGCGATCACCGGTCTGCTGCTTCAGCAGATGACCGACACCAAGGTGACCTTCATTCCTTATCGCGGTGCAGGACCGGCGATGACCGATCTCGTTTCGGGGCAGGTCGACCTTCTGGTGGCGCAGGGCGCGGTGACGTTGCCGCAGGTGCGCGGCGGCACGATCAAGGCGATTGCCAATCTGTCGCCGCAACGTTCGGCGTCGATGCCGGACATTCCGACCTCGGACGAGACTGGCGTGCCAGGACTTTATATGTCGGGCTGGTTCGGGTTCTGGGCGCCGAAGGGCACGCCCAAGGATGTCGTCGCCAAGCTCAACGGCGCGATGATGCAGGTGTTGGCCGATCCGACCACCCAATCGAAGTTCGCCGAGCTCGGATTGGACGTCGCCTCGAAGGAGCAGCAAACGCCGGAAGGGCTCGCCAAATTCCAGCAGGCCGAGATCGACAAGTGGTGGCCGATCATCAAGGCGGCGAACATCAAGGGCGAATGAGACGAGAGCTCAAAAAGAATTCGGGAGGACATGGGATGAGAAGAACACTGGTTGCCGCGCTGGCGCTGTTCGCTGGCGCGATCACCGGCGCGCAGGCGCAGACGTTCCCATCGAAGCCGGTCACCATCATCGTGCCGTTCGCGGCGGGCGGGCCGACCGATGCGCTGGCGCGGGCGGTCAGCGAGCGCATGCGCGCCTCGCTCGGCCAGACCGTCGTCATCGAGAACGTCACCGGCGCGGGCGGTACCCTCGGCGTGATCCGTTCCGCGCGCGCGCCGGCCGACGGCTACACCATCAGCATGGGCCATCTCGGCACCCACGTGATCAACGGCGCGATCTATCCGCTGCCGTTCGATCTGATCGAGGATCTCGAGCCAGTCGCGCTGCTCGGCTCCAATCCGATGCTGATCGTCAGCAAGAACGCGGTGCCTGCCAAGGACCTCAAGGAATTGATCGCCTGGCTGAAGGCCAACCAGGACAAGGCCACAATCGGCACCGCCGGCGTCGGCTCCGGCGCGCATTTCAGCGGCGTCTATTTCCAGAGCCTGATCGGAACCAAGATCCCTTATGTGGCCTATCGCGGCACTGGCCCGGCGTTGCAGGACCTGGTCGCCGGCCAGATCGATCTCATCGTCGACCAGGCCTCGAACTCGCTGCCCCAGGTGCAGGCCGGACGGATCAGGGCCTATGGCGTGACCGACACCAAGCGGCTCGCCGCTGCGCCGGAGATTCCAACGGTGGATGATGCGGGACTGCCGAACTTCCACGTTTCGGTCTGGTCGGCGTTCTGGGTGCCGAAGGGCACGCCCAAGGACGTCATCGCCAAGCTCAATACCGCCGCCAAGGAAGCGCTGGCCGACCCGGCGGTCAGGAAGCGGCTGGGCGACGTCGGCGTCGACCTTCCGCCGCTCGACCAGCAGACACCCGAAGCGCTGCGCGCATTGCAGAAGGCGGAGGCCGCCAAGTGGTGGCCGGTGATCAAGGCAGCGAACGTCAAGCCCGAGTAATTCGGAGGCATGCAATGAAGCGGTTGTTGCTGGCCGGTTTACTCGCAGTCGCGGGCATCGCCGGCGCGTCGGCGCAGGACTATCCGAACCGGCCGATCACGGTGATCGTACCGTTCCCGCCTGGCGGGCCGACCGACGCGATCATCCGCAATCTCGGCGAACGGATGCGCGTCTCGCTCGGTCAACCGCTGGTGGTCGAATACGTCACCGGAGCCGGCGGCACGGTCGGCACCGCCCGCGTCGCGCGGGCCGCGCCTGACGGCTACACCATCATCTGCGGGCACTTCGGGACGCACGCCACCAACGGGGCGGTCTATTCGCTGCCGTTCGATCTGGTGAAGGACTTCGCGCCGATCTCGCTCTTGCCGAGCAATCCCTATCTGATCGTCGTCAACAAGGATCTGCCGGTGAACAACCTCCGGGAGTTTCTGGCTTACCTGAAAGCTAACCCCGACAAGGTCAACATGGGCCACCCCGGCGTTGGCACTGGTCCGCATCTCTTAGCCATCCTGCTGCAGAACCTCGCCGACAGCCGCATGAATTACATTCCCTATCGCGGCGCTGCGCCGGCGATGGTCGATCTCCTCGCCGGGCAGATCGATCTGATGGTCGATCAGGTGCAGAACTCGATGGTGCATATACGTGCGGGCTCGATCAAAGCGTTGGCGATCGCATCGCCCACCCGCGTTGCCCAGGTTGGCGATGTCCCCACCGTGGATGAGGCCGGCGCGCCGGGCCTGCACATGTCGCTGTGGTACGGATTCTGGGCGCCGGCCGGCACGCCTGCGCCGATTGCCGCAAAACTCAATGCCGCCGTGGTGGAATCGCTCGGCGATCCCACCGTGCGCGAGCGCCTGACCGGCCTCGGCATGGAAATCCCGGCGCGGGACCGCCAGACGCCGGACGCGCTGGTCGCACAGCAGAAGGCGGACATTGAGAAATGGTGGCCGGTCATCCGCGCCGCGGGCATCAAGCAGCAGCAGTGAGGGGACGATGATGAACAGAGCGCTTGCCGCCATCGTCGTCGCTGTCGCGACACTCGCCGGCATCGCCCAAGTATCCGCGCAGACCTATCCGTCGAAGCCGATTACCATGATCGTGCCATTCGCGGCCGGCGGCGCGACCGATGTGCTGGCGCGCTTCCTCGGCGAGCGGATGCGGGCCATTGTCGGTCAGCCGATCATTGTCGAGAACGTCACCGGCGCCGGTGGCAGCATCGGCGTCACCCGCGCGGCGCGCGCGCCCGCCGACGGCTACACGGTGGAGATGGGCACCTCGACCACCAACATGCTGCTGGGCGGGCTTTACCCGCTGCAGTTCGATCTCATCGACGATCTAGCGCCGATCCTGCTGATCGCCAGCGAGCCGCTGATGATCGTCGGCAAGAAGAACTTGCCGGCGAACGACTTGAAAGAGCTGATCGCCTGGCTCAAGGCCAATCCCGACAAAGCATCGATCGGCATTCCGGCGGTCGGCGGCACCGGCCACCTCGCCGGCCTCTCGTTCCTCAACGAGATCGGCACCAAGGCCCAGTTCATTCCGTATCGCGGCAACGGTCCGGCCATGCAGGATTTGGTGGCGGGCCAGATCGACCTGCAGATCGAGCCGGCGTCGAACTTTTTCGCTCAGGTGAAGGCCGGCGCGCTCAAGCCTTACGCCATCACGTCAAAGAAACGGAGCATGGCGGCCGCCGAGATTCCGACCACGGACGAGGCGGGTTTCCCGGGCTTTCATGCCGCACTCTGGTACGGGCTGTGGGCGCCGAAGGATACGCCCAAGGACATCATCGCGAGGCTCAACGCGGTGATGCTCGATGCACTGGTGCACGACGAGACGCGCAAACGCTTCGCCGATCTCGGCGTCGAAGTGCCGCCGCGCGAGCAGCAAACGCCGGAGGCGTTGCGCGCGTTCCAGAAGGCGGAAGCCGCCAAGTGGTGGCCGGTCATCAAGGCCGCGAACATCAAGGGGCAGTGACATCGACGCGCGCCGCGACCGCGGTCGCAGAGGAGGTGACATGAGGCGGCCATTCTTTGCGGCAATCGCGATTCTGTCAGCCGTCACCGGCGCGCAGGCGCAAGGCTTTCCATCCAAGCCCATCACCGTGGTCATCCCGCTCGCCGCAGGCGGGGCGGTGGATACCATGATGCGCACCATGATCGAATCGATGCGAGCGTCGCTCGGCCAGCCGATCCTGGTCGAGAACCTGGGCGGCGCGGGCGGCACCACGGGCGTCAATCGAGTCGCCCGGGCGGCGCCCGACGGCTACACGATCAGCGTCGGCACCTGGGGCACGCACGTCGTCAACGCCTTCGTCTATACGACGCCCTACGACCTGTTGCAGGATTTGGAGCCGGTGGCGCTGCTGCCGAGCGTGCCGCACTGGTTCATCGCGCGGAAGAATCTTCCACCGGCCAACCTGCAAGAGCTGATCGCCTACATGAAAGCCGACGCCGGAAAGGTCACGGCCGCATCGGTCGGCGCCGGCGGCAGCTCCGCAGTCTGCAGCTACTATCTCGGCAAGGCTACCGGCACCACCACGACGCTGGTGCCCTATCGCGGCGGCGCCCCTGCATTGCAGGACATCGTCGCCGGCAACGTCGACACGATGTGCGATCTCGCGGCCAATTCGCTCGGACAGGTGAAGGCCGGCACCATCAAGGCCTATGCGGTGGCGTCGAAGCGCCGCTGGTTTGCCGCGCCCGACGTTCCGACCGTCGGCGAGGCTGGCGCGGCCGGCGTCGAGGTCACCAACTGGCTCGGCGCCTACGCGCCCAAGGGCACGCCGAAAGACATCGTCGCGAAGCTCAACGCGGCGTTCAACACCGCGATGGCCGATCCGGGTGTCCGTCAGCGGATCGCGGATCAGGGGCTGGAAATCCCACCGCCCGAGCAGCAGACGCCGGAGGCGTTCGCAGTCTATCTGAAAGCCGAGATGGACAAGTGGGGCGCGGTCATCCGCGAGTCCGGCATCAAGGTGCAGTGACGATCGAGCCGAACGGAGACGAGGCATGACAAAGCTGATGGTGGTCGCGTTGGTGCTTGCAGGTCTCGCGGGCGCGCAGGCGCAGACCTTTCCGTCGCGCCCGATTACGCTCGTGCTGGCATTGCCGGCGGGCGGTGCGGTCGATGCGCTGGCCCGTGTCATGGTCGAGCACATGAGAGGGACGCTCGGCCAGCCGGTCATCGTCGAGAACATGGGCGGCGCCGGTGGCACGCTGTCGATTGCTCGCGTGGTTCGCTCGGCGCCGGACGGCTACACGCTCGGGATGGGAACGCTCGGCCAGTATGTGATCTCGGGCGCGGTCTACACACTGCCGTTCGACATGCTGAACGATCTTACGCCGGTCGCGCTGCTGCCGAACGTGCCGTACTGGATGGCGATGCGAAAGACACTGCCGGCGAACAACCTGCATGAGCTGGCGGCTTGGCTCAAGAGCCACCAGGGGTCAGCTGCATCCACCGGCACGGCAAGCATGGCGCGGTTCTGCGGGATGGGTTTCGAGAAGGCGACCGGAACCACTCTCCAATACGTTCCCTATCGCGGCGGCGCGCCGGCGCTGAACGATCTGGTGGCGGGGCAGATCGACCTGGATTGCGACCTCGCTGCCAATTCGCTGGCGCAATACCGCGCCGGCAACGTCAAGGTGCTCGCGGTAATGACCAAGACCCGCTGGGCAGCGGCGCCCGATGTGCCGAGCGTAGACGAGGCCGGCTTCCCCGGCCTCTATTACAGCACCTGGCACGGCATCTGGGCGCCCAAGGGCACATCGGCCGATATCGTCGCCAAGGTCAATGCGGCCGCGATGGCTGCGATGGCTGATCCGGTGACGCGCAAGCGCATTGCCGATCTCGGCATGGACATTCCGCCACCCGAGCAACAAACTCCGGCCGCGTTCGCTGCGTTCCACAAGGCCGAGGTCGAGAAATGGTATCCGATCGTGAAGGCGGCCGGAGTGAAGGCGGAGTGATCGGATTGAAGACGCTTTCGCTGCTGCTCGCGTTGATCGCCGCGCTGGGATGCATGGCGGACGCGCATGCGCAAAGCTTCCCGTCGCGGCCGGTCACCATCGTCGTGCCTTACGGTCCCGGCGGGCCGGCCGACATCCTCGCACGCATCATGGCGGAGCGGATGCGCGGTCCCCTGGGCCAGCCGGTGGTCGTGGAGAATGTCGCGGGCGCGGCCGGTACCATGGGCGTGAGCCGCGTCGTGCGCGCCGCGCCCGACGGCTACACGCTGAGTTACGGCAACTGGGGCACGCACGTGCTCAATGGCGTGATCCAGAAGGTCAACTACGACGTTCTGACGGATCTCGATCCGATCGCGCTGCTACCCGACAATCCGTATATCGCCGTCACCAACGCCGCGGTGCCGGTGAACGACTTCCGGGAGATGATGGCCTGGCTGAAAGCCAATCCGAACACCGCGTCGCAGGGCACCGGTGGCTCCGGCTCGGGTTCCCACGTCATTGGCATCTACTTCCAGAGTCTCACCGGCACGCAATACCAGTTCGTGCCTTACCGCCAAGGCACCGCGGGGCAAACGCAGGATATTCTTTCCGGACAGATTCAGATGATGTTCGACCAGCCATCGAATGCGGTGCCGCATGTGCGGAGCGGCCGCATCAAGGCGCATGCGGTGCTGGCCAAGGACAGATTGGCGATGGCGCCGGAAATTCCGACCGTCGACGAGGCCGGCTTGCCGGGATTCCATGTGTCCACCTGGTACGGACTTTGGGCGCCGAAGGGCACACCGCAGGATATCGTTGCGAGGCTCAACGCGGCGGCGGTCGAGGCGCTCGCCGATCCGGCGGTGGCGCAGCGGCTCACCGGCATGGGCTTTGCCATTACCTCACGCGACCAGCAAACGCCCGAAGCACTCGCCGCGCACCACAAGGCGGAGATCGCGAAGTGGTCCGCGATCGTCAAGGCGGCCGGTGTCAAAGCGGAGTAGAGTAAGCTTGTGAGTGTCACCGCCGGGAGCGCGACATGAATAAATTCTCCGTGGTTGCCTTGATACTCGTGTCGGCGGCGGCCGCTGAGGCGCAAGCGCAGACCTATCCGTCGCGGCCGATCACTCTTATCGCGCCGACCAGCCCGGGCGGGCCTCCGGACACGATCGGGCGCATTCTCGGCGAGCGCATGAAGGTGACGCTCGGTCAGCCGGTCGTCGTGGAAAATGTCACCGGCGCGGGCGGCAGCCTCGGCGTGCAACGGGTCGCGCGCGCGGCGCCCGACGGTTACACCGTCAGCATCGGCCACCTGAATTCACACGTTTTCACCGGCGCGGTTTACAACCTGTCATTCGATCTGCTGAAGGATCTGGCGCCGGTGACGCTGCTCACAGCGGCGCCGATGGTGTTCGTTGCGCGCAGTGGCTTCGCGCCGAACAGCGTGAGGGAGCTGATCGCCTGGATGAAGGAGCATCCGAATGGCGCGACGTTCGGCTCGGTTGGCATCGGCGGTCCGGCGAAGGTCTGGGCCACGGACTTCCAGAAAAAGCTCGGCATCGAATTCCAGTTCGTGCCTTATCGCGGGGCCGCCGCGACCGTGCAGGACCTGATCGCCGGACAGGTCGACCTCGCTTGCGTCGAGGCATCGAACGTCGTGGCGCATCTGAACGGCGGCAAGATCAAACCTTATGCCGTGCTGTCGCCGGCTCGCTGGCCGTCCGCGCCTGGCATTCCGACCATCGACGAGGCCGGCCTGCCGGGCTTCCAGATGACATTCTGGCACGGGCTCTGGGTGCCGGCCGGGACCCCGCAGGATGCGATCGCCAAGCTCGATGCCGCGGCGGTGGATGCGTTGGCTGATTCCACTGTGCGGGCGCGGCTTGCGTTGATCGGGCAGGACATCCTGCCGCGGGCACAGCAGACGCCGGAAGCGCTTGCCGCGCACCACAAGGCCGAGATCGAGAAGTGGTGGCCGATCATCAAGGCGGCCGGCGTCAAGGCCGAGTGAGCAGACGTGCGACGACCTGTCCGCGGCTCGAAGCATACGGGTCAGCAATGCTGACTTTTCGCATTTGTCCCGTCCGGTCATTCTGAAAAGGGCGGCAACGGCAATACTGGGGGAACCATGAAGGTAGCGACCTTCCTCGCCTTGCTGGCGATCGGGTTGGCCGGCATCGCCGACGTGCAGGCTCAGAGTTACCCGTCCCGTCCGATCACCATCATCGTGCCGTTCGCGGCGGGCGGCCCGACCGACACGATGGCGCGTATCCTGGCCGACAAGATAAAGGACACGCTGGGCCAGACGCTCGTGATCGAGAACGTGACCGGCGCGGGGTCGACCATCGGCACCGGACGCGCGATAGCCGCTACGCCGGACGGCTACACGGTCATCCTCGGCAACTGGTCGAGCCATGTCGGCGCCGGCGCGCTTTATCCGGTGAACTGGCACATCGTTCGCGATCTGGAGCCAATCGCGCAGCTCGCCACTTCGTCGCTGATGATCGTTGGCCGGACCGGTTTGCCGCCCAAGGACCTCAAGGAGCTTCTCGCCTGGCTGAAGGACAATCCCGGCAAGGCCACCGCCGTGAGCGTCGGCGCCGGCAGCGGCGCGCACATCTGCGGGCTCTACTTCATGGAGAAGACCGGCACGAACTTTCTATTCGCGCAGTATCGCGGCGGCGGTCCGGCGATGATCGATCTCGTCGGCAATCAGATCGATCTGATGTGCGCCGAGGCTTCGCAAACCCTGGAGCACGTGCGGGCCGGCAAGATGAAGGCGTTCGTGGTGATGTCGAAAGGCCGCTGGGCGCCGCTGCCGGATGTGCCAACGATGGCCGAGATCGGCTTGGATATGCAGATCCCGTTCTGGCACGGGCTGTGGGGCCCGCGCGGTATGCCCAAGGACGTGATTGAGAGGCTCAACGCCGCGGTGGTGGCCGCGTTTGCCGATCCGGGGGTGCAGAAGCGCATCGCCGAACTCGGCCAGACCATCCCGCCGCGCGATCAGCTCACGCCGGAGGCGCTGGCCGCCTGGCACAAGGCCGAAGTCGACAAGTGGTGGCCGATCATCAAGGCGGCGAACATCAAGGTGCAGTGACGCCGGCTCCGCCGATCATTGCTGCGGCAAGAAAGCGCAAAAACGACAGCGCATTCCGGGGGGACGCACGATGAAAAAGCTGCTGTTTGCGATAGCGGTCGTGACCGCATGGGGGATCGCGGGCGCAAGTGCGCAGAACTATCCGGCGCGGCCGATCACGATGATCGCGCCGTTCCCGGCGGGAGGCTCGACCGACATCGTTGCGCGCATCCTGGCCGACGGCCTGAAAGCGCCGCTCGGCCAGACCGTGGTGGTCGAAAACATCTCCGGCGCGAGCGGCACCATCGGCTCCGGCCGCGTCGCACGCGCCGAGCCGGACGGCTATACGTTGCTGCTCGGCCAGTGGAGCAGCAACGTCGGCGCCGGTGCGCTCTACCCCTTGCCGTACCACGTACTGAACGATTTCGAACCGATTGCGATGGTCACGACTTCGGCGCTGTGGATCATGGGCAGGAACGGCCTGCCGCCTAAGGATTTGAAGGAACTGATCGGCTGGCTCAAGGCCAATCCGGGCAAAGCGACGGTTGGCACCGTTGGTGCTGGCAGCGCGGCGCATGTGTGCATGGTCTATCTGGAGCAGGCCACAGGCACTCAGGTGCAATACGTGCCCTACCGCGGCGCCGCTCCGGTGATGCAGGACTTGGTGGGCGAACAAGTCGACCTGTCGTGTCTCGAGGCGGGGCAAGCGCTGGGAAATTACCGCGGCGGAAAGTTCAAGGTGTATGCGATCATGAGCAAGTCGCATTTTGCCCCGGCCCCCGAGGTGCCGACGGTCGATGAAGCCGGCACGCCCGGTCTGCATTTTCCCTTCTGGCATGCGTTCTGGGCGCCGAAGGGTACGCCGAAGCCGATCATCGCCAAACTTCAGGCCGCGACGGTGGAGGCCTTGGCCAATCCCGCCGTGCAGAAGCGCTTCAGCGATCTTGGCATGGAGCTTCCGCCGCGCGAGCAGCAAACGCCGGAGGGGTTGCGCACCATGCACCAGGCCGAGCTCGACAAATGGTGGCCGATGATCAAAGCCGCCGGCATCAAGGTGCAGTGACGCTGGGCTCGAACAAAGCTCCTGGGCGCCGCACTTGGGCAAGCGCGACGCCCAGAAGGCAACAATGGCTACTGGGGATAATCCGAACCGAACGCAAAGCCACACGCTACGGCAACCGCACGCGATACGTGGCCGCGATACTTGGACGCGATACTTGGACGCAGTACTGCTCCTCCCGCGCGGGCGTTTGCGGCACTCAATCGCGCCGCGACGGAAACGTGTCGTTGTGCACCAAGGCGGCCGTGAGCCCGCCCAGTCCGGCAATGACAACTCCGACAAGCATTGCCAGGGCGAGCCGTCCGCTGCCGCCACCGCCAAACGGTACGAGCGTATCGGCTCGCGCGATACCAATGGACACGGCGGTAAACGCGACAACCAGCGACAATACCAGCGACACAGCCAAAACAATCAACGGTACATCTGCAAACGCGTGACGCTGACGCGAACGATCGATCAATTTCTTGGTCATGGTCGAAACCCGACGGTGCGAATCACCTTGGTCTCAAATATGGCGATGGAACCGGGCACGGTTCCGGCGCGACTAAGGCGGCGATTTTGGCGAACCGCGGCGAATGTGTGGCGCATGGTTAAGAGAACGTTAGTGGTGCTATCTTTGTCTCGTGCAGTGGCGGAAACGACACACGCCGCGCCGGGGGAGGAAATATGAAGAAGCTCGCGGGTGCTGGAGCCGCGCTGCTGCTAATATTGGCGAGTGGCTTTGCGATCGCGCAATCGGGCTATCCCGACAAACCGATCCGGATACTTGTCGGCTTCTCCGCGGGTGTTGCGCCCGACGTCACCTCGCGGCTGTTCGGCGACAAGTGGAACGAGACGTGGGCCAAGGGCGTCGCGGTCGAGAACGTCACCGGCGCCGGCGGCAATCTCGCGGTCCTCCAGGTCGCCAAAGCCGCGCCTGACGGCTACACGCTGGCGATGGGCGGCAACGCCGCTCTGGTGATCAACCCGAATCTGATGGACAAGCTCGGCTACGATCCGGTCAAGGATTTCACCTACATCACGCAGGTGTTCATCGTGCCGAACCTGGTGGTGGTGACGCCCGACGTTCCGGCCAAGGACATCAAGGAGCTGATCGCGCTGGCCAAGGCCAAGCCGGACTACTTCATCGCCGGCCACGCCGGCGTTGGCACCTCCCAGCACCTCGGCGGCGAACTGTTCATGTCGATGACCGGCGTCAAGTTTCAGCAGGTGCCGTACCGCGGTACGACGCAGATCCTTCCCGACCTGCTGGGCGGACGGCTCAACCTTTTCTTCGGCAACATCTCCAACGTGCTGCCGCTCGTTCGCGAGGGCAAGCTGCGCGCCTTCGGTATCACGTCGCGCAAGCGCTCGCCGCAAATCCCCGAGTTGCCGACGATGGAGGAACTGGGCTTTCCGAGCTTCGACGCCACCGCCTGGTTCGGCCTGATGGGCCCGGCCGGCACGCCGAAGCCGATCGTCGACAAGATCCACGCCGAGACCATGAAGGTGATGGCGATGCCGGATGTGCGCGCGAAGCTCGAAAGCCTCGGCCTTCAGTTGGTGGGCAACACGCCCGCCGAATTCGCCGGGATCGTGACGCAGGAAATGCCGATGTGGGGCAAGGTCATCAAGGACGCCGGAATCAAATCGCCTCAATAGCACCGGCGATGGCCGGGGGAGGATGACATGACGCGTGCCTGTCTGGGCGCTATTTTCGCGGCGCTGATCGCTGCGTCCGCCGCCGCGCAAGGCCAATACCCCGACAAGCCGGTTCGCTTCATTGTCGGCTTCACCGCTGGCAGCGCGACCGACATCACGGCGCGCATGTTTGCGCAGAAATTCCAGGACGCCTGGGGCGTACCGGTGACAGTCGAGAATGTTCCCGGCGCGGGTGGCAGCGTCGGCGGCGACCGGGTGGCGAAGGCCGCGCCGGATGGCGGCACCTTCTACTGGGGCGCCAACGGCGCGCTCACGATCAATCCAACGCTGCTGAGCAACCAGACCTACGATGTGGCGCGCGATCTTGCGCCGGTGGCGCGGCTTCTCGTAATGCCGAGCATCCTTGCCGTCAACAACGACGTGCCGGCGAAAAGCTTTGCCGACTTCGTCGCGCTGGCCAAGGCGCAGCCTGGCAAGCTGTCCTATGCCTCGCCGGGAGTCGGCACGCCGCAGCACATCGCCGGCGAGATGATCAAGGCCCAGGCCGGCATCGACGTCGTCCACGTGCCCTACCGCGGGGCGGTGTTCACCGACGTCATCGGCGGCCGCGTCACGATGACAATGCAAAACATGGGCACGATCCTGCCGGTGGTGCGCCAGGGCCAGTTGCGGGGGCTTGCCGTCACCTCGCTCAAGCGCACGCCGATCATGCAGGGGCTGCCGACGGTGGCGGAATCCGGGCTGCCGGGCTTCGAGGCGATCTCATGGTTCGGGCTGATGGCGCCGGCCGGGACGCCGGCGGCGATCGTCAGCAAGGTCTATCAGCAGGCCGCCAAGATCGCGACCGACCCCGAGATGAAGGCCAAGCTCGCGCAACTCGGCCTCGATGTCACAAGCGATGCGCCAGATGCATTCGGCGCGATCATCAAGGCAGATACCGCCAAGTGGGCAAAGGTGATCAGGGACGCCAATATCAAGGCTGAACAGTAATTACTGGGCCGCGGCCATCGCCTCGGCCGGCTGCCAGTCCATGGTGACGTGGTTTGGCTGGGCGGCGACGCGGTCGAGCCAGTCACGCACGGCCGGGAAGCCGGCGAGGTCATAATCGCACTGATGCGCCAGGTGGGTGTAGGCGTAGAGCGCGATGTCGGCGATGGAGTAGCGGTCGGCTGCGAAGAAGCGCCGCGTGGCGAGGTGCTTCTCCATGACGCCGAGCGCGCGATAGCCTTCCTGCATCCAGTCTTCCAGCGCGTGGCTTTGCAGCTCGCGGCCGCCCTTGACCAGCGTCAGCCAGAAATAGGCGGCGCCGAGATTGGGCTCCAGGCTGTGCTGCTCGAAGAACATCCATTGCAGCATTTCGGCACGGTCGGCGCGGTTCTCCGGAAACAGCGGCGTGTGGCCGGCGATGTACCACAGGATGGCGTTCGACTCGGCGATGAAACGGCTCTGCGCCACTTCCAGGATCGGGACGTGGCCGCTGGGATTCATCTTGAGGAATTCCGGCGTGCGGGTCTCGCCCTTGAGGATGTCGATCTCGACCAGGTCATGGGGAACGTCGAGTTGCGCCAGCGCCAGCCGCACTTTGTAGCAATTGCCTGAGCGGCGCATGGAATACAGCTTGTACATGCTTCTGCCCCCGGCTCTTGCCCCTCACTGTCTTGGATAAAAGAATAAAGCGCGGCGATTGCAAGGCCGAGCTATGACGATCGCATGAAAAGGACAATTGCGTGCGCTGCACAATGAATTGTTGCAAAGCATTACGCGTCGAGCGCTCAAATTTGGAAAATCATTCCGCCGCAACGCGGTGGGCACGCGGGTATTCGAGAAGCGCATCGTCGCCTACAGGCTGGATCGGCGTGAAATCGCGATGCGCGATCCATTCGGCACGGGTGAACTTGGTGATGTGATTGGAGCAGGCGCAGAACGTCACATAGACGATCTTGCGCGGGTAGGGCGTGATGTTGGGCGGTGAGGCATGCACCAGATTGCCGTGGAACATCAGCACCGAACCGGGCTTGCCGGTCGGAGCCACGATGCCTTTGCCATGCGCCTTCTCGGCGCCGTCGCAGAGCCGCGTGACGGTTTCCTTGTCGAGCGTCCACAGCGGATAGGACGTGGTGAGCTTGTCGTGGCCGGCCTCGAGCACACCCTCCTGGTGGCTGCCGGGGATCAGCAGCAGCGGCCCGTTGATCGGCATCACCTCGTCGAGGAAAACCGCGATATTCATGGCGCGCGCCTGCGGCATGCCATCGTCACGTGCCCAGGTGCCGTAGTCCTGATGCCACTGCCAGATGTCGCCTTCGAAGGCGGCCTTGGCGTTGAGCTTGAACTGGTGGACGTAGACGTCCTCGCCGAAATACTGCTTGAGCGGGCCGACCAGCCGCGGATGGCTGACCAGCAGACGGAACACCTCGCTGAAGGTGTGCGCGGCGAAGGCGGTGCGCGGCGCCCCCGTCTTTTCGCGCCACACCTCCTGGCGGTCAGCTTTGAGGATTTGCTCGCCCTCGACCCGCAAGAGCGCAATCTCTTCCTCGGAGAAGCAGTTTGGCAGGAACACGTAACCCTGATCGTCGAAGGCTTTGAGTTGCTCGGCTGAAAGCTTCATTGGCCTGCTCCCGGATTTACGGCGCGGGCGATGCCAGCGGCTTGCCCTTTTCGAGTACGTAAACTGCATTCAGTTTCACGCCCTTGTCGGTCGCGCCCTCGTTATGGATGGCGCGGTCCGGAACGGTCAGTGCCTCGCCCGCCTTGAATACCTTCTCCGGCTGGCCGTCCGGGGCAAACCAGAATTCGCCTTCCACGACCTGCGCCATGACGACGCCCGGATGGAAATGGCGGCCGGCCTTGAAGCCAGCGGCAATCTCCACGGTCGCGTAGAGCATCTCAAGATTGGTGCCGGGGACGTCAGATTTTTGTAGGATCGTGCGCTTGACCGGAGAGGGCTGCACCGGCGCCTGCTGCGCTTGCGGCGCGGCCGAGCCGAGCAGAACCAGAAATGCAATTGTCGCAATTGCTTTGAACATTGTTTCCTCCTTGGAGAGGGAATTATAGGACGATGCCTGACCGGTTCAATCGACCGGCGGTTCCTTTTATTCCGCGACGACGCCTGCCGCCTTGATCACCGCCGCCCATTTGGCGACTTCGCCGGGCAGCCAAGCTGTCAGTTCCGACAGGGAACGCAAGGCCAGCGTCATGCCTTGCTTGGCAATGGATTCTTTGGCGGCGTCAGTCGTCAGCTTGGCGGACACCGCACCGTAAAGCCTTTCGATCGTCACAGCAGGTGTCTTGGCCGGCGCGAACAGCGCGAACCAGGCGTCGGCTTCGACACCAAGCACGCCGGCTTCCGCGAGCGTCGGGACGTTCGGCAGGCGCGCGGCTCGCTTGCCGCTTGCCACCGCCAGTGGCCGCACGACGCCGGCGTCGATGTAGGAGATGACGCTCGGCAGCGTCGCAAACGTCAGATCGAGTCGGCCTGCAAGGAGCTCGGTGGTCATCGGCGCCGACCCGCGGAATGGAATGTGCTGTAAGTCCACGCCGGCCCTGATCTTGAACAATTCCGCCGCGAGGTGCGCCGCGGAACCGACGCCGGTCGAGGCGTAGTTGAGTTCGCCGGGCGATTTCTTGGCAAGCTGCACCAGTGCGCCGATGTTCTGCGCTTCGAGTCCGCGCCGCACCACCAGCACATGCGGAATCTCGGCGATGCCGGCCACACCCGTGAAATCCTTCACGGCGTCGTAGGGGCAGTTCTTCAACAGGCTTTGGTTGGTGGCGTGGGTCTGGTTGGTGCCAAGGATGAGGGTGTGGCCGTCGGGCTCGGCGTGTTGCACCATGACGCTGCCGATTACGCCCGCGCCGCCGCCACGATTGTCGACCGCAATGGGCTGGCCGAGCGACGTGCCGATCGATTGCGCGATCAGCCGCGCCGTCAGGTCGACCGGCCCGCCCGCGGGATACGGTACAACGATGGTGACGGGACGGTTTGGAAAGCTTTGCGCGCGGATTTCGCCCGGGACGAAGAGCCCGGCCAGCGCCGCTATCGTCGCCCGCCGCGTCAGCATGTCAGCGTGGCGACAGCAGCGCGGCGTCGAATGCGCTGGCGATCGCTTCCTTGCTCTTGCCGGGCTTGGCGGCATCGCCGATGACCGTGACGATCTGTCCGGGCTTGGCAAGCCTGGCGAAACGATCGGCGGTGGGCTTGCGCGCCCGGTAATAGAACCAGTCGCGCACCTTGGGCGACGTCATGATCTGCGAAATGACCGGCCAGCGCCCGGCGCCGTAATCAAGCAAACCCATCGCCAGCGAGCCGGTGCCGAGCGGATAGGCCGCGCCGGTTGCCACGACGATGCGGTGGAACGGCACGAGCAGGCCGGAATCCTTCCGAACATCGGCGCCGAGCTGGAAGATGACGCCCTTGTTCCGGCAGGCCGCGACCATGTCCCGGATATAGCGCTCGAAGCTTACCGGATTCGCGCCGACCTCCTGGAACATCGGCGCAAGTCCGGCGTAGCGGAACGCGCCGCCGGCGCGCTCGTCCTTCTCGAACACGGTGACCGAATTGCCCTCGGCGACCAGCGACGCATAGGTCAGGCCGGCGGGACCCGCGCCGATCACGGCGATCCGCTCGCCGTTCGGTGGGGAAGGATCGGCAAACATGGTTTCGCGGCCGGCCACGCTGTTGACCACGCAGGAGATTCCCGCGCCGCTTCGCATTCCATCAACGCAAGTATTGCACGCAAGGCAGCGACGAATCGGTTCCTCGCGGCGGAGCTTATCGACCCACTGCGGGTCGGCGACCAGCGTGCGTCCGAGAGCGACGAAATCGCAGCTTCCGCTGGCCACCGCGGCCGTCGCGACCGCCGGATCGCCAAGCCTGCCCACCGCGATCACCGGCACCTTGACTGCCTTCTTCACGTCGGCTGCGAACTCGAGGTAGGTCGCGTCCGGCTCGGTCATCGGCGGAATCATGCGATGCGCGGTGGGCTTGGAGCGATAATGACCGGCGGTCACATGTATGGCGTCAGCGCCGGCCTGCGCCGCCCATATCGCAATGACGCGGCCCTCGCTGTAGGTGAGTCCGCCGTCGAAGTAGTCTTCAACCGACAGCCGGTAGATCACGCCGAGCGACGGCACTGCGGCCTTCACCGCGCGCAGCACGTCGAGCCCGAAGCGGGCGCGGTTCTCGAGCGAGCCGCCATACTCGTCGGTGCGGCGGTTTTCGAATGGCGCGTGGAATTGCGAGATCAGGTAGCCGTGCGCGGCGTGGATCTCGACGCAATCGAAGCCGGCCTGCTGCGCGCGCTTTGCCGCCGCCACATAAGCGGCTGTTGTCTGCGCGATGCGCTCCTTGGTCATCGCCTCCGGGACGATGGTTTCCAGTGTTGTTTCATAGACCGGATGGGGAATGGCGGAGGGCGCAACGGGCTGCTCGCCGCAAATGTCGACGCGGGTGTGGCCGCCGCCGTGGCCGAGTTGGATCGAGGCTTTGGCGCCGCCGCGATGGATTTCGCCGACCAGCCGCGTCAGGCCCGGAATGAATCCGTCGTGATAGATACCGAGCTCGCGGCGGCGATGGCGGCCGGCCTTTTCCGGCGAGGCCATCTCGACCGTGATCATGCCCGTGCCGCCGCGCACCCTTGCCATGTAATAGGCGACGGTCTGGTCGGTGACGTGACCTTCTTCGTCCGAGCCGCGCGTCGTCATCGGCGGCATGACGATCCGGTTCGGGATCTCGGCCGGCCCGATGCGCGCGGGGGTGAGCAGGATGTTCAAAGCACGCCCAGTTCGCCGCCGTCGAGGTCGATGGTGGCGCCGTGCATCCAGGTCGAGCGCGCGGAGACGAGGAACGTCACCAGATCGGCGACATCCTCCACCTTGCCGTAGCGGATGAAGCCCATCTTTTTGACGAAGCGCGCGCGCACCTTGTCTTCCGCTTCGCCGGTCGCGGCGACCTCGGCGCGGATGCGCTTCCATTGCCGCTCGGTCTCGACGAGGCTCGGATGCACGCAGTTGACCTGCACGCCGTCCCCCTTGCCGATGTCGGCGAGGCATTTGGTAAAGGCCGCCACTGCGGCGTTGACTGAGCTGCCGATGGTGAACTCAGCCTCGGGCTTGCGTCCGCTGGTGCCGCCGATCGAGACGAACGAGCCTTTGCGATCCTTCAGCAGCGGCCAGGCGGCGCGCACCAGCCGCATGTGCCCGAAGAACTTGAGCGCATAGCCGTCGGCCCAATCGGCATCGGTCAGTTCGAAAAAGCTGCCGCGCCTGGTTGCGCCGGCGTTGTTCACAAGGATGTCGAGACGGCCGAACTCGCGCTGAACAGCCTCAACCAGCGCCTTTTCGGTGCCTGGGTTGCGCAGGTCGGCCGCGGACACCCCCGCCTTTCGGCCCCTCTTGCGGATTTCGCCTGCGGTTTCCTCGAGCGCGGCCTGGTCCCGGCCAGTGACCAGGACATCGCAGCCCTCCGCCGCAAAGGACAACGCGATTGCCCGGCCGATGCCGCGGCTCGCCCCCGTCACGAGGGCGACCTTGCCACTCAAACCCAGTTCCATAGCCCGCCCTTTCGATTCTGCCCGGATCATTGCCGAATGACCCATCCGGTCAAGCCCGGCCGATGCCCGGAGGTGCCGGAATGACTGTCATCAACGGCTTTGATGGGCCGATCAAGCGATTGCGTCTTGCCGCGCTCAGCCCAGCCCTTTAGGTACTTGCGGCCCTGCGGGGCACGGAGATTCCTATGGCCCTTCTCAAGGACTCGCTGTCGCGCATCAAGCCATCCGCCACCATGGCGGTGACCGATAAGGCGCGCGCTCTCAAAGCGGCTGGCCGTGACGTCATTGGGCTCGGCGCCGGCGAGCCTGACTTCGACACGCCGGACAACATCAAGAAGGCGGCGATCAAGGCGATCGAGGGCGGCCACGCGTCCAAATACACCGCGGTTGAGGGGTTGGCGGAACTCAAGACCGCGGTAATCAACAAGTTCAAGCGCGAAAACAACCTCGACTACAAGCCGAACCAGATCATCGTCTCAACTGGCGGCAAGCAGGTGCTCTACAACGCGCTGATGGTGACGCTGAACCCTGGCGACGAGGTAATCGTCCCGGCGCCGTATTGGGTCAGCTATCCCGACATGGTGCTGCTCGCGGGCGGCGAGCCGGTGATCGTGCCCACCCGCATGGAGGACGGCTTCAAGATGAAGCCGGAGGCGCTCGAAAAAGCAATCACGCCTCGGACCAAGTGGATCATCTTCAATTCGCCATCGAACCCGACCGGGGCTGCCTATACCAAGGCCGAGCTCAAACGGGTGACCGACGTGCTGGTCAGGCATCCGCAGGTCTGGGTGATGACCGACGACATGTACGAGCACCTGGTCTACGACGACTTCAAGTTCGCGACGCCGGCGGAGATCGAGCCGAACCTATATGAGCGCACGTTGACCGTGAACGGCGTGTCGAAAGCCTATTGCATGACCGGCTGGCGCATCGGCTACGCCGGAGGCCGCGCCGACCTGATCAAGGCGATGTCGATGCTGCAATCGCAGTCGACCTCCAATCCGGTCGCAGTGTCGCAATGGGCTTCGGTCGAGGCGCTCAACGGGCCGCAGGATTTCATCGCCAAGCACAACGCCATCTTCAAGGAGCGCCGCGATCTCTGCGTGTCGATGCTTAATCAGGCGAAGGGCCTGCATTGCCCGAAGCCCGAGGGGGCGTTTTATGTCTATCCGTCCTGCGCCGGCACGATGGGCAGGACGGCGCCGTCGGGCAAGAAGCTCGAAACCGACGAGGACTTCGTCACCGAACTCTTGGAGGCCGAGGGGGTGGCGGTGGTGCAGGGCACACCCTTCGGTTTTGGCCCGGCCTTCCGCATCTCCTACGCCACGAAGACCGAAGACCTGGAGGAGGCCTGCCGCCGAATCCAGCGTTTCTGCGGTAATTTGAAATAGTTAACGCCACCACGCGCATACGTCTCGGCCGGACGGGCATGCGGTAAGCTCCCGCCCTGTCTCGAGGAGGGCTCAGCATGAATCGTCTATCCGTGGTTGCGCCGGCGACGGCGTTCGTTGCCCTATCTTCGGCTTTCACGTTTTCTGCGATGGCTCAGTCGCGGGTCGAAGTCGGCGTGCTCGAATGCCGCGGCTCGACCACAAGCTTCATCGTCGGCTCTGTCACGGACATGGGCTGCATGTTCAGGCCGGCAAACGGGGCGGCACTCGAGCCATATCGCGCCTGCGGCGCGCGGGCGTCGATCTCGGCTTGAACCAGCAGATCGTGGTTGTCTGGGCGGTATGGGCGCCGAGCAGCGGCGATCCGCGCCGTGATCTGGCCGGCAACTACGCTGGTGGAGCGCCACGGTCGGCGTTGGCGTCGGCGCCAACGCACTGATCGGGGGTCCGGCAACACCATCGCGCTGCAACCGCTGAGCGGACAGGCTCAGACCGGCCTCAGCGTCGCGGCCGGCGTCGCGGGCCTGGAATTGCGCGCGGGGCCGCTGATCGGACTTCGACTTTTTGAACTAGGGCGCCGCCGCGCAGCAATGTGCGGCGGCGTTTCGCTATCTGGCGGTGATGCGGCCTTCGATCCCACTTTGCACGCTATCGCGGCCGCGCAGGTGGATCATCACCTCGTCCGACAACAGCGGCGTGTCTTCGAGCGGCACGAGGGGATCAATCGCCGCGAAGGACGAATAGCCGTCGCCACCACGCGCCATGAAGTCGTTGATAGCAACCCGGTAGACCTTGTTGGCGTCGAGTGGTGCGCCGCCGACGGTAATGGCGAGCACGCGGCCGCCGGCCGGCCGCTGCGGGTCGAACGCGACCTTCATGCCGGAGACCTGCGGAAATCGCCCGGCAGCTGCGGGAAGCCGCGACAGCCCATTCTCGATTGCGAGGCCCAAGTCGCTACCTTTGACTTCGAGCGCCACCAGATGATTGCCGAACGGCAGCTCCGCCTGGACGTCGCGGCGGGTGATCGCCGTGCCCGGCGGATAGACCTTGCCGCCGCGGATGCCGCCGCCGTTCATGATCGCGGCATCGGCGCGGGTGCGCTCACGCATTGCGTCGGCGATCAGGTTGCCGATCGCAGCCTCCCGGCCGCGCACCGTGGCATTCCGGCTGTCGAGCTCGACCGCGGTGGTGGTGAGCGGCACGTTCATCTGCCGGTCCAGCTCCTGCTGGTAAGCCGCGACGAGCGCCGCCACCTCCGGGTCCGGTGTCACAGTCGCTGTATCAACGACGCGGAATTGCGGCCACCAGTGGACTTCGCGCCGGTTGCCCTGCTGCTTGATCTCGAAGTGCAGGTCGATCACCGTTACGTATTGCGCGTCGTAGCTTGACTCGACCAGCAGCGTGCGGCCGTCGAAATTGATGAAAAGGTCGTGGTTGTGGCCGGTCAGGATCACATCGGCCGCGTGGGTCTCGGCGAGATCAACGCCTTGCTTGCGGTCGGCATGCATGACGACCAGCACCAGATCGACCCCGTCGCGCCGCAACGCCTCGGCCTCTGCTCTCATGGTGTCGACGGTTGGCAGGAATTTCACATCTTCGGAGTTCGACATGCGCGGCGTGTTGTCGTGTGCTGCGCCGATGATCCCGACTCGCACTTCGCCGAAGCTGACGATATCGCGGTCCTTGAACCCGCCGAACGGCTTGCCGTCGGCGCCAACCATGTTGGCGGCGAACAGCGGAAACTTCGCCTCCGCCATGCGCCGAAGAAATACCGCCTTGCCGAAATCGAACTCGTGATTGCCGGGCACAAAGATGTCGGGCTTGATGGCATTGGTCAGCGCGATGATGTGGGCGCCCTGATCGATCCCCGACATCAGCGACGGCGACAATGTGTCGCCGCCATGGGCGAACAGCACATGACCGCCTTTTGTGCGCTCAGCCCGTACGACTGCGGCAAGACGCGCGAAGCCGCCGCGACGCCGCCCGTCCGGCATCAGTGTCTCGCCCATCTGGTAGATGTCGTTTGTCAGGATCAAAGTGACCGTCGTGGCGTCGGCCCACGCCGCCCGGTGCGGCATCACGACCGCGGCGGCAAGGCCAAAGGTGACGGTGCGGCGGTGAATGGCGGTCATGAGGAGTTCCGGCTGGGCGGTTGCTCTAGCACGCATCTGGCGTGGGCGGCTATGCTGCCGCCATGAATAGGCCTGAAGCCGACCTTCGCGCGGTCGCCCGCGCCGACACGGCACGGGGCGGCCGGATCGGCGTGCTGATCGTCAACCTCGGCACGCCGGACGCCACCGACGCACCCTCGGTGCGGCGCTACCTGCGAGAGTTCCTCAGCGACAAGCGCGTGATCGAGAACCAGGGCTTGATCTGGAAGTTCGTGCTCAATGCGATCATTCTGCCGCGGCGGCCGCGCGTCAAAAGCCGCGACTATGAGAAAATCTGGAATCGCGAGCGCAATGAATCGCCGCTGAAGACCATCACCCGCGCGCAGGCCGCAAAGCTCCGCTCAACGATCGAGACCGTCGATCCGGCCATCATGATCGATTGGGCGATGCGCTACGGCAACCCATCGCTCGAAACTCGCATCGAGGCGCTGGCCAAGGCCGGCTGCGAGCGCATCCTGCTGCTGCCGCTCTATCCGCAATATGCCGCAGCGACCAGCGCGACCGTGTGCGACATCGCGTTTCTCACGCTGATCAAGATGCGCGACCAGCCGGCGCTGCGCGTGGTGCCGCCGTACTACGACGCACCGGTCTATATCGAGGCGCTGGCGACCTCGATCGAGGCCGAACTCAAGCGGCTGCCGTTCACGCCCGAACTGATGCTCGCGTCGTTTCACGGCATCCCGAAGTCCTACGTCGATGAGGGCGATCCCTATCCCAATCACTGCACGGAGACCGTGCGGCTCTTGCGCGAGCGAATGCAGCTCGACGACAGCAGGTTGATGCTGACGTTCCAGTCGCGCTTCGGCAAAGCCGAGTGGCTGCAGCCCTACACCGACAAGACCGTGGAAGCGCTGGCGCGGCGCGGCGTGAAGAGCCTTGCGGTGGTGACGCCCGGATTTTCCGCCGATTGCCTGGAGACGCTGGAGGAGATCGCGGTCGAAAACGGCGACATTTTCAAGGCTAATGGCGGCGAGAACTTTGCCGCGATCCCGTGTCTCAACGACAGCGAGGCGGGAATGACGGTGATTTCTCATCTCGTTCTGCGCGAGCTGCAAGGCTGGATTTGAGGGCGCCTGACGCTCCTGATGCCCCATTGAAATGGCCGTATTTCGCGGCCTTTCGGACCCGTTAAAGGTCCCGTTAACCACAAATCTTTAAACCCCGTTAACCACCGGCCGCCGGTTGCGGCCGCATGCCGGCTGTCGCCGCTTCTCGCAAAGAGGCGCGCGAACGCTGGCGCGACGCATTGTGCCAAGGAGACAAGACTCTGCCGCGCCGTCGCCATCAGTGTCTTGCTGTCGCGCTTGCCGCGCTGGCGATGGCATTCGTCCATCTCTCGAATGGCACTGTTGCGCGCGCGCAAGGCACCGGTCTGTCACCGTTCCAGCCTTCACTCACGGATCCGCGAAACGTGCAGTGCTTCAAGCTCACCGACCTCGACCACGCGGGCGACGGCGGCGGGGCTCGGCCGGCGACCGCGAAGAAATTCTGCCGCCGTCGGGCGCAGGCGAAACCGGTTTCGATTCCACCGGCGCGATCGGCAAGAAAAGAAAGCAGGCGGCCGACGAGCACGACGCGCGCGCCGCGCGCGCAGCGCGCCGCAGATCAAGGTGCGGGCAGCCTGTGCCAACACCTACAAGCCGCCGGACGCGCCGGTGCGGCGGCCATCGGTTCCGCCTCCAGGATGCCTTCGAGCCGATCGGCCTGCGTGTCGGCAGCCTTCTACTGAAACCGTCGCTCGACGTGACGCGCGGTCACGATAGCAATCCCTACGCACCAACCCAACGGCAAGGGTTCGGCCTTTACGACGGTGGAGCCCGCACTGAAGCTGCAGTCGGACTGGGCGCGCCACGAATTCCGCGTCGACCTGCGCGGCGCCTTCTCCAACTATGACTCGCAATCGTCGCTGAACGCGCCGCTGGTCGACGCCAAGAGCTTCGCGCGCTTCGACGTGACGCGCGACACCAAGATCAACCTCGATAGCCGCTTCTTCCTTTCGACCGATTATCCCGGCAGCCCGAACCTGCCGGCGGACATCGCCAAGCTGCCGATCTACACGTCCTACGGCAATACGCTGGGCCTGACGCAGAGCTTCAACCATCTGCGATCTGACGGCCAAGGCGAGCGTCGACCGGACCAAGTACGACGAGTCCAAGCTCACCGACGGCACGACATCGAGCAACCACGACCGCGACTACACGCCAATACGGCGGCGCGGCGCGCGCGAGCTACGAGGTGTTTCCGGGGTCAGGCCGTTCGTCGAAGTTGGCGGCGACATCCGCAAGCACGACCTGCAATTCGACCGCAACGGCTATCAGCGCGACTCGCAGGCGATCACGCCCAAGGTCGGCTCGACCTTCGAGATCACCCGCAAGCTCACCGGCGAGGCCTCGGTGGGCTACCTGGTGCGGCGCTACCAGGACCCGAATCTGCTGGATCTGCGCGGCTTGATCTTCGACGCCTCGTTGAAATGGGAGGCCACCGGCCTGACCACGGCGACGCTCACCGCCAACTCGCGCGCGGACGAATCCGTGGTCGCCGGCTGGTCCGGTGCGCTGCGGCGCGACGTCGGCGTGCAGGTCGACCATGCGTTGCGGCGCTGGCTGATCTGGACGGTGAAGGCCGGCTATGGCTTCGACGAGTATGTCAGTGACCCGTGCACCTGCACCATGGCATGAGCGCGACGACAAGCGGATGTCGCTCGGCTCCGCGCTGACCTACAAGTTCAACCGCGAGTCTCTGGCTCAAGGGCGAGTATCGCTACGACCAGTTGCGCTCCAACGCCGCCGGCGTGAATTACAACGCCAGCGTCTTCCTGATCGGGTTGAAGTTGCAGCGCTGACGCGTCATCGTCCTCTGTCGCATGATTATGGAAGAGGGCGGATGGCGGAGATTGCCGAAGGCGAACCGAAGGTGCGGCGCTGGACCGGGCAGCGCTGGGCGCTTGACAACGTGCTCCGATCGGTCGGCATCGACTGGGATCAGCCGCGATCGTTCTATCTGAACGCCGCCTGCGGCATCGAGGGCTGGCGCCGATTTCGCCGCCATCCGCGAGCGCGTCAAGAAATACGCCGACATCGAGCCGGCGTTCGCCAACACCGCGCGCCGCCGCGAGGGAAAGGCGCGAGCCGCCGAAGAGGATGGCTCGCCGGTGACCGCGCGCGACAATTATTTCATGGCGGCGATCCACTGGGGCTCGGCGCAGTGGTCGCACTACGAAAACGACGCGACCAACCTCGCCTACAACAAGAGCAAGCGCGACTGCTACACGCGCTACGCAGCGCTTGCCGATCACAAGATCGAGCCGGTGTTCATCCCGTTCAACGGCAAGACGCTGCCGGGCTGGTTTCATCTGCCGCCGAATTACAATGGCGGCCGCATTCCCGTGGTGATCTCGTTTCCCGGCATGGACACCTACAAGGAGGTGTTCGTGGCGCTGAAAGGCGACCGCTGGCTCGAGCGCGGCATCGCGGTGCTGGCGCTCGACGGCCCGGGCCAGGCCGAGTGCCGCGTGCTGGGCCTCACCGTGAGCATGGAGAATTGGACGGCGGTCGGCAAAGCCGCGGTCGATTGGCTGACGGCGCGGCCTGAGATCGATCCGCAGAAGATCGGTGCGTTCGGCAACAGCTTCGGCTCGTTCTTCGTCACCCTTGTCGCGGCGAGCGAGCCGCGCATCTGCGCGTGCGTCGCCAACTCCAACAATCTCGAGCCGGGCTTCCATGCGATCTTCGAGGAGGCGAGTCCGAGCTACAAGAAACGTTTCATGTACATGGCGGGCTTCACCGACGAAGCGAAGTTCGACGCCTTCCGCAAGACGCTGACCTGGGAAGGCCACGCCGAGAAGATCCGCGCGCCGTATCTCTGCGTCACCGGTGAGTGGGACGAACTGAGCCCGATGGTGCACACGCGAACGAATGCTCAAGACCATGAGCAACCCGCGCCGCCTCGTGGTCTATCAGGATGCCCGCCACGCCATCGGCGCGTGCCTGTCGGTCAATCTTGGGCCGCATCCGCCGACGCATGGTCGCGGACTGGATGGCGGCGCGATTTGCCGGCAGGCCGATGGCGAGTGAGCGCTGGTATGTCGACAACAGCGGCGCGGTGACGAAGACGGCGCTATGACGTCGGCTAACCTTCCAGCAGATTTCTTGATCTCGGCGCGGAACGCCGGCGCGATGTCGGTACGCGCCAGCGCGTAGGCGACATTGGCGGTGAGGAAGCCGATCTTCGAGCCGCAGTCGAAGCTCGCGCCCCTCGAACTTCAAGCCGTAGAACGGCTGTGTCTTGGCGAGCTTGATCATCGCGTCGGTGATCTGGATTTCGCCGCCGGCGCCGCCCTCCTGCGTCTCCAGCAGATCGAAAATCTCCGGCTGCAGGATGTAGCGGCCGGTGATGATCAGATTGGAGGGCGCTTCTTCGCTGCGGCGGCTTCTCGACCATCTCGGTGATGGCGAATGCCCTTGCCCTTGCGCCTTGCCCACTCCGACCACGCCATACTGATGGATGCGATCGAGCGGCACCTCCTCCACCGCGATGACGTTCGATTGCTCCCGCGCGCGCGATAGGCGTCGATCATCTGTGCAAGGCAACCGGGCTTGTGCTGCACCAGCACGTCGGGCAGCAGCAATGCGAACGGCTCGTCGCCCACGACTTCGCGCGCGCACCAGACGGCGTGGCCGAGGCCGAGCGGCGATTGCTGGCGGATGAAGCTCGTGGTGCCTGGCGCCGGGCAGGTCGCGTGACAGCAGGTCCAGGTCGGCCTTGCGGTTGCGCTCCTTCAGCGTCATTTCGAGTTCGAACTGGCGGTCGAAATGGTCCTCGATCACCGCCTTGTTGCGTCCGGTGACGAAAATGAAGTGCTCGATGCCGGCCTCGCGCGCCTCGTCGACGACGTGCTGGATCAGCGGCCGGTCGACCACCGGCAGCATCTCCTTGGGCATGGCCTTGGTGGCAGGCAGGAAGCGGGTGCCGAGGCCGGCGACCGGGAAGATGGCTTTGCGAATCGGTTTCATTTCGAGGGCATCATGCTGGAGCGCGGGGAATCAGGCCAAGCGGATTCGTCGATTTGCATATGTCGGGGCCGGGCAGGGTGCTTCAATCCGCCGCTCCAAGAAGCTTTTGTCCGCAAACTTGACGGTAACAAGTCGAATGGCACAGTTGGCAATCGACTCTCATGGCTAGGGCGACGGCAATGTGGCAACGGATTTTTGGGCTAACCGGCGCGGTGGTGCTGGCCCTGCTCGGTGTTGGCGCGGACCGGCTGACGCTGCTCCGCGCTGCCGCAACACCGGCAGCTTCGAGCCTGGCTCGCTGCCTTCAAGAAGAGACGCGGAGGCGCAGGGCATCTCCCGGCAGGCGATCTCGGCGGCGCTCGACGGCGTGACGTTCGATCCGGCCATCATCCGGCGCGACAGCGGGCAGGGCGTTTTTCAGCAGAGCTTCCTGCAGTTCGCCGGCCGCATGACGGCGGCGGGCCGCTATCAGAACGGACTTGAAGCAGTTGAAGGCCAACGCGGCGCTGCTGTCGCGCATCGAGCAGCGCACCGGCGTGCCGCCGCCGGTGGTTGTCGCGCTGTGGGGCCTCGAAAGCGACTACGGCGCCTACAAGGGCGGCATCTACAACATCATCCGCTCGGTCGCGACGCTCGCCTACGACTGCCGGCGGCCGGAGTTCTTTCGCGATCAATTGATGGGCGCACTGCGCATCGTCGAGCGCGGCGATCTGAAGCCGGAGGAGATGATCGGCAACTGGGCCGGTGAGCTTGGGCCGACGCAGTTCACGCCGGGCGACTACTTCAAGCACGGCATCGACTTCGACGGCGACGGCCGCGTCGACATGGTGCGCAGCGTGCCGGACGCGCTCGCCTCCGCCGCCAACCTGATGAAGAGCTTCGGCTGGCAGCCGGGCCAGCCCTGGCTGCAGGAGGTGCGCGTGCCGGCCGCAGATGCCGTGGCAGGAGTCCGGCCTCGACAACCAGCATCCGCGCTCGCAATGGGTGAAGTGGGGCGTCACGCGCCGCGCACGGCCAGCTTCCGGCCGACAACCTGCCGGCGTCGCTGATCCTGCCGATGGGCCGCCTCGGTCCGGCGTTCCTCGCCTATCCGAATTTCAAGGCCTACATCGAATGGAACGCGGCGATCGTCTATTCGACGACCGCGGCCTATTTCGGCACACGGCTCGCTGGCGCGCCGCCGGTCGGGCCGGGCAACGGTCAGCCGGTGGTGCCGACCACGGAACAGATCCAGGAACTGCAGCGGCTTCTGATCGCCCGCAGGATGCTGACCGGCGAGGCCGACGGCCGGCTCGGTTCGGCAACCCGGCCGCCGTAAAACAGGCCCAGCTCAAGGTCGGTCTGCCGGCCGACGCCTACCCGACGCAGGAGCTGATCGAACGGCTGCGCACCGCGCGGTAGCGCACTGGCGCGGAGCCCCGGCACCCTGTGAAATTGTGCGTTAACGCTCGCTCAACCATATCTTGGCCCAATAGGCGCCAAAGATTGGTCATAGGCCCTGGCCTGGGCCCTCGTCCGGGCAGCGGTCATAGCACAAGGCAGACGAAATGGCGGGTTGGTGCGCGGCAACTTTGCGGTTGGGAATTTGCAGATGTCGAAGCATTCCGCATCCTTTGGCCGGGTGCTGCTTGGTGGCGTGCTCCTGCTCGGCACGCCGATCTCGGCCTCGCCGCAACCTGACCGGCTGCCCGCCGACGCCGGTCGGTCGGCCGGTCGGCCGTACCGCGTGACGGCGCAAGCGCCGGCTCCGGCGGCGGCCCCTGTGCCCGCGCCGACACCGCCCAGGGAATGGACCGGCGAATCCGGCTCGTCCGGTCACCCGGAGATGAAGGCAAGCGCGATTCGTGCGGCGGCCGCCAGATTTCGAGTCCTGCGTCGAAGGTCTTTGGCCGCTAGCCGCCAAGCGCAACATCTCGCGCGCGAGCTTCGAGAAGTATGCGCACGGGCTGACGCCTGACCTTCGCATTATGGATCTGATGGACGCCCAACCGGAGTTCACCAAGGCGTTCTGGGACTATCTCGACATCCTGGTGAACGACGCGCGCATCGCCAACGGCCGCGAAATCCTCGCCAAGCACAAAGCGATCTTCGACAAGGTCGAAAAGCACTACGGCGTCGACCGCTACACCATCACCGCGATCTGGGGCGTCGAGTTCGAATTACGGCACACTCGGCGGCGACCGGCCGGTGCTGCGTTCGACCGCGACGCTTGCCTGTATCGGCCGTCGCCAGGCGTATTTTCGCGACGAGTTCCTTTCGGCGCTGGAAATCCTGCATCGTGGCGATCTGACGCCTGAGCAACTGATCGGCTCATGGGCCGGCGCGTTCGGTCCGACGCAATTCATGCCGACATCGTTCAAGCGCTTCGCCGTCGATTTCGACGGTGACGGCCGCCGCGACGTGGTCAACTCGGCTTCCGATCTCATCGCCTCGACTGCCAACAATCTCAAGAAGGACGGTTGGGTACCGAGCGAGACCTGGGGCTACGAGGTCACGATCCCCAAGGGCTTCAACTACCTGCTGGCGGATCGTTCGCGTCAGCTCACGCTCGCCGAATGGGAACATCATGGCATCAGACGCGCCGGCAACAAGCCATTCCCGCATTCGCACGAGAAAGCCTATCTGCTGGTGCCCGCCGGCAATCAGGGCCCGGGCTTCCTGATGCTGCACAACTTCCGGGTCATCATGAAATACAACCCGGCCGAGGCCTATGCACTGGCGATAGGCCATCTGGCAGACCGGCTGCGCGGCGGTGATCCATTCGTGCAGGCGTGGCCGCGGCACGAGCCGGTGCTGACCTTGGCCGAGCGCCGCGAGATGCAGGAACTGCTGAACCGGAAGGGCTTCAATACGGGCGAGCCGAACGGCCGGCTCGGCGCCAAGGCGCGCGCTGCGGTGCGGGACTACCAGTCCTCGGTCGGCCTCGTTCCGGACGGGTTTGCCACCGCTACGATCCTGGCCCGGCTGCGCGGGCGTTAGCGCGCCATCCACCGGTGGTAACCAAGCGCCGGCCATCGGGTTGACAATTTCCTGGAGTTAACGACCGATAGTAGCGGCGGCGGCCCTCGATCGGGGCGCCGGAGGCCCATCCATCGGTCGTAGCTCTATGGCGGCAAAAGGCCAGTTTTTCCAGCGGCTTGGCAACGGCGCTCGATTGAGCGTCAAGCATGGCGTTGCGGCGGCCTGCTGCCTCGCAATGATGAGCCTGCCGGTCCTTGGACAGTTCCAGTTTGGCCCGGGGGGCGGCGGCCAGCGGGGCGGTAATTTCGATACGTTTTTCAGCCCGTTCTCGTCGCCTCGCTCGTCCAGCGAACGCTCGGTCGATGCCAGCCGCGCCCCTTCGCCGCGCAGGCTCGACAACCAGCCCAACAGCAGCGTGCTGGTGCTGGGCGACTCCATGGCCGACTGGCTGGCCTATGGGCTCGAGGATGCGCTGGGCGATTTGCCCGATCTCGCCGTGGTGCGCCGTAACCGTGCCAGCAGTGGCCTGATCCGTTACGACAGTCGCAATGAGGCTCAGGATTGGGCGCAGGTGATCCGCGAGGCGATTGCCGCGACCAAGCCGAAGTTCATCGTGATGATGATCGGCTTGAATGACCGCACGTCGGCCCGCGATCGCATGCTGCCGGTGGCCCCGGCCACGCCCGCCGCCGCGTCGCCAGCCAATCCGGCGCAGCCAGGTGCAACGGTGCCGGCTGCGACGGTGGCGGCTCCGCCACCGCCCGCAGCGGTGCAGCCCGAAAGCACGGCACCCGACGCATCGAACGCCGAGCGCCGCCGCGACCAGCCAGTGATCGCCGAGTCCGAGCCGCAGCCCCGGACCGGCAGCGCCGCCGGCGCGCGCACTTACGAATTCCAGACTGAAGAATGGGCCGAGCTACTACTCCAAGCGGATCGACGCAACGATCGTCGCGCTGAAGAGCGCAGGCGTGCCGGTATTCTGGGTCGGCCTGCCGTCGATCCGCGGGCCGAAATCGACGACCGACATGCAATTTCTCAACGATCTGTACCGCGCGCGCGCGGAAAAGGCTGTGATCAGCTACATCGACGTCTGGGATGGCTTCGTCGACGAGAGCGGCCGCTTCAACCTTCAGGGTGCAGACTTCGAAGGCCAGATCCGTCGGTTGCGCGCCAGCGACGGGGTTCATTTCACCAAGGCCGGCGCGCGCAAGCTCGCGCACTATCTGGAGCGTGAAATCCGGCGCGTGACGCTGCCCGGCTCGGAGCCGGTGGCGTTGCCCTCGAGCGAGCCGCAGCCCGCAGTCGCTGCAAGGCCTAGCGGTCCGGCCGCCCGCCCGCTCGCCGGTCCGGTGGTGCCACTGACCGCGTCGGTGACATCCAATCAGGAACTGATCAGCTCCCGCGATACCGGCGACGCATCGATCCCGAGGTCGGTCACCCGTGTGCTGGTGAACGGCCAGGCGCTTTCGCCCCCGGCTGGACGGGCGGACGACTTCAAATGGCCTCGCCGCGTCATCGCGCCGGTCGGTGCCGACCCGGTGGTCGCCACGACGACAGAGCCGATCCCGGTCATGAAGCCGGCGCCGGAAACCACGGTGGCGGCTCCGAACGCCGAGATTCGTCCGGTCGCGGCCAACACGACGACCCCGCGCAAGACCACCACCACCGGCCGTGCGGCGCAGCCGCAACAGCAGCAGCAGACGCGCAACCCGGGCTACTTCTCGTTTTTCCGGTAATGCGCTAGCTCAGCGCGGCAGCGCGGTCGTTCCCATCAGGAACTTGTCGATCGCGTGGGCGCACTGGCGGCCTTCGCGGATCGCCCACACGACGAGAGACTGGCCGCGGCGCATGTCGCCGGCGGCGAAAACCTTCGGTTGCGAAGTCTGATAGGCGAGCTGGTCGGCCTTGACGTTGCCGCGCGGATCGAGATCGAGCTTCAGCGTCTTGATTATGCCCTCGTGCACCGGATGCACGAAGCCCATGGCGAGCAGCACGAGATCGGCGGGAAGCTCGAACTCGGTGCCGATGATCGGCTGAAACTTGGCGTCGGCGCGCGCGCAATGCAGCTTCTTCACCTGACTGTTCTCGCCGGTGAACTTCGTCGTTAGCACAGCGAAGTCGCGAATTACGCCTTCTTCGTGGCTCGATGAGGTGCGCAGCTTTAAAGGCCAGAGCGGCCAGGTCATTGGCTTGTTTTCGTGTTCCGGCGGCTGCGGCATGATCTCGAAATTGGTGACCGACTTGGCCCCCTGGCGGATCGAGGTGCCGATGCAGTCGGAGCCGGTGTCGCCGCCGCCGATGACGACGACATGCTTGTCCCTGGCGAGGATCGGCGGGATCGACTCCAGCAGGGCTTCGCCGCTGTTGCGGCGGTTCTGCTGCGGCAGGAAGTCCATGGCGAAATGGATGCCGCTGAGGTCGCGCCCCGGTATCGGCAGGTCGCGCGCCTTCTCGGCGCCGCCGGTCAGCGCCACGGCATCGTAGTCCTGGAGCAGGTTTTCAACCGGCAGGTCGACACCGACGTGGACGCCGTAGTGGAAGGTCACGCCTTCGCCTTCCATCTGCGTCACGCGAATATCGACGACGCGCTTCTCCATCTTGAAGTCGGGGATGCCATAACGCATCAGGCCGCCGGCCTTGGCGTTCTTCTCATAGAGATGCACGTCGTGGCCGGCGCGCGCGAGCTGCTGGGCGCAGGCCATGCCGGCCGGGCCTGAGCCAATCACAGCGACCTTCTTGCCGGTCTTTGCGGCAAAGCGCTCCGGCTTCACCCAGCCGTTGGCGATGGCGCGGTCGGCGATCTCCTGCTCGATCGTTTTGATGGTGACCGGGTTGTCCTCGATGTTGAGCGTGCAGGACGCCTCGCACGGCGCCGGGCAGACGCGGCCGGTCACCTCCGGGAAATTGTTGGTCGAGTGCAGGTTGCGTGCGGCCTCTTCCCAGTGGCCGGAATAGACGAGGTCGTTCCAGTCCGGGATCTGGTTGTTGACCGGGCAGCCGGTCGGCATGTTGGTGATCGTGTTGGTGCCGTGGCAATAGGGCACACCGCAGTTCATGCAGCGCGCGGCCTGATCGCGGATGTCCTTCTCGGGCAGTGGCAGGACGAATTCTTTGTAGTTGCGAATCCGCTCCTCGACCGGAAGGTAGTCCCGATCCTCACGCTCAAACTCTAGGAAGCCGGTGACCTTACCCATTGCCGTCACTCGGCTGCCTGCATCGGGCTAGCCTTGTTCATCTCGGCCAGTGCGCGGCTGAACTCAAGCGGCATCACCTTGCGGAATTTCGGCAGCGCCTCGCGCCAGTTGGCGAGGATATCGGCGGCGCGCTTTGATCCGGTAAAACGGGCGTGCCGCCCGATCAGGATGCGCAGCCGCTCGTTGTCGAACTGCGTCATGTCGCTGAGATCACCGTGCATCTCGCCTTCGATCCATTCCGGCAGTTCCTGTAGCTCGACCATGGTGCGGTTGCAGCGCTGCTCGAACGTGCCGTCCTCGTCGAGCACATAGGCGATGCCACCCGACATGCCGGCGGCAAAGTTGCGGCCGGTCGAGCCGATTACCACGACGATGCCGCCAGTCATGTATTCGCAACCGTGATCACCGGTGCCTTCCACCACCACCGTGGCGCCGGAATTGCGCACGGCGAAGCGTTCGCCCGCGATGCCGCGGAAATAGGCCTCGCCGGCAATCGCGCCATACAGGACTGTGTTGCCGACGATGATGGACTGTTCCGGAACGATGCCGGCATCGGACGCCGGCCGGATGATGAGGCGGCCACCGGAGAGACCCTTGCCCACATAGTCGTTGCCTTCGCCCTCGAGCTCGAAGGTAATGCCCTTGGCGAGGAACGCGCCGAAGCTCTGGCCGGCGGTGCCCTTGAGGCTGACATGGATGGTGTCGTCCGGCAGCCCGGTGTGGCCGTAGCGTTTGGCGATCTCGCCCGAGAGCATGGCGCCGGCGGTGCGGTCGATGTTGCGGATCGCCGCGGTGATGCGCACCGGCGCGCCGCGATCGAGCGCCGCCTGCGACTGGGCGATCAGCTTGCGGTCGAGGATGTCGTAAATCTTGTGGTCCTGCTGCCTCGCTGCGATAGATGCCGACGCTCTCCGGCGCGATCGGTTTGGTGAACAGCTTGGAGAAGTCGAGCCCCTTGGCCTTCCAGTGCTCGATCACCTTGTTCTGGTCGAGCATCTGCACCTGCCCGATCATCTCGTTGAATGTGCGGTAGCCCATCGCGGCCATCAACTCGCGCACCTCTTCGGCGACGAAGAAGAAGAAGTTGATGACGTGCTCCGGCTGGCCTGTGAATTTTTTGCGCAGCAGCGGGTCCTGGGTGGCGACCCCGACCGGGCATGTGTTGAGGTGACACTTGCGCATCATAATGCAGCCGGCCGCGATCAGCGGCGCGGTCGAGAAGCCGAATTCGTCGGCGCCGAGCAGCGCGCCGATCACCACGTCGCGGCCGGTGCGAATGCCGCCGTCGACCTGCACTGAGATGCGGCTGCGGAGCCGGTTGGCGACCAGCGTTTGATGGGTTTCGGCGAGGCCGATCTCCCACGGCGAGCCCGCGTGCTTGAGCGAGGTGAGGGGGCTTGCACCGGTGCCGCCCTCGAAGCCCGAGATCGTCACATGGTCGGAGCGCGCTTTGGAGACGCCCGCCGCGACGGTGCCGACACCCACTTCGGAGACGAGCTTCACCGACACGTCGCCGGCGGGGTTGACGTTCTTCAGGTCGAAGATGAGCTGAGCCAGGTCCTCGATCGAATAGATGTCGTGATGCGGCGGCGGCGAGATAAGGCCGACGCCCGGGGTCGAGTGGCGCACCTTGGCGATGATCTGGTCGACCTTGTGCCCCGGCAACTGACCGCCTTCGCCGGGCTTAGCGCCCTGCGCCATCTTGATCTGCATCATGTCCGAGTTGACGAGATACTCGGCGGTGACGCCGAAGCGTCCCGAGGCGACCTGCTTGATCGCTGAGCGCATCGAGTCGCCGTTCGGCAGCGGTTTGAAGCGGTCGATTCCTCGCCGCCTTCGCCGGTGTTCGACTTGCCGCCGATCCGGTTCATGGCGATGGCGAGCGTAGTATGCGCCTCGCGCGAGATGGAGCCGAACGACATCGCGCCGGTGGCGAAGCGTTTAACGATGTTCTTTGCGGGCTCAACCGCTTCGAGCGGCACGGGCTTGCGCTCGTCCTCTTCCGCGGTCTTGACGCGGAACAGGCCGCGGATCGTGACCAGCGTGTCCTGTTCGTTGAGGATTTTCGCGAACGCGCGGTATTTGTCCTGGGAGTTGCCGCGCACCGCGTGCTGCAAGGTCGAGACCGTGGTGGCGTTCCAGACATGATCCTCGCCACGCACGCGCACGGCATATTCGCCGCCGACGTCGAGCATGCCGCGAAACACCGGTGAATCCCCGAACGCGTCGCGGTGGCGTCGCATCGCCTCCTCGGCGATCTCGCTCAAGCCGACGCCCTCGATCCGTGTTGCAGTCCCCGTGAAGTACTTGTTGACGAACTCGGCCTTGAGGCCGACCGCGTCGAAAATCTGCGCCCCGCAATACGATTGATAGGTGGAGATGCCCATCTTGGACATCACCTTCAGCAGGCCCTTGCCGACCGCCTTGATGTAGCGCTTGACGACTTCCTTCTTGTCGAGCTTGCCCGGGAGCTCGGCGTGCATCGAAATGAGCGTCTCGAACGCGAGGTACGGATTGATGGCTTCGGCGCCGTAGCCCGCGAGGCAGCCGAAATGGTGAACCTCGCGTGGCTCCGCGGACTCCACCACGAGGCCTACCGAGGTGCGAAGTCCCTGGCGGATCAGATGGTGGTGCACCGCCGCGCAGCCGAGCAGCGACGGTATCGGCACGCGGTCGGTGCCGGCCTTTCTGTCGGACAGGATAATGATGTTGATGCCGTCGCGCACCGCCTGCTCGGCCTGCGCCGAGAGCGCGTCGATCGCTTTTTCCATGCCGGCCGAGCCATCGACCGACGGCCAGGTCATGTCGAGCGTGACCGACTTGAAGTGATTGTCGGCCACCTGGGTGATCGCGCGAATCTTCTCGAGGTCTTCATTGGTCAGAATCGGCTGGCGCACCTCTAGCCGTTTGGTGCGCGACGAGCCTTCGAGATCGAACAGGTTTGGCCGCGGCCCGATGATCGAGACGAGGCTCATGACGATCTCCTCGCGGATCGGATCGATCGGCGGGTTCGTCACCTGGGCGAAGTTCTGTTTGAAGTAGGTGAATAGGAGTTTCGATTTGTCGGACAGCGCCGAGATCGGCGTGTCGGTGCCCATCGAGCCGACCGCTTCCTCGCCCTGCGCCGCCATCGGCGTCATCAGGAGCTTCAGGTCTTCCTGCGTGTAGCCGAAGGTCTGCTGGCGATCGAGCAGCGGGAAATTCGAGATGGGCGCCATCGCAACCGCGATCGGCATGTCCTCCAGCACGATCTGCGTCTTCTCGAGCCATTGCTTGTACGGATGGCTTTTCGCCAGCGAGGCCTTCAACTCCTCGTCCGGAACGAGCCGGCCCTGTTCGAGATCGACCAGCAGCATCTTGCCGGGCTGCAGCCGCCACTTCTGCACGATGTCCTTTTCGGCAATCGGCAGCACGCCCATCTCGGAAGCCATGATGATGCGGTCGTCGCGGGTGACGAAATAGCGCGCCGGGCGCAGGCCGTTGCGGTCGAGCGTCGCGCCGATCTGCTTGCCGTTGGTGAAGGCGATCGCCGCGGGCCCGTCCCACGGCTCCATCAGCGCTGCGTTGTACTCGTAGAAAGCGCGCCGCTCCTCGTCCATGAGCGGATTACCCGCCCACGCCTCGGGAATCATCATCATCATGGCGTGGGTCAGCGAATAGCCGCCCTGCACCAGGAATTCGAGCGCGTTGTCGAAGCATGCGGTGTCGGACTGGCCTTCGTAGGAGATCGGCCAGAGCTTGGAAATATCGTCGCCGTAGAACTTCGACGACACCGACGCCTGCCGTGCCGCCATCCAGTTGTTGTTGCCGCGCAACGTGTTGATTTCGCCGTTGTGGGCGATCATGCGGTACGGATGCGCCAGCGACCAGGTCGGGAAGGTGTTGGTCGAAAACCGCTGATGAACGAGCGCCAGCGCGCTTTCGAAATCCGGCTCGCTCAGGTCGGGATAGTAGGTGCCGAGCTGATCGGCGAGGAACATGCCCTTGTAGATCACGGTACGGCAGGAGATCGACACCGGGTAATAGCCGGACAGCCGGCGCTCGTATTGTTTGTAGATCGTCGAGGAGATCGATTTCCGCAGGATGTAGAGCCGCCGCTCGAACTCGTCCTCGGTGAGTTTTTGTTTTCCCTTGCCGAGGAACACCTGCATGTGGAAGGGCTCGGTCGGCTTGACCGTTTCGCCGAGCGTCGAGTTGTCGACTGGCATGTCGGAGCGCCAGCCGAGGATGCTCAGCCCTTCCCGCACGGCGACCTGCTCGAAGGCCTTGCAGACAAGATCGCGCCGTTCCGCGTCCCGCGGCATGAACAGCGCGCCGATGCCGTAGTCGCCGGCCTTCGGCAGCGTGATGCCGAGCGCCTTGGCCTTGCGGGCGAAAAACTTGTGCGGGATTTGCACCAGGATGCCGGCGCCGTCGCCGGCGCGCGGATCGGCGCCGACCGCGCCGCGGTGCTCGAGGTTCACCAGGATGGTGAGCGCGTCAACGACGATCTGGTGCGACTTGCGCCCTTTGATGTCGGCGATGAATCCGACGCCGCACGAATCCTTGGCGAGCGTGGGATCGTAGAGCCCGTGTCCTTCTGGCAGCCCGGGATCGGCGGAATCGCGATAGAGCAGGCGCGCGTCAACGGGCGCGACAGCGGCGGTAAAATTGCTCCTGCCTGTCCGGTCCTCGCTCATCTCGTCGCTCTCAAGGTGTCCGTCGCACCGGGCGCCGGCACACCATCCACGTTCCTCAGCACCGTTTGGCGCTGCGGCCCAAGGCGAACCAGAGTTGAGGGCAGCCTTCTCGCGGGCCGCTGGCAGCACCTCGCGGTGCTGCTCATTGTCAGTGGCGTTTGCTGCACGCGCAAGCACAATAGTGCACTGCGAAACAACGCCCACGGCTGACTTTAGGTCTGGCTTTGCCTCGTCACCAATTGGGACAGTAATACTGTCCTATAACAATTAGGATTGCAAATCTTTCCTGCAAGGACCGCAATCTTGTGCGCCGGAGGGCGGGTGGCTTACCGTTTATTGCGCGGGTTTGAATTCCTGTCTCGGGCGCAGCCTTGCATTCTCCGCCTCCAACGCCTCGATCCGCTGCTGCAACCCGGCCACCGCGCCGGCGATCTCACCGTGCGTGTAACGCTCGATGATGTGCTGCGAGCAATTCACGTCCCAGGCTTCGATCGTGAACAGGATCGCCCGCTCAGGCCTCGCCCGGTAGCCGGGATCGACCAGCCTTTCCAACAGGACCGGATCGTCCTCCACCACGCGGGCGCGGCCCCAGAGCTTGATGCGCTGGCGGTTGGCGAAATCGAGCAGGAACAGATAGGCCCGGTCGTTGCCGGCGAGGTTGCTGATGGTGATGTACTGCCTGTTGCCCGCGTAGTCGGCGAAGCCCAGCGTCTTGTCATCAAGAACTTTGATGAAGCCCTTCGGACCGCCGCGATGCTGGATGTAGGGGGCGCACTCCGCCGAAACAGTGGCAAGGAAGGCGGTATCGAGCTGGGCGATGAAGCCCGCGAGTTCAGCCGTCACGCCGTCCGGAAAGCCTCCGGCGATTTTCTTGTCGTAGAGACGGGCCGAACCACGCTCGGCCTGAGCGCGCCGCGCCGCCGCTGGAAACACGATCTCGCTGTTGCTTGTCATGTTGCTTCCCTTGGCTGCACCTATGCTACCGATGGCCGCGTTACGGCCATCTAAACTGGGAATGTCCGATGAACTTCGCAAGCGATAACACCGCCGGCATTGCCCCGGAAATTCTCCAGGCTCTCGGCGCCGGCAACGACGGCTTCGCGACGGGCTATGGCAACGACGATGTCACTCGCGCAGTCGAGCGGCGGATCGGCGAGATTTTCGAGCACGACGCCGCGGTGTTTCTGGTGCCGACCGGCACCGCCGCCAATGCGCTGGCGCTGGCGCATGTCAGCCCGCCTTGGGGCGCGGTATTTGCGCACAACGAGGCGCATATCCTCACCGACGAATGCGGCGCGCCGGAATTCTTCGGCGGCGGGTTGAAGCTTGTGGGCATGCCGGGAATTGGCTGCAAGGTGGCGCCGCAGACTCTTGCCGAGACCGTCGCGGCCCACGAAGGCCATACCCCGCACCAAGTCGTACCGGCGGCCTTTTCGTTCGCGCAGGCGAGCGAGGCCGGCACCATCTACCGGTCGGGCGAAATCGCGGCGCTCGCCAAGATTGCGCACGCCCACGGCATGAAGGTGCATATGGACGGTGCGCGCTTCGCCAATGCGCTGGTGCGCATGAACGCAAGCCCAGCTGAGGTTACCTGGAAATCGGGCGTCGACGTGCTGTCCTTCGGCGCCACCAAAGGCGGTGCTATGGCGGCCGAAGCGGTGGTGTTCTTCGACCGCGAGCTCGCGGCGAACATGGCCGAACGCCGCAAGCGCGCCGGCCACCTGCTGTCGAAGCACCGCTTCCTCGCCCTGCAATTCCAAGCGTTCCTGGGCAACGACTGCTGGGTGCGGCTGGCGCGCCATGCCAACGCCATGGCCGACCGGCTGGCGGCGGGGCTTGTCGCCATCGGCCGTGCGCCGGCCTGGCCGGTCGAGGCCAATCTGGTTTTCGTCGTACTGCCGAAAGCTGTGGAGGCGCGGCTCAAGGCCGCCGGCGCGCGCTATTATGTGCGCCGAAGTGAGAGTCTCCCGGTGCGCATGGAACCGGACCAGCGTCTGATCCGGCTGGTGGCTTCCTTTGCCACGCGCGAGGACGAGGTCGACCAATTCGTGACGCTTGCCGCAAAGGCGTGAAGCGTTGCCGCAAAGACGTGACAGAGTTGCCGCGGCGGCGCCCCAATCCGCGGCGATGCTTCAGGCAACGATGCCGGTGGAGGGATTTTCGTGAAACGACAAACGATCTGCGCCGTGTTCGCCATGCTTGCGTTCGCCGCGCCCGCGACGGTCTTTGCTCAGGGCATTGAGCCGGGCGCTCTACCGCCCCATGAAATCCTCACCATCCTGCGCTCAACCGGCCTCGATCCGCTCGGCCAGCCCGTGCGGCGCGGCCCGCACTATGTGATGCGGGCGGTCGACAACACCGATCGCGAGGTTCGCGTCATTATTCGCGCGCGCTCCGGCGACATCGTGTCGGTGACACCGGTCGCCACGCCGATGCCGCCACGCGGCGGTATCACGGTGGGGCGCTACGAGCGCATGCCGCCGGGCTACGTTCTACCGCGCGGCGGTCATGGTGCTGGCGCACCGATCGTCGACGAGGACGATGGGCCGGCCTTCTACAATCCCAATACGCCGCGGCCGCCGGGTGCGGTGCCTGGTGCACCGCCGCGTTCAAGCACTGCGGCACGGCCGCAGCCTCCGCGGGGTGGCGCGATGGCGGCCGACGACGACGATGTCTCGCCGCGGTCCGGGCCGAATGTCGTCACGGCCGATCCCGATCGGAGCGGCGCGTTGCCGCCGCCGCCGGAGCGTTTCCCTCAGCGCGTGGCGCCGCCCGCTCCACCGAAGCCCAAACCCGTCGCGCGCGAGCCAGTGACACGCGCCGCCGCTGCACCGCCCAAGCAGGCGCCGTTGCCGAAGCCCAAGCCGGCAATTACGGCCGATGCACCGCCGCCGCTGGCGCCGCCGGCACCGGCCGCCGCTACCGACGAAACTCCGCACTAAAAATGACGCGACCAAAGTAAAAGCGCCCCGGGAATTCCGGGGCGCTCCACTCTGCGGAGAAACCGCTTGAGTTCAGGCTGCGGTGATTAGGCCGCGACCTTGGTGTCGACGACCTTCGGCTGGGCTTTGCCGTTGCCGATGGCGATCTGGCGGGGCTTCTTCGCCTCGGGGATCTCGCGCACGAGGTCGATGTGCAGCAGACCGTTCTCGAGGTTGGCGCCCTTCACCTGGACGTAGTCGGCAAGCTGGAAGGCGCGCTCGAACGCGCGGCCCGCGATGCCCTGATAGAGCACTTCAGCGGCGGTATCCTGCTTGACCTGCTTTTCGCCCTTGACGGTGAGCGTGTTCTCCTTGGACTCGATCGACAGTTCGCTCTCATCGAAGCCCGCGACGGCCAGGGTGATGCGATAGTCGTTCTCGCCAGTGCGCTCGATGTTGTAGGGCGGGTAGCCCGGGGCGGCCTCAAAGCCGTCCAACATCGAAAACAGCCGGTCGAAGCCGACGGTCGAGCGATAGAGGGGAGCAAGGTCGAAAGTACGCATGGCATATCCTCCTTTGAGCGACATGCGGTGATCCGCCGGAATGGCCGGATCCCGTTGAACCGTGCAGCCCGGATGGGCCTGCACAACACGGATATGGGATGAGATTTTTCGCTCGCAAGAGGACCGTGGGAGGAGCTTAATCCTATTAAGCCATTGGAACTACACATAATTCTCGATCGGCACTATTCTCGATTAGCGTTCAACCTTTCCAGCCGCGCAATTGAGCCGCCCCAGCCTGCTGCTATAAGGCGCGCGGGCTTGCTTTCATCGCCGTCCCATCAACCGAGCCCCGTCCAATCGAAATTTCATGGATCTCGTTTCCATCCCCGCCAATCCGGTGCCCGAAGATGTGGTCACCGGCGCGCTCAAGACCCGCGATGGCGTGAGCATCCGGTTTGCGCGGTGGCTTCCGCCGCCGGGCCGCAAGGGTACGGTGTGCCTGTTCCAGGGCCGCGCCGAGTTCATCGAGAAATATTTCGAGACCGTGCGTGAATTGCGCGCCCGCGGCTTTGCTGTCGCCACTTTCGATTGGCGCGGTCAGGGCGGTTCCGAGCGCGCGCTGTCCGATCCGCGCAAGGGCCATGTCGGCGACTTTTCTGAATACGAGCGCGACGTCGAGGCGTTGATGAACGACGTGGTGCTGCCGGATTGTCCGCCGCCGATCTTTGCCATCGGGCATTCGATGGGCGGCACGGTCATGATGCGCGTCGCACGGCAGGGCCGCCGTTGGTTCGACCGGGTCGTATTGTCGGCGCCGATGATCAAGCTCTCGGGCAATCGCGACGCCGCGCCGGCCAGGTTCACGGTCCGCGCGATGCGCCTTATGGGCATGGGCTCGACCTATGTGCCCGGCGGCAATGACACGGCGGTCGCGCTTGGGGCATATGTCAACAACATCGCGACCTCAGATCCGGTGCGACACGCGCGCACCAAGGCGGTGCTTGAAGCGGCGCCCGAACTCGGGCTCGGCTCGCCCACCGTGTCTTGGCTGAGCGCCGCTTATCGCGCCATGGCCGAGATTGGCAATCCCGGTTTTCCGAGCAAGATCCGCCAGCCGCTGATGATGGTCGCCGCCGGCCGCGATCAGGTGGTGTCCACGGCCGCGATCGAGGACGTCGCGGTCCGGCTCCGCGCCGGCTCGCATCTGATCATCGCCGGCGCCCGCCACGAATTGATGATGGAGCAGGACCGCTATCGCGCGCAGTTCTGGGCGGCGTTCGACGCCTTCGTGCCGGGCACGCCGCTATTTAAGTGAAAGTCATTTATTGAGAAGCGCCATCGCGGCCGCGTGCACGCGCTTGTCGCCGGCGGCGATGATGCGGCCGCCGGCCGTGGGCGAGCCGCCGTCCCATCCGGTGACCATGCCGCCGGCCCCGCCGATGATCGGAATGAGCGGCAGGATGTCGTAGGGTTTGAGCTCGGTCTCGATCACCAGGTCAACGTGGCCCGCTGCCAGCATGCAATAGGCGTAGCAATCGCCGCCGTAGCGCGACAGCTTCACCGACGCCTCGACCTTGCCGAATGCTGACCGGTCGGCTTCCTTCATCAGCAGCGGACTCGTCGTCATCAACATCGCTTCACTGAGCGCGGCGCAGCGCCGCACATGCAGCGCCCGCTCGCCGGCCGGACCGCGGTAAAGCGCCGAGTTGCTGTCGCCGGTGAAGCGCTCGCGGATGAACGGCTGGTGCATCATGCCGTACACCGGCTCGCCCGCCCGCGTCAGCGCGATCAGCGTCCCCCATGCCGGCATGCCCGCGATGAAGGACTTGGTGCCGTCGATCGGATCGAGCACCCATACATATTCGGCATCGGTGCGCTCGTTGCCGAACTCCTCGCCGACGATGCCGTGTTCTGGAAAGCTCTCCCGGATCAGCGTGCGCATGGCGGTTTCGGCGGCACGGTCGGCGGCGGTCACCGGATCGAAGGTTCCGGGGCCGCCCTTGTTCTCGATGCCGAGCGAGGATCGGAAGAACGGCAGAATGGCGTCACCGGACACGGTCGCGAGCCGGTCGACAAAGGCTGCAAAATCAACGGCCGTCATGTGTTCTTTTCGGGTGTTTTACTGGATCATCCGCTTCGCGGATGATGACAGCCAATAACGAGTCGCGCTACTGGCGCGAACGGGCAGGAAAGCCGGGGATGACTGAAAGCAGCTCCGCGCCGTCGCGCGCGATCAGTCCGTTTTCCGTGCTCGCCATCGCGGTCGTGGTAACGCTTGGCGCGCTCTACATCGTCAGCATGTTCCTGCGCAATTCGGTCGGCGTGATCGCGCCCAATCTCGCCGCGGAAATGCAACTTACGCCGATCGAGATCGGACTTCTCTCCAGCATCTATTTCTTCGCCTTCGCCGCCACGCAATTGCCGCTCGGCCTGGCGCTCGACCGCTTCGGCCCCAAGCTCTGCATGCTGGTGTCGATCGGCTTCACGGTGCTGGGTTGCGTGCTGTTTGCGGTGGCGCACGAAACGGCAGGTTTTGTCGCCGCCCGCGCATTGCTCGGCTTTGGAACGGCGTCGTTCCTGATGGCGCCGGTCGCGCTCTACGCGCGCTGGTTTCCGCCGGAGCGGTTTTCGACCTTCACCGGAATCCAGATCGGCCTGGGATCGTTCGGCGCGATCTTTGCGACCGCGCCGTTGGCGTTCGCCACCGCGACCTTCGGCTGGCGCATGACGTTTCTGGGCGTTGGCATCTGCGCGGCGCTGATCGGGGTGCTGATCTGGCTGATCGTCACCGACGACCCGCCCGGCGTTAAATCCACGCCGCACAAGGAGACGTGGCGCGAGAGCATCGCCGGCATCTGGCAGGTGATCCGCACGCCGTCGATGGGCCGTATCTTCCTGATGCAGCTCTCGATCTATCCGAGCTATGTGCTGGTCGTCGGTTTATGGGGCGGGCCCTACCTGACGCATATCTACGGCTTTGATCTCCAGGGCCGCGGCGACGTCCTGCTCGTCGCGGCGCTGGCCGGCGTGCTGGGGTCGTTCGCGTGGGGACCGAGCGAGCGTTTGTTCCGAAGCTACAAGCTGCCGATCTTGATCGGCGCCGGAATGTGTTTCATTCCGTTGGCGCTGCTCGCGGCGTTCGGCACCCTGCCGATTCCTCTGTTGCTCGCCGCGTTGGCGCTGATCGGCTTCTCGACCGGCGTGATTTCCATCGTGATGTCGCACGGCCGGTCGCTGGTCGCGCCGCATCTGCTCGGGCGCACCATCACACTTCTCAACATCGGGACGATGGGCGGCGGCTTTTTGGTCCAATTCATCAGCGGGACGATCATCAACTTGTTCCCCACGCAAACCGGGGCCTATCCGCTGGAGGCATATCGGCTAGTCTTCGCACTGCAAGCGGTGCTCGTGCTGGCCGGTTTGGTGGCCTATTGGGGCAGCCGGGAAAGCTATCGAAACCGATAGAATCAGCCCTGCATTCGATTGTTAACAGCTATGCGACAGATGGGTCAGCAGGACTTGCATTTTGTGCGGCGCGGGAGCATATTTGTGCAGCGCGGTATCGGGCTTCGGTCCGGTTCTCCGCCGCCCTCCTTGGGCGTTTCCTCCCTAGACTTGGGCCGTCGGCTTGCCGACGGCCCTTTTTTCTTGGGTGGTTATTCCGCGGCGGCGCGATAGGGCCGCAGCTCCTCCAACGGAATCGCCGCCAGCCGATCGGCCAGTGTTTCGAGATCCGCCGAAAGCCGGCTGAACCCCGCCGACCGCTCAAACCGGCGCTCGTTCATGTAGAGCGCGCGGTTGAACTCGATCTGGATCGCATGCAGGCCCGCGGCCGGATTGCCGTAATGCTCGGTGATGAAGCCCCCGGCATAGGGCTTGTTGCGGCTCACCGCGTAGCCCTGCTGTCGCAAGGTCGACTTCGATCACCTCCGACACCGCCGCGACGCAGCTGGTGCCATAGCGATCGCCGAGCACTACGTCGGCGCGCGGGCGGTCGTCCTTCGGGCCGGTTGACGACGGCATCGAATGGCAATCAATCAGCATCGCCGTGCCGAATTCGCGATGCACGCGAGTAAACTGCCGGCGCAACGCGCGGTGATAGGGCTTGTACAAATTCTCGATGCGGCGGAGCGCATCGTCGACCGAGATGCGCTGGTCGTAGATCTCCTGCGCGTCGCCGACGACCCGCGCCACCGTGCCGAGTCCGCCTGCGACCCGCATCGAACGGGTGTTGGCGAACGACGGCAGGCGGCCCTCGAACATGCGCGGATCAAGCTCATAGGGCTCGCGATTGACGTCCACGAAACAGCGCGGGAAATGCGCTCGCATCAGCGGATAGCCGCGCCCCACCACGCCGAGCGCGAGATCGTCGACGAAACTGTCCTCGGAACGCCGCAATGTCGGCAGGTCGAGCCGGGAACTTTGCAGGAATGCACGCGGATAGACGCGCCCGGAGTGCGGCGAGTTGAACAACACCGGACCGCGCCATTGCTCGGGCTCGATGATCTCGAACGGCGGATCGAGCTCGTCTTGCGGCTGGTTCATGGGCGCGGGTGCTCGGGGATTTCAATTGCGGGATAAGCTGCGGCTCAAGCCCTGGTTCCGTCTCGACTCGTATTGTCCACGCCCGGGACCGCGCTGCCAAGCGTCCTTTCACCGCTTGTTTACCAGCATTGCGGCTAATGGGAAGCGGGGGCGGGCCGGCGCCAAAATCGAGCAAATTCGCGGCAAAGCGGTTGCCCGATGGTGCCCAAGACGTGCAAGCTCCTGCGGTGTTGTAACGGGGCGTTAGCGTGCGGCCGCTAGAAGGTGCCACACGAGGGCAGGCGGGGCAGATGGCACAGAACGATCAAAACGCGAAAATCCTTCTTGCGGAAGATGACAACGACATGCGGCGCTTCCTGGTGAAGGCGCTGCAGAACGCGGGCTTTGAGGTCATCTCCTATGACAATGGCCTGTCCGCGTATCAGCGGCTGCGCGAAGAACCGTTCCAGCTTTTGCTCACCGATATCGTGATGCCGGAGATGGACGGCATCGAGCTTGCCCGCCGCGCGGCCGAACTCGATCCCGACATCAAGATCATGTTCATCACTGGCTTCGCCGCGGTGGCCCTGAATGCGGATTCCGCCGCGCCCAAGCACGCCAAAGTGCTGTCGAAGCCGATCCATCTGCGCGACCTCGTCAACGAGGTTCAGAAGATGCTGGCGGCGGCCTGATTTGTCGGTTCGACACGGCGTCGGTTCGTTGGGCTTGGCCGCTTGCCTGCTTGGCCCTTAGCCGATAAGACACAAATCCACACGGATGGGTGCGTAGCTCAGCGGAAGAGCACTACCTTGACATGGTAGGGGTCACAGGTTCGATCCCTGTCGCACCCACCAATAAATGCAGGCCTTTTTGCATTTCCCGCCAGAGGCAATTTAGTGCGGGTAAGCACTGGGTAAGCGGCCAGCGCGATTTCGAACCGGCGCAGGCGGCACCGCCGCCGCCGTCGTGAACAGCCAGCCCTCACCGCACAGGGTTTGTGAAATTGCGGTGAGGGCCAGTCGTTGGAAGTCAGAAGGCACCGACGATGCCCCGGCCCGGTTGATCGAGCGTAAACGCCGAAGGGTCTTGCCCGGTGCGTTTCCGTGCAATGCTACCGAAAGCGGTGCGATGCTACCCGTGCATTCGTGATGCGCTAACTATCTTTGTTGTGATCGTGCTGTGATGCTCGACGGTGTGCCCGTGCGTCGTGGTCGTGGTGACGCGGGAAAAGCGCTTAGATTGAGATCGTGAAGGGTGTCGGCTATTGGCACTTAGCAGATATCCCAGAACGACCGCCTGATGATTGCTTTAGGGGGTAAAGCGGACTTCGCCAAAAAAGAGCGCTGTCATGTCTGCGTTTGACCCAAATCAGCCGTCGCATTCACGGTGGGCATCATGGCACCATGGGTCGATGACTTCTTACTCCACCCGTTCTCACGCCAAACTGGCCGACTTGGCGCCCAACAGTGGGACCTTGAATGCGGAAAATTCTCTTGGTGGTTTTAGCCTGTGTCCTGGCAACTCCTTCGATGGCAAAGAAGGGGCGAAAAGTGCCGTCAGCGGCGAAGTTTCAGTCGTCGCTTATCAGCCTTGATCCCCAAACCCGGCTTGAACAGGTCTGCGATTTGGAGGCCATGAAGCGCATCAGGCAGGAAAAGAAAGTTCCTGTTGATCGGGCGCAGGGGTCCGCAAGCGCCGATTCCAAGACCGAGGTTCATAAACTGACCGCTACAGGTGGGGCGTTTAGAAGCAAAGGCAGTTGGTACGAGCTTTCCTATGTGTGCATTACCTCGCAGGATCACATGAAGGTGTTGTCGTTCGGATACCAAACCGGCAATGCGATTCCGAAGGCGAAATGGGAAGACTTCGGTTTGTGGCAATAACGGTAGCCCGACGCGACGGCCTTACATCATTCGCCATGGCTGAGAACTAAGGTTTTGAAATTCGACACAACGGCGTGACCCGCACTCTCCGCGACCGGAAAGACGTCGCCTACGAAGCGGCTAGGTTCGCCAAGAACCGCCACCCGGCCGATATTATTGAGATTGTCGATTGCTCGACCGGCACGAAGGTCATCATGCTTGCGGATGGGCGGACGGGTTGATGCGTAGTCTGTAAGTGGTCCTCAGCCGTATTTGCAGGATGCGGTGTGCGATGTGGACGGATCACACTCCAGCATGACGAGCGCGTTTGCTCCGGTCGAGGGATTAACAGTCTCGATGATTTCGCACTTGGCTTTGCTACTGGCATAGCGCGGCGCACTTGATTGGGTGTCTGCCGCCGCGATGCAATGGGTGCACGTCCATAACTTAATATCATGCTCGCCAGCCCGCCGCTGAATTGTTCGGTATAGGATCATCGAACTGTTGCAGGTATAGCAAGCGTAATGCTGGGGCTGGTTTGGCTGAATCATGTGCATCTCGTATTCTGGTTGAAAGGCTTGGTCGCGGTGGCCATCCGCTCAATCTGCCTGATCTGTTTGACAGGCCGTGTGAACTAGTTCACACGGCGGCAAATGATCTTCGACAGAGACGGAAGCGTTCAGCCTGGCATGGGACGACCTTGAGCAGTCGGGGTAACCAGGCCGCACCGTAGCGCGGCCGGTTTGGCGAAGCCGCAAGTCCGTCCGCTGCCTCAATGTCTCTTTAACTGGCGCAACTACCGACACTGCCTCAATCCGCCAGAGCGTGAACGAACGCCACAGGTCTTTAGACGGGCCGATTTAGCCAGTGTCGTCGCTCGCGTGGCCAAGCCAAGGCCCTACGTGGCAAAAAGTAGAATGAATTTGCCCTACCGGGCAGTCATGCCCGGGGATTTCGACCGTCCGGCCAGATAGACCGGACGCGCCAGAGGTCCGTATGGGAGCAGGCGGCCACGTGGCTGCGGCAGCAGCGGGCGCTTACGCACGCGATCCGTAGAAATCCGGCGCGCCGATCAGTGCTAGCATTTCGGTCATCACTGCTGACTCTTTTTCTACTGGCTCCGGCTGAACACCGTGGACAGTAGAGAGCGAGGCGCATTCGACCTCGATGCTCGGTAGGAGCCAAAACGAACTTTTTGTGATGGCCAGCACATCGGCTTGGACGGCAGACCGGCAAGTTGCACCCTCGGCGATCCTCGGCCCCTGGCCTCCAGGGCCGGACGACGCCTTTTAGGGGCGGAAAAACACATGTCGGACCAACAACAAACCTGCGCCTACTGCGGAGGCCCAACGACATTTGCGACCGAGATCCAGCCATTAGGGCGCGACCCAGGCCACAAAGTCTTCTTTTGTGAACCGTGCAAGCGGCATACTTGGACGGCTGGGCACAGCGCTGAACTACAGCAACTGAACCGCAGTGACAAAAAATTCCAGCAGTGACACCGGCAGCCTTTGACCCGGAGCCTCTCTGCCTACTGCACCGAGCGCCGCGCATCCCAAGGCGATGCCGGTCATTCTGTGCACGAACGACGAAATCGAAACGTGGCTCACAGCGCCACCAAGCGAGGCATTGAAGCTGCAAAGGCCGCTGCCGAATGGTTCACTTGTGATCGTCGGTTCGGGGACGATTGCCGCTGAAGAGACCAAGCCGCTTCGGCACAGGCGCTACGATGACCGTGGCAGTCGTCGACCGGGCAGCGTGGTTGGTGACTAGAGCAGACGGCACTTAAATCTGCGAGGCGATTGTTTGGAGGCCAATGATACGCACCAGTTGCCTCACCTCTCTCTTTTGATCTTCCCTGAGCTGAAGGATCAACGGTGTGGCCGTTTCAATAAGTCGCTGCACTTCCGGGCTGTTTACATCGACTTTTAAAGCCGCGTTTTGATGCTGGTCGCGCCGCTGAAAATAGCGACGACCGATGTCACGTAATGCCGCTGCCACTGGGGGCCAATATGCGGATTGTCGCCGACTCAACTGGAGCCGCTTTTCGATACCAGCGATCTGCGCCTCGTTAAGAAACGTGACGTCGGACTTCCGGCCAGCCGTCGCAACCGAAAAGGGGAAGGCAAGGAATGCGGGATTGAAATTGGTGTAAGAGGGGCTGTCTAGAAGCAGCGCCTCGCGATCCGACTTTGCTGTTCGATTGGATGCCTGCCGCTGATCAGGGATGAGGAGAGCCAGTTGCGCCCGTCCAACAACTATCGGCTTTGCCACGTAAGCAGCAAAGCCTGCTGCCGCGTAAACCGCCATGACTGCGGCCGACGCGGCAGTAATGCCTAGGGAAAGTAGGCGGCCAAGCCAACGCTGCGACAAACCCGCACTCCAACGAGGTCGGCACAATGTAGCATAAGCGCCCACACATCAAAGCCTTCCTACTGGAACGTCAGAGACGCGAACCCGTTGTATTGCAACAGGACGACGCCGTGCCGGCCAAGGGTCAAACGCCGTGACCGTCCGTGCCGATTCCGGTACTGCACCAGGAAGCTCTTGGCACCTGTCGCCTTCACCCGCAGCCCGAACCCAGACAGTTCAACGTCCCAAAACACCTGTTCGCGATCCGGGTCGATCTCGATGGCGTCAATCGCGCGCTTGGTCAGTTTCACGTGGACGTTCCCTCGGGTAAGCACTGGGTAAGCAGTAAGCGGGAATTGGCGACAATTCAGAACAACCCCTGAGATCAAAATTAGTCAAGAAACATTGGGGAAATCGAGCTTGGGGAACCTCGGGCGATGTTCCGGAAATCAGCGGAAAGGTCGATCCGTTACCTTGACATGGTGGGGGTCACAGGTTCGATCTCTGTCGCACCCACCCTCCGCGTTCAACGCCGACCCGCATGCCAGGGTCGGGCAGCCTCACCGGCTTCAATATCGCAGAGTCGCCAACGCCACGCCCGGGGCCTTCGTTCTCTGGTTTTGCTTTGCGGCCTCGCGCTTTGTGCGCCGCGGCGCTTTGCGTTGCGTGAATGGCGGACCGCGCGCTAGCCTGAAGTACCAACTCGGGATCAACCTGGGTGGCGCGAGGGAGGCAGGGCATGCATCGTTCGAAGCCGCTGGTCGGCATCGCCGTCGCCGTTTTGCTGTTACTCGGTCAGGCTGCGTTCGCTCAGGACAATCTCAAGATCGCGCTCGGTGGCCGCGGCGTAGGCGAAGCCTTCGTCCCGGAACTGGGCCAGAACGCCGGCATCTTCAAGAAGCACGGCATCGACCTCGATGTGCTCTACACCCAAGGCGGCGGCGAAACGCTCCAGGTCGTCATCTCCAACGCCGCCCACATCGGCGGCCAGATCGGCTTCCTCGGCGTCATCGGCGCCTACGCCAGGGGCGCGCCGGTCCGCATCATCGGCTCGAATTTCACGGGCGGCCAGCAACTGTTCTGGTATGTCCGCGCCGACAGCCCAATCAAGTCGCTGAAGGATGCCGCAGGCAAGACGGTGTCCTACTCGACCAACGGTTCTTCGACCCACATTTCCGTGCTGGCGCTGAAAAAACTCGCCGGCGTCGAGTTCGTGCCGACCCAGACCGGCTCGGCGCAGGCGTCCTACACCCAGGTGATGAGCGGCCAGATCGACGTCGGCTGGGCCGGCGCGCCGTTCGGCATCGACGCCGTCGAGCAGGGCAAGACCCGTGTCATCGCCAAGGCCTCCGACGATCCGGTGCTGAACCGCCAGTCCATCCGGCTGTTGGTCGCCAACGCCAACGAGATGGCTAAGCGCCCCGACGTATTCGCGCGCTTCATGCGTGCCTACCGCGAGGCGCTCAACTGGGTCTATTCGACGCCGGAGGGCCTGGCGGCCTACGCCAAATGGGCCAACATCTCGGAGACGACCGCCAAGCGCGCGCTGCAGGAGTTCCTGCCCAAGGATGCGGTCGATCCCGACCGCATTTCTGGCGTCGACGACGTCATGGCGGACGCGGTGACGTTCAAATACATTCCGACGCCGCTGTCCAAGCAGCAGCTCGACGGTCTGATCCAGATGCCGGAACGGAAGCAGTAGACAATGGCGGACGACAGCTACGACTACATCATCGTCGGCGGCGGCTCCGCCGGCTGCGTTCTGGCCAACCGCCTGTCCGAAGACCCGCAGGTCCGCGTTCTGCTGCTCGAAGCCGGCGGCCGAGACTTCAATCCGCTGATCCACATTCCGATCGGCCTCGGCAAACTGCACGAATACAAGCTGCACGACTGGGGCTATCAGTCGGAACCCGACCCCAACCTCAATGGCCGCGGCGTCGAGGAGCTGCGCGGTAAGGTGCTGGGCGGGTCGTCCTCGATCAACGTCATGGCGTTCACGCGCGGCGATCCGGCCGACTACGATCGCTGGGCGCAGAAGGGCGCGCTCGGCTGGTCCTATGCGGACGTGCTGCCTTACTTCAAGCGCGTCGAGAGCTGGCAGGACGGCGAGAGCGAATATCGCGGCAAGTCCGGCAACATCGGCGTGCAATGGGCCAAAACCACGGACCCGATGTTCACCGCTTGGCTCGACGCCGCGCGCATGGCCGGCTTGCCGGTGACCGACGATTACAACGCCAGCTCGGGAGAGGGCTTCGGCCGCAGCCAGTATTCGATCCGGGACGGTAAGCGCTGCTCAGCCGCGGTCGGCTATCTACGTCCGGCAATGGCGCGGAAGAACCTGACCGTGAAAACGCGCGCCCATGCGGCCCGCGTGATGATGCTGAAAAGCCGGGCCACCGGCGTCGAGTTCATCCAGCACGGCGCTCGCAGCAAAGCCTACGCCACCGGCGAGGTGATCCTTGCCGGCGGCGCCTTCAACTCGCCCCAGCTTCTGATGCTCTCTGGCATCGGGCCGGCCGATCATCTGCGCTCGGTCGACATCGACCCTGTTGCCGACCTGCCGGTCGGACAGAACCTGCAGGATCATCTCGCGGTGCTGATCATGTTCGCACGCACCGAGCCCAGCGAGTTTCGCGACAACATGCGGCTCGACAAGATGGCGCTCAACATGATGCGCGCCTGGATGTTCGGCACCGGACCCGCGACGGTGGTGCCCGGCGGTCTGCACGCCTTCATCAAGACCCGGCCCGAGCTTTCGGTGCCCAACATCGAGTTCATGTTCCGCGGCGCGCCGCCTTCTGCCGCGCTGTGGTTCCCGGGCTGGAAGAAGCCCTACGCGGATGGCTACGGCATCCGGCCGTGCCTCTTGCATCCCGACAGCCGCGGCGAGGTGCTGCTGCGGTCGTCCGACCCGCGCGACAAGGTGAAGATCGTAACGAACTTCTTCAGCGCTCCAAACGACCTGCCGACCTTGCGCGAGGGCTTCAAGATCGCCCGCGAGGTGGCGGCCCAGGCGCCGCTCGCGCGCTTCCGCGGCGTCGAGCTGTCGCCCGGCCCCAAGGTCAAGACCGACGCTGAGATCGACAATTGGATCCGCAATGTCGCCGCGACCGCTAACCATCCGGCCTCGACCTGCGTCATGGGAACCGGTCCCGACACGGTGGTCGATCCACAATTCCGCGTGCATGGCGTCGAGCGGCTGCGCGTAGTGGATGCGTCGGCGATGCCGGACCTCGTCTCCGCGCACATCAACGCCTGCGTGCTGATGATGGCGGAGAAGGCTTCCGACATGATCCGCGGCAAGCCGGTGCTGGCGGCTGCGGCATGAGTACGAAGCAAGTCGGCGACTTCACCGTCACCGCGGTGTCGGACGGCGTGCTGTACAGCAACCATGACGTCATTCTCGGGATCGACAAGGAGGATGGCGCCCGCCTGACCGGGATTGCCTATGGCCAGCCGCTACCGCTCGACGTGAACAGCTTTTTGATCCGCCATCGCGGCAAACTCATTCTCAGCGACGCGGGCTCCGGCCATACCATGCAGCCGACGCTCGGGAAGCTTCCGCAAAATCTCCGCGCCATCGGCGCCGACCCTGCGGCGATCGACATCATCATGCTGACGCATCTGCATTCGGATCATTCGCTCGGGCTGGTCGATCAACAGGGTAGGGCGGTATTCCCCAATGCCGAGCTGATGATGCACGAGGTTGAAGCCGCGTTCTGGCTCGACCGCACGCTGCAAGACGGCGATCCCGAACGGATCACCCGCAACTCAAAGGCCCAGCGTGCGGTGACCGCGCCCTACGCCGGCCGCATCCGCCGCATCAAGGACGGCGAGGTGCTGCCCGGCATCACGGCGATGCTGCGGCCCGGTCACACACCCGGCCATACCAACTGGCTTATCCAATCCGGTGGCGAGCGCATCCTGATTTGGGGCGACATCGTTCATCTGGCTTCGGTGCAATTGGCGCGGCCGGACGCCAGGCTGATCTACGACGTCGATACTGAAATGGCCGCCGCCACGAGGGCGAAGGTGCTCGATTGGGCGGCGCGTGAGCGGCTCACCGTCGCCGGCGCCCATATTGGGTTTCCCGGCTTCGGCATGGTCACGCGCAGCGGCGATCGTTTCGCGGTCGAGGCAGCCTAGGGTCTGTTCATCTGGTCGAGCATCTTCTGTGCACCGGGCGGCAATTGCTTTCGCATCTGCTCGAGCATCTTCGTCGGGTCGTTGGCGAGCGGTTGCACATCGATCTCGTCTTCATCCTTTTCGGCGGTCGAGGGCTTCGGTGTCGGATCGGTGCAGCTGCCACTGCCGCCGACGACTTTGACCAGACGTCCCTTCTCGGCCTTGTGCGAGCACAGCACGACTTCGCCCGCTCCGGGAGCAACGTTCTTGGTGCAGGACGATTGGGCCGTGGTGCCGGCCACAGTGGTGGAGATCTGGCAATTGACTTGGCAGCTTGCCTCGACCTTGTAGGGATTGGCGATCATCGCATCGAACGAAAGGCCGGCCGCGGCGATCCGGCAGATGAATGTGCCGGGTTTGACGGCCGGCGCGGCGGCCGCAGCCGGTTTGGGGCCGGAAGCGGCCTCGACCTTGCAGGTGTCTTCGGCGGAGATGACCTTTCGGTACCAGCGTTCGGGTTTATCGAAGTCGCAGAGCGAATGCGCCTTGGCGAACGGCGGCGTGGTGCGGCCGCAGCCGACCTGTGCGACGCCAACTTTGGTGTCGACCTGGCACTTCACGGCGCAGGATTTCTCTTCGCCAGAGCCGTTGTCAGTGATGACGTTGATGGACTTTCCATCCGGCGGGATGACGCAGCCGGCTTCGGCGCGCGGCACAAGACATACGGCGGCGAGCGCGGAAAACGCCGCGAACCTAAGGCCGATGTTCATGAAGCCCTCCCCGATCGCAGACCCTGTTGCTTCTTTGGGTCGATCGGCCGGGTCGTTTGGTTCAAGCTCTGCGCTAAAGCGCCTTCACCTTCGGCATCACCTCTTTCGAGAACAGCCGCAACGAGCGTTCCGCCATCTCCACCGGCATATTCCCCGGGGTGAAGTGCAGCGACACGCTGTCAATACCGCCGACCTTGCCGTTGTAGATGCGTAGTATCTCGACGATGTCCGCCGGCGTGCCGATGAAGGCGGAGCCGGCCTGCACCTGGTTCTCGGCGCTGTCGCTGAGAACGTGCGCCATCAGCTTGTCGTAGCCCGGATAATCCTTGGTGCTGGCGCCGGTGAGCCATTCCTTGGCGGCATCGGCGAGCCCCTTGAGATGCTCGTTGCAGGGGCCAAGACCGGTCACCATCGCCTCTTCGCGGGTTGTCGCGCAGCACATGAAGAACGTGTTCATGACGTGGCCGTTGCCGGGATGGCCGGCCTTCTTCCACGCTTCGCGATAGGTCCCGATCAGTTCGCGCATCTTGTTCGGCTCGAGCGGAATGGCCATCACCTTGCAGCCGTTGGTGCCGGCGAAGGCGAAGGTCTCCGGTGTGTTGGTGGCGGCGATCCAGAACGGCGGATGCGGACGCTGTGTCGGGCGCGGCAATGACGTGACGTTCTGAAAGCTGTTGAACTCGCCCTTCGACGAGACGTTCTCGTCCTTGAGCAGCATCGTGATCTGCGACAGGCCTTCGGTGAAACGCCGCCGGCTTTCGTCCAGGCTGACGCCGAAGGCTGCGAATTCGTGCGGCAGGAATGCGCGCGCAAACCCGACCTCTAGCCGGCCGTTGCTGATGCCGTCGACCATGCCGATCTCGCCGGCCATCTTCAGCGGCTTGTTGAACGCCGGTAGCACCGCCCCCGTTATGAGCCGCGTGTTCGTGGTGCGCATCGCGGCCGCCGTCAGGAACACCAGTGGATTGGGGCTATAGCCGCCATACGGCTTGAAGTAGTGCTCGACCTGCCGGATGTGGGCGTAGCCCAATTCATCGGTCAGGCTGCACAGGTGCATCGCCTCGCGGAAGTACCGCTCCGCCGGCTTCTGGTCCGGGCTGACGCACGGAAAGAAATTCAAGCCGAACTGCACGCGACACTCCAAGTCTTGCTTTTTTAGTGCTTGACCGCCGCGTGCGTCACCGCCCGCTTGCCGAACAGAATGATCGCGCCGACCGGGATGATGAAGCTCAGCGCCACGGCCCAGATCAGCAGCGGGCCCAGCTCAGCGTATTGGCCCCGCCCCACCACGAAGATGTCGTTGAGGTACTTGGTCTGCAACTGCGACGCCACCAGCGCGATATTCATCAGCGAGGCCATCAGCGCGAACCAGGTCGCGCGATGGCCGGGCGGCGCATAATACGCGGTCAATGTGAGCAGCGGCACCATGCTGAGCTGCACAAACGGCGAGGACGCCGCCGCGTCGACAAAGGCGATGCTGCGGGCGCCGAAGCCGAATGTCGCCTCGGTCCATTGGTGCAGGCCATAGACCAAGCCGATGTTGGGGAAAGCCAGGACCGTGCTGGCCACCGCGATCCACAGCAGCGTCTTGGTCACGGAGGTTTCGGTCAATTGCCGGGCGAACAGCCACATCACCGCGATCGACAGGATCGCCCCGGTTTGCCGCAGCGTGCCGTAGAACGCGGCGTCGAAATTGAGCTCATCCAGCGTCCACCAGAAAAAGCCGTCGCCGACCGTGGGCGCCGCGCGAAAGGCGAACACGATGATAGTGCAGTACAGGATGCCCATCCTGGTGTTGGGATCGAGCTCGGCGGTGACCAGCACGAGCATGTAGCAGACCACCGCCATCGAGATGAGGAAGATGACCTCCTGACCGAACGGCACGCCGCCGAGGCCGAGCACCACCACGGCGGCGCCGAACACGATGCCGCCGCCGAGGATGCGCCAGTCGATCGGCCGGCGCTCCATGGTTTCGATGCCGCGCAAGAACACGCCGGCGACGGAAATGGCCGGAATGATCAGGCCGATCAGGAACACGTCCTGGCGCGGCATGAAATTGGCCAGCCATCCCGAGAGGCCGGCCACCGCGAGCACCCCCGCTGAAACCGCGAGCCGGCCCAGCACCTGCACCATTCCGAGCTCGATGCGCACAACATTGTCCGGGCGTTCGTTGCCCGCCGCATCCGTGCGCTCCACCACTTCGGTGGACATCGCATCCGCCACCACGTCCTGCACCACGGTGCCGATGGCCACCAGCATGGCGCCGAGGACGTAGAGGTGGTCGGCGCGGGTGAAGGTGAGCCAGCGGCCGGCCGCGCCGGCCAGAATGAGCAGGCCCGCGGCCATTAGCGCTGCGCCGATCAGCACATAGGCTTTCCGCTGCGAGCCGAAGATCGGCACGGTGTCGACGAGTTCGCCGAACACCATCTTCACGGTCCAGGGCAGTGTGAGCCAGACGGCGATGCCGGCGAGATTGGAGGGCGTGAACGACAGGCTCTCCTTGATCCATAGATCGCGCGTGACATCGACCAGCCCGAGCGCGCCGTAGGCGAAATAGACCATCACCACCGGTACGTAATTCAGCCGGAAAGCCCGGATCGGCCGCAAGATGCTGTCGAACCGCGTCGGCTTGCCGCTGATCAGCGGACCGTCGGGTTTGGCCAGTTGTTGCGAAGTGGCAGTTACGGCATCGGCGGGATTGGCCATCGGACTCTCACGTCCAGAATTGTTTGGTGGCAATGCGGGCGCCTTCGGCCATCGCCGCCATCTTGGCCCAGACCACGTCGGGGTCGACCGCGGCCTGGCCAACCCAGGTGCCGTAGCCGCAGTCGCTGCCGGCGATGACGTTTTCGCGGCCAATGAGCTTGGCGTAGCGGCCGATGCGCTGTGCGATCAATTCGGGGTGCTCGACAAAATTGGACTTCAATTCGATCACGCCGGGGATCAGCACTTTGCCGGGTGGCAGCTTCACCGTCTCGAACACCGTGTATTCGTGGGCATGGCGCGGGTTGGCGGCTTCGAGCGAGATAGCGTCCGGCCGCGCCGAGAATACGATGTCGATGATGTCGGCGAGCGGCACGTCGTAGTGGTGCGGCCCCTCGTAGTTGCCCCAGCACAGATGAAGGCGAAGTTGCGCGGGCGGAATGTTGCGGGTGGCGTGGTTCAGCGCCGCGATGTGCATGCCGATGCGCTTGCGGAATTCCTTGAGGTCGAGGTCGGCATATTGGATGTGCCGGCCCATGCCGAGATCGGGGCAATCAAACTGAAGCACGAAGCCGGCTTTCGCAACGGTCTCGTATTCATCACGCATCGCCTCGGCGATCGCGTGGATATAGGTCTCGAAATCTTTGTAGTGGTCGTTGCGGAAGAACAGCGACACCACGCCGGGGGAAGCCGCGCTCATAAAACCTTCCTCGGCCTTCACCTGCGATAGCGCTGCCTTGAGATTGTCAACGTCGGTCCGCACCGCTTGCGGGTCGCGCACGCTGATCGGAGCGTTGCAGGCCGGCGTCTTGCGCCGTGAGCGGCCGGGATCGCCGAACACCCGCTGCGCCAGCTTCGGGAAGTCGGCTAGGTCCTGATAGACAAAGGTGTTGCCCGTACCGCCGAACCCGTTGAGCCGATCCTTGATGTAGGTGGCGTAGCTCGGCTTTGACAATTCGCCGTCGTTGACCAGGTCGACGCCGGCCTCGGCCTGCTTCTTGACGACCTCGGCGACGGCCGTGCGAACCCTGGCGGCCAGCGCCTCGCGATCGACCGGTACGCCTTCTTCCTTGGCGTACATCATCCGGATCAGGTCGTCCGGCCGCGGCAGGCTCCCGGTGTGGGTGGTCAGAAAACGGTCGGTGCTGCGCTTCATTACCGGGTCTCCGGGGCGGACCTTAGAGCACGCGGCCGGGCCTATCTACTCTGCGGTGGCCAGGGGGTCAGATTGATCTTGTGAGGACCTGTCGGGCGTGTAATTCTTGCTGGTCTTTTCAACGGAGGGGGGTCTTCGTCATGAAGTCCATTACGAGAGTTCTACTGGTTGGCGCCGTCGCGATCATGGGGATCGCGGTTTCGGCTGCGCCGTCGGAAGCGGCGAAGAAGAAGCGAATGAAGGCGCAGGCGCCTGGCACCTTTTACGGGCAGCTCTGCACGAGGCCTAGCGTCACTGCCGGTGTAGGCGCGGTCATGATCTGGGGCTACGGCAACAAGTGGTACCAGGCGGCCTTTACGCCCGGTTGCGTCCAGCCCTGGTGCCCCGTCGCCTGCATCTAAGGCGTTTCCCCGGAGAGATCTCTGGGGCCGTCTTTCCAAAACGTGCCCACCTCCCTGGCCGGGGGGGTGGGTACGTTTGCTCATTTGGCTCGGTTTGACAGGGCGGGGCGGGCTCCGTAAAAACGGCCAACCCTCCAGACCACGGGATTGTTATGAAAGTTCGTAACTCATTGAAATCGCTGCGCGGCCGGCACCGTGACAACAAGATTGTCCGGCGTAAGGGCCGAGTCTACGTGATCAACAAGACCCAGCCCCGCTTCAAGGCGCGCCAGGGCTAGTCCTGGATCCGACTGGGCTTTGGCGTGGCGGCCAGCTCTGAAATCCGGTCCAGGGTCCTTCGGGCGAACTTCGGCCGCCCTCGCAACAGGCACGGACTGCCGCAATTGCCATCTTGCCGCCGCGCGGCAGGGGTTTAGATTCGGCTGATGAGCTCGCGATTCCCCTCAGCCATGCTGACCGTGGTCTCGGCCGCTGCCCTTGCGCTGCTGAACCAGAGCGCCTCGGCGCAGACCGTGGCACCGCCGACCCCGCCGCATGGCCAGGCCATCGAGCCAATGCAGCCGCCGAAGGATCTGCCGCGCCCGCAGCGTGGCGATCGTGCGCGCAATCTCGATTTCCTGTTCGGGGCACTGAAGGCTGCCCCCGACGCCGAAAGCGCCAAGCAGGTCGAGAACCGCATCTGGGCGCTCTGGCTTGCCTCCGGCAGCGACACCGCCAACCTGCTCATGACCCGGGCCAAGTCTGCGATCGATGCCAACGATCTCGACCTTGCCATCGAGCTGCTCGACGCCATCGTCAAGATCAAGCCGGATTACATCGAGGCCTGGAATCGGCGCGCCACCATTCGCTACATGCGCAAGGAATTCGGCCAGTCGATGGAGGACATCCGTCAGGTGCTGAAGCTTGAGCCGCGGCACTTCGGCGCGATGTCGGGGCTCGGCATGATCCTGCAGGAGTTCGGCGACGAGAAGCGCGCGCTGGACGTGTTCCGCCGCGCGCTCGAGGTCAATCCGCACTTGCCGAAGATCGACGAGATGGTCAAGAGCTTGCGCGAAAAGGTCGACGGCCGCGATATTTGAGCGGCGCGTTCGGTTCGCGGCTCTAGTGTTTTCGCGCGTCGACCAGGTAGCAGAAGATATCCGTCTCGCCGAGCTTCTTGCACGCTTCGAGACGGTGCAGGCCTTCCACCAGAACGAAACGGGCGCCGTCGCGCCGCACCAGGATCGGTGTCTGCTGGCCGCTTTGCATGATGCTGTCGGCGAGCTCATCGACCGTCGTAGGGCGGAGCTCGGCGCGACGTTTGACGGGCACGTAGATGTTGGCGATCGGAAACGATTGACGCTTCATCATGCCACTGGTCTCCGACGCGCCGCCGTACGCTGTAGCTAGAACGACCGCCGTGGCCCGCCACGATCGCCGCCCATGCCGCCACGATCGCCGCCCATTCCCGGCCGCTGTCCGGGCTTGTTTTTTGCGTCCAGCAGCTTCTTTTTCGGATCGGCGATAAGGCCTTCGCGAATCGCTTTCTTGCGCGCCAGCTTGCGGCCCCGGCGGATTGCCTCGGACTTTTCCCGGTTTTTCCGTTCAGAAGGCTTTTCGTAGGATCGGCGCTGCTTCATCTCGCGAAACACGCCTTCGCGCTGCATTTTCTTTTTCAGGACGCGGAGCGCCTGGTCGATGTTGTTGTCGCGGACGAGGACCTGCAAAGGATTTCCTTCTTTGGGTTCGAGTGAATCGTGACGCCGATCGGCGGTCAGCTTTTTTCCGAGCTAGATAGTCGTACGAAGTCTTCAAGGACCCGGGCGATTAACATCTGCCGCCGCGGATCCTGGGCGGCCGGCGAGCTTGCAAATAACGAGAGCAGGTAGCGCGCCTTGTCCGCGGCGTCTGCCCAAGTGTCTGCGGGAGTAGCGAGCAGCTGCTCCTCCAACTCCTTCTGGCGGCTGCGCAGCAGCTCTTCGTTGGCCGCAACCTCCGACATGAGCCGTCGCAGTTCGGTTGCCTTCTGCGCGGCCATGCCGCGGCGCATGTCGAGTTCGATAGTTTGCTTCGTCATCCCGATTGCGAATCTCCCCGGCTGCGCCTGCCGATGTGCAAGCGTCAGGATCGAGGTCGTGTTGATGATTAGGGCGCAGGGTGCGCGGTTGGCCGGACCGTGCTCCCATTCACGATGAAAGTCGAGGCAAATCGCCCTTTGCGGGCCCTATATGCCCTAAACCGGCGATCTCGAGGGGGGGCTGTCAGGCGTTGTTAACTGCCAAACCCTGGGGTCCAGCGCACCAGTCCCTGAATTCCGACGTGCCGCGCCTGCGCCGATGTTCGATCGCCGCGCAGCGAAGGATTTGGCTTGCGGGGATGCAGCAATCGGGACGGGAGTGAGATCGATGAAAAAGGCCTCGGAGCCTGCCGCACGGTCTTCTAGGAATCGCTCGAGGCTTTCCGGTCCGGAAACCGTTTGACCGCCTCGCGGTATTTTTGCTCTTCCTCCGCTTCCCGCCAGCGATTTTCCGACGAAAGATTGCTGCCGTAACCCGACGACCAGTAGATGTCCGTCGTGGGATAATCTGCTGGGCGGAAACGGGTCTCCGCGAACACAACGACGATGGCGGTGGCGCCGATCAGTTGACGCAGCATGGCGGGGGCGTGGCGCATCAGCGTCGAGCCTGCTCGATGCAACTCGCGACGAACTGGCGGCGTTTGTTGAAGCGGATCGCCGAGAAGCGTTTCTTTGCTTCAGCCCTGCAATCGGCCGCGACCCGCCTCGTCCGGATCTTCTCGATCTGCTCGTCCCAGACCTTGTTGACCCGTTCGCGCCGGACCTCAAAATTCTTAGGCTGCTGCGCTACGGCACTGACCGGCGCGGTGACGGCGGCGACAAGCAGAACTGCGAACGCGACGCGCATGGCACTAATCCGGCTTAACGCCCGCGAACTTCACCACCTTGCCCCACTTCTCGGTCTCGTCGGCGAGAAGCTTGCCCCAGTCGGCGGGGGAGCCGGGCAGCAGCGAAGCGCCGAGCTCGGCGAACCGAGCCTGCGCCTTGGCATCGGCGAGGATCGCGTTCATCGCCTTGTTGACCTTGTCGACGATGTCAGCGGGCGTACCCTTCGGTACGCCCAATCCGTACCACGCGCTCGCCTCATAGCCGGGCAGGAAATCGGCCACCATAGGCAGGTCCGGCAGCACGTCCGATCGCGCCGCGCTGGTGACCGCCAGTCCGCGCAGCTTGCCGGCTTTGACGTGCTCAGCCGACGTCGGGATGTTGTCGAACATCACATGCACCTGCCCGGCAATCAGGTCGGTGAGCGCCGGCGCGCCGCCGCGGTAGGGCACGTGGACCATGTTGATGCCGGTCAGCATCTTGAACAGCTCGCCCGACATATGAATCGTCGAGCCGTTGCCCGAGGACGCCATGTTGAGCTTGCCGGGATTGGCCTTGGCGTAGGCGATCAGTTCGGGAATCGTCTTGATCGGCAGCGACGGATTGACCACCACCACGTTGGGAAAACGGATGATGCCGGCGACCGGCACGATATCCTGCAGGAAATTGAAGCTGAGCTTATCCTTCTCATATAGCGTGGCGTTGATCGCATTCGCCGGCGCGACCAGCAGCAGCGTGTAGCCATCGGCCGGCGCGCGCACGACCGCTTCCGTGGCCAGGTTGGTGGCTGCGCCCGGCCGGTTTTCGACGATTACCGGCTGGCCGAGCCGCTCCGACAGCCATTGGGCCGTCAGGCGCGCGGTGATATCGGCTGAGCCGCCCGGCGGGTAGCCGATGATCAGCCGCACATTCCGCGCTGGATAAGCCTGCGCCTTGGCGCTCCGTGACACGGCTGGTAGGACAGTGGCGCCTGCCGCCAGTTGCAGGAATTGCCGGCGCGGAAGTTTCATGTGGGGCCCCCGTTGAAGTCCGGAAAATACGGTAGCAAATTTAGCGTCCCCAGGGGTGACTTGTACCGACTGAAAGGACGGTCCTACTCCGCCTTGATGTGGGCCGCGCGGATCACCTTGCCCCATTTCTCCGTCTCGTCGGCAAACAGCTTGCCGAAGTCGCCGGGCGAGCCGGCCAGTACCGTGCCGCTGAGCTGAGCGAGCCGAGCCTTGATGCTGGGGTCGGCGAGGCCCGCATTGATTTCCCTGTTGAGCCTGTCGACGATGTCGGCCGGCGTGTTCCTGGGCGCGACGATGCCAAACACCGCGCTCGCCTCGTAGCCCAGGACGAAATCCCCCACGGCCGGGATGTCCGGCAGTTCGGGCGAACGTGTCGCCGTGGTGACCGCCAGACCGCGCAGCTTGCCGGCTCTGATGTGCTCGATTGAATTGGGCATGAGGTCGAACATGACCTGCACCAGTCCGCCGAGCACATCGCTCAAGGCGGGACCCGCGCCGCGATAGGGCACATGCACCATGTCGACGCCGGCCATCATCTTGAACAGTTCGCCGGCCATATGCGACCCGCTGCCGATCCCGCCCGATGCCATGCTGAGCTTTCCGGGATTGGCCTTGGCGTAGGCGATGAATTCGGGAACCGTCCTGGCTGGAAACGACGGATGCACCACCAGGACATTGGAGACCCGCATAATGCCCGCGACCGGCGCGGTGTCGCGCAGAAAATTGAAACTAAGCTTGTCGTAGAGCGTCGCGTTGATAGCAGACGCCGGCCCGGCTGAAAAATGCGTGTAGCCATCCGGCGGTGCCCGCACGACCACCTCGGTGGCTGTGTTGGTGCCGGCGCCTGGCCGGTTCTCGATGATGAAGGGCTGGCCCAGACGCTCCGACAGCCACTGCGCGATCAGGCGCGTGAGGATGTCGTTTGGGCCGCCGGCGGCGGTTGGCACGATGATGCGCACCGGCCGCGATGGAAATGTTTGTGCGCGCGAAATGCTCGACGCCATCGGCAGTGCGGCAGCGCCCGCGGCCAGATGCAGAAATCGACGGCGTGGAAGCATCATCGCATTCACTCCGCGGCTACGAATAGACTACGCCCCTTTCGTGAAACCGCGGAAGCGATAATGTCTCATCCTGAGAACATCGGAAGAGGGCAGGGCCATGCCGGACATTAAAGGCGTCGCGCATTTCAGCATCCCGGTTAGCGACGTCGACCGGAGCACGAAATTCTATACCGAAATCGTCGGCTGCAAATTTCTGGCGCAGCGGCCCGACAAGGCCATCACCTTCCTCGATGCCGGCGGGGTGTGCGTGCTGCTGATCAAGCGCGCGGCGCCGATCATTAAAGGCCCGCTCGATATGTCGGACGGCGTGCACCACGCTTTCATGGTCGACGCGGCGGAATATCAGGCGGCGGTGGACGGCCTGCGCGCGAAGGGCATCGACGTGTTCTTCGAGGAGGACCGGCGCGGCGGCACGATCGATGGGCCGCGCGCCTACTTCCGCGATCCGGATGGCACGGCTTTGGAGTTCATCAATCGCACGGCATACGTCCGTTGACAGGTAGCTCCTGGCGTAGAGCGGACACACCGAATCCTTGGCGGGGACGCCCCGCCAGAATCCAGGCGCCCCTTGAAGAACGGTTCCCGGGGCTCTTGTTTGGGGCTTGAATGCAGAGCTAACCTGATCGTGGCGTTTGGTTGCGGGGGAGCGTCATGTTGCGTCATCGGCGTGGTGCAGTGGCAGCGTTGATCGCCGCCGCCGCTCTGTTCTCGTTCTCTGGCATTTGCGTTCAGGCAGCGGACCAATATCCCGGAATCCCGCTCAAAGCGCCGCCGCACGCGTTCAATCCGATGGCGCCTCCGATCAGCTACGGTGTCATGTTCGGCGGTGATTTCACCTCTGGCACCGGCGTCAATTCGACCAGTGCCTTCTATCGTGGCGGTTATCAGCAGTCCGCAGGGTTTCTTGGCGGCGTCTTTGTCAACGTCCCGGTCGCGAGCTTCGGGCCGCGAGGGGTGCCATTCCAATCTTGGGTCTGGAGTGTCACGCCGACGATCGATTTCATGCGTTCCAGCGGCCTGCAGTTCAGTGGCTCCGGCGGCGGCGCTCCGGTGTGAGGTGTGGGCACCTTGTCGCAGTTCGATGCGTGCTACTCGGCGAACGGTAATGCGCCGATTGCATCGGAACTATCGTATGCCGGTATCGGCGCATCGGGTTGGACCGGCGTGTGCGATTTCCATGACGGCGACAAGGCCGTGAAACCCCAGGGTCATCAGGGCTCGAAGCAACAAAACTTTGAACCTAAAGCTCCTGAGCCCAAGGAAGAACCGAAGAAAGATACCAAGGGAAAGAAGAAGTGACGTTCCGTATTTATAACGACACGCCCTAGTCCGCCGTCTCCGAGCCGACGAAGGCGATGCGGAGCATGTTGGTCGCGCCCGGCGTGCCGAGCGGGACGCCGGCGACGATGATGACGCGGCGGCCGGACTTGGCGAAGCCGTCCTTGAAGGCGAGGCGGCAGGCGCGCTCCACCATGTCCGCGGTGTTGCGAGCGTCCTCGGTGACGATGCAGTGGATGCCCCAGGCCACTGCGAGCCTGCGCCCGGTCGCGACATTGGGCGAAAGCGCCACGATTGGCACCTGCGGCCGCTCGCGCGCGACGCGTAAGCCGGTCGAGCCCGAGAAGGTCCAGCAGACGATTGCCGACAGATCGAGCGTTTCCGCGATCTGACGGGCGGCAGCGGCGATCGCGTCGGCACCGGTCGCTTCGGGCTCGGCGTGCTGCGCCTTCATGATCGTGTGGTAGGTGTCTTCGCTCTCCACCTCTTCGGCGATCCGGTTCATGGTCGAGACCGCCTCAACCGGGAATTGCCCGGCTGCCGATTCCGCCGACAGCATCACCGCATCGGCGCCGTCGAAGATCGCGGTCGCGACGTCGGACACCTCGGCGCGGGTCGGCACCGGGCTCGAGATCATGCTTTCGAGCATCTGCGTCGCCACCACCACCGGCTTGCCGGCTTTTCGCGCGGCGCGGGTGAGCTGCTTTTGGATGCCCGGCACCTTTTCAAGCGGCATTTCGACGCCGAGATCGCCGCGCGCCACCATGATGGCGTCGGTCAGGTCGATGATCTCGTCGATCCGGGTCACGGCCTGCGGCTTCTCGATCTTGGCCATGACGGCGGCGCGTCCGCGGGTGATCTTCTTGGCCTCGGCGATGTCGTCGGGTCGCTGCACGAACGACAGCCCGATCCAGTCGATGCCGGCGTCGAGCGCTGCGTCGAGGTCGGAGCGGTCCTTTGGCGTGAGCGCTGAGAACGGGATGATGGAGTCGGGTAGGCTGACGCCCTTGCGGTCGCTGAGCTTGCCGCCGACCTCGACCCGCACGACGATTTTCTGCTTGGTCGCCTCGGTCGCGACCAGCCGGATCTTGCCGTCGTCGAGCAGGAGCGTATGTCCGGGCTGCACGCCCTCGAAGATTTCCGGATGCGGCAAGTGCACGCGCGTGGCGTTGCCGGGCTCGGCCTTGGCGTCGAACGTGAAGGTCGCACCGTTGTCGAGCATGACGGAGCTGCCGGCGAAGGCGCCAACGCGCAGCTTTGGACCCTGCAGATCGACCAGGATGCCGATCGGTCGGTTGTGCTCCTTCTCGACATGGCGGATCGCGGCAACGAGTTCGCGCATGCGATCATGCGAGCTGTGGCTCATGTTGATCCGGAACACATCGGCACCGGCCTCGAACAGGCGTGCGATCATCGGCGCATTGCCGGAGGCGGGACCGAGTGTGGCGACGACCTTGGTGCGGCGGAGGCGTCTCATCGGGCAGGTGCTCGCGGCAATTGCGATGGAGACTGCCGGCCCGGCGTTGGCAGCACCGGCGTGCCCGGCGTCAGCGGGCGCTGCTGCGGCCCTTCCGCCGTGTCGGTGAGTTGCACCGTCCAGGCACGCTGCTCGCCGGTGTCGACCTCGAAGAAGCCGGTGCGGTCGAATCCGCGCGCCAGACAATCCTGGGTGCCTTTGATGGTGAACTCCTTGTCGCGGGTGCACATGTAGGCTTGCCCTGACCATTCGCCGCCGCGGTCGTAGTCGATCGCGTAGATATAATAGAAGCGCGCGATCAGGGTACCCTTGAGGACGGTCTCGCAGGAGCGCGCCGACAGGTTCCACCAGCCTTCGGTGACCCAACCGCCGTCGGTGTCCTTGTAGCCGACCGCGATACCGACGCGGCTGCCGGTGTTGTTGCACAGATGGAAGTCAGCCGACGCCGGAGTAGGCGCCAGCGCGCACGCCGCCGCGGCCAGCAGAAGTCGGCAAGGCGCGAAGAAGGGCGTGAAAGCGGGGAAGGGCAAGGCGCGTGTTACCTTCTTGCAGGCCGGTATCGCGTGAAGGCTTACAGCCTGTCAACGACGATGGCGCGAAAATCGTTCACGTTGGTCCAGGTCGGACCTGTCTCGACCAGGTCGCCCAAACGGGTGAAAAACGCGGTGGAATCGTTGTCTGAGAGAAAATGGGCCGGATCGAGGCCAAGCGAACTTGCCCGATCGAGGGTGGTCTGGTCGATCCAGGCGCCAGCCGGATCGTTGGGGGAGCCTGCGCCGCCGTCAGTGCCGTCGGTGTCGCCAGCCAAGGCGGCGATCCCCGGCGCGCCGTTGAGCGCCACGGCCAGCGCCAGGGCGTATTCCTGGTTCGGCCCGCCCCGGCCCTGGCCGCGGATGGTCACCGTCAGCTCGCCGCCGGACAGGATGACGGCACGGCGGCCCTGTTTTTGGAGGGCCAGCGCGCGAGCAGCATGCTCGGCTGCGACTTCGCGGGCCTCGCCCTCGATACGGTTGCTAAGAAGGACCGGCTCGTAGCCGAGCATCCGAGCTTGGCGCTCCGCTGCCCGGAAGGCATCGGCCGGCCGCGCGATCAGCTTGTACTCTGTCGCGGCAAAAACCGGATCGCCCGGCTTCGGCAACTCGTTGTTCGGATCGGCCAACGCTCGCGTCACGACGTCAGGTATTTCGAGTTTGTAGCGCGCGACGATGGCGCGAGCATCCGCAAGCGTCGTGGGATCGGGCACGGTTGGACCCGAGCCGATCACCGCGGGGTCGTCGCCCGGCACGTCGGAGATAGCGAGCGTGAGCACGCGTGCTCGCCGCGCAAGCTTGGCCAAGCGCCCGCCCTTGATGCGCGAAAGATGCTTTCGCACCATGTTGATCTCGCTGATGGTTGCGCCCGAACGCAAGAGCGCCCGCGTCACTGCCTGCTTGTCGGCGAGCGACAGTCCTTGCGCCGGTGCTATCCAGTTCGCCGATGCTCCGCCCGAGAGCAGCACAAGCACCAGATCGCCCGCGCCCGCGCCCTCGGCAAGCTTGAGCGCTTCCTCCGCGGCTTTGACCCCCGCCGCATCGGGGATCGGATGGCCGGCTTCCATCATCGAAATCAATCGGATGGGCCGAGCATAGCCCTGGCGCGCCACGGCAATTCCAGCGAGCCGGCCGCCCAGGCCGCCGTAGGCCTGCTCCGCCACCTCGGCCATGGACCCGGCGGCCTTGCCCGCGGCCAGTACGATCAGCCGGCCCGATTCCAGCGCTGGCGGAAGGTGTTGCCGCAAGCAACTCGACGGGTGCGCCGCAGCGATTGCAGTGCGGAATAACCCTTCCAGTAATGACTTTGCCGTCATGCGTCCCCTGGCCTGTGCCCAGCTGACACTTTATCGCACGGCGTGGCTGCCCGCCCGGACGCAAGCTCGCTATAGTGCTTCCAAATAACAATTCCTCGGGAGGGAATAGGCCGGCACGGTGTCGGCTTTATCGCTGAAAATCAGATCGTTGCGCGTTCGTGCCGCTCGGGGCGACCGGCGCGCGTCAACAACTGCCAATGGAGGGATACGCTATGGCGGTCGCGTTTACGGTCAATGGTACGGCACAGAGCGTCGATGTCGACGCTAACACGCCGTTGCTCTGGGTGGTGCGCGAGTACCTTAAACTCACCGGCACCAAATTCGGCTGCGGCTCGGGCCTGTGCGGTGCCTGCACAGTCCATGTCGACGGCAAGGCCGTGCGTTCCTGTCAGGCCACCATGTCGGAGGTCGCTGGAAAGAAAGTCACCACCATCGAGGGCCTGTCGCCGACCAGTTCGCATCCGCTGCAGAAGGCCTGGGTGGCCGAGCAGGTGCCGCAATGCGGCTACTGCCAGTCCGGCCAGATCATGCAGGCGGCCGACCTGCTGGCGAAGAACAAGAAACCATCGCGCGAGCAGATCGTCGCCCACATGGACGGCAACATCTGCCGCTGCGGGACCTATCCGCGCATCGTTCGAGCCATCCAACGCGCCGCGAAGGAGGCCTGAACCATGAACAAACCCATCACAGGAAAGCTCGAAGTCTCTCGCCGCGGCTTCGTCAAGAGCGCGGCCGGATTGAGCTTCTCGTTCGCGCTCGGCGGTACGCTGCTCGGCCGTCCTTCGGAGGTGTATGCCGCCAAGTCTGCCAAGCTCAACGCCTATGTGACGATCGCATCCGACAACACCATCACCATCCTCTGCCCGACCTCGGAAATGGGGCAGGGCGTGCTGACGGCGCTGCCGCTCATCCTCGCGGAAGAGCTCGATGCCGATTGGTCTAAGGTGAAATGCGAGCTGGCGACCGGCAATCCGAAGCTCTACGGCGGCGCGCACAAGATGTTCCCCGGCGCCCAGGTGACGCTCGCCAGCGTCTCGGTGCCGGCCTATTACCTGCCGCTCCGTACGGCAGGCGCACAGGCCCGCAAGGTACTGCTCGACAACGTGGCGGCCGAATGGAAGGTGCCGGTCGCGGAGCTGAGCACCGACAGGAGCACGGTGATCCACTTGAAATCCAAGCGCCGCATCTCCTATGGCGACGTCGTCAAGTTCGCCAAGGTGCCCGACGAACTGCCCAAGATCGCCGAAGGCGATCTCAAGAAGCCGAAAGACTTCAAGCTGATCGGCCGCAAGGACATCAAGCGCGTGGACGTGCCGTCGAAGGTCAACGGTACCGCCAAGTACGGCATCGACGTTCAGGTGCCGGGCATGGTCTACGCCTCGCTGCTGCACGCCCCGATGGATGGCGTGAAGGTCAAAACTGTCAACGCGGACGACGTCAAGAAGATCAAGGGCGTCACCCACGTGCTATCACTGCCATTTGGGGTGGCGGTGGTGGCCGGCACGGTTGAAGCGAGCCACGCGGGCCGCATGGCCCTTAACGTCGAGTGGGACACGAGTGAGGCCAAGGCCGCACCGTTCGACTCCGAGAAAGCCAAGGAGGAGTACGCCCGCAAGGCCAAGGACCCGGCCGCCGAGGCCATGGAAGCGTTCAAGACCGGCGATGCCGACAAGGCGCTAGCCGGCGCCGCGAAGACGCTGGAGGCGGTGTATTGGTCCGAGCATACCTATCACGCCCAGATGGAGCCGATGAACGCCGTCGCCAAGATTTCCGATGACGGCACCGCGGCGGAAATCTGGGTCGGCACGCAGGTGCAGCCGCTTGCCTCCGCCGTGGTGGCGGGCGTGCTCAAGACCACGCCGGACAAGATCAAGATCTACCCGCAACTGCTTGGCGGGGGCTTTGGCCGGCGCATCTGGCCGGACGCCCCGGTGCAGGCGGCGGTGATCGCCAACATCGTCAAGAAGCCGGTGAAGCTGATGCTGACCCGTGAGGACGACATCGCCGCGGCCCGCCCGCGGCCGATGACGCACCACGTCATGAAGGCCGGCCTCGACGACAAGAAGAACCTGGTGAGCTGGCATCACCGCGTTGTCGCCGAGAATGTTGATGCAGTGGCCGCGCCACCGCGTTTTGCCGCTACGAAAGGCCGCGACTACATCGGTTGGGTCGGGATGAGTCAGGACTTCTACAAGATCCCGAATCTCAAGGCCGATGCTATCCGCGAGCAACGCGGCATGCGCGTCCATGCCTGGCGGGGCATCGGCGCGGGCTACAACAAATTCGTCAGCGAGTCCTTCCTTGACGAAGTTGCACAAGCGAGGGGCGTCGATCCGCTCGACTTCCGGCTGGAGCTGACCAAGGACCAGCCGCGGGCCCAGGCCGTTATTACGGCCGTGGCCGAAATGTCGAACTACAAGAAGAAGCGACCGGGACGGGGCTTGGGTATCGCGTTCTCCGACTATCACGACACGCTGACAGCCGGCGTCGCCGAGGTGTCGGTGGACAAAGCGACTGGCAAGATCAAGGTTCACAATTACTGGATCGCGGTCGATCCGGGCCTCGTGATCCAGCCCGAGAACGCTCAGGCGCAAATCGAAAGCGCGATCGTGTACGGACTCTCCGGCGCGCTGTCGGAGGAGCTGTCGATGAAGGGTGGAGCGATCCAGCAGACGAACTTCAACGACTACCAGGTGCTGCGGATGAGCGACATGCCGGAGCTCCACATCAAGATCATCGCCACCGACAACCCGCCGACCGGCATGGGCGAGGTCGGTATCCCCACCGTCGCGCCGGCCATCGGCAACGCGGTGGCGCAACTCACCGGCAAGCGGCTCCGCCATCTGCCGATGTCATCGGACCGGGTGAAGAAGGCGCTGGCGTAACGCTGGCAACCGCCCAACCATGCCCGCCGTGTCCCGCCGGGGACGCGGCGGGCTTCTTTTTGGGCTATGGCGTGGGCGCGGCGGCGGGAATATCTTGAGGGCAACGAAGGAGCCTCCCATGGACGATAAGACCCAGACCGAGCTTGAAGCCGCCGTCTATCGGCGCCTGGTCGAGCATCTGCGCAGCCGCACCGACGTGCAGAATATCGACATGATGAATCTCGCCGGTTTCTGCCGCAATTGCCTTTCCAACTGGATGAAGGACGCGGCCGATGCCAAGGGCGTGCCGATGACCAAGGACCAGAGCCGCGAGATCGTTTACGGTGAGCCGTTTGAGCAATGGAAGGCGAAGCACCAGAAGGAAGCCTCGCCGGAAAAGAAGGCGGCATTCGAGAAGTCATCGGCTGCGCACAAGCACTGACGCTCCACGGTCATTCCGGCACGCGAGCGTAGCGAGCGAGCCCGGAATCCAGATGTACGCAGTGAATCGTAGATGGATTCCGGGTTCGCGCCTTCGGCGTACCCCGGAATGACGGGGTGGGGTTGGTGTCCACGTTACTCATCAAGAACATCGGCGAATTTTTTACAGGCGACATCGCCAAGCCTCAGGCTGCGGTGACGTCGATGCTGATCGACGATGAAAAAATCGCCGCGCTGGATCCGCCCGCCGGCACTAAATCCGACGCTATACTTGACGCGGGCGGCAGCGCCGTCATGCCCGGTCTGGTAGACGGTCACATCCATCCCGTCTTCGGTGAATGGACGCCAACCCAGGACACCATCGGCTGGATCGGCAACTACGTGCACGGTGGCACCACCACCATGATCTCGGCCTGTGAGCTGCACGTGCCAGGCCTCGACTACGAGAACCTTACGCCCGATCTCGTCACCTCGCTCGCGGTGGTGACCGCCGCCACCACCGGCCGCATCCGTTGGAGTGGCGCCAAGGTCCATGCCGGCACCGTGATCCTCGTTCCCGGCATGACGGAGCAGCATTTCGACCGGCTCGCGGCGGCGAAATCCATCTGCGCCAAGTTCATCTTCTTCCCGCTCGCGGCCAATAAGGACGAGGCGCTGCGCTACACGCAATGGTGCCGCGCCCGCGGCATCCGCACCAAGGTGCACACCGGCGGCGTGTCGCGCTCAGGGCTCTCGCAGATGTGCGGCTATGAAATATTGTCGTGGCTCAAGCCGGACGTTGCCGCACATATCAGTGGCGGGCCGATTCCGATGAGCGATGACGACCTCGACAAGGTGATCGACACGACAGCCTTCGCCATCGAAATCTGCTCGTCGGGCAACTATGGCTCGACCAAGCGCGCGGTCGAGCGGATGCACGCCAAGGGTCAGCTATCGCGGCTTACTCTCGGCACCGACACGCCCGGAGGCACTGGTGTCATCCCCCGCGGTATGTTGCGCAACATCTGCTATATCGCCTCGGTCTGCGGCGTGCCGCCTGCCGAGGCCGTCGCCATTGCCACCGGCAACACCGCCAAGGCGCACGGCCTCGACGTCGGCATCCTGGCGCCCGGAAGGGCCGCGGACCTCATCGTCTGCGGCCCAGTGGAAGGCTCGACCGGCACCAGCATTTCGGATGCCATCGGCCACGGTGATCTGCCGGGCATCGCCTATGTCATCGCCGGGGGCGAGATCGTGGTCAGCGGCCGCAGCCGCCAGACGCCGCCGTCGAAACGAAAGCTGTTCTTTTCCTGCTGCGACGTGCACGCAGGATCGTTCACCGCGTAATAGGAAACCGTATGGCCCCGAGAATTGTCGTCGTTCCGCCCTCCCATGCCGAGATCGCGGAGATCGCGAAGAAAATGGTGCCCGCCGGATTTGAGCTGGTCGTTTCCCGTGCCGACCGCGCGTCGCTCGATCAGGTGCTTCCTACCGCCGAATACGTGGTCTGCTATCCCAACGTGGTTTCGGACGACGCTTTCTACAAGGTTGCGCCGAAGCTCAAGCTCTACCAGTTGCTCAGCGCCGGCTACGACGACGTGGACATCGAAGCCGCGCGCCGCGCCAAAGTGCCGGTCTGCAATAACGGCGGGGCCAACGCCATATCGGTGTCCGAACACGCCATCATGCTGATGCTCACGGTGTCGCGCCGGGTGATTTGGCAACATGAGAGTGTCTCGGCCGGCCGCTGGCGCGGCAATGGCGCTGCGCCGATGATGTACGAAGTCTATGACAAGACCCTTGGCATCATTGGGCTTGGCACCATCGGCAAGAAAGTGGCGCGGCTCGCCAACGCATTCCGGATGTGCGTGCAGTACTATGACATCGCGCGGCTGCCCGAGCACGAGGAGGATGCGCTCGGCGTGCGCTTTCGGCTGTTTCGGGAATTGCTGCGCACGTCCGACATTGTCTCGATGCATGTACCGCTGAACGATTCGACCCGTCACATGATCGGTGCGGACGAGTTGGCGCTGATGAAGCCGGAAGCGATCATCGTCAACACCAGCCGCGGCCCCGTCATCGATGAGGTCGCGCTGACGAAGGTGCTTGCTGAAAACAAGCTGTTCGGCGCTGGCCTCGACGTGTTCGACCAGGAACCGCCGCCGCCGGACAATCCGATCTTCAAGCTCAGGAATGTGGTTCTGACGTCGCACTTCGCAGGTCCCACCTGGGACAACCACGTCGCGCGCTTCCGCAATGCCTTTGACAACGTGCAACGCGTCGCGCGCGGGGAAAAGCCCTTGTGGGTCGTGCCGGAGCTGGCCGAACTGGTGAAATAGAAGTCGGGGGATACGCATGAACGGCGCCGGAGTCATTGCCGAGATCCTCAAGCGCGAGGGCACGGAGTTTCTGTCTTGCTACCCGCGCAATCCGCTGATCGAGGCCTGCGCCGCAATCGATATCCGTCCGGTGCTGTGCCGGCAGGAGCGGGTCGGCGTCGGCATCGCTGACGGCTATTCCCGCATCCGCCGCGGCAGGCGGAACGGCGTATTCGCGGCGCAAGCCGGCCCCGGCATCGAGAATGCGTTCCCCGGTGTGGCGCAAGCCTATGCCGAGAACGTGCCGATGCTCATCATCCCCGGCGGCATGCCGCTGGCGCGGCAATATGTGCGGCCCGTGTTTCGCGCGGCCGAAGTCTATCGCCCGGTGACGAAATGGTCGGCGCTGGCGCATTCGGTGCAGGAACTGCCGGACCTGATGCGGCGCGCCTATCACGCGATGCGTTCGGGAAAGGGCGGCCCGGTGATGGTCGAGGTGCCGGACGAGGTGTTCGAGGCCGAATACAAGGGCGAGTTCGATTACACGCCGGTGCCGGTGCAGCGGAACGCGCCCGATCCTGACGCGGTGAAGAAGGCCGCGCAGATGTTGCTCAGTGCGAAGAACCCGCTGATCCTAGCGGGGCAGGGCGTTCATTACGCCGAGGCTGGCGAGCAACTTGCGGCATTGGCAGAGCTCATTCCAGCCCCGGTCGCCACCACCAATCCGGGTAAGAGCGCGATCGCCGAAAGTCACCCCTTGTCGCTCGGCGCGTCGACGCGCTCGCGGCCGAAGATGTACACCGAGTTCATGGCCAAGGCCGATCTGGTGCTGGCGATCGGATCAAGCCTGACCAAGACGCCGTTTGGGCCGGGCGTACCGGCTGGCAAGGCCATCATTCATTCCACCAATGACGCGGGCGACGTCAACAAGGAGTACCGCGCCGATCATGCATTGGTCGGCGACGCGGCGCTCGTGCTCGATGCGCTGATCGCGGAAGTGTCGCGCCAGAAGGGCCCGGGCGGCGGCAATGCGTTTACCTCGCTCAAGGAAGAGGTGGTGTCCGCCAAGAAAGCCTGGCTTGAGGAGTGGGGCAAATTCCTCAACTCCGACGAGACGCCGCTCAATCAGTACCGCGTGATCCGCGACATGATGCGGACGGTCGATCGCAACAACGTCATCATGACGCACGATTCCGGCAGCCCGCGCGAACAGATGATGCCCTTCTGGGAAACCACCGCGGCGGGCTCCTATCTGGGCTGGGGCAAGTCCACGCAGCTCGGCTACGGCCTCGGCATCATGATGGGCGCCAAGCTCGCCGAGCCCAAGAAGCTCTGCGTCAACGTGATGGGCGATTCTTCGTTCGGCATGACCGGGATGGACATCGAGACGGCGGCCCGGAATCGCATCGGCGTCCTAACCGTGGTGTTCAACAACGGCGTGATGGGCGCCGAACGCGACGTGCTGAAAATCTCCGACCAGAAATATGGCGCGATGGCGGTCGGCGGCAACTACACCAAGGTCGCCGAGGGATTGAACGTCGCGGCGCGGCGGGTCGAGAAGCCTGCCGATATCGTCGGCGCCATCAAGGAGGCGGTTGGAGTCACCGAAAGCGGCGCGCCGTATCTGCTCGAATTCATCGTCAAGGAAGGCCGCGACTTCTCGCGCTATCCGTTGCAGGGTCTGTAAACGTGGCCAAGGTGAAACTGACGTTCGCCTGTGGCCTCTACGACCGCGTGCTGCCGCTCTACACCGGCGCCGTGCCGGTCGATGGCGTCGAACTCAACTTCGTCAACATCGATTCGCCGCGCGAAATCTTCGACCGCATGTCGGCTTCGCAGGAGTTCGACGCCTCCGAATATTCCAGCTCCGAATTCATCTCGCGGTTTTCCGCCGGGCAGTGCCCATTTGTTGCAATTCCGGTATTTCCGTCGCGCTCCTTCCGGCACGGCTTCATAGCTATCAACCGCAAACTGGTGAAGACCGCGAAGGACCTCGAAGGGGGCCGCATCGGCCTGCCGATGTACACCATGACCGCCGCGATCTTCATCAAGGGGCTGCTGCAACACGAATGCGGCGTCGACCTGTCCAGCGTCACGTGGGTCGAAGGCCAGATCAACGGGGGCGACCGGCATGGCAATCCGGTCACGATGCCACTGGTGAAGCCCGTGACGATCGAACGGAATCAATCTGGAAAGTCGCTGAGCGATCTGCTGGAGGAAGGCAAGCTTCACGCGGTCGTCGGCACCTCCTTGCCGCGGGCGGTTGGCCGCAACCCGGACGTGGTCCGGCTATTCCCCAGCTATCATGCTGCCGAAAAGGACTACTTCCTGCGCACGCGAATCTTTCCGATCATGCATCTCGTCGCGATCCGCCGCGACATCTACAAGAAGCATCCGTTCGTCGCGGCGAACCTCTATCGCGCGCTTGTGGCGGCGAAACAACATGCCATGCACAAAATGCGTATTCAGGTGTCGCTGCGATACATGCTGCCGTGGCTGGCCGACCATATCGACGAGATCGACAGTGTGTTCGGCGGCGACGCCTTTCCCTACGGCATCGAGCCCAACCGGCCGACGCTGAACGCGCTGGTGCAGTATTTGCACGAGCAGGCTCTCATCCCTGCGCCGGTCGCGGTCGATGATCTGTTCGTCCCTGTTCATGGGGAGAGCTGACATGCGGATTGCCATCCTACATTCCGTCGCTGTCCTGCTGGTTCTGGTAAGCGGGATCGGCGTCGCGCGCGCCCAAACGTCAGCCCAGGCCGAGGATCCAGCGAAATTTCCCTCGCGCGCGGTGCGCCTGATCGTGCCGTCGTCGCCGGGCGGCCCGGTCGATGCGGTGGCGCGCATCCTCGCCGATGGACTACGCGCGGTGTGGACCGAGCCGCTCATCGTCGAGAGCAAGCCCGGCGCCGGGAATTCCACCGGGGCGATCTTCGTCGCCAACGCGGCGCCCGACGGCTACACGCTGCTGGTCATCACGGACTCGATCACCGTCAATCCGAGTCTCTACCCCAATCTCGACAAGGATCCGCTCAAGCAGTTCGCGCCGGTTTCGGTGCTGGTGACGGCACCGCAAGTGCTGGTGGCGCGGCACGACCTGCCGGCGTCGGACCTGCGCAGCTTCATCGCGGATGCCAAGGCGAGGCCCGGCGGGCTGAACGTCGCCTCGTCGGGGCCCGGTACGATCAGCCACCTCACCGAAGTGCTGCTGGAGCAGCGCGCCGGCATCAAGACCTCGCACATTCCGTTCCGGGGCGCCGCGCCTGCCGTCACCGCCTTGCTGGGCAAGCATGTCGATGCGGCCTGGCTGATGCCCGCCCCGCTGCTGTCTTCGATCGACAGCGGCCAACTCAAGGCGTTGGCGGTGACGGGAGCAGCACGCGACGCGAAGCTGCCGAGCGTGCCGACGGCCGAGGAGGCCGGCCTTCCCGATTTCCAGATCATGAACTGGCAGGGCTTGTTCGCACCGGCCGGCACGCCCAAGCCGCTCGTCGACAAGATCGCGCAGGTCGTGGCCGAGGTGGTGCGGAAACCGGAAATCCGCGGGCGGCTCGCCAAGGTCGGCTTCGACGCCCGCGGCGACGGCCCTGCCGCTGCGGCGGAGCAGGTGCGCACCAATGTTGTCCGTTGGTCCGATGTCATTGTGCGCGCCGGCATCAAGTCCGCTGACGTGCAGTAACTGTTGTAAATAGGGCAATCTTTCCCACAGCTTGGCTGTGGATGACGGGGGCGGCGGCACCCGCGCCTTGCCCTGAGGGCATCGTTCCCCGAATGCTCCTTATGAAACGGCGGGGAAAGTCTCCGCCTGTCACGCATTGAGGAGCGTTTGATGTCGGCGATCGAAAAAGAGCAGCCCGAAGCCGCCAAGACCCGTTTCGCCAAGGACCAGCTCAAGGCCTTCGTCGAACGGATCGAGCGGCTGGAGGAGGAAAAGAAGACAATCTCCGACGACATCCGCGACGTCTATGCCGAGTCGAAGGGCAGCGGCTTCGACGTCAAGGCGCTGCGCGCGGTGGTGCGCTTGCGGAAGCTCGAAGCTACGGAGCGCAATGAGCAGCAGCTCATCCTGGAAACCTACATGAACGCGCTGGGGATGCTGGCTGCGTAAGTTCGCTACTTCGGCGACCCGCGGCCGCACCCCACGGTCGTAACCCCCGAGCTTGACCCGGAGGTCCATCTTTTCCGCGAAATTCTGTCGAAGGTGATGGATGGCCCGGTCAAGCCCGGCCATGACGGGGAGTGGAACTGTTTCACAAACCCAATCTCTTCCTCGCCACGTCCGCGTCGGTTGTCATCGCCGCAGCATCCACATCCACTGGCTTGAACTCGCAGCGGGCAAAGCGCGTTTTCTCCGCAAATGGCACGGTGGCGTCGATGCCGAGCTTGGTCCGCATTCCGCGATCCGAGACGCGCACGTATTCGTGCCCGCGCGCGGCCGGCAGCATGAAGATATCCTTCGACGCCTCCATGCGGGTGGCCAGCGCATATTCCACGTCGGCCGGATCGCGGATGTCGATGTCATCGTCCACCACGATCACCATGTCGAGGTCCTTCAGCGCGCCGAACGAGGCCATGATGGCGTTGCGTTGCAAGCCGTCGTGAGCCGGCCCGGTCTTCTTAACCTGCACGACGGCATGAAAGCGGTGCAAGCCGCCGGCCGTCATCTCCGCGTCAGTGACGATCGGAACTGCGCCCTGCAGCACCTTGAGCAGGCTCGCCTCCAGAACGTACTTGCGCAGTACCACGGTCTCGCGGCCGTAGCCATTGATGGCGTGATAGATAGGCTTCGTCCGATGCGTCAGCGCCGTCACCTCCAGCACCGGCCCCGGATCGGCCGGGCGCCAGATAGCCGACGAACTCGCCAAACGGGCCTTCCATCACCTCCTCGTCGCACTTCAACACGCCCTCCAGCACGATCTCGCTCTCGGCCGGCACGAGCAGATCCTGCGAGATAGCCTTCACGACTGGTAGCGGCCGTCCGCAGAGACCGCCGGCGACCGCGAGCTCATCTGCGTTCTCGGGCATCTGCGAACCCATCGTCGCCGCGGTGTAGTGCAGCGCGAGGTCAGAGCCGATACAGACCACCACCGGTAGATGCTGGCCCTTCTTCTGAGCGCGCTCGAACGCCGCGCGCAGATGGCGGCCGAAGTCGAGCTGGATGGCCACCCGGTCCGGGCCGGCAAGCATCAGCCGGTGATAGGACGCGTTGTAGACGCCGGTGTCCGGGTCGCGGGCGATGACGATGCCGGCGGTGATGTATCGGCCGGCATCGTCGGCGGTGTGCTGCAGCGCCGGCAGCATCCGGCCGATATCGATGTTCTTGGTATGCACCTGCTCCTGCACAGGCGCCCGCTCGACCAGCACCGGTGGCTTGGGATCGCCAAGCGCCCGGCCGACGAACTCGCGCACGCCACGGAAACCAGCGCCGAACGCCGCCTCGACATTGGCCTGGCATGACAACAGATTTCCGATCACCGGCATGTCGTGGCCGTGGACCTTGGAGAACAGCAGTGCCGGCCCGCCATCGAGCTTTTTCATCAGGCCGGCGACCTCGAGATGAGGATCGACCGGGGTAGAGTAGGTTTGCAGCCGGCCCTGCTCGGCCATGCGGCCAAGCGCCGACCGGAAGCGCGTATCCAGCACCGAATTTGAAAGGCTCAACGCCGTCTCCTTCAAGTTTCGGACGGCATCCTACATGAAAAGCCCTACTCGCCGGCGAAGACCTCTTTCAGGAACCGCCCCGCCGAAGCCCGCGATTGTATATCGGCGCGCTGATCGGCCTTGCTCTTCGGCACCGAGAAGCCGTGCTGGGCGCCGCTGTAGACCTCGTATTGGAAGTCCACCTTCGCCGCGCGGAGCTCGTCGACCACGCCGGCGATGGTGGTGAGCGGGTAGCCTGAGTCCTCGGCGCCATGCAGGACCAGCATCTTGCCCTTGAGGCCTTTCGCCCACCCCGCCGGATGATTGTTGAACGACCCATGGATCGCGATTGTTGCGGCAAGCGGCACCCCGGTCGAGCCGAACTCGGTCACGACCGTGCCGCCGAAGCAGTATCCTGCCTGCGCGATTTTCGTGGCGTCGACCAGCGGATGTCTGGCGAGCGCGTCGTATCCGGCCTGGGCGCGCGCCTTCATCAGCGCGCGGTCCTTGTTGTAGATCGCCGTCTGCGCCTGCATTTCAGGGACGTCCTTTGGCAGCATGCCGAAAATGTCGGCGGCAAATCCGACGTAACCGAACCGGGCGTACATCTCGACGTTCTTGAGTGTGTTTGCCGTCATGCCTTCGCGCGCATGAATGACCAGCACGGCCGGCCGCTTGCCGATGACGGCGTCATCATAGACGAGATAGCCTTTCAGCTTCACGTCGCCATGCGTGTATTCGATCCACTCGGTCTTGATCTCGGCCTGCGCCATTGAACCGGTGAGCGCGGCAGCGAAAATGAAGGCAACGAGACGCTGCACTGCCATGGCAACCTCCCCCTGAATGAGCTTTGTTTTTTGAAAGCTTTGCCCAGGCTAGAGGCTAAGTCCAGACGGGTGCGGCCTCCGGTTGTCGGGCAAACGGCATCTGCGCGCACGGAGTGCGCGATCACCAGAAGCCGAAATGTTCAGGAATGCAGGCTTACTGCAGGCTCGCGGTGCGCCGCGCGGCACCGAAGGTGACGGTGGCGGGGAAAACCACAGCGGCGCCGGAGAACTGACCGTCGGTCATCCCGAGGTGCGGGTCGTTGGAGAACGTCATCATTAGCGCCGAGCCGGGCTTGGTCATGAACTGGGCGAGGCCTGCGAAATCCGGATCGCCGACCTGGGTGACGACCAGCGAGTTCTGCACGTTCGGCGCCAGCACCAGGCCGCGCAGCCACGGATCGTCAAGCCGCTCAGAGGCTTGCGTCAGCCGGCTCTGCGCGATCGCCTCGGTCGGCTTGTTGGCGATCGAGGCCAGCCCCTTGGTGGTGACCACCGCGGGAGCGCGCTCGGCGAGCTTGGCCAGGGTCCGCGATTCCGCGGCATAGGCGAGCGCAACCTCGGTCGGCACGCGGTCATGGTTCGGGAACGGGCCGACGCTGGCAGTGGTGTCACGGCCGGCGGCAACGGTCTGGGTGCGGCGCGCGCTCGATACGCTCAGCGCGTTGGTTTCGGCGACCAGCGCCTTCGCCGGCGTGGCGTCAGCCGTGCTGTCCCACAGGCCGCGCATGTTGACGATCTCGTTCGGCGACAGCGACGCGAGCTGGATCGGCGCGGCCGCGCGCGGAGCGGGCGCCGGCCGGCTTTCCACGGCGGCGACCTGGTAGATTGGCCGGCGCGGCGGCAGCGGCACCGGCTGGGCCGGGGCGTTGCTCACGACCGGCTCGCCGGCGGACGCCACCTGGACGCGGGCGGGTGCGGCGGGCTTGCTGGACTCGGTCTTCGCAGGTTCAGATTTGGCAGATTCAGGTTTGACGGACTCGGATTTCGCAGGCTCAGGTTTGGCGTTCACGCCGCGCGGCGCGGGAGCGGTCTCGCGAGCCGTGCTGTTGTCGTCGGCCTCGTCGGCGTCCTTGTCGCGGCCAAACAGCGAGGCCAGGAACGTGCGCTTCTGCGGGGCGGCCACGGTGCGGCGGTTCACGCCGCGCTCGAGGTCGGCCTGCGCCAGTTCATAGCCGGGCAGGGGATTGCCGTCGGCCGGCAGATGCACGGTGCGGCCATCCGGGAACAGCTTGACCAGTTGCTCGCGCGTCATGCGCGGCCAGGCGCGGACATTGCCGATGTCGAGATGGACGAACGGCGAGCCCGATGTGGGGTAGTAGCCGACGCCGCCGCCTTGCAGCCGCATCGCGGTGGCGCGCAGCGTGTCGAGCGAAACGCCGGGAATGTAGAAGTCGATGGCTTTGCCGAGCGTGTGCTGGCTGTTGCGCGCGACACCGGAGCGCTTGCTGCGGCCGCGGAGCATGTTGTTGGTGGAGGGCGAGCGATAGCCGCAGATTATATGGATCGGCTCCTTGGCGCCGACCTCCTGATAGACGTCCCAGAGCAGGTCGATTTCCTGCCGGTCCATCGTGGTCGCTTCGTTCTTGCGCCAGTCGCGCATGATCCAGTTGATCTTCTTCAGCGCCTCTTCGTCGTATTGCCCGTTCTTCTTGTAAGTGACGACGAGGTCTTCATTGGTGTGGACATGGTGCAGCGTGATGGTGCGGGTGTCGCCCACAGCCTTCGCCTGCTGCGCTCCCAAGGAGCCAATGAAGAGAAGACAGGTGGCGAGACCGGCGCGATTCACCACGCGCGAGACGCTCAACCCAAATCCGGCATGCTGCGCGGCACAAACTCTCACGTGCGATCTCGTCCCCACGGGGTCGCTGAGCAACTGACGAATGCCGCCCCGGCGACCGCCGGGACGACATGGCTAACGCAGTGTTATCGGGATGGGTTAATGCGGAATTACTGTCCCCCCCGCCCCGTATCCAGGAAACGTACCGGCCGAGTATGGCGAAAAATGGCCTGGAATATCCAGATGCAGTGTGTGAAAATGGTGAAGGACCGAACCCGCGAATTCGGCCTTTTTCAACCGTTTTCAGGTCGATTCTATCGGAAAAGCTAGTTAAACAGCGCGAATGGCGAGTTCCCGCCGGCCGCATTCCGGAGTTTGTGACCCTGCTCGGGGGTCGGCTTGAAGTTGGGATCGGCCGGCCGCTCGATCGCGACGTCGGCCACCTGCCGCTCGCTGCCGCTTAGGGTCGCCATCACCTTGGCATCGAGACCGTAGACGTCGTCGCGGAATTGCAGCTTGCCGGCCTCGTCCACGAACGCGGTCTGGTAGGTGATGTGGACCGGAATCTGGTTGGCGAAGTCGATCTGCTTCTCCTCGCCGCCGAGCATCCGTTTGATGCTGTCCGAAGTGTAATTGGCCTTCGGTGCGGCAAGGGACAGCAGCACCTCGGCGTACTTCATCGGATCCTGCACGCGCATGCAGCCGTGGCTGTGCCGTCGGCAGGCTGCATCGAACCGCGGAAGCGAATGCCGTCATCCACCGTCGCTGACGGCTTCGGCATGCTGCCGGGCGTGCTGTAGCCGCGCGTGGTCGGTGGCGGCGCCTGGAATGTTTCGGAAGTCTGCGGCGCGGCAGAGGCGCTCGTCGAGGCCGTCAGGACAAGCACAAGCGCGGTGCTGGCAAGAAATCCGAACCTCATGCGCAATCGAGCGCTGTGCATGTTACGCATACTCCACTCCACCGGGCCCCGATCGTGACGCACCAAAGCCACGTCGCGATGCAATGCGGGACTTTTCCAGCTAAACGCCGTCGCGTCTATGAACTGTCGAATTGACAGTTAACGCCGCGCGGCGCGCACGCGGGAATGGTTAGCGCGAAGCGTTAATGCGCTTCGGCGGGTTCCTTACGCTCCTCGTTGGAGCGTTCCGCCATGCCGAGATTTTCGAGCTTGCGGTAAAGCGTTGAGCGGCCGATCTGCAACCGCCGGGCGACTTCCGACATCTGCCCGCGATAGTGCGATATCGCAAAGCGGATGACCTCGGCCTCGATCTCTTCGAGCGGCCGCACGTCGCCATGGTCGTCGAGCAGGGTGAGCGCACCGGGCGACGGGATCGAAGGCGCGACACCGGGGCCGGGATCGAGCAGCGACGGCACTTCGAACATCGCCGTTGCGCGCATCGGCTCGGTGAAGCCCTGGGCTGCCGGCGTGGCCTGGTCGGCGATCTGCGCTGCGATCTGCGGAAACTCATCGACGCCGATGCTGTCGGCCTCGGCCAGCACCACGGCGCGGAACACGGCATTCTCGAGCTGACGCACGTTGCCCGGCCAGCGGTGGTGGCCGAGCAGCGCCAGCGCCTCGCCGCTAACGGCGCGCACGCGCTTGCCCTCTTCGGCGGCGATCCTGGCGAGGAAATGCCGAACGAGATCGGGAATATCCTCGCTCCGCTCGCGCAGCGGCGGCACCACGATCGGGAACACATGCAGGCGGTAGAACAGATCTTCGCGGAATTGTCCGGCTTTGACGTCGTCGATCAGGTTGCGGTTGGTGGCGGAAATGATCCGTACATCGACCTTCACGGGCTTCCTTCCGCCGACCGGCTCGACTTCGCCCTCCTGGATGGCGCGCAAAAGCTTCACCTGCGCGGCGAGCGGCAATTCTCCGACCTCGTCGAGGAACAGCGTACCGCCCGAGGCCTCGACGAACTTGCCGGTGTGCTTCTCGGTCGCGCCGGTGAAAGCTCCCTTCTCGTGGCCGAACAGGATCGATTCCACGAGATTGTCGGGGATCGCGCCGCAATTGACCGCGACGAAAGGCTTGGCGCGCCGCTCACCCTGGCCGTGGATGGCGCGGGCGATCAGTTCCTTGCCGACGCCCGATTCGCCGTCGATCAACACCGGGATGGTGGAGGCGGCGGCCTTCTCGGCGGTGCGCAGCACCGCATGCATCTTCGCGCTGCGGGTGACGATGTCCTTGAAGGTGAGCGTGCCGGACTGGCTGCGCTTGATGCGGGAAAGCTCGTCGGCGAGCGCCCCCTTTTCCATTGCATTGCGCAGCGACACTTGCAGCCGCTCGGCGCCGACCGGCTTCACCACGAAATCGGCAGCGCCCGCGCGCATCGCCGACACCACATTGTCGATGCCGCCATGCGCGGTCTGCACGATCACCGGCACGGTGTTGCGGGCATCGCGCATTCGCGCCAGCACGCCCATCCCGTCGAGATCGGGCATCACCAGGTCGAGCACGACGCAGTCGAAACGCGCGGCGCCGGTCAGCAACGCTGCGGCCGCTTCGCCGCTCTCCACCACCACCGGCTCGTGGCCGAACTTACGCACCATGTTGTCGAGCAGGCGCCGCTGGACAGGATCATCGTCGACAATGAGAACACGCGCGGTCATGGCAACACTCCAACGCAACTGTGCCGTTTCGAGGCAGTCTGCGCGGGTTGCCTTAAGGGGCCGTTAGGAATTGGCCTTAACGAAGAGTAGGCCGTCCCACGCCGTAACTATCCACGCAGGCAGGCTCCAACCGAGTTCCCGATCCTGCTACCATTGCACTATCGGCCGCTCCAGCTGCATGCCGCCGAGCAGATTTCATTCCGAATGATTTTGCCCGTCGTTGCGATGGTCGCCGTGCCGTCGATCGCGTTTTCGCAGACCAAAGACAACAAAGCGCTTCAGCAGCTCAAGCAGGATGTCGCGCCAAGCTCGCAGGATGCTGCGCGCACCAGAAATCTCGAGCAGTCGAAGGTGAAGTCCAACGAGAACATCGACACCGGAACGAAGGGCGCTGTCCGCGCGCCTGCGCCGAGCACGCAGACCAAAGCCGAGCGCGAGGCCGCGGCGATCAAGGAATATCAAAGCAAGCCGGTGACGGCTGGACCCAAACTCAAGCCGCTTGTAGGGCCTCCGTCACCTGGCACGACACGAACCGCCGCGCCGGTGTCAGCTCCGAAGGCGGCAGCACTTGCAAAGGTTGTGGCGCCCGCCGCTGCGGCCCCGCGAGGGTCGCTGCCCCTGCTGCCGCTCCCGTACGAGCCGCCGCTCCGGCGCCGGCCGCGGTGAGGCCGTCGACCACGACCTACACGACGTCGTCGGGCCGAGTTCGTCGTCGTCAAGCTCGTCGAGCTCATTCTCGTCTAACTCGCGGTCGTCGAGCTCATCGTCGTCGTCCGGCTCGAAAAAAATAGCGCAGTCCGGCTACTTCACGGGCTCGACCGTGAACAGTTCGGGTAGCGCCATCACCGCAGTGTGCAGTGTAGCGTGCCAGCGGATACTGGATCGTGCGGTTGATCTCGCCGAGCCTCGGCAGGAACGAGATCGGTACGGTGTATCTCAGGCCGTCGCGGCCGGATCACCGCCACGGCGAAGGTGCCCGGCGGCGATTTTTCCGCAGCGACTTGGACGGTCCCTTGACCGGGACCGGCGCCGATCGCCAGCATGACACCATCGGCCGGGCACGGGCAGGGCACGCCTTCGCCGCCGTAATAGACCACTGCAAGTTGCTTGGAAAATAACTCATACTTGCCGGATGCGCGGGCGGCCTTATGTTCTCGGGTAGTCCGAACTCAGTAACAGCCAGGTTTTCATGACACCCATCAAGTTTCACGCCGCCTCGCGCTCCGCTGCGGCGAACAAGGCGCCGAAAACGCTCGGTACGCTGCCCGAATGGAATCTGGCCGACCTTTATGCGGCGATGGACGCGCCTGAGGTCAAGCGCGACCTGGAGCGCGGCGAGACCGAGTGCTTCGAGTTCGAGAAGGCCTACAAGGGCCGGCTCGCCGACATTGCCGCAAGCCCCGATGCGGGCCGCACGCTCGGCGAAGCGGTGCGCCGCTACGAGGCGATCGAGGACGTGCTCGGCCGACTGATCTCCTATGCCGGGCTGCTCTATGCCGGCAACACCATCGATCCCGCCATCGCCAAGTTCTACGGCGACATGCAGGAACGCATCACCGCGGCCTCGCTGCACCTCTTGTTCTTCACGCTCGATCTGAACCGGCTCGATGACGCGGCGCTGGACAAGGCTTTGGCCGATCCCGCGCTCGGCCATTACCGGCCCTGGATCGAGGACATCCGCAAGGACAAGCCATACCAGCTCGAAGACCGCGTCGAGCAACTGTTCCACGAGAAGTCGGTGACGGGCTATTCCGCGTTCAACCGGCTGTTCGACGAAACCATGGTGGCGCTGCGCTTCAAGATCGGCGGCAAGTCGCTGCCGCTCGAGCAGACGCTGAACATCATGCAGGACGCGGATCCGAAGAAGCGCAAGGCCGCGTCCGAGGCGCTGGCCAAGACCTTCAAGGAGAACCTGCGGCTGTTCACGCTGGTCACCAACACACTCGCCAAGGACAAGGAAATTTCCGACCGCTGGCGCGGCTTCTCCGACGTGGCGCAATCGCGGCATCTGGCCAACCGCGTCGAGCCCGAGGTGGTCGACGCGCTGGTGTCGTCCGTGCGCGAGGCCTATCCGCGGCTGTCGCACCGCTATTACGCGCTCAAGGCGAGCTGGTTCGGCAAGAAGCAGTTGCCGCACTGGGACCGCAACGCGCCGCTGCCGCAGGTCGCCATGCGCACCATCCCCTGGCCGCAGGCGGAGCAGACCGTGCTCACCGCCTACAACGCGTTCTCGCCGAAGATGGCGGCGATCGCCGAGCGATTTTTCAAGAACCGTTGGATCGATGCGCCGGCGCGGCCCGGAAAATCACCCGGCGCCTTCGCGCATCCGACCGTTCCCTCGGCGCATCCGTATGTGATGCTGAACTACCAGGGCAAGCCGCGCGACGTGATGACGCTCGCCCACGAGCTTGGCCACGGCGTGCATCAGGTGCTGGCGGCGCCGAACGGTCCGTTGATGGCGCAGACCCCGCTTACGCTCGCCGAGACCGCCAGCGTTTTCGGCGAAATGCTGACCTTCAAGAAGCTTCTGGCCGAAACCACGGACAAGAAGCAGAGGAAGGCCATGCTCGCCGCCAAGGTCGAGGACATGATCAACACTGTGGTGCGGCAGATCGCGTTCTACACCTTCGAGCGCCAGGTCCATACCGAGCGGCGCAATGGCGAACTCACCGCCGAGCAGCTCTGCAACATCTGGCTCGAGGTGCAGCGCGAGAGCTTGGGACCGGCGATTGATCTTCGCCCCGGTTATGAGGTGTTCTGGACCTACATCCCGCACTTCATCCATTCGCCGTTCTACGTCTATGCCTATGCCTTCGGCGACTGCCTGGTGAACTCGCTCTACGCGGTCTACGAGCGCGCGAGCGAGGGCTTCGCCGAGCGCTATCTGGAAATGCTCGCGGCCGGCGGCACCAAGCACCACGCCGAACTGCTGGCGCCGTTCGGTCTCGATGCCCGTGACCCGAAATTCTGGCAGGGCGGTCTCGGCGTGATCGAGCGGATGATCGGCGAGCTGGAGGCGTTGGACAAAGCGAAGTAGGTCCAGCCGCGCATCAAAGTTTGGCGCTGATCCGCCATGTGATCGTGGCCGAAGCCGTCAGCGTCAGGTTTCCGGGCGGGATGACCTCTACGCTCCGTATCGCCGGTGCTTTCGCGGCAAACAGCACTGGACCTTGCGTCTCCGTGTCTTCGATTTTGACGATGTCCCCGAGCTGCACCCCGGCCGCCTGCGCATAAGCTGCCGCTCGCTCGCGGGCATCGGCGACCGCGTTTTTGCGCGTTGTATTCGCGCCAGGATTGTTGTCTGCGAGGCCGAACCGCAGATTGCGGACCTGGAAGAGTCCGCTCGATGCATGGTGATCGAGCCATCGACGGCGGCCACCCGAGTCATCTTCAGCTCGAATGTCGTGACGGCCTGATACTCGGCTTCAGGTTCTCTTGAGCTGCTGAGCGACGGAGGCATGCGGACTTCACCGAGCCGAAAGTCGATTGGGCGATCTCCACCCCGTCCGCGGCCATTTCGCGCAAAACGCTGACGGCGCGCGAGGCGCGTTGACGGTGTGCTGCTGTTGCGTCTTCCACGCTCTTGGCTTTGGTCGCGTGGTGGGCGGAACCTGTGCGCGCCCATGGCCGCGGACGGTCAACGTACGCTCGCTGTTCACAGCGGCCTGCGCCGAGCAAAGGCTGGCGGATAGCTTCAGCATAACGACAGAAATCAATAGACTCCGCATGACACGCTCCCCTATTGCCAGCGTCGAGGTGTCGCAACCGCAGGCGGCAATTGTGACCCGCGGTGCAGAACGTTGCTGACGTGCGGCGCTGATGTCTGCGCGACCTCGCTTTTCGGTTCAATTGCTCCTACTTCTAGGCGGGATGCCAAATTCAACACCGGATCAGGAAAAAAACCGCTTCTCCGCCCGCGCCAAGCGCTACGCCAGCGTCGGCAGGAATGTCGGCGGTGTGGCAGTGCGCATGGCAGGCGCGCGCTTTCTCGGCATCGATCTCGACCGTGCCAAGAATGCGGCGGAATTGGCGGCGGCGCTGGGCGGCCTGAAGGGCCCGATCATGAAGGTGGCGCAGCTCCTTGCCACCATCCCGGAGGCGCTGCCGCCCGAATACATCACCGAATTGACCAAGCTGCAGAGCCAGGCGCCGCCGATGGGCTGGGCGTTCGTCAAGCGCCGCATGCAGGCCGAGCTTGGCCCCGACTGGCAAGAGAAGTTTGCAAGCTTCGAGCATCATCCCGCCGCTGCGGCTTCGCTCGGCCAGGTGCATCGCGCGCAGTCGCACGACGGCGCGGATCTCGCCTGCAAGCTGCAGTATGCCGACATGCAGTCAGCGGTCGAGGCCGATCTCCGCCAGCTCGGCCTGTTGTTTGCGATCCGGCGGCGGTTCGATCCGGCGATCGATACCACCGAGATGATTAAGGAGATCGGCGCGCGGATGCGCGAGGAGCTCGACTACCGTCACGAGGCCAAGCACGCCGCGCTCTATCGCGACATGCTGGCGGACGAGGACGCCGTCCGAGTGCCGCACGTATGGCCGGAGCTTTCGACTGGCCGGCTCTTGACGCTCGACTGGCTCGAAGGGGTACGCCTCCTCGAACACAAGGACGACACGCTCGCCGTACGCAACCGTCTCGCCAAGGCGATGTTCACCGCCTGGTGGGTGCCGTTCAGCCGCTTCGGCGTCATCCATGGCGACCCGCATCTCGGCAACTACACCGTCTTTGCCGAGAAGGGAAAGCCGGCCGGCATCAATCTGCTCGATTACGGCTGCATCCGCATCTTCCCGCCGAGCTTCGTCGGCGGCGTGGTCGATCTCTACAACGGCTTGCGCGACGGCGACGACGCGCGCGTGGTGTATGCCTACGAGACCTGGGGCTTCCGCAAACTTTCGCGCGAGCTGATCGACATTCTCAACATCTGGGCGCGCTTTATCTACGGCCCGCTGATGGACGATCGCGTGCGCAGCATCGCCGACGGCGTGAAGCCCGGCGACTATGGCCGCCGCCAGGCGTTCGAGGTGCACAAGGCGCTGCGGCAAAAAGGGCCGGTGACGGTGCCGCGCGAGTTCGTGCTGATGGACCGCGCTGCCATCGGCCTCGGCGGCGTGTTCCTGCATCTGCGGGCCGAACTGAACTTCCACCGCCTGTTTGAGGCGGCGATGGAAAACTTCGCGGTGAAGGGTGTGGCCGGCCGGCAGGCGGCGGCGCTCAAGCAGGTCTGCCTGACCCCAGGAAGCTAGGCTTTTCCACCGCAGCCTGCGGTTGCGGCATTCAGCACGTTGGACTTCGAGAGCGTATCCGGTTAATGGGGCGGGGGCTCCGTCTTTTGCGTCGAGTCCCGGCTGCCGCAATTCCGCTCGGTCTGCCGCTACGATGAATCCAAACGGTGAGGATTTTGATGCTGGTCCGGCTTGCTTGCTGTGTCGCCCTGGCGAATTTGATGTTGATGCCCCAGGGCGCCTACGCGCAGAATTGCGCCGAGGAAATCAGCAAGCTCATGTCCAAAGACACCGAGAAGCTGACCACCCGCTACCAGCGCATCACCAAGCAGATTCAGGAGAAGGGCGCTAACCCCAAGCTCCTCGCCGAGGAATGCCGCATCGCCCGCCAGCTCGGGCCGCGGCTGGAGGACCAGCTCGCCGCCATGAAGCAGTCCGGCTGCGTCAAGGACCCGCAGATGGGTAACATGATCGCCGACATCGTCCGCGGTCACGAGGACGATCTGGCGCTGGCGCGTAAAGCCACCTCCCGCTCGGAGTGCAGATAGGCCTGTTCTGCCGCGCTGATTCGGTGTGGGACGGCTGGCTTCGCGGCATTGCCCGCATCCCACCTTTCCGCTAAATCCTAGCTTCCTCGGTTGCGGTGTCGTGGCCAGCCGCGTTTCAGGCTGCCGAACGATGCTCCATGAAGCTGATTGAAAGGATCGCGTGATGGCCGCGCATGGCGCCCCGGAATACGCAGTGGCGGATGGCAATGACTACGCCGCGCATGAACAGACCTACCTGAACTTCCTGTCGCTCGTGAAATGGGTGATGGGCTTCGTCATCATCATCCTGATCGGGATGGCCTATTTTCTGACTTGAGCGGGTTCGGTCCCTGTTCACGGGGCTGCAAGCGCTCGTCATGAATGCGGGCGGCCGTTGGAGGCACTATGAAAATCGCAGTTGCGGCCGAAGTCGATCCGTCCGAGCCACGCGTCGCAGCCACCCCTGAGACCGTCAAGAAGATGATCGGGCTCGGCGCCGCGGTGGCGGTGCAGCCCGGCGCAGGCGTCAAATCGGGCATCCTCGACGCCGACTACACGGCGGCGGGCGCGACAGTTGCCGCCGATGCACTCAGCGGCGCCGACATTGTGCTTCAGGTTCGCCGGCCGGCTGCGGCCGAACTGTCGAAGTACCGCAAGGGCGCGCTGGTCATCGCCATCATGGATCCCTACGGCAACGATGCCGCGCTGAAAGCGATGGCGGACGCCGGGGTCACCGCGTTCGCGATGGAACTGATGCCGCGCATCACCCGCGCGCAGTCGATGGACGTGCTGTCGAGCCAGGCCAATCTCGCCGGCTATCGCGCTGTGATCGACGCCTCGGCCGAATACGGCCGCGCCTTTCCGATGATGATGACCGCGGCCGGCACGGTGCCCGCCGCGCGCGTCTTCATCATGGGCGTTGGTGTCGCGGGGTTGCAGGCGATCGCGACCGCGCGCCGCCTCGGCGCGGTGGTCACCGCGACCGACGTGCGCCCCGCCACCAAGGAGCAGGTCGAGAGCCTTGGAGCGAAATTCCTCGCGGTCGAGGATGAAGAGTTCAAGAACGCGCAGACCGCGGGCGGCTACGCCAAGGAAATGTCCAAGGAATACCAGGCCAAGCAGGCGGCGCTCGTAGCCGAGCACATCAAGAAGCAGGATGTGGTCATCACCACCGCGCTCATTCCCGGGCGGCCCGCGCCGCGGCTCGTGTCCAAGGAGATGGTCGCCTCGATGAAGCCCGGTTCGGTGCTGGTCGATCTCGCAGTCGAGCGCGGCGGTAATGTCGAGGGCGCTAAAGCGGGCGAGGTCGCCAGCGTCAACAGCGTCAAGATTGTCGGCTTCACCAATGTCGCCGGCCGGCTCGCGGCCTCGGCCTCCGCGCTCTATTCCAAGAACCTGCTGACGTTTCTCGAAATCCTGGTCGACAAGAAAGACAAGAAGCTTGCCGTCAACTGGGACGACGAGATCGTAAAGGCCACTGCGCTCACTCGCGACGGCGCGGTCGTGCATCCCAATTTCATGCCCAAAACTGCCGCATAGAGCGCGCGCTTTAGCGCAGAAGGAGTCCCGCCATGACTGGAACCGCGCTCGACGCAGTCGATCCGTTTGTGTTCCGGCTGTCGATCTTCGTGCTGGCCGTGTTCGTCGGCTACTACGTGGTCTGGTCGGTGACGCCGGCGCTGCACACGCCGCTGATGTCTGTGACCAACGCGATTTCCTCGGTGATCGTGGTGGGTGCGCTGCTCGCGGTCGGGGTCGAGCTCGTCACCAACGATCAGGGGCGCATCTGGGCGCGTGCGCTCGGCTTCGTCGCGCTGGTGTTCGCCTCCATCAACATCTTCGGCGGCTTCCTGGTCACCCAGCGCATGCTGGCGATGTACCAGAAGAAAAAGAAGTAAGGCCGCGCCATGTCTTCCAGCTTCATGAACGCCGATATCGCAGCCATTCTCTATCTCGTCGCAGGCGTCCTCTTCATTCAGGCGCTGCGCGGGCTGTCGAGCCCGGAATCAAGCCGGCGCGGCAACATGCTGGGTATCATCGGCATGGCGATCGCGATCGCCACCACACTCGCCGCGCATCCGCCGGCCGGCGCCGGCGCCTGGATTCTTGTGGTGGCGGGGCTTGGGCTTGGCGGCGGCATCGGCGCCGTGATCGCGCGCCGCGTGCCGATGACCTCAATGCCGGAACTGGTAGCCGCTTTCCATTCGCTGGTCGGCATGGCGGCGGTGTTGGTGGCGGCGGGCGCGTTCTATGCGCCGACCGCGTTCGGCATCGGCACCCAAGGCCACGTCCACAAGGCGAGCCTGGTCGAGATGTCGATCGGCGTTGCTATCGGCGCCATCACCTTCTCCGGGTCGGTGATCGCCTTCCTCAAGCTGTCGGGCCGCATGAGCGGCGCGCCGATCATTTTTCTGGGCCGTCACATCGTCAATATCCTGCTCGCGGCAGCGCTGATCTTTTTCGTCTACGGCCTCGTCGTGTCGCAGAGCCAGATCGATTTCTGGCTGGTCGCACTGATCGCTTTCGTGTTCGGCGCGCTGATCATCATCCCGATCGGCGGCGCCGACATGCCGGTGGTGATCTCGATGCTGAACTCATATTCCGGCTGGGCCGCGGCCGGCATCGGTTTCACGCTCGGCAATTCCGCGCTGATCATCACCGGCGCGCTGGTCGGCTCGTCGGGCGCGATCCTGTCCTACATCATGTGCAAGGGCATGAACCGGAGCTTCATCTCGGTCATCCTCGGCGGCTTCGGCGGCGAAGTGGCGGCCGGTGCCGGCGGCGCCGAGCAGCGTCCGGTCAAGATCGGCTCGGCCGAGGACGCCGCCTACATCATGAAGAACGCGTCGAAGGTCATCATCGTGCCGGGCTACGGCATGGCGGTGGCGCAGGCCCAGCATGCGCTTCGCGAGATGGCGGACCATCTCAAGAAGGAGGGCGTCGAGGTCAAATACGCCATCCATCCGGTGGCGGGCCGCATGCCCGGCCACATGAACGTGCTGCTCGCCGAAGCCAACGTGCCCTACGACGAGGTGTTCGAGCTCGAGGACATCAATTCCGAGTTCGCCCAGGCTGACATCGCCTTCGTCATCGGTGCCAACGATGTGACCAATCCGGCCGCGGAGGACGACAAGTCCTCGCCGATCTACGGCATGCCGGTGCTGCAGGTGTGGAAGGCCGGTACCGTGATGTTCATCAAGCGATCGCTGGCATCAGGTTACGCCGGCATCGACAACCCGCTGTTCTACCGCGACAACACCATGATGTTGCTCGGCGATGCGAAGAAGATGAGCGAGACCATCGTCAAGGCGATGTGACGCGCCCCACGTCACCTAGCTGGCCCGTCGCCATACACCCATCTGAAATCGCGCTCGAAGCGCCGGTACAGCAGCTCGGTGCCGAGCACGCTGAGATGATCCTTGTCGACATAAAGCAGGCCTTGGGAGTTGTACGGCCAGCAGGTATCGCGATCGCACAGAACTTCCGCCGGATCGATGAGGCGGATGTTCGGGAATTTCGACGCCGCGCTGCGCAGCACCTGCCATGTCTCGCGGTGGCGGCGCTCGACGTCGATGCGCCTGACCGCGCACGACTCCTGCGGTTGCCCGGTCAGTTGCGCCCGCAGCAGGCAGTTCTCGAGCGGATGCTTGAGCTCCGGCGCCGGCCCGACGATCAGCACGCGCCGGCTTGGGCCCAGCGCCGCGATGAAATCGGCGAGCCCTTCGCCGAGTATCGTTGAATAGTCGCGGCTGCGCCCCTTGGCATCGCTCCAGAACAAGCTCGGCAAGACCGCATCGCCGGCCGGCGTATCCTGCTCGTTGTAGAACGACCAACGCGCCGCCAGCACCGCGCCGGTGACCGGATGCGGCTGCGTCTTGAGCCAAGTCAGGATTTCGTCGTTGCTGCGCGCGCAGACGCTGCGCCTGAAATAGGCGACATCGACGCCCTGCAGCGGCGGACAGGTCGTTAGCCCAAGCATGACAGCGGACTTTCCTTCCGCTTTCGCCGACCATTCGGCGATCGGCGTGAGCACCAGGGCGTGGGAATCGCCCATGACCATCACGCTCGGATCGTTGGGCGCACCGACCACGCAGAGTTTGACGTGGCTGAATTTCGGCAGGCTCGCGGCCGGCCGGCAATCGGTCACGCTTTGATACGACACGCCCGATGCAATGGCCTGCAGGTTGCGCTCGTAGGCGGGGCTGCGCGCCAGCACCAGCGCCAGCACGGCGATGAGCGCCGAGCCGCCAACGCCTGCCGCCACGATGCGGGTGCCGAACCGCCGCGTGAACTCCGGCCGCCGCAGCGTCTTCATCGGCCGTTCGAGAAATAGATACGTTGGAATGGAAAGCAGCAGCGCCACGCTGGATGAAGCGACGTCCTTCCAGATGCTGCCCTGCCCGATCGGCACCGTGCGCATCAGCTCGGTGATCGGCCAGTGCCAGAGGTACCAGCTGTAGGACAGCACGCCGATCGCAACCGCCGGCGGGCTCGCCAGCAGTCGCACCAGCGGTGCGCGCTCGTTGCCGAGGCCGGAGGCAAGTAGCGCAAGCGTGCCGAGCGTCGGCAGCCACGCCGCCGCGACCCCCGGATACCTTATGTGCTGGTGATAGAGCGCAACCGAAGCGGCGATCGCCAGCAGACCGGCCAGACCGAGCCCCGACCGCATCCGCGCCGGCACCGGAGTGCCCCAGAGCACGGCAATCGCCAGCATGCCGCCGATTGCGAATTGCCACGTGCGCGTCATGATCGAGAAGAACGCGAGGCGGCGATCGTGGCTGCTCAAAATCGCCAGCGTGCCGGCGGAGATGGCGATGGCGATGGCGCCGCTTACGAGCAGCGCGCGCGTGGCGTTCCAATTGCGGCGAGCCGCCAAGGCGACCACCGCGCCGACGACGGCCGGAGCGAACAGGTAGTACTGCTCCTCGACCCCCAGCGACCAGGTGTGGAGCAGCGGGTTGATCTCGGCCTGTGGCGAGAAATAGTCGACGCCCAACGAGAAATAATAATTCGAGATCATCGCGGCGGTTGCCGCGGCGGATTTTGCCAGATCGCGCCCCTCCATCGGCAGCAGCGGAAACAGCATTGCGATGATAAGCGTGACGACCGTCACCAGAAGCAGCGGCGGGAAAATGCGCAGGATCCGCCGGGCGTAGAAATCGACCGCCGAAAAGCGCCCAGTCAGCGTCTGGCTGACGATCTGATGCGTGATCAGGAAGCCGGAGATGACGAAGAAGATATCCACTCCGACAAAGCCGCCGCGAAAGCCCGGGATGTGGGCATGAAACCCGATCACGGCGATGATCGCGATCGCGCGCACGCCGTCGATGTAGGCCAGACGCCCCCACGGCGGAAAATCCCCAGTGACGTTGGGGGCGGGTTTGGGCGTCGTTATCGTTTCGGGGGGCATGCGGCCATCGATCAGTACGGAGCGACACTATCAGGGCACCGCAAGCCGGCGAAGAGGTGCTATCAATCCGCCGGTGCAATCACCTGTAGAGATCGCATGGCGTTTTTGAAATGGCTCATCGCGGGCGCGGCGGCATTCGGCGGATTCGTCGCGCTGATGTATGTCGCGCAGCGCTCGCTCATGTACCATCCCGAGCGTCAGCGCACGGCGCCGGCCGAGGTCGGTCTGGCCGATGCGCAGGAGATCGTGCTCGACACGTCCGATGGCGAGAAGGTGATCGTCTGGTACGCGCCACCGAAGGCCGACAAGCCTTTGGTGCTCTACTTCCACGGCAACGGTGGGGCGCTACAGCATCGCGCGGATCGCTTCCGCGCGCTCGCCCGCGACGGCTACGGCTTCGTCGCGCTGAGCTATCGCGGCTACGGCGGCTCGACCGGCAGCCCGTGCCAGACGGGCCTGATCGCGGATGCCCAAGCGGCCTATGCCTTCGCGGTTGCGCGCATGCCGCCGCAGCGGATCGTGCTGCATGGGGAGTCGCTCGGCACCGGCGTCGCCGTAGCGCTTGCGGCAACGCAGCGGATCGGCGGCCTCGTGCTGGAGTCGCCCTTCACCTCGGCGGCGGACGTCGGCGCGCGGGCTTATTGGTTCCTGCCGGTCCGGCTCCTGATGAAGGATCCGTTCTACTCCGACGCGCTGATCGGCAAGGTTTTCGTGCCGCTGCTGATCCTGCATGGCGTGCGAGACAATGTGGTTCCGATCGCGCTCGGTGAGCGGTTGTTTTCTCTTGCCAACGAGCCCAAGCGCTTTCTGCGGTTTGCCGATGGCGCGCATAACGATCTCGACCGGTTTGGCGCGCTGGACGCGGTGCGGGCGTTCCTTGCCCAGATACCGCCTTGAGACGCCACCGATGCGCTGGCGCCGCATCCGCTCGTCCCCTAAGCTTGCGTTGCTGCGCGGCTCTTAAGACCGCGGGCTGGGGATCGTCGGGATGGATGCGGGTATGTCGGTGCGCGCCGACCGGGAGTTCGTCGAGGCGACGAGATCGCTGCTTCGCCGGTGGGTCACGCCCATCACGGTGTCGGCGACGCTGCTTGCACTGACGACCGTCTTCCTCTGGATGATCAACGCGTCGCTAAAGCAGGATCACCTGATTTTCATTTATTTCGTGCCGACCGCGCTGATTGCCATCCGCTATGGCAGCATTCCCGCGATGTGCATGACGATCGCTTGCACTTTCGCCGCCGCCTATTTCTTTTATGCGCCGCACCTCAGTTTCAAGGTGGACAGCCCGCTCGACCTGCTGGAACTCATTCTTTTCAGTCTTCTGGCACTGCTCGCAAGCCAAGTGGTTTCCGGGTTTGCCAGAGACAGCGATGTCGAAAAGCGGCGCGAGCGTCCGAGATGGCCGGTGCTGGCGGCGCTGCTGCGGCGATTGGGTTTCTAATCGCGATCAAAACGTCTGGTAGGTCTGGCCCAGCTTACCGCCGACGCGGGCGAAGCCCTGCTTGGCGGGCTCGTGGTCCTTGTTGAGGTTGAGCGCGCGGGCGTAGGAGCCCGCGGCTTTCTCCTTGTCGCCGAGTCGCTCGTAAGCGAAGGCACGCGTGGTCCAGGCCTGCAGGTTCTGCGGTTCGGACGACACTGCGTCGTCGAGGTCGCCGGCCGCAGCCTTGAAGTCGCTGACCGCCATGTAGCTCAAGCCGCGGGCGATATAGGGCTCGGCCTTGTTCTGCGTGAGCCCAATCGCGGTCGAGAAATCGTCGATTGCGAACTGGTGCTGCTTCTGGCTCTGATAGAGCAGGCCACGGTTGTAATAGGCATCGGCGTTGTCGGGGCGGATCGCGATCGCCTTGTTGAAGTCCTTGAAGGCCTCGAACGGCTGCTTCTTCAGCCGATAGACGATGCCGCGGCCGAGATAAGCCGCCGCGTAGTTCTGATCGAGCGTCAGCGCCTTGTTGTAGTCCTCGAGCGCAAGATCGAGCTTGCCGGTCTTGCGATAGATCAGGCCGCGGTTGCCATAGGCCTGCCCATAGTTTGGGTCGAGGCTGATCGCCTTGTTGAAATCGGTGAGCGCGTCCTGATTGCGGCCGGCCTGGCCGAACACCGAGCCGCGCATGTTGTAGGCCTGCGGATCGTTCGGATTGTTCTGGATCACGCCGCTCAGCGAGGCGATGTTGCTCGACGAGGCGGCGAACTGACCGTCCTGAACTTCGCTGGTCGGCGTACCCGTGACAGTCTGGCAGCCGGCTAGCGCGCCCCCGGCAAGGAATGCAAGCGCCAAAAAGCGCAAGCTGCGGATCGGGCTGCGCTGCGTCGTCGTCATCGGGCGCTCGATCAATCTAAAGTCCGCCGCCGCCGGTCGGGACCCGGGCTGTTCACCCAACGAATGCGGCGAAGGTTCGACGATAGCTTGGGTCCCAAAAATGCCATAGCGCGGGCCGCATTTCGATGCTGCCCGCGCCGTGGTAAAACGACAGAAAAAGGAGGACTAGCGCCCGAAACCGCCGCCGCCGCCAAATCCGCCACCACTGCCGAAGCCACCACCGCCACCGAAGCCGCCGCCGCTGCGGCCTGCTGCGCCACGGCCGCCGCCCGGCCCACCGCGCCCGCCGCGCTCGGCGCCCGGTCCGCCCGGCATGATCTTCGGCTTCATCGGAATGAGGCCTTCGCGCTGGGCGCGCTTGCGGGCGAGCTTGCGGGCGCGGCGAACCGCCTCCGCCTTCTCACGCGCCTTCTTTTCCGAGGGTTTTTCGTAATGGCCGCGAAGCTTCATCTCGCGGAAAATGCCTTCGCGCTGCATCTTTTTCTTCAGCGCCTTGAGAGCCTGGTCGACGTTGTTGTCACGGACGAGAACCTGCACGCGTAGTTCCTTCTGAAATGGCAGTCTGGTTGTCGGGTGCGCAGTAGGCCGCAAACAGCCCACCGAGTCGGGGCGCAAATAGCAGAGTAGGGATTAAAAGTCCATCTAGGACGCGGGTTTCCGAATGATGCGTCCCGCCCGGATGCCGCGGTCGCGACCGGGAGGTGCTGTGGATAACCCGCGATCAAATACCGCAGGGTGTGTCAGCCGCTAAATCGCCAGTCGTGGCTAATCGCCGGTAACGCGATTCCCGATAAATGATGGGGTTTTGGAAGGTCTGCCCAGACCTAGCCACCCAAATCTGCCGCGAATTCAGGCGATAATGTCGGGCGTGAGCTGATCTTCGATCCGGATGATCCGATCGCGCAGATGCAGCTTGCGTTTCTTCAACCGCTGCACCTGCAGCAGGTCTGAGCCGGGCGCATTGTGTAACGCCTCGATTGCGACATCGAGATCGCGATGCTCCTGGCGCAACTGCGCCAATTCGGCCCTGAGTTCGCTTTCGTCTGCTTGATTCATCGCTGCCGCTGCACGAAGGGCCTCATGGGCCACGCTGGCGGTGTTCCCGGCCGCCGGTGCAAAGCCTGAGATTAACACAAGCTCTTGAATTCCCATGAATTTCGCGGCTCACAACTGACCAGGGCTAAGCACCCGGCGAATTATGTTCCGCAGCCGGCGCTTCTAACAGAGGTAGGCAATTGTGATCCGTTTCTCAAGGTCCCTTCAACCGCGCCTTCCGCGCAATTTTAGGAAAGCGGGGGTTTTCTGCAATGCACAAGAACCGATAATCGACTTGGTGCAGACCTCGTGGCAGACTGTGCGAGTCAGGGGTGTTCGCGAAACTGCTCAGGAGCCACTCCATATGACCATGCAAGCGCATCTTTCTGAACTTGAACGCAAGCACCGGATGCTGGAGGACGAAATCGCCGACGCGATGACCCATCCTTCCTCCGATGACCTCAAGATTGCGGAACTGAAGCGTAAAAAGTTGCTGGTAAAAGACGAGATCGAACGTATTCGCCTCGGGGAGCAGCCAAGTCTGCATTGAAGCGTCGAGCCTTAAAGCTAGATCATCTCCGAAATAGAACCGCCGGCCCTTCGCAGAAGTGCCGGCGGTGCTATTTTGGCAAAACCAAAAAGACGAAAAGCAGCAAGGGAGAACGTCATGGGCAGCCGCGCGGCGTGGATAATGGTGTTTGCAATTTTGGTGGCGCTCGGCCTATCGCAGCCGGCGGCGGCGCAGGACGACTACCCGAACAAAACTGTGACGCTGGTGGTGCCCTATCCGCCCGGCGGCGGCGTCGATGTGCTGGCGCGCGTCGTCGCCGAGAAGCTTTCCGGCGTGATCGGCCAGCAGGTGATTGTTGACAATCGCGTCGGCGGCTCCGGACTCGTGGGCACGCGCGCTGTCATCCGCAGCGCTGCCGATGGCTACACGCTGTTCCTCGGTCACACCGGGTCGATCTCGATCAACCCGAGCCTCTACGCCAACTCCGGTTTCGATCCACGCAAGGACTTCACCGCCATCGGCCTGTTCGCTTCGATGCCGGTGGCGTTGCTGGCGCATCCTTCGTTTGCGCCCAAGACCATCGGTGAGGTGGTCGAGTTCGCCAAGAAGGAGGGTGGCAAGCTCAACATCGGCACCTCGGCGGTCGGCACCGGCGGCTATCTTTCGGCCGAACTATTCAAGTCGATCACCGGCGTGCAGGCGACCATCGTGCCCTATAAGGGCACCGCGCAACTGATGAACGACCTGCTCGGTGGCCACGTGCCGGTGGCGTTCGGCGTGCTGCCGCCGGCGATGGGCAATCTCGGCGCCGGCACCTTGCGCGGCATCGCCATGCTCGACCGGCAGCGCTTCAGCCTGTTGCCCAACATCCCGACCTCGCACGAGTCGGGGCTGCCGGGCTTCGAGTCGGTGCTGCACTACGGCCTGCTAGGGCCGGTCGGCCTGCCGCGGCCGATCGTCAACAAGCTCAACGCCGCAATCAGGTCGATTGCCGTCACCGATGACGTGAAGAAGCGGATCAACAACGAGGGCGGCGATCCGCTGACCTCGACGCCCGAAGAATATGCCGCCGACATCGACCAGGAGGAGCGCAAGTGGGCGGCACTCATCAAGAAGCTCAATCTGAAGGTGGAGTGATGCTCGCGCGTTTATTCATCGCCGTGGCGCTGCTCGGCGCGGCCGCAACCTTCGGCGCGGCGTCCGCGCAGGACTATCCCACCAAGCCGATCACGCTGGTGGTGCCGTTCCCGGCAGGCGGCGGCAATGATGCGCTGGCTCGAATCGTCGCGGAGAAGATGAGCCGCACGCTCGGCCAGCAGGTCGTGGTCGAGAACCGCGCCGGCGCCGGCGGCACCATCGCGACCCGCGCGGTCGCCAGGACCACGCCGGACGGTTACACGATTCTGCTGAGCTACACCGGCACCTTCGCGGTCAACCCAAGCCTCTATTCCAACGCCGGTTACGACCCGCGCAAGGATTTCGCGCCGATCGGCATGATCGCCTCACTGCCGAGTGTGCTTGTGGTGAATCCATTGCTGCCGGTGCATTCGACCACCGAGCTGATCGCCTACGCCAAGGCCAATCCCGGCAAGATCAATTACGCTTACGTGCCGAGCACCATCGGCCATATCACCACCGAGTTGTTCGCCAAGACCGCGGGCATCGAGCTCACCAAGGTGCCTTACAAAGGCAACGGCGAGGCGCTCGGCAATCTCCTGGGCAACCACGTTTCGATGATGTTCCTGTCGATCGTGCCGATCATCGGCAACGTCAAGGCGGGCACGCTGCGGGCGCTGGCAGTGACGAGTGGCGAGCCGCCCGCGCTGTTGCCTGATGTACCGCCGATCTCGCGGTCCGGGCTGCCAGGCTTCTCCGCGGAGATTCACTACGGTCTTGCCGCGCCGCCGGCGACGCCGCCGGCGATCGTCGCGCGGCTGAACAAGGAATTGCGCGCGGCGCTCGCGGCCGACGAGGTGCGCGCGAGGCTCGCCTCCGACGGAGCGCTGCCGGTTGCGAGCACGCCGGAGGAATACGCGACACGGATCGACGCTGACGAGAAAAAGTGGGCATCGATCGTCAAAAGCCTCAACCTGAAAATCGAGTAGCGCAAATGGTTCGCATGAATGTTCTGCTGCCGCTTGCGGTCGCTCTTTTGTTCGCGGCGTCCCCGGCCGTCGCACAGGACTATCCGAACAAGCCGATCACCTTGATCGTGCCGTTTCCGGCCGGCGGCGGTGTCGACGTGATCGGGCGCATTGTCGCTGACAAGCTCGCGGCCGAGCTCGGCCAGCCGGTGGTGATCGATAATCGTGGCGGCGCGGCCGGGGTGATCGGCACCCGCGTTGCGGCGCGCTCGGCGCCGGACGGCTACACGCTGGTGATGGCGACCTCGGGCTCGATCGCGATCAATCCCAACCTCTACGCCAACCCGGGCTATCAGGCCAAGGATCTGAGTCCGATCGGCCTGATCTCGCAGACGCCGATCGTACTGATGGCGCATCCGTCGGCGCCGGAGCAGTCGCTCGCCGACGTCATCGCGTCGGCCAAGCGCGAGCCGGGCAAGCTCAACATCGGCACGCCGCCGCCCGGCACCAGCGCCTATCTCGGCGCCGAACTGTTCAAGTCGCTGGCCGGTGTCGACATCACCATCGTCACCTATCGCGGCACGGGGCCGCTGACGACGGACCTGCTCGGCGGTCACGTCAAACTCGGCCTCAACGTATTGGCGCCGGCGATGAGCATGCTCAAGGGCGGCCAGCTCAAGGCGCTGGCGGTGCTCGCGGCAAAACGCTCGAGCCATCTGCCCGACGCGCCGACCTCGGCGGAAGCAGGCCTGCCGGGTTTCGAGTCGGGGTTGAACTACGGCCTGCTGGCGCCGGCGGGGACGCCAGTCCCGATCATCGAGCGGCTCAACCGCGCGCTCCGCGCCGGCATCGACACGCCCGATGTGCGTGCCCGGATCGCCGCAGATGGCGGCGATCCGCTGCCGTCGACGCCCGAGGAATACAAAGCGGACATCGAGCGTGAGGACGCGAGATGGGGTGCGCTGATCCGCAAGCTCAATCTAAAGGTGGAGTAGCATGCGCTGGATCGTCCTCACGCTCGCGGCGTTGGTCGCGCTTGCCAATGATCCGGCCACGGCCCAGGACTTTCCCAATCGCACCATCACCATGATCGTGCCGTTTCCGCCCGGCGGCGGCAACGACACGATGGCGCGGATCGTTGCCACAAAGCTTGCGGCGGCGCTCGGCCAGCAGGTGGTGGTGGACAATCGGCCCGGCGCCAACGGCGTCATCGCCATGCGCACGGCCGCCCGCGCCACGCCAGACGGGACCACCATCGTATTTGCCAACACGAGCTCGACTAGCATCAATCTCGCGCTCAACCCGAACGCCGGCTACGACACGCGCAAAGACTTTGCGCCGGTCGGCATGTTCGCATCGACCAGCATCGGCATCATCGCCAACCCATCATTGCCCGCAAACAACGTCGCCGAGTTCATCGCGCTCGCCAAACGCGAGCCCGGCAAGCTCAGCATCGGCACGTCGCCGCCCGGCAGCGGATCGCACCTGTCGGCGGAGTTGTTCAAGGCGCGCACCGGCGTCGACGTTACCTTCGTGCCCTACAAGGGCGCGGCCGCGCTGAACAACGATCTGATCGGCGGCCACATCCTTGCGGTATTCAGCGTGCTGCCAGCCTCGCTCGGCGCGATCCGCGCCGGTGCGCTCAAGGTGCTGGCGATGACCGGCTCCGCGCGAATTCCGATCCTTCCCGATGTGCCGACGGTGGCGGAGACGATCCCGGGCTTCGAAGCGGTGCTCCGCTATGGCCTGCTGGTTCCTGCCGGCACGCCGCAGCCGATCGTCGCCCGGCTCAACAACGAATTGCAGACGTTGGCTCGTTCGCCTGAAGTGGTCGAGCGCATCAACAACGAGGCCGGCAACGCGATCACTTCGACGGCTGAGGAATACGCGGCTGAGATCGCGCGCGAGGATGCATTGTGGGGCCCGCTCATCCGCGGGCTCAACATCAAAGTCGAATAACGGCAACAGGAATTGGTAGGGGAGGCGATGATGCGGATGGGATATGCGGTGTTGGCGGCGGCGATGATGGCGGCGATAGCGACGCCGGCCGCGGCGGAGGTGCTCGACGCAGTCTACCGCGGCACGCTGGTGTGCGACAAGCTGCCGTTCAACAGCGCCAGGATGCGCGAGGCCATCGAGGTAACGATCACCGGCGGCGCGGCGCGCTACAATCACGTCGTGCGGCTGCGGGACGCGGCCCCGGAACCAGCGCTGGAGCAGGGGAGCGGAACGGTCGACGGTCAGAAGGTCGATCTTCAGGGCTCCTGGAAAGGCGGCGCCCGCCAGTACGACGCGAAATACAGCGGCACGTTCGTGCGGCGCAGCGCCCACCTCAAGGGCACGCAGACCTGGACTGAGGGCGGCAAGACCGTCACCCGCGCCTGTACCGGCGCGATCAAGCGGCCGCTTAAGCTGTTCCTGCCACGCGCCAAGAAACCCGCGGCCGCGTGACAAGGCTGAAGGCGGCGTCTATCGCGGCTGGAATCCGAACTCCTGAATGAGCTTGCGGCCATTGTCCCGCTGCACCTTCAGATAGTCTGCGAAGTGCCCCGGCGTGTCGAACACCGGCACGATGCCGATGTCGACCAGCCGCTTCTGCCGGAACGACGGCTCGTTGCCGATCGCGACGATCTCGTCGTGCAGTTTCTGGATCACGTCCTTCGGCGTTCCCGTCGGTGCGACAAAGCCGAAATACACCGGCGCCAGATTGGGAAAGCCAAGCTCCCGCAGGGTCGGTACGTCGGGAAACAGCGGCGAGCGCGCCTCGGAGTCCACCGCAATCGCCTTCACCGCGCCGCTCCTAATGTGGGGAATGAAATTCGGCAGGCCGACGATCGACACCGGCACCGTGCCGGTCAGCAAGCCCGTCACCATGTCGTTGCCGCCGCGCGACGGCACCATGATGATGTCCGCGCCGGTCTTCTTCTTCCAGTTCTCGAAGGTAATCTGCATCGGGATGGCGAGCACGCTGTAGGACAGCGTGCCGGGCTTGGACTTGGACAGCGCGGCGAGCTCGTCCAGCGAACTGACGCCGAGCGCGCTCGACACCACCAGCACCTGGGTGTTGATGAAGGCGTTGGTGATCGCGTCGAAGTCCTTTTCCGGATTGTAGGGAATCGACTTGAAGGTGAACTCGTTCAGGGTCAGCACCTCGTTGGGCAGAATGCAGATGTTGTAGCCGTCGTTCGGCGCCTCCGAGCAGGCCCGCCCGGCGATGTTCATACCGCCGCCGGAGCGGTTCTCGACGATGATCGGCTGGCCGAGCCGCTTCTGCAGTTCGTCGCCGAGCGCGCGCACGAAGATGTCGCTCGTGCCGCCGGCGCTGTTGGCGGTGATGACGCGAATGGGCTTGCTCGGCCAGGACTGCGCGCTCGCGGCCGAGGGGAGGGTGCAGGCGAATGCGGCAAGCGTTGCGGACAACAGGGTGAGCGTCTTCATAGGGTAGCCCTCTTCAGTTGAGCTTGAGCAGCCGCCGCGCGTTGTTCCAGAAAATCTTTTCCTTGTCGGTGGCGGGAATCTCCAGATCCTGGATAAGCTTGATCGCGCGGGGCTTCAACGACGTCAGTGGTGGCGCGTCACTGCCGTACAGCACGCGGTCCGGCCCCATCCAGTCCAGCACCATCTTCACGGCCGGCGGATTGTAACAAACCGTGTCAAGATACATCATCTTCAGATAATGGCTGGGCTTGTGCTTGATCTTCTTCGGCGCGTAGGAGCCGAGGAAGAACGCCTCGTCCTGCAATTCGTAGGCGTAGTCCATCCGGCTGATGGTTTCGCAGATGCCGCCGCCGCCGTGCGAGGCCACGATCTTCAGCTTCGGAAAATCCTCCAACACGCCACGCACGATCATCCGCCCGAGCGCCAGGCACAGGTCGAACGGCCGGCCGATGCTCGAAGCGAGGCGATAGTCGCGCATCCGCTCCTCGCCGAAACCGAGATGCGGCGGATGGATCATCACCGGAACGTCGAGGTCCTGGACCAGCTCCCAGAACGGCCGCGCCTCGTCATCGTCGGGATAGTGCCCCTTGTGGCTGGAGTGGATGAAGATGCCCTTGAGCTTCAGCTCTCTGATGGCGCGCTCGGTTTCCTTGATGAAGGCGGGACCCCCGCAGGGCAGGATGGTCGCGAAGCTGTACAGCATGCCCTTGTGTGCCTCTTGCACCTCAGCGGCGTAGTCGGACCACGCCTGCACGGACGGCAGCTCCTCATCGGCGCGCTTGCCTTTGAGATAGTGCGCTGCATTGGTGACGACGCTGATGTCGATGTTGTTTTGTTCGTGAGCACGGAGGAAGTTTTCCAGCACCATTGGGCAGCCGTGCTCGCCCCAAGACGGGCCGGTGTTGCCGTCCCAGGTGCGCAGATCGTCGGCCGCTTCCTCGGGCGTGTAGATGTGCGAATGCCAGTCCAGGATCATGCGAATTCCATCTGCTGCTCAGAACGACGGCCATGTTCGCATTAACCACGCGCGCTAACCAGACGCGATAACCACGCGCCGAAACAAACACGCCATAGTCCCGCCAGCCGAATTGGTTTGCCGATGCGCATTCGGTACCTCTTCCCACTCGGGGAGATAGGGCGGCCGCCGCCGGCTCATCGCTTGCAATGCTTGGTGCGGATGCGCCGCTCCGCGCGCAAGGCGCGGCTGTCACGCGGCGCTCGGTCCGCGGCATGACCGCCAGCGATCCCGATCTCGCTGCGATGCAAAGCGCAGTTGCGGCGATGAAAGCGCTGCCGCAGTCCGATCCCCGCAACTGGCTCCGCTTCTCCGACATCCACCGCAATTTCTGTCCGCACGGCAACTGGTATTTCCTGCCATGGCATCGCGCCTACATCCTGTCCTTCGAGCGGATTTGCCGCGAGCTGTCGGGCAAGCGCGACTTCGCGCTGCCGTACTGGAACTGGACCGCGGATCGCCAGTTCCCGGCGGCGTTCGCGGCCGGCGACCGCAGCTCCAATCCGCTGTTTCACCCACGCCCAGGCGTCGCACGGCTCCGCCTTGCCGACGACACGGTCGGCCAGCCGGTGATTTCGCGCGTCCTCAACAGCCCGGACTTCGAGGCGTTCGGCTCGACACGCCCGCGCGGCCAGAACAGCGCTGTGGCGTCGTGGCAGCGCCGCCTCGGATCGAAGACCGAGCTCGAATTCAATCCGCATGACGGCGTGCATCAGGCGATCGGCGGCAACATGTCGGTGGTAGCGCTGTCATCGCGCGATCCGATCTTCTTTCTGCACCACGCCAACGTCGATCGCCTGTGGAGCGCCTGGAACGGGCGCGGCAACGTCAACAGTCCGGAGCCCATGTGGCGCGATTTCGCCTTCAACCGGAACTTCATCAGCCCGGGCGGCTCGGCGTGGAACGTCGCCGTCGGCGATCTCGGCTCGCCCGCGGCGCTGGGCTATCGCTACGACGACGAAGATGGCCCCTTCGCGGCCGATCTTGTCAGGCCGACTGGCGACCTGATGACCGAAAAGCTGCAGGCGTAGCGGCGGTTTGACTCGCGCGTCCTGATGAGCGCCGGTTCCGGCGGAGGCCTGCGGCGGATCGAATTGCCGTCGGGTGGCGCTGTCTTTGCCGCGGCCATCGAGAATCAACAGGTCGCTTCGCGCGACCGGCCGATCGGGATTTCGCTACCGCTCGGCCGTTCGCTCGGCGACATCGTCGGCCCGCAGGCGTTTGCCGTGCGGCCGGACGCGAAGAAATACCGGCGCTATGTCTGGGCCGTGCTGCGCGACATCGAGCAGCCGCTCGACGTCACCACGCGCGTGCGGGTGTTCGCCAATTGCCACGATCTGTCGCCGCGCACGCGGCTTGATCATCCGAGCTATGCGACGAGCGTGAGCTTCTTCGGCGGCGAGCACGGGGAGCATCATGCTGCGGCCGACCCCGGTGAAACCGGAACATCGGTGTATATCGACCTGACACAGACGCTCGCCCGCATGGACTCGATGGGCGGCATGAATGCCGACCGGCTTACGGTGCAGCTCCTGCCGAACTGTTCCAACAGCGAAGCCAATGTCAGCAACATACGGCCCCGCCGCGTGGAGGTCGTCATCCTATGAGCGTGAATTCCATTGCCGAGGGCACGGTGGTGGCAAGAAACCATTTCTCGTTCCGCCGCGTGCTGCTCTGCACGCTGCCGCTGCTCGCGCTGTTGCTCTGGATCATGGCGCTCTCAAGTCTGGCAACCGCCGGTGGCACCGCGACCGCTGAACAGCCAGCCCGCATGTCGGTGCAGGTCCCGTCGGCGGCGAAAAGCTCCGGCGTCGTTATGCTGGAAATGAGCATCGCGGTGACGCGCAGGGCCTCAGCGGCGCAGCTCGGCGCGGTGGTGCGGCTGCGGCCTTCCGGCGGCTCCCCGGTCGAGGTTGGCCGCGTCACCATCGCCGGCGGCGAGCAGAGCTTTCAGTTCAACGTGTCGCGCGCACTCGGTCAGGCCGCAGGTAGTTCCGCCGAGATCGAGGTTGCGGTGGTCGACCGCGGCGGCGGCCCGCCGCCGTTCGGTGCAACGCTCTCGATCGCACGCGCGCAGATCGTGACGCGCTAGCTTTTCTTCAATTCCGTCGCTGCGCGTGCGAGCACCTCAACCACCCTGGCTTCGGCGTCGGCGTCGCCTTTGAGGCGATCGGCCGCGACCTCACGCAGGTTCTCCAGCGCCGCGCGAACGAGCCGCGACACCCGCGGACCGCGTCGGCCCTCGTCGTCATCCTCGCTGCGCCGCGAGCGCATCCGCTCGCCGACGGCATCGAGCCGCTCCAGCACCGCGTCGACGAACGCGCAATTCTGTTCCAAATATGCGCGGCCCTCGGCGGTGATGGTGTAGAGCCGCTTGGCGCCGTCGGCCTGCGCGGTGACATAGCCGGCCTCTTCGAGATAGGTCAGCGTCGGATAGACGATGCCGGGGCTTGGCGCGTACCAGCCCTCGGTCTTGTCCTCGAGCACCTTGATGATCTCGTAGCCGTGGCGCGGCTGCTCGGCGATTAGCGCAAGCGCTAGCAGGCGAAGGTCGCCCTGCGCCAGCATGCGCCCGGCCCGCATCATGTCGCCGCCGCCGAAGTCATTGCCACGGCCCTGGCGCCCGCCGCCGTGGCGATGGCCGCCCCAGCGTCCGTGGCGGCCCGCGGCGTGACGGTGCTCGTGGTGCGGTCCGCAATGTCTCATTCCAAACATCTCAATCACTCCTCTTGGTCGTGAGATATATCTTTAGATAGATCGAATGTAGATATAGCGCAAGATATATCTTTATAGTGTCGGAGAGTTCTGAGAAGACAAGTATAACCAATACGTTGGACGTCATCCGGGCCGATGAGACTAGCCCTGTGCCAGCAGCTTCTGGACGCTGGGCCAGCTCTGCCGCCCGAACGTCAGCAGGTCTGCCGTCAGATCCGGCGGGCACCAATCCAGGAACGCCGGCTTGAACGCCGGTCGCGCCTTGATGCGATCGAACCAGTCGGTGACGCGCGGCCGTGTCTGCTCCCACATCTGCGCCATGCCGAGCATGTCGAGCCGGTTGACGTAAGGCGCGATCGCGATGTCGGCGAGCGAGAACGTCTGGCCCGCGAGCCACGCCTGCGTCGGCCAGCGTCGTCGCCATCTTGGCGAGATAGCTGTCGTACAGCCGGAACGTAGCGCCAAGGCCCGGCGCGTCGAGACCCTGCATGACGATTTCCTTCTTGCGCTCGTGCCAATGCGCCGTCACCGAAATCGGCGGCGTGCTGTTGAGGAACGCCTGAAACTTGTCCTCCGGCAAGCGGCGAACGATGTGCCGGTGGCACGAGGCAAACGTGATCTCGCCGCAGGCGGGGTGAAGATTCTCGTCCACCGCCTTGGTCCATACCCGCATCTCGGCGCGCTCGACCGGCGACTGCGGCTTGAGCGGCACCTTGGGAAACGCCTCGTCAAGGTATTCGTTGATGACGGTCGAACTCGACGATCACGTTCCCGTCGTGCACCAGTGTTGGCACCACGGCCTTGGGATTGAGCTTCTGGTACTCAGGTGCGAACTGATCGCCCTTGAGAATGTCTAGATAGTGGCCCTGCCAGGCGATGCCTTTTTCGCCGAGAGCGAAGCGCACCTTGGCGGCGCAGACCGACGAGCCGTGGTGATAGAGATCGAGCATGCTCGCTCAATCCGGCCGGATTGCCTTGCGCGCGCGTTCGACGATGGCCGGCGGCGTCGCGTAGAGCTTACCCACCACCTCCTGCACCTTGGCGCCGGACAAGGGCTCGATGTCGATGCTCATCTTCTCGGCGTCGGCGAGGAATTGCGGATCCACCACCGTCTTGTCGAATGCCGCGCGCAGTACCGCGAGCTGGGCCGGCGGCGTGTCCGGCGGTGCTATGTAGGAGCGATGGAACACGGTCTGGCTGATGATCAGCTCGACCACCTTGCGGTCCTCGTCGTTTTTGACGAACTGGAAAACCGTCGGCACGCCCATTTTGGTCAGTTCGGGATGCGGATCGAGGCTGACCTGCAGCAGCACGTTGGCCTTGCTGTCGCGCAGCCAGTCCGGCTTCTGCGACTTGAAGCTCGACCAGTCCCAGCCGCACATTCCGTCGATCTCGCCGCGCTCCATGGCGAGCGCCATCTCCGGCGTGCCGCGATAGCCCGGCACGATGTCCCATAGCGCGCCCGAGGTGTGCTTGTGCATGTAGCCGTATTCGAAGGTCGAATCGTTCGGAGCGCTGCCGCCAAACTTGGCCTTCACCTTCTGCGCGTCCTCGAATTTCTGGATCTTGCCGCTCTTCAAGGTGACGCAGACGCGCGTGCCGCTGTTGGCGGTGCCGACGTAACGCACCTTGGTCGGGTCGAACAGCGGCGCGGTGCGGTCGTCGAGCAGCGGGCCCATGATCGCGCCCGGCATGATGCCGGCGATCGAGGTGCCGTCCTTCGGCGCGATGGTGGAGACGTATTGCGCGGCCTTGGCGCTGCCGGCGCCCGGCATGTTCTTGACCACGATGCTCGGCTCGCCGGGAATGTGGCGGCCAAGATGCTTGGCCACCGCGCGGGCGTAGATGTCGTAGCCGCCGCCCGGCGGCGCGCCGACGATCAGCTCGATCGTCTTGCCGGCATAAGGCTCGGCGGCAAGCGACGGCGCCGCGGAAAGCGCAGCAGCGAGCGCCAGAGGCAGGGCGCAAAACCGGGTCGGCAGAATGGGCATCGATGGGTCTCCCGGAGGGCATTTGGAGTTGCCAAAAGGCTAGGTTATCGGCGTCCCTTGGACAATGTGGCGAAACGCTGCCTACTAAAAAGGCTGCCGCCATAATGCCTTGTTGGCGGGCGACCGTGTTCCATGATCCGGTGAAGCTTGGACGTTGACGGGGAAGGGCCGGGATCGTACCAGAGTCGGACCGGCGGCCTTGGGTGGGCCGTGCCAGGGGGGTTTCATGCGTTTTCTGCCGCATGCTTTTTTCGGAATGATCGCCGCCGCGGTGCTGGCCGCGCCCGCCGCGTATGCTTTCACCGTGGAGAACAAGGACGCGGCCGGCGCCTATGGCGTGCCCAAGTTCGACATCGAAGAGCAGGCCAAGAACTTCCGCAAGGAAGGCACCAGTGCCGGCGCTGCGTTGAACGACAAGGGCATGTTCGAGACGCCGCTGGGCACCGGCAAGCTGCAGTTCGGCATCCAGCCGGGCGGCTCTTCCAACTTCGGCTCGGTGTTCAGCCCGCAGCTCGGCCCGAGCTGGTCCGCGCAATCCTCGCGGCAGGAATTCGACCGGCGCCTCGCGCCACCGACCTCGATGGAATTCAACGGCGTCCGTTGAGCGGTCTGACGGCGCTCATACCCCTTTCGCCATCTCGCGCAGTTTGAACTTCTGAATCTTCCCCGTGCTGGTCTTCGGCAGCTCGGCGAACACGATATGCCGCGGCACCTTGTAGCCGGCGAGCTTGCTCTTGCACCACGCCACCAGTTCGTCGCCGGTCGCTGTCTGCCCGGGCTTCAATTCGACGAACGCGCAAGGCGTCTCGCCCCATTTCTCGTCGGGCTTGGCCACAACCGCGGCGGCCTGCACTGCCGGATGCTTGTAGAGCGCATCCTCCACCTCGATGGACGAGATGTTCTCGCCGCCGGAGATGATGATGTCCTTGGAGCGGTCCTTGAGCTGAACGTAGCCGTCCGGATGCATCACGCCGAGATCGCCGGAATGAAACCAGCCGCCGGCGAATGACGCCTCGGTCGATTTCCTGTTCTTCAGATAGCCCTTCATCACAACGTTGCCGCGGAACATCACTTCGCCAAGCGTCTCGCCGTCGCGCGGCACTGGCTGCATGGTTTCGGGGTCTAGCACGTCGAGTGCTTCGAGCGGCACGTAGCGCACGCCTTGCCGCGCCTTCTTTGCCGCCTGTTCGGCGAGCGGCAGCTTGTCCCAGGCGCCGTGCCATTCGTTGGTGGTGGCGGGCCCGTAGGTCTCGGTGAGCCCATAGACGTGGGTGACGTTGAAGCCGGCCTCCTTCATCGCGGCGAGCACGGCCTCGGGCGGCGGCGCCGCCGCGGTGAAGAACTCGACGCGGTGCGGCAGCGCTTTCTTTTCCTCGGCCGGCGCGTTGAGCAGTGTCGCCATGACGATCGGCGCCCCGCAGAGATGCGTCACCTTGTGCTGGGCGATCGCATCGTACATCGCCTTGGCGCGCACCTGGCGCAGGCAGACATGCGTGCCGGTGACGACGGAGGTGGTCCAGGGGAAGCACCAGCCGTTGCAATGAAACATCGGCAGCGTCCAGAGATAGACGGCGTGCTTGGGGATCGAGCCGGTCAGCACGTTGCCGACCGCGAGCAGGTAGGCGCCGCGGTGGTGATAGACCACGCCCTTGGGGTCGCCGGTGGTACCCGAGGTATAGTTGAGCGTGATGGCGTCCCATTCGTCGTCCGGCATCGCCCAGGCGAAGCCGGGGTCACCGCCACCGACAAAATCCTCGTATTCGATTGTGCCCAAGCACTCGCCCGCGCCGGCAAACTCAGGGTCGTCGTAGTCGATCACCAGCGGCTTCACGTTGGTGAGCGCCAGCGCTACCTTGACCACCTTGGAAAACTCCCGGTCGGTGATCAGGACCTTGGCGTCGCCGTGGTCGAGCTGGAAGGCGATGACGGCGGCATCGAGCCTTGTGTTGATGGTGTTGAGCACCGCGCCGGCCATCGGCACGCCGTAGTGGCATTCCAGCATCGCTGGCGTGTTGGCGAGCACCGCCGATACGGTATCGCCGCGCCCGATGCCCCGCTTGCGGAGCGCCGAGGCAAGCTGCCGCGACCGCGCGTAGAATTCCCGGTAATTCCGCCGCAGCGGCCCGTGCACGATCGCAAGCTGATCGGGGAACACGGATGCTGCGCGCTCCAGCAACGTCAGCGGCGTCAGCGGCTGGAAGTTCGCCGGATTACGGTCGAGGTCGGTTTCGTAGGCGTTGGGCATACAGTTGTCTCCCTCGCTCAAGCTAGCGAAGGAGACGCCTGCCGATCAATGCTTCGGGCTATCGTATCGTATTCGGCCCCGCGTGATGCGCTATGGCCGGGCTGGCACTTGCGGCGGCAGCGGTCGGCCGGCTTCCGCCAGCGCCGCGCGCAACCGGTCCGGATAGTCGGTGATGATGCCGTCGACACCGTCGCGGATCAGCCGATCCATGTCGGCGCGCTCGTTCACAGTCCACGGCAGAACCTTGAGGCCGATGGCCTTCGCCTCGGCGGTGGCGCCGGGCGTGAGGTCGAGGAAGAGCGGCGACCAGACGGCGCATCCCGCGGCCTTGACCAGGCGCGGGACCGAACCGCCGAAATTTCCGACGTCGAATCCAGCAAGCCATGACGACTGTCCCAAGAAGCCGCCGCGCACGCTGCTGCGTCCTATCCGATCGATGGTGAGGCAGGCGCGCTCGATGTCTGGCGCGATGCGGCCCAGCGCCATGAGCGTGCGCCAGTCGAACGATTGTACGGTCACTCGCGCGGTCACGCCCGCCCTGCGCACCGCTGCGGCCACCGCGGCGGCGAAGGTTTCCGGATCGGCGACGTCGGCGCCTGCTCGCGGCGTGATCTTGGTTTCGATGTTGAACCGGACGTGATCCGCGCCTCGGCGGTGGACCAGTTCGAGCACCTCCGCGAGTGCCGGAATGGTCGCACCGTCGACGGGGCGCTGTGCGGGGAAGCCTGCGGCATAGGCTGTGCCGGGTTTCAGCCGGCCGACGTCGTAGCGCTTGAGTTCGGCGAGGGTCAGCGCGCGGATCGCTGCGCCCCTGCGCTCGAGAAACGCGCCGTCGGGCCCGCGAGTGTGATCGGGGTTGAGGTAGCTGTCGTGGCTGACGACGATCACGCCATCCCTGGTCATTCCGACGTCGAGCTCGAGCGTGGTGACGCCTATCGCCAGCGCGGCGGAAAATCCCTCAAGCGTGTTTTCAGGCATCAGCCCACGTGCGCCGCGATGACCTTGCAAGTCGAACGCATGCGCCGCCGTGGCGGCGAAGACCAAGGCGCAGGCAAGCGTGCCGCATCTCATAAGCATAGGCGGATTGTACACCGTGGATTTGAAAGGCCCATGACGGCACGGCCGCCGATCGCCGGATGCAAGTCTATCTTAGTGTGTCCAACGCGCCGCGTGCAGGCGGCGATCCTGCGGTCTGCATCGCCCGGCATCCGGCAGGCGTCGATGTCCGGATCGGCGGCAAGCGCCGTAAGACCGGTGAGAATCGAAGCGGCAATGACCAGAGCTGGAAACAAACAGCCGCCGCATTCTATTAGCCGAACGACGCCCGCTTGCGGTTCAAATTGCCGTCATCGCCAGACCAGCTCAACCAGCCCCTGCCGGGTCAATTCGAGGCCGAGCAGGAACACGATGACGTTGGTGATCTGGTAGAACATCGCCTCTGGGGTGACGCGAACGAGATAGATGCCAAGGAAGTTGCAGGCGATCGCCAGCGGGAACAGGGCGAACGACGTCGCAAGCCCCGTGATGGAGAACTGGCCGAGCGCAAAATAGGGCACGATCTTCATGGCATTGGCTGCGGCGAAGAACATCACGGTGGTGCCGACATAGATCATCTTCTCCAGCCGCTGTGGCAGGACGAACGCATAGTAGGGCGGGGCGCCGATCTGGATGAGCGTCGTGGTGAAGCCCGACAGCGCCCCCCAGAACACCCCGTGCGATGCGCGCGGTCGCGGCGGCTCGCCCGGCAGCCAGTGACGAAACAGCGCGTAGGCGACGAAGCCCAGCGCGATCAATCCCACCACCAGCCGGATCGCGCCGTCGGAGACATAGGCCGCGAGCAGCCAGGCAGTGCCCACGCCAACCACGCAACCGGGGATCATCACCTTCAGATTCCAGGGATCCCACACGCGGCGATAGACCCACACCGACACCACGTCCTGGACGAGGATGATCGGCAGCAGAAGGGCCGCGGCTTCGAGCGGCCCCATGATGATCGCCAGCAACGGCGTCGAAACCATGCCGATGCCAGAAAATCCGCCCTTCGACAGGCCGAGAAACATCACCGCGGGCACGGCAACGGCATAGAACAGCGGATCGGTGATGACGGTCATTGCGCGGAGTTAAAGCGGAGAAGGCGGTCTCGCGCCACCCGATTTGGCGCATGGCGATGCCGCGAATTCAGCGCCACCACAAATCCACGACCGAGCCCCGGATCAGCTCCACCGCGATGACGAACATCAGGATGTAGGCGATGCGAAAGAACATCTCAGTCGAGACCCGCCGTACCATCCAGATGCCGGCATAGTTCGAGGCGATCGCGATCGGCACGAGCGTCAGTCCGATCAGCATGTTGTCGCGCGTGAGGAAGCCCAGCGTGGCGAAGCCCGGGATTTTGACGATGTTGCTGGCCGCAAACAGGATGCTCACCGTGCCGATATACGGCAGCTTCTCCAGCTTCTGCGGCAGCAGATGGATCTGCCAGGCAGGCCCCCCGGCGTTGGCCAGCATGGTGGTGACGCCGCCGATCGCGCCGAAGATAATGCCGGTCGCGACGCTGGGCTTTGGCGTATAGCGCTCGAAGCGTTTGCTCAGCCAGTGCCGGAGGACGAACAGCGCGGCGATGAGCCCGATGGCGAGGCGGATATGCGCCGCCGACAGCGACGCGGCCAGCAGCCACGCAATGCACATGCCAACGAACATGCTCGGCAGCATGATCTTGAGGTTCCAGGGGCTCCACTCGCGCCGGTACACCCAGAGCGTGAGCAGGTCCTGCGCGATTGCGGTCGGCAGGATGATGGCGGCGGCCTGCAGCGGTGGCACGAACAGCGACATCAGCGGCAGCGCCATGACGCCCATGCCGAGGAAACCGCCCTTGGAGATGCCGAGCAAGCACACGCCGATGACGGCGACGGCCATGAATATGGGGTCGGCGAGCAATTCCACGGTGATCCGGCAGGCGAAGGAGCGACAGCGGCGCGCATCAGAGCGCAGGCGCGCGGCTTGCGCCAGAGGCTCATCTGCATCCACAATCATTGCCGGAGACAACGATGGACGCCAAAACGAGCCGCTACCCGGACATCTACGCACGCTGGCAGCGCGACCCGCAGGGATTCTGGGGTGAGGCGGCGCAGGCGATCGACTGGATCGAGAAGCCCAAGACCGTGTTCGATCCCAAGGCCGGCGTCTATGGCCGCTGGTTTCCCGATGGCGTCTGCAACACCTGCTACAATGCCGTCGACCGTCATGTGATCGCCGGGCGCGGCACGCAAGCCGCTATCATCTACGACTCGCCCGTTACCAACACCAAGCAGACCATCACCTACGCGGCGCTGCAGACCAAGACGGAAATCCTCGCCGGTATTCTGGAAAAGGATTTCGGCGTCACCAAAGGCGACCGCGTCATCCTCTACATGCCGATGGTGCCGGAGGCCGTCGTCGCCATGCTGGCCTGCGCGCGCATCGGTGCGGTGCACGGGGTGGTGTTCGGCGGCTTCGCGCCGAAGGAATTGGCCACCCGCATCGATGACGCCAAGCCCAAGGTGATCCTGTCGGCGAGTTGCGGCATCGAGACCGCTCGCGTCATCGCCTACAAACCGTTGCTCGACGCGGCGATCGATCTCGCCAAGCACAAACCGGATGCCTGCATGATCCTGCAACGGCCGCAGCTCACCTGCGAGCTGACCCCCGGCCGTGACCACGACTGGCGGACCAAATGGGACGAGGCGTTGGTCTGGGCCAAGAACGTGCTCGAGCCGGTGCCGCTGAAGGCTACCGATCCGCTGTACATCCTTTACACCTCCGGCACGACAGGCATCCCCAAGGGTGTCGTTCGCGACAACGGCGGCCATATGGTCGCGCTGCAATGGTCGATGCAGAATCTCTACGGCGTCAATCCCGGCGAGACCTGGTGGTGCGGCTCCGACATCGGCTGGGTGGTCGGACACAGCTACATCGTCTATGCGCCGCTGCTGCACGGCGCGACCTCGATCCTGTACGAGGGCAAACCGGTCGGCACGCCCGACGCCGGCGCCTATTGGCGCGTTATTTCCGAGCATGGCGCAGTGGCGTTCTTCACGGCGCCGACGGCGTTCCGCGCCATCAAGAAGGAAGATCCCGAAGGCAAGTTCTTCGCCAAATACGACCTGTCGAAATTCCGCACGCTGTTTCTCGCTGGCGAGCGCGCCGATCCCGACACCATCCAATGGGCTGAGCGGCTCCTGAAGAAGCCCGTCATCGACCACTGGTGGCAGACCGAAACCGGCTGGTGCATCGCCGGCAATCCGGTCGGCCTCGGTGCGCTGCCCGTCAAGCACGGCTCGCCGACGGTGGCGATGCCGGGCTACGACGTGCGCTCGGTGGACGATGCCTGCAAGGAGTTGCCGCGCGGCAGCATGGGCTCGCTGGTCATCAAGCTGCCGCTGCCGCCCGCTTGCCTGCCGACCCTGTGGAACCAGGACGAACGCATGGTGGAAAGCTACCTCGCGGAATTTCCCGGCTACTACAAGACCGCCGACGCGGGCTATGTCGACAAGGACGGCTACGTCTACGTGATGGGGCGCACCGACGACATCATCAACGTGGCGGGCCACAGGCTTTCGACCGGCGGCATGGAGGAGGTGCTGTCGGCGCACAAGGACGTCGCCGAATGCGCGGTGCTCGGCATCAAGGATGAACTCAAGGGCGAAGTGCCTTGCGGCTTCATCGTGCTCAAGGCGGGCGTCAACCGCCCGGCGGGCGAGATCGAGCAGGAGTGCGTGCAGCTTGTCCGCGACAAGATCGGTCCGGTGGCATCGTTCCGCCTCGCTCTTGTCGTTCAACGCCTTCCCAAAACGCGATCGGGAAAAATCCTGCGCGGCACGATCAAGAAGATCGCCGACGGCGACGCCTGGACCATGCCGGCGACGATCGAGGACCCCAAGGTGCTTGACGAAATCGGCGGCGCGCTGAAGGACAAGGGTGTCGGCGTCTAAGCCGGGGAGCGGGGCAATTAGGATATTCCGCCGCAACCATGTATGCATCCCCCGTCGGATCGCGAGCGTCCTCATTCCCCGGCTTTTCAGGAAACAACGTGACCAAACCGGAACTCGGAACCAAGCGCCTCTGCGCCGGCTGCAACGCTAAATTCTACGATCTGCTGAAGTCACCGATTGTCTGCCCGATGTGCGAGGACGTGTTCGTCCTGCCGAAGCCCGCAGCGGTCCGGCCGCGGCGCGGTTTCGAGCCGCTGCCTGCGGTGGCGGCGGCGCCCGGGATCGCGCTGGGGAGCGCAGCGAAGGTCGAAGACGCGCCCTCAACCGGCGAAACCGCAGACGGCGAGAAGGAAGCCGAGGGCGGTGTCGCGCTGCTGGAAGAGATGGACGAGGACTAGGTTTCGGAAATGGCGCGCCAGGCGCCGCTGGTCACTTCGGCAGTTCGACGATCTTGTTCACGCCTTCGGCGGAATTGTAGATCGACACCTGTACGACAGGGTGGCCCTTCTTGATGATCAGCCCAGCGGCCTCGGCTGCTTCTTCCGTGATGTAGAACGCCTTGGTCTGCCGGTCGACCTGAAGCCGGTAGTTGCCGACTTCCTTCTTCGCCTTCTGATTGGGCGCTTCCTGCACCGTATCGTCCGGTTCGGATTTCTTGACCTTGATCTCGGGTCGCGAAGCCATGTCGTCATCTCCTGTACGTTGAATGGGCGCGGGCGGGGCGGCGCGAGGGCGCTCACATGCCTGCGATACAAATGGGGAAGGGCCCTGTGTATCGGCCAACAATATGTTTGGCGCAAGGCCGACAATGGCCCGTTCTTTCTAGGACTATAGTCAGATGGGCAGATTTGCGGGTTTTTTGTCGGAATTTCTGTGGGTCTGTTGGACCTCGCGGCGTCCCGCGCGCCCTCGGACCATGGCGCATCTACCCGATCACTCCGATGCGAACGCATGACGATGGGTCGCGTCCAGCAAGGGCGAACAAGAGGTCGCGCAATGCACTCTCTTCGGCATCCCAGCCATATACGACCGCAGCCATGCGCGTTAGATTTGCACAACAACAAAGCGTCAATGAACCGGGGAGGACATCATGGCCGATACGCAAGCCGATCCGAAACTGCTGCTGCCGCAACTCAAGCCGTTCTACGATTCCGCCATTCCGCTGGCCTGGCCGGTGATCCGCATCGCCTGCGGCTGGAATCTTCTGGTGCATGGCTGGGGCAAAGTCTCGCGCGGGCCGTCCGCGTTCGCCAAGGCGTTCGCCGACATGGGCTTCGACTCGATGTTCTGGGTGTGGAGCGCGCTAGCGATCGAGTTCGTCGGCGGCATCGCACTGATCCTTGGCCTGTTCACGCGCTTCTGGGCAGCGTGCGCTGCGATCGAGATGGCGTTGATCATGTGGCTCTATTGGAACAACGGCTTTGCCTGGCTCGCGCGCGGCTACGAATACGTGCTGCTGTGGGGTCTTGTGTGCTTCGCCATCGCGTTGCGCGGCGGCGGCCCGTATTCGGTCGATCGCGCGATCGGCAAGGAGCTCTAGCTTCAAGTCGTCTTGAACTGCAGCTTCGCCAGCCGCGCGTAGAGCCCGTCGCGCGCGACCAGGGAGTCGTGTGTGCCCTGCTCGACGATGCGGCCCTGGTCGAGCACCAGGATGCGGTCGCAGGACAACACTGTCGCAAGCCTGTGTGCGATCACCAGCGTGGTGCGGCCCTGCATCAAGCGTGTGAGGGCGACCTGCACCAGCGTCTCGCTCTCGGCGTCGAGCGAAGAGGTGGCTTCGTCGAGCAGCAGCAGCGGCGCTTGCCGCAGGAGCGCCCGCGCGATCGCGATGCGCTGGCGTTGCCCGCCGGAGAGCGTGACGCCGCGCTCGCCGACCGGTGTGTCGTAGCCCTGCGGCAGCTTGCGGATGAATTCGGCGGCAACCGCATCCTCGGCTGCGCGCTCGATTTCGGCGTCGGCGGCGTCCGGCCGGCCGAAGCGGATATTGTCGCGCACGCTCATGGCGAAGATGGCGGTGTCCTGGGGGACCAGCGCAATATGACGGCGCAGCTCCGCCGGATCGGTGTCGGCAAGCCGTACGCCATCAAACGTCACGGTGCCGGATTTCGGATCGTAGAACCGCAGGATCAGGTGGAAGATGGTGCTCTTGCCCGCGCCGGAAGGCCCAACGATCGCGACCTTCTCGCCCGGCGCGACACGAAACGAAACTCCGTCGAGTACGTCGGCCTCCGGCCGCGCCGGATAGGCGAAGCGCACGGCCTCGAACGCGACCTCGGCGCGCGGCCGCTGCGGCAGGGGGACCGGATGGGTAGGCGCGCGGATTTCCGGCGCGATGGCAAGAAGCTCCATCAGCCGTTCGGCAGAGCCGGCCGCCTGCGACAGCTCGCCCCAGACCTCGCTCAATTGCCCAAGCCCGCTTGCGGCAAACACCGCAAACAGAACGAATTGGCTGAGCCTTCCCGGCGTCATCTCGCCCGCGATCACGTCCTGCGCGCCAACCCAGAGAACGACGACCACGCTGGCGGAGGCGAGGAAAATGATGATCGCGGTCAGGATCGCGCGCGCTCGGCTCGACTGGATCGCAGCGCGATAAGCGCGCTCGACCGCTTCGGAAAAACGCCTGCTCGCCAGCGGCTCGTTGGTAAAGGCCTGCAAGGTGCGCACGGCGCCGATCAGCTCGGCGGCATAGGCCGAAGCATCGGCGAGGGTGTCCTGCGTCGCCCGCGAGCGCCGCCGCACCGAGCGGCCGAAGCCCACGAGCGGCAGCACGATTAGCGGGATGGCGAGGAGCACGAAACCCGAAAGCTTTGGGCTCGTGATCACCATCATGGTGGCGGAGCCGAGAAACAGTACGATATTGCGGAGTGCGACCGAGACCGAGGAGCCGACCGCGGACTTGATCTGCGTGGTGTCGGCCGTCAGCCGCGAGGTCAGTTCGCCGGTTCGCGCGGTGTCGAAGAACGGCGCCGAGAGCGCGATCAGATGGCCTAATACCGTCGAGCGCAGATCCGCCACCACGCGTTCGCCGAGCGTCGTTACGAGGTAGTAGCGTGCGGCACTGGCGACCGCGAGCACGGCCACCACCGCGATCATCACGGCGAAATACTGGTTGATCAGCCCCAGGTGTCCGGCGTCGAAGCCGAAGTCGATCATCCGGCGCACGGCGACCGGCACCACCAGCGTGGTGATCGCCGCGATGAGCAGCGCCACGAGCGCGGCCACCACCCGTCCGCGGTAACGCATCACATAGGGAATCAGCAGCTTGAGGGGGCGCAGCTTGGGCCTGCGGACGGCTGCGACATCCGGCGCCGCGGACGGTGCAGGCTTGAGCCCTGCGCTGCCGGCGGTGTCGTTCATGTCGCTGTCCCGTCCCCGGATTTCGGCCGCACCCGGCCCTTGCTGTGCCCCCGCCGTGGGCCAATTGCAACAAGGCTTGTCCGGTCCCGCCCGGTCCTGTATAGAACCGCGCAAATCCAATGAAATTCCAACGGCGGGCACGGCCCGCAGGACCTTGAACATGAAGCCCGACGCCCATCCCGATTATCACACCGTCAAGGTCGTCATGACCGACGGCACCGAGTTCACCACCCGCACCACCTGGGGCAAGAAGGGTGACACGCTGCACCTCGACATCGACCCGAAGTCCCATCCGGCCTGGACCGGTGGCAATCAGCAGTTGATGGATCGCGGCGGCCGGCTGTCGCGTTTCGAGAAGAAGTTCGCGGGGCTGAAAGTCAGCAAGAAGTAGGCCTTGAGTTCAAGCAAGCTCTGGCCCTTCCGACAAACAAGCCCCCCGCCAAAGCGGGGGTTTTCGTTTCAGTGGCCGTCCTGCTCGAAGGCTGCTTTCAGCAAGCCCATCTGTCGCTCCACCGGGTTTTTCACCCGGGGCTTGTCCGGCGCGAGCGGCGGCGCATAGATGTTGGCGTCGAGGCGCCGGACCTGATCGTTGAGCTTCTTGGAACGGTCGATCAGCCCGCGCAGGCGCTCGGGCAGGAGCTTGATGGTCTCCGGATCGCCGGGCTCGCCGGCGGCGAGTTTAACCTTGGATTTTTCCTTGTTGGCCTGGGAGAGCGTCATCTCGCCCTCCTTGACCGCGCGGTGCAGCAGGAGCCATGAGGCGAGCTGCATCAGGCGCGTAGTCAGCCGCATGCTTTCGGTGGCGTAGGAGAGCGCGGCACTCCGCTCGAGCTTCTTGGATTCCTGGCGGCCGGGGCCATCGAGATAGGCCGCGGTCTCCTCGACTAGCGCCATGCCATCGCGAAACAGCGCGGCAAACGCCTGCGAGCTGGCGAGCTTCTCGCCGAAGTAGATCGGCGCCGCTTCGTCCGCGGAACGCTCTTTCATACTGTACGCCTCACCCCACTGGTCACCGATATGACCGGGTCAAGGCGAACCTGTCCAGACGTTCAGCCGCAATGTTTACATAATGGTAACCGTCCGGACGAGTTGCCCCGAAACGGAACAAAAAGAGAGCCGCCGTTGCCGGCGGCTCGAAGTGATAACAGGGAGGCGTCAAACAGAGTGGACAGGAGCCACTCAACGTCCATGAAGATGGACGGTTATGAGTAATGAAGGAGAAAGCTTAACGCAGGGTTAAGAACGGGACGGGCGAAGTTTATGGTTAATGCGCGGTAAATTTCTTGAAACTAAGACGCGCATCACTTCTTGAAGAAATGATCGGCGGCCGATTTCGACGCCTGCTTGGTCGCCATGTTCGCCTCGAGGCGAGCGATCTCTTCCTTCAGCAGGGCGACCCGCTCGGTCAATTCGCCGACCGAGAGCAGTGTTAGCTCCTGTCCGATCTCGTGGGTGATCTTTTTCTTTGGCCGGTCGTCGTCTTCGATCGCTGGCATGGTCGGCCTCCGTGCGTGCCAAAAACTCATGAGAAAAATAGCGACGATCGATACGGTTGTCACACCGGGGCAGGGCGACTACAAATCCTCCTGAGCAAGACCTTGTCCGATAACCGGTTCCCAATTTTCGGGGTCATGCTGCCATCCCATTCATCGAGGACGCCATGACATTGCCTTCCCGCATAACCGCGATCGCCATCCGCGCGCCCGGCGGCCCCGAAATGCTGGTGCCGGAGGAACGCCCAGTGCCCGTGCCGGGCCCGGGCGAAATTCTGGTGCGGGTCGCAGCCGCGGGCGTCAACCGTCCGGACGTGCGCCAGCGCCAGGGCAGCTATCCTCCACCCAAGGGCGCGACCGATATTCCCGGCCTGGAGATTGCCGGCGAGGTCGCGGCGCTTGGCCCCGACGTCAAGCGCTGGAAGGCCGGCGACAAGGTCTGCGCGCTCGTGGTCGGCGGCGGCTACGCGCAATACTGCCTGGCCTATGAACTCCATGCGCTTCCGGTGCCGCCGGCGCTTTCGATGATCGAGGCGGCGGCCATCCCCGAGACGTTCTTGACCTGCTGGCAGAACATGTTCATGCGTGCCACGGTCAACAGCGGCGACTGGGTTCTGGTGCACGGTGGCACCTCGGGCATTGGCACCACGGCAATCATGCTGGCCAAGGCGTTCGGCGCTAAGGTCATCACCACTGCGGGCTCGGCGGAAAAATGTGCGGCAGCCAAAAAGCTCGGTGCGGACGTCACGGTCAATTACAAGACCGAGGATTTCGTCGCAGCGACCAAGGAAGCCACCGGCGGCAAAGGCGCGAACCTGATCGTCGATATCGTTGGCGGCGACTACATCGACCGCAACTACGACGCCGCAGCGGACCAGGGCATCATCGCGCAGGTGTCGTTCACCAGCGGCCCCAAAGCCACCGCCAATTTCGCCAAGCTGATGCAGAAGCGCCTGCATCACACCGGTTCGACGCTGCGCCCGCGCACCGTCGCCGAGAAGGCGGCGATTGCGCGCGGCATCGAGGAAAAGGTCTGGCCGTTGGTTGCGGCCGGCAAGATCCGCCCGGTGATCGACTCCACCTTCCCGCTGGCCAAGGCGTCCGAAGCCCATGCCCGCATGGAGACAAGCCTACACATCGGCAAGATCGTGCTGACCGTATAGGCCCGTCACGCGCGGTTCGGCCCGCAAAGATGGCCAAATCCGCGCTGTGCGACGTGGTTAACTGACGGAAATCCTTGCTCTTATCGTCGGTCGAAGCTACTCATCGCTCGGCCCTGATGAAGTTCCGGGCGGACCTTGAGCCCCGCGGCACGGGCCGCGAAATGGTCGTAATGTTAAGGGCTTAAGTCGTGCCCCAAGGATCGGCTTTGGGGGCACGCACGAGATAGCTGCGGAGGTCGTGGTTTGGGCTCGCTGCGCGCCGCACCGTTCGCGGCACTCCTGATCGCCGCCCTTTTGAGCGCGTTCCTTGGCGCGTTGCCCGGTTATGCCGTCGAGGCAGTGAACGTGCGCACTGACGTGACCGCGATCGACCTCACCGGCGTGGCCGAGTTGGTCAAGACAGACACGGACACAATATCGACCCAGGCAGCGCCCGGCGCCGACGGCATCGTGCGCCGCATGCAGCAGCCGGCACGCGAAGGCTCGACCAACTGGGCGGTGTTCGCGCTCGCCAATTCCGGCGACGAGCAGATCGATCGGCTGATCGTGGTGCCGCACTACCGCATGGTCGGCTCCGGGCTGTTCCTGCCCGACCTCGGCCTTTCGCGCATCGTCACCATTTCACCATCGTCGGGCGAGCGGCCGGAGCAGCAGTACAGTGCCACCGCGGACATCTATCGCGTCACGCTCGATCCCGGCACGGTGGTGACCTACATCGCTGAGCTTCGCACCGACCGGTTGCCGCAGCTCTATCTGTGGGAGCCCGATGCCTACAAGGACAAGATCAATAGCTTCACGCTCTACTACGGCATCGTCATCGGCATCGCCGGGTTGCTGGCGCTGTTCCTGACCATCCTGTTCGTGGTGAAGGGCAGCGTGATGTTCCCGGCGGCTGCGGCGCTCGGCTGGGCGGTGCTGGTCTATATCGGCATCGACTTCGGCTTCTGGGGCAAGGTGTTCGACATGTCGTCGGGCGCCGAACGCATCTGGCGCGCCTCGGGCGAGGCGATCCTTGCCGGTACGCTGCTGGTGTTCCTGTTTGCCTATCTCAATCTTGGGCGCTGGCATGTGCGCTACATGCACATCACGCTTGGCTGGCTGGCTGGCCTCGCCGCACTCGTGGCAATCGCGCTGATCGATGCCTCGATCGCCTCCGGAATCGCGCGGCTGTCGCTCGTGTGCATTGCGTTTCTTGGCCTCGGCGTTGTCATCTATCTGTCCACTCACGGCTACGACCGTGCGGTGCTGCTGATCCCGACCTGGTTCCTGCTGGTGGTCTGGACGATCGGTCTGGTGATGACGGTCACCGGCTATGTCACCAACGACATCGTCGGCCCGGCGCTGCTTGGCGGCCTGGTCCTGATCGTGATGCTGATCGGCTTTACCGTCATGCAGCACGCATTTGCCGGCGGCATCACCCACAACATCGTCACCGATGTCGAGCGGCGCGCGCTGGCGCTGACCGGCGCGGGCGACATGATCTGGGACTGGGACGTCTCCGCGGATCGCGTCTACACTAGCCCCGAGACCGAGCAGCTCCTTGGCCTCAAGCGTGGCTCGCTCGAAGGGCCTGCGTCGCGATGGCTCGATGTGCTTCACGCGCTCGACCGCGACCGCTTCCGCGCAGCCCTCGACGGCGTTCTGGAGCAGCGCCGTGGCCGGCTGATGCAAGACTTCCGCCTGCGCACGCCGGACGGCCATTACCTGTGGTTCGCACTCAAGGCGCGCCCTGTCGTCGGGTCCGACGGTGAGGTGGTGCGCCTGGTCGGCACGCTCACCGACGTGACCGAATTCAAGACCGCCGAGGAGCGTCTGCTGCACGACGCAGTGCATGACAATCTCACCGGGCTGCCGAACCGCCAACTCTTCATCGATCGTCTCGAAAGCGTGCTGGCCTTCGCCAAGTCCGACCCGGCGATCCGCGCCACCGTGGTGGTGATCGATCTCGACCGCTTCAAGCAGGTCAATGATTCCGTCGGCATCGCGGTCGGCGATTCGATCCTGCTGACGCTGGCACGGCGGCTTGGCCGGCTGCTCAAGCCGCAGGATACGCTGGCGCGGCTGACCGGCGACCAGTTCGCCATGATCCTGCTGTCGGAACGCGATCCCACCCGGCTGATCGCCTTCGCAGAAACCATCCGCCGGACGCTGCGCGCGCCGATCACGTTCAACGACCGCGAGATTTTCCTGACCGCCTCGATCGGGCTCGCGCTCGGCGACGGCCAGCCGAACCGCACCGAAGAGGTGCTCAAGGATGCCGAGCTTGCGATGTACCACGCCAAGCGCATCGGCGGCGACCGCATCGAGCTGTTCAAGCCGGCGATGCGCGCGCGCAAGACCGATCGGCTGACGCTCGAATCGGAGCTCCGCCGGGCGCTGGAGCGCGAGGAGATCACCATCCTCTACCAGCCGATCGTGCGGTTGGAGGATCGCTCGGTCGCGGGCTTCGAGGCGCTGGCGCGCTGGGACCATCCGAAGATGGGCCGGATGTCACCGGCGGAATTCATCAACATCGCCGAAGAGATCGGTCTGATCGTCGATCTCGGTCTGTTCGTGCTGGAGCGCACCGCCCGCCAGCTCAGCAGTTGGCAGCGCAGCGTCCGCACGCGGGAGCCGATCTTCGCCAGCGTCAATGTGTCGTCGCGGCAGCTTCTGCGCCACGACCTCATTCACGACCTGCGCACCGTGCTGTCTCGCTCAGGCCTCACGCGCGGCACGCTCAAGCTCGAACTGACCGAGTTGATCGTGATGGAAAATCCCGAGCATGCGGCGCAACTGCTGATCCGCCTCAAGGAGCTTGGCGCGGGGCTGGCGCTGGACGATTTCGGCACTGGGCATTCGTCACTGGCGTACCTTCAGCGTTTCCCGTTCGACACCATCAAGATCGATCAGTCGTTCGTGCGGACCAACAACAAGGGCACGCGGCCGGTGCTGCTGCGCTCGATCATCTCGCTCGCGCACGATCTCGGAATGGACGTGGTGGCGGAAGGCGCGGAAACAGATTCGGACGCGGTCGAGCTTTACCAGCTCGGCTGCGAATATGCGCAGGGCTTTGCCTTTGGCGAGCCGATGACGCCGGAAGCGGCGCGGAAGATGTTGCTGAGCGAACAGCAGTTCGAGCCCGCGCGATAATCCAAGGCTGCTACTTCAGAGGCTCCCAGCCGGCTTTGATCCAGCGGTCCCGCATCGCTGGTCCGGTCAGTGCCGCGACAAACGCGCGCGCGGCCGCGGGGTCGGCGCTGCTTGCGGGGATCGCGGCGGCATAGACGGTCCAGAGTTGGATCGACTCCGGCAGCAAGCCGACCAGCTTTGCATCCTTGGCGTGAACCTCGCTGACCAGGACCAAAGCGATGTCGGCCTTTCCTTCGGCAACCTTGGCCGCGGCGTCGTCGCCGCCGGTCGCGGGGAGGCCCTTGCGGATCACTTCGTCCTTGATGCCGAAGCTCTCGGCGATCTTCATCAGTTGGAGAAACGATGTGCCGCCGAGTTTCGGATCGGTGTGGGCGATAGTGTTCGCCTTGATCAGAGCCTGTTTTATCGCCTCGGGTGTCGAGATGTCGGGGACCGGCGCGCCGTTTCGGATCACCACGCCCATGCCGAGGCGGCCGATATCGACGCGGCTGCCCGGCGTGATCTTTCCGGTCTTCTCCAACTCCGCCATCAGCGGTGCGGATGCGATGACCAGGTCCATGGGCTTGCCGGACGAGATGGCATCGCGCAATTGCCCGGTCGGGCCGATGGTGAAGGAAAATTTCTGGCCAGTCTGCCGGGTGTAGTCTTCGATCATCCCGCCAAGGACGCCGCGTACGGCGCCGGCCGAGATCACGTTGAGCTCAGCCGCAATGGCGAACGCGGGCGCCGCGATGATTGCCGCGGCCACGACCATCAACGTGCGGAGCGGGGGCATGGTGTTGGCCAACATGCGTTAGGCGTGGCCGACGTCGCTGGACAGCATGCCGGGACGAATGCCGATCTTCTGCATGGCCCGGTCGTATTTTGCACCCACGTCCGGTCCGAAGATCAATTCGGGGTCAGCGCTGCAATGTAGCCAGCCGTTATGCTGCAGCTCGTTTTCGAGCTGCCCCGGCGACCAGCCGGCGTAGCCAAGCGCCAGGATGGCGCTCGCTGGGCCGTTGCCGCGCGCGATCGCCTTGAGGATGTCGAGCGTGGCGGTGAGGCACACGCCCTCGTCGATCGGCAGCGTAGAGTTTTCGATGAAGAAGTCGGCGCTGTGCAGCACGAATCCGCGCTCGGTTTCTACCGGCCCGCCTTTGAGCACGGTGACGTCGCCGGCGCGTGGCGGAAGCTCAATCATTTCCGCCTTCGGGATTACGTCGAGCTTGACCAGCAGGTCGGAAAAGCTGATGTGCGGGGCCGGCTGGTTGACCACGATGCCCATCGCGCCTTCGGACGAATGGGCGCATATGTAGATCAAGCTGCGCGAGAACCGCTCGTCCTGCATGCCCGGCGACGCGATCAGCATCTGCCCGTCGAGAAAGCCGCGGGCGGCGCCGGTGCTGACGCTTTTCTGCAGCGCTTTGCGGGTCACTCGCATAGGGAAAGGTTACCCCGATCGTTACGGGTTGGGAAACAAAACTTGTTAAAACACACCGATGCGTTCACGAGCATGTCAGTGGTATGTGCGCGCTGCCTCAATTAGAGCATCCCCATGTTCGCCGCCTTTCGCCTTTATCTATTGGCAATCCTAGCCGCGGCAAGCCTGCTGGGCGCCGGATCGTGTGCCGCAATTGCGGCGGATGCCTCGCCGTGGGACGACCATATGCAGTCGGCGGCGCGCCTTATTGCCGCGCGGGCTCATAACGAATCAGGCGGGCGGGTGTTCCGTGCCGGCGTCGAGATCAAGCTCAAGGAAGGCTGGAAGACCTATTGGCGCTATCCGGGCGATTTGGGCGTGCCGCCGGCGCTGGATTTCTCCAGGTCGCAAAACGTCAAAGCGGTGACCGTGTTGTATCCCGCGCCGATGCGATTTCCCGATGGCGCGGGTGGCACGTCGATCGGCTACAAAGACGTCGTGATCCTGCCGTTGCATGTCGTGCCGCAGGATGCCGCCAAGCCGGTGTTGCTTAATCTCAAGCTCGACTACGCAGCGTGCGAAAAGCTTTGCGTGCCTGCGGAGGCCAAGCTGGAGCTTGCGCTGACCGGGGCCGAGACCGCCAACGAGGCCGTCGTCAGCGCGGCCGAGGCGCGGGTGCCGAAACTTGCGGCCATCGGCGACGGCGGCACGCTGTCGATCCGCGCGGTCCGGCGCGATGCGGGATCGGCCAAGCCGCGAGTCATCGTCGATGTCGCCGCGCCGGCCGATGCGCCGGTGACGGTGTTCGCCGAGGGGCCAACCGAGCAATGGGCATTGCCCCTGCCGCAACCGGTAGCCGGTGCATCGGCGGGGTTGCAGCGTTTCGTCTTCGAATTGGACGGCCTGCCGTCCGGCGAGAAGGCTGATGGGGCCGTTCTTCGGCTTACGGCGGTGTCGGGCGACAGGGCCGTTGAGGTCGCATTTCGGCTCGACTAGTTCGCCACAGGCGCGCTAATTTCCTGCCCATACGAAATCCATAACCCTGCGAGAGGATACGAGCCATGGCTATCAAGGTTGGCGACCGCGTGCCCAATGGAACCTTCACGGTGATGACACCGGACGGTCCGAAGCCGAAAACCACCGACGAGTTGTTCAAGGGCAAGAAGGTGGTGTTGTTCGCAGTGCCGGGCGCATTCACGCCGACCTGCAGCAACAACCATCTGCCGGGCTTCGTGAAGAATGCCGACGCGATCAAGGCCAAGGGCATCGACACCATCGCCGTCACCGGCGTCAATGATGTGTTCGTGATGAACGCCTGGAAGAAGTCCGCTGGTGCGGATGCGATCGAATTCCTGGCCGACGGCAGCGCCGCCTGGGCCAAGGCGGTTGGCATCACGGCCGATCTCACCGAGCGCGGCCTCGGCGTTCGGTCGGGACGCTACGCCATGGTGGTCGTCGACGGTGTGGTGAAGACCCTCAATATCGAGGATGCGCCTGGCAAGGCCGAGGTGTCCGGCGCCGACAATCTGCTCAAGGGGCTGTAGGCTTCGTGGCGATTTGCCCCTCTCCCTGCGAAGGCAGGGAGAGGGTTTCTATTTCTGCACCGCGCGCATTGTGGCAATCGCGGCGACGGCGAGTTGGTCGGCGCGTTCATTCATCGCATGCCCGGCGTGACCCTTGACCCAGTGCCAGCGGACGTCGTGCTCGCCGAGCGCTGCATCGAGCCGTTTCCAGAGATCCACGTTCTTCACCGGCTTCTTGTCGGCGGTCCTCCAGCCGTTGCGTTTCCAGCCGTGGATCCACTTCGAGATGCCGTCATGCACATATTTGCTGTCGGTGTGCAGTTCGACCGTGCATGGCTTCTTCAATGCCTCGAGCGCGGCAATCGCCGCCATCAGCTCCATGCGGTTGTTGGTGGTATGAGCCTCGCCGCCGCTCAGCTCCTTCTCGTGATCGCCAAAGGTCAGGATCGCGCCCCAGCCGCCCGGACCCGGATTGCCCGAGCAGGCGCCATCGGTGTGGACGATGACGTGGGGACCGCTGGTCACGCGCGCGCCCCGTGATCCGGCAGGCCGTAGTCGCGCACGCTCGCGGCTTTCTGGTGGAAGCGAAGCTTGCGCAAATACTCGAGCGGATTCTTCGGCTGCACCAGCGCGCCCGGCGGCACATTGAGCCAGTCCACCAAACGGGTCAGAAGAAACCGCATCGCCGCGCCGCGCGCCAACAGCGGCAGCGCGTCTCGCTCGGCATCCGACAGCGGCCGGCTCTTAACATAGGACGTCAGCAGGTTGCGGCCTTTGGTGACGTTGTAGGAATGATCGGGCTCGAAGCACCAGGCGTTGAGGCAGATGGCGACGTCGAACGCCAGCGTGTCGGTGCAGGCGAAATAGAAATCGATCAGGCCGGAGAGCCTGTCGCCCAGAAAAAACACGTTGTCGGGAAACAAGTCGGCGTGGATCACGCCCTGCGGCAGGTCGTGTGGCCAGACCTTTTCGAGCTGGTCAAGCTCCGTTTCGATGGCGGCGCGCATGCCGTGCTGCACGCCGTCGGCGCGCTCCGCCGCCTGCTCGAACAGCGGCCGCCAATCGGTTACGGAGAGCGCGTTGCGCCGCCGCCCTGCGAAGTCGGCGCCGGCCAAATGCATGCGCGCCAACGCCTCGCCGACCGCGCTACAATGGTCCGCGTCCGGCCGCCGCATCCACATGCCGTCGAGGAAGGTAACGATGGCCGCCGGCCGGCCGCACAGGGTGCCGAGCGTCGTGCCGTTACGGTCCTTCACTGGTTGCGGACAGGTGATGCCGCGCGAGTGCAGATGCTCCATCAACGCAAGGAAGAACGGCACGTCGCCAGCCGCGACGCGTTTTTCGTAGAGTGTCAGGATGTAGTGGCCGGTGCCGGTGTGGACGAGAAAGTTAGAATTCTCCACCCCTTCAGCAATGCCCTTGTAGGACAACAGCTCGCCCAGGCCATAGCTTGCGAGAAATCGCCCCAGGTCTTCGGCGGAAACGTCGGTGTAAACGGCCATGCGGCAAGTCAGGCCCTGCGCCGGGCTATTCCGTCAAGGGGATTGGATAACTATCAGGCTGCGGCCGTATCACGAAGCTGGCGCGGCAGCGGAAAGAACATGCCGGATTTATCGGCGCCGGAAACGGTCTCGACGTCCAGCGTATAGCGCGCCGCGAACGCATCGAGGATCTCCTCGACCAGCACCTCCGGCGCCGAGGCGCCGGCAGTCACGCCCAGCGTCTTGATGCATTCGAAGCGCGACCAGTCGATCTCGGCTGCGCGCTGGACCAGCACCGAATAGCGGCAGCCGGCGCGTTCGGCGACCTCCTGCAGCCGCCTCGAATTGGAAGAGTTCGGCGCACCGACGACGACCAGCGCATCGACCTGCGGCGCCACGCGCTTCACCGCCTCCTGGCGGTTGGTGGTGGCGTAGCAGATATCTTCCTTGTGCGGAGCGACGATCGTGGGGAAGCGGCGCTTGAGCGCGGTGACGATGTCGGCGGTGTCGTCGAGCGACAACGTGGTCTGCGTCACATAGGCAAGCTTGCTCGCGTCGCGCGGCTGGAAGGCCTCGGCCTCCTGGACGGTCTGCACCAGCGTGATAGCGCCATCCGGCAACTGGCCGAGCGTGCCGACCACCTCAGGATGCCCGGCGTGGCCGATCAGCACAATCTCGCGGCCGCGCTTGTGGTGAATCTCGGCCTCGCGGTGAACCTTTGTCACCAGCGGGCAGGTTGCGTCGAAAGAGAAGAAGTTGCGGCGCCGCGACTCCACCGGAATGGATTTCGGCACGCCATGGGCCGAGAAGATCACCGGCGCCTCGGTGTCGGGAATTTCGGAGAGCTCCTCGACGAAGACCGCGCCCTTGGCCTTGAGGCTCTCGACGACGTAGCGATTGTGCACGATCTCGTGGCGGACGTAGACCGGCGCGCCGTAGCGCTTGAGCGCCTGCTCGACCGAATCGATCGCCCGCACCACGCCAGCGCAGAAGCCGCGCGGCGAGCAGAGCAGGACCTTGAGCTGCGGTTTGGCGGAATTGCCGTTGTTTTCCGGTGTCATGAGAGAGAAATGAGGTTCCGACCCCCGGCCTGTCAAGCCGAGCCGCAAATCCTTGCGTTTCCAGGGGGTAAACGCCTATATTCCAGCGAATTCCAGTCATCAATGATGACATTGGCCTCGTCCGGAAGGGCGGGCGGGGCGCAGAGGAGATTTATCCATGCAAGACGCACCTCTGATGCCGAAGGCGACCGCCGTCTGGCTGGTGGAGAACACCGCACTGTCGTTCGATCAGGTCGCTGAGTTCTGCAAATTGCATCCGCTCGAAGTGAAGGCCATCGCCGACGGCGACGCCGCCCAGGGGATCAAGGGCCTCGACCCGATCCAGACCGGGCAGCTGACCCGTGAGGAGATTGAGAAGGGGGTGGCGGAACCCGACCACAAGCTCCAGCTTTCCAATCCGAAGGTGCGCCTGCCGGAAACCAACAGGCCGGGTACCAAGAAGAAGGGGCCGCGCTATACGCCGGTGTCCCGCCGTCAGGATCGCCCGAACGCGATCCTCTGGCTGATCCGCAACCATCCGGAGCTCAAGGACGCCCAGATCATGCGGCTGGTGGGAACCACCAAGTCCACCATCGCGGGCATCCGCGATCGCACCCATTGGAACGCGGCGAGCCTCACGCCGCTCGATCCGGTGACGCTCGGCCTGTGCTCGCAGATCGATCTCGATTTCGAAGTGCAGCGCGCCTCCAAGGAGAAGCCGGCTCCGGCCGACAGCGGCGTCACGTTGCTCCCGGCCGCGGTCACCACCGCTCCGCCGGAGCCCGCCGAGCCGGTGAGCCCGGCCGCCGCCAAGGCCAAGGACGACCTCGACACAGCGGCCGTATTCGCCAAGCTCAAGCAGCTCGGCGGCAAGGCCGACGACAAGGACGAGGAATAACGCTGCCTTCGGAAGGTTACGGCCGCCACCGCATCCTGAACACGGGACGGCCGGACACCGGATTGACGTCGTCGCCGGCTATCGCGAATCCGTGCTTCTCGTAGAACGCGATGGCGCGCGCGTTGTCCTTGTTGACGAGCAGATCGATCCGCGCCGGCGAGATGCGTTTGCCGGCGTCGAGCAGCAATCCCGCGACGTTGCTGCCCCAGAATTCCGGCGCCACCGCGATCTGATCGAGATATCCCGTTTTCGGATCGACGGTCACGAAGCCTTCGAGCACACCGTCCATTTCAGCGACCAGGATCTTGGCCTGCGGCACAAGCTCGTTGCGCCAGCGCTCGCGCCACCACGACACGCGTTCGGCGAAATCGATGTGCGGGTAGGCTTCTTGCCACGTGCGCTGCCACAGCTCGATGGCCGCGTCCTCATCGGCGGGGGCATAGGCCCGGACCTTCAAAGCGGATCCGCTCACCTTGGCGCTCACCGCTCCGTCAGCTTCAGCTCGATGCGGCGGTTACGGCTATAAGCCTCTTCGCTCGTCGCGGGATCGATCGGCTGGAACTCGCCGAAGCCTGCGGCCACCAGGCGCTGGGGCGGCATGCCTTTGCTGATCAGGTATTGCACCACCGCAATGGCGCGGGCGGCCGACAGGTCCCAGTTCGTGCGCCCGCCGCCAATCGGGCGGACGTCGGTGTGGCCATCGACGCGGAGCACCCAGGCGATGTCCTGCGGGATTTTCTGTGTAACGTCGAGCAAGACAGCGGCGATCTTGTCGAGCTCGGAACGGCCTTCGGGCTTGAGCACCGACTGCCCGGTGTCGAAGAACACCTCCGATTGCAGCACGAACCGGTCGCCGACCACGCGGATATCCGGGCGATTGCCGAGAATTTCGCGGAGCCGTCCGAAGAAATCGGATCGGTAGCGCGACAATTCCTGCACGCGCTGGGCCAGCGCCACGTTCAGCCGCTGGCCAAGTTCGGCCAGGCGGGACTGCGATTCTTTGTCCTTTTTCTCTGTGACTTCGAGCGCCTGTTCCAGCGCGCCAAGCTGGCGGCGCAATGCCGCGATCTGCTGATTGAGAACCTCGACCTGCGCCAATGCGCGGAGCGAAACCTGCTTTTCGGCGTTGAGCTTGCCGCTCAGCTCCGATACCTGGCCCTGCGCGACCGCAGTGCCCCCGCTCAAGCCCTCGTAGAGTCCCTTGTAGCGGTCACGCTCGGTGTCCGTCGTGGCGAGGTTGGCGCGCAATTGCGCGATCTGCTCCTCCAGTGAGGTCTTGTTGGTTTGTTCAAGTCCCAGCAGGTCGGTGAGTGCCGCTATGCGGGCGGACAGGCGCGCCAGCGCCGTGTCCTTGCCGGTGACCTCCTGCGACAGCACGAACTGCACGACTACGAATACCGTGAGTAAGAAAATGATGCCGAGGATCAGCGTCGACAGCGCGTCGACAAATCCAGGCCAGTAATCGACGCCGCGGTCGCGGCGGGCGCGGGATAGAGCCATGTTATTCCATTCGTCCTGCTGCTCGCCCCGTTACTTGTCGACCCGCTCGCGCGCCATGTACTCGAGCAGCTTGCGGATTTCGCGGTGTTGCTCCGCCTGTGAGTCGACCCAATCACGGATCATCTGCTGCTCGGTTCGCATGTGATGGACCAGACCCTGGATCGCCTCGGCGAGATTCGCCATTGCGTTGGTTGCAGCCTTGCTCGAGCCGGAGGTGGTGATCGCCTCGCGCAGCCGCTCGATCGCGCCGCGCATCTCGCCGCCGCCACCACCGACAAGCGCGCCCTCGACATCGCCGGCGCCTCCCAAGTCGGACACCGTGGTGGCGAGCCAGTCTTCAAGTTCAGTGTGGAAGCGGTTCTGCGCCTGGCTCATCTGTAGGTCGAGAAAACCGAGGACTAGGGAGCCGGCGAGACCGAACAGCGAGGACGAGAACGAAATGCCCATGCCGCTCAGCGGCGCGGCGAGGCCTTCCCGCAGCGCATCGAACGTCGCATTGGCGTCGCCGCCCACTTTCAGATTGTTGATCACGCTGCCGACCGAGCTGACGGTTTCGATCAGGCCCCAGAACGTGCCGAGCAGGCCAAGAAAGATCAGCAGCCCGGTCATGTAGCGGGAGATCTCGCGCGCCTCGTCGAGCCGGATCGCAATCGAGTCGAGGATGCTGCGCATCGTTTGGGACGACATCGACATGCGGCCGATACGATCACCGAGGATCGCGGCCATCGGTGCAAGCAGCACCGGCGGCCGCTCGACCGCGATGCCCGGATCTGCAAGCCGGAACCCGTTGACCCAAGCCACCTCGGGGAACAACCGGATCACCTGTCGGAACGCGAGAATGATACCGATCAGCAGGACCCCGATGATGAGCGCGTTAAGCGGCGGGTTGGCCTTGAACGCGGTCAGGATCTGCGGGTGGATGACGACGACGATGAGGCTGCACAGGATCAGAAAGACCAGCATCCGCACCAAAAAGATGCGCGGGGACGAAACCTTGAAAGGATCAACATCTTGCGCCATGGCCGGCCTTTTCGTCGCCGAAGCCCCTGTTCCACATTATGGCACGGGCCACGCGAATGTAACGTAGGTTACTGCAGATTCAACGCAAATGGCGCGCAAACGGTCCGGCTGCGCGCCGGTGCCGATCGCGGGGATGCTAACCGGCGGCTTTCAGCGCTGTCCGCAATTCGCGGTGGATCGTCTCATTGCCGGCAACGATATGCCGTTTAGTGTACATGGCGTCGCCGCCATCGAGATCGGTGACGAAACCGCCGGCTTCGCGCACCAGGATGAGGCCCGCGGCGATATCCCAGGGTGAGAGGTTGCGCTCCCAGTAGCCGTCGATACGCCCGGCCGCGACGAACGCGAGATCGAGGGCGGACGCGCCGAACCGCCGCAGCCCCGCGACCTTGTCCTGGACGGCGCCCAGCTCTCGCAGCCCCAACTCGAGATCACCGCGGCCGCGATGCGGCAGGCCGCAGGCAATCACGGCGTCGGCCAATCCCTTGCGCGCGGCGACGCGCAGCCGCTTGTCGTTGAGGAAAGCGCCCTTGCCGCGTTCGGCGGTGTAAAGCTCGTCGGTGATCGGATTGTAGATCACGCCTGCCACGACCGTGCCGGAGCGTTCCAGCCCGATCGAGATGGCGAACTGCGGTATGCCGTGCAGGAAATTGGTGGTGCCGTCGAGCGGATCGACGATCCAGGTGTGGGTGGTATCGGTGCCTTCGTGGCGCCCGCTTTCCTCGCCGAGAAAGCTGTAACCGGGACGGGCCTTGCTCAGTTCGGCGCGAAGCGTTTCTTCGGCGCGGCGGTCAGCGGCGGTCACGAAATTGGCCGGTCCCTTGAGCGACACCTGAAGGTTCTCGACCTCGCCGAAGTCGCGCTTAAGCGCTCGCGCAGCCTTTCGGGCGGCGGCGATCATCACGTTGATGAGAGCGGAGTGCTGCATCAAACAGCCCGGCGCACGTAGGCGACTTCGTCAGTCGAAACCACGACCTTCTCGCCGGTGGAAATGAACGGCGGCACCAGGACGCGCAGCCCGTTCTCGAGCTTGGCCGCCTTGTAACTCGACGTGGCGGTCTGACCCTTGATGTGAGCGTCGGCCTCGACCACTTCCAGCACCACGGTCTCCGGCAGCTTGATGCCGATCGGCCGGTCGCCGTGCAACTGAACCTGCACCATCATTCCGTCCTGCAGGAAGGTGGCGCGGTCGCCGACGAAGTCTTCGCCCAGCTCGATCTGGTCGTAGCTCGCGGTGTCCATGAACACCAGTTGATCGCCTTGCTTGTAGAGGAATTGGAACTGCCGGCGCTCGACCTCGGTCTCCTCGACCCGGTCGCTGCCGCCGAAACGCTGGTTGAGCTTGCCGCCATCGAGGATGTTCTTGAGCTCGACCTGGTTGTAGGCCGGGCCCTTGCCCGGTTTCACCGCCATGGTCTTGACCGCGGCCCAGAGCGAGCCGTCGTGCTCGATCACCATGCCCGGCCGAATGTCGCTGCCGCTGATTTTGGCCATGACAGGTCCGTCGCGTTTGCGCTGTTGAGCTATCGGTCTATGCGCAGATGCCCCGACCCCGGAACGTCCGTCAAGGCTTGACCGCTTGCGAGTTGGGCTTGGTGGGCGGGGCCGCAGGGAACGGCGTCGGGCCGACCGGGGTCATGCGCGCGATCCACGGCTTTGCTTTGTTTTCGGCCATGGCTCGATCCGAAGGTTTCATGTTGCGCATGAATTCATCGAGATATTGATCGTTGTTGCCTCCGGCCCTTGCGATCAGGTGCCAGCGGGCGGCCTCGACCGGATCGGCTTTGATGCCGCGACCGGTCGCGTACATCAGCGCGAGCCGGCTCTGGCCAGCCGGGTTGCTTTTCTGGGCCGCCTTGAGGAAGTAACCGGCAGCGGCGCTCTCGTTCTTGGCGACGCCTGTGCCGTTGAACAGGGCGATAGCGTATTCGACTTCGGCATCGGTATGGCCCGAGCGCGCCGCGATGCCGAGCAGGCGCGCGGCTTCTTCGGCATCCTTCTGCACGCCTCGGCCGTCCTTGTAGAATGTGGCGAGGGCGTACTGCGCCTGCGGATTGCCAGCGTTGGCCGCCATGCGCATCAGTTCAGCGGCGCGGTTGAAATCCTGCGGTACAAGCTGGCCTTCGAGGTAGAGGAGGGCAAGATCGTAGGCGCCAACAACATGACCGAGCTTCGCGGCCTCGGTCAGCAGCCGCACCGCCTCCGGGCGGTCGGCTGGCCCGCCGCGACCGGCCATCCTGAACATGGCGAGGGCGAACATCGCCTCGCGGTCGTTGCGCGCGACGGCGAGCTTGTACCAGTCCGCTGCCTTCTTATCGTCATTCGCAACGCCAAGCCCATCGGCATAGAGTTCTCCGAGCAGCGTCATGGCCTTGGGATCGCTTTTCTCCTCGACCCGCCGCATCGCATGCCTGAAGGCGGTGACGTAGTTGCCGCGCTGGTATTCCGCATAGGCCCAATCCGGTTCGTCTACGGCGGTTGTGGCCGGCTTTGGCGTCGTGGATGGGGCCACGGAGGATTTGGGCTGCGCTGCGGCAGGCGCGGCGACGAGCGCGGCGAACAGCGCTGCGAGTACAAAGTGCTTGCGGTTCATGGCACGCGCTCCGGCGCGAGCAGGCGCGAGGCCTCGGCGAGAGCCGCCGCGGCACCGCGCGGATCGTCCCAGATGCCGTCGCCGACGGCGACGAAATCGGCGCCCGCGGCGACCAGTGGGCCGATTTCCTGCGGATTGGCGGCAAACCCGACGCAGGGAATCGTGAACAGCTCGGCCCACCATTCGATGCGCTCGATGATCGCCTCGAACGAAGGACGGCGTTGCCCGGCGGCAAGCTCGCCGAACATCACGTAGTCCGCGCCATGTTCGCCCGCGAGCATCGCATCGTCGCGACTGCTCAGGCCGCCGCATCCGGCGATCCGCGCCGGCTTGAGGCTCTCGACCGCCGTCATGAATGCCTCTATCCCTGCCAGGTGCGCCCCATCCGCGCCGGCGCGGGCGGCGATCTCAGCCTGCCCGTCGAGCACCAATGCGGTGTCCTTGCTCTGCACCTGCGGCGCCAGGATCTTGATGCGGTTGATCAGGTCGCGCTCGGCCGCGGATTTGAGCCGAAGCAGCACGGCCGCGACATCCGCCGCCGCGACCACGTCACGGAGCGTGCCGGAAAACGCTGCGGCATCCTCGATGACGGGCGTGACGAGATAGAGTCGCGGGGCAGGGCGTTTGTCCTCGCGTTTCTCTTGGGCCGATTGCGGTTTGGCCATGGCGTTCCGATGCGTTCCCAATGGGGCGGAATGGGGGCGATTTCGGCCTCGGCGTCAACGGCTCATTGCGACGCTTCCAATCCGAGCTTGCGGACCAGACTGCCCCACTTCTCGCCCTCGGCCCGGATGTAGCCCCGGCTGGCCTCGACCGAGGCGATATCCAGCGGAATGAGCCCGATGTCGGCGATCTTCTTGCGCATGTCCGGCGCTTCCATGATGCGCTTCATCGCGGCGTGCAGCTTATCGACCACGTCCTGCGGCGTACCGGCCGGCGCAAGCAGCACATGCCACGACACCGCCTCGAAGTCCGGCGCGCCGACTGCCTCACCGAACGGCGGCAGTTCGGGCACCGTCGGCAATCGCGTCGATGAGGTTACCGCGAGCGCGCGAAGCTTGCCGTCGCGAATAAGCGGCAGCGACGCGCCGGCCTCCGCGAACGCCATCGAAACATGGCCGGCCGCCACGTCGGCGATCGATTGCGGGCTGTTGCGGTAGGGCACGTGCGCGAGATCGATGTCGAAGCGCTGCTTCATGTATTCGGCGGACAGATGCGGCGCGCCGCCGACGCCAGACGACGAGTAGCTAAGCTGACCCGGGCGTTCCTTGACGTATTTGATCAGGTCCGGGACCGAATGGATCGGCAGCGTAGGATTGACTACCAGGATGAACGGCGACTTCACGTAGAGCGCAATCGGGATGAAGTCTTTCTGCGCATCGTAGGGTGTACTCTTGAGCAAGGTCGGACGGATCGCCATCACCGCGCTGGTCGCGACGATCATGGTGTAGCCGTCGGCTGGTGCTACCTTGAGTGCGGCGATACCGGCAAGGCCGGCGCTGCCGGGCTTGTTCTCGACCACGACCGGCTTGCCAAACGCCTGCGACATCTGCTCGGCGTAAAGCCGCACGGTGACGTCGAGGCCGGTGCCCGCGGCCAAGAGCGGCATGATGGTGATGGATTTCGTTGGATAGTTATCGGCGCGCGCTGGCGCTTGCAGCGCCAAAGCCGACAGCGCAAGCGCGAGCAACGCCCGCTTCAATGTCCCCGACGTCTCGGCGCCTGCATTGAACGATGGGTGCTTCATTTGCGCCGTACCCCCGCTAGATCGACGGTCTTGGCGAAAATCGGCATATCCTTGCGGATGCTCTCAACGGCCTCGTCCGCCGTCGTGCCGACAGCGTCGATGCCAAGATTTGCGAACAGCTTGGTGATTTCCGGATCTCGCGCGATCGGTTGAAGCGCCTCGCGAGAGCCGGGTTTTCACCTCCGGCGGCACGCCTCCCGTCACGGCATAGCCGTTCCATGCGACGTATTCGAAGCCCGGAATGGTTTCCGCGACCGTCGGAACATTGGGCAGTTGCGGCATGCGTTGCGGCGTCGACACGGCAAGGGCTTTCACGGTGCCGCTTTTCACCGGCTCAATAAGGTCGGAGGAATTGCCGAAATGCATGTCCACCGACTTCGAGAGCACGGCCGTCAGCGCGGCCTGGCCGCCGCCGAACGGCACATGCACCATGTCGAGCCCTTCTTTTCCGGCGAGATAGGCGGTCGACAGGTGATTGTTCGTAGCGGGGCCTCCGCTCGAATAGGTGATCTTGCCGGGGTTCGCGCGCGCATAATCGATGAATTCGCGCAGCGTCGAGTAGGGCGCGCTCTTGTCGACAACCAGTACCATGCCGTTGGTGCCGACGATGCTGACGGGCACGAGGTCCTTTAACGGCTCGTAGTTCACCTTCTGCGCCAGCGGCAGGACGGTGAAGAGCGTGCTGCCGACAAACAGGATCGTGTAGCCATCCTGCGGCGAGTTCAGGGCGTAGTCGACGCCAATTGCGCCGCCGGCCCCGAGCTTGTTTTCGATGACGAATGTCTGGTTCAGCGCCTTGCCCAGCCGATCGGCGGTGACGCGCGCCATCGTGTCCGTGACACCGCCCACGCCGTAGGGCACCACCACCTTCACCGTGCGGCTCGGCCATCGCTGAGCAAAAGCCGGTGTCGATGCCGCAAGCACAACACATGCGCCCGCCGCCGCGAGCCACTGTCTCAAGATCATCACCGCCTCCTCCGCTCGCTGTGAGCGCTGTAGATATCCTGTTCAGGGGACATAAACCCAAAGGTCGAGTTGCAGGCGCGCATCCGGCACCGGCAGCCACGGCACGTCGATCGGGGAGAGCGGCAACGCCTGCCCGTCCATCGCTTCCGACCAGACTTCGAGCGTCGCCGGCAGATCGGTCAAGTCGGCATGAAATTGTTGAATACGCACCGCGTTTTTCAGCGTTGTTCCGGCAGCCTTGCAGATCGCTTCCGCCTGCTCGAGAATTTCCCGCAACTCCGCCTTCACGGGAATCGCGTAGAACGGTTGCGTCGGATCGGACTTCGCTTCCGGCGCCAGCGATCCATCGCGGACGGCCATAAGGCCGGAGATGAATAGAAGGTCGCCGGCACGGATTGCCGTCGTGCCGCCTTGAAACAGCGGCGGCACAGGCGCGATAACCTGCTTCGCCGTCTTGCCGTCCTTCGCAAGCGCAATGGTGTTAATCTCGATCCGCGACTCCGGCATGATGAAACCAGGCGTTGCGGTTGCGATGATCGTCGTCGCGGGCTGAACGGGAAAGTGCCGTGCCCAGACCTCGCGAAAGCCCGGGATGTCCTCTTGATCGCGCAAATACACCTGCGCCTTCACCACAGTGTCCAAGCCAGCGTTCACCGCTCCCAGCGTCGGTGTCAGCTTCCTCTTGATGATGAATTCGGTTTCGAGCGTGATCGGCGTTCCCTTCCACAGGCCCCGGCCACGTCTCGCCTCAGGATCGACGCCCGGTTCTTTGTCGTCGAGAGCTTCAGCGGTCTGCCCCGGGACAAAGCGGAAATCACCCGCGCTCAGCGCGGGGCTGTATCCGGAACTCGGATGGATTTTGTAAGCGCCAGCGCTCGCGTGCAGAACGCTGAAATTCGCATTCGGAACAGCCGCCATGACCTGAACTTCCATGGACTGCTGCGCGCGGGCAAATCGCCGGTGGAGGTTGGAGGTCGACGGGGGAATCTTGCCGCTGAAAAACTCGCGCCGGGTTTGGTGGTAGGCGTCCACCACGTCCGGCGACGTGTAATATTGATCGATGCGAACGACATTGCTTGCGCTCGACCCGCCTTCGGAAAGAACCTCGGCCACGTTCTGAAACAGCCGCTTTGCTTCGCGATGCGCCTTCGACGGGCCATCGAACGGATGGCCAGACTGCAGCACCTCCGGAGCTAGCGCGTGAACGTAGTCAGTTCCCGACTGCCCCGTTGCGAAGACCCACCGTCCAGCACGTATTCCGCGCGCCCACCGGTGCGACGTATTCGGAACTTCCACAGGCAGAATCGCTGTGGTCGCCACGCCCGGCGAATTTGGCGCGTTGGCCGACCCGGAACGCGCGCTCTTGTTCACTGAACTCATGGTCACGTGGTTCCGAAGTACGCAAGGATAAGGGTAGGGGACGTGTACTCATAAAAATTAGAGGTCGGCATGTCCGCTGTCACCCCGAAAGCAGATATTCGGCGGATGTGTTGCAATGTCCACTAAGTGCCACTTCGGACATTGACGGGACTATTCGATCAACTCGTCGGCACGGGCGAACACACTCTCCGGTATGGCGATGCCAAGCGCCTTCGCGGTCTTGAGGTTGACCGTGAGCGAGTACTTGGTCGGCTTTTGCAACGGCAGATCGGCGGGCTTTTCTCCCTTGAGGATGCGGTCAACATATCCGGTCGCGCGGCGGTATTGGTCGGCCACTTCGGGTCCGTAGGAGATCAGGCCGCCTTCAACGGCGAAGTAGCGAAGCGGAAAAACTGCCGGCAACCGGTGCCGCGCGACACTGGCGATGATCCCTTGCAACGGTCGCGGCCGAGTTGAACGTCACGATCCTGACCAAGCCCGGCCTGCGCGACCGACCCGTACGGGATAGCGGATCGCCTTATTTTCATCGAGCACGTAATAGAGTCGCAGGCGCAAGAATGGCCGCGGTTACAAACCCCAAAATGCCCACCAAGATGACACGCATGTTTAAACTTGGCCCGATTGGTATCTGAGCGGTGAACCCATAAAATATTATAACATGCAACCAGTCCACTGCAGGGCAGCGCCTCAGCTGTCGCTGAGACACGTGTGCATATCGGTCAAAAGCGGACGTGGTGAGCTTGTATTGTGGATGTCTGCATTACGCGCATGAAAAAACTCTCGGCGATCCGTGATCGCCGAGAGTCGATTTTCGTGCGCTGCGAGCCGATCAGTTATTTAGCCAGCGGATCGGGCCGCAGTTGGAAGTGCGCCGCCAGCGGCTTCGTGCCTTTGCCGCCCTCGATCAGCCAGGGCGTCCGATCGCCGTTGGCTGCCCAGAGGCCGCGGCCTTTCCAGCCGCCATTCGGATCGTCGATGCGGCCGTCGAAGCCCTTGGCGTAGAAGCCGAGCGGGTAGGGCACGCGGATCGAGACCATCTTGCCGTCCTTGTTGAGGGCAACGAGGCCGTCCATCAGGTTGGCGGTCGACATCGGGATGTCGTCGCCGAGCCCGAAGGTGTTGTGCTGGTCGACCCACGAATAGTAGCTCGACTCGGCGCTGTTATCGCCGATGCCCTTGAAGCCTGGGCCCGGATACTTGTGGAACGCCCAGCCTTCGGGGCAGTGGTCGCCGGTTGCCTTCGGGCCGTTGAGCGGCCCTTTGCACAGGCGTCGATCGAACACGCCCATGTGGCCGCTCGCAAGCGAGACCCAGACGCGGCCCTGCTTGTCGATGTCACCGCCGCGCGGGCCGAAGCCCGGCAGTGGAACGTTGTACTGCTCGGCCAGCGACTTGTGCGGGTTCTTGGTCGGGTCGATGCGGACGATGGCGCCGGGGTTGCCGCGCAACGTGCCCCACACCGAGCCGTCGGTCGGGCTCGGCATGACGGCGTAGAAGGTCGCGCCGAGGCGCATATCCTTGCCCGGCTCCTGCGGCTTGCCGGGCTCGGTGTACTCGTCGCGCTGGCCGTTGCCGTTGGTGTCGAGCACCAGCGCTGTCCAGCCCTGCGACTTCTCGATGTCGCCGGTCTCGTCGAGCATCTTGGTGTTGATCCAGCCGACATTGCCACCGCCGCCGCCGGTGCTGGCCCAGATCGTCTCATTGGCGTCGTAGCCGAACTGCAGATGATGCGAGCCGAAACAGGTCTGGTAGGCGGTGTACTTGCCGGTCTTCGGATCGTACATCGTCACGCGGCGGTTGGTGCTGTTGAGCGGAAACTCAACGGCGGAGGGGTGGGTCGAGCCCTTCTTGCAGAAGTCCGGATTGTCCGGCTTGTGGCCCGTCGCCGCGAGCCAGATGCGGCCCTTCCGGTCGAACATCGAGTTGTGGTTGTTGGCCCGGCTGTTCCAGATGTTCTCCTCGCCCCAATAGGCTGAGGGCCCCAGGATCTTGATCGAGCCGGCGTTGCCGGGCCCGAGCGCCAGGGGCATGTCGGGCGTGGTCGGCAGCACGAAGTTCGTCGCGACGTTTTTCACCGGATCGAGGATCGGCATGTCGTCGCAGGCGTGCTCGCACTGCCCGTACACCGGCCCGTAGGCGTTGACGGTCGGGTAGCGCCGATCGCTGGCGATCAGGTCATGCAGATACTGCTTGTCGTTGTGCCAGTCGCGCAGCGTGACGACGATGTTGCGCTCGACACCCTGCGGACGCGTCGGCTTTGAATCGGGCAACTCGCCCTTCGCCACGCGCTCGGTCCAGTCGCCGAGATACTTGAACGGCATGCCGCCGAGCTGACCGGCAGCCTGGGTGACCATGTTCTCGCCGGCCTGCCCGGACTGGATGCGGCGGACCCACGCTTCTTCGTGCGTCTTGACCGCGTCCATGTGGAATTTCGGGATCGTGCGGGTCGAGAGCTGGCCGAGCTGGTGGCAGCCGACACAGCCGTTGTTCTTCATGCCGTTGAGATAGTCGGTGATCTTGACGTTGTTCGGCGCGTCCTTGGTGCCGAAGATCTCGGCCTCCGGGATCTTCATCATCGCGTACCAGTAGATCGCCGGGTAGTACTTCGCGGCTTCCGCTTCGTTCGGAGCGGGCACCGCTGTCAGATTGAGTTGCTTGCCGGGCTCGCTCTTCACCTTCGGCGAGTCGACGAGGCCATAGCCGCGCACCCAAATGTCGTAATTGGCTTTCGGCAGATCAGGGATCACGTAGCGGCCCTGGTCGTCGGTGACGACGATCTTGATGTAGCGCACCGGCAGATCGCGCGTTTCCGCGATCACCCAGACGCCGGCCTCCGGGCCACTGGCGCTCCGCACGACGCCGCCGATGTCATCGTTGTCGATCGCCACCTGCTGCGCGCGCACGGGCGCGGCGAACGCGACTGCGGCCGCAAGGGCCGCTGCAATACCGAATCGAGCTTGGAAAATCCGCATCTATCGCTCCCCATGTTCTCGGCGGCCGTACGCGGCCGCTCGTCAATTGAGGGGAAGTCTAGCCCCGTCCCAAGGTGGCAGGCAATGACCGTGCGGGCCGTTCCCACGGCCCGCACGGTCGGAGGACGGGTCAGGCCGCCTTCTTCTCCAGGTCCTGCTTCCATTGGCCGAGCGAGGCGAGCCCGTTCATTCGCGCCCGGTGCGCGAACACGCGTTGCGCGGCGGCGACGTTCTCCGACTTACCCGACCAGGCCTTTTGTGGCGCGTGCTGCAGCGCACGGCCGTAGGAGAAGGTGAGGTTCCACGGCAGATTGCCGATCTTGTTCATCGTGTCGAGATGCGCGGTCGCCTCCTCGTCGGACTGGCCGCCGGAGAGGAACGCAATGCCCGGCACCGCGCCCGGCACGCAGTTGCGCAGCATCTTGACGGTCTTTTCGGCGACCTCTTCGACGCCCGCGCGCTTTGCATTCTTCTTGCCAGAGATCGCCATGTTCGGCTTGAGCACGATGCCTTCGAGCGCAATGCGCTGGCGGTATAGTTCCTCGAACTGCGCCTTGAGCACGGCGGTGGTGACCTCGAAGCAGCGATCGATGTCGTGGTCGCCATCCATCAGCACCTCTGGCTCGACAATCGGCACGATCTGCGCCGCCTGGCAGAGCGCAGCGTAGCGCGCCAGCGCATGGGTGTTGGTGTGGATCGCCGTGGCGGTGGGGATGCCGGCGCCGATGTCAATCACCGCGCGCCATTTCGCAAAGCGCGCGCCCTGCTCGTAGTATTTCGTCAGCCGGTCAGCGAGCTTGTCGAGGCCGATGGTGATGGTCTCGTTCGGGCAGCCGGGCAGGGGCTTCACGCCTTCATCCACCTTGATGCCGGGGAGCGCTCCGGCCTTCTTGATGATGTCGACGAGCGGCGTGCCGTCCTTGGCTTTCTGCCAGATGGTCTCGTCGTAAAGGATCACGCCGGAGATGTGCTTCATGCCCTCGGCGGAACGGAACAGCATCTCGCGGTAGTCGCGCCTGTTGTCCTCAGTGCACTCGGTGTTGATGGCGTCGAAACGCTTCTTGATTGTGCCGGTGGACTCGTCGGCAGCAAGGATGCCCTTGCCGTTCGCGGTCATGGCTTCGGCAACTCTGTTGAGGTCTGCGAGATTCATCACGCTTTCTCCCTAGGATATTGCTGCCCCTCTCGGGATGCTCTTGGGGTCATTTTTGCCTCAACACCTCGACCCCGGGCAAGGCCTTGCCTTCCATCCATTCCAGGAAGGCACCGCCGGCTGTGGACACATATGTGAATTGTTCCGCGACGCTCGCCACATTCAAGGCGGCCACGGTATCGCCCCCGCCTGCGACCGAAATAAGCTTGCCGGCCTTGGTCCGCGCCGCGGCATAGCGGGCGATCTCGACCGTCGCTTTTTCGAACGGGTGCAGCTCGAACGCGCCCATCGGGCCGTTCCAGACAAGCGTTGCAGCCTCGTCGATGGCGCCCTTGATGCGCTCGATCGATTGCCCGCCGATGTCGAGCATCATGCCCTCCGCCGGGATGGCGTCGACGCCATAGGCGTGCGAGGGAGCGTTGGCCTCGAAGTGGAAGGCGACGATAGCGTCGACCGGCAGGATGATGGCGCAGCCTCCGGCCTCGGCCTTGGCCAGGATGCGGCGCGCGGTGTCCGCCATGTCCTTCTCGACCAGCGACTTGCCGACCTTGATGCCCTGGGCCTGCAGGAAGGTGTTGGCCATCGCGCCGCCGATCACCAGCGCCTCGACCTTGCCGACGAGATTTTCCAGGAGTTCGAGCTTGGTCGAAACCTTGGCACCGCCAACGAGCGCGATGACCGGCTTCTTCGGCGCCTCCAGCGCCTTCGACAATGCCTCCAGCTCCGCCTGCATGGTGCGGCCGGCATAGGCGGGGAGCTTGTGGCCGAGCCCTTCGGTCGAGGCATGCGCGCGGTGCGCGGCCGAGAAAGCGTCGTTGATCCAGATGTCGCCGAGCTTGGCCAGCGCCGCGACGAAGGCCGGATCGTTCTTTTCCTCGCCCTTATGGAAGCGGGTGTTCTCCAGCAGCAGAATGTCGCCGGGCTTCATCGTGGCGACCGCGGCCTCGGCCTTGTCACCGATGCAGTCGTCGGCGAACGCGACCTGCCGCTTGACCGCTCGCGCCACGGCGTCGGCGATCGGCTTAAGCGAATTCTTGGGGTCCGGACCCTTTGGCCGACCAAAGTGCGCGAGCAGGATGACCTTGCCGCCCTTGTCCGCGGTCTCGACGATGGTGGGTGCGACGCGCTCGATACGGGTCGCGTCGGTGACCTGGCCGTTCTCGGTCGGAACGTTGAGATCGACGCGCAGCAGCACGCGCTTGCCCCTCACGTCGGCCTGATCGAGCGTGCGGAAGGTTCTGTTCATTGGCATCGCCACAGTTACCGCAGCGCCAGCCTATTTCGAACGGTCGTCCGGCGGCGGCGACTGGAAGCCGACCACCAGACTCCAAATGAGGATGCTGGTGAAGACGAGAAGGCCGCCGAACCCGATCCATTCTGCGATCGTGAGCTCGGCCAGGCGCGACATCGCGTCAGATCAGCTTGCCCATCGCGACGGCGGTGTCCGCCATGCGATTGGAGAAGCCCCACTCATTGTCGTACCAGGACATCACTCGCACGAAGGTGCCGTCCATGACCTTGGTCTGGTCCATATGGAACACGGAACTGTGCGGGTCGTGGTTGAAGTCGCCCGAAACGTTCGGCTCGTTGGTGTAGCCGAGGATGTTCTTGAGCTGCTGCTCGGACGCGCGCTTGATCGCGCCGTTGATCTCGTCTTTGCTGGTGGCCTTCTTCGCCACGAACTTGAAGTCGATCACCGAGACGTTCGGCGTGGGCACGCGGATCGACACGCCGTCGAGCTTGCCGTTGAGTTCGGGCAGCACCAGGCCGACGGCCTTGGCCGCGCCGGTCGAGGTTGGGATCATGTTCAGCGCCGCAGCGCGTGCGCGATAGAGATCCTTGTGCATCGTGTCGAGCGTCGGCTGGTCGCCGGTGTAGGAGTGGATCGTCGTCATGAAGCCCTTGTCGATGCCGACCGCATCGTTGAGCACCTTGGCGACCGGTGCGAGACAATTGGTCGTGCAGGAGGCGTTGGAGACGACCTTGTGGTCCTTGGTCAGTTTGTCGTGGTTGACGCCATAGACCACCGTGAGGTCGGCGCCGTCGGCCGGTGCTGACACCAGCACGCGCTTCGCGCCGGCGGTCAGGTGCATCGACGCCTTATCCTTGGCGGTGAAGATGCCGGTGCACTCGAGCGCAATGTCGACGTCGAGGTCTTTCCAGGGAAGCTTCGAGGGATCCTTCTCTGCGCTCACCTTGATCGCGCCGTTGCCGACGCTGATGGTGTCGCCTTTCACTGTGACTGTGCCGGGGAAGCGGCCATGCACGAAGTCGAAGCGGAGCAGGTGCGCGTTGGTCTCGACCGGGCCGAGATCGTTGATGCCGACCACTTCGATGTCGGTACGGCCCGACTCGGCGATGGCTCGCAGGACGTTGCGGCCGATGCGGCCGAATCCATTGATGGCAACCCGGATCATGTTCGCTCCCACGTTAGTTTGTCGTCATTCGCCTTGCCCTGGAGATAAGACGCGAATGGCCGGAGCAAAGCCCCGGCCATGACGAAGAAATACCTAGGCTGAGCGGTTGTTATCACCTTTTGCCCAGCTTGCTCAACGCGGCTTCGGCGATCTTCTCAGGCGTAATGCCGAAGTGCTTATAGAGCTCTTTATAGGGCCCGCTGGCGCCGAAGCCGGTCATGCCGACAAAGCTCCCGTCGGAGCCGATGATGGCGTCCCAGCCCATGCGGACGGCGGCCTCGACACCGATCTTCACCGGCGCGTCGCCGATCACGGCGCGGCGGGATTCGTCCGGCTGCGCCAGGAACAGTTCGAAACACGGCACCGAGACGACCCGGGCCGCGATGCCCTGCGCGGCGAGCAGCTTTTGCCCTTCGACGGCGATGGACACCTCCGAGCCGGTGGCGAAGATCGATACCTGCGCCTTGCCCTGCGCCGGCGAAATCTCGTAAGCGCCGGCAACGCACTTGTTGCGTTCGTCGAGTGTCCGGCGAAGCTGCGGCAGGTTTTGCCGCGTCAACGCCATGACGCTCGGTGTCTCGCGGCCTTCCAGCGCAAGCTGCCAGCACTCGACCGTTTCGACCGCGTCGCACGGCCGGAACACGTTGAGGTTCGGGATGGCGCGGAGCGCCGCCAGATGCTCGACCGGCTGGTGGGTTGGGCCGTCCTCGCCGAGCCCAATGGAATCGTGCGTCATGATGTGGATGACGCGTTCGCCCATCAGCGCGGCCAGTCGGATCGACGGCCGGCAATAATCGGAGAAGGCCAGGAACGTGCCGCTGTAGGGAATGATGCCACCGTGCAGCGTCATGCCGTTCATGGCGGCGGCCATGCCGTGCTCGCGGATGCCGTAATGGATGAAGCGGCCGGAATAGTCCGAAGCCGACATTGCCTTCATCGACTTGGTGCGCGTGTTGTTGGAGCCGGTGAGATCGGCCGAGCCGCCGATCATCTCCGGCACCGCCGGAATGAGGCTCTCCAGCGCGAACTCGCAGGCGGTGCGGCTCGCGATCTCCTTCGGCTCCTTGGCGAGGTTTTCCTTTACCGCGCGGACGGCGGCGTTCAGCGCGCCCGGCAGATCGCCGCGCATGCGGCGCTCGAATTCGCTGCGCTTGTCCGTGGGCAGCGCAGCGAGCCGCTTGTCCCAGGCTGCGCGTGCGGCTTTCGATCGCTGACCGGCGGCGCGCCATTGGGTGAGTACCTCGGCGGGTATCTGGAATGGCGCATCGCTCCAGCCAAGCTTTTCGCGGGCGCCCTTGATTTCGTCGGCGCCGAGGGGCGAGCCGTGCGAGCTCGCCTTGCCGGCCTTGGTCGGCGCGCCGTAGCCGATGGTGGTCTTGCAGGCGATCATGGTCGGCTTGTCGGATGTCTTGGCCTTCTCGATCGCCGCGGCAATGGCTTGCGGATCGTGGCCGTCGATCCGTGAGGCGTTCCAGCCCGCAGCCTCGAACCGCTTCACCTGATCGACCGAATCCGAAAGCGTCAGCGGGCCGTCGATCGAAATGCCGTTGTCGTCGAACAGCACCACGAGCTTGCGGAGCTTCAGATGGCCGGCGAGCGCGATCGCCTCATGGCTGATGCCTTCCATCAGGTCACCGTCGGAGGCCAGCACATAGGTCGAATGATTGACGACGTCGTCGCTGTACTCGGCGGCGAGATGGCGTTCCGCGATCGCCATGCCGACGGCGTTGCCGAGGCCCTGGCCGAGCGGACCGGTGGTGGTCTCGATGCCGGCGGTGATGAAGTTCTCCGGGTGTCCCGGCGTCAGCGAGCCGATCTGGCGGAACTTCTTGATCTGGTCGAGCGTCACCGCCTCGTATCCGACCAGGTGCAGCAGTGCATAGACCAGCATCGAGCCGTGGCCGGCGGAGAGCACGAAGCGATCGCGGTCGGGCCATGTCGGATCGGCCGGATCGAACTTCAGCACCTGCGTGAACAGCACCGTCGCGATGTCTGCTGCGCCCATAGGCAGGCCGGGATGGCCCGATTTGGCCTGTTCCACGGCATCCATCGCGAGGGCGCGGATGGCGTTGGCCATGCGATCGTGGTGCGCGCGCGTCATTGCCACCTCATCACCGTGACGCGAGGATGGCGCGACAACGGCACTCGAAGTTTTTGTGTTCATGGGGACCTGTCCGAATGGCCGTGGGATAGCACGCTCGGCTGCGGAGTCCAACGTGACGGCGGGGATGGTGCGGGACCATACACAGGGCCAAAAAACGCTGGGATAACGAACTTCGGAAGCGTTGACGCCAAGGTGGCGTAGCACCTAAAGTTTCGCTTCTAATTGGTTGCGGACTCAACATTTTTTATTTCGTCCGCGCAGTGGTTGCCATGCCGCGCCACGCCCAAGTCGAGCCAAAGACGAACCAAGACGGACACGCGATGACCGAGCAGACCGCCATCGATTCCGTCACCCGGCGTCTGAGTCAGGCGCTGGATATGCTCGACGCCGCGGTGGAACGCAGGATCGAAATCGACCGCAGCCGGACCATCCTCACCGAGCAGGTTCACGCGCTCGATGCCGACCGGTCCAAGCTCGCCGCCGACCTCGACGCGCAGTTAGCCAAGGTGCGCAGCCTCGAATCCGCGAACCGCGATGTGGCGCGCCGGCTCGATGCTGCGATGGAGAACATTCGTCACGTGCTCGAGTTCGCAGGACTGAGCATGATCCCGAAAAGTGGGAACCGCTTTTCGGACAAGATCATGCTCGAAAATAAGTTGATGAGAGACACATGTCGCAGGTGAATGTCACCATCAATGGCCGGCAGTTCCGCATGGCCTGCGAAGATGGCCAGGAAGGCCATCTTCAGCTGCTCGCCAAGGATCTCGACGAGCGCATCGTCGCGCTGCGCGGCCAGTTCGGTGAAATCGGCGACGCGCGGCTCACCGTCATGGCGGCGCTGATGGTCGCTGACGAACTGGCCGAAACCCGCAAGAATCTGAAACGGCTGGAGGAAGACCACGCCGCCCTTCAGGACGCGCGCGGCACGGCTGCTGAACGAGCGCAGGCGACACAGGCCGCCATCGTTGCCGCCTTCAGCTCGGCGGCCGAGCGCATCGAGGGCATGGCCAAAAAGCTGAGCCAAAGCGGCGCCGCGTCGAGCGGCAGCGTCGCACATGGCTAATTCACTGCGATTTCAGCGCATGGCTGGCAGCGGCCCCTAATCCGCATTACATTGCGCTGGCGGGGCTGTGGGGTGCGTCAGAGACACATTCCCCGGGGCCTTACGATCCTGAAGGGAGCTGTCCCTGGCCGGGACCCTGGTTCCGGTCACATGGCGCCCACCTACTTATGTAGGTTCCCGGGATCACGCTCCGACGGCCTTCGCGGCTCCGCACTTGCTTTCTGCCGTCGGGGAATGGGAATTCGGCCCGGTTGATGACGACGACCATTCCGATAGACCAGTTCAAAACCGATCTGCGCAAGGCCGCGTTCGCGCGGCGCGATGCGTTGCCGGCCGCCGAGCGGCAGGCCGCGGCCGAGGCGATCGCGGCGCGGCCGTTCCCGCTGTCGATTGCACCCGGCGCGATTGTGTCGGGCTTCTCCCCGCTCAAGACCGAGATCAATCCGCTGCCGCTGATGCGCAAACTCGCGGCAGCCGGCGCGAAACTCGCGCTGCCGGTGGTGGCTGGCCGCGGCAAGCCGCTGATCATGCGGTCGTATGCGTTCGGTCAGCCGCTCAACGAAGGCGTCTGGGGTATCCGCGAACCGAAGGACGATGCGCCCGAGGTCGATCCCGACATTCTCGTTGTTCCGCTGGCGGCGTTCGACCGCCGCGGCAACCGCATCGGCTACGGCGCGGGCTACTACGATATGACCATCAGCCGGCTGCGTTCCCTCAAGGCCATAGTCGCCGTAGGCATCGCCTACGCGGCGCAAGAGGTTGCCGAAGTTCCGACCACAGCCCGCGACGCGAGGCTCGATCTTGTGCTAACCGAGCGTGAAGTCATCGACTTCCGCAAGGCGTGAACCTCCTTCAAGGCCAGATATGCGAATTCTCTTCATTGGCGACATCGTCGGGCGCAGCGGCCGCCACGTCCTGCTGAACTGGATGCCGAAGCTGATCGCGCAATGGAAGCTCGACCTCGTCGTGGTCAACGGCGAGAACGCCGCCGGCGGCTTCGGCATCACCGAGGCGATCTACAACGAGATGATCGATGCCGGCGCCGATGCGGTCACGCTCGGCAATCATGCCTGGGACCAGCGCGAGGCGCTGGTGTTCATCGAGCGCGCGCCGCGGCTCATCCGCCCGATCAACTATCCGCCCGGCACGCCGGGGCGGGGCTCGGCCATGATCGATGCCAAGAACGGCGCGCGCGCCCTGGTCATCAACGCGATGGGGCGCACTTTCATGGAGCCGCTCGACGACCCGTTTGCCGCAATCGAGCGGGAACTTGCCGCCTGTCCGCTGAAAAGCGGCGCCGACGCCATCATCATCGACATGCATTGCGAGGCGACCAGCGAGAAGCAGGCGATGGGCTTTCTTGCCGACGGCCGCGCCAGTCTCGTCATCGGCACCCACACCCACGCACCGACCGCCGATCATCGCATCCTGCCGTGCGGCACTGCGTTCATGTCCGATGTCGGCATGACCGGCGATTACCAATCGGTGATCGGCATGGACAAAGATGAGCCGCTTGGCCGGTTCCTCCGCCGCATCCCGCAGAGCAAGTTCGAACCGGCCACCGGGCCGGCGACGCTGTCGGCGCTCGCGGTCGAGACCGACGACGCGACCGGCCTTGCCACCAAGGTCGGCCCGGTGCGGCTCGGCGGCGTGCTGGAAGAGGCCAAGCCCACATTCTGGGCCTAGCGTTGAACCATTGGCGCCACCCGTTACCGCTTAGCTGGCCTCAATCGCGCCGCTGCGGCATACTAGGCCCACAGCGGGTGCGGCGAATTATTGCGGGCGTTAATGATGTCTGGTTCAGGCTATCTGGTCTCCGGCGCCGGCATCGCGACTGGCGTTTTCGTCCTTGCGGTGTTCGCTGTGTGGGCCGCGATGATCGTATTGACCGTCCTTGCCGTTCGTCGCTCCGGCGAAAGCGGAATGAAGGGCGCGCTGTGGGGCGGTGGGCTGGTGCTCGGAAGCGTTCTGCTGGTCTCGCTGCTGTTCGAACGTGTGCTGACCCGCGACCTCGCCGGTGAACGCCGCGCGATCGAGGCGCGTGCGGCGGAACTGGTCTCTCGCGCCATCGCGCCCGGGTCTGCGCTCACCTGCCTTGACGCGGTGAGTGTCCAGGTCGAGAGCGCCTGCGAGAAGGCGCTGTTCGCGACACCCGAAGCGGTCGCGTCCGCGGTGGCCTATGTCGAAGCGCGCTATTCATTGCTCGTGGCGAGCGCGGCGTTGGCCGCGCGCGATCCGAGCTATCAGCCGACCGTCGAACGGCTGCGGCGCGGCATCGAGGATGACCGCTTCGGTCTGGTGGCCCAGGTATTTTCCACGCGGGGCTGCAACGCGCCGGACTGCGCGGACTTTGCGGTCTTGCGCGACAGCAGACGCATCCTCGCCAACATGAAGGGCCACGTCTTTGCGGCTCACGTTGCGGCCTACGGGCTTGCTTGGCCCCCGGGCGGTGCGGCGTCGGCGCTCGCGTCGGCGACACCGTCCTCGGCTGCGCCACGACCGTATTCCGGGATGGTGCTTTCGCCGGCCGCGAGCGAGGTTGGGGCAATGATGCCGGCCCCGGCCTCGTCATCAGGCGGGACGGGCCGGCCACGCTACGAATACCCTTCGGCTGATACGATCCCACCGATCAGCATCATGGACCCCGAGACAGACCCGCCAGGGGTCGCGCAGCAGAAGCGCTCGGCGTCGCCGCGGCCGGTTGCGCGCGATCGGGCGCCTGCGGCACCGGTGCCACCGCCGGCGGGCCAGCTGCCAGCGGCCGTCCCGCCACCGACCCAGGCGCAGACTTCCGGCGCTCGCTAACTAGACGGCACGCACTTCAAACTGGCGTGGGATAGCGTCCCTAGTGACTTTTTCCGCGGCTGCGTTTTATAACGCGAGCAATCCAGCGCGAGCAGATCATGGCCGGTCATTCACAATTCAAGAACATCATGCACCGCAAGGGGCGCCAGGATAAGGCGCGCTCCAAGCTGTTCGGCAAGCTCGCCCGCGAAATCACCACGGCTGCGAAGCTCGGGCAGCCCGATCCGGCGTTCAACCCGCGGCTGCGCGCGGCCATCATCGCCGCGCGCGCCGAGAACATGACCAAGGACGTCATCGAGCGCGCGATCCGCAAGTCCCAGGGCGGCGACGCCGAACATTACGACGAGATGCGCTACGAAGGTTACGGGCCGGGCGGCGTTGCCGTCATCGTCGAGGTGTTGACCGACAACAAGAACCGCACCGCCGGTGACGTGCGCGCGACCTTCACCAAAGCCGGCGGCAATCTGGCCGAGACTGGCGCGGTGTCGTTCATGTTCGATCATGTCGGCGCGGTCGAGTTCGACGGCAAGGTCGCGAACGCGGACCAGATGCTGGAGGCAGCGATCGAAGCCGGCGCCGAAGACGTGGTGTCGGCAGAGAGCGGACACGAGATTTACACAACGACGGACTCGCTGCGCGAGGTGGCGAAGGCGCTGGAGGCAAAGTTCGGCGAGCCGCGCAAGGCTGCACTCGTCTGGAAGCCCAAGAACACGGTCGCTGTCGACGACGAGAAGGGCGAGCAGTTGATCGGTCTGCTTGAGACGCTCAACGAGAATGACGACGTGCAGAATGTCTACGCCAACTTCGAAATGTCGGATGCCGTCGTTGCCAAGATGAGCGCCTAGCTGAACTCGAGTGTCACCATCGCGGCGGCGGCGACAACGAGACCGCCGCGCTTGCGCCACGACAATGTCTCAGCGAAAAGCATTCGTCCTAGCACCGCGGTGAACACAAATCCGAGTTGCGCCACGGGGATGAGCACGCTCGCGGCTCCGACGGCCAATCCGTTCAACAGCGCGATGAAGGCGAGCAGCAGCGTGACACCGACGAACGCGCCATAGCGAAAGCCCGCGGCCGGTGGACGGATGCGGCCATCCGAGTACCACACGAACAGCGTCGCCAGTGAGCAGAAACCCAGGCCTGTGCCGTCAACAGGGTTTCCGGCGCGGAACCGGCCATCAGGCCGACTTTGTAAAGCAGGTTGCCGACGCCGGCCGCAGCGGTGGCCAGCAACACGCGCGTCAGCGAGCCGTAGTTTGAGGTCGATGGCGCCCCGGCTGCGAACCTCCGGCGAGTGCCAGCACTGCGATGAGGGCAAGGCCAAGCCCGGCCACTTTGACGAGCGTCAGCGGTTCGCCCAGGAGCCAGATCGCAAGAGCCGCCGTGAGCGTGAAGCTCAGGCGAAAGATCGGTGCGTTGGTGCTGATAGAGCCGCTGCGCAGGCTTCGCGAGAAATTGTAGAAGGCAAAGAACATGATGAGACCGGCAAGCGAGCCCCAGAGAGCGGCTGGTTCGAGCACGAGCTTTTGCCGGACGAGTGCGTACAACGTCACCAGCGGGCAGAAGAACCACGCCTGCAGCATGATGAAGTGCCGCGCCTCGGTGCCGGCGGCCGCGGCGCGCTTGTAGATGAGGTCGCCCGCGCCGAACGCGGTCATGGCGAGCAGAGCGAGGCCGATGCCGGGCGTCGTGTCCAATGCGATCAGCCGCTGTATTCCAGGATGAACAGGCCGGCGTTGTAATCGGTCGAATAGATCAGACCTGCCGCATCGACGAACACGTCGGCGGACTGGATGACCCGCGCGCGGTTTGGGCGGTGATCCATCATGCGCGGCGGCACGGGCGGTACCCACGCGCCGACTTCGATCGGCGCACGCGGGTCGCGGATGTCGAATACGCGGACGCCAGCGTTCTGATACGTGGCAAAAATCATCTCGGAGCTGACGAATGTGCCCGGCCGGTTCTCGTGGATGTTGTGCGGTCCGAAATGGCCGCCCTTGCTCTTGTAGTCGGCCTCGGCCGGTTGCGGAAACGTCGCGATGCTAACCGGATTGGATTTCACGCGGTTGTCGAACATCCAGATATGTTTGACCCCATCCGCCTGATGGTCGAGCACCGCCTCGTCGAGCACGACGAGCAGGTCGCGATCCGGCAGCGGCAGGCAATTGTGGGTGCCGCCGCCGAACGGCGGCGCGCCGTCCCGATGCGCGATCAGCCTGGGTTTCGTGCGATCGGCTACGTCGATGACCACCATGCCGGCGTCGCGCCAAGCCGCGTAGGCGGTGTCGCCGCTAACGATGGCGTGGTGCAGGCCGAAGCGGCTGGTGCCGGGCCAGTTCGGCGTCTCGCCCGCGGCCTGGTTCATGCCGGGGATCCACCAGCGGCCGGCCTCGCGCGGCTTTGCCGGATCGCTCATGTCGATGGTGATGAAGATGTAGTCGGTGAAGCCGTTGATCAGCGCCGAGGCATAGGCCCAGTGCCCGCCGGTATACCAGACGCGATGGATGCCGCCGCCTTCGACCGGCATGAAGCCGGTGCGGTGCGGCTTCGCTGGCGTCGAGATGTCATAGAGCGCCAGCCCCGCGGTCCAGTCGCGCGCGCTTTCCTTCTTGATCTCCGCGGTGCCGACGACCTCGCCGAGCTGGCCCTTGTAGTATGCTTTCTCGTCGGCGAATTCGGCGGCGGCGAACATGTCCTTGGCGTTGATGACTAGAAGCAGATCGCCGTGGGTCTGCAGATGGATATTCCAGGTGCCCGCTGGGGCAGCGATATAGTTCACCGCGCGCGGATTCTTCGGATCGCGCACGTCGACGATCGAAAACCCTTTCGAGAACATGTGGCCCACATAGGCGTGGCCACGATGCACCATGACCTGTACGCCGTCGGGCCTGCCGCCCTGATCGGAATGGCCGACGAGCCGCATGTTGCGCGCGTAATCGGGCTTCGGCAGGTCGCTCATCTATAGGCGTCCAGGAAATTCGGCACCGCGATCCAGTCCATCATCGCGCCGTCGTTCTGCAACAGCTCGTGCATGCGGCGGTCTTCCTCGGTCTTGAGATCGACACCCATGTGCGTGCCAAGCTTGCGGCTGTGCATCACGATGGTGTTGCCGATCGGCTGGCGCTCGGTGTTGTACGCTTTCAACGCCGTGTCGATGTCGTCGTGATTGCCCAATGAGCGCGCCAGGGCCTCGGCGTCGCCGCCGGCCTTCGCAACGCCAAATCCCATGTGCGGGCGCGCATTGGCAGCGGCATCGCCAACCATGGCGACACGGCCGAACACGATGCGCGGCGCGGTGAAGTCGTAGATCGGCGTTATGAACGGCTGCTTCATGGTCATCACGCAGTCGAGCATGACGTCCGGCATGATGTCGCGCGCATCGGCGTACATTTCCGCAATGAGATCCTTACGAATGAGCGGCGGCGGCACGGAAAATTCGTGCTGGGTGCCATTCTCATCGACGTTCATCTCGCGAAGCTTTGCCGCGTCAGCCAGGCGATACCAGATGAAATTGTAACGGCGGTGCCCGGGCCGCAGATCGTCATTGAAGCCCGCGATCGGGTAGGTGATCACCTCCTGGCGCGGCGGCAGATAGAAAACGAAGTAGGGGAAGATTTCCTTCAGCGTCTGCGGCGACAGATCGGCCTCGTTCGGCGCGCCGCGCCAGATGTAATAGCCGGCGTAGCCCGGCTGCAGCTCCGGCGCGACCTGTCCGCGCACTGTTGATCGGATGCCGTCGCCGCCGATCAGGATGTCGGCATCCTCGACCCGGCCGCTGTTGAAGTGAACGCGCACGCCGCTGCCGTTCTGCTCGACGCGCTCGAACGCCCAGCCGAGATGGTAATGCGCGGGATCGATGGTCGCGCGCAGCAGGCGCTGCAACCGATCCCACGAGGTGAGGATTTGCCGAAGGAGTCGCTCGTCGGTGATGCGGCCCTGCCGGTCGATCGCGATGCGTTTGGGCACTTCGATGCCGAGATCGTGAGTGCCGGCGCCGCTCTTGTCCAACGCCTCCAGCAGTTCCGGATGCGTGGTGATGCCTGCGCCGCGGCCGACCAGCTCGGCACTGGATCGTTCGTACACGTCGGCGTCCCAGCCGACCTGGCGGAGGAACGCCGCGGCAAACAGTCCCGACATCGAGCCGCCGACGATGATGGCCCGGCGTTTCTTGGAGGTTGGTCCCGGCATTGCGCCCGGATGCTAATTCATCCGGCGCCCGAATGACGAGTCACCTTGCCGCAGCATCAGCGCAGGATCGAATCGAGCACCGGCAGGCTGACCAATGCCGCGAGCGTGATGATGGCGTAGGCGATGGCCCGGTAGACCCGATCCGAAGTGCCGTGGAAAAAGCGCGCGCCGATCGCCATGCCGACGAAGAAGGGCAATCCGAGCAGCACCGACAGCGCCAGGGGCCGCGCCTCAAACAGGTTCGCGTAGCCGAAGATTGCGACCAGGAGGAGGTCGCAGATCATGAAGAACACCATCAGGTTTGCGCGGAGCGTCTTCGCCGAGCTGCCGCCACCGAGCCAATACAGGATCACGGGCGGGCCCGCGATCAGCACTGCGCCGGCGCTGACGCCGGCGAACAGGCCGACGCCGAGGGTGATCGGCAGCCGCGGCCTGCCGTGATAACGCCAGCCCGACCACAGCACCGGCACGAGGCTCAGCACGACGATAGCGATGCACCAGCGCAGCACGACCGGATCGAGCACGAGCAGTGCCCAGGTGCCGATGGGCAGTCCCACCGCTAAGGCGATCGAGAGTGGCGTGACCTCGCGCCAAGTGCAGCGGCGCATCTCGGGAATGGCGAAGGGGGTGGCGGAAACCAGATCGACCAGCAGGATTGTGACCGCGGCGATGCGCGGGTCGTAGATCGCGGAGATCAGCGGCATGTAGATCATCGCGCCGCCGAAGCCGGAGAAGCCGCGCGTCACGCCTGCGAGCGCCGCCACCGCCATCGCCCAGTAGATGCGGGGCTCGGCGAGGGCGGCCGCGAAGGTTTCGCTGTTGGGGAGTTCGATCACGGGTTCGGTCCGGCATCCTTCCTAGCAGCGGCCAGCCCCCAACGCGATTGGGGAGAATGGGGAGCCGCCATGCGGACGCTTTGCCCCTGGGCGGCGGCGGGTCTATCAACGGGGCACAATGGGCCGCCCGATTCGCATCCTCGGCATCGACCCGGGGCTCCGCCGCACCGGCTGGGGTCTGATCGAGGTCGAAGGCAATCGCCTGATGTTCACGGCCTGCGGTTCGGTCGCGACCAGCGACAAGGTCTCCCTCGCCGAGCGACTGGTGACGATCCACGACGGACTCGTCAAAGTGGTCGAGGAATTCACCCCGGACGAGGCGGCAGTCGAGGCGACCTTCGTCAACAAGGATGCCAACGCGACGCTGAAGCTCGGGCAAGCGCGCGGCATCGCGCTGCTCATTCCGGCGCGGGTGGGAATTTCGGTCGCTGAATATGCGCCGAACCTGGTGAAGAAGACCATAGTCGGCGCCGGCCACTGCGAGAAGGAGCAGATTAGGCTGATGCTGCGCGTGCTGCTGCCGAAGGCTGACCCGCCGACGCACGACGCCGCCGACGCGCTCGCCATCGCGGTGTGTCACGCCCATCACCGCCAGAGAGCCATGTTGAAGCTGAAGGTGACGGCGCGATGATCGGCAAGCTCAAGGGCATCATCGACAGTTACGGCGAGGATTTCATCGTGCTCGACGTGCAGGGCGTCGGCTACCTGGTGCATTGCTCGGCGCGCACCTTGCAGACGCTGCCGGCGGCGGGCGAGGCCGCGACGCTGTCGATCGAAACGCATGTGCGTGAAGACCAGATACGGTTGTTCGGCTTCCTCTCCGATGCCGAGCGTGAATGGTTCCGGCTGCTGCAAACCGTGCAGGGCGTCGGCGCCAAGGTCGCGCTCTCAGTGCTCGGCACGTTCAAGCCCGGCGATCTCGCGTCCGCGATTGCGATGGGCGATAAGGCCGCGATTCGGCGCGCGCCCGGCGTCGGCCCCAAAGTTGCCGAACGACTGGTGATCGAATTGAAGGACAAGGCGCCGGCCTATTCCGATCTCGATCCGGCGGTGATCAGACTGTCCGGCGAACTCTCGGACAAGCGCGCGCCGCGGCCGGTGCTCGATGCGGTCTCAGCGCTGGTCAATCTCGGCTATGGCCAGCCGCAGGCCGCCGCTGCAATTTCCGCCGCCAGCCGGAGTGCAGGCGAGGGAGCAGAAACGGCGCAACTGATCCGGCTGGGCCTGAAGGAGCTTTCCAAGTGAGTGCGCTTGGCGACGCCGATCGCGCCCTGGTCGAGGCCGCGTCCGACGCGATCCGAAAGCGTTATCGCTATGACTGGCAGGAGGTCGGCGCGGCATTGCGCACGCGCTCCGGCAAGATTTTCACCGGCGTCAGCCTCGATGCTTATCTCGGCCGCATGGCGGTCTGCGCCGAGGCCGTCGCGCTGGGCCAGGCGATCACCAATGCCGGCGAAACCGGCATCGAAACCATCGTGGCAGTGCGCCATCCGCCGCCCGAGGAAAAGGACGGGGCGATCGCGGTTGTGTCGCCGTGCGGCGCTTGCCGGGAATTGATCTGGGACTACGATCGCAACGCGCGTGTCATTGTGCCGGGGCAAAATGGTCCTGAGACGGTCGGGATCGGCGAACTGATCCCGAACAAGTACAGCCGCGAACGAGGGTCTTGAAGTCGTGAGCACAACGCCCCGCCGCCTCGTCACGCCCGAGCGCCGCGAAGAGGACGCCGCCGAGACGTCGCTGCGGCCGCAGCGACTGTCGGAGTTCATCGGCCAGCAGCAGGCGCGCGCCAATCTTTCGATTTTCATCGAGGCGGCGCGGGCGCGGAACGAAGCGCTCGACCATGTGCTGTTCGTCGGCCCGCCTGGTCTCGGCAAGACCACGCTGGCGCAGATCGTTGCCCGCGAGCTCGGCGTCAATTTCCGGGCCACCTCGGGGCCGGTGATCGCCAAGGCGGGCGACCTCGCGGCGCTACTCACCAATCTGGAGGAGCGCGACGTTCTCTTCATCGACGAAATCCACCGGCTCAATCCGGCGGTCGAGGAGGTGCTCTATCCGGCGATGGAGGATTTCCAGCTCGATCTTATCATCGGCGAGGGACCGGCCGCGCGTTCGGTGAAGATCGATCTGTCGAAGTTCACGCTGGTCGGCGCCACCACGCGCGCCGGGCTTCTCACCAATCCGCTGCGCGACCGCTTCGGCATTCCGGTGCGGCTGAATTTCTATACCGAGGCCGAGCTGGAGTTGATCGTCAACCGCGGCGCCCGTGTGCTCGGCATCGGCATGACCGCGGACGGCGCCAACGAGATCGCGCGGCGCTCGCGCGGCACGCCTCGCATTGCCGGACGGCTGTTGCGTCGCATGCGCGACTTCGCCCATGCCGCGAACGTCGACAAGATCGATCGCGAACTCGCCGACAAGGCGCTGATCCAACTCGAAGTGGATGGCGCTGGCCTCGATGCCATGGACCGCCGCTACCTGACGACCATCGCCGAGCACTACGGCGGCGGGCCGGTCGGGGTCGAGACGCTGGCTGCGGCCTTGTCGGAGCCGCGCGACGCGATCGAGGAGATCATCGAGCCGTTTCTCATTCAAAAGGGCCTGCTGCAACGCACCCCGCGCGGCCGGCTGATCACCGCGCATGCCTTCAAGCATCTCGGCCTGGCCGAGCCGGCGCGCGATCCATCACAGTTTGGTTTGTTTGCGAATGGTGATGACAGCGAGTGAGGCGTAGATGAAAACGCTGGAAGGCGGATGCCAATGCGGCTGCGTGCGCTTTCGCGTTACCGCCGATCTCGACGGCGTGGCGATCTGCAACTGCTCGATCTGCGCCAAGAAAGGCATCTGGCATCTGATCGTGCCGCCGGAACAGTTTGAATTGCTCCGCGGCAAGGACGAGCTTTCCACCTACACATTCAACACCGGCGTGGCCAAGCATCACTTCTGCAAGACGTGCGGTGTCCATCCGTTCTACGTGCCGCGCTCCGATCCCGACAAGATCGACGTCAATGCGCGCTGCCTCGACGATTTCGACAGCCTCGCGATCGCGCCCAAGTCCTTCGACGGCCGCCATTGGGAAGCGGCGATAAAAAAGAAAGTGCCGTGGCGATGAATGCCTCCGCACTCGATGGCGTCATCCGCGACGGCCGGCATTTCCAGCTCGTCCGGGTCTATTACGAGGACACCGACTTTTCCGGTATCGTCTATCACGCGAGCTATCTGCGGTTCATGGAGCGCGGCCGGTCCAATTACCTGCGCCTGCTCGGCGCCGACCAGCGCGCGTTGTTCCAGGAGGTGGAGAAGGAGGCGCCGGGCTTTGCCTTCGTGGTTCGCTCGATGACCATCAACTTCCGCAAGCCCGCGCGCATGGATGACGTGCTTGAGATCGCCACGGCGCCGCTCGAGGTGAAGGGTGCGTCGGTTGTGCTGCACCAGCGCGTGGAACGCGACGAAGAGACACTCGTCGAAGCGACCGTGCAGGTCGCCTTCGTGTCCGGCGGCCGGGCCCGGCCGATCCCCAAGGCGCTCCGCGCCGCTATGAAGGCCGATCGGGACACGTCCGGCGCCGATTGAGTTTGCCAATATTCTCGACGTCACGGGCGGCGTAATGTAAATGCTATTCACATGAGCTGGAAGCGCGGCAGCGGCTACCACCACGGCAACCTGAAGGAGGCACTGGTGCGCGCCGCCCTTGAATTGATCGTCGAGAAGGGCCCCGCCGGTTTCACGTTTGCCGAAGCCGCGCGCTGGGCCGGGGTGAGTCCTGCCGCGCCGTATCGCCACTTTCGCGACCGCGACGAACTGATGTCGGATGTAGCGCGTCGCGGCTTTGAACGTTTCGAGGAGGCGCTGCGCCGTGCCTGGGACGAGGGCCGGCCCGATCCATTCGCGGCGTTCGATCGGCTCGGCAAGGCCTATCTGAAATTCGCCCGCAGCGAGCCTGCCTACTACTCAGCGATGTTCGAAGCGGCGATCCCGCTGGACACCAATCCGGAGTTTCGCGAGGCAAGCGAGCGGGCCTTCAACGTGCTGCGGTCGGCGACCGAGACGCTCGTCGCAACGATGCCGGCCAAGCAGCGCCCGCCGGTGATGATGATGGCCCTGCACGTGTGGGCGATGTCGCATGGTATTGCGTCATTGTTCGGCCGCGGTGACTCGGCCAGCCGGCGGCTGCCGATGACACCCGAGGAATTGCTTGAAGCCGGCATGCTGCTCTACCTGCGCGGCCTCGGCCTGCAGGCCCGCGGTGCCTGAGAAACTCGCGCCCTTGCTGGGATCTCGCCATATCTTGACAGGTGGCCAGGGCTGAATTATCTATGTAAATGTTATTTACATTCACACGCGAGGATCGTTATGCCCATCACCGCGAAGATCGACGAATTTGGTAAGCCGGCTTGGATCGCGCTTGTCATCCTGGGGTTCATGGTCTGGTGGCCGCTGGGCCTTGCGGCACTCGCCTTTGCCATAGGGAGCGGACGCATGGGTTGCTGGAAAGGTCATGGCATGAACCGGTGGCACCAGGCCGCTGGCGCGCGCAACGGCGGCACGTGGTGGCAGCCGCCGCAACGGTCGAGCGGCAACCGCGCCTTCGATGAATATCGGACGGAGACGCTCCAGCGCCTGGAAGTCGAGCAGCGCGAGTTCCACGACTTCCTGGACCGGCTGCGCATGGCCAAGGACAAGTCCGAGTTCGATCAGTTCATGGCCGAGCGGCGCAATCGTCCCGATCCGGGCGCTCCGATACAGAACTGATTTTGGTGTCACTGCTGATTGTTGAGCCGTCCGCCACGGGCTGTGGCGGACGGCTTTCTCTTTGCTCTTTTCGGGACGTGGCGTCGTTTCGCACCCCCGGTAACCCGGCGTTAACCCAAATAACGCTGGCTAGGGCCGGAACGACCGGTCCGGTGCCCTAGTTTGGTCAAGTTTCGCGGGATTTTCTGCCTTTCGCCGGTGGCGGACGGCGGGTAATGGCGCGAAATGTCGGGTCTGCGGCGGTACGCACAAAGCGATGCCGCGCGGTCCCTTTTGATCCAACCAAGTGCGCCGCCCGGTGCCTGGCCGACGACGTTCGAACAGATTGCAAGTTCGCCACGTCGCGGTTCTGCCACATGTTGGCTCGGAGGACTTGAAGCGATGAATCCAGGCGACGTGGCACAATCGGTGTTGCCGCTCACCTCCTCCGACCTTTCCTTGTTCACGCTGTTCCTGCACGCACACTGGCTGGTCAAGTGCGTGATGATCGGCCTGCTCGTGGCATCCGTTTGGGTCTGGGCGATCGTGATCGACAAGCTCATGCTCTACACCCGCACCCGCAGGGCCATGGATCGCTTCGAACAGGCGTTCTGGTCGGGCCAATCGCTGGAGGAACTCTACAAGGCGCTCTCGGCGCGCCCGGCCCATTCGATGGCCGCGCTGTTTGTCGCCGCCATGCGCGAGTGGAAGCGAAGCTTCGAGAGTCAGACCCGTTCGTTCGCCGGCCTTCAGATGCGGATCGAAAAGGTGATGGACGTCACCATCGCGCGCGAGATCGAGCGGCTGGAGCGCCGCCTGCTGGTGCTGGCGACCGTTGGCTCTGCCGGCCCCTTCGTCGGCCTGTTCGGCACGGTTTGGGGCATCATGACAAGCTTCCAATCGATCGCGGCGTCGAAGAACACATCGTTAGCGGTTGTGGCGCCCGGCATCGCGGAAGCGCTCTTTGCGACCGCAATCGGCCTTATCGCCGCCATCCCCGCGACGATTTTCTATAACAAGTTCATTTCCGAGGTGAACCGGCAGGCCCAGCGCATGGAAGGCTTTGCCGACGAGTTCTCTGCGATCCTGTCTCGTCAGATCGACGAGCGCGGCGCGCAGTAGGGGGGATTGGATGGCCATCAGCGGCGGCGCGCATTCGGGGGCCTTCGGCAAGCGCCGGCACCGGCGCACTGCATTTATGAGCGAAATCAACGTGACGCCGATGGTCGACGTCATGCTGGTGTTGCTGATCATCTTCATGGTGTCGGCGCCGCTGCTCACGGTCGGCGTGCCAATCGACCTGCCGCAGACCCAGGCATCGAGCCTGGACCAGGCCGACAAGGAGCCGCTGGCCGTCTCGGTCAACACCAACGGTCAGGTTTTCCTGCAGAATTCCGAAATTCCGCTTGAAGAGCTGGTGCCCAAGCTCAGGGCCATTTCCCAGGCACGCGGCGGAATTGACGAGCGCATCTATGTTCGCGGCGATAGGACCGTGGATTATGGTACGGTAATGAAGGTCATGGGACGGCTCTCCGCCGCCGGGTTTCGGCGGGTCGCACTGGTCACGGAGGTAGAGCAGGGTCCGTGAAGTTGCCTGAGATGAAAACAGGTTTGGCGATTTCGGCGCTGTTTCACGCGGCCCTGCTGGTGTGGGGGCTGATCTCGTTTGCCGCGCGGCCGCTCGAGGCCAAGCCGAACGACGCCATGCCCGTCGACATCATTTCGGACAAGCAGTTCTCCGACATAACCAAGGGCGTGAAGAACGGCGCCAAGGACAAGCCGCCCACGCCGCTCGCCGAGAAAGTCGGCGACCCGAAGCCGATCGACAACTCCAGCGCGAAGCTCACGGAAAAGAAAGAACTCAACGCCGCCAAGGCCGAGGCGTCGCCGCCGCCCGCCGCCGCCGAGCAGCCACCCTCGCAAACCAGGCTCGACAAGAAAGAGCCGCCGAAGGTCGATCCGATCGCCGAGACCCTGAAGAAGGAAGAGGCGAAGAAGAAAGCCGAAGAAAGGGCCAAGGCGAAAGCGGCACAGCAGCCGCCGAAGCCGCAACCGCAATTCGATCCGACCAAGATCGCGGCGCTGCTCGACAAGCGCGAGCCGCAGCGGATGGCCTCCACCGGCGAAGAGCTGAGCCCGACGCCTTCGCTCGGAAAATCGGACGGCCGCGCAGCGCAATTATCGCAGAGCGAGATCGACGCGCTGCGCAAACGTCTCGGCGAGTGCTGGAACCCGCCGGCGGGCGCCGCCAATGGCGGCCAGCTCAAGGTCGTGCTGCGGGTGCTGTTCAAGCCGGACGCGACGGTCGCGACGCCGCCGCAACTGGTTGCCGCGACGGCCTCCCCGTTCGGGCCGGCGATGGCGGAAAGCGCCAAGCGCGCGATCCTGACCTGCCAGCCGTTCACCATGCTGCGGCCGGACCATTACCAGCAATGGAAAGACATCGAGATCACCTTCGACCCCCGCGAAATGTTCGGCGGCTGACGAAGACTTTTCGCGGACAACATGCATGCGCGACAATCGCTCCAATGAGGCTCCATCGATGCGGTCAAGTCAGCTTGGGATGACGCGCCGCGCGCTGCTCGCGGGCGCGGCGGCCGGCGCAGCCACTGGCGCCGCCTTGGGCTTGCAGCCTCGTTCCGCCAACGCGGTCGTCAGCATCGACGTCACGCAGGGCAACATCCAGCCGATCCCGATCGCCATTCCGGATTTTGTCGGCGGCAGCTCGAACGACAGCGAAACCGCACGCAACGTCACCCAGGTCATCGCCGCCAACCTTAAACGGTCCGGCCTGTTCGCGCCGATCGAGCCCGCGGCTTATATCGAGCGGGTCTCGAATATCGATTCGTTGCCGCGCTTTGCCGATTGGCGCACCATCAACGCGCAGGCGCTCGTCACCGGCCGCCTCACCCGCCAGGCCGACGGGCGGCTGAAATCCGAATTCCGGTTGTGGGACGTGGCATCCGCCGAGCAACTCACCGGCGCGCAGTATTTCACCGGGCCGGACATCTGGCGGCGTGTCGCGCATATCATTTCGGACGCGATCTATCAGCGCCTCACCGGTGAGTCCGGCTATTTCGACAGCCGCGTGGTGTTCGTGGACGAATCCGGTTCCAAGGAGCAGCGGGTCAAGCGGCTCGCCATCATGGACCAGGACGGCGCCAACGTCCGCATCCTCACCCGCGGCAGCGACCTGGTGCTGACGCCGCGCTTCTCGCCGTCGACGCAGGAAATCACCTACATGTCCTTCGTCAACGCGCAGCCCCGCGTTTATCTCCTCAACATCGAAACCAGCCAGCGCGAGGTCGTCGGCGACTTCAAGAACATGAGCTTTGCCCCGCGCTTCTCGCCCGACGGCCACCGCGTGATCATGAGCCTGCAGGAGGGCAGCAATTCGAACCTGTTCGTGCTCGACCTGCGCTCCAAGCAAAAGATCCAGTTGACGTCCGGCCCCTCTATCGACACCGGGCCATCCTACTCGCCGGATGGCGCGCGCATCTGCTTTGAAAGCGATCGCGGCGGCTCGCAGCAGATCTATGTCATGAGTTCGAACGGGCAGGGCGCCAAGCGCATCAGCTTCGGCGAGGGCAACTACTCGACCCCGGTGTGGTCGCCGCGCGGTGACATCATCGCCTTCACCAAGTTCGGCCGCGGCAACTTCGCCATCGGCACCATGAAGCCGGACGGTTCTGGCGAACGGATCCTCACGGAAGGCTTCCACAACGAAGGCCCGACGTTCGCTCCCAACGGTCGGGTGCTGATGTTCTTCCGCGATCCGGGCGGCAACGGGGGGCCCTCGCTCTATACCGTGGACATAACCGGACGAAACGAGCAGCGGGTGCCGACGCCGGGCTTTGCATCGGACCCGGCGTGGTCGCCGCTGCTGACCTCAGCCTGAGGAACCCAAACCCGAGGAACTCAGAAGTTCCATCGGCCACAAGGCGGACACGTTCACATCCCATTAACCACGTCATTACGTTCGGGGGGCCGGTGCATTTTTCCCGGCCGCGACAACACCTCGTCAAGGTTGATGGAACGTTCGCTTAACGAACCTCCTGGTAAACCAGGACAGGTCCGGCGAAAGCTCAAAATTGGAGGCACCGGCATGACCAGTATGTTGCGTAAATTCCGTGGTGCAGGCGTCGTCGCCGTGTTGATCGCGGGGCTTGCTCTCTCTGCCTGCGCCAACAAGCAGGCGACCAACTCCCTGGCCTCCGGCGCCGCCGCACCGGGCAGTCAGCAGGACTTCGTCGTCAACGTTGGCGACCGCGTCTTCTTCGAATCCGATTCAACCGAACTGACGATGCAGTCGCGCGGCACGCTCGACAAGCAGGCGCAGTGGCTGCAGCAGTATGGCAACTACACCTTCACGATCGAAGGCCATGCCGACGAGCGCGGCACGCGCGAGTACAACATCGCGCTCGGCGCTCGCCGCGCCCAGGCTGTGCGTGACTATCTCGCCTCGCGCGGCATCCAGGCCGGCCGCATGCGCACCGTCTCCTACGGCAAGGAACGTCCGGTCGCGGTCTGCAACGACATTTCGTGCTGGTCGCAGAACCGCCGCGCTGTGACGGTCCTCGGGGCCACCTCGTAGGCGGGACGCGCGCTAAGGCAACACAACCGGCGCCCTCCGAAAAAGGGCGCCGGTTTGCTTTTGAGGGTAAGTTTCCCAGTCACATTTTGGTCCTGATCGACCGATTATGCTACACAGCCGCCGACAAACCGATCCTTCAGCCATGACCAGCTTCATAAATCGCGGGCTTACGGCAGCGGCCTTGGTTGCCGCCCTTTGCGTTGCGAACTTAGCCTCTGCCCAAGAGGACAATTCGCCGCTGTCGGCGATCGGCCGCATGTTCGGCCAAAGGCCGGCCCAGCAATCGACTGGCCAGGCAGAATCCGACGGCCCGACCTCCGAGCAGGTTGTGCGCATCGAGCGTCTTGAGGCGCAGATTCGTCAGCTCACCGGCACGATCGAGCAACTGCAGTATCGCAACCAGCAGCTCGAAAATCAGCTTCGGGCCTCCGGCGGTCCGGTGCCCCAACCAACCGCGCCGCAGCCCGTGACGCGCCCTGCGCCCGGAGCGCCGATCCAGGCCACGCCGCTCCCGGCTGCGGGGCCGCCACCGGCGACGGGCCGCCGCTCGGACGTGTTCGATCCATCGCAGAATCCCAACGCGCCCGGCGTGCCGCGCCCGCTTGGCAGCATGCAGAATGAGCCGCCCCCGATCGTCGCGGCCGAGCCGCCGGTCGGCGTGCCCGGCGGCCGCAGGGCTGGCGCTCCGCTCGACCTGTCGACACTTTCAAGTTCAAGCGCCCCCGGTTCCGACGCGGGGGCATCGCCGGACTCGGGTCTGTTGCCAGCGCCGCCGCCCCGCAATTTCAGCGCGACGGGAGCCGTGGCAGCGGTCGCGCCGTCCTCGGATTCGCCGAAGGACGCCTACGACCTCGGCTACGGCTATGTGCTGCGCAAGGACTACGCGCTGGCGGAGGACACCTTCCAGGCTTTCCTGAAGAAATATCCGACCGACCGGCGCGCGGCTGAAGCGCAATTCTGGCTGGGCGAGAGTCTGTTCCAGCGCCAGCGTTATGATGCCGCGGCGCAGTCCTTCCTCGACATGTCCACCAGGCACGGCAGCCACGCCAAGGCGCCGGAGGCGCTGCTGCGGCTCGCGCAGTCGCTTTCGGCGATGAATCAAAAGGAAATGTCCTGCGCCACGCTCGCCGAGGTGGGCCGCAAGTATCCGAAAGCGTCCGCGACCGTGAAGCAAGCCGTCGAACGCGAGCAGAAGCGTGTCCGCTGCTGACGGCGCGGACGCGCTCAAGTCCGCTGAAGTCCGGTCCCTGTTCGCCGATCTCGCCGACCACCCGATCCTCATTCTTGCGGTCTCCGGCGGACCTGACTCGACCGCGTTGCTCGTGCTGGCCGCGCGTTGGCGCAAGGCGCGAAAGCGCGGACCGAGACTTGTCGCGGTGACCGTCGATCATGGCCTGCGGCCAGAGGCCCGGCGCGAAGCGCTCGCGGTAAAGCGGCTCGCTCGCTCGCTTGGGGTGGCGCATCGGACCTTGCGGTGGACCGGCCGCAAGCCCTCCACCGGCTTGCAGGAGGCGGCGCGAAATGCCCGCTACCGCCTGCTCGCCGGCGCCGCTCGTGGGGTCAAGGCCCGTCATATCTTGACGGCGCATACGCTCGACGATCAGGCGGAGACCGTGCTTTTTCGTCTGCTGCGTGGCAGCGGGCTCGCCGGTCTGTCCGGCATGACGCGGCAGGCGGTGATGCCATCGGTCGGCGCCAAGGACCTCTGGCTCATCCGTCCGCTGCTTGATGTGCCGAAATCCCGGCTGATCGCCACCGCCAAGGCGGAGGGTGCCGACTTTTCCGACGACCCCAGCAACCGAGATCCGCGCTTCGCTCGCCCCCGCCTGCGGGCGCTCGCCCCCGCGCTTGCGGCGGAGGGCCTCACGGCCAATCGTCTTGCGCTGCTTGCGAAACGCGTGCTGCGCGCGGAGCACGCGCTGATGCAGGCGTTGGTCGAGGCGCAGGGCCGTCTCGCGCCCGAGCCGTGGCCGGAGCAAGGACCCGTCGCCATTCCTGCCGTCGAGTTTTCGCGCTTGCCGCAGGAGATCGCACTTCGCCTTCTGGGATGGGTTGTCAACAGGATCGGCAACGAGGGGCCGGTGGAGCTTGGCAAGCTCGAAGCCTTGCACGGGGCTCTTGCCGCTTCTTCAGGCAGCGTGCGGTTTCGACGCACTTTGGCGGGGGCCGTCGTCACACGCTCCGGCGAGCGGCTGGTGATCGAACGGGCCCCCGCGCGCCGGACCCGCGCCGCCTCGAATCGGCCTTAACCATACCCAAAGCTGTTGCGTGCACCTTCGGCACGCGGCGGCCGAACGGGTTAGCATGCACCGGATTCGCTGGGCTTTTTCGCGAGGTGGTTCCCTTGGCAGGGGGCACTCGCGGACCTACATTGGGTTAAACCGTCGGGCTGTCCGTAAACATCGCTCGCAGAACGCGCCGTCCGCCACTGGGCGCCCTTTGAAGCCCTGAGCAGGAAAGACGACTTGGGATGAACGCCAATCTCCGCAACTTCGCTCTCTGGGTCATCATCGTTCTGCTGCTGCTGGCGCTGTTCACGCTGTTCCAGAATCCTGGCCAGCGCGCCTCCTCGCAGGACATCTCGTTCTCGCAGCTTCTGAATGAGGTCGATGCCGGCAAGGTCCGCGACGTGCTAATCCAAGGTCCGGACATCCACGGCACCTTCACCGACGGCCGCAGCTTCCAGACCTATGCGCCGAACGATCCGTCGCTGGTGCAGCGCCTCTACGGCAAGGGCGTGGCGATCACCGCGCGGCCGCAGGGCGACAGCGTGCCGTGGTTCGTGTCGCTGCTCGTGTCGTGGCTGCCCTTCATCGCTCTGATTGGCGTGTGGATATTCCTGTCCCGGCAGATGCAGGGAGCGGGCGGCAAGGCGCTGGGTTTCGGCAAGAGCCGCGCCAAGCTCCTGACCGAGGCGCATGGCCGCGTCACCTTTGAGGACGTCGCCGGCGTCGATGAGGCGAAATCCGACCTGCAGGAGATCGTCGAGTTCCTGCGCGATCCCGGCAAGTTCCAGCGGCTCGGCGGCAAGATTCCGCGCGGCGTGCTGCTGGTCGGTCCTCCGGGCACCGGCAAGACCTTGATCGCGCGCGCGGTCGCCGGCGAAGCCAACGTGCCATTCTTCACCATTTCCGGCTCCGACTTCGTCGAAATGTTCGTCGGCGTTGGCGCCTCGCGTGTGCGCGACATGTTCGAGCAGGCCAAGAAGAACGCGCCCTGCATCATCTTCATCGACGAGATCGACGCCGTCGGCCGCCACCGTGGCGCGGGTCTCGGCGGCGGCAACGACGAGCGCGAGCAGACACTCAACCAGTTGCTGGTCGAGATGGACGGCTTCGAGACCAACGAAGGCATCATCCTGATCGCCGCCACCAACCGGCCGGACGTGCTCGATCCCGCGCTGCTGCGCCCGGGCCGTTTCGACCGCCAGGTGGTCGTGCCGAACCCGGACGTGGTCGGCCGCGAGCAGATCCTGAAGGTTCACGTGCGCAAGGTGCCGTTGGCGCCGGACGTTAATCTCAAGACCATTGCCCGCGGCACGCCGGGGTTCTCCGGCGCCGACCTCGCCAATCTCATCAATGAGGCCGCCCTGATGGCTGCCCGGCGCAACAAGCGCATGGTGACGCAGAGCGAGTTCGAGGACGCCAAGGATAAGGTGATGATGGGCGCCGAGCGCAAGTCGCTCGTCATGACCGAGGAAGAGAAGATGCTGACCGCCTATCACGAGGGTGGCCACGCGATCCTCGCGCTCAACGTCGTCGCCACCGATCCGGTGCACAAGGCCACCATCATCCCGCGCGGGCGCGCGCTCGGCATGGTCATGCAGCTTCCGGAGCGCGACAAGCTCTCCATGAGTTACGAGCAGATGACCTCGCGGCTCGCCATCATGATGGGCGGGCGCGTGGCCGAAGAGATGATCTTCGGCAAGGACAAGGTCACCTCGGGCGCACAATCCGACATCGAGCAGGCTACGCGCTTGGCTCGCATGATGGTGACGCGCTGGGGCTTCTCGCCCGAATTGGGCGCCGTGTCCTACGGCGAGAACCAGGACGAGGTGTTCCTCGGCATGTCGGTCGCCCGTCAGCAGAACGTCTCGGAGTCGACCGCGCAGAAGATCGACGCCGAGGTCAAGCGGCTGGTTGAGGAAGGCCACACCGAGGCGCGCAGGATTCTCGAAGCCAAGCGCGCCGATCTGGAGGTGCTGGCCAAGGGCCTGCTCGAGTTCGAGACGTTGTCCGGCGACGAGATCAAGGACCTGCTGCTCGGCAAGAAGCCGACCCGCGAGTCGGTGATCGAGCCGCAGACCCCGCGCTCGTCGGCGGTGCCGCCGGCCGGCAAGAGCCGTCCGCGGCCCGGCCCCGAGACCGGCCCGATGGAGCCACAGCCGCAGTCGTAAGCTGCGGCGCAACTCGCCTGCGCCCTTTCTGATCCCGCCACATCGGCGGGCATTCGGCTATTTGCGAGCCTTCCGCTGTGCCGCCCGCGCTTGATCGCGAGACCGGCCAAGCCGCTATTTCCGCTTCAGGCTCTCGCGGAACACGCTCATGGCCTCGGTCCGAAAGCCGATGGGCGTGGGAGGAGAATCGGCGGTCTTCTGCCGCGGGCTTGCCTTGTTCGCGGTCTTGCTCGTGGTCTTGGTCTTTTCGGCGGGCTCGACTGTGCCGTTCAGAAGCGCCCGCAAATGCCGCCGGTGGAGCTCCGGATTTGACCGTTTGAGGTCGGGGTTATGCTTGTCGAGTTTCGCCACCAGTGACTTGAGGTTGGCGGCGTTCATCTCGTCGACGATCAAATCAAACGGCTCGCCGAGCGCGTGGCGCACGGTCCGCGCATCCTGCGCTGTCAGCGATTTGAGCTTGAGCCGCTTGGCGATCAGGTCGCGCGCGGTCTTGGCGACAACGGCATCGATTTCGCTGAATGCGTCGGGGTGAGCGCCGATCGCGCGCAGCACGGCAAAGCCATCAAGTGCGAGCATTGAATGTCTCCTGGATCTCACCCACGATTTTGTCGAGAACCTTGACGACCGTCGGCGACCACTTGTTCGAAAACGTTGCGTGCGCATCGAGGTTCCCGAGCGCCGTGGAAATGGCGACTGCCTCAGGCACCACGGTTTTGAACATCCGGAAAAACGGCTTGTCAGCCGATGCTTCCAGCCGAAGCGCGTCGATGGTGTCGCGGTGGACGTTGACCGGGCGGCAGCGCGTCGCCAGCACGTAAGGCAGGCCGTGCGGCGCGGTGGTTTTTTCGCCGCCGATCTTGCGATCCCACAGGTTGGCGCAGAATGCGTCCAGCCCGAACGTCGACAGGAAATCGGGGATGGTCGGGACCACGACTAGGTCAGCGAGCCTGATGCTGACCTCCGTGAGCACGGAGATGCCCGGGGCGCAGTCTATGATGACGACGTCGAATTCCTGCTTTGAGCGCTGCAGCTGCTCCTGCATCAGATCCCAGAGTGCCTCGATGAGGTCCTCCAGGCTCTTTTTCTTGACGGTCAAGGCATAGATCAGGTTTCGCTCCAGGTCCCGCAACGCCGGGCTCGAAGCGAGCAGCGCGATCTTGAGCGGGTTGTCTTTGTGCGACACATTGCTGACGCTGTGCTGTATGAATTTGCCGAAGTTGGTGGACCATCCGTTGCGAGTGAATTCGCTGATGAAGCCGTCAATCGTGCTGTGGCGCCGCATCAGATCGGCAAGGGCAGCGTCGCCCGCGAGACAGATTGAGGCGTTGGCCTGGGCATCCAGATCGATCACCAGGACGCTTTTGCCACTGGCTGCAAAGGCCTCTGCGACGCCGACGACGGTCGCGGTCTTGCCCACTCCGCCCTTCATATTGGCGACTGCAATGACTCGGCCCTTCAACCCCCGCCTCCGCTCATCGCTTGTTGGCAGGATCGGCCCGTCGGCAATTGCGCGGCCTTCAGCCCTGTCACCGCAACTATAGGGGGGGCTTGTCGAAAGTCGAGCCGCGATATTTTGACCGCGAGAACGCCGCTTTCCAACCGCGTCGATCCGTTTGGCGAGCTATTCGCAACGCCCGCGCGCGGCCTGTTCATGGGCAATCGCGGCGGCCGCATCCATACCGACGACGGGAGATTGACCAAGCGCCGCTGGGCATCGCGGCAGTGGATCTGCTGCGTGCTCGACTTCAAGGGCCGCCAGCGCGACGTCTGGGGGCGCTTCTACACCGAGCTGTTTTTCCTCGACGAGGTGACCGCGCTCGCCGCCGGTCACCGGCCCTGCTTCGAATGCCGGCGCAGGGAAGCCGAAGCCTTCGCCGAGCAATGGCGGCAGGCGTTCGAGCTTCAGAGGCGGCCCCGCGCGGGTGAGATGGATTTGGTGCTGCACGCCGAGCGGCTGGATGGGCGCGACAAGCGCCGCCATCGCCGCACGATCGACGGTCTGCCCGATGCCGCATTGATCGCGTTGGCGGAGGACGCGTATGCGGTGCGCGGCAACACATTGCTCCGTTGGACGGCCAACGGCTACGACGCCCGCAAGCTTCGTCCGCGCGGCACGACCGCCGATGTGCTGACGCCCCCCGCGGTGCTTGGCGTTCTCGCGGCCGGCTACCGGCCACAGTGGCACCCGAGCGCCGGCGCTATTTCATCGCGGCCTTGATCGCCTCGACGCCCTTGCCGGATTTTGCTGCCTCGATGATCTGCGCTTCCTTGGCCGCGAGTTTTGGCGCCGCTTCCTTCATCGGGTCGATGGTGCCAAGCGGCACCACCACGGCGCCATGTTGGTCGGCATGAATTAGGTCGCCGCTTCGCACCGCCATCCCGTGGATGTTCACGTTGCCGCCGAAATCCACCACATGCACGAAGGCGTGCGACGGCGCGATCGAGCCGGCCAGCATCTGGAAGCCCGGCGCGACCTGCGGAATGTCGCGGATCGAGCCGTTGGTGATGGTGCCGAGGCAGCCCAGCGCCTTGTGGATGTTGGTCTGCACCTCGCCCCAGAACGCGCCGAAGCCGACGATGTCGTCGAGGTCCTGGATCACCGCGATGCCGGGCTGCGGCGCGCTGGCGACGTAATCGAGATAGTCGAGGCGCTTGTTCATGTAGCCGGCCTCGCCGAGCGGCACGCGATCCTGTGCCCGCATGGTGACGGTCTTGGCGAAGCCCACCATCGGCGGCAGGTCGGGGAAGGGGCAGTGCAGGTGCCGCACCGTGTAGCCGAAGCCGCGCCGTTCCGGCGCCACCACCTCGAGCAGGTTGCAGACGGTCGGCGTGTCGATCGAGCGCAGGAATTCGAATTGCGCAGGCGTCAGGTTGTTCATAGCGTCCCCCCGATGTGAATCTTGTTTACAGGAAATCTCGTAAGCCCGCCTCCTTGAGCAGCGGGTAGGTCTTGTCGCGAAAATCCCTCATGCCTTCCTCGTATCGCGGGAAGGCGACCAGCAGCCCGTCAAGCCCGGCCTTCGACAGTGTCGCAAGCGTATCCACCACCTGCTCGCGGGTGCCGACCACCGGCAAGCCGCCCCAACCTTGAATAAAGGCCTCCTGCAGCGGCTTGATCCGTTCCGGCGATACGTTGCGCTTGTTGGTGTCCAGCGAGAAAATCTCGACCATGTTCTTGGCCGCCTCCCAGTCGCCTTGCTGGTGGACGTAGTAGTTGTAGAAGTCGCGCGCCTCTTTCTCGGTTTCGCCCTGCACGATATTCACGAGCGTCCAGACCTTGATGTCGCGATTGTAGGTCTCGCGCGCGAGCTTGTGATAGGCCTGCACATGCGCGCGGCATTCGTCGAGGCCGCCGGTGCGGATCACGGTGAACACGAGATCGCAATGCTTCACCGCATAGTGCCGGCCGAGCTCGGAAGCGCCGGCGTTCATGATCGCGGGGTAGGGGTGCTGGATCGGCTTCGGCGCCAGATAGCCCTTCTTGATCTTGTAGAAGCGGCCTTCGTGGTCGAACGAGTCGTCCTCGGTCCACAGCCGCTTCACGATCGAGACCCATTCCTCGGCGCAGGCGTAGCGATCCTCATGGGAGAGGAACGGCTGGCCGAACATCTCGATCTCCGGCTGCACCCAGCCGGTGACGATGTTGAGAATGAAGCGGCCATCGGAGATGTGGTCGATCACCGCCGATTGCTTGGCGGAGACGACCGGGTGGTTGATGGTGATGTGGGAGGTCGAGACCACGCCGACCTTCGGCACCTGTGCCGCGATGCCGGCGGCCCAGGTGTAGGCCTCGAAGCCGGGCCCCTGCGGATTGGTCTTGCCGCCCCAGCCATGCCAGCGGGCGACGGGAACCAGCGCCTCGAACTCCATCTCCTCGGACAGCTTCGCCAGCGCCACGGTGTTGGCCCAGGTGAGATCGAGCCGGCCGTCGAGCTCCGACATCACGCAGCCTGAATCGAGGTTGGTCTGGAACGTGCCGAGCTTGAGCCGCCGGGTGCTGAACGCGGGGTTGGTCCGGTTACGGTCCTTCTGCCTTTCCCGCATCGTCATCTATTGCTTCCACCACGTTGTCACGATCAGCGCCATGATCGACAGCATGCCGATCACCAGCACGAGTGAATAGGGCCAGCCGCCGGCCTCGTAGGCAAGGGCTGGCAGCCAGCCGCCGAACGTGCCGCCGATGTAGAACGACGTGACATAAAGTCCGACCGCGGCGGACGTCCCGGCCTTCGCGGTGATGGCCACGAAGCTCGTCGACGACGCCTGGACGAGGATGCCGCAGGTCGAGGCGATGACGAGGCTGAAGACGATGGCCCACACCGACGAGATCAGGCTGAACAGCATGCCGACGGCCCACACGCCCAGCACGCAGAGCACAAAGTTGCGCCGGCCAAGCCATGCAATGGCGCGGCCGAGCCAGAGCGACGCCACCGACCCCACCAGATAGACAACGAAGATCGCGCCGAGGAACGCCGGCGATTTGTTGAACGGCGGCGCGGCGAGATGGAAGCTGAGATAAGTGAACGTCGCGATGAAATTGAACAGCACGCCGAAGCCGACAGCGTAGGTGGCAAGGAGCCGCGGGTTGCGCAGATGCGCGAGCATCTGCCGCAGCGACGTGCCGAGATCGGTGGCGCGCACGAATTTCCGCTCGGGCGCGAGCAGCAGCGCCACCATGACGAGGCAGACCACGGAGCAGGCGGCCAGCGCGAGAAAGCCGCCGCGCCAACCGACGTAATCCGTCAGCATGCCGGGCACGAAGCGGCCGAGGAACCCGCCGACCGCCGACGCCGAAGCATAGATGCCGAACACGCCATTGGCTTCGCCCGGCGGCCATTCGTCGCCGATATAGGCGATGGTCACCGCGAAAATCGGCGGCAGCAGCAGGCCATGCACAAAGCGCCAGAAGATCACTTGGTTGAGCGTCGGCGCCAGCGCCGTCATGGTCGCGGGGATCAGCAACAGCGCCAGCGCCGCGACGATCAGGCGTTTCCTGCCGATCACGTCGGACAGCGCGCCGGTGAACGGCGCGGTGGCGGCAACCGCGAGCGTGCCCGCGGTGATGATCAGGCTCGCGTCCGCTGCGCCGACCCCGTACTCGCGCGCCATCATCGGCAGCACCGCTTGCGGCGCGTAGAGATGCAGGAACGCGCCGATGGCGCAAAAGGCAACGGCGATGCGGCGCGGATCGGCCAACCTGGATGGACCAAGCATGGGAGACATTCAGCACAATTCTGTTGACCGGGCTACGCCGCTGCCGGGACTATCCGGGACCGCGCCTTTGCGCGCCGAAAAGGGAGGCTTCCTTGCTCGTCGATCACCGCACCTACCGCATCAAGCCCGGCCACATGAACACGCATCTCGCCATCTACGAGGAATACGGCCTCAAGGCCCAGTGGAAGCATCTCGGCGAGCCGCACGCCTACATGTTCGCCGAGTCCGGCGCCATGAACTCGCTCGTTCACCAATGGGTCTATGCCGATGCCGCCGATCGCGCCAAGCGCCGCGCGGCGATGATGGGCGATCCGGACTGGCTGAATTATGTGAAGAAGCTCGTCGAATCCGGCCTGCTGGTGGATCAGCAAACGTCGCTAATGGTGCCGGCGAAGTTTTCGCCGCAGCTGAAGAAGTAGCGATCGACCCGCCGCCCTCTCAGCGTCATGGCCGGGCTTGACCCGGCCATCCAACTTCTTCGCAATAAGCTGGATCGCCGGGTCAAGCCCGGCGATGACGCTGTGGTATGTTGGCAAGCAGAAGGTCAAGGAGAGAAAATCATGCTGCGCGCCAATGACGGCACCCGCACCGGCGGCGAAGTCCTGATCGACCAGCTCGTCGTCCACGGCGTGCAGCACGTGTTCTGCGTGCCGGGCGAGAGCTATCTCGCGGCGCTCGACGCCTTCTACGACCGGCCGATCAATCTCACCGTCTGCCGGCAGGAGGGGGGCGCCACCATGATGGCGGAGGCTGTCGGCAAGGTGACCGGCCGGCCGGGCGTCGTGTTCTGCACGCGCGGTCCTGGCGCCACCAACGCCTCGCCGGGCATCCACATCGCCAAGCAGGATTCGACGCCGCTGATCGTGTTCGTCGGACAGGTCGCCCGCGAGATGCGCGAGCGCGAGGCGTTCCAGGAACTCGACTACCGCGCGGTGTTCGGCACGATGGCGAAATGGGCCACGGAAATCGACGACCCGGCGCGTATCCCCGAGATCGTGTCGCGCGCCTTCTACACCGCCTGCAACGGCCGGCCTGGGCCTGTTGTCGTTGCGCTACCCGAGGACATGCTGGTCGAGCGCGTGGCCGTGCCGGACGCGCCGGCGTTCGAGCCGGTGGAAACCTGGCCCGGCCTTGCCGACATGGCGAAACTGCAGAAGCTTCTGTGGGCCGCGAAGTCGCCGATGGTGCTGGCGGGCGGCAGCCGCTGGTCGGAAGCCGCCGTGGCGTCGCTGGCGCGTTTCGCCGAACGCTTCGCCGTGCCGGTCGCCACCACGTTCCGCCGCACGCATCTGATCGACACGTTGCATTCGAGTTATGCCGGCGACGTCGGCCTCGGAATCAACCCGAAGCTGCTCGCGCGCATCAAGGCGTCCGACCTGATCGTGCTGGTCGGCGGCAGGCTCGGTGAAATCCCCTCGCAGGCCTATTCGCTGCTCGACATTCCGGGACCGCGGCAGACTTTTGTGCATGTCCATCCCGGCGCCGAGGAGCTCGGCCGCGTCTATCATCCGCATCTCGCCATCAACGCCGCGCCAACGGGCTTTGCCGCGGCGCTCGAAGGCTTGCAGCCGCCAAATGAGATTTGTTGGCGGGCGCAGACGAAAAGTGCGCACGACGATTATCTCGCCTGGACCGAGACGGCGACGCCGCAGCCCGGTCGCGTCAATCTCGGCGAGATCGTGGTGTGGCTCCGCCAGAATCTTCCCGAAGACGCCTTCATCACCACAGGCGCGGGCAATTTCTCGGCCTGGGTGCACCGCTTCTACCGCTTCCGCAAGTTCGCAACCCACATCGGGCCGACCGCCGGCTCGATGGGCTACGGCGTGCCGGCCGCGCTCGGCATCAAGCGCGCATTCCCCGAGCGCACCGTGGTGTGCTTCTCCGGCGACGGCGACTTCCTAATGAACGGCCAGGAGTTCGCCACCGCTGTCCAATACGGCGTGCCGATCATCGTGGTGATCGCCGACAACGGAACTTACGGCACGATCCGCATGCACCAGGAGCGCGAATATCCGACCCGCGTGGTCGGCACCGAGCTGAAAAATCCGGATTTCGCGGCTTACGCCAAGGCCTTTGGCGGGTTTGGTGTGACGGTCGAGAAAACCGCCGACTTCGCCGCGGCGTTCCGCGCCTGCGAAAAATCCGGCAAGCCCGCGATCGTCCACCTCAAGGTCGACACCAACGCCTCGACGCCGGGGCTGACGCTGGAAGGCATTCGCGCCAAGTCGCTGGCCAATCCAAAGCCGTAGAGCCAACACGGTCGTCACGCCCGGGCTTGACCCGGGCGTCCATCATCTTCGTAAAAGGATGGATTGCCGGGTCAAGCCCGGCAATAACGCGGAGGGGTAGGGCGCGCCCGCCTACTTCAACCTCGCCGCGGCCTCCTGAACGATGCTCAGGTCGGAATACTTCTGCACGTCGAACTTCGCCTTGTAGAATCCCAGCGCCTGGGTCTGGTCGACGTTGGCCTGCAGCGCCTTCATGTCCGGCATCAGGTTGCCGTTGCGGGCGTAATCCTGATCGGTGAACAGCCAGGAGAAACGGTCCGGCGGAATTTTCGTTAGCTTGGACGCGATCGCCACCGCCTCGTCGTGGTTCTTCGGATCGAGATACCAGCGCACGACGCGCAACGCGTCCTCCATGAAATCCACCATCGCCGCGCGGTTCTTGTCGATGAAGCTCTTGCGCGCGGTCCACACGATCATCTGTGTGACGCCCATGATGTCGCGTTGGCTGAACAGGATGCGGCCTTTTGCCTTCAACTCCGGATCGTGCTGGAACGGCACCACGCTCGGAATCAGGTCGGTTTTCTTGTCGAGCAGCATGGCCTTCTGCGCCGGTAGCGGCGCCTCGATGAAGGTGTAGTCGCGCTTGTCCTCGAGGCCGTGCTTCTTGAGCATCGCGCGCATCGCGACGTCGACCGCGCTTCCCGCCGAGTTGCTCGACACCACCTTGCCCTTGAGGTCCTCGACCTTCTGAACGGGGCTGTCCTTGAGCACGTAGTACTGCGTCGTGGATTTTCCCGGCACGCCGTCCTGGAACTGGTCGGAGATGACGCGGATGTCGTCCATGCCGGCGTTCTGGATCGCGATGCCGAGCGACGAATAGGAGTGGTTGCCGATCTCGATCTCGTTGTTCGCCATCGCTTGCACGAGCGCCGGCGTGCCGACCACGCGCACCACTTCGAGCTGGTAGGATTTGCCGTTGTGCTTGAGCAGGTCGGGCTTCTCCGGTAGCAGCGGCGCCCAGTCCGATGGCGCGATCACATAGCTCAGGCGGATTTTGACCGGATCGGCGGCTTGTGCCGTGCCGAGGGCACAGGCGGCGGCAATCAACAGCAGCAGCAGTTTGAATGTGCGCACGATGTCCTCCCAAAGGGGTCGTCTGGGTGGATCAAGCCTAGCACCGGCCTAGGAACCGCAGCAGCGCAAAGCGTGACACCGCTCGATGGGCGGACCGCTTTCGCCTTGCCTTTTTGCGGTGAATCACTGTTCAGTCTTTCACAATGGCTTATCGCCGCACCGAGAACGTGGTCCGCCGGCTCAACGCGCGTCACGACGCCATCGTCGAGGCGGCGCGCGATGCGGCCACGGCTGGGGGCATGGCGGCGATCCAGATTGCTCCGGTCGCGGCCCGGGCGGGCGTCGCGGCCGGCACGGTCTACCGGTATTTCCCCGGCAAGATCGATCTTGTCGGCGCGCTGGTGGAGAGTGTCGCCGAACGCGAGATTGCAGCGGTGCGGCGGGCAGCCGATGCCGCGCCTGGACCGCTCTCGGCGCTGGCGGCCGCGATCGCAACCTTCGCCGCGCGGGCGTTGCGCAATCGCAAGCTTGCCTGGGCGGTGATCGCGGAGCCGGTCGACACCGACACCGATGCGGTGCGTCAGCGCTATCGCCGGGCGTTGGCCGATGAAATCGAGGCGCGGATCAGGCTGGCGATCCAGGGCGGCCATCTGCCGGAACAGGATGCGGGGCTTGCCGCCGCGGCGCTGGTCGGCGCGCAGCTCGAAGGGCTGATCGGCCCGCTGGTGCCTGAAGGGATGGACGACCCCGCCCGCGCGCGTGAAGCGGTGCAGACGCTCACGCTGTTTGCACTGCGCGGGCTTGGCGTGATCGATGCCCGCGCCCGTGGTCTTGTGGTGCAGACGGTGTTGCCGGACGGAGCCTGAGGCTTACTGCAGCGTCGTCGCCGCGAGCCAGTCGGTGACCGCGTTGAGCGCCCGGGCGCGGCCTTCGGTCTTGCCGTATTTCTCGTACACCGCCATCTGCGCGTCGGCCGAGGTGCCGGAGCCGACAATGGTACGGCAGCGCTGCATCTCGGCGAGGCAGCCGAGCGCTTCGGCGTCGGCCGAGGTCTCGTCCACCACCTGCACCACCAGGTCGGCGACCGTGATGGCGCCGTGGTCACCCACCATCGTGCCATGCACACCGTAGCGCTGGGCGCGCCATTTGTTCTCGACCACGATCGCGCGCGTGACCGCGGTGATGTCGCGGTTAAGCTCCGGATTGCGGACGAGCCGGCGCGCCAGCGAGCGCCACAACGCGGCGATGGCGATCGAATTGTCCACCAGCGTCGGGCAATCCGGTGCACGCAATTCCAAGGTTGGATGCTTCAGCGATGGCCGCATCGACCACCAGATGTAGCTCGCATCCTCCATCACGCCGGCCTTCACCAGCGCATCCACATAGGCCTCGAACTCTTCCTTGGTGCGCAACAGCTCCGGCACGCCGGTGCGCGGCAGCTCGTCGTAGGCAGCAAGCCGATAGCCCTTGAGCCCGGTCGGCCGTGAGCGCCAGAACGGCGATGAGGTCGCAAGCGCGATGAACAGCGGCAGATAGGGCAGCATCCGGGTCATCACGTCGACACGGTCGTCGGGATCCGGCAGCTCGACATGCACATGCAGGCCGCACAGCATGTTGCGCTGCCCGATCATCTGCAGATCGTCCATCACCATGTCATAGCGTTCGCCCTCGGATTGCTGCGACTTGCCCCAATCTGCGGTCGGATGCGTGCCGGCGGCGAGGATGGCGAGGCCGTGGTCGGCGGCGATCTTTGCGACGGTCTGGCGCAGATGGCGCAGCTCCGCGTGCGCGGTCCTGATGTCATGATGCGGCAGCGTCGCCACTTCGATCTGCGATTGCAGAAACTCGCCCATGACCTGCCCGTTGGTGGCCTGCTTGGCGATGTCCAAAAAGGTCTTGGGCATGTCGCGCGCCACGAGCTTCGTGGCCGCGTCGACGAGGAAATACTCTTCCTCGATGCCAAACTTGTATGCGTCCGTCTTGGCCACTTCGGGTCGCCTCCGATGGGGTGTCCGTCAGCACGCGTGAACGAAGCTTGGAATCTGGATCGTCTGGAGAGCGGAGCATGTGCACCCTCCGGGTTGAGCCAATGCGTCGCATTGATCCGGCGATGGCGCGTCAGAACCGCGCTCCGCAATGACGCCTGAACGGCAAAAAGGTTCCGCGCGCAACCGGGCGCGCTGAATTCTGTAAGAAACTGTAAATACTTGATTATTTGCTGCCGTCGGCCTTGAATTGCTTCAGATAGGCCCAAAGGTCGGCAATTTCCTTGTCGTTCTTAATGCCGGCGAAGGCCATCTTGGTGCCTGGCACCTTGGCCATCGGGTTCGTGATGTAGTCCTTGAAGGTGTCATCGCCCCAGACGATTTCGGCCTTCTTGTTGGCCTCGCTGTAGCTGTAGTCGCCGATAGTGCCGGACTTGCGGCCGGGCAGGCCGTTGAGCACCGGTCCGACCTTGTTCTTCGCGTCTTCGCCGACCGAATGGCAGGGACTGCATTTGCGGAATGACTGCTCGCCCGCCGCGAGGTCCTGGGCATTTGCGGCTTTTGCCATTCCCAGCGTGGCGGCGAGTGCCAATGAACACAATATCAGCGATTTCATAATGCTATTCTCCTTGCGACACCCCGGACCCATTTTCGGCACGGATCGAGTGGTTGTACAATCACCCCGGCCGACAGTTCAACGCTCGAAAGCCGATTTGGATCATCCATGTCCGTCGTGATGCCCGCTGCCGATGAGGCCGTGCTCGCGCGCCGCGCGCAGATCGTCGCCGATCTGCAGGCGATCGTGCCGGGCGAGGGCGTGATCTCGGCCGAGCGCGCCATGCGCCCTTACGAATCCGATGGGCTGACCGCCTATAAGCAGTTGCCGATGGTGGTGGTGCTGCCCGAGACCACCGACCAAGTCGGAAGTGTGCTGCGGTATTGCCACGACAACGGCGTGCGGGTGGTGCCGCGCGGGGCAGGGACCTCGCTCTCGGGCGGCGCCCTGCCGCTGGTCGATGGCGTGCTGCTCGGCATGGGCAAGTTCAACCGCATCCGCGAGATCGACTTTGCCAACCGCGTGGCGGTGGTCGAGCCCGGCGTCACCAATCTTGCGATCAGCACGGCGGTGCAAGCCGAAGGCTTTTACTACGCCCCCGATCCGTCCTCGCAGATTGCCTGTACCATCGGCGGCAACGTCGCGGAGAATTCCGGCGGCGTGCACTGCCTGAAATACGGCATGACCACCAACAACATCCTTGGCCTCGAAATGGTGCTGATGACCGGCGAGGTGCTCCGCCTCGGCGGCAAGCATCTCGATGCCGGCGGCTACGATTTGATCGGCATCATCACGGGATCGGAAGGGCTCCTTGGTGTCGTCACCGAGGTGACGGTGCGGCTGCTGAAGAAGCCGGAGACCGCGCGCGCGGTGCTGGTCGGCTTCCCGAGTGCAGAGGACGCCGGCGAATGTGTTTCCCGCATCATCGGCTCAGGCATCATCCCCGGCGGCATGGAGATGATGGACAAGCCCGCGATCCACGCCACTGAGGAGTTCGTCCACGCCGGCTATCCGCTCGACGTCGAGGCGCTGTTGATCGTCGAGCTCGACGGGCCGTCGGCGGAGGTCGATCACCTGATCGAGCGTGTGGCCGAGATCGCCAAGGCGTGCCGCTCAACCACGCTGCGGGTGTCGAATTCGGAAGACGAGCGCATGCTGTTCTGGGCGGGCCGGAAGGCTGCGTTCCCCGCCGTTGGACGCATCTCGCCGGACTACTACTGCATGGACGGCACCATTCCGCGCGCCAAGCTGCCGCTGGTGCTCAAGCGCATCCGCGAATTGTCGGAGCAGTACTGTCTGCGTGTCGCCAACGTGTTCCACGCCGGCGACGGCAACCTGCACCCGCTCATCCTCTACGACGCCAACAAGCCCGGCGAACTCGAGAAGACCGAGGAGTTCGGCGCCGAAATCCTGAAACTCTGCGTTGAGGTCGGCGGCGTACTCACCGGCGAGCACGGCGTCGGCGTCGAGAAGCGCGACCTGATGCCGGCGATGTTCACCGAGATCGATCTGAATCAGCAGCAGCGGCTTAAATGCGCCTTCGACTCCCAGGGTCTGCTCAACCCCGGCAAGGTGTTCCCGCAGTTGCACCGCTGCGCCGAACTCGGCCGGCTGCACGTGCATGCCGGCAAGGTGGCATTCCCGGACATTCCGAGATTCTGAAACCGAGATTCTGAAACCGAGATTCTGAACTAGGAGTAGGCCGGTTGGCTGCTCGATCCTGGGTGGATCGCCCGCAGCCGGCCGTAGCTCGCAATCCTGCTGGCCAAATCGATCCACGTCGGGACCGTTACGGCCAGCTTCGTGGCGTCGCTTTGCGACGAACAGGACAGGCTGGCCATACGCCTGCATTCGGCAGCGTAGAGCAGGAAGTCTTCGGTCAGAAATCCGGATGCTGAGTCATATGTAATGTCCGCCAGCGGTTGTGATTGCATCTCATCACATGCGTCTCAATACCGAGCCAAATTGACCGATAAAATTTTAACGACCGGAGAAACCGCGATGCGAACGTCGATCAAGCCGAGGTACACTGCCTGAATGCAATTCGGCATCTTCGGCTCGGCGCAGGCCAACAGCAGCGATCTCGGCCCCGAAACCGGGCAGGGCTTCCGCGATTATCTCGACTACGCCGTCGAAGCTGAGGCGCTGGGCTTTCGCTCGAGCTTCCTGGTCGAGCACCATTTCACTGGCTGGAACCAGGTTTCCGCCACCTTGATGCTGCAGACCGCGCTCGCCATGCGCACCACCACGCTGCGGCTCGGCACCGCGGTCATCGTGCTGCCCTGGCACAATCCCGTGCTACTGGCCGAGCAGGCCGCGACGCTCGATCTCATTTCCGGCGGCCGGCTCGACTTCGGCGTCGGCAGGGGCTACCGGCACAACGAGTTCGCCGGCTTCCGTATACCCCCGGAGGAGGCCGAGCCGCGGTTCGAGGAATTGATCGAGGTCATGACCAAGGCGTTCGTGTCGCGCGAACGCTTCTCGCACCGCGGAAAGTTCTGGCAGTTCGACGACATCGTGGTGGAGCCGCCGCCGGCGCAGCGGCCGCATCCGCCGTTCTGGGTCGCGGCCGGCAGCGAGGCTTCGATCCGCCGCGCCGCCAAGCGCGGCTTCAATCTCATCCTCGATCAGTACGCCTCCCCCGAGGCCTTGGGCCAGCGCATCGCGCTCTATCGCAGGGAAGGCATGGCGAACGGGCGCGTCGCCGTCGCCCGCCAGGCTTATGTCGCCAACGACCGGTCCGACGCGGAAGCCGCCCTGCAGCGGCAGGCGGAGTGGAACAAGCGAACCGTCGCCGTGTCGCGCGCGCCGGACGGCAAGGCGGGCTCTCACATCCTCGCCTATGCCGCGACCCCCGAAGGCACCGAAGCCAACGCGCTCTACGGCACCCCGGACGAGATTTGCGAGAAGATCGAAGCGCTGCGCGGCGCCGGCGTCGAGTATGTCATCCTGACAATCCTCGACGGCATGGCGCAGTTGCGCCGGTTCGCGCGCGAAGTCATGCCGGCGTTTTCCGGCAAACCGACCTGATCGTGGTTCCGAAATCGAGACGATTGTCGGTTTTGTTCCTCTTGCCAGCGCCACATTCCCCTGAGACGATAACCTTCCGGCGTCAGAACTCGCGGCCGGATCGATCCGGTCGTGCGGCGCCACAGGGAGGCGTCGATGGCGGCTGCAAACAACGGCAATGTCGGCACAAGAGCCCAGGGTCCCCGGTGCATCGCGCTGGTGGGCCCTTTTCAGGCCGGCAAGACCACGCTCCTCGAAGCGATCCTGGCGCGCACCGGCGCGATCCAGCGGCAGGGCACGGTGGAGGTCGGCACCACTGTCGGTGATGCCTCCAAGGAGGCCCGCCATCACAAGATGAGCGTCGAGCTCACCGTCGCCACCACCAGTTTCATGGGCGACAGCTACACTTTTATCGATTGCCCCGGTTCCGTTGAGTTCGTTCACGACATGCGCGCGGCGCTGCCCGCAGTCGACGCCGCGGTCGTGGTCTGCGAGGCCGACGAGAAGAAGATGCCGCAGCTCCAACTGATCCTGCGCGAGCTTGAAGCGCTCAACATCCCGCGCTTTTTATTCCTCAACAAGATCGACAAGGCCGAAACGAGGGTGATGGAGGCGCTGCAGATTCTGCAGCCGGCGTCGCGCAAGCCGCTGGTGATGCGCCAGCTTCCGATCCGCAAGAACGATATCGTCACCGGCTTCGTCGATCTCGCGCTCGAGCGCGTGCATATCTACAAGGAGCACGCGCCGTCCGAGGTGGTGCCGCTCGACGGCGAGAATCTCGACAACAGCAAGGACGCGCGCTTCTCCATGCTCGAGAAGCTCGCCGACCACGACGACGAGCTGATGGAGCAATTGCTGGCCGATATCCCGCCGCCGCGCGACAAGGTGTTCGACGATCTTGCCAAGGAACTGCGCGACGGGCTTGTGGTTCCGGTGCTGATGGGCGTCGCGACCCGCACCAACGGCGTGCTCCGGCTGCTCAAGGCGCTGCGCCACGAGGCGCCCAATGTGGAGGCCACCACCGAGCGCCTGGGCGTCAAGGGCAACGAGCCGCTTGCCTATGTGCTCAAGACGTTGAGCTCCGGCCACGCCGGCAAGATGTCGATCGCCCGCGTGTTGTCGGGCCAGATCGGCGACGGCGTCACCCTGTCGTCGCCGGAGCGCGAGGTCGGCCGGGTGTCCGGCACCTTCAAGCTGTTGGGCCAGACCAGCGAGAAACGCGCCCCGGCCACGGCCGGCGAGACGGTCGCGCTCGGCAAGCTCGAATACGCCAAGACCGGCGACACGCTCTCGGCCGGCAAGCAGGCGCATGCCGCGCTCGCCAACGTTGCGCCGCATCCGGCGGTGCTGGCCATTTCGGTTTCCGCGAAAGAGCGCAAGGATGACGTCAAGCTCGGCCAGGCGCTGCATAAGCTCGTGGATGAGGACCCCTCGATCCATCTGGTGCACAACCCCGAAACCCACGAGGTGGTGATGTGGGGCCAGGGCGAGATGCACTTGCGCGTCGCTGCGGAAAAGCTCGCCGGCCATTTCGGTGTCGCCATCAGCACCGGGCGGCCGTCGGTTGGCTACAACGAGACCATCAAGCGGGCCGTTTCCCAGCGCGGCCGGCACAAGAAGCAGTCGGGTGGCCACGGCCAGTTCGGCGACGTGGTGCTCGACATCAAGCCGTTGCCGCGTAGCTCGGGCTTCAAGTTCGAGGACAAGATCACTGGCGGCGTCGTGCCGCGAAATTACATCCCCTCGGTCGAAGAGGGTGTAATCAACGCGCTCAAGCACGGCCCGCTCGGCTTCCAGGTGGTGGATGTCGCGGTGGCGCTGGTCGACGGCTCGTATCACACCGTCGACTCCTCCGACATGGCGTTCCAGACCGCGGCCCGGATCGGCATTGTCGAGGGCCTACCGCAATGCCAGCCGGTGCTGCTGGAGCCGATCCATCTGGTCGAGATCGTCTGTCCGACCGATGCCACCGCCAAGATGAATGCGATCCTGTCCGGCCGGCGCGGCCAGATTCTGGGCTTCGACACCCGCGAAGGCTGGGACGGCTGGGACGTGGTGCGCGCGAAGATGCCGGAATCCGAGATCGGCGATCTCATCATCGAGGTGCGTTCCGCGACGGCCGGTGTCGGCTCGTTCACCTTCAAGTTCGACCACATGGCCGAACTGACCGGCAAGACTGCCGACCAGATCGTTGCGGCGAGACGCGCGGCGGAGTGATTCTTTCCGCCGCCGGGTGCCCCTCGGGGAAATCGGGGGGAGGGGCACCTCAACACCCGCCTGCAATCCAATCGCTCCCGCATCCGTGACTTGCCTGTGATCCGGCGGGTCCGTACAGCTTCGGCAGCCATTCCGGAGGGATAAGGCCTATGAACGTCATCCGCCGCCGCGGCTGGGAAATGCCCGAAAGCCGCGCTACGCCAGAGCACCTGTTCTTCAACCGCCGTGCGTTTCTCGGTGCCGCCGTGGGCGCCGCATCGGCCGGCATCGTCCCCAGCATCGCGCTCGCGCAACGCGTCACCGACACGCCTGATCCGACCATCGATCTCTACCCCGGCAAGCGGAACGAGAAATTCACGCTCGACCGTCCGATCACCGACGAAAAGATCAACGGCAACTACAACAATTTCTACGAATTCAACTCGACCAAGAACGTCACCAAGCAGGCGCAGGCGCTGAAGATCCGGCCGTGGACGATCAAGATCGACGGCATGGTGGAAAAGCCGTTCGAGGTCGGCATCGACGATCTCGTTCGCAAGTTTCCGATCGAGGAACGGCTCTACCGTCACCGCTGCGTCGAGGCCTGGTCGATGGCGGTGCCGTGGTCGGGATTCCCGATGGCGAAGCTCGTGGAATTGGCCAAGCCGCTGTCGTCTGCGACTTACGTTCGCATGGAGACCTTCCTCGACAAGTCGATCGCGCCGGGACAGAAGCAGTCGTGGTTGCCGTGGCCTTATATCGAAGGTCTCACCATGGCAGAGGCAACCAACGAATTGACCTTCCTCGCCACCGGCGCCTACGGCAAGCCGATCGCCAAGCAGCACGGCGCGCCGATCCGCCTCGCTGTGCCGTGGAAGTATGGCTTCAAGCACATCAAGTCGATCGTGCGCGTCTCGTTCACCGACAAGCGGCCGAGGAGCTATTGGGAAGATCTGCAGGCGTCGGAATACGGCTTCTGGGCCAACGTCAATCCGGAGGTTGCACATCCGCGCTGGAGCCAGGCCACCGAGGAATTGATCGGCACCAACGAGCGACGGCCGACGCTGCTCTACAACGGCTACGGCGAATACGTGGCGGGCCTCTACACCGGTCTCGAAGGCAAAGAGCGGCTCTGGGCTTAGGCCGCGCTCTGCATTTCCGCTCGCGAATTCCAAAGGAAAAGCCGGACCCTTGCGGGCCCGGCTCAGTCATGTCGGCGCGGGACGGCCGACAATCACCTTCCAGAGGGGAACTCACTGCCGACACCGGACTGGCTAATCTGGGGGGATGCGACAACCCAGCGCCGACAGCACACCCAAATAATGCGGCGCGGTGGGCCTGCGGGCAATGCAGAGGGCCGCATGCCAGCCATGCGAGGTTCGCAAAATCCGGTGGATAGCATGACAGCTATGCGGCACGCGCAATAGCGGTGTCGCACTTCGTCTCAGAAGCTCCAGCGCTGTGCGTTGCTCACGAGGAAATCGCGGAACGCCTGCACACGCGCCACCGCCTTGAGCTCTTCGGGATATACGAAGTACGCATCGAGCGCCGGACCTTCTTCCTCGCCGAACAGCTGCACGAGGCCGACATTCTCCTCGATCAGGTAGTCCGGCAAAAGCGCGATGCCCAGGCCGCGCTGGCAGGCGCGCAACAGGCCCATGATGTTGTTGATAATGAGGCTCGGTTGGCGCGGGCCCTTGCCGTTGCGGTTGGTCTCGGTCAACCAGCTCCGGTTTTGCAGATACACCGGCACCGTGGTGCCGCCGAGCGTGATGATCTTGTGAGTGTCGAGCTCTTCCAGCGTGCGCGGTGTGCCGGCGCGCTTGAGATATTCCGCTGAGGCGTAGGCGTGAAAGTGCACCGAGAAAAGCTTGCGCTGAATCAGGTCGGGCTGGGTCGGCTGGCGGAGCCGGATGGCGACGTCCGCCTCGCGCATGGCGAGGTCGAGTTCCTCGTCGGTGGTGATGAGGGTGATACGGATATCGGGGAACAGGTCCATGAACTCGCCGAGCCGCGGCGTCAGCCAATGGATGCCGATGCCCGGTGTCGTCGTCACCTTCAGCTCGCCGTGCGGCTTTTCGCGGCTGTCGGTGAGCTTGGCGCGCGCCGCTTCGAGCTTCATGAACACGTCATGGGCGGTGCGATAGAGCAGCTCCCCTTGCTCGGTGAGGATCAATCCGCGGGCGTGGCGGTGGAACAGCGAGACCGACAGTTCCTGCTCGAGCGCGCTCACCTGCCGCGACACTGCCGACTGCGACAGCCCGAGCTGCTCGCCGGCATGCGTGAAGCTGCCGGCTTCCGCAGCCGCGTGGAACACCTTCAGTTTGTCCCAGTCCATCCCTCTTTTTCCATTCGCCATGCGGGCCGGCCTATTCAGCAGCGTGTTGCTGCTGTGCGCCCTGATGCGCGATGAATTTTTCGGCCTCCAACGCGGCCATGCAGCCAAGCCCAGCGGCGGTCACCGCCTGGCGGTAGATGTCGTCGGTGACGTCGCCGGCGGCGAACAGGCCCGGGACGGAGGTCGCCGTCGAATAGGGCGCGGTCCAGACGTAGCCATTCGGCTTCATTTTGATCTTGCCCGCGACCAGCTCGGTCGAGGGTGAATGGCCGATGGCGATGAACACGCCGTCAGCCGCCATCTCCTGGATCGCGCCGGTCTTGACGTTGCGGAGCGCGACGCCGCGGACCTTGAGCGGATTGTCGCTGCCGAGCACGTCATGCAGCGCCGAATCCCAGATCACGCTGATCTTGGGGTTCTTGAACAGGCGGTCCTGGAGAATTTTCTCGGCGCGGAACGCATCGCGCCGGTGCACCACCGTCACCTTGGAGGCGAAGTTCGTCAGAAATAGCGCTTCCTCGACCGCGGTGTTGCCGCCGCCGATCACGATCACTTCCTTGTTCTTGTAGAAGAAGCCATCGCAGGTCGCGCAGGCGGAAACGCCGTAGCCCTTGAACCTTTGCTCCGAAGGCAGGTCGAGCCAGCGCGCCTGCGCGCCGGTCGCCAGCACCACGGTATCGGCCACGTAGATGTCGCCGGAATCGCAGCTCACCCGGAACGGCCGCTGCGTGAGGTCGAGATCGTTGACGTGATCGGTGACGATCTTGGTGCCGACGTGTTCGGCCTGCTTCTGCATCTGCTCCATCAGCCACGGGCCCTGGATGACGTCGGCGAAGCCCGGGTAATTCTCCACGTCGGTGGTGATGGTGAGTTGGCCGCCCGGCTGGATGCCCTGGATCAGGACCGGCTCCAGCATGGCGCGGGCGGCGTAAATCGCGGCGGTGTAGCCGGCGGGGCCGGAACCGATGATGACAAGCTTAGCGAATTTCGAATTGGCGGTGGTGTCGGCCATGGTTCCTCGATCCTGGGCAAATTCTCGGTTTGCCGCTCGGCGAGGGTTCGTCCGGCAGCCCGCTAGGGCCGGCCGGCGCATCCCCCGATAGAGCAATCTAGGCGTTCGGCCGAGCTATGCAAGATACGCAACCCTTGATGCATAGGCCGGGCACGCGGTTTATTGTCGCCGCGCAATAAAATTTCGCGCAACAATCTTTCGCCCCCATCGGGGGTCAGGAATAATGGGTGAATCCCCGCCAGCATCGGAGCACCCATTGTCCAGCCGTCTCGACGCCATAGACTGGAAAATCCTCAAAGAGCTGCAGGACGACGGCCGCATCACCAATGTGGAGCTGGCGCGGCGGGTCGGCATTTCGGCGCCGCCGTGCCTGCGGCGGGTGCGGTCCCTGGAGGAGGCGGGCTTCATCAAGGGCTACCGCGCGCTGCTCGACGAGAAGCAGCTCGGCTACGAGGTGACGGTGTTCGCCATGGTTCACCTGTCGAGCCAGGCCGAGCCCGACCTCGCGGCGTTCGAGGACTTCGTTCGCAAGGAGCCTCTGGTACGCGAGTGCTGGATGCTGTCCGGCGAGATCGACTTCGTCCTCAAATGCGTGGCGCCGGACCTGAAGACCTTCCAGGCCTTTGTCGCCGAGCTCACCGGCGCGCCGCATGTGCGCAACGTCAAGACCTCGCTGACGCTGCGCAACTCCAAGGACGCCGCCATGGTGCCGATGGAGTTGAAGTCTAAAACGCCGGCATGACTTCTTTCGAGAACAGCTCGATCGAGCGAAGCGCCTCGGGCAGCGTCATGTCGCCGAACACCATCTGCGGCACGAAATAATTGCAGTTGTTCGCCGCGATCTCGGCGGCGATGAAGCGCCGCACGGTGTCCGGCGAGCCGGCGATGCCGTTGTTGAGCGCGATGAGTTCATCGAAGGTCGGCGGATAGATGCCGATGACGCGCGGCTCGGTGCCGTGGCGCGCGAACAGCCAGCGGAAGCTCGCCCGCCAGCGCGGATAAGTGCGCCGCGCGATCGCCAGCGCCGCCTCGTCGGTGTCGGCGACCACGATGTGCCGGCTCACGCCGATCAGCGTGCCGTCCTGATCGAAGCCGTGCTTGGCTCGCGTGTCGCGGTAGGCCTTGATGATGGCCTGGGTATTGTCGCGCAAGCCCAGCGCGACGATGTTGAAGTTGTTCTCGGCCGGCCAGGCGGAATTGCTGGGTAGTGTCACGCCGTACCACAGCGGCGGGTGCGGCTTCTGGGCGGGCCTGAGGATCATCGGCAGCTTGTCGAACTTGTAGAACTCGCCGTGAAACGACAGCTCGTCGGAAGTCAGGCCCTTCAGCAGCACCTGGAACGCCTCGTGATACATCGCCTGGGTCTTGGCGAAGTCGAGGCCATAGGCGGCGGTCTCGTACATCGAGACGCCGCGGCCGACGCCGAGCTGGAAGCGGCCGCCGCTCAGCTGATCGATCATGCAAATCTCTTCGATCAGGCGGAGCGGGTGGTAAAACGGCAGCAGATAGACCAGCGGGCCGAAGCGGAGTTTGGCGGTGCGCTGCGACAGCGCCGCGAAGATCAGTGCGGGGGAGGCCGCGGCGCCGAGCGGCGTTGTGTGATGCTCGGCGACGTGATAGCCGTAAAAGCCCGCGCGGTCGTAGGCCTCGGCGATGGTCAGCCGGTCGGCGTAGAGCTGGCCGAGCGGCACGCCTGCGTCGTCGATGTGATCGAAGATTCCGAATTTCATGAAGCCGCTAGTTTCCAAGACGCCGATGGCCGGCACAAGGCCGGCCATGACGATTTCAATCTGTTGTGAGCCTAAAAGGCCGCGCGGCTACTTCCACTCGATCTTGGTGATCTCGTAGGCCTTGGCGCCACCGGGCGTCACCACCTCGACGGATTCGCCCTTCTTCTTGTTGATCAGCGCGCGGGCGAGCGGCGATGTGATCGAGATGCGGCCTTCCTTGGCGTTGGCCTCGGGCTCGCCGACGATCTGCCAGACTTGCTTCTTGTTGGTGTCTTCGTCGACCAGCGTCACGCTCGCGCCGAACATGATGGTGTCGCCGGAGAGCTTGGAGACGTCGATCACCTCGGCGCGCGCGAGCTTGTCCTCGAGCTCGGCGATGGCGCCCTCGTTGAGCGACTGCTGCTCCTTGGCAGCGTGGTACTCCGCGTTCTCGGACAGGTCGCCATGGGTGCGCGCATCCGTGATCTGCTGGATGATGCGCGGCCGTTCGACCTGCTGGCGGTGCTTGAGATCCTTCTCGAGCACGGTATGACCCGCCGCGGTCATAGGTATCTTTTCAACCACTTCTCAATCCTCCGACAAGAACTCGCTTCCATAGAGCGAGGGACACAAATCCAAAAGCGGGCTGAAGTTCCCTTCCGCCCGCAGTTCGGAAACCTTGACCCTTACGCGCCTTAACTTTCGTGGTCGGCCTGTCAGGCCGGCCCGCCGAAGTAGCTTTGCAGCGCGCGGACCTCGAGATCACCCCCGAGGTAGGCTTTGATGCCTTGCGCCGCAGCGACGGCACCAGAAAGAGTGGTGTAGTACGGCACTTTATGCAAGAGGGCGGCGCGGCGTAGGGAGCGGCTGTCAGCCAGGGCCGTGGCCCCCTCAGTTGTGTTGAAAACAAGCTGAACACGGCCATTTTTGATGGCATCGACGATGTGGGGCCGGCCCTCCGCCACCTTGTTGATCTTGACCGCCTCGACCCCGTTCTCGGCCAGGTAACGTTGGGTACCGGAGGTAGCGACCACCTCGAACCCGAGATTCCGCAGGACCTTCAGCGACTCCAGAATCTTCGGCTTGTCACCGTCCCGGACCGAGACGAACACCGTGCCATCCTTGGGCAGGCGGGCGCCGCCGCCGAGCTGGCTCTTGGCGAAGGCAACGGCGTAGTCGCGGTCGAGCCCCATCACCTCGCCGGTCGACTTCATCTCGGGGCCGAGCACGGTGTCGACCTTGTCGCCAAAGCGCGCGAACGGGAAGACCGCCTCCTTCACCCCAACATGGGGGGAGCTCTTCAGGTCGAAGCTTTGTGGCTCAAGCTTGAACGAGGCAAGCGTCTCGCCGGCCATCACGCGCGCCGCGATCTTGGCCACTGGCAGTCCGATTACCTTGGCGACAAACGGCACCGTCCGCGAGGCGCGCGGATTGACTTCGAGAATGTAGATGTCGCCGTCCTTGATGGCGTATTGCACGTTCATCAGCCCGCCGACGTTGAGCGACAGCGCGAGCCCGCGGGTCTGGCGCTCGAGCTCGGCGATCATCGTGGCGTCGAGCGAGTAGGGCGGCAGCGAGCACGCGGAATCGCCGGAGTGGATGCCCGCTTCCTCGATGTGCTCCATGATGCCGGCGATGAAAGTGTCCTTGCCGTCGCAGATGCAATCGACGTCGACCTCGATGGCGTCGGTGAGATAGCGGTCGATCAGCAGCGGCCGCTTGGCCGAGACCACCAGCTCCGATGGTCGGTCGAGATCACCTGCGAGGCGTATCAGGTAGCGGTCGAGCTGCGCGCCGTCGTGCACGATCTCCATGGCGCGGCCGCCCAGCACATAGGACGGCCGGATCACGATCGGATAGCCGATGCTGTCGGCGGTGGCGCGCGCCTGCTTGGGACTCGTGGCGATGCCGCTCTGCGGCTGCCGCAGCTTGAGCTTTTCGAGTAGCTGCTTGAAGCGGTCGCGATCCTCGGCGAGGTCGATGGCGTCGGGCGAAGTGCCGAGGATCGGCACCTTGGCCTTCTCCAACGCTTCCGCGAGCTTGAGCGGGGTCTGGCCGCCGAACTGCACGATCACGCCGTGCAGCGTCCCGTTGGCGCGCTCGGTGTCGATGATCTCCAGCACGTCCTCGGCGGTGAGCGGCTCGAAATAAAGCCGGTCGGAGGTGTCGTAGTCGGTCGACACCGTCTCCGGATTGCAGTTGACCATGATGGTCTCGTAGCCCGCTTCCTTCAGCGCGAAGGCGGCGTGGCAGCAGCAATAGTCGAACTCGATGCCCTGGCCGATGCGGTTCGGCCCGCCGCCGAGGATCACGACCTTCTTGCTGGTCCGAGGGCCGCGCCTCGTTCGCGACATCGCTGCCCTTGTGGCCCGCGAACGGCGTCTCGTAGGTCGAATACATGTAGGCGGTGGGCGAGGCGAACTCGGCGGCGCAGGTGTCGATCCGCTTGAACACCGGGCGTACGTCGAGCGCGCGGCGTTTTTGCGTCACGGTCTCGGTGGAATTGCCGGTGAGTTTTCCGAGCCGGGCGTCGGAGAAGCCCAGCGCCTTCAGCCGGCGGAACGCGCCGGCGGTTTTAGGCAGGCCCTTTTCGCGGATCTCGGCCTCGGTTTCGACGATGCCGCGCACCTGCGCCAGGAACCACGGGTCGACCTTGCAGGCAGAATGAATCTCGGTGTCGGTGAAGCCGAGCCGCATCGCCTGCGCCACCTTGAGGATTCCGTCCTGGCTGGGCGAGCCGAGCGCCGCGCGGATCGCATTCTTGTCGTCGCCCTGGCCCAGACCCTCGATGGTGATCTCGTCGAGGCCGGTGAGCCCGGTTTCCAGCGAGCGCAGCGCCTTCTGCAGCGACTCCTGGAAGGTGCGGCCGATCGCCATGGCCTCGCCGACCGATTTCATCGAGGTCGTCAGCGTCGCGTCGGCGCCGGGGAATTTCTCGAAGGCAAAGCGCGGGATTTTGGTCACCACGTAGTCGATGGTCGGCTCGAACGACGCCGGCGTCGCTCCGCCGGTGATGTCGTTGGCGATCTCGTCGAGCGTGTAGCCGACCGCGAGCTTGGCCGCGACCTTGGCGATCGGAAAGCCCGTGGCCTTCGATGCCAGCGCCGAGGAGCGCGACACCCGCGGATTCATCTCGATGACGATCGAGCCGGCCGTCGGCGGGATTGACCGCGAACTGCACGTTCGAGCCGCCGGTCTCGACGCCGATCTCGCGCAGCACCGCGATCGAGGCGTCGCGCATGATCTGGTATTCTTTGTCGGTCAAGCGTCAGCGCCGGCGCGATGGTGATCGAGTCGCCGGTGTGGATGCCCATCGGGTCGAAATTCTCGATCGAGCAGATGATGATGCAGTTGTCCTTCTTGTCGCGGACAACCTCCATCTCGTATTCCTTCCAGCCGAGCACGCTCTCTTCGATCAGCACCTCGTTGGTCGGCGAGGCGTCGATGCCGCGCTCGACGATGTCGATGAACTCGTCCTTGTTGTAGGCGATGCCGCCGCCGGTGCCGCCGAGCGTGAACGACGGGCGGATGATGGCGGGCAGGCCGATGTCTTCGAGCGCGTCCAGTGCCTCGGCCAGCGTCTTGATCTGATGCGAGCGCGGCGTCTCCAGGCCGATCTTGTTCATCGCGTTGCGGAACAGCTCGCGGTCCTCGGCCTTGTCGATGGCATCCGCGGTCGCGCCGATCATCTTGACGTTGAACTTGTCGAGCACGCCCATCTTGCTTCAGCGACAGCGCGGTGTTGAGCGCGGTCTGTCCGCCCATGGTGGGCAGGAGCGCGTCGGGGCGCTCCTTCTCGATAATCTTGGCGACGATCTCCGGCGTGATCGGCTCGATGTAGGTCGCGTCCGCCAGATCCGGATCGGTCATGATCGTGGCCGGGTTGGAATTGACCAGCACGATCCGGTAGCCCTCTTCCTTCAGCGCCTTGCAGGCTTGCGTGCCGGAATAGTCGAACTCGCAGGCCTGGCCGATGACGATCGGGCCGGCGCCGATGATCAGGATCGATTTGATGTCGGTTCGTTTCGGCATCGGGCCTCGAAATCATTCGCCGGGAAAGCCCGGCACACAAAAAAAGGGCGCGCTTGTGCGCGTCCTTCGCCCCGGCGGGGAGATCCCCGCGCGGGCTCGGATTAGACCAGAATCGGGGCCCCAACAACCCCGGAATGTGGCGAAAACCTAGTTGTCATCGGGCGTTTTGCAAGGTTCCGTGCCGCCAAACGCCGGTAACGCAGCCGCTCATTCCATCTTGATGTTGCCGGCCTTGATGATCGGCCACCATTTTTCGATATCGGCCTTTTGCAGCGTTCGTAGCGCCTCCGGCGTCTGCCGCTCGCGCGGAAAAATCTCCTGCCCGGCCGTCGGCGAGCTTGGCCCGCGTGCCGGGATCGGCCAGGGCGTCCACGGTGGCAGCCTGGATCCTTTCGATGATCGGCTTCGGCGCGCCCCTGGGCACCCAGAGATCCATGCCACAGCGAAATGTGGTATCCGGGCAATCCAGCTTCATCCACGGTCGGGACATCGGGCGCCGAGGGGCAGCCTTGTGTCGGACGCCACGCCGTAGATCTTGATCGTCCGGCGCGCGCCTGGGGTAGGGCGGTGATCGGATCTCGATCATCATGTCGATCTGGCCCGCCACTAGATCCGTGCATCGCCGGGACCGAGCCGCGATAGGGCACGGACTGCAACCGCGTGCCGGTGGCGTTTTGAAACACCAGACCGGCGACATGGGTGATGCTGCCTTGCCCCGCATTGCCGATCGTCACCTTGTCCGGGTTCTCCTTCAGCCAGGCGATCAGCCCTTTCAGGTCGTTCGGCGGCACGGTCTTTTTGGCGACGATGACGAACGGCGAAATGACCAGCAGCGAAACCGGCTCGAAATCGTTCAGCAGGTCATACGACAGGTTGTTGTAGGTGGCGCCGGTGATCACATGCGAGCCGTTCTGGCCGAGGATGATGGTGTAGCCATCCGGCGCGGCCCGCATCGCGCGCGCGACGCCGATCGTCCCGCCGGCTCCTGTGGCATTCTCGACGATGAGCGTTTGGCCGAGCGTGACCCGCATCCGCTCGGCCATGATGCGGCCAATCACATCGGTCGACCCGCCCGCCGCGAACGGCACGACGATGGTGATGGGCTTTGACGGATAGGCTTGCGCGAAGGCGGGCCGCGACAGGGCGGCAGCGCTGCGACGGCCGCGGTCAAAGCAGAAATCGACGGCGCGCAAGTCTCATCGCGTGGCACCCGGCCCCAAAATCAGACGCCCGGAGCGGTCCTTTTGGCAAGAGCCCGATCAAGCCCGGCCGAACCAATTGGCGGCCTTGATCGTTATGCGGGACGATCAAGGGCCGGCCATCATGAGTTTTCGCCAAAAGCTCGATTCCAAACGGCTGCTCAACGGCGCGGTCATCCTCGGCGCCATTGCGCTGGCCTGGGCGATCGAGCGACCGAAGCAAGTCCGCGCGCCGCCGGTCATGGAGACCTATCCGGCCGGATGGACGGTCGATCCGCAAGCCTATCCGGCCGGACGCCGGCATCTTTCGCATGCGCTGGCCGTGGTGGCGCGCGGTGCTGCTCGAAACCTACGAGGCGATGAGCAAGGACCGCCTGCTCGCGGTCGCCGCGGGCGTGGTGTTCTACGCGCTGCTTGCGATCTTTCCCGGCGATCACGGCGTTCGTGTCGTTCTACGGCCTGTTCGCCAATGCGGCCACCATTCAGGACCACCTGTCGATGCTGGCCAACGTTCTGCCGGCCGGCGGCACTGACGATCGTGCAGGAGCAGATTGCCCGCATCGCGGCAAAGCCGAGCGGGCTGAGCGTCGGGCTTCGCCGTCGGGCCTGCTGATCGCGCTGTGGAGCGCCAACGCCGGCGTCAAGGCGATGATCGACGCGCTCAATGTCATCGAAGGGCAGGACGAGCGCCGCAGCTTTCGTGCGGCTCAATCTGCTGTCGCTCTCGCTGACGCTCGGCGCGATCGTGTTCCTGCTGCTCGCGGTCGGCGCGGTGGTCGCCTTTCCGCTGGTGATGTCCACCTTCGGGTTGAAGGACTTCATGGAGACGACGACCTGGCTGATCCGCTGGCCGCTGCTGTTCGCGCTGATGATCGGCGACGCTGACGGTGTTCTACCGCTTCGGGCCGAGCCGCGACGATCGCTCCGCGGCGGTGGCTCTCGCCCGGCGCGGTGATCGCGGCGCTGCTCTGGCTCGCGGGCTCGGCGGCGCTGTCGTTCTATCTGTCGAACTTCGCCGACTACAACGCGACCTATGGCTCGCTCGGCGCCGCCATCGGTCTGATGATGTGGATGTGGCTGTCGACCATCGTCGTGCTGCTCGGTGCGCAGCTCGACACCGTGATCGAGCGGAAGCTGCCGGCGCGAGGCTAGTAGAGCCTGTGCCGGTCAGAGCAGACCGGCTAGTAGCGCGACGGCGAAGCCGAGCTGCGTGAGCCCTGGTCCTCGGTAACCGGCATCGTCGTCGATCGAACTGACTGCCCAATCCCGCCTGCGCCTTTTCCTTGGCGACGACGGCATAGTTCGGCGGGCCCGACGTATCGAAGGCCGGCGTGGCGGCGCGATAGGGCATGGGATCGGGGCGCGCCACCATGGCCTCGTACGTCATGCGCTCCTGCGGCGTCTGCGCGGGCGCTTCCGGACTGTTATCGCGTGTATCGCCGGGCCGATCACCCAGGTGCCGACGAACATGCCGACCGCGATCGCAGCCATCGCGGCCATGAGCGGTTCGGATCGGAACGTCGATGGCTTGCAGCAGGTGGCTCGGCAAGCGCATGCGTGTCTCCGAATATGGAAACGCCCGGCCGGGCGGAGCGTTCCTTCGCGCGCGCAAGATTCTTGCGCGGGCGGCCGCCTAGATCTGCGACGCGACCTGCTCGAGGCCGATCACGCGCGCGAGCTTGCGGACTTCGCTCTTCTGGTCGTCGCGAAGCCGCATCAGGAGCGGCATCGCCGCCCAGATCAGCTTCTGCACCTCGGGGCTGTTGGTATCGATGTTCACCTTGCCGCCGGCGACGTGCTTGGTGCCGCGCAAGTGTGTCCGCACGACGTCGCGAAGCGCGGCCTCGACCGCCGGCCAATACTCGGCCTGATCGGAGGTGAGCCGCAGCCGGCCCTTGAGACCGGAAATCTGACCGTCGTCGAGCAGCCCGCTCGACGCCGGCGGGGCCGGCGGCGGTGCGCGGCAGCTTCTTCGGCTTTCGTGCGGCAGTTCGGCTTTGCTTCGGCACGCGGCTTCGGCCTCGGACCGGCCTGGCTCGGGATCGCCGGCGTTGCGGCGATCACCGGATTGGAAGCGTCTCGAGCTCAGCGTCGGGTTGCGCCGAGGCGAGCGCATAAGCGGCCTGGGCTTGCGGCCTCGAGCAGCGCGGTCTGCGATGGCGAGCCGGTCGGTCTTGGCCGTCCGATTGGAAGTCTGCGGTTCGCCGCAGGTCGCCGAGCGGACGCCGGGCGCCTGGTTCGGTCCGCTTGGCGTAGGCGCTGTACGGCGGCAAGGGTAACTGCGGCGGCCCCGAGAATGACGACGAATCGGGCGACTTTGCGATTGGACAAGCGACCACTCCCCACACCATTGGCACCAGCACGCTGCTTGTCGCAAAGCCTGATTAACATCGGCTTAACCATACGGAGGCCGGTGGTTTCCGCGCCCCCTGCCGTCAGCGTGCGTGCGCCAGGAAAGTTATTCGCTTGTCATTGTGGCCGATGTTTGTAGCGGGCCGGTTCCACCGTGAAGCCGGCGTTTTCAAGCTTGGCGGTGATTTCGGCAGGATCGTAGCGGGTCAGACCGAGCGATTTGCGAAGCCGCCGATAGTCGGAGAAAACAGGTGCGGAACAGACCCCGCAGCGCCGCCCCGTAAAAGCCCTCCTGACGGCCGAAACGAAGCAACGCCCGCGCGTCGGCGAGCGCCGAGACGCTTGCGCGGGATCACGTCGCCCACCACCAGCAGCCCGCCGGGCTTGAGCAGGCGATGGAACACTTGCGCCAGCCCGTCGAATTCGCTGCGGGCTCAGGTATTGCGCTACCGAATGCATGACGATGACGTCCATCGAGTGCGCCGGCATGACCGGAATGTCCTCGGGCTTGCGCACTGCGATCTTGTTGTTGCCGGCAAAGCGCGCGCCGAGCATCACGCGCACGTTCGGCGCCGGCTCGCACAGGATCAGGCGCGACACCGGCTCCGCCACGTGGTCCGCCGACAGCGCCTCGCCGCAGCCGTAGTCGAGCATCACGCCGCCCTGCGGCGCATAGGCGCGGATGTCCTCGGCGATGCGGCGGAAATGCGCGGCCTCGTGAAGGGGACTGACGTAAATCGAGTGCTTGGTGTCCCAGAAGTCGATCCAGTCGGACGGCGGACATCGGATGTTGCTGCTTCAAACGTGCCAGAGCTGCAGCAGGGGTCCCTGCTTGCCGAACACCGGATCGGAACCGGGCATCGGCACCTTCGGGATGGTTTGCAGCGCCTTGGCGTGCTCGGCCTTGCTGCCGCGGCAGAGATCGTACTTGCCGGTCTGCGGATAGCTGCCGATCACCATCAGGTCGGGGCTCGCCCACAGGCACTGATGGCCGGTGCCGGCCGGCAGCACCGCGACGTCGCCCTGAGTGAGCTCGACCTCGGGGCCCTTGTTGCCGCCGAAGCGCACCTTGGCGCGGCCGCGCGCGATGCCCATGCCTTCATGGATCATCGAATGGTAGTGCACGTAGGGAAAGATGCCGTTGCGCCATATGTCGCCCCAGCCGTTGTCGCGGAACACGTTCTCGATCACTTCTTCCGGGTCCGGCGAGCCGATCAGGTCGATGACGCGGCGATAGACCACGAACGGCAGGCGTGGATTGTTGGGCACCGAGCCATCGTCGGCGAACATGAAGGTCTGCGGCTCGGGCGGCCTGGTGCTTGACATCGAACGCAACTGCTATCCGGCTTGGCGCGATGCTCTCAAGGCGGCATCTGTGGAGGCCTGTCGCCGCGCCCGCATCAGCTCGACGAAGCGCGTGAAGAGATAGTGGCTGTCGCGCGGGCCGGGCGATGCCTCGGGGTGATACTGCACCGAGAACACCGGCCTGTCCCTGAGCGCGATGCCGCAGTTCGATCCGTCGAACAGCGAGACATGGGTCTGCTCGACATTCTTCGGCAGGCTGTCCTTGTCCACCGCGAAGCCGTGGTTCATCGAGGTGATCTCGACCTTGCCGGTGGTCATGTCCTTCACCGGATGGTTCGCGCCGTGGTGGCCCTGGTGCATCTTCATCGTACGCCCGCCAAGCGCGATGCCGAGCATCTGGTGGCCGAGGCAAATTCCGAACGTGGGCGTGCCGGAATCGATCAGCTTCTTGATCACCGGCACCGCATATTGCCCGGTCGCCGCCGGATCGCCCGGGCCGTTCGACAGAAAAACGCCGTCGGGATTGAGCGCGGCGATGTCCTCGGCGCTGGTCTTGGCCGGCACCACCGTCACCTTGCAGCCCGCGCTCGCCAACAGGCGGAGGATGTTGCGCTTGATGCCGTAGTCGATCGCGACCACGTGGAACTCCGGCTTGTCGAGCCGGCCGTAGCCCTTGCCCCATTGCCACGGCGTTTCGTCCCAGGAAAAGCGCTGGCCGCTGGTCACCATCGGCACGAGGTCCATGCCGACCAGGCCCGGCCACTCGCGCGCTTCCTTCTTCAGCGCATCGAGATCGAATTTTCCGTTCGGCTCGTGGGCGATCACCGCGTTGGGCATGCCCTCCTCGCGAATGAGCGCGGTGAGCGCGCGGGTGTCGAGGCCGCTTAGCCCAATGATGCCGCGGGCGCGCAGCCACTGGTCGAGGTGGCGCGTGGCGCGGAAGTTCGACGGCTGTGTGATGTCGGCGCGCAGCACCACGCCGCGGGCGCCGGGCGTTGCCGCCATGTTGACCGTCTCGATGTCTTCTTCGTTGGTGCCGACGTTGCCGATATGCGGGAAGGTGAAGGTGATGATCTGCCCGGCATAGGACGGATCGGTCAGGATCTCCTCATAGCCTGTCATCGCCGTGTTGAAGCAGACCTCGCCGACCGCCACGCCCGGCGCGCCAAGGCCGAAGCCTTCGAGCACGGTGCCGTCCGCCAGCACCAGGAGGGCGGTGGGTTTCCGCTCGGTCCAGCCGGAATCGTCTTGTTTGGGGCTCATCGTGGGCCTAGATAGGCCTCCCGGCCGCCGCCGTCAAAGGCCGCGGAAGTCATGTGAACAGCCGGTTTTCGCACCGAAAAGGGGTTCCCGTGCTGCGCGATAACATCAACAACGCCACCAAGGACGCGATGAAGGCCCGCGACGAGCGCCGGGTCGCGACGCTGCGCATGATGAATGCGGCGATCAAGAACGCCGACATCGAAGCGCGAGGGCAGGGCAAGGAGCCGCTCAACGAGGCGGACCTGATGTCGCTGTTCCAGAAGATGATCAAGCAGCGCCAGGAATCGGCCGAGCTTTATGACAAGGGCGCTCGCGCGGATCTGGCTTCTGCCGAGCGCGCCGAGATTGAGATCATCTCGGCCTATCTGCCCAAGCAGATGTCGGACGCCGAAGCCGGCTCCGCCATCTCGTCGCTGTTGCAGGAGATCAACGCCGAGACCATGAAGGACATGGGCCGTGCGATGGCGGCGCTGAAGGAGCGCTTCGCCGGCAAGATGGATTTCAGCAAGGCCAGCGGCAAGATTAAGGAACTGCTGAGCAAGAAGTAGGATGGCGGTGCAATTCTAGCTCCGTCATGGCCGGGCTTGTCCCGGCCATCCACGGCACAAGGCTGGGCATGACGTTGAGAGGGCGATGCTCTTACGACTTCCGCAACAAAATATCCACCAGCCACTCCGGCGCGTCGACCATCACATCGTGACCGGCGGCGGTGGTCTCGAACGTCTTCCACGTCGTGTCGGCCTTGCACTCGGCCAGCGCCTTGTCGAACGCGGGCTGCGGATAAGTCGTGGCGCGCATGTAGGTCTTCTTCGCGATCTTCTCGCGCGCGCCGGTAAGCTTGATCGGCTGGGTGGAAACGCCGTTCGGCTGGTCGGTCAGCTTGGACTGCACCCACGCCTGATCCTTCGCGTTGATGCCGAACGCCGCCACCGGCGGCGGTGCGCGTCCCGGCGTTCCCTTCGCAATCGCTTCCTCCATTGCCTTGCGGCTGAACTCGGAGGCGAAGTCGGTGCCTCTCTGGCCGTTCTCCGGCTTGAACGCATCGAGCCAGACGATGGATGACACGCGGTCGTGGACCTGCTCAAGCGCACCGGAGGAAGGCCAGCCGCCGTAGGAATGCGCCACGAGGCACACGCCTTTCAGGTCTTCCCATTTGAACAGGTTGACGATGTCGGCAATGTGCGTGTCGAGGGTGATGTCTTTGCTCAGCAGGTGCGAGCGCTCGCCGACGCCGGTCAGCGTCGGCGCGAACACCTTGTGGCCTTGTGCCTGCAGCAAGTCCGCCACGCGCCGCCAGCACCAGCCGCCATGCCATGCGCCGTGGATCAGCACGAAAGTTTTGCGCGCAGTGCCTTGCGACATCACTCTTCCCCAAATTCTGTGTTGCCCTAGTTCGGCTCGATGCCGACCTTCTTGGCCAGCTTGCCAAGCTCGTCGGCATATTTGCGCATCAGGCTCGCCATCTCCGCGGGGCTGTTGCCGACCGGAACGATGCCGACCTCCTCCAGCTTCCTGGCAATCTCGGCGTCCTGCAGTGCCTTGCTGATTTCGGTTTGCAGGCGCGTCACCAGTGGCACAGGCAGATTGGCCGGCCCGAGGAAGCCGAACCACGACGGCACGGTGATGAGGCCGGGCAGGGCCTCCTGCACGGCCGGCAGATCGGGCCGCTGCTTGACGCGTTGATCGAAGAACACGCCCAGCAGCTTGATCTTGCCCGTGGGCAACGCGGCGAGTGTCGCCGGATAGGCCGGGAAATAGACCTGGACGCGGTTGGCCAGCAGGTCGCCGATGATATTGGCGTTGTTCGCCCCGGTGTAGGGCACGTGCAGCATGTCGATGCCGGCCGCGGCCTTCATTGCTTCACCCTGGAAATGGAACACCGAGCCGCGGCCGACGCTACCGTAATTGAGCTTGCCGGGATTCTTCTTGGCGTACTCGATCAGGCCCGCCGTCGTGTCGACACCAAGCTCGGAGTTGGCGACGAGATAGAGCGGCGCGCCGACCGCGATACTGACTGGCGTGAAATCCTTGAACGTGTCGAAGGCGACATCCTTGCTCATGATCGGGCCGGTGATCAGCGTGCTCGATGCGGCGTAGAGAATGTTGTAGCCATCGGGCGGCAGTGTCTTGAGGTAGTTCGCGGCGATCTGGCCGTTGGCGCCCGGGCGGCTTTCGAACACCACCGGCTGGCCCATCTGCGCGGTCAGCTTCTGTGCCAGCATGCGGCCGGCAAGGTCACCGCTGGTTCCGATCTGAGTCCCGCTGATGATGCGGATGGTGTTGTCGGGATAGGTCTGCGCCTGCGCGCCAACCGTCGCTGCAAGCACCGCCGCTGCCGCGCACAACAGCCTGATCGTCATCGCGCCGCCTCCCTGCCTTGGGTTATGATGCCACAACAGACCGGGGAGGAATAACGCCGTGCCGCGAATTCTCGCTGCCGCCATTGTCCTGCTGACATGGCTTGCCGTTCTTCCAACAGCCTTCGCGCAGGACTACCCGTCGCGGCCGGTGAAGCTGATCATTCCGCTTGGGCCGGGCGGGGCGGGGGACGTGTTCACCCGCCTTCTCGCCGAGGAATTGCAGAAGCGTCTCGGCCAGCCCTTCGTGGTCGAGAACCGGCCCGGCGGCGGGCTCAACATCGGCTCGCGCGCCTGCGCCGAGGCGCCGCCGGACGGGCATACGCTCTGCGTCCTGTCCGGCGAGACGCTGGTCTATAACCAGTTCACGTTCAAAAGCCTGCCGTACAGTCCGGAGAAGGATTTCGAGCCGATCGTCGGCATGTTCATCAATGCCAACGCGCTGGTCATCAACGCATCGCACGGGGTCAAGACGATCCCGGAGCTGATCGCCTACGCCAAGGCCAAGCCCGGTACGCTGAGCTATGGCACGTTCTCGTTCATGCTGGTCTATTTCATGGACAAGTTGAACAAGGACAATGGCATCGACATCATCCGCGTGCCGTTCCGCAGCGGCAACGAGATGGTCAATGCGGTGATGACGAACACGACGCCGATCGTGTTCCTCGGGCTCGCCAACATGCTGGGCCAGATCAAGAGCGGGCAGTTCAAGGCGCTTGCGCTCAATTCCAACGTGCGCTCGTCGATGTTCCCCGATATTCCGACGCTCGGCGAAGCGATGGGCATCGACTATCCGCCGCCATGGTTCGGATTGTTCGCTCCCGCCGGCACGCCCGTTCCGATTATGGAAAAGATCAACGCCGAGGTGCAGCGCATCACCAGCGAGCCGGGATTCCGCCAGAAGAACTACACCGACCGCGCGGTCGAGCCGATGGCCGGCCCGCGTGAGGAGTTCGCCAAATTCATCGTCGCCAATCGCGAGTTTGCCGCGCGCGTGGCCAAGGAAAGCGGCATCAAGCCGGAGTGACACCCATGCACGCGATAGGACATTCGATGCTACGCGCCGCGTTCGCCGCCGCGGTGACGCTGGCCGCTGTAGCTCCCGCCGCCGCGCAGGACTATCCCACCCGGCCGGTGCGGATCGTCTTCCCGCTCGCGGCCGGCGGCGGCGGTGACGTGTTCACGCGCGCGATGGCTGAGGAATTGCAGAAGGTCTGGCGTCAGCCGGTCGTGGTAGAGAACCGCCCCGGCGGCGGACAGAACATCGGCGCGCGCGCCTGCGTCGAGGCCGTGCCCGACGGCTACACCATCTGCGTGCTGTCGAGCGAGCCTGCCGTCTACAACCAGTTCCTGTTCAAGACCATTCCCTACGATCCCGAGAAGGACCTGCAGCCGATCTCGAATTTGTTCTTCAACACGCTCGCGGTGGCGATCAACGGCGACACCAAGGTCAAGACCTTGGCCGAGATGATCGCGATGGCCAGGCAGCAGCCGGGAAAGCTCAGCTACTCCACGTTCTCGTTTCCGGCCACGGTGTTCATGGACAGGCTGAATAAGGCCGAGAACACCGACATCGTGAAGGTGCCCTACAAGGGCGGCGGCGAGGTGGTCAACGCGGTGCTCGGCGGCACGACGCCGATCGCGGTGCTGGCGCTGTCCAACATGGTGCCGCTGCTGCAGAGCGGCCGCATCACGCCGCTGGCGGTGGTCGCGCCGTCGCGCTCACCACTGTTTCCGGACGTGCCGACGCTGGAGCAGGCCCGTCCGGGCTGGGGCTTCCCGACAACGTGGTTCGGCCTTTTCACGCAGACCGGCGTGCCGCGGCCGATCGTCGAGAAGCTTGCGGCCGAGGTCGATCGCATCGTCGCCGACCCGGCATTCCAAAAGCGCATGTTCATCGAGCGCGGCGTCGAGCCTGCGTCCGAGCGGCTCGACGTGTTCGCCAAGTTCGTCCGCGATGAGCGCACCTTCGCGCAGCAGATCGTCAAGGAATCCGGCCTGGAGCCCAAGTGACAAGCGGCGAAGTGACGCTCGCCTACAAAATTGCAAAGCGTGTATGCTGCCCATTCAAACTCGCCGGGGAAAACCAATGACGCTTCACGATCGCCGCACTGTGCTGCTGGGTCTTGCCGCCACCACCGCCACGCTCTCGTTTCGCCCGGCGCTGGGGCAGGCGGCTTATCCGAACCAGACCATCCGCTTCTTCATCCCGGCTGGCGCGGGCGGGCTGCCGGACACGGTGGCGCGGCTCGTTGCCAAGCGTTTGCAGGACAAGGTGGGGCAGTCGGTCGTTGTGGAGAACAAGGCCGGTGGCAACGGCGCCGTGTCGGTCAACGCACTGATGTCGTCGCCGGCCGACGGCTATTCCTTCATCGTGCAGGACGGTTCGATCTGGGCCATCAATCCGCACATCTATGCCAAGATGGCCTACAAGGTCGAAGACCTGGTACCCGCCGTGCAGGTCGCGCGTGCGCCGTTGTTCCTTGCGGTGCATCAGAAGGTCCCCGTGTCTACGATGAAGGAGTTCATCGACCACGTGAAGGCCAATCCAGGCAAGCTCAACTTCGGCTCGTCCGGCGTGGGCTCGACGCACCATATTTCGATGGAAGCGGTGATGGCGGCGCTCAAGCTCAACATGACGCACGTGCCCTTCAAGGGCACCAGCGAATCCGTGCCGGCGCTGCTCGGCGGCCACGTCGATGTGGCGTTTGCGGCTTATCCCAACCTGAGCGGTGCCGTATCCACCAAGACCGTCAAGATGCTGGCCACCAACGGCCTCACCCGCTCCGCGATCGCGCCGGACGTGCAACCCATCGCCGACTTCATTCCGGGCTTCGATTTCGCGCCGCGCGTCGGGCTCTATGCGCGGAGCGGCACGCCGCCGGAACTCCTGACGAAGATCGCCGCGCTTGGCACCGAGATCGCCAAGGACCCTGAGATCGCCAAGGCATTCTCCGCGGCGGGTATCGAGCCCGCACCCGCCGGTCCAGCCGAATTCCAGGCGGCGCTCAAGCGCGAGAGCGATAACGTCGCTCAGACGGTGAAGGCCGCCGGCATGACGCCGCAGTAGTCAGCGCAACCGCACCAAGGCCTGCTTGGCGACATTGTCCCCCAGTGTCGCTGCCATCTGGTAGAGCACGCGCGCCTTGGCGAGGTCCTTCGGAACGCCTTCGCCGCGCTCGTAGAGATCGGCGAGATTGTCCATCGCGGATTCGTCGCCGCCGAGCACCGCCTGCTCGTACATCCGCACCGCCTTGGCGACGTCCTTCGTCACGCCGCGGCCCTTTTCGTACAGCACCGCGAGGTTGTTCATCACGGTCGGGTGGTCCGGCGCCTTCTGGTAATACGAGATCGCCTTCTGCACGTCGGGCCTTCACGCCGCGGCCCTGGTCGTACATGAAGCCGAGGTTCTTGATCGCGCTCGGATCGCCCAGCGCCGCCGCCTTTTCGAACTGTTGGCGCGCGCCGTCGTAGCTTTGCTACATGCCGTGGCCGAAGAAGCTCATGCGCCCGAGCTCGGTCATCGCCTGCGGGTAGCCGATATTGGCCGCGGCCTGGAACACGACCCTGGCCTTGGCGTAGTCGCCCGCCGCGTAGAGCGCGCGGCCGAGCTAATACTGCATCCTCGGATTGGTCTGGTCGTCGACCACGGCCTTGGCGCAGAGCTGCAGCGCCTGGCGCGAAATGATGTCGGTGGACGCCGCGGACATTGGCTGGCTTGTTGGTGTCGAAGGGATCGGCCGCGGCGCGGTCGCATTCAGCCGCGAGCGCCTGCGACTGGTTGAGCACCTGCGCGCCATCGCGGCTCAGCGTGTCGGCGAGGCTGCCGACGTCCGCCGACACCGTCGCGGTGGACTTCGCGAGAACCACGTCGCTTCGCAGCGAGGAGTGGTCCCACGGCACCTGCTTCTGCTTGGTCGTTTCGACCACGTCGCTACGCACGCGCTTCATGACGCTGCTGATTTCCGCATTCGGCGTGGCACTGTGCTTGAGCAGGGCGGTGGTGAACGGGCTGTTGCGCCCGGCGCCGTCGAGCGCGACGGTTGTCGGGCTGCGTCGCGAACACGATCAGCGTGTCGATGGCGCCCTTGATCTGCGCCAGCCCCTGGCCGGCAGGTCCGTGGCGTCGTTTTTCGGATTCTCCAGTTGCGGCGCATGACGGTAGGCGCTGTTGCCGATCACCAGCGCGACGCGACGCTCGCTCGGCTTAGCGAGCGTTGCGGCCGGCGGGACGAGGGCCTGTTGCGCGGCAGCCGGCGGCGATTCCCGGGTCTCGCTCTCGTGTGCTATTGGCCAGCGGAGATTACAACACCGCGGTACCGCAAGGCCATTATTGGTTATGATTGGCTGGGTCCAATCCGGAGCATGAGGATGTCGCACCGCAATCGGCTCATCGCGCTGTTGGCGGCATGTGTCGCCTGGAACGTGTCTGCACAGCCCGCGAATTCGCAATCGGCGCGACCGTTGAAGATTGTGGTGCCGCTCGCGGCGGGCGGCGGCGCCGACATCGTCGCCCGCGTGCTGGCCGAGCAGATCGGCCGTGCCCAGAACGTGACCGCCGTTGTTGAGAACAGGCCCGGCGCGGGCACCGTGATCGGCACCGAGGCGGTTGCGCGCGCCGCGCCCGACGGCGAAACCGTGCTGCTCAGCAACCCGGCGTTCCTGATCAACCCGCATATCAAGAAGGTCAGCTACGACCCGCTGACGAACTTCGATCCCGTCTGCAACATCGTGAACTTCCCGCTGGTTTTCGTGGTGCCGGCGGATTCGCCGCTGAAGACCCTGGCGGACATGCTCGCCATGGCGCGCGCCAAGCCGGGTTCGGTCACGGTGGCGAGCGCAGGCACCGGTAACCCGACGCATATCGGTTTCGAGGTGCTCAAGCGTGCGACCGGACTCGACATGACCTACGTGCCGTTCGCGGGCGCGGCTCCCGCCGTCAATGCGCTGCTCGGCGGGCACATCACATCGGTCTATTCCGACTACACGACCGTGTCCGCGCAGTTGAAGGCGGGGACGTTGCGGGCGCTGGCGATCGGTTCGCGGAAGCGTTTCGCCGGGCTGCCCGATGTGCCGACCATCCCTGAGCTCGGCTACAGCGACTACGAAGCGGAAAGCTGGAACAACGTCGCAGCGCCCGCGAAGACACCGAAGGATACGCTGGCCCAGCTCGTTGCCTGGTTCCGCGCGGCGGGCGAGTCGCCTGAGCTGAAGGAGAAGCTTGGCGCGCTCGGGCTTTCTCCCAACGTTTCGTGTGGCGCCGAGCATGGCGCGGAGCTGAGCCAGCAGTACGAGCGCTACGGCACAGCGATCCGCGCGTCCAACATCAAGGCGGATTGAGCCGCTTTATTCTGGCTTGATATTCGCCGCCTTGATGATCGGCCACCACTTCTCGATGTCGGCCTTGTTGAGCGCGCCGAGCGCCTCCGGCGTCTGCTGCTCGCGCGGCGGGATTTCCTGCCCGACCGCGGCGAAGCGCGCGCGCACCGCCGGATCGGCCAGGGCCACGACGGCCGCGGCGTTGAGCTTCTCGATGATAGTCTTCGGCGTGCCCTTCGGCGCGAACAGCGCGTTCCAGGTCGAGACATGAAATCCCGGCAAGCCCGCTTCGTCGGCGGTCGGCACGTCCGGCAGCGCTGGCAACCGCGATGGCGCGGCGATCGCATAACCCTTGATGGTCCCGGCGCGCACCTGCGGCGTGGCCGTGGTCACGTCGCTGATCATCATGTCGATCTGGCCCGCGACAACGTCCTGCGTCGCCAGCGACACGCCGCGATAGTGCACGAACTGCGATTTCGTGCCGGTCATGCTCTGAAACAGCACGCCGCCGATGTGCGGCGGGCTGCCGATGCCGGCGGTTCCGGCCGTCGTCTTGTCGGGGTTGGCCTTGAGCCAGGCGATCAGGCCCTTGAGATCGTCGGGAGGCGTCGCCTTGCGCGCTACCACCATCTGCGGCGCCTGCGCCAGCAGCGCGATCGGCTCGAAATCGGTCTTGAGGTCGTACGGCAGCGAGTAGATCGCGCCGTTGATGACGTGCGCGCTCCAGTTGCCGACGTTGATCGTGTAGCCGTCCGGCGTGGCGCGTGCGACGCGGCCAAGACCGATGCTGCCGCCGGCGCCGCCGACATTCTCCAGCACGATCGGCTGGCCAAGCTCGGCCCGCATCCGCTCGGCGACGACGCGGCCGACCGTGTCGGTCGGGCCGCCGGCCGCGTAGGGCACGATCATAGTGATCGGCCGCGACGGATAGGCCTGCGCCTGGGCCGTCCGCGGCAGCGTGGGGGCGGCAAGGCCGGCCGCGGCAATTTGCAGCAATCGGCGGCGCGGCAGTGTCATGGTGTCCTCCTGGGCGAACCACACCGGCAGCATGATACACGACACATGTTCAGCGTCGTGGGGCCTGCCGCGCTTGAATCAGATGGAACTAGAGTTTGCAAAGGTCTGCTATGCGGACAAGCCGGACACGGAACGGGATCGTCTTCAATCTTGGTGAGTTTGCCTTGATTGCTTGCTAGCCCCGCAGCCGATGATTTCGCCAAGAAGGATCCCCACAATGACCATCACCATCACCGCCTTTGAACGATCGCCCGACGGCGGCAAGGGACTGGCGCGTGATACGCGCATTCGCTGGGCGCTGGAGGAAGTGGGCCAACCTTACGAGGTTCGTCTTGTTTTGTTCAGGGCGATGAAGGAACCCGCACATCTGGCGCTTCATCCTTTCGGGCAGATTCCGACCTACGATTCCGTCTTCCAGCAATTTGATGTTTTCGACCGAGCCTCCGGTGTGGCGCAGTTCAAGGCTGACGCCCACCCGCGCGACTTTGTCCCGGTAGCGTTGGCCAGGTATTCGTAGCCGCCGCCGGCCTGGGAGGTTGCGGTCAAGACCGTCGATGGCGGCGTCGGCATGAAATACAGCAACAGGAGCGAAGCCGTGCCGAGGGCAAGCACCATCAAGGCGACCGGCTTGAGCAGAAAGATGCGGCTAAAGCCCAGCATGCAGCGCCCCCCCGCGGCTCAGCACCGCTAGCTGCGGCGTTCCATGTCCCATGCCGGTCGGCTCAATCATAGTCCGGCGGGCGCGGACGCGCCACCGCTGTCAGCCGATCACCGGCAGCATGATGCACGAGGCGAGCAGCGCGTCGTGGTGGATCGTGTCGGTGCCCATCTGCGTCGGATGATAGGGATGCGAGAACACGCCGTCGGTCGCCGGTGAATTCGAGTTGGCGAGTTCGAGCCGCAGACGGTGGCCCTTCTTGAACACATAGGCGATCGGCAGCACCTCGATGTCGAACTCGTAGATCTCGCCGGGCTTGAGCGGCTGCGGATTGGTGTGGGTGTAGAACGGCCGCTCGGGCTTCGATCGTTTCTCGTCCTTCTCGCGATGCGAGGCCTTCAGCCAGCCTTTCGACACCGGCGTGAAGCTTGGCTGATCGCCCTTCTTTCGCGCGGCGTCATCCTGCGGATGCTGGTCGGACAGCTTGACGATGAACTGGGTGTCGATCGCGGTCGATGAGGCGTAGAGCTTCAGCACGATCGGTCCGGTGACGCCGAGATCATTCTCCAGCGGCGCGCTGGTGAACGTCAGCACGCGCTTGACCGCATCGACGCGCCCATCCGGCCCGATAATGGCGACGCCGTTGACCCACTCCCAGTCCGGATAGGTGTAGCTCGTCGCGGATTTGCCCGCCGGCGGCTTGTCCGCCGACAGCCCGCCGTCGTTCATCGAGGTGACGCTGCCCGACGGCCCCTTGCGCAGGTAGTACGGCACATACCGGGCCTTCGGCGGCCATTGCTCCTCGGCGCGCCAGACGTTCGCCCCGCGCACGTAGAGCCGCACCGGCTCCGCCTCCATGAAGCCGTTGTTCTTGCCTTTGAGGTGCAGATCGTAGAACGGCAGCAGTTCCTTCTCGTGGAAATCGATCTGGTCGAACATCTTGTGCGCTTCGAACGTATTGCGCGCGCCGGTGACGACGAGCTTCTTCGGCGCCTTCACATCCTCGTAGCCGACGATGTTGCCGCGCAGGTGCAGCCCCATCTTCCCCCAGTGGCCGATCGACAGCACTGGGCACTTGATCTTGTCGAGCCGCCAGTACGGCGAGCGCTCGCGCCAGAACTCATCATCCAAAGTGTGCTCGGTGATGGCGCCGACGAGATCGAACTTCATCGGCGGCCGGCCCTTGCCGTTCACCGGACGATGCATGTTGTCGGCGCGCAAGGATGTGTACCAGACCGAGCGGTAGCTGCAGAAAATCCCCCCGTGATAGTTCGAGCCGCGGTACTGATCGACCAGCCCGTCGTAGGGCGCGATGCACGCAAGCCCCGGCGGCGCGTAGGTCGCCATCAGCCACTGCGCCATCGCGTAGTACGACTGGCCGATGCCGCCGATCCGGCCGTTGCACCACGGCTGCTTGACGATCCAGGCGATTAGCTCGAGATAGTCCTGCTGCTCGTCCAGCCCCATGAAGCTGAACTCGCCCTCGGACTGGCCCGCGCCGCGAACGTCGGCGTGCACATAGGCGTAGCCCTGCGCGATGTACCACTCGACCGGGCCGGTCTCGCGCCACAGGAACAGCGGGTAGGCCGGCACCTCGTCCATCTCGTATTGATAGGGCGAGGCCGCGAACAGCGTCGGGAACTCGCCCGGCGCGTCGGGACGGTACACGCAAAGCGAGATGTGCACGCCGTCGCGCATCGTGACGGTGACGCCTTTTTCGACCTTCATCGCGATTTGCGAGCCCGCGCCTTGCGTCATCTTGTCTGCACCCCGTTGCCGCTTCTGCGCGGCTGCGGCATTGTTGCCTGCAACTGAAACAAAAGCACTAGGGAGGACGCCATCATGCGCCGGTCGCTTTACGCTGTCGCCCTTTTGCTCGCCGCGATGTCATCGGCCGCCGCACAGGACTTTCCCAACAAGCCAGTGCGGGTGATCGCCTCGTCCAGCGCCGGCGGCATCAGCGACATCTTCATCCGCATCGTCGGCGAGGAGCTGCACAAGAAGTGGGGCCAGCCGCTGGTGGTGGAGAACCGCCCCGGCGGCCAGTTCAACATCGGCGCCAAAGCCTGCGCCGACGCGCCGCCCGACGGCTACACCATCTGCATCCTTCCCTCCGACGTGCTGCAGTACAACCGCCACGTCTTCAAATCGCTCAACTACGACCTGTTCAAGGATCTCGAGCCGGTCACGGTGCTGTTCTTTCTCACGCAGGGCCTCGTCGTGTCGTCGTCGCTCAACGTTAACACGCTGGAGGAGCTTGCCGCTTATTCCAAGGCGCATCCGAAGACGCTCTCCTATTCTGCGGCTGCCATCCCGCACCAGCTTTTCATTGAGGGCTTCAAGGAGGAAACCGGCGCCGACATCGTGCGCGTGCCGTTTCGCGGCGGCGGCGAGGCGGTCAACGGCATGCTGACGGGAACGACGCCGGTCGCGTTCTTCGGCATCGGCAACTTCATCGGGCACCTGCAGGGTGGCACCATCCACGGTATCGCGGTCGATGCCGGCAAGCGCTCGCCGCTGTTCCCTAACATTCCGACCTTGAAGGAGCTTCGTCCCAACTCCGATCTGACCCAGGCCGATTTCAGCCTCTGGACGCCGAAGGGCACGCCGCCGGCGATCATCCGGAAAATTCGCGACGACGTGGCGGCGATCGGCAACGATCCGGCGTTCGCGCAGAAGAATCTCATCCAGCGTGCGCTCGATCCGGTGTTCGGAACGCCCGCCGAGTTCGTCCAGTATCTCGAGCAGTCGCGCGCCCAGGTCGACCGCATCGCCAAGAAAGCCAACCTGCAGCCGCAATGATCCGCTCCCGCAAGGAAACATCCGAAGGACATTCATGAAAATCCCAGCGCTGCTGCTTTCGACCGCGTTGAGCCTCGCCGCCGCCTCGCAATCGGTGGCGCAGGACTGGCCGACGCGTCCGGTCAAGGCCATCACCACCACCAGCGCCGGGGGCTTAAGCGACATCTTCATGCGCGCGCTCGGCGAGGAGCTGCGCCAGAAGTGGGGCCAGCCGCTGATCGTCGAGAACCGCCCTGGCGGCTCAATGAACACCGGCACGCGCGCCTGCGCGGACGCGCCGCCCGACGGCTACACCATCTGCATCACCAACGCCGACGCGATGCTCTACAACCAGTTCCTGTTCAAGAGCCTGCCGTTCAATCCCGAGACGAGCCTGCAGCCGATCACCAACGCCTTCCATCTGATCCACATGCTGGTGGTGAACTCGCAGCTCGGCGTGAAGAACGTTGACGAGCTCTGCGCCCTGTCGAAGGCGAAAGCCGGCACCTTGAGCTATCTCGCGCCGGGGCCGCCGCTCGTTCTCTATATGGAGACGCTGAAGAAGGAGAAGGGCTGTGACTGGGTCCGCGTGCCGTTCCGTGGCGGCGGTGAAGCGGTCAATGCGATCATGAGCGGGACAACGCCAATCGCCCTATTCGGCGAAGGTAACGTGATCGGCAACGTCCGCGCCGGCCAGATGACACCACTGGTCATGATGAACAACATCCGCTCGCCGAACTTCCCGGGCGTCCCGCTGCTGACCGAGATCGGCTACAACGGCCCGCCGTCGCGAAGCTGGTACGGCATCTTCGCGCCGGCCGGCACGCCCCGGCCGATCGTCGACCGGGTATCGAAGGACATCGGCGAGATCGTCAACAAGCCGGAGTTCCGCGACCGCCATCTCACCGCGCGGAGTCTCGTGCCCGCGGCGAATACGCCCGAGCAGTTCGCCGAGGACATGAAGCGCGAGCGCCTGACGGCGGAGAAGGTCGTCAGGGACGCAGGCTTCGAGGCGCAGTAGCGCGATCGCTTCAGCGATCTGTCACCGGACTTTCTCTCGAAACCAGTTCGGCCCCTATCAATGTGCTCGTTTGAGTCGATACGATGCCGCCCCTGAGACCAGGGGCGGACATGAAACGGCGCGATTTCATCAAGACAGTTGCAGGTATAGCGGCGTCTTCCGTTTGTTGGCCGCTCGCCGTGCGCGCTCAGCAAAGCGAGCGCGCGCGGCGCATCGGCGTATTGCTGCCCGCCGCGTCTGACGACGCGGAATTTCAGGCCCGCTTCGGAGCATTCCTGCAGGGGCTGGGACAAGTGGGCTGGAGCATCGGCCAGAACGTGCGCATCGACACCCGCTGGGCCAGCGGAAATGGCGTCGAGATTCGCAGGCACGCGGCGGAGTTGGTCGCGCTTGCACCCGAGGTCATTCTGGCCGATGGCGCGGCGGCTGTGGGGGCATTGTTGCAGACGACCCGCAGCGTACCGATCGTGTTCCCGGTCGTCGGCGATCCGGTTGGCGCCGGCTTTGTCGCAAGCCTTGCGCGACCGGGCGGCAACGCCACCGGGTTCATGAATTTCGAATACAGCATGGGCGGGAAATGGCTGGAGCTCCTTAAGCAGATCGCGCCGGGTGTGAAGCGGGTAGCAGTCCTTCGTGATCCAGCTCTCCCCTCCGGCATCGGCCAGTTCGCCGCAATTCAGACCGTGGGGCCGTCGCTCGGGGTGGAGGTCGTCCCGGTTGACGTGCGCGACGCCAGTGAGATCGAGCGCGCTGTCGCGGCTTTCGCGCGAACCCCAAACGGCGGTCTGATCGTGACGCCGAGCGGACTAACGATCGGGCATCGCGAACTGCTCATCGCGCTTACCGCCAGCCACAAGCTGCCTGCGATCTACTTCGAGCGCTTCTTCGCAAGGGACGGCGGCTTGATCTCCTACGGCCCCAACATCGTTGACCAATACCGCCGCGCGGCCAGCTACGTCGATCGCATTCTCAAGGGCGAGAAGCCGGCCGACCTTCCGGTGCAGGCTCCAACCAAGTACGAAACGGTGATCAACCACAAAACTGCCAAGGCGCTCGGCCTTGACGTGCCGGCCAGCGTCCTCGCTCGCGCCGATGAGGTTATTGAGTAAGGGAGGTTCGAGCCCTTACGCCACCTCTAGCAGAATCTCCGCCAGCCGCTCCGGCATGTCGACCATCACGTCATGCCCGCACGGCACCTCGTAGGTGCGCCACGACCTGTCGGCCTTGACCCGCGCGTAGGCCACGTCGAAGCCCGGATTGGGATAGGCCACCGCACGGATGTAGGACTTCTTGCTGATGCGTTCGCGCGCGCCGGTGAGCGTCATCTTTTCCGTCATGGTGCCGATCGGCTGCGGCACGCACAGCGAATCCACCCAGGCCTGGTCCTTCTCGTTGACGAGAAACGCCGCGGCCGAGCGCGCCGGCACGCCGAGGTCGCCGCGCTCGGATGCGATCTTGAGATTGTCGCGCACCGCCTGCGAGGTGAGGCCGGCCATCGAGTCGCTGTTCTCCGGCACGAAGGCGTCGAGAAATACGATCGAAGAGATGGACGCAGCGGATTTCTCGGCAACGCCCGACACCACTAGCCCGCCGTAGGAGTGGCCGCACAGCACCACGTTCGAGAGGCCCTCCCACTTCAGCAGGTTGACCACGTCGGTGACGTGCGTGCTGACGTTGATCCCCGCGCGCAACAGATGGCTGCGCTCGCCGAGCCCTGTCAGCGTCGGCGTGAACACCTTGTGGCCCTGCCGTTCCAAGAGGTCGGACACCCGCCGCCAGCACCATCCGCCGTGCCAGGCGCCGTGCACGAGTACGAAGGTGTGAGGCATTGGCGCGCTCCTTAAAGTCAGAACGATTTCACTGGGGCACGAACGCGACCGCCTCGATTTCCACCATCCAGTCCGGATCGACCAGCGCCGCCACCGCGACCTGCGTGCTGGCGGGATAGGGCGCCGTGAACACTTCGGCGCGGACCTTGTTGATCGCGTCGCGATAGCTGATGTCGGCCGCGAAAATGGTGATCTTGACGACGTCCTTTAGTGAAGCGCCGGCCTCGGCCAGGATTGTCTCGATGTTCTTGAACACCTGCCGCGTCTGCCCGGTGATGTCGCCCTTGCAGACAGTCTTGCCGTCGGTGTCCCACGGCACCTGTCCAGCCACGTAGATCGTTCGTCCGTTGGATACCTCCCAGCCGGGGCTGTAATTGCCGCGGACCTTGAAGGACGGCGGGTGCAGAACACGCTTGCTCATGGCTCAGTTCTCCCGGTGAGAACGCTCAGTGTCGCAGATCGCATGACGATTGAGGCAGGCGGGAACCGGCTCCGGCCGCCCTGTGGAAAACTAGGAAAAGCCCGGACTTGTCAGTCCAATTTCCGGCACGTTCCCGCCCCCCGGAATGCCGGCCCAATTGACCGCTATGATGCGTTACCCGATTCGGCAAAAAATCATGCGCTTTACGCCCGAGTTCCTTGAGGAGTTGAAGGGCCGGCTTCCCGTTTCGGAAGTCGTCGGCCGGCGCGTGAAATTGCAGAAGTCCGGACGCGAGTGGAAGGGGCTCTCGCCCTTCAACAAGGAAAAGACCGCCTCATTCTTCGTCAACGACCAGAAGCAGGCGTGGTTTGATTTTTCCTCGGGCAAGAACGGCAGCATCTTCGATTTCATCATGCTGACCGAGGGCGTGGCGTTTCCGGAAGCCGTGGAGCGGCTCGCCGGCATGGCCGGTATGCCCCTGCCGAAGTTTTCCAAGGAAGAAGAGGCGCGCGACGAAAAGCGCAAGACGCTGCACGAGGTCATGGAGCTTGCCGCGAAATTTTTCGAGGCGACCTTGGCCGGGCGCGGTGGCGCCAAGGCGCGCGGCTATCTCGCCGACCGCAGCCTGGATTCGGCAACGCAGTTGAAATTCCGCCTGGGCTATGCGCCGGGCGAGCGCTTCGCCTTGAAAGAGCATCTCGGCGGCCAGGGCATCAGCGTCGAGGATATGGTCGAAACCGGGCTCTTGATCGCCGGCGACGACATCCCGGTGCCCTACGACCGCTTCCGCGATCGCGTGATGTTTCCGATCACTGATTTCCGTGGCCGCATCATCGCCTTCGGCGGCCGCGCGCTGTCGCCCGACGCGCAGGCGAAATATCTCAACTCGCCGGAGACGCCGCTCTTTCACAAGGGCTCGAACCTCTACAACGGCGCCGACGCTCGCAAAGCCGTGCACGACGGCGCCGCGCTGATCGTGGTCGAGGGCTATGTCGATGTGATCGCCATGGTCAACGCGGGCTACCCGGCCGCGGTCGCGCCGCTTGGCACCGCGCTGACGGAAGATCAGCTTGGCCTGCTCTGGAAGATGGCCGACGAGCCGAACTCTGTGCTTCGACGGCGACAAAGCAGGCCAGCGCGCGGCCTTCCGTGCGGTCGACATCGCGATGCCGCGACTGAAGCCCGGCAAGAGCTTGCGCTTTGCGATGCTGCCGGACGGGCAGGACCCCGACGACCTCTATCGCTCCGGCGGGCGCGAGGCGATCGGCGAGGTGCTGTCGGGTGCGCGCCCGCTTGGCGAGATGCTGTGGACGCGGGAGACCGAGGCCGCCTCGTTCGATACGCCGGAGCGGCGCGCCGCGTTCGAGGCGCGTATCCACGAGGTGGTACGCAGCATCGGCGATGAATTGGTGCGGAAGTATTACGGCCAGGATTTCACCGCGCGGCTGCGTCAGTTCCTGATGCCGAAACCCGAGCAGGCGCGCGGCGAGCGTCCGCGCGGGATGGGCGGCCAGAGCGCCAGCAACGTGCGGTCCGGCAATTTCCGCGATTTCTCCCGCGGCCGGGACGGTTTCCGCGGACAAGGCCGGCCCAACGTGCGCGAGCCGATGTCGCAGCCGAGCTCACGGCTGTCGGCGAGTCCGATCGTGCGTGGGTTTCGCACCGCGCTGCCGCCGCGCGAGGCGCTGATCCTTGTGACGGTGATCAACCATCCCTGGCTCCTGGAACACCATGCCGAGGAGTTTTCCGAGCTCGAATTCCTCAATCCCGACACCGACCACCTGCGGCGGGCGGTGATGGACGCGGCAACCGGGGCGGGTGCAACCGATCAGGAGGGCTTGCGGGCGGCGATTGCGGCGCGGGGCTTAACCGGCGTGCTGGACCGGGTCGAGGCCGCGATCACGCATACCTCGGACTGGCCGGCCCAGGCCGGCGCCTCCGAGCACGACGTCGCCCAATGGTGGACCCACGTTGTTACCTTGCATCGCAAGCAGCGCACGCTAAATAGAGAGCTCAAGGACGCTGAGCGGGCGCTGGGCGAGGAACCAACTGACGCCAATTTAGCTTGGCTTCGTGACGTGCAGGGGAGGTTGTCTGCTCTCGACGGCAGCGAAGCCCAGATCGAGGGCTTTGGCCTGTCCTCCGGGCGTCCGGCACGCAGTTTCTAGAGCTTTGTGGAACTCTTGGTGCGCTTTTTGCGTCCATGCAACTGCAGAGGGAAGAGAATACCGGTTCCAGTGTTTGACAGGGTTAAGCCGGGCTTAAGGGAGGCCGGCCGACACTCCGGGCTCGATTCGAGGCGATTCTACCGGGGATCGTTCGAAAAAAGCCCACCAAAGCTCTTTCGTCCGCACACCGCGCCAGATCCCTATAGGTAGGAGGTCCCTCGAATGACTCGGGGTCATGCAGCGAGCAAGCAGAAGCCGGCAGCGTCCCGGCCGGGAACGTCCCGAGCGGGAGCGTCCCGGGTGTCGGCTGTGAAGCCGTCAGCGGCGAAGCCGGCGGCGGGTCCGAAGCCTGCTGCCCAAAAGAAGAATCAGGAGAAGGGTATGGCGTCCAAGAGTGCCGCGGCAACCAAGGCCAAGGTGAACGAGAAGGAGCTCCCCGAGAAGGAGAAGGAGGCCGCTGCCCCGGAAACCCCGGATAGTCCGCTTCCGCTGCTCGATTTGTCCGATGCAGCGGTCAAGAAGATGATCAAGCAGGCCAAGAAGCGCGGCTATGTCACGCATGAGCAGCTCAACGCCGTGCTGCCCTCGGAGGAGGTTTCCTCCGACCAGATCGAGGACATCTACGCGATGCTCAACGAGATGGGCATCAACGTAGTCGAGCAGGAGGAGGGCGCCGACGACGAGGAGCCCAAGCCCGCCGACGCGGAAGACGACGACGACGACAGCGACGGCGAACTGGTCGAGGCGAAGCCCAAGGCGCTGGTCACCGCCGAGAAGAAGGAGCCGTCCGAGCGCACCGACGACCCGGTCCGCATGTATCTACGCGAGATGGGCTCGGTCGAATTGCTGTCCCGCGAGGGCGAAATCGCCATCGCCAAGCGCATCGAGGCCGGCCGCGAGGCGATGATCGCGGGCCTCTGCGAATCCCCGCTGACGTTCCAGGCCATCATCATCTGGCGCGACGAGCTGAACACCGGAAAGGTGTTTCTCCGCGACATCATCGATCTCGAAGCGACCTACGCCGGCCCCGACGCCAAGAACAACATGGCGATGCAGAACGGCCAGCAGATCGGCCCCGACGGCCAGCCGATTCCGGGCTCTCAGCCGAACGGCGCGCCAAGGCGCGCCGGGCGGGTTCCAGGCGCCGCATCTGACCGTGGTGCAGCCGCAAGCCGCGCCTCCGTCGGCGCCCGCGCAACCGTCCGCCTTCAAGCCCGCGGCGCAACCCGCCGGCGACGGCGAGGGCGGCGAGGGTGGCGAGCAGCCGCAGGGCGAGGGCGACTTCGACGACGACGACATGGAGAATTCGCTGTCGCTCGCCGCGATCGAGGCCGAGCTCAAGCCCAAGGTGGTCGAGATCTTCGACAAGATCGCCGACGCCTTCAAGCGGCTGCGCCGTTTGCAGGACCAGGACATCCAGCTGCAGCTCAAGTCCGACGCGCTCTCCCCCGCGCAGGAGCGCAAGTACAAGAAGCTCAAGGAAGAGATCATCGCCGAGGTGAAATCTCTCCGCCTCAACCAGGCGCGCATCGACGCGCTGGTCGAGCAGCTCTACGACATCAACAAGCGGCTGGTCGGCTACGAAGGCCGGCTGATGCGGCTGTCGGAAAGCTACGGCGTCGTCCGCGAGGACTTCCTGAAGAACTACCGGGGCTCCGAGCTCGACCCGCGCTGGCTCAACCGCGTCTCCAAGCTCTCGGCCAAGGGCTGGAAGAACCTCGTCGCCAAGGACAAGGACAAGGTCAAGGAAATCCGCGGCAACATCCACCAGCTCGCCGGCGAGACCGGGCTGGAGATCGGCGAATTCCGCAAGATCGTGCAGTTCGTGCAGAAGGGCGAGCGCGAGGCGCGGCAGGCGAAGAAGGAGATGGTGGAGGCAAACCTCCGCCTCGTCATCTCGATCGCCAAGAAATACACCAACCGCGGCCTGCAGTTCCTCGATCTCATCCAGGAAGGCAACATCGGCCTGATGAAGGCGGTCGACAAGTTCGAATACCGCCGCGGCTACAAGTTCTCGACCTACGCGACGTGGTGGATCCGCCAGGCGATCACCCGTTCGATCGCCGACCAGGCGCGCACCATCCGCATCCCGGTGCACATGATCGAGACGATCAACAAGATCGTGCGCACCTCGCGCCAGATGCTGAACGAGATCGGCCGCGAGCCGACCCCCGAGGAGCTGGCCGAGAAGCTCGGCATGCCGCTCGAGAAGGTGCGCAAGGTCCTCAAGATCGCCAAGGAGCCGCTGTCGCTCGAGACCCCGATCGGCGACGAGGAGGATTCACACCTCGGCGACTTCATCGAGGACAAGAACGCGATCCTGCCGATCGATGCGGCGATCCAGTCGAACCTGCGCGAGACGACGACGCGGGTGCTCGCCTCGCTCACGCCGCGCGAGGAGCGCGTGCTGCGCATGCGCTTCGGCATCGGCATGAACACCGACCACACGCTCGAAGAGGTCGGCCAGCAGTTCTCGGTGACGCGCGAGCGCATCCGGCAGATCGAGGCGAAGGCGCTGCGCAAGCTGAAGCATCCGTCACGCTCGCGGAAGCTGCGCTCGTTCCTCGACAACTGACGCCTCCGGCGCGCATGTCCTGGCACCCGACTTTTACGACGGCGGCCCTCGTGGCCGCCGTTTTCGCGTGGGCGGCCATGCTCGCGCCCACCATCGCGCAATCCGGCAAGCGCAGCGGCCTTGGCCCGTGCCGTCAGGGCACGCTCGCGATCATGGCGATGCTCGATGCCAAGGAGGACAACACGGCGGACTATCGCCACGCCTACGACGCAGTGGTGCAGTCCTGCAGTCCGGTGACCGCCGCGCCGAAGGCCGAGCCCGCGCCCGGCCGCGAGAAGTGCGGCGAGCTTGCGCTTGCGATGCTCGACGCGATCGAGGACGGCAAGATGAACACGCCGGTATTCATGCAGGCACGCGGGCGGTTCGCGCAGGCGTGCGCGCCGCGCTAACGCTGCGAAGCGTGAGAGGCTTTTCTCATCCGCCTCACTCGACCATTCGGTGAAAGTCGCGAACGACCTGCTCGTCTCCGGCACGCCCTCTCGTACGGCAGCGTCACTGGTCCGTTGTTTCGGTGTGCCGGCGCGTCAAGCGCTGCGCCGGGCCGGACCTGTGCTGCGTGCGCGATTTCCCGACGCCGCCGCCGACGTCCGAGGAGTGGGCGCGCGTGCAGGCGCAAATTCAGAGCGCGATCAAGCGCAGGCTTGCGGAGCTGCCGGGATGATGCCGCTATTGCCGCGCTTCGCGCTGCGACTTGCCCATGTCGCGCGGCTCGGGCTCGCCGGCGCGGCGGATCGACTTGATCGGGCCGCGCGGCTGGCCGGATTTCTCCGCGATCTCGGCGTCCTGCTCGGCGATGATCGCCTTGGCCGGCTCGTCGCCGTCGAGGCCGCCGAGCGCGGAGGCCGGAACCCGGCGGTTCGATCGCTGCGTGCCGTCCTCGTAATAGACGTCGAACAGCACGAATTCGCCGACGGTGCGGGTGCCTGGTTTGCGAGCCATGTTGTTGTTCCTTCTCTATGCCGCCGGCGCGCGCCCCGCGTTGCCGCAGGGTGTGCCCGAAATCGGGCCGAAATACAATGGATTTGGCCGGCCCATCCGGAAATGCAGGGGCCAGCCTCGTCCTCAATATGGCGTGCGATTGCGGCGGTTCAATGCCCGGCGCGCTCGGCGTCGGCGACCAGCACCGGCTTGTCGCGGAACAGGGCGCCGAACATGCGCTTGAGGTTTTCCACCTTCGGCGCGTCGTTGAAGACGATGTACGGGTTGCTCGGATGCAGCGTCGCGTAGTCCTGGTGATAGGCCTCGGCCGGATAGAACGCGGCCTTCATCGTGCCGGTCTTGGTCACGATCGGCGTGGGGAACGACTTCGCCGCGTCGAGCTGCGCGATGTAGGCCTTGGCGACCTTGGCCTGCTCCTCGGTCTGCGGGAAAATCTCGGTGCGGTATTGCGCGCCGGTGTCGGGGCCCTGGCGATTGAGTTCGGTCGGGTTGTGCGCGACCGAAAAGAAGACTGCAGGAGCTTGCCGTAGGAGACGACGCGCGGGTCGTACGTGATCTGCACGGCCTCGGCGTGGCTGGTGCGGCCGGTGCTGACGAGGTCGTAGCTCGCGCTCCTTCTTGTCGCCGCCGGCATAGCCGGACACGGCCTTGGTGACGCCCTTGGTGTGCTGGTACACGGCCTGGATGCCCCAGAAGCAGCCGCCGGCCAGCACCGCGGTCTGCAGGCCCTCGGCGGGCGCTGCGTCCACCGCCGGCGGATCGATCTTCACCGCCTGTTCCGAATGCGCCCGCATCAGCGGCAGCATGCGCGACGCACGGCTGCGGCGACGACCGCGGTGCCGATCAATTCCCGAAAAGCGCATGAGGCTGATCTCCCTGACTGTGCCGACTGTGCCGCGCAATGTAAGTCGCGGTCGCGCGCGGCCTCATACACACGTTTTCACACGACTGCGTGAGGCCGAAGTTACAGCGCCGCCACCGCGCTCACCTCGATCAGGAATTCCTCCTTCACCAGCCGGTCGACATCAGCAGCGTGTTGGGCGGGTAGGCGCCCCCGCCGAACAGCTTGGGAAATTCGCGTGTGCGGTACGCCATGAACTTCGGAATGTCCTGCGAATGCACGAGATAGGTGGTGAACTCGACGACGTTGGCGAAGCCCGCGCCCTGCGAGTTCAGCGCCGCGCCGATGTTGGCGAAGGTCTGCGCGCACTGGCCCGTCGAAATCGGCAGGGGTCTTGCCGTCCTTGGCGGCGCCGACCTGTCCGGCGATGAACAGGAATTCCGACGCCTTCACCCGCGTGATCTGCGAATACTGCCCGAGCGGCTTGCCGAGGCTGTCGGGGTTGAGAATTTTGATGTCAGGCATGGTTCACTCCTTCTGGTCGTGCCAACAATATCGTATTCGGAGGCGGGTCACATGAATGAAAAACCGCGCGGCGAGCTCACCGTGCGCATCAGCGCGATGCCGGCCGACACCAACGCCAACGGCGACATCTTCGGCGGCTGGGTGCTCTCGCGCATGGACCAGGCCGGCGGCATCGCCGGCGTCGAGCGCGCCCGCGGCCGCGTCGTCACCATCGCGGTCGACGCCATGACCTTCATCCGCCCGGTGCGGGTCGGCGACGTGCTCGAGGTCTTCACCGAGGTGGAGAGCATCGGCCGCACCTCGATGAAGATCCACGTCGAGGCCTGGGCGCGCCGCTTCGAGACCCACCTGCAGGAGAAGGTGACCGACGCCACCTTCACCTTCGTCGCCATTGATTCGAGCGGCAAGCCGCGGCCGATCCCGAAGGAGGCGTGAGCTTGCTACTCCAGCCCCGCCACGATCCGCACGTCGCGCTCGGCGCCGTCGCCGAGCGCCTTCAGCGCGTGCTTGTAGCCTTCGCTCTCGTAGGCGGCGCGCGCCTGCTCGACGCTCGGAAACTCCGAGATGACGATGCGGTCCTTCAGCCCTGCCTCGTAGGCATTCGCCGCGGTGCCGCGCGCCAGGTACTTGCCGCCGAACGGCGCTGTCGCCTTCGGCGCCAGCTCGGCGTAGGCCGCAAGTTTCGTCGGATCGGAGATCTTGCGGTAGATCGTGACCCAGTAGCCCTTCGGCATGGGGCTACTCCAGCCCTCGACGATCCGCAGATCCCGCTCGACGGCGCCGTCGAACACCTTCAGCGCGGCCTGGTAGTCTGGGCTGTCGTGGGCCTCGACTGCCTTGGCCACGCTTTCGAACTCCACGATCACGATGCGCTGCTTGATGCCGGCCTCGTAGGCCTGGGCGGCGTGTCGCGGGCCAGATATTTCGCGCCGTATTTCGCAAACGCCGGGCCAGCCAGCTTGGCATAGGCCGCAAGCTTGTCCGGATCCTTGATCGAACGATACGCCGAAACGAGATAACCCTTCTTGGCCATCTGAAGTCTCCGTTGTTTTGCGGGTGTGAATGGAAGACTAGCGCAAAGCTCAGCGCGCTTAGCGCTAAACGCCGGCATCACGTCCTTGGCGAACCAGCGCAGCTGCTCCTTGAACTCCTTCGGTCCCAGACCCTCGGCCCAGTGGATCATGAAGCTGTCGAGCCCGGGATATTTCGCCTCGATCGACTTGATGCCCTCGATCACTTCCTTGGGCGTTCCGCAGAACCAGGCCTTCTGCGCGACGCCGTCCTTCGAGCGTCGGCACCTTTGCCGGCGCGCCGGGCGAGCCCCAGGTGCGGCCCTGCTCGTCGGCGTACCGCACGAACCCGAACGGCGCGAACCACTTGAAGCGCTCGTCGTGGGCGGGTTCGAGCCGCCGCATCGCCTCGGCCTTGCTGTCGGCGAGATACACGCCGGCGCCCCAGATCATGTCCTCGCCGAGCTTCTTCGGCCCGGCCATGCTTGGTGCAGGCGTCATGATAGGCGCGCACCACGTCGTCGAGGATCTTCTCGCCGTTCAGCGTGACCATGCCCTTCAGTCCGTAGCGCGCCATCATGTCGATGGTCTTGCCGCTGGCGATCGGCATCCAGATTTCCACCGGCAGGTTCTTCGGCCGCGGGACCAGCGTGATGTCCTTCAACGTATAGCCGCGGTACTCCACCTCCGGCGGGCATTCGTAGAACTTGCCCTTGAATTTGAATTCCGGCTCGTTGAAGCAGGTCAGCAGAAGCTGCAACTGCTCCTCGAAGAAGTCGCGGTTCTTCTCGGCGTCGATCAGCGGCGCGCCGAAGCGTCTCGACCTCGCGGGTGTGATAGCCGCGCCCGACGCCCATGATGACGCGGCCGTCGGTGACGATATCCGCCATGGCGTAGTCCTCGGCCATGCGGATCGGGTGCCACATCGGCAGCACGTTGAAGGCGCAGCCGAACTTCAGCTTCTTGGTCTGCGTCGCGAGCCACAGTCCGGTCTGGATCAGGTTCGGGATGACCTCGTAGCCCTCGCGCTGGAAATGGTGCTCGGCCATCCAGAGCACGTCGAAGTTCAACTCGTCCATCGTCTGGGCGACGTCCTTCACGGTCGCGAACACCTCGCGCAGCCGTTCGTCGGAATAGCGCCGGTCGTTGGCCGGCGTGCCATTCAGTCCGATGTTGTCGAGCTCGATCTGGCCGACGTAGAGCACATGGAATTTGCTGATCATGCGGCTAGCCTTCCGGGCGAATGCCAAAGGTGCGTTCGAAGCGCTTGGCATAGGCCGGCCACACCTCCGGGTTGACCATGCGCGGCGGCCGCTTGCCGTCGAGCGTCAGGATGAGCTGCTCGGCCGCGAACTTGCCCATGTTGGCGCGGGCCTCCTTGGTCACGCCGGCGGTGTGCGGGCTGGCGATCACGTTGTCGAATTGCAGGAGCGGGTGATCCATCGCCGGCGGCTCCTTCGACCAGACGTCGAGGCCGGCGCCGGCGATCTGCTTGTTTCGCAGCGCGTCCTCCAGCGCCTTCTCGTCGGTGATGAAGCCGCGCGCCGCGGTGATGAAGTAGGCGTGCTTCTGCATCAGGCCGAATTCGCGTGTGCTGATCATGTTGCGCGTGGTGTCGTCGAGCGGGCAGTTGATCGAGACGAAATCCGCAGCGTCGCAGCAATTCGTCGAGCGAAACCTTGGTGGCGTTGCGCTCGGCGATGGTCTTTTCGTCGAGCAGGGGATCGAAGGCCAGCACCGTCATGTCGAACAACGTCGTGCAGAGCTTGGCGATGCGGCGGCCGACGTTGCCCAGGCCGACGATGCCGATCGTGCGGTTGTTGATGTCGTTGCCCATGTACAGGTTGCGGTCCTTCATCGTGCCCTTGCGGAGCGCGCTGATTGACCTGGACGACCTGCTTCGACAGCATCAGCATCACGCCGAGCACATGCGATGCGACCGCGTCGGCGTTGCCGCCGGTCTGGTTGACGACCAGGACGCCGGCGTCGGTGCAGTCCTTCACGTTCACGGTGTCGTAGCCCGCGCCGCCGGTCGAGACGATCAGCAGGTTCGGCGCGCGCGCCGATCAGATCCTTGTTGACGTGGTACTTCGCCGGCAATTCGTCGCGCGCCGAGCTGACCTGGTAGGCGTGCGCGGCCGAGACGATCGGGCCGGCGATCGTATCGGGCGAGTCGTTCTCGAGCTTGTCGAGCCGGATTTCCGGCCGGGTCGCGATCAGGTCGAGGTAGATCGGATGGTTGAGAAAACGCACGTAGAACACGCGTTTGACATTTTCTTTCGCGGTCGACACGTCGGCCATTACCAGCACCCCGGACACACGCCCTAAAGCTCCAGCCGCCATACTTGCCATTGCGGCCGGAGGCCGTCCAGCCGCGTGCAGTGCGGAAAAGTTCAGGGATTGCCGGCATATCGCCAGCTTTATGGCCTCCTAAACCACGAAAATGGCTGTGATCGGGCGGTTCCTTGAATCGGCCATATGGTGCGGCTATCAGGGCGGGCATGAGGCCGGAGGGTTATCCATTCTTCGCGGTCGCGCTGGCTGGCTGCGCGCTGATCGCGTTCGCGCCCGCGTCATCGCCGGACCGCACGACGCGCTGATCGCCAAGCACGCGGCCGCCAACGGCGTGCCCGAGCAACTCGTGCGCCGTGTCATCCAGATCGAGAGCCGGGGCAATGCCGTCTCGCGATGCCGCGGCAACTACGGCCTGATGCAAATCCGTCTCGGCACTGCGCGCGGGGTCGGGTATTCGGGAGAGGCCCAAGGTCTGCTCGATGCCGACACCAATCTGACCTACGCGGTGCGATATCTCGCCGGCGCCTATCGCGCGGCGGGCTGCGATGCCGATCGCGCCGTGCGGTATTACCAGCGCGGCTACTACGGCGCGGCCGCAGCGCGAATGCGGTGGGTCGTCGCCCGCGGTGGCGCAACTCGCGCAAGTTGCCGCGACAAAGCCGGCCGATGTCATCAAGCCGAAGGTGGTCCGCACCGAGACGATCGAGCCGAAGTCGGGAGCGGCTGCGGCGCGGCCGATCGGCAATTTCGAGCCGGCGCGCGTTGCGCCGCCGCCCGTGCAGCCGGTCGCGGCGGTAACTGCGGCTCCACCCAGGTTGGCATCGACGCCCAAACCTGAGCCGACACCCAAGCCTGAGTTGCCGCCCAAACCTGAATCGACGCCTAAAACGGATATGCTCAAGCCGGCTGCGGCCGAGCCCGCTGCCAAATTCGAGCTTGCTTCGGTGCCGCTGCCGCCGGTACGTCCGAGCTCGATGCGGCACCGAAACAGGAACTTCAGCCGGTTCAACGCCCCGCGCGCGCCAACGAAAAGGCGGACAAGAAATCAAAGGCCAAAACGAAATCCAAGATTGCTGCAAAGCCCAAACCTGAGTCGAAACCCAAAGCTGAACCGGCATCCACGATTCCCGACCCGGCCGGCGTCGTTTCGTTCCTGAAGAAGCTTGTCACGCCGGACAAGAACACTCGCAGGCAGGCGACGGAGGCGGACGCCGATCCGCCGTCGCATGTCCAGCCGCCGCAGTGAATTTCAGCGGCCCGTCTCGTACGATTTCAGCGCGCCGCGCAGAATTTCGCGGGGCGGCTCCGAGCCGTCGATCGTGCGCACGGTGCGGCGCCTGATCTTCCAGCCGGCCGCGGTGCGCTCCAGCTCCCAGCGGTTGGCGGCGACGCGGTGAATGCGAAAGCCCGTCGAGACGCCGTGGTTCGGCACCTCGTGCGGTGCCGCCGTCGGATGCGGCGTCAGGATTTGCAGATACGACGTCACCACCGCCCGGTCGCCGTCGAGCTCGATGCGCGGCAGGCCTGCGAAATGCGCAAGCCCGCCGGCGATCGCCGCCTGGTGCGCCGGCGTCTTCGTAACCGCCGCGATCGTCTCGTTGCCGGCCGTGGCCTTGCCGCGGCCGAGATCGAGCTCGCCGTCCTCGACATAGGCGGCGCGCGTGTAGTAGTCGGCGCCGGTGTCCGCGCTGGGCGGATGGCTCGCGATCAGATTGTAGATTTCCAGCCGGTCCTCGATCGCGCGGATACGGTCTTCGAGAGATTCGGACTCGATGTCTCGGGCTCGCGGTCACATCACCACTGTCAATCGCTTGGCCGCGCGGGTGACGCCGGTGTAGAGCCAGCGCTGCCGGCTCTCGGCGAAGATCGCGGATTCGTCGAACAGCACCACGTCGTCCCACTGCGAGCCCTGCGCCTTGTGCACGGTGAGCACATAGCCGTAGTCGAATTCGTCGAAGCGCTTGCGCATCGGCCACTCGAGGGCTTCGATGCCGCCGGTGAAGCACTCCGGCCGGACCGAAACCTTGATGCCCTTGCCGGCGAAGCCATCGTCGGGCTGGAGCCGCATCTTGATGATGTCGCGCCGGGTCGAAGGCTTTTCCTTCACCGACCACAGCGCGCCGTTGAACAGGCCCTTGCGCTTGTTGTTGCGCAGACACACGAGCTTGTCGCCGGTCGCGGGCAATTCGCCGGTAAATCCGCGACGCTGGCGCATCCGCATGTTGTAGGCGCGCCGGGTGGCGTTCCGCCCGACCAGAACCTGATCGGCGTCGATCACGCGCTGCGGATCGAGATCGTCGCGGGTGACGATTTCGGTCTCGCCATAGCGGCCGGGCTCGAGATCGATGTCCGGCGCGGATGTCCATCGACAGCCGGATGATCGGATTGTCCTCGGCCTGCCGGTGCACCTCGGTCAGCATCGCGTCGGGCTCGACTTCGGTGAAGAAGCCGCCGCCCTGGATCGGCGGCAGTTGCGCCGGATCGCCGAGCACCAGAAGCGGCACGCCGAACGACATCAGGTCGCGGCCGAGTTCGGCATCGACCATCGAGCATTCGTCGATGACGATCAGCGCGGCCTTCGAGGCCGGCGCGTCATCCCACAGGTCGAAGCTCGGGACCTCCTCGCCGCTTTCGCGTGTCTTGTAGATCAGGCTGTGAATGGTGGAGGCGCGCTCGCAGCCTTTGCTGCGCATCACCAGCGCGGCCTTGCCGGTGAAGGCTGCGATACAGAACCTTGCCGTCGACCTCCTGGGCGAGGTGGCGGGCAAGGGTGGTCTTGCCGGTGCCGGCATAGCCGAACAGGCGGAATGTCTGCGGTGTAGAGCCTTGACCTGGCTTGGCCTTGAGCCAAGCCGCGACCGCCTTGAGCGCTGCGTCCTGATGGGGAGTAAAGACGGTCATGGCGTGCCGGGAGGAATCACGGCCGGACGATACTCCAAGAACAAAGAGAGAACAAGACTGGGGCGCGCTATATCGCCCTGAAGTCGCCCTCCGAAACCGAGGGGGCGGTCCCCGCGTCCGCGGGGACGAACGGAGTTCGGAGCCGGTTCAATTCCGACAGAAGCTCGCGCTAGGCGACGTCGAAATCCGGGCCGGCGTCGGTCTTCATCTTCTTGAGGATGCGCTTGAGTCCGGCGATCTCCAACTCCAGCCGCGCGACGCGCTCGGCCAGACCCGCACTCGATGCGGCGTCGCCGGTCTCGGCGCCCGGTTCCACCTGCGTGGCCTGGGCGAAGGCGACGCCGACCTCCTGGCCGTGCCGCCAGATGACGTGGATGCGGAGCGTCTGCTCCTTCTGCGGAATGTAGAGATCGAGCACGTCCGGTGTCGTGACCGCATCGGAAAAGATCAGCCGCGCGCCGTAGGGCGAGATATCGCGGATCAGGCAATCGACCACGTTGCGGCGATTGTTGAAATAGATCATGCCGCGCAGAAAGCTTTTCTGGCGCGTGATCCTGCGGCGTTCGACGGTGCGGGGTTCGGTCTGTCCGGGCATACGGCCGACCCTAGCCGCGGGAGTTTAAGGACCTCTTTCATGGATGCTGTCGAAGAGGTTTGCAATTCGTTAGGACTTGAGGAAAAACTGCCGCATTGTGGCGGTGGATCATGAGAGGCTGATCGTCACGACCGAAACCGTCGGCGAACTCGCTTCCCCCTCCCTCAAGGGGAGAGGGGAAGCGCGCGCGGTGCAAGCGCTTAAATCAGAACGGGCTCATCAGCGCGGCGGGTTCTTGCGGTAATATTCGGCGTCTTCGGCGCTCTGCTTGAAGTCGGGATTGCTCGGCCACCCGACATGGCGCGACAGCATGTCGGTGCCGTGTCGCACCCGGAACAAAAGCGAGCGCTGCGGCCCGTTGATGTATTCGTGCACCTCGCCCGGCGGGTGGACGCAGAACGAGCCCGGCACCACGTCGATGGTGCCGCTGGGCAATCGCATCTTGCCGCCGCCGGAGAAGCAGAAATAGATTTCGGTCGCGTAGGGATGGCAGTGGTTGGGGCTGACCTGCCCGGGCTCCCAGCAAGCGACGGTGTAGTCGCCGGCCTGGCCGCCGCCGACATCGAGCTCGGCCAGGATTTTCTCGACGTGCTTCTTCGGATCCCACTCCTGCTCCTTGTCGATGTTGAATGCGTGCATGCGCTGCTCCCTGGTCGGCGTTTCGGCCGACATTATGCCGGGGCGCCGTCGGCGGCTGTCTCGCACGTGACACGCCCGCGCGCCCCTGATACGAAATGACCTCAATTTTGCGAAGGGGAGTGGAATGTTCAAGAAGCCGAATTGCCCGGTCATCGCCGTCGAGGAGCATTACTGGGACGCCGAGCTGTCCAAGACCTACGTCGGGCTGGAATCCGGCCGGCCAGGGCCGCAGATGGACCGGCTGTTCGATCTCGGCGCGCTCCGCCTCAAGGAGATGGACGAGGCCGGCATCGACATGCAGGTGATCTCGCACGGCGCGCCCTCGGCGCAGAAGCTGCCGGCCGATGGCGCGGCGGCGCTGGTTCGCGGCGTCAACGACCGGCTCGCGGCGGCCTGCGCCGCCAATCCCAAGCGCTTCGCCGCCTTCGCGGCATTGCCCTCGAACGATCCGAAGGCCGCCGCCGACGAGCTCGAGCGCGCGGTGACCAAGCTTGGCATGAAGGGCGCCATGATGCACGGGCTGTCCGGCGGCGTGTTCCTCGACGACAAGCGGTTCTGGCCGATCTACGAGCGCGCCGAGAAGCTCGACGTGCCGATCTACTTTCATCCCGCCACGCCGGATTCGCGCGTGGGCGACGTCTACTACGCCGACTACGCCAAGGACTTCCCGATGGTGGTGCGCGCCGCCTGGGGCTACACGGTCGAGACCGCGACGACGGCGATCCGCATGGTGCTGTCGGGCGTGTTCGACAAGCATCCCGAAGCTCAAGGTTGTTCTCGGCCATCTCGGCGAGACGCTGCCGTTCCTGGTCTGGCGCGATCGATCACGCCATCGCGCGGCCGGGCGCGGCCAAGTCGATCAGCTTTCGCGACATTTTCTGCAACAACTTCTGGATCACCACGAGCGGCAACTTCTCCAATCCGGCGCTGATGTGCTGCGTCCAGGAAATGGGCGTCGACCGCATCCTGTTCGCGGTGGACTGGCCGTTCGTGGTCAATCCGCCCGGCGTGGAGTGGATGAAAACGGTGCCACTGTGCGACGAGGACAAGGTCAAGATCTTGAGCGGCAACGCCAAGCGGCTGCTGCGGATGTAGCGCGGGTGCGCGCGCCGATCTGATATAGAGTGTCCGCGCCGGCTGAAGTTCTTGAGTCGGGCCTGTAGCTCAATGGTTAGAGCCGACCGCTCATAACGGTCTGGTTGGAGGTTCGAGTCCTCCCGGGCCCACCAATCTACCAACGACTTAGGACGAAGTCGGACGCTGCATCTTCGTTACCGCACCAGAAACCGCCCCAGATACGTCCCGATTTCGTTCTCGTGCGCTTCGCACGCTCATCGCCCGAACAGCGTCCTGAAGATGGTCTGGATGATGATGGCCGTAGACCCGTTCCAGCATGTCCACACTCATGCCGAGATACCCAGCCGCTTGCCAGCGATCAACGCCAGCCTGCATCAGCCAGGTGGCCGCGGTGTGGCGCAACGTGTGCGGGGAGACTTTGCCCGGCAACGCCGCGAGTTTGACCGCACGCTTGAACGCGGTCTTTACAGAGGCGACGGCCTCGCCGTTAAATTCGACAAAATGTCTTGCGATCAGACCGCGGTCTTTCCAGCGTCGCATATGCGCCAAAAGGCGCGGCGGTAGCGGCACCGGCGGCTGGCGCTTGTTGGTTTGTTGCTTTCCTTCGGCGAGCCGGTAGAAGATTCCGCGATCAAGATCGACGAACGATCGGCCGACGGCCGCGATAGGCGACGCCGAGGCAATCGCTCCGGCACGTGTTCCAGTGTAGAGCCCGATCAGAATAAAACGGGCCAGATGCCGAAGAGGTCTCTTATCGGTCGGCAGTGTCTTACCCTTTTCGGCGCCGCGGTGGCGTTTTTGCATTTCACGGGCGCGCCAGCAGGCCCAAATAAGCCGTGCAGCCTCCGAACGGGTGAGCCAGCGGTCGCGTGGGACGCCCCGCGGAGGCAGACTGACCCGGACGATCCCTCGGTGTAGCCCTTCCTTCGCGTGGTGATTGATCGCGGCACGCAGATCCTCAAGATCGCGGCGGGCGCCACCCCTGTTGCTGCGCGCCGCCTGGTACGCCCTGCAATTCTCTCCAGTCACCTCCGACAGCATCTTCGCGCCCCACCAGGCATTTAGACGCATCATCCGACGATCGAATTGCTTCTTGTTGGCTTGGGCTTCGCGCCGATCGTCGATAAAGATCGATAGTACGTCGGCAATTGCGATCGCGTCGATATCCTGCACCTTGCGCTGCGGTGCGTATTTCTCCGCGATATATTGCTTTAGGCGTTGCTCAGCCTTTGCAACTTCATTTGCAGCGCAGCCTGTGAAAACGTCGCGTCCACCGTCTCGGATGATCCAGGTTGCGTGATGGGTGATGTTGCCGGCGGCGTCGCGTCGCGCGGCCCGAAGGTGAAGTCTGGCGCCTTTGCTTGAACGCGGCATAATTCCCTCATCCGCTCGATGTTGGCTAATGTAGTGTAGTCTTTTCCCGCAATGCGTTCGACAGTTAGCCGACCTCGGGCCGCTTCACGCCGCAGGGCTTCCGCCGTTATCGACCCATCGGGAAACGCGATCTTGGCAGCGACCGCAAGTCGGAGCGGCGTGTCCGCCTTGATTTCGGCCAGTGAACCTATTGCTCGTCTTGTCCATAACGCGACTCAGTAGCCCACCTGATTCCAGTAGCTTGCCTTGCTGACCAAGGTTCTGCGGGAAGATACGGTTTCCTGATCAAAGCTCAATCAACTCGGACAACCCTAAGATTGGTTCTCGGCAGACCAATCTTAGATGCAGCGCGGTGAGCCTGTTGCCGTAGGGTGGAGATGGACAAGATGCCACGACGATCCAAAGGCAGATCAGGTCGATCCAAGCACGTCGCAAGCAAACGATCTTCGGGGACAAAGCCGTCGCTCGTCAAAATGGATGTAAAAATCCTGCTCAAAAAAGAGCGCAGGCCGGCCAGTAATTCTCCCGAATTTGCCGAGTTTGCCGAATATGCAAGACAATCTTGTTATTCAGACGCTTGCTACAGCAAGCATTGACAGTCTCGACATCGACCGCCTTGGACATCTGCTTTCTAAAGATGGGACGGCATCTGACGACAATCAGGTCATCGACCTTCGCCTCGCTCTAATTCGGGTATATTTCGAATCCGCAAAATCCCGGCTCGTTGCCAAGGCTACCAAGGGTCAAATCAAATCAGCAAAAGTAGCACTGACATCACTATCCAACGCGACTGAGCAGCTTGATCAAGCAAAGCCTCCGAGGCAACGCGGACTCCAAGGCATTTTCGGAAGCCCATTGGATGACCCAAAGGGGCTCGATGAACTGAATGAATTCGGCTCGAAATGTTCGCAGATCAAACTTGATACGGCCGCGACTAATGGTGGCCCTCGGAACAGCAATAGATTTGGAATTGAAAAAACCTAAGCTCGGCCAGGCCGGTGAACGCAAGAAGCGGCTTAGGACGTTGGTTGAGGCGCTGGCACGTTGGTGGAAATCGTTAGGCGGTTCTTTGGCTCCGTACGTGCAGGCCAAGCGGCTCGATCATCGTCCCGCGTTCGTGCTTGGGCGTCAGCGGGCCGTTTATTGAACTCGCTACAGCGATGTTTTCGCAAAGTTGATGAATTCAAGGAATCTGAAGTGATCTCTGCTGTTACCAATGTTTATGAAAGCCAATTGGTCAGCCGCGTGAAGCCAGAAACGAAAAGGAAAAAAAAGTAAGATTGGTCTCCGGCCGACCAATCTAAGCGTTGTCTCAACTTCATTGCTGTTCGGCGCAGTCGCGTCTATTTCAGCGACCCAAGCAAGTCGAACGTCGATCTGCACTTTCGATCGTAAGGGCTTGACCTGAAAGAGGCGGCGGGACCCCTTGGAATTTTTGCTGGGGCGCGAATTTGTGGCTGGAACACCCTTCCGGTTTTGAGGAGTTGAACGAATGAAGACCTTGCTCGCCGGGCCAACGGTTTTGCTGAAGCCGAAGGACGCAGCAGCATTTCTGAAACTCAGTCTGTCCTGGTTGGCCAAGGCCCGCATGCGGGGAGAGGGGCCGCCGTACATCAAGTTCAGTAAGTCGATCCGCTACAGCGAAGTCGCGCTTCTGGAGTGGTTGAAATCCCACCAGCGCTGACGTTCGCGGGCGCCAAAACACGTGAACGGTAATACATCGCAATACATCGGAATACACTAAGATGAATGAAGAATAGTAAGTATCGGGAACAATGATAGCAGTATATGTACCCGATATACTGTTGACATCTTCCCGATATACACCAAATAACCTCAGGGGCTATCCCCGTCATCCACCCGGCGCCAAGGACGCCATCCCAATGAGTGAACGAGTGCTGCTCGAGCCCTCCTTCGCCGACGTCGCAAAGGCGATCGAGGCTGCAACAGATCTGCCTGTCCGCATCCGGTCGTACTGGCTCTGTGCACTGCGCCAGATTGCCAAGGCGATGGACAAGCCGTGGGAGACCATCCCGGCGCGCTGGACGGCGGCGCGCTTTGCCATCGGTCGTCTTCATCACGCCCTGGTCGGGGCGAACGCCAAGACGCTGGCGAACCACAAATCGAACGCGCGCGCGGCGCTCATGTGGTTCGGCAAGGAGAAGGGCGTGCCGAGCCGTGGCATGCCGTTCACCGCCGACTGGGATGTTCTTCGAACGGAAGCTGACCGACACGCGCAGCCGCTCGGTGTTGTCGTCCTTGATGCGCTATTGCTCGGCGCAGGGGATTGCACCGGGCGCGGTCGACGAGGCGGTCCTCGACCGCTACATGCGCTACCGCGCCGAAACCACGGCGTTGGCAACCGACACGGCCGCCCGGCGGGCGATCGCCCGGGTGTGGAATGGTTGCGCCGAGATGGTCGAGGGCTGGCCCGCGCAACGGCTTTTGGAGCCGGCGATCAAGACCATGGCGGGGCCCACCTGGGAGGAGTTCCCGGAAGGGCTGCGGACCGACCTCGAAAATCATCTCCTGGGACTGAAGCGGATCCGCCGCACCGGGAACGGCAAGCGCGTTCGCCCTTGTAAGGATTCGACCATCAAGATGCGCCGGGCGTCGATTGTCGCGGCCGTCAGCACCGCGGTCGGGGAGGGCGTTCCGATCACGCAGCTCACCTCGCTGAAGGCGCTGCTCGACCCTGAAGTCGCCGGCACGATCATCGATGCCTATTGGAAGGCGGGTGGAGAAGAACCCAGCACGTACACCATCGATCTTGGCTCGAGGTTCTTGTCCATGGCCCGTGAGCTGGGCTGTTTCGACGAAGAGGCCTTAGATCAACTCATCGAAATCCGCAACTCCCTCGAGACTTACCGCCGCAACGGGATGACCCCCAAGAATCAGGCGGTCATTCGCCAGGTTCTAAGCGGTGATGTCTGGGCCAGGGTGGTCAATCTTCCGGCTGTCTTGATGAAGCAAGCGCGCCTGTGGCGGGACGAGGCGCCGATCAAGGCCGCCGTCACTGCGCAGCTGGCAGTCGCGATCGGCATCGAAACGGTCGCCCCGGTTCGCCTCGGCAACCTCAGCCGCATCATGCTGGACCAGAACCTGATCAAGCCAGGCGGGCCGCGACACTCCTTATCGATTGGTGTTCCCGCAGTATGACGTGAAGAACCGGATCGACCTCGACCATCCGCTGGACAGCGAAATGACGGCGCTCATCGACGAGTATGTCCACGAGTTTCGTCCATCGTTGCTGCGAGGGTCGAACGAACCCTGGCTGTTTCCCGGCGAGGCCGGCGGCCACAAAGATGCCAAGACCCTCAGCGATCAAATCGCCGAACGGATCGAAAAGGCCACCGGGCTGGTCATCACGGTCCATCAGTTTCGGCATGCCGCGGCGGCGCTCTGGCTCAAGCACCATCCCGGTGACTACGAAACCGTCCGGCGCGTGCTGGGACATCGCAATTTACAGACCACGATCAAGTTCTACTGCGGATTGGAGACCACGCAGGCCAACATCATGTTTGGCGCCATGATCGGCAAGCTCAGGAAATCCGGCCCTGATGGCGACTGAACAGCACAGAATCCCTAAGCCGCGCGGAGGTAAAATGAAGCCGGAACCTGCGTCGTTCGATGCCGCCAACAAGGTTCGATCCCTGCCGCTGGAACGTTGGCCGGAGGCCGATCGGTTGGCTTGGGTGGCCGCCTGCCGGCCTGCCGAACGCCTCAAACGAGGCGGCGCAGCAGCGCATATGCGAGACATCACGCGCCGCGACCTTGCCAGACGTTACGGATACTTCCTCGACCACATCGAGCGCACCGAGGGGCTTGATCGCAACGCCCAAGCGGCCGGCTATGTCACGCCCGATCGGGCCGCTCGGTTCCGAACTGAGCTTGAGGCACGGGTCAGTTCAGTGACGGTCTATGGCACGATCTACAAATTGCGCCGCATGTCGCAGCTGCTGGCGCCGGAACGCGACTTCACCTGGCTGCGCGAGATCGAGAGAGATCTCGCGCTCGTCATGGTGCCGCGATCCAAGTTTGATCGTTTGATCTATGCAAACGTCCTCGTGGACGCGGGCATGGCCTTAATGATCGAGGCCGATGCAGCGGTTCATCGGTCGGCTCTCGGCCGTGCCCGACAATTCCGCGACGGTCTCATGCTCGCGTTCTTGGCATTCCACCCGTTTCGCCTCAAGAATTTTGCCGCGCTCGAGATCGGAGGCACGTTCCGCAAGGTCAACGACACGGTGGTGGATCATTCTCTCGGCTTCGGATACCAAGGAAAAACGACCTGACGAACGATTGCTTGATCCAACCCTGATCCCTTGGGTTGATCGATATCTCCGTATTCATCGGCCGATTTTGGCGCGGACGGATGATGCTTCAGCCTATCTGTGGCTGTCGTCCAACGACGGCAGTGCGATGACATATTCGGCGGTCGAAAAAGTCATAAAGCAGACGACGCTTGGCGACAGTGGGTGTCGATGTCAGCCCGCATCTGTTTCGAACATCTGGGGTATCAACCTGCGCTGTGCATGCCGGCGACCAACCATATCTCGGCAGTGCATTGATGCATCACACTGACCCGGCTGTTGCCGAAGAGCACTACAATCGCGCCCTATGCGCGAGCGCTGCGCAGAAATTTGCCGATCTGATAATGACTTTGCGCAACGAGGAACCATCGCCGCGTCATGAGGCCGACATAGCCCTACCATTGGATCAATACTGATAGGGATATTGGGCAAATCCTATCCAGTTCGCACAACTGATAAGGAAAATGGCCAAACCTTCTCAGTCACGGAAAAAAACTGACATGTCGACCGTCGTCGAATTCCGCTTCGGAGGTAAACGGACATAGCTAGTCGGGGCCGTCATGTCGGCTAATGGCTCAAAGCGGACATTTCTCGCCGCTTAGGAACAGGGATGACGCAGGCCGTCATAGCCCAGGTAGGTGCCCGAACCCGGGTCGTAGACCGGTAGCGCTGCGCGCAGTAGGTCGCGCCGTCACCGCCTCGCGGTGCGACGGCGACATAGCCGTCGTCAGATCGTCCTCGATATAGCCCGGTGCGGCGTAGCCGTAGCCGCGGTAGCCGAAGGCCCATAGCCATAAGCACCGCTGCCGACGATCGCGCCGCCGATGATGGCCCCCGCGGCCAGTCCTGCGCCGACCGACCGCCGTAACCATAGCCCCGGCCATAGCCTCGACCGCCGTGCCAATAGCCACGCCCGCCACGGCGGTACTGCACGGCTTCAGCCGACGCCGCTAAATGGCTCTGTGGCTCCGCCACCGATGCGATCGGCATCGCGCTGGCTGGAACGCGTAGAAACGGCGCCGCCGCTGTCATCAGCGCCGCAGCGACAACCTTGGAACAGACGTTCATGATGGTACTCCGATCAATCGTGAAAAAGCCGCCACGTGCTTTAACGGCATGCTCGGGGGGCAATCCGCCCTGGGGCGTTATGTTCCAGAGACCTGAAATTCTCTCGCATGTTGCCGCGGCGGCATGTTCTCAGGTCAGCTCACCGTTTTGGCTCGTGCAGGGTAATACCGAGGCGACATCTGGCAATGTTTGGAACGTATAAAGGCCCGATGCAATGTCCCGGGCCGCTTTCTCTTTTTATCGCACTGAGCTCAGCCCGCTATGAAGCGAATTAGTTCCGTATAACGACACTGATCTCTCTTTCGCGAATTTATCGGAAGTGTAGGGCAGGGCATTGCGACCGGGACCATTTCGACAACATCCCGACCTGGAATTCCAGTCATGCTGCGCCCAACGGTTTAACCACGGCGACAGACACTAGGAGTGCTAATCATTTCTGATCTATTCGGGAACTGGGGACGGTGCCTTTCGCTTGAGTTGGCGGGAGGCGAGATGAAAGACCGTTCATGTCCGAAGTTCGAAAAGTATCCGCTGCAGTCGTCATGTACTCCGCTGCTATCGTCGCGCTTATTTTTTGCGCAGGCATCGGACTGATGATCGTGGCAAGCGCCTCCATTGCCCCATCTCAAAAGACCGAATCAGAGAAGACAATTCTTGAACAACGAATTGAGAGCGCCCGTGAAGTAAGAGCAGCGCTTGCGAAGGGCGTTGCGAAGCCGGAACCATTACCTCCGATTACCGCAAAGCTCGCCCGGGATATGAAAGCACTCAAACGGAGGCGACCGTTAAGCCCGAGCGTCCCAAACTGTCAGCGCAGGCGCGGAATGCATTCGCTAGCGCTACCTCCGACTTCTCAGCTGCGCACTCGGCTTCGCGATCGTACTCGTCATTCGACCGCCACGCGACCTCGGGCTTTTAACTCTCTAAACTTCTACCTGCGTCCATTGCTCCCGGCCGTACGGTTCGAACTGTCTTGCTCGATGGTCGTTGTATCGCGTCACTTCCACTGGGAGAATCACTATGAAGAAGTTGCCGACACTTGCAATGCTCGTCGCGTTCGCCGCCCCCGCGCTGGCGGCCGATGAGTTCTATGTCGTGCAGGACGTAAAGACGTAAGAAGTGCACGATTGTTGACAAGAAGCCTACGACCATGACTGAAACCACAATCATCGGTGACGGCAACGTCTACAAGACCCGTACCGAAGCTGAGACCAGCATGAAGTCGGTCAAGGTCTGCACCACCAACTAACTCGTTCTATTACGGGATCGGAAGCGGCCTCCAGTTTGGGGGCCGTTTTCGTTATAACGAATAATGCGGCAACACCGCCGGAGTTCGTCGATTGTGGTCGAGCAACGGCTCCGGATGTCGGGCGCGACCTTTGAACCGAACAAACGAACAAAAATCCTTCGAAACATCGTACCGCATATGCCGGAGGTCCTGCCATGCAGGCAAGGCGAGCTCGGTCTATACCGCAGTGCGAAATCTGTATGACTTCGATGGAAGTGCAGCGGGTGATTGCAGAAACGTGGACCGACGCTGAGTTTCGGACTTACGTTTGCGCCGAATGCGGAAGCTCGCGCACGGTTGATGTCGAGGTTGTCGAGTTCGCCACCGCTTAGCGGCTTAGCTTGCATGCCGTTTCGGCATGAGTTCGGCTTCCATTTCCCGGTCAACCACCTCCCCCAGCGTGAAGTCCCGCGCCGCTCAGTTTGAGGCATGCCTCGCGGCAGTCCACGATGGTGCCATAACTCGCGGATGGTTGCGGAAGGTAGGCCGTCACTGGCAAGTTTGATGGATGCGGGCTTGCACGATTTCACGTCGCCAGGCGGCGATAGTCTTCTTGGTGGCGTATGGCACGCTCGGTCCCCGAGTAAGCGCGCCGCATCCCTGGGTAGATAAGCCCGAACTCCCGTTTAGGTTTCGGGCGGGATGGTGGCATGGTTAACGCCGCTGGAGGCACAGATGAATAGAACTGTAATCTTGGTGACGCTGTTCGCGGTCGTGGTCGGAATTGCAGTCGGCTATTTCGTAATGTCATCCGGGGGAATTGTGAGCAGGCCGGGCGGTGGTACGATGAATACGCCGCAGCGCTAATATTGTTCGACTGAGATTGTGGCGCTGGTCGCGAATGTCCGCCACCAGCCCGTCGGTGGTCGCGAAGCGCCACGACTGATTCCTGTTTTCCCCAGCGATTGGGTTGAGCTGCACGTTCGTGGCAGCTCGGAGCGAGAAATCGAAGCTGCCTACGAGCAAATCGGCGAACTGCGCCGCGGCCGCGCTAGTCGCCGGCGCAGGACGGAAGTGGCGCATTTCTTCCGTTCTTCGTCTACCATGACTAAAATGACCATTCTCACGAAGATTTGCGAGCTCAATCTTTCAGCTGCGTCGACCACGGGGCGACCCTTACATTTAGCCGCCGCAAGCCGACTAGTGTCATCAATTCTCAATATACGTGATTGCTGACGATGAGCTTCATCTCGGTGTGTTTCGCGCGGCAGACTGCGAACCAGGTCATCTAATCCAGCTGTTTGACGGCGCGCTGCCAGAGGCCAAACGAGAGCGCAAAGAGAAAAAGCCTGACCTTGAAACGCTCACGCTGCTTCCTGCCTTTGGGGATTACCCTCACGGTGCGCTTTTGGCGCTCGGTTCTGGTTCCCGAAGCAATCGCCGCATGGGCGCTCTGCTCCGCACTAGACACGCAAGGCACCGTTGCGTTTCACCGCGCGTCGTCGATCTTTCGCCTATTCTTCTACCACTGGACAGCGAGTTTCCGCGCTCAACATCGAAGGTGCTATCGTCAGCGGCGACGAGATGCTGTTGTTCCAGCGCGGTAACAAGCGCCAATCCGAAAACGCCATTATAGGATTTCAGCTCTCGGATTTCCTTGACGCTCTAAATTCGAAGAGACCCGGAAAATCATGCCATCGACAATCACAAAAGTTGATCTAGTCAGATTGACGGGATTCCGTTGTGCTTCACCGACGCGACGCCCTTGCCAAATATTGTTCGATCGTATTCACCGCCGTCGCAAGAACACCGATCACAACTACCACGACGGACCGTGCGCGGGCGCAGCCGTCGGCATCGTGGACAAGAACGGATCGCACACCGTGCATCAGCTCGATCGGCCCCACAAAATTGAAGGGGTCCATGGGGCGGTAGACGGCGATCTCATAAGATTATTGCTTGTGACGGATCCCGACGACGCGGAAGAACCCTCGGGCTTTTCTCAGCTACCTTAAGGCGGTGAAGAGCGTGCCCACGTCGACTTGCCCCAGCCCAGCGGTCGCACCTGACATCCCGCCACATGGGCTATCTGCGGCGCGGTCGCTTGCCGCTTAGCGCGCGCACAATCGGCACTGCCGTAGTCGGTTTTCGCAGGTACAACGGATATCCAGAGCTGCGACTATAGACTGGGCGACAAATAGGA